>NZ_CP027231.1:785000-2073397 GCF_002998435.1 Bacteroides zoogleoformans | reverse complement strand
ATATACCGTTATAACGAACAGACAGGGAATTTCGATCTCTACTATCAGGTACCCGCCGGAGGCATTGATATCTTTTGCATGCACATAGACCGGAACCACTTGTGGATAGGCACTACCAACGATGGTGTATACCGCTTGAACCTGACCGACAAGACACTGGCCCACCCCATTCCGGCAGGGAATATCACCAGCATCTACTGCGACAGCCGGAACGAATTGTGGATAGGAAGCTGGGAAGAAGGACTTCACCATGTGAAGACAGACGGCACAATCGAAACCTTCGCTTACGACAGCAAGAATCCGCACAGTCTCTCGTCCAACTTCGTCAGGGCATGTTGCGAGGACAATCAAGGCAACATCTGGATAGGAACCTTCAACGGACTGAACCGGTACGACAAAAGCACGGGAACTTTCCAAAACCACACTGCCGGCGACGAACGAAGCGAAGGATTGACACATTCCTCCATCTGGTGCATCGTAAAAGACAATCAGGGCACACTATGGCTGGGCACTTACTTCGGAGGCGTCAACTACTTCAATCCGGAGTATGACATATACAATCGCTACACCTACTCACCCATCGAAAAGAAAGGATTGAGTAACCCTGTAGTAGGGCGCACTGTGGAAGATAAGTACGGCAATCTTTGGATAGGCACCGAAGGTGGCGGGCTGAATCACTACGACCGATTTACGCACGAGTTTAAATGGTTCCGTCCCGGTGGTCCGAACAGCATATCGCAGAACAACGTCAAAGCACTTTATTACGACCCCTCCAAAGAGATTATCTGGATAGGAACCCATCTGGGCGGACTGAATAAGCTGGATATTCGTTCAGGACGTTTCACTCACTATCGGACAAATCCCGGCAATACGGAGTCGCTTCCCTCGGACATTATACGCGATATTGCGCCCTATCGGGACTCGCTGATTGTGGCCACACAAAACGGCATCTGTCTTTTCAATCCGGCCGACGGGAAGTGCCGCCAACTCTTCAAAGACAGTAAGGAGGGGCGCAGTATCAAGATGGTGGCCGACATCACTTTCGATGACAAAGGAACCCTTTGGATAGCCGCCACCGGGGAGGGCGTGTTCAGCTACCGTTTCGACAGCGGACAGCTGACGAACTACCGGCACGACTCTGCTCATCCGCACAGCATCAGCAACAACAATGTGAACAACATCATGCAAGATAGTAAGGGAAACCTTTGGTTTGCCACTTCGGGCAGTGGACTGGATCTATATCATCCCTCGAGCAACGACTTCGAAAACTTCGACCAAGAGCAAAACGGCCTCGCCAGCGACTGTATCTACGAAGTGTGCCAGTCGCCCACCAGCGGACAATTGCTGATCATCACCAACGAGGGCTTCTCCATCTTCGACCAGAACAGCAGGCGGTTCAGGAACTACAGCGCAGAAAACGGATTTCCATTGACGTCCGTCAATGAAAATGCCCTCTGTGTGACTCGTGACGGCGAGATATTCCTTGGAGGAACGCAAGGCATGATTTCTTTTCACGAAACTGAACTGAACTTCACGCCGAAACCCTACAACATCATACTCTCACGCCTCATTGTGAACGGTGACGAGATACAAGTAGGAGATGAAACCGGCATCCTGGAAAAAGCGCTCAGCTGCACGCGGGAGATTACGCTGAACGCCGACCAGTCGATGTTCAGTATCGAATTTGCCACCTCCAACTACGTGGCGGCCAACAAGGACGACATCATCTACAAATTAGAGGGATTCTCCAATGACTGGAACAGCACGCGCGGCCTGAATAACATTACCTACACCAATCTGAATGCCGGCACCTATACACTGCTCATCAAGCCCAGCGGCAAGGACGAAAGCCTATGCCCGCAGGTGAGCCTGACCATCCGCGTGCTGCCGCCCTACTACAAGACGCCTCTTGCCTACCTACTCTACTTATTGGTGACGGGAGGCCTGCTCTGGTATTTGGTACGCACGTACAAGACGAGAATCAAGCTGCGCGAATCGCTGAAGTACGAACAGAAGCACATACGCGATGTGGAGACGCTGAACCAGTCGAAGCTACGCTTTTTCACCAACATTTCGCACGAGTTCCGCACTCCACTGACTCTCATCGTGGCGCAGGTGGAGACGCTGATGCAATTGCAGAACTTCACCCCCGGCATATATAATAAGGTGTTGAGCATATACAAAAACAGCATACAACTGCGCGAGCTTATCACCGAACTGCTGGACTTCCGCAAGCAGGAGCAGGGACACATGAAGATAAAGGTAAGCCCGCACAACATCGTAGACTTCCTCTACGAGAACTACCTCCTCTTCCTTGAATATGCCTCGACCAAGCAAATCGACTTCCTGTTTGAGAAAGAGACGGACGAGATGGAAGTGTGGTATGACCAGAAACAGATGCAGAAAGTGATAAACAACCTGCTGTCCAACGCCTTCAAGCACACCAAAGCCGAAGGCTGTATCACCCTCAGCATCAGGAGCGAAGAGAATCTAATCGTTATTCGCGTGACGGATACCGGAAGCGGTATCGACACCGACAAAGTCGATAAAATCTTCGACCGCTTCTACCAGATAGACCCCACGGACAGCACCGATGCCGACAAAACAGGTACGGGCATCGGACTGGCACTGACCAAGGGCATCGTGGAGCTGCATCACGGAAGCATCCGCGTAGAAAGCGAACCGGGCAAGGGAGCCAGCTTCATCGTGAGCCTGCAACGGGGCAATGCACAATTCGACGAAGAGCAAATCAGCAATAACCCCGACAGCGTGCAACAGATAGAAACATCTCTACCGGAGAACGACGCCTTCCTTAAAGCCGAAATAGAGGAAAACGTTCCCAACAAGCGTCTGCCCGATGCCACAATACTGATAGTGGAAGATAACGAATCCATCCGCCAGATGCTGGCCGCCCTCTTCAAGCCTTTCTATGAAGTGCTGACGGCCGCCGACGGTGAGGAGGGGCTGGAGCTGGTACAAAACCACATGCCCCACATCGTGGTGAGCGACGTGGTGATGCCCCGCATGTCGGGCACGGAACTGTGCAAGCGGATAAAGAGCGACTTCAACACTTGCCATATCCCCGTGGTACTGCTCACGGCACGTACCGCCATAGAACAGAACATCGAGGGGTTGCGCATCGGTGCGGACGACTACATAACCAAGCCTTTCAACACCGGCTTGCTCATTTCGCGCTGCAACAACCTTGTGAACTCTCGCATCCTCCTGCAAGAGAAGTTCAGCAAGCAACCCCAGGCCACAGCCCGAATGCTTGCCACCAACCCCATCGACAAGGAGATTCTGGATCGTGCCACCGCCATCATCGAGCAGCATCTGGATGACACGAGTTTCAACGTCAACGTCTTTGCCCGCGAGATGATGATGGCTCGCACCAACCTTTTCACCAAACTGAAAGCCATCACCGGCCAAACACCGAACGACTTCATCCTCACCATCCGCCTGAAGAAGGGCGCACTGATGCTACGTAACAATCCGGAACTCAACGTCACCGAGATTTCGGATAAGATAGGATTCAGCTCTCCACGCTACTTCTCCAAATGTTTCAAAGAGGTGTATCAAGTGAGTCCGTTGGTTTACCGCAAAGGGGAGTGATGTACTTTTTTGCCTTTTGCACGTACTTCCTTGCACATCTGGAATCGACAAAACCCTTTACCTTTGTCTTCAAAATTCAGAGTCTAAAGTCTAAGAATATGATGAAACAAATTTCTCCCCTATGGTCTCTAATACCCGGTGCCGTTTTGGCAACGGGATGCGGAAGTCGCACCAAAGGCGAAGCTACCGACCACGCCCGGCAAAAACCGAACATAGTCTATCTGATTGCCGATGACCTGGGCATTGGCGACCTGAGTTGCTATGGCGCTACCAAAATCAGCACGCCCAACATCGACCGTCTGGCCGGACAAGGCATGCAGTTTACCAACGCATATGCCACCTCTTCCACCAGTACACCCTCACGCTTCGGACTGCTGACGGGCATGTATCCGTGGAGACAGCAGAACACGGGCATTGCTCCGGGCAACTCGGAACTCATCATCGACACCGCCTGCGTCACTATGGCCGACCTCTTCAAGGAAGAAGGCTATGTCACCGCCGCCGTGGGTAAATGGCATTTGGGGCTGGGACCGAAAGGCGGAACCGACTTTAACGGCCTCATCAAACCGAACACGCACGACATCGGCTTCGATTACGAATACATCATCCCCGCCACAGTAGACCGCGTGCCTTGCGTGTTTGTGGAGAACGGACACGTTGTGGGGCTCGACCCCGACGACCCTATCACCGTGAACTACGAGCACAAAGTGGGCAACCGCCCCACCGGATTAGAGAACCCCGAACTGATAAAGATGAAACCCAGTCAAGGCCACAACAACACCATCATCAACGGCATTCCGCGCATCGGCTGGATGGCAGGAGGCGAATCGGCCCTTTGGACAGACGAGGACATTGCCGACGTGATTACCGCCAAAGCCAAAGACTTCATCAACATCCATAAGAATGAGCCTTTCTTCCTCTACATGGGCACGCAGGACGTACACGTGCCCCGCGTGCCCCATCCTCGTTTTGCCGGGAAGAGCGGTCTGGGCCCTCGCGGAGATGTCATCTTGCAACTGGACTGGACAGTGGGAGAAATCATGCGCACACTGGACAGCCTGAACATTTCCGACAACACCATCTTCGTGCTTTGCAGCGACAACGGCCCCGTGATTGACGACGGCTATCAAGACCAAGCCTTCGAGCTGCTGAACGGACACACTCCGATGAAGCACTACCGGGGCGGAAAGTACAGCGCCTTCGACGCCGGTACACGCATCCCCTTCATCGTGCGCTGGCCTCAAGGCATCAAACCGGGAAAACAACAGGCTCTCTTCTCTATGATAGACGTGTATGCCTCCTTTGCCGCACTGTTGAACCATCCGTTACCGCCGGACATCGCTCCCGACAGCCGCGACCAGTTGGACACATTTCTGGGTACGGACACTACCGGATGCCCCTACATCGTGCAGCAAAACCTGAACAACACCCTCTCCATAGTTCAGGGAGACTGGAAGTACATAGAGCCCAGCGACAAACCGACATTGGAATACTGGACGAAAATGGAAATGGGCAATGCCCCTATCCCTCAGCTGTACCGACTTTCAACCGATCCGTCAGAGAAAGAGAATGTAGCGGAAGCCTATCCGGAAAAGGTAAAGGTCCTCTCCGCCCTGCTGGAGAAGGTGAAATCCGGCAAAGAAGCTGCACAATACGTCAGCAACACGGAAGAGAAAAACCTGCTCCTCTCATCTCCATCAAAGAAATTGAGTGTAAACACCAAGCCGGAACAGAACAAATATTGATAATTATGTACAATTCGCATCACTCTATCTCAGAAAACAGAGATTTCTTTGTAAAACACCAATAAAGTAATTCCGACATGAAATCATTCAACCGATGGAAGACGGGGGCCGCCGCGCTCCTTTGCACGCTCTGCTCCGTGGGCGGACAGGCACAAACCGTGAAGCACGAACGGCTGCTCTCTTTCGAAGAAGGGCAAGTGCCGGCTTTCGTTACCACCACGGCTCCCTCGCAACTCTCGCTCAGTGAAGACCACCGGCGCGACGGTCGGCGCAGCCTGTGCTGGACCTACCAACCCCACGGCGTGCTCTCCGTGAAGAAAGACCTGAAGTTCGAGCGGAAAGACCCTACCGGACGAGACACGTACCTCTCCGCCTTCATCGTCTGGGTGTACAACGAGCAGGCGCAGGACAAAACCATCCGGTTCGAGTTCCTCAAAGACGGCAGGGTATGCGCCTCTTTCCCCTTCGGCATCAACTTCACCGGATGGCGAGGGGCGTGGGTGTGCTACGAGCGCGACATGCAGGGCACGCCCGAGGAGGGAATGAACGAGGTGCGCGTCGTGGCACCGGACGTACCGGGCAAACTCTTCTTCGACCACCTGCTGACCGCCGCAAAGGTGGACGCCCGCCAACAGACGCCCGACGTACAGGTGCCTTTCGTCAACAAGGGCACTACCAACCATTGGCTGGTGGTCTACGAGCACTCGCTGTGGAAACCGGACATCCCCTTGACGCCCGTCACCGACGCGCAACGGCAGGACATCCGGAAGATGGAAAGACGCTTCCGTGAGATGCTCTACACCCCCTCCGCCCTGTCGGAAAAGGAGATAAACACCCTCCGCCGGAAGTACGATTTCTATCAAATAGCCTATAAAGACGGCCAAGTGACGGGACGCCCCATCTGGTTCGTCCGCCAATCGGAAGCCTACGAGCGTCTGCTGCCCGATTGGGACAAAGACATGTTCGTGCGGCAGGGAGTGGAGCTGAGCGACTACTTCAACCTGATGAAGCGCCTCTCCACAGCCTACCTCGATGCCGAAGACCCCGGCCTGAAGGAAGAGCTGAAGCGGAAATTCCTCGCCATGTATGACAACGCCACCGACCAAGGCATAGCCTATGGCAGTTGCTGGGGAAACATTCACCACTACGGATACAGCATGCGCGGCCTCTTCGTCTCTTACTTCCTGATGAAAGAGGCGCTGCGCGACGCGGGCAAGCTGGAGGAAGCCCAACGAACCCTCAACTGGTACGCCATCACCAACGAGGTATATCCCAAGCCCCTGACGGACGGCATCGACATAGACACCTTCAACACCAAGCTGCAGGGACGCATGGCCGGCATCCTCATCCGCGAGGACTCGCCCGAAAAGCTGCAATACCTGCGCTCCTTCTCGCGCTGGCTGGACCATGGCTGCCGACCTGCCGACGGGCTGGCGGGCTCGTTCAAGGCAGACGGCGCCTGCTTTCATCACTGCAACCTCTATCCGGCCTATGCCGTGGGCGGACTGGAAGGGGCCGTGAACATGATATACCTGTTGAGCGGAACCGAGTTCAAGCTCTCCGAAACGGCTCACCGCACGGTGAAGAACGTCTTGCTGACCATGCGCTTCTACTGCAACCTCAAGCAGTGGCCGCTCTCCCTGTCGGGCCGCCACCCCAACGGCAAGGGCGAACTGATTCCCCTGCAATACGCCACGATGGCCCTGGCGGGAACACCGGACGGACGGCAGGCCCGCGACCCCGAGATGGCGGCCGCCTACCTCCGCCTGGTGGATCATGATTCCGTCCCCGACGAAGAGGCACCCGACTACCTGCCGAAGGCCTCCGCCCGCCAAGAGCGGGAGATGAAGCAACGCCTCGAGGCCGAAGGCTTCCGCCCCGAACCCCACCCGCAAGGAAACAGGGCGCTGGGCTACGGCTGCGTGTCCGTACAGCGGCGAGACAACTGGGCCGTGGTGGTGCGCGGACATTCGCGTTACCTCTGGGCGGCGGAGCATTACCTGCCGGCCAACTTCTACGGGCGCTACCTGGCTCACGGCAGTATGCAGCTGCTGACGGGCAACCCCCATCAACCGGTCACCCTCGCCACCAGTGGCTGGCAGGAAGGGGGCTTCGACTGGAACCGCATTCCCGGCGCTACGGCCATCCACCTGCCTTTCGACCGGCTGCGTGCCCGTGTGCTCAACGTAGACACCTTCTCCGGCATGGAGGAGATGCTCTACTCCGACGAGGCCTTTGCCGGCGGATTGTCTCAGGCACATACCAACGGAAACTTCGGCATGAAGCTGCACGAGCACGACAAATACAACGGCTCGCACCGCGCGCGCAAGTCGTTCCACTTCTTCGACGACGTCATCGTCTGCCTGGGCACGGACATCGAGAACCGCAACACCGAATTTCCCACCGAAACCACCGTGTTCCAGCTGGCCGCCCTCACCCCCGAAACACGCCACTACTGGAACCGTTTTAAGAGCGACGGACAAACCTACATCGACCCCAACGGCACGGGCTATTGCCTTGGAAAATCTTCCATGAAACAAGCCCGGTTCGAACGCAACTTCCCGCAAGTCACCGTGGGCGAACGCAGCGACAAGCCCACCCGGGGCGACTGGGTGTCGCTGGTGCTGCAGCACGGCAAAGCGCCGCAGGGCGCACGCTATGAATATGCCGTACTGCCGCGTACGGACGCCGCCTCGCTGAAGGCCTTCGCACGCAAGCCCTCCTATCGCATTCTGCGCCAAGACCGCGATGCGCACATCGTCCGCTCCCTCCGCGGGGGGCTGACTTCGTACGTCCTCTTCGAGACTCCGCGCCTGCTTCCCGCCGAAGGGCCCTTGCTGCAAGCCGACACCTGCTGCCTGGTGATGACGCGCGAAGAAGAAGGAAAACTCCTGCTCACCGTCTGCCAGCCGGACCTGGCCTTGTACCGAGGCCCTTCGGACGAGGCTTTCGACGAGCACGGCCGACGCATCGAGCGCAGCATCTATTCCCGCCCGTGGAAAGACCACGCAAGCGGCGAGATGCCCGTCACCCTCACCTTGAAAGGGCGGTGGAAAGTGGCCGAAACGCCTGATTGCCGCCTGCTCTCAGCGGACAAGAAGCAGACGGTGCTCCGCTTCACGTGCCGCCACGCGGCCAGTTTCGAGGTGGAACTGGAAAAGGAAAAATAATGCGGTGAACTGCCTTGATATGCCTTCAAAAGGCATTTCCAAAAACTTTAATCCATAATACCCCGCATATACGACACCGGTAGTCTCGCATATGCGACGTTAGTGACTTCGCATATGTGACGTTGGTGGTCTCGTATATGTGACGTTGGCAGCCTCGCATATGTGACGTTGGTGGTCTCGCATATGTGACGTTGGTGGTCTCGCATATGCGACGTTAGTAGTCTCGCATATGCGACGTTGTCACTCTCATATATACGACATAAGAACCTTGTATATACAAAGTAAACGGCAAGAAATATACAAGTATGTAAGAGGAATTATACTTTATTCTTAACGTGGCGAATGCAAGACAGCACCCCCCATCCGGCCGGATGAAGCGGTGCTGCAAAAGAAAGAGAGACGTTTTTGCGGCGACGGGGCGCACGGGGCGCGTCCATCGCCTGTTGAATATCGGAAGCGTCGCGTGGTGTTGACGGTTGCGTCAATAGCCTGCGTTGTTGCTCCAGCCCGTCAGCTGAATCTGCTGGTAGGGGATGGGCAGGTAGTAATGCTTCTGCGCCTTGAACAAGGAGTTCTCCCATTGCGCGGGTTTCACCTCGCTCACTTTCTCCAGACGAACCAGTTCGAACCAGCGTTTCATCTCGGCGAAGAACTCCCATCCCCGCTCGTCGGACACGGCTTTCAGGAAGGCTGTGGGGTCTGTGGTGTCCGTCAGCTGCCCGTCGGCGTATCCGGCCCGCTTCTGCACGGCCTGAATGGCGGCCAAGGCTTGGGCGTTTACCTGTCCGGTGGCTCTGACAGAGGCCTCGGCATACGTCAGCAGCGCCTCCGCATAGCGGTAAATACAGGTCATGCCGTTGGAGAGCTGGCTCTTGCCCGGAGCGCCGTCGTTGTAATCGTAGTATTTGGAGATGGCAGGCAGTTTATCGGCCGAGGCTTTATACTGCACGAGGCCTTTTTTCGTTTTCCATTGAACCATGTAGTTCCATGCCTTGCGCTCGTCGTCGGGATAGTTGAGGTAGAAAGCCTCGTTGCCGTAATAGTCGGCCCATCCCGCATTGGGGCTGAAGTCGGAGGGATAGTAGGACTTTCCGTATTGGCTCGCGCTCTTGTTGGCCACGCTGTGCAGAAGGGCGAACATCACCTCGTCCGTGCTGTTCTTATTCTCCTCTTTCCAGATGTCGGCGTATTTCTCCGTCAGCTTCAGTCCGGAATTGTCGATGATGTCTTTCGTCAGCTCGGCAGCCTTCGCGTAGCTTTCCGTCCGCTTCAGGGGCCATCCGGCCAGACTCATATACGCGTCGGCCAGGCAGAGCTTGGCGGCCCATTGGCTCGGTGTAGCGGAGTTGCCCTTGCGTGCGGAGGCGGGCAGCCATTCCACGGCCCTTTGCAGACTGGGAAGAATGGCTTTGTCGTAAACCTCGGCCACGCTTGTCCGCGGCATGCGGCCGGAGGATTGCTCTTCGTTCAAGACCAAAGGCACATCGCCGAAGAGGCGCGTCAGATACAGGAAAGAGAAACCGCGCACGAAATAGGCCTCGCCTACTATCTCGCGGAATTTCCGTGCCTGCTTCTCGTCGTCGGGAAAGACCGTTTTGTTGATGACGGCATTGGCGTCGTCTATGGCTTTGAACAGCAAGTCCCACATCGTGCTTACGTCCGCGTCGTTCTGCATGACGTCCGGAGAAAGGTTGCCGAAGTTCCCCAGGCGGTTGTCGGGTTTCGCCGCCCGGTAGGTCACGTCGTCGGCACATACGTTGATGGACTGCATGCGGCAGTTGAAGCCGTAGTTACCGCCCCAGAGGTCGTTGTAGAGCGCAGTGGTGAACTTCTCCAAAGAGGGCTGGTCCAACAGTTTGAAGTAGCCGTCCACCGTGGAGAAAGAGCGGGGCTCTTGAGTCAAGTCCACGCAAGAGGAGGCCAAGGCAACGCAGCCGGCAAGAGTGAAGGTATAGAGTATCTTTTTCATGTTATTCGTCTAAATAGGTTAATAGTTAGAAAGCAAAATTCAGGCCGACCAGGTAGTTCCGGCTGTTGGGATAGTTCCCCCAATCCACGCCCTGTATCAGCGGATTGCCCAGCGTAGCTTCCGGGTCCAGTCCGGAGTATCGGGTGATGTGGAACGGATTCTGCACAGAGGCGTAAACGCGCAGGTTGTGGATGCCTACCGACTTGCAGCATTTCTCGGGCAAGGTATAGCCCAGCGTGATGCTCTTCATCTTGATGAAGCTGCCGTCTTCCACGTAGCGGCTCATGTATCTGTTGACGTACGTATTGCCGCCCTTGACGAAGCCCGGAACGTCGGTATCGGTGTTCGTGGGCGTCCAGCGGTTCTGCCACTTGCGCAGCGGAACCACCGGGGCTTTGCTCTGCGCCCTGATGCCGCTGATAGCCATGTGTTCGGTGGCGTTGTAGATGTCGAAACCGTGAAATCCTACCACGAAGAAAGAGAAGTCGAAGTTGCGGTAGTTGAAGGTGTTGCTCCATCCCCAGTTGAAAGTGGGCTGCCCGCATCCTATCACGCCCTGGTCTGCCTCGTTGATGACGCCGTCCTTGTTCAGGTCGGCCAGTTTGATGTTGCCCGCAACCACCTTGTAAGTCTGGCCGTTGGTTTTGCCGTTCTTCACTCCGTTGCCATCCACGAACGGGGCGTCTACCTCGTCCTTCTGCCAGATGCCGGCGGATGTATAGCCGTAGAAGGTGCCCAGCTTCTCTCCCTCTATCATCTGGAAGATCTGGTTCTGATAGTTTCCGGCTTGTTGCTGGCGGCGGTTCTGGGTGGGGATGTTCTCGAAAGTGCCTTTGTTGTGAGACAGCGTGAGGTCCGAATGCCAGCTGAAAGCCTTTCCGGCAACGGGGTCTGCGCCGATGGTCAGTTCCACACCGGTATTCTTTATCTTGCCCGAGTTCCTCAACGCGGAGCCGTGTCCCAAGTGTGTGGGCTGGGCCAATTCCAGCAAGATGTCCTTCGACAGCTTGTTATACCAATCGGCACTGATGCGCAGGCGTCCGTTGAAGAAGCCGAAGTCCACGCCGATGTTCGTCTGGTCGTTACGTTCCCACTTCAGGTAGGGAGCGGCAGGGCGGTCTATCTTGTACGAGGTGCTTCCGTCGGCATTGCGCACGTTGACAATCTTGGAATAGATGCGGTAAGCCTCCACCGACTGGTTTCCTACCGAGCCGTAGCCGATGCGGAGTTTCAGCTGGTCGATGAAGGTGTTGTCTTTCAGGAACGCCTCCTGCTTGAGGTCCCAAGCCAATGCGGCCGACGGGAAGTAGCTCCACTTGTCCGCCAGACGCGAAGAGCCGTCGGCACGGATGGAAGCGGTGAGCATATACCGGTTCATGAACACATAGTTCAAGCGGAACATGCCGGACATCAGCGTGGTGATGATTCGCTCCGAGTCGATGTTAGCCAGATTGCCGGCAGACCATCCCAAGGCGTCCCAGCCCAGTTCGGGCCGGTCTAAGGCATTGGCTACGGTGTGGTGGCTGTAGTTGTTGTTGTACGACTGCTCGAACACGGCGGTGGCATTGACACGGTGATTCTTGTTGAACTCCTTCACATAGCTCAGCAGGTTGGTGTTGAGCCAAGACAGGTTCCAAAAGCTTTGTGTGCCGGCCGTGGTGCGATTGTTCTTGAACTTCTCATAGCTGTTTTCGCCGGCAGCCGAAGAGTTCATCCGGTTCTCGAAGGTCACTCCCAGTTGCGAGCGGAAGTTCAGTCCGTCCGCCAGTTTGAAGTCCACATAGCCCTGCAGGTTGTTGACCAGCGTCTGATGGGAGTTGTTCGCCTCCCAGATGTGCCCCATCGGGTTGTAGTTGGGCGAGCCGTCGAAGAAGGCGTTGTTGTACTCTCCGCGCTCGTTCTTCGGGCTGATGGTGTTGGGGAAGAGCGTGGCTTGCTGTATCAGGCCGTCGTATTCGGAGACGCGCGGATTGGCGCTTTCTCTGTAATGGCCGTAGAAGTTCAGGCCGCCCTTCAGCCACTTGCGGATGTTTGTATCTACCTTCAGTCGCCAGTTATAGACGCTGCTTTCCGAAGCCTTGATGATGCCTTCGTCGTTCTGGAAGCGCACGGACGCCAGGAAGGTGGTCTTCTCTCCGCCGCCGGCCACGGACAATTCGTAGTTCTGCGTCAGGGCAGGTTTCCTGAATATCTCTTTCGCATAGTCGAAGCCCGCTTTCCCGGTACGGAAATCTTCCAGCTGCTGGGCGCTGTAATAGTGGTTGTCGCCGTAGCCGAAGTATTCTTTGCCATAGTCGTTGACCAGTTGCGCGTACTCGTAGGGAGAGAGCGTGTCGACGTACTTGGCCACCGTCTTGAAGTTGGCGAAGGCGTTGAACGAGACGGTCAGCTTGTCTTTGGCCGGGTTCTTGGTGGTGACGAGGATGACGCCATTGGCGCCGCGCGAGCCGTAAACCGCCGTTGCCGAAGCGTCCTTGAGCACTTCGATGGACTGGACGTCAGCCGGGTTGAGAGACTGAAGCGAGCCGCCGATAAATCCGTCGACTACTACCAGCGGACCGGTTTCGGCGGTGATGGAGTTGATGCCTCGCACACGGATGGTGTTCTCCTTCCCGGGGTCGCCCGAGCCGGAGAGTACCGATACGCCGGCCATTCGCCCCTGCAAAGCGTCGGAGACATTGCCGGTAGGCGTGCTTTTCAAGGCGTCGGTGGCTTTCACCGAGGCAACCGAGCCGGTCAGGTCGCTCTTGCGCTGCACGCCGTAGCCCACCACCACCACTTCTTGCAGCAGCTGGCTGTCTTCCACGAGTTTGACGTCTATGTTCGATTTTCCGCCCACGGCGATCTTCCGTGTCTGATAGCCGATGTAAGAGAATACAAGGGTGGCGTTTGCCGGCACATTGTGCAGGGTGTAGTTTCCGTCGATGTCTGTGATGCTGCCGTTGCCGGTGCCGTCCACTTGGATGGAGGCGCCTATCACCGGGCCCTGGTTGTCGGTCACCGTGCCCGTCACCGTCAGGTTCTGCGCCACGACGGGCAAGGCGAAGAGCGCGGAGAGCAACATCATACTTAATGCTTTAAAGAAGCTTACTTTTTGTTTCATAAGTATTGATTTTGTAATTGAATGAATAAAGGTTGTTTATACTTTGTCCCACCGGCTCTTTCTGCCGAACGGTATTGCAAAAGTAAGAGGGAGATGATGGAAAAACGTTGGTCAATCGTACGCAAATAGTGCGAATTCGTACAAAACTCACTGCGGAAAGATTCATGCTTTTCTGCTTGATTCTCTTTTTTCCGCTTTATTCCCTCCGACAGAAGGGAATGGAGCTTTCGGCATGCTCCATGCCGCATTCTCTTTTTCAGGAGGGAGGGAAACGAAAAGGTAGTGGTGATTCTCCCGTATTGACAGAAGCTTGTGCCTGATGAGACAGAGACTTGTGTCTTTTACGATAGAGATTTATGTTTGTGGATCATATCTTTAAGGATGCAGTTCTTCAAATGCTTTGTTCTCTTCCTGCACCATACGGATGGTCTCTTTGAGTTCGCCGATAGGGAGATCGGGGTTATACCAGTCGGTGTAGCAGTCGGTGACATACCATTTGCCGCCTATCCGTTCAAATACGACACGCAGCGATACTTCGGACTCGTCATATCCGGCTTCGAATTCCTTATGGTCCGGTTCGTCTAACGTGAAGTGAGAGGTATAGACGCCACCCTCCTCTTCCGTAATCTTTCCCTCTTTCAAGGTCTCCTCGTCCAGCAAGGCCCACTTCTCGCGGGTGAAGGGAAAAGTCTGTTCCGTCTCTCCGTCGTCCTTCAGCAAGACAATGGGCGACTTCAGCGGAAACTTGATGCGGGAATACTGGAAGGAAGCACCGGATGTGAAATTCCTGAGGAATGTATTGAAATCTTCCTCATCGGCTGCTGCCCGCCCACTCGAAACCGACAGCAAAAGCACTGCGAACAGGCACAGCGCATAGCGAATTGCCTTCATCATAAAACAGGTTGTTTTTATGGGCGCAAATATAAGATATCTTACCGAATTCCTAACAACGAAAGCCACATAAATCAACGCTTCATGAATTCCCTCCGCTCCTCTTCCGGAAACTTCTCGATGGCATAGCGCAGCATGGTGCGGGGCATCGTCTTGCAATGCTTCTCCAGAAATTGCACCAACAAGTCCTTGTCGCGCTTGCCCATTTCGCGAAGCATCCAGCCCACGGCTTTCTGCATCAGGTCGTGCTTATGGTGGAGCAGGCGCTCGGAAAGAGCCAGAATATCGATGAAATCGTGGTTTTTGATAAGCGTATAGGTAGCCACCACCGCTATGCGCCGCTCCCAAAGCAACGGGCTGTCCGCCAAGCGATACAATTCATCGCGCGATTTGTCTTTCAAGTACTCGCCCACGATGCCGGGAGCGGACAAGTCCACCAAATCCCAGTTATTGATGCGAGAGGTTTGCGAAAGGTAGAACTCGTAGATTGATTTTCTTCCCTTTTCATCGCTCTTTTTAAAGCGTTCCAGCAACATCAGCAAAGCACAGAGCCTGCATTCGTGCCATGGGCTTTGCAGCAATGCCGCCATCACCCCGAAAGGCTCGTCCTTGTGCATCTTGGCCACCAAACGCGTATTAGGCACAATCACACCCAGAAACTTGTCGCCTTCGCCATACTGCCCCTTCCCGGTCTTGAAGAAACGGGGCAGAACCTCTTTCTTTACAGGGTCGATATATGCTTCCAACTCTTGCTGTATGCAGGCTACTCTTTCGGCTACTTCCTCCGCCGAAAGGAGACGCTTCAAATCAACGCCTTCCGGTGTGTCACTCTTCTTTTTCATCATTCGCTATTTCATTTACACTTATTCCGAATACATTCGTCAGCAGACAAAAATACTATATTTATATAGAACTATCGAAAGTTATCCGTAATTTTGCAACTGATTATGTGTACCATCCATAAAACCGTACAACGATGTATAAAGTCTTTTTAGGAATAATCTGTTGCCTTTCCTTCGCGTTGTCCTTGCATGCGCAATCACCGCAAGAAAAAGGACTGCAAAGCATCAACCGCGCTTCGGCCGAAGCCATTGTACGCTTTCTGGCCGACGACGAGCTGCAAGGACGCGAAGCCGGCACGCACGGTGCACGCATAGCGGCACGCTACTTGGCCTCCTGCCTGAAAGAAGCCGGTATTGAGCCGTTAGATAGCACGTATTACCAACCTTTCGAGGCATGCGGCAAAGAACGCTGGCAACGGGACAGATGGGAAGTACACCCCGACTCCGTCGCCCGTTTGAAACAAGGCGTGTACCGTTCGTTGCACATGAGCAACGTGTTAGGAGTCATTCCGGGGCGGCGTAGCGATGAGTATGTAGTGGTAGGTGCGCACTTCGACCATCTGGGCATGGACTGCACCCTTGCCGATGATGCCATATACAACGGCGCCGACGACAATGCTTCGGGCGTTTCGGCCGTATTGCAGATAGCACGCGCATTCCGGGCTTCGGGGCACCGACCGTTGCGAACGGTTGTCTTCGCTTTCTGGGACGGCGAAGAGAAAGGACTGCTCGGCTCCCGGTATTTCGTACAGACATCCCCCTTCATCAGCCAAGTGAAAGGCTACCTCAACTTCGACATGATAGGCCGAAACAACAAGCCCGAACAACCGCAACACGTAGTCTACTTCTATACCGCCGGCCATCCCGCTTTCGGCGACTGGCTGAAGCAGGACGTTGCACGCCACGGACTGAAGCTGCAACCCGACTACCGTGCCTGGGACAATCCCGTAGGCGGAAGCGACAACGCCTCCTTTGCCCTGCAAGGCATCCCCGTCATCTGGTATCACACGGACGGACATCCCGACTACCACCGCCCTTCGGACCATGCCGACCGCCTGAACTGGGAAAAAGTGGTCGAAATAACCAAAGCGGCGTTTCTCAACGCATGGAACCTCGCCAACGAGAACAACTATTAATCCATATACAAAACAACGTAACGATACATGGTTTTAAATTATATCTGGGTAGCATTTTTCGTCATCGCATTCATCGTGGCCCTTTGCCGGCTCATCTTCACGGGCGACACGGAGATATTCACGGAACTTGTCAACTCCACGTTCTCCTCTTCCAAAACAGCGTTCGAGATATCTTTGGGATTGACGGGAATACTCGCCCTCTGGCTGGGCGTGATGAAGATAGGCGAAAACAGCGGCATGATCAATGCGCTTTCGCGCTGGCTGAGCCCGGTGTTCTGCCGCCTATTCCCCGAAATACCGAAAGGACATCCCGCCATGGGTTCCATTTTCATGAACCTCTCCGCCAATATGCTGGGATTGGATAATGCCGCCACGCCCATGGGGCTGAAAGCCATGAAAGAGCTTCAGGAGCTCAACCCCAAGAAAGACACCGCCACCAACCCGATGGTAATGTTCCTCGTGCTCAACACTTCGGGGCTGATACTTATCCCTGTCAGCATCATGATGTATCGCGCGCAGATGGGTGCGGCACAGCCCACGGATATCTTCATCCCCACACTGATAACGACCGCCGTCTCTACCCTTGTCGGTGTAATCGCCGTCAGCATAGCCCAGCGCATCAACCTGCTGAACAAGCCCATACTCATCCTGATAGGTTGCATCAGCCTCTTTTTCGCCGCACTGATTTATCTGTTTACACGCATCGAGCGTACCGAAATGGGCACATACTCCACCCTGATAGCCAACATCCTGCTGTTCTCCATCATCCTGCTGTTCATCCTTTGGGGACTGTGGAAGAAAATCAATGTGTACGACGCCTTCATCGAAGGAGCGAAAGAGGGTTTCACCACCGCCGTGCGCATCATACCTTATTTAGTGGCTTTCCTCGTTGGAATCGCCGTTTTTCGCACTTCCGGAGCAATGGATTTATTGATAGACGGTATCGGCCGTGCCGTAGGGCTGCTCGGAGTGGACACGAGTTTCGTAGGAGCTTTGCCCACCGCCCTGATGAAGTCACTGAGCGGCAGCGGAGCTAACGGGTTGATGATTGACACCATGAAGCAGTATGGAGCCGACTCGTTCGTGGGCCGCATGAGTTGCGTGGCCCGTGGGGCTTCGGACACCACGTTCTACATCCTTGCCGTATATTTCGGCAGCGTGGGCATCACCAAAACACGCAATGCCGTGACCTGCGGTCTGATTGCCGACTTCTCCGGCATCATCGCC
Source organism: Bacteroides zoogleoformans (assembly GCF_002998435.1). NCBI lineage: Bacteria > Pseudomonadati > Bacteroidota > Bacteroidia > Bacteroidales > Bacteroidaceae > Bacteroides > Bacteroides zoogleoformans. The sequence continues at coordinate 2,055,702 of NZ_CP027231.1, read as the reverse complement.
GCCATCATCATCAGTTATATTTTCTTCTTCGGGGAGGTTTGACAGATGGTAGAGGGAAGAGGCGTAAGATGTTAGACGTTAGAGAAACAAGACATAAGAGACGTAAGAGATGTCAGATGTCAGGCTGTATGTGGGCGATGAGGGATTATTAGAAACCGGAAAGGATACAAAATATTAAAAAAACGATATACAGACATGATTAGCTACCACGCTGAAGGCATCGAAATGCCCGCCCTCAAGAAACACGAGACAACGGAATGGATCAAGTCCGTGGCTGCCTCATACGGCAAAAGAATCGGTGAAATCACCTATATCTTCTGTTCGGACGAGAAAATCCTTGAAGTGAACCGCCACTATCTGCAACACGACTATTACACGGACATCATCACCTTCGACTACTGCGAGGGAAACCGCCTCAACGGCGACCTCTTCATCAGCCTCGACACCGTGCGCACCAATGCGGAACAGTTTGCCGGCAATGATTATGAAAGAGAATTGCACCGCGTCGTCATCCACGGCATCCTCCACCTTTGCGGTATCAACGACAAAGGGCCGGGCGAACGGGAACAGATGGAGGCGGCGGAGAACAAGGCGCTGGAGATGAGAGCACCGAAATGATATGCTCGCACTTGCATCACAGGTAAATATTAATAACCTGAGGTCTTAGAATTCAGGTTAACAGATATCTTTGCCAATGATTACCCAACCGAAATTCTTTTATCACCATAATGAATAGAAGCATAGAATATGAATCGTTGTTCAACACCGTTTACCGCACATACAAAACGGCCTTTTTGCGGTTTGCATTCACTTATGTACACGATTACACAGTAGCAGCCGACCTTACGGCAGACGCTTTTTCCGATTTCTGGGAAAAGAATCTGCTCTGCTCAGAAAAAGAGGCTGCTTCTTACATACTGACTTCCATCAAGAACAAATGTCTCAACCATTTGAAACACCAACGTGTGGTAGATACCGCTTCTATCAGTCTGACAGAATATCAGAAGTGGGAACTGCATGCACGTATCAATCAATTGGAAAGTTGTGACCCCACAAATTTCTTCTCAAATGAAATAAGACAAATAATTAACGAGACACTACAATCACTTCCGGCACGCACCCGCCAAATTTTCATAATGAGCAGATTCGATGGAAAGAGCTACTCCGAAATAGCCACGGCTACAAACATTTCCGTAAAAGGAGTAGAGTTCCATATAAGTAAAGCATTGAAAGCTTTTCGAATATCGCTAAAAGACTATTTTCCTTTCCTTTTCTTGTTTTTTTCCTTTTTCTCACTAGGGGGACGATGGGGGTAGTTGTATTATAATAAACCCCCAAAATCTACTTATAATGAAAAAACAATATGCAGACAGCACACAATATGTACAGAAAGAGGCTCTTTTTCGTTTTTTTAGCGGCGAAGCAAGTCTTGACGAAAGAATGGAAATAAAAGAATGGGTGGAGCGTTCGGAAGAGAATCTACGGGAATTCAATGCACAACGCAAACTCTTCGATATGATCAACTTCATACAGGAAGAAGAGAATGCCAAGCATATAAAAGCAACCCCAGCAAAGCGCATACAAATCCGTAATCTGATAAAAATAGCAGCAGCAGTAATATTGACGTTTCTCGTCACACAGATATATCACCAATATACCGCACACGATGAAATGATTCCGGCTTTATGCTCGGTATATGCACCGGCAGGACAACGCACGCAGGTAACCCTGCCCGACGGCACAACCGTATGGCTCAATGCCTGCACTACCTTAAAATACCCGACATCTTTTGCTTCCTCCGGTCTCAGACGTGTAACCCTGCACGGAGAGGCCTATTTCGAAGTGACCCATCAGGCGAAAAATCCGTTCATCGTAGAAACCGACAAATGCGATATCGAAGTGTTGGGCACTCATTTCAATGTAGAAGCCTATCCACATACAACGAAATTTGAAACCTGCTTGATGGAAGGTAGCGTAAAAGTAACTTCCAAAGGAAAAGAACCCGATTCTGTTATACTAAAACCGCACGAAAAGGTCTCATTAGAAAAAGGATGTCTGAAAGTAAGCACCGTGACCGACTATAATGCTTATCTCTGGAAAGAAGGAATAATCAGTATAAGGAACCAACCGTTCAGCGACATCATGCAAACTTTTGAGAAATACTTTGCCACCAGAATACTTGTCAAGAATAAAAAGGTTTTAAAGTACTCTTATACCGGCAAGTTCCGTCAAACAGACGGTATCGACTATGCACTGCGCATCCTGCAAAACGACCTTCACTTTACTTTCCACTACGACATGGAACAGCAAACAATCACCATTGAATAAACACATCATTGTAGAACTCTTAAAAACGATATGCCTATGAATAAACCATAAACTATTATTAAAAAGGGCAAGTGCTGCAACACTTGCCCCGACTAAGAAAGAACACTTAAAAACTTAAATGTTTAACCATAATCGAAGCTAATTTATGAAAAAATATCAGATTCAGCACTTTCTATTGATGAAAGGATGCCGATTTAAACAATCTTTTAGAGTTATGCGTATTTCCACACTACTTATCATGTTTTGCGTACTGTGCTCTTATGCCGGAAATATAAATTCGCAAAACGCCAAAGTTTCGTTGAATATGAACAACGTCTTATTAGAAAAAGTACTGAATGAAATCGAACTCCAGACAGAATATTTATTTATCTACAACCACCAAGTCAATATCAATAAAACAGTATCAGTGAATGTGGATAAACAAACTGTCAGTAAAGTACTCGATAAGATTTTCGCAGATACAAACATTCATTACAGACTTAAAGGCAAACATATCATTCTGTCTCCGGCAACAGATGCGGTAAACAAAGCACAGCAACAAAACCTGACTATAAAAGGGTTCGTAAAAGATACCAAAGGATTGCCCGTTATCGGAGCCACAGTGATTGAAAAAGGGACGACCAACGGAACGGCCACCGATATAAACGGAAATTTCACCCTTACAGTATCATCGGCCAAATCGTTGTTGGAAGTCTCCTATATAGGATATAAAAAAGAGGAGGTTGAAGCCATGAGCGGCAAACCCGTCTCCATCGTTTTGCACGAAGACAATGAATTGCTTGATGAAATAGTGGTAGTAGGATACGGTTCGCAAGTCAAAGTCAACCTTACCGGCTCGGTAGCATCCATTGACAGCAAAGAACTGGCTGACAGGCCGGTTACTTCCGTTTCATCCGGCCTCCAAGGGCTTGTTCCGGGCATGACGGTTACCTCAGGAGAAGGGCGTCCGGGACAAGACGGCGCTTCTATCCTTATCAGAGGATTGGGCACGTGGAATTCCGCATCACCCTATATTCTGATTGACGGTATCCAATCCGGCTCAATGAATCAAATCGACCCCAATGACATTGCCTCCATCTCCGTACTGAAAGATGCCGCTTCGGCCGCTATCTATGGCTCTAAAGCCGCCAATGGAGTGATTCTTATTACCACCAAACGCGGAAAGACCGGACGCGCAACTGTGAACTACTCTGGTAAAATCGGGTGGCAAAAAGCCACAGGATTTGTTGAGCGCATGCACTCCGGCGATGCTGCCGAATACTATAATAAGGCTTTGGAAAACAGCGGAGCCGCTCCCCGGTTCACCGAAGAAGAGATTAAGAAATTCAAAGACGGCTCCGATCCTTTTGCTTATCCCGATACCGATTGGAATAAATTGGGATTTGACGGCAGCGGCTTTATGAACCAACATAACGTAAGCGTATCAGGCGGTAACGAACATGTAAAATACATGACTTCTGCCGGTTTCCTCGACCAAAACGGCATCATGCGCAATTGCAACCGCCGACAATTCAATATGCGCTCCAATATAGATATTGTCCTGTCCAAAAGGTTTACACTGCGCTCCGGCATGTCATATATCAACAATTACTATAAGGATGCCGATAATTCGTATATCGGTGGGGGGTCCGATCAAATCATACGCCAAATCAACCGCATAGCTCCATGGATTCCTTATAAGAACGAAGACGGCACATACGGAACCATCGGTGATGGAAATCCCATCGCCTGGCTCGACCTGAACCAAACCATCAATCGGAAGAACCAGAACTTTGCGGGAAACATCGAACTGGAATACCACATAACAGATGGCCTTCAACTCTCCGCAAAGGGGGCATATACGGGAAACAATCAAGAATACGATGCTTTCCGTAAAGACATCCAATACAACAAGAACAAGTATCACGGCCCCAATAAACTGAGTTCGAGAGCATACTTTTGGGACCGCGAGTCACTTGACTTGCTGCTGAATTATCAGAAGACTTTAGGCAGACACCATCATCTGAAAGCTTTGGCCGGGTATCGCATAGAAGACTACCACTACAAAGAGTTGAGAGGAGAACGCGAAAACTTCCCCAACAATACACTTACAGACCTAAATGCCGGAACAGAATCCACACAAACCAATTCAGGATATACCCGATCACTGAGCATGATGTCGTACTTCGGACGCATCAACTACGATTACAAAGGACGTTATCTGTTTGAAGCCAACCTCCGTGCCGACGCTTCTTCCCGTTTCAGTCCAGACCATCGGTGGGGATATTTCCCTTCTGTATCGGTGGGGTGGAGAATATCCGAAGAAACGTTCATGAATTGGTCGAAGAAATGGATGGATTCGATGAAGATACGTGCCTCTTGGGGACAGCTGGGTAATCAAAGTGCGCTGAACAGTGACAATAGCGACGACTATTACCCATGGATGGTGACTTACAGCATCGGGCACAATTATCCGTTTGACGATACGGTAGAAACCGGTATCGCACAAACGTCACATCGCATAGCCTCCATTTCATGGGAGAAATCCACCACTTGGGGAGTGGGAATCGACATGGCTTTGCTGAATGCCGTCGACCTGAGCATCGATTACTACAACCGTAAGACCACGGATATTATCATGAGCGTTCCCGTACCGGGCACTTTCGGTTTGAAAGCCTATAAGGATAACGTTGGAGCCATGTCCAACCGAGGTCTGGAAATCAGTGCCACCTATCATAAGGAATGGAAAGACTGGAGATTCAGAGTAAGCGGCAACTGGAGCACCAACCATAACAAAATACTCGATTTGGGAGGGGTAGATAAAATGTACGACGGCAATAAGATACACCAAGTAGGGAAACCCTATGCCTCGTTCTACACTTACCAAGCCGACGGTTTATTCAAAAGTCAGGAAGAAGCCGATGAATATACCAAAACTTACGGCAATCCGTTCGGGCCGAAGTTCATGGCCGGAGACATCCGTTACAAAGATACGTCGGGCGATGGTAAGTTAACCTCTGCCGACCGTGTCATCGGCAATAACGAGAAACCGAAGTTCACTTTCGGACTGAACTTATCGGCAGCATGGAAAAGTTTGGACCTTTCCCTTCTGATGCAAGGAGCGTCAGGCGTTCAGCGCTATTTCACCGAAGAAGTCTTCGGCACCTTCGAAGGGGATACGTCGCATCCGTCCACGGCTTGGTTTGATGCATGGTCGCCCGAAAACCCCAATGGTTCATTTCCGCGGTTGTATTCCGATAAAAATTCGGCCAGCCGTCCGGGCAACTACTCCACTTTCTGGTTGTTCTCCACCAACTATCTGCGGATAAAGAACATACAATTGGGATGGACGCTTCCCAAAGCATATACGGCCCATCTGGGCATAAGCAAAGCCCGTATATTCTATTCGGGAGAGAATCTGCTGAAGTTCGATAACCTTCCGGTCAACATAGATCCCGAAGCACCTTCAGGCCGCGGTTCACACTATCCACAAGTAATGACAAACTCATTCGGCATAAACATAACCTTTTAATTGAACTACCTATGAAATCGTATAAATTGATAGTCTGGGCATCCATCGCCCTGTTATCCGCCTCTTCGTGCGACAGCTTCTTGGATAAGGTTCCCCACGATTCCTTATCACCTTCCACTTTCTGGCAGACGGAGAAAGACGTCTACAATGCCGTTACGGCCTGCTATGAGAAATGGTCAAACCCCGTCGGCTCCGATGACATTCTTTTTGCCGACTGCATGTCCGACATAGCCTATAAGGCTTCATCATCGGGCAACTACAAGTTCGTGGCTAATGGCACCATGTCTCAAACTCACACCATGTCATATTACAACTACTCTCTCATCCGTCGTTGCAACACATTCTTTGCAAAGGCAGAAAAAGTGAACTTCGACGAAAAAGTCAAGAATGATTTGTTTGCTCAGGTGCGCACCATCCGTGCTTATCGCTATTTCCAGATGAATTTCTGGTATGGTGGCGTACCGTTGATTACCGACCTACCCGAAACGGCGGTGGCAGCTCAAGTGGAAAAGACCTCCGAAGACAAAATAAAAGAGTTTGTCTATAATGAACTGGACCAAGCCATCCCGATGCTGAACATAAGACCTGCACAAAAAGGGCGTATCGCCCGGGGCACAGCTTTAGCCGTGAAAATGAGGGCTGCCTTGTATTGGGGAGATTATAAGAAAGCACGCGAAGCTGCCGATGCCATCAGACAATTGGGCATGTATCAGTTGGATTCCAATTTTCTCGAAATGTTCAGCCTGCAAGGACAAACTTCGAAAGAAATAATCTACGCCATGCAACATGTGCCCACCACATTTCCGTTCGAGAACTGCATCCGCCTTTTCAACAACGGCGACGGAGGATGGGCTTCGATGGTACCCACAAGCAACCTTGTGGACATGTTTGAAATGAAAAACGGATTGATGCCCGATGAACCGGGTTCCGGATACGACCCCGAACATCCGTTTGCCAATCGCGATCCGCGTCTTGCCAAAACCATCATATATCCGGGTATGGACTGGTTAGGAAAGAACGGAAAAGTCAGAGTGTTCAATACATTGGATAAGAAAATCGGCGGAGTATCGAATCCCGACTTTTACAACGCTTCCAACAATGCCTCGAAGACGGGAATGATATGGGCCAAATATACCGTGCCCATCTCGCAATACTCGCCGTCGCTGGACAATGAGGCATTATGCCCCATCCTATTCCGCTATGCCGAAGTATTGCTCACCATCGCCGAAGCAAACGTGGAGTTGAACGAGAACCTTGACGAAGCGCTCGACATAATCGACCAACTGCGTACACGCGGTGGCATGAGTAAGTTGAACCGTTCGAAATATACCGATCAAAAAAGCATCCGTACCCTGATACGCCGCGAACGTACCATCGAACTGGCCGGCGAAGGCATGCGCCGTGCCGACATTGTCCGCTGGAAAGATGATAACGGCAAGATGGTGGCTCATACGGTGCTGAACGGAACTCTTTATAGAATGATAGGCACAGTGAACGAGAAAGAAAGCAACCCAGAAATGCGCGCCCGCATAGAACCGCGCACATCGGCCAACGAGAAGCAATGCCGCATCGAAGACCGCGTGTTCAACGACCACAACCGCTACCTGCCTTTCCCTCAAAGCGAACTTGAGAACAATCCGAAGTTAAAACAGAATGACGGTTATGCAAACTAACGATTAACAACATGAGGTGACAGATTCCTTACTCAAATTGAGAATAATCTGTCACCTTCTCTAATTCTTATTTATCATGAAAAGATTCTTTCTTCTATGGTTATGCCTGTCAACTGTCGGCATGGCGTATTCGCAAAGCATCGAGCAAGTAATCACCAAAAACCATTCGTTGACAGCCAACAATTATCAGGCGTACCCCGAACCTACGTGGCAACAGTCGTCTGCCCCGCTGGGATACGTGCCTTTCTACATCAGTACGTACAACCGACACGGTTCGAGGTTTCTAATCAACCCCAAAGACTATACCTACCCGCAGCAAGTGCTGGGAAAGGCCGATTCGGCAAACGTCCTGACCCCCGCCGGCAAGCGGACGCTGGACATCGTGAACAGTATGAATGTCATGGCCGAGAAGCGTCTGGGTGAACTGACCCCCGCAGGCGCCCGCCAACACAGAGACATCGCCCGAAGAATGTATCACAACTTCCCCGAAGTCTTTGCCGACAGCGCAACGATAGACACACGCTCCACCATCGTCATCCGCTGTATTTTGTCCATGATGAACGAATGCATGGAGTTGCAGGGGCTGAACCCCGCCTTGCGCATATCGAGTGACGCCAGCCTGCACGACATGCCGTACCTGAACAGGGATAATACCAAACTGAATAAATTGTTACGATTGCCCGAAGCCGAAGCTGTTTATCGTGATATTGCAGTGAAATATGTCCACCCGCAGAGGCTGATGGCGGCATTGTTCAGCGATTCGCTCTTTGTGAAGCAGCATGTAGAGCCGGCACGGTTGATGAACAACCTCTTCGACATAGCTTGCAACATGCAAAGCCACGACACCGACATGGAGCTGTATTCGCTCTTCACCACCCGCGAGTGCATCGACCTGTGGAGCAAGAACAACATATCGTGGTATCTGTATGCCGGTGCGGCTCCTCAAACCAAAGGGTGGATGCCCTATCGGGAAGCCGAACTCCTGCGCAACATTCTCCAAACTGCCGACGATTTCCTCGCAACAGGTCGACACGGTGCCACACTGCGCTTCGGGCACGAGTCCTGTCTGCTGCCTCTGGTCGCCTTGCTTGAGCTGGAGCATTACGGCAAAACGTACACCGACATGGACAGTCTGGCAGAGCAGTGGCGTTCGTTCGAAGTCTTCCCCATGGCCTCCAACGTACAGTTCGTCTTCTACCGGAAACCCGGCAGTGAAGATGTCTTGGTCAAAGTCCTCCTCAACGAGAAAGAAAGGCACATGCCTATGCACACGGACGTGTATCCCTATTATCATTGGAAAGACGTCAAGCAGTACTATGACGGCAAGCTACGGAACTACGATGAGAGCGAATATAAGAACTGAATGAATTCCCACTTTTTCAAGTGCCGGATAAGGTTAAACATCTATGCATGACATACCGCTGTCCGGCACTATCTCTCCAATAAGAACCGCTCTGCACGTCCCGGGGTGAAAAGCTCCCACAGGGAAGCGACCGTCCAGCCCGGAGCGAAGATATTGTTGTAGTATCCCTTTCCGTTGCGGCCATAATCCCAGTTGGTGTGTTGCACCACTTCGGGATAATAGCCGACTTTCGCAATGCCGCACATGTGCCCTTCATGGGGGAGCAACTGGCGCATGGAGGTTGAAATCACCTCGGCGAAGTCGGAGAAACGAGGTTCGTTGTACTCGTTGGAAAGCCAGTTCAGCACATCGGCAAACTCAAAAACAAATACATCGATGTGGTTGTTCTCAACCGAGACGTTGCCCCATCCACGGGTTTTCAAACCGATATCGCCCAGCATCTGACCTTGGGCAAAAGGAACATCCCACGTATAATACCAGGACAAGGCGAAATAAGCGGCTTTCTTGGCCAAACCGGCATAGTGTGCACGTTCTTCGCCTTTCGTGACCAAAGCCAGATAATAAGCAGCCGTGGCAGCATACAAGGAAGCCTCCTTGTCCTCGCAATTGGCATCCAACGTGGAGGAGAAATAATCGGCTTTGGATATAAGTTCTTTCTCCAAGTACTGCACCGTGCGCTTGGCGGCGGCCAGATAGCGTTTGTCCTTGAAATACTTGGAAGCCATCACCAAGGGCAATGTGGCCGAGGGAGTACTGCCGCCGCTGCCATCTACAATGGAGAAGTCGTCCTTGAACTTGCGCGGGAAACTGCCGTCATCGTTCTGCAACTTAAGGAAATTGTCCAACATCCCCTTGATGCGCTTTTCCCATTCGGGATGGCTGCGTTTATGCCGTTTTTCGTAATCCAGATAGTTCAGCATGGCATATACGCCTTCGGATTGACGGCGGATGCTGTGGTTGGTTTCCTTGAAGCCACGATTGTAGTGCACCACCTCGTTAAAGAATCCTGCCGGCGAGAACCCGTTTTGAAGATATGTGTCGAAGATGCTGTTGGCATCCTTCGTCAAACCAGGACGATTCTTCAACGTGCCGTATTCCAAGGCGTTGAAGGCATTGAGCAAGGTGCGACCCACAAAGCCTATTTCTGCCACATCCGTACCGGCACAGGTGGCTGTTTCCAGTTCAACGCCCGAATAATAGTGGGTGGGAGTGTTGCCTATATAACTTTCCACAAAGAAGTTGCTCATCACTTCCTTCATCCGGTCTACAGTATAAGGGGTTTTCACCGGTTGCGGGCGATTGGTGTCATAACTGTACTCCCACGTGCGCTGCACGCATTCCGAGAAATCGGCCGCATCGCGTTCGGAAAGCTCCCAAGTCAGCGAAACACTGTCGCCTTTGCGAAGCAGTTGGAAAGCCTCAACGGCAGGAGCCAACGTCAATTTACGGATATAGGTCTTAGGCGCTTCCTTATAAGGAAAGCCATAAGCAAGCACCGTCATGCCATCCACATTCAGGAATCCGGTGTAGCCGATGGAGGTTTCTCCGGACAATATCACTTCGCCCTCTTTATGGGTGGACAAGGCTTCTTTGTCGAACTTATCGATACGGATGACCGACATGGATTTCCCGATGACGGGATTGAAAGCCGCCGTCAGCGGGGTGCTCAGACGGTCTTCACGCACCAGCCAGCTGTCCGAAGTATGGAACGAAGGCGCTTCTTTAGGCGAACGCAGATTGCGGCGATACCAGAAGCCGGGCATATAGAACCGGCTATCGGCATGCCTATAACCCGTCTTCACCTGTTCCCCATAATTGAAATAAACATCCTCCACGGCTTTGATAACCACCGTGACACGCTGCCTGCCATCCGCATCCGCCACTGTCCGGATGATGGTCAACGGCAACTCTTCCGAAGCCCGACAGCTATACACACCGCCTTGCTGCCGCTGAAGAGCCAGCGGATATTGCTTGGCCGCATTTCCCGGAACCTTCAAGGAAACGGAAGCCGACACGTCTCCGGGGGCTATATTCATGGCCTCCATACTCGCAATACCCATCAAAAACGCTATTCCTGCAACTAATCTTTTTAATCTCATAAGTATGTCTTTTTTTGTTATGTTCATATTATCGGCCGGCTCTGCTATTCAGCGTTGCAGAAATACCGGCTTGTCCGATTCTGTCGAAGGGCTGCTTCCCTCCACCGACGGCCAACCGCTTTTCCAGTCTATCCGGTCCATCATCAATACACGTCCTTCGGGCTTCTTTGTACTCACGGCATGGTAGAAAATCCAATCGCTGCCGGCATCGTCCGTCACAATCTCCGAATTGTGTCCCGTCCCTACAAAGGAATTATTCTTCCCCATCAGGATTTCGTGCTTATTATCGAGCATGCGCCCGCCGTTCTTGTCCACATAAGGTCCGAAAAGGCTTTCGGAACGTCCTACAACCGTGGTATAAGTACTCTTCAACCCCTCGCAGCAACTGCCTATGGAGGCAAAGAGATAATAATAACCGTCTTTCTTATGGATATAAGTACCCTCGTAGGCCGTGCCCGCCACTTGACGCGGCACAGCACCCTCTTTCAGAAAAAGTCCGTCATCCGAAAGTTCGATGGCATAAATTCCCCGGAAACTACCCCAAAACAGATATTTTTTCCCGGCCTCTTCTATATAGAAAGGGTCAATGGAGTTTTGCACATTGATTTCATTGCTACGAAACATCTTGCCATGATCCGTGAAAGGGCCTTCGGGCTTATCGGCTGTGGCGCAACCTATGCCGCACGTCCACTCGCCTCCCCATACCGACATGGAGTAGTACAACACATATTTATTGCCTATCTTATTGATGTCCGGCGCCCACAAACCGCCTTTCTCCTCGAAGGTGGGGCGGGTATGATTGGTAAAGGCAGTGCCCACATAATCCCAGTCGACCAGATTCTTGGAACGGTGAATGGGCAGGTTGCGGATATCTTCGGTGGCATAGAGGTAGAAATAGCCGTCATCGGCCTTTATGACCGAGGGGTCGGGCAGGCTGTAATCTATCACCGGGTTGCGGTACACATTCTTCGGCTGTTCGGCCGGTGTTTCTTCCTTAGCCGATGTTGACGAAGAACAAGCCGTCAGGCTGCATAGCAGCCATAATTCAAAGAAAATCTTCATACGCATGTTTCCTGTTTTTATACGATTTCATTTCACGACCTTGGGGGTCATATATTCCTTACTGATTCTCATACGCTCCACCCCATCCACTTTCTCAAAACAGACATCGCTGATATACATGGCACGCGGATGGATGTTGCTTTTATCCTTGTGCGCATGGAAAACGATGCGGAGCTTTCCGGCCTTGTCCGTAAACATGGCGCTATGCCCCACTCCTACCAGCTCGCCGGGTTTCTGCAAAAGTGGATTTTCATCGTACTTAGTCCATGTCCCCATCACGTCGGTGGCCGTGGCGCAACCTATGCCATAGAAAGGGCTCTCATAGCTGTTGGCTGAATAGGTCATATAATAGAGCCCGTTGCGCTTCATTACAAACGGCCCTTCGTTGACACGCGGCCAGACCTCCTCCCATGCCTGCGAAACATGAATGCAAGGGTGCATGGTCTCTGTTTTAATCGTAACGAGGTCTTTTTCAAGCTCGGCCACCCAAATGTTAAGCCCGTCGTTGAAACGGTCGAAAAACAAGTAAGGCGTGCCGTCATCGTCGACGAACAGAGAGTTGTCGATGCATTTCTCGCCGGCAATCATAGGCTGCTTCTCGCTCTGTACAAAAGGCCCTTCAGGCTTATCGGCCGTGGCCACGCAGATGTGTTCGTCGGCGGAATAGTACATGTAGAACTTCCCATCGACCTCGTAGACCTCCGGAGCCCAGAACCAACGATCGGCCCATACATCTTTCTTGTTCAGTGCCATACCTTTGTATTTCCAAGTCTGCAAGTCATCCGAGGTATATACTTCAATGCCATCTGCGGCATTCGTGCCATAGGCATAATAAGTGTCACCATGCAACATGATAAACGGGTCGCCGAAAAGCACCGGTGTTTCAACTCCATTGACAACTATATCGTCCACGTTCTTGTATTCCGAAGAACACGACTGGCAGGAAGTCAGTACAGCCAGCAGAAACAGATACATACTTATAAAATTCTTCTTCATGAGCATTTTCTTTTGATTCTTATTTTAAGATAAATCTTTACTAAAAAAACATTTTTTCTCTCCCTCGCATACTGAGGGGGGATCAGTAGTATACTTAGATACCCTAAGTCGTATACTTAGGCACCCTAAGTCCTATACTTAGATAGGCTCTATTTAGGTGTACTGATAATCAACCTGTTACAAGAGCGTCTCACGGCGTATATTTTTTCGGACAAAACGCCGTCCCGACGCCCGGTTAAGGTTGCACCTGACGAAAAGGCTGCCCGATGTGGTAATACAATACTCCCTTATAGGTCGGAGCACCGCTTTCCGCACAGAATCCGATGCGGGATGCAGGATACCGGATATCCATGGCAGCCATTTCCTTGCCGTCGACAAAGAGATACAGTTTCCCGCCCCGGCGCACTGCACGGAAATTGTAGGATGCCTTCAGTATCTCGTGTATACCGATTTTATAGATATGGCGTTTCAAATCTTCCGCATCCTTATTGATGAACCGGATTCTTTCAGCTTTCACCGGGGAAAAAGACAAACGGTTATAAGCCGGATGCCGTGGGGCGACCTCCGCACCCTGCACATCTATCGGATGCCACTCGCCGTTACTCAAATAATCCACCGTGAACTTACTGAACATGTCTTCCACAAACCGGGACTTGTCATCGGCTTCGTGGCGATTCAAGTAGAGGGCATCCACCCATGCAGGTGTAGCAAAACAGTAAGATTTCTCGATGAAATCGGTATATTTCACATCCGGATAGACCGTTTGCAGGCATTCCAACGAGAAGTCTTCGCGCCAAGTGGTTTTTCCTTTTTTCACGGCAATCACCTCAAGCATACGGGTCGTGCCGTTGAACCGGGCCTTCACATAATTATCCTTGTCTACATAAACCGGATAGCAGCCTGCCACGTCTTGTTCAGAAAAGCCGGACAGCTGAAAGCTGAACTCATAATCGTTCAGGAAATCCCCCTTCAACATCTCCGCCTCCTCCGCAAGCTGCCATTCCATATCGTCGAAACCGATAGTATAGACAGCACCCTCGAACAAGGCGTCTCTCTTTCCGTCAAACACGCCGGGAACCCCCTCCTCCGCGGCGGGAATAATTTCCGTAAACATATGTTTTTCCGGAGCAGGAATCTCGTCCAACCAGACTTTTATGCATCCTCCGTTACGCTCGATACGCAAATGATGATAAACACCCCAGCGGAAATCAGCAGGCAGAGCAAAGACCTCCTTTTTCTCCTCGCCGTCGATACGGGTGCGCATATACCAGCATCGATGGCCGGCATCCAAGCCAATATAAGCGCAATTGTCGGCATCTTTCCACCATGCAACGACACCGGCTTCGGCTTTTGTCTTAATCCCCGTCTCGAACAGATAGGCAACAGACGCTTGCACCCCCTGCAACACACCGAACGAAGACGTTTCGCCTATTCGGGCAAAAGTAGGTAAAGCAGGCTTCGGATGATAGCCCTTTGTACGAGGCCCGGTTATGCCGTCCACATACATCGTTTTATCAAAAAACTGTATGCGGTCGATATACTGCCCGCGATGTTCGTTGTTTTTGTTTGCCATATAAATCAACCACCACTCAAACCCATTCGGCCCTCTCAGAATATTGGGCTGTCCGGGTGTCATCAGTATATCATCGGACACATCGTTCTTCATGTCGAACAAAGCGACATCAAAGAACTGCGAACTTTTTCCTCTCCTTGTCTCCACGGCAAGAAGGTTCGCTCCTTCTTTCAGGGCAGCACGCAATTTCCCATCAAGATTGACGATGCAATAATCACGCCCCTGCTTCTCATAAACCGGTGTACCGTTCAGATAAATCTTAGTATCTCCGTCGTGAGCCACCCGCAAAGCCAGATTGCCAACCTGCTTACCGGCAGAAAAGGCTTTACGCAACCACAGAGCAGGAGATTTCCACCAAGTACCCATACGCCGAACCGTAGAACCTTTCACCTCGTCGGACGAAAAACCTGTTTCTCCTTTCTTCCAGCCCGAAGCCTCATAGGTTTCCTTTGTCCAGTCTCCTTCCGGCATGCTTTCCGTATAGGCAAACAGCGGCTCATACGCATCGCCATACCGCAATAAGTCTACATACTTCTCTTCGAGTTCTGCCTGATTACATCCCACAACCGGATGACTATATTTACTACCATTTTGAAAACCTAAAGGAGAGTCGGCCTCGGCCACTCCCAACTGATAATTGCCCCATTCCGTAGAGGTGTGGTTGGCATTGTACATCATATAATAACGCCCTCTGTATTTCATTACCCAAGGGCCTTCCGCCACCCTGTTATCCATCGTTTCCCATGTATCGGGCAACGAAGCGAACTGGCACACGGGCTCGCCGTCAAACTCTGCCGGATTCTTCATCTTGCGGCCCCATATCGTATTACCATCCGTGAAGCGTACCATATACATGTATAACTGTCCGTCGTCATCCTTAAAAACCATCGGGTCGATACGGTTGTCCATCCAAGCTTTCTTGTCCGGCTCGACATAAGGCCCCAATGCCTCTTTGCTTTGCGCATGTGCTATGTGAACCGCATGCTTATCCTTTCCCCAATAATTGACAGACCAGTACAGATGAAAATCACCGTTCAGGTAGCGGATGTCATTGGCATGAATCTGGTCATTCCCGGCTCTACTACCTTTTGTCCATTCATTATCCATCGAAAGGACATGGACAGGTCTCCCCCAATGAACCAAATCATCCGAAACATAAAAGTCTCCATTCGTATGTACGCCGCCGATATAATATTTGCCGTTGTACTTCATCACACCGGCATCCGCCACTCCGGGAAGTACCGGATTTAGGACGTTCTGTGCAAACAGTGTGCTGCAACAGGCAAAAGCCAATAATAATATGGTTTTTCTACAAATAAGCATGTGCCACATAAAAATTAAGGGAAAAGGCTATGCCGGAAATCTCTGAATGAGCAGAAACTTCCAGACACAGCCTTCCTTGAATTATCAATAACCCGGATTCTGCTTCAGGTGTACCACCTTATCCATCGTACTGTTCATCACCTCGTCTCTCGGAATGGGCAAACGTCTGTGCTTGCCAATGATAAAGTTGTTGAAATCCTTGTCACGAGCTTTCAGCTCATCGATACCTGCCTGAGAATCGAGCAATCCCCAACGCTTCAAGTCGGCCCACCGCCATCCCTCGAAACAGAGTTCCAACGTACGCTCCGTCTGAAGACGTTTGATAAAGGCATCTTTTGATTTCAAGCAATCTTTCCATTGGCTGTTTTGCAGTTTAACCAACCCGGCACGCTCTCTGACCTTATCCACGTAAGCGGCGGCATCTGCCGTACTTCCTCCCGTCTCTACCAAGCATTCGGCATAGTTCATCAGGATGTCGGCGTAGCGCATGATGCGATAGTTGTTGCGTGCAAAATAGTCTTCCGCAGTGCGATAGTATGAAGTGTTGTATTTACGAATGTAGCAGTCCTCCGGGTCGGTTCCCCATCCGTCGTTCCAATCGGCATTCTCAAACCGATAATAGTTCTTCGGAAGGTTGGGAAAATCTTGCGAGAAACCACGATAAAGGATACTGCTATACAAGCGTAAGTCGTTCTGCCCATCAGCCCGCTTCTCTTTCAAGAATTCATCGACCAGCCAACGACGAGCCTTTCCGTCGCCCCAACCGATACCGCCGGGAGCATAGAATTGGGTACGCTGAAAGCCGAACGCCATGCTGGCGTCATTGCCCGTACCACCTTTGTTCTTGTCATCGAACTGAATTTCAAAGATGCCTTCCTTGTTGTTCTCGTCCAAATCGGTAAAGTTATCTTCGCGATTATCGATAAGACCATACAAAGAACCTTCCTTGTCAATCAGCCATTGCAACTGTTCTTTTGCCTTGTCATATTTGTGTTGCTGCATATAGGCTTTGCCCAGCAGGGCTTTCGCAGCCCCCTTGGTGGCACGCCCCAGATTGGCCGCATCCCAAGATTCGGGCAAATATTGCATGGCAAAAGTCAAATCTTTTTCTATCTGGTCCCATATCTCCTGTTCGGAAGCGTCTTCCGGGATGTAGGTGGCATCCTTTGGCTCAAGAGGCATGGTGCCTTTGTCCCACAACAGATTGACTTGGAAATACCATAAAGCTCTCAGGAACGAGGCTTGCGCCAATACCCGGTTTTTCGTCGTCTCGTCCATCTCTATTTTAGGAACATAGGTCAACACTTGGTTACAACGGAAAATGCCCACATAGAAATGTTCCCAATGAACGGTGTTTCCTTCATAAAAGTTATAGTTGTTATAGAGGAAGCGAGTCCAGTCGCCCAACTCAATCCACGGAGAAGAGCTCCACCCTTCATCAGAAGTCAAATCGTAACGGAACGAGAGCCAACGCATCCATGTCCCTTCCTTATAAAGAAAGCTGTAACAAGCATTTACACCGGCAGTAGCATCTTCCGGCTTGTTCCAATAAGTGACGTTAGTGACTTCGTTCGGATTATCAATATCCAGTAAATCAGAGTTGCATCCGGTGCACAACGTCATTGCACCGGCCAGCATCAATCCGTAATATATCTTTTTCATAATTTCTTAATTGATTTAAAAGTTAAAAGGTCAAATCTAATCCAAACATTACCGAACGAGTGTTGGGGTAAGCAAAGCCATCCGTTCCACTGTTCCAAACAGGATTCACTCCCTTAAAGTCCGGATCCAATCCTGAATAACCGGTGATTGTAATCAGATTGCTTCCGGTGGCAAACAGGCGAAGTTTCTCAACGCCCAGATTCGTCAACCATTTCTGCTTGAAGTTATATCCCACAGAAATGTTCTTCATACGGAAATAAGAACCGTTCTCCAAGAAGCGGTCGGCATCACGGGAATTGCGGAAGTCACCGTATATGATACGTGGCGTATCGGAGTTCGGGTTCACCTGATAGGGTTCTTCGCCTTTCTTGAAACGGATGTAATTGGAGTTGTCCGCAAACAGACGTCCTTGCCAACGGGGAACATTATATATCTTATTACCGAACTGTCCGTTCCACATCATGCTGAAGTCAAAATTCTTCCACTCGGCATTGAACACCAACGACATTTGCATCTTGGCCCACGGGCTGCCGCAATAATCGCGGTCGGCATCGGTGATTTCACCGTCATCATTCAAGTCGAGGTATCTCACATCGCCCAACTTGGGACGTTTTCCCTCAATGATAATAGGAGTTCCCTTGGAGGTCACATAACGATCGATTTCTTCTTGTGTCTTGAAAATTCCGTCCGTTTTTCTCAGATAGAACTCGGCCAACGACCTGCCCGGTTTCGTTCTTGCCTGACCAGAGTCGATAAAGTCCCTTTCAGTATCGTCACGTCCGAGGCTCAACACCTCGTTGCTCATCGTTGTTACATTCAGCAAAGCACTGTATTTGAGGTCCGACACCTGATCTTTCCAGCCCAACGTTATTTCAAAACCTTTGTTGCGCAAACTGGCTGCATTCTTCCACGGTGAGCCTCCTTGATTACCGGTGGAAATGGCTATCGGAGTCTCGGCCAATACGTCGCTGGTCTTGGAGTTATAATATTCCGCGCTGACAGTCAGCCGCTGGTTCAGGAAGCTGGCATCAAAACCAATATTCACTGTTTCTTTTGTTTCCCACACAAGGCCGGTATTCACCAGTTTCACTTGAGTGGAACCGGTAACAATGGCTCCGCCAAACACGGTCACGATACTTTGATTGATGGTTCCGATATAGTCCCAATCGCCGATGGAGGCATTACCCAGCCGTCCCCAGTTTCCTCTAATCTTCAAGTCATTAATCCATGATACATCAAAGAAGTCTTCTTTCGAGATTCTCCACGCACCGGAGAATGAGGGGAAGTTGCCCCAACGGTTTTCCTTCGCCAAACGGGAAGTGCCGTCGCGACGGAAAGTGGCAGTCAAATAGTATCTGTCGTCGTAGATATAGTTCGCACGTCCCAGATAAGAAATCATCGCATTCTTGCTGATGGCATTAGAATTCTGTTGGTTGCTTTGTCCGGCATTCAATACGGTGAGATAACCATTGTTGCCAAGCATCGGGAAGTTCAGACGCGAAGCCCAAAGCCCTTCCCATTCATGGTGTTGATAGGTTGTACCCACCACAGCGTCCACATGATGTTTCCCAAAATCTTTGTTGAAATTCAGCGTGTGCTCAATCAGCATGTTGTAAGTATTATCACGGGCTTTCTGACTTTCCGGGTCGCGATGTTCTTGGTTCTGAGTCCAGTTACCCTCACCGCGGAACCATGAATTCTCATAGAAATAGAGGTCGACACCGCCGTTGAATTTATAAGAAAGGAATTCGAAAGGTTTGAACTCCAACCATACAGAACCATTCAAGCGATTCTGACGATAATGGCGGTATTCCAAATCCTCACGCGCAATCGGGTTCACGCCGAACGTATTGTATTTGGAAGCGTCGCCGTAACCATACCCTCCCGGATTATTCTCATCATAGATAGGAATGGTAGGCATCATACGCAAAAAGTCATTGTATGTATTTGTCTGGTTCGGGTCTGTGTTTGTCAGTGAATAAGCCATGTTTTCACCAAAAGAGAACCAACCCTTTTTGCCTTGCGTGTTTACGCGGAAGCTGTAACGGTCGAACGTATTTCCATAAGACACACCATTGTTTTTGTAATATCCGGCGGAGAGGAAATAGTTGCCGGAATCGCCTCCACCGGAGAGAGATACGTTGTAGTCCTGCACCAAAGCCGTCTTCAGTACTTCGTCCTGCCAGTTGGTATCATACGGCGAGTGCTTCTGGGTGCTGTTTACGGTGGCAATGCCATCCTTAATGGCTTCATTGTAGGCAATATCATTATATTTGATGTATTCCGCCGCATTCATCAGGTCGTACTTCGGACTCCATTCCAACGTTTCCTTTACACTGACATTCACCTTCATGGGGCCTTTTGCACCTTTCTTGGTAGTAACGATGATTACACCGTTGGCTGCACGAGAACCATAGATGGCCGCTGCGGAAGCATCTTTCAGAATTTGGATGGATTCTGCATCTGCCGGGTTGAAATCAACGCCCGGATCGGTAATCATTCCGTCGACAACCCACAGCGGGGAGTTATTGCTTAAAGACCCTACACCGCGAATCTGAATGGAAGCATCCTCTCCTGCCCGTCCGCTACTACGCACGTTGACGCCGGTGGCCAAACCTTGCATCTGGCTGACAAGCGTTCCGGCAGCACTTTTCTTCATCTCTTTGGTATCTACCACAGACACGGCTCCGGTCAGGTCGGACTTCTTAACTGTCTGATAACCGATGACAACCACTTCGTCCAAAGCCTTTGCGTCATCTTGCATCACCACATGCAGGGCAGTTCCTTTATAAACCACTTCCTGACTAATCATACCGATGTATGAGAAAATAAGCGTACTCCCTTTCTTTCCGCTTACAGAGAAGTTACCGTCGATGTCGGTAATAGTACCCGTAGTAGCTCCTTTCACCACTACATTTACACCCGTCAAGGGTTCTTTATTTGCATCCGTCACCGTTCCCGTTATGGTCACATCTTGTGAATAAGCGGTAGCTGCAAACAAAACGAAGAATAAGAATAAGATTTTCTTGCTCATTTTTTATAGAATTAGATTTTCAAACTATACGGAAATAGAAGTCCGCTTTCTTAATTATTGCAAATATATCCGCATCAGGATAAACCGAATACAAATATCGCTTCAAACAATACAATTATAAAACCAAAAAGCCTTCGGGAAAGTACGCTGAAGGCTTTTGGTCGGATTGTTCTATTTTAGTGATTTCATTTTATCATTTACCTGAGTTCGGGATAAGAAACAGGGTCGATAACCTCACCCGGAGATTCTTGTGTTTTCAAGTTAAATCTCATTGGTTATCAGGTATTTGTGTCCGTCTTGTCAGAGGCTTGTGTCTGACGGCTCAAACACAGGTGTCTGACGGCTCAAACACTGGTGTCTGTCGGCTTAAACACAAGTGTCTGTCACGGCAAAGGATTGTAGCTGTCAAAACAGGAGGAGGGCGGTTGGTCTGAAAGGCTCTTTTCTCTTTTGCCTAATCTCGTTGTAAACCGGTGCATTCAAGAAATATCTTTCCCACACAGGATGCAGCCCCTCGTCTTTAGCAAAAGCAACTGCCTATACCGAACTCGCTGTTCATTTCACAAAATCTTTAGGCAAAATTCCGAATTGTTTCTGAAAACATTTGGTAAAATAAGAAGGTGTATTGAAACCGGTCATATAGCAGACTTCATTGATTCGGCACTCTTCTTCTTTCAAGAGCTGTGCGGCCTTCTTCAGCCGTTCCAAGCGTATATAGTCGTTCGGGGTCATATCCAAGATGCCTTTTATCTTGCGGTTCAGGCTCGAACGGCTCATGTTCAGCAGACCGGCCATGTCGTCCAGACAGAAATCCGGATTTTGCATATTGGCCACAACCACTTCCTTCAATGTCTTGAGGAAAGCCTCGTCCGCCTTTGTCATTGCCATACTGCCGGTCTGCACAAAAGGAGAGTTGACAAACGAAGCTCGCAGCTTTTCGCGATTATTCAGCAGATTGGCCACGCAGACTTTCAGGTATTCCACAGAGAAGGGCTTCTCTATATATACATCCGCGCCGAGTTTCATTCCCTCTATCTTGGCTTGCAGGGTGGTCTTGGCCGTCAGGAGGATGATAGGGATATGGCTATAATCCAGTTCGGACTTCAAACGGTCGCACAACTCCAACCCGTCCATTTCGGGCATCATAATGTCCGTAACAACCAGATGTACGGTGTGCTCTTGCAGCACTTTCAAGGCCTCCACTCCATTCATGGCCGTCAATACGCGGTAGTCCGACGACAATTGCTTGGCGACAAATGCCTGCATCTCCGGACTGTCTTCCACAATCAAAAGCGTATAGCGATGTTGCTTGGCGACGAATCTCGTGTCGTTGTCTTCCGGAAGCTCTTCGGTTTTTACTCCTTCTTTGTGCTCCATGACGACCGTTTGTTGATGCCGAAGCGGAAGTGACAATAAGAAAGAGTTGTTTTCCGTTGTTTGCTCCATCCACAAACCGCCCTCATGAAGTTCGGCCAATGAACGGGCCAATGCCAGCCCTATGCCTGTGCCGGCAACGGTACGCAACGCCCCTGTCTTGTATTGGATAAACGGTTTGAAGATTTCCTCACGCATCTCGGCGGGAACGATAGGGCCATCGTTGCATACCGTAAGCAACAGCCTTTCGTCTTCCGCACGCAAACTGATACGTATATAGGTTTCTGAATACTTTATCGCATTGGTAAGCAGATTACTGATGATTTTGATAAGCCCCTCGCGGTCTACCGAGGCATACAAGCTTTCGGGAACCTCTATGTTCAGTTCCAGTCTCTTTGCGCGTGCCAAAGGTATAAAGCGTTTGTAGGTTTTTTGCAAAAGCTCCGATACATCACATTCTACAAAATTCAATTGGAAGCCTTGTGTTTCCGTTTTTCGGAAGTCGAGTAACTGATTTACTAAATCGAGCAAACGGTTGGTGTTTAGCTCCATCGTTTCCAAATCATCTCTGATATCTTCCGAAACGGCGTGCGAGGCAAGTACGTTTTCCAATGGGCTCTTTATCAGCGTAAGCGGTGTACGTATTTCGTGAGCCACATTGGTGAAGAAGTCTATTTTGGCTGCATAGAGTTCTCGCTCTTTCTCTCTTTCAAATTTATCCATGGCTCGACGGTGCTTCTGCATGGTTCGTCTTCTGAAATAAAAAACGATACCAATCAAGGAAGATAAAATCAACACGGTATAGATGACATATGCCCAGACTGATAAATAGAAAGGAGGACGGATATGAATGGCAAGCCTGCGCTCGGCCTCGTTCCATTTGCCGTCGCTGTTGGAACCTTTTATACGCAGGGTATAACTCCCGTAGGGGAGGTTCGAGTAGTTGATGACGGAGTTACGCCCTACGGTGTACCATTCACGGTCGAATCCTTCCAGTTTATATTCCAAACGATTCATTTCGGGTGCCTGATAACTCAGGGCAGCCACTTGAAGGGAGAAGGAGTTCTGGTCGGCATCCAGTTGCATCTCATCCGCACAGGTGATACTTTTCTTCAAAGGAGAGTCCGGACTGCCTACCGACAGCCGCTTGTTGAACAGAAAGAAATCCGTAATGACCACCGGGGGCAGAAACGTGTTCTCGACAAAGGTTTCCGGGTCGAACACGATGAATCCGTTGATGCTTCCCAGATAAATGCGCCCTTTCTTATCACAGTATCCGGATTGGAAGTTAAACTGGTTGCTCAACAGCCCGTTGGCCGTGGTATAAATGCGCTTGCTGTCCGTGTCGGGGTTAAAGCAGACCAACCCGTTATTGCCGGTTATCCATAGGTTTCCACGCTTGTCTTCAATCATCTTGTAAATGGTATTGCTCGGAAAGCCTTTCGACATGTCATAACGTGTAAAGTCGTCTGTTTTCGGGTTATAACGGCAAAAGCCCTCGCCCAATGTCATGAACCATAGCCGCTTCTTGCTGTCTTCATAAATGCTGATGACTTTATTGTAGGGCAGAGAAGATGGTTTTTTCGCATCGGGCAGATAGTTCTTCCACTGCCGGCTGCTGACATTGTAACAGAACACCCCGTTGGAAAAAGTGGCAAACCACAGATTGCCGTTGAAGTCTTCCAGAATATGGTAGGTGAACATATTCCTTAGCTGGGGAATGCGCGTAAAGTCGTCGGTGGAACGGTTGTATTTCAACAGCCCGGATGTGGTGCCAATCCATACATCGCCCGTGGTAGTTTTACAAATGGTAAAGGCATCGTTGGCAGGCATCGAGTTCTCGCTCTCTCCTTTGGCATAATGCCTCACTTGCCGGGTATGCAGATTTACCCGGTTCAAACCGCCAGAGAAAGTGCCTACCCACAACTCATCTCCATCCGGACAAAGACCATGTATGTTTTGATAGATGGCAGGATGCTCAAAGCGTTCTATCTTTCCGGTCTCCGGATTGAAATTAAACAAGCCTTTGTCTTCAGTACCTATCCACAAACTACCGTCGTTGCCCTCGCATATTTCGCGCACACGGCGTCCGAAATGTCTGAGGTCGTCTCGCGGGTAGAACTTCTCGAAATAAGTCCACTGGTAGGGGCAATAGTTCACACCTCCAAAATAAGAGCCTATCCACATGCCGTTTTCTCTGTCGCAACAAAGCGAATAAATAGCATTGTCCGATAGGGCATACGAGTCATCTTGGTCGGGGACAGTCAGATGGGTCAACTTATTATTTGCCAGATTGTATATGTATAATCCGGTTTCCGCGCCTACCCACAGCTCATTGTCTGACCGAAACTGCAAGGCTCGCACATAGGTATTGAGCAGCCTGCGCGTCTTGCCGGTAGTGAGGTTTACCTCGGTCAGTCCATTGAGCGAAGCGACATAGATGCAGTTGTGCGGGCCGTTGACCTGCCAGTTTATAATGTCATTTTTGAAGATTTCGTTTCCATCTGCATCCTTGAACGGTTGCATGGGTGTATTGAAGTTGTCTTTCGTATAATAGAGGTTGTCTGCATACAACGCCACCCAGCAGGTGTTTCCGTTGAGCCAGAAACGTGTGACGTTGGCCAAGCCCGAATCGTACAGATGGTTCAGCAGTTTCTTTTCGTGCTGCCGGTAGCAGAAAAGCCCTTGATTTTCTACCGATATCCAGATATTGTCGTATTCATCACTTCCAATCATGGTGACAAAATCGTCGATAACACTTCTTTTGTCGCTCATCTCTTTGAAGGCTGCAAACGAGTCGAGCACAGGGTCGTAGATGAATACTCCTCCGTCGGTTCCAATCCAGATATTGCCTTGTCGGTCTTCATAAAGCGCAGTTATGAAATTCTTGCCCAAACCGGAGTTCTCTTTCTTGTATACCCGGAAAGAAAGGCCGTCATAACGGTTCAGCCCGTCCTTGGTTCCGAACCACATAAAGCCCCTTTTATCCTGAAGAATTTGGTAGACCGTGTTCTGCGAAAGACCGTTCCGGATATCCATCGTCCTGAAATAGTAGTGAACGGCCTTTTCTGCGTGAGCAGACAGTGCGACCAGTGAACAAAACCCCAGAAGAATTTTTATAATCATTCGTTTCATAACGCTGCGCTTTAATATAAATGACAATGATGAGTGACCGGTAATTTACCCCTATCACTCATCATCAGAAAATAATTGCCCGATTATTTTTTCAATGTGCCGCAAATGCGTGCGTTTATCTCTTTCAACCGTTTCTCGTCCAGCTTGATTACTTTACGGTCGTAGGTCATCAGGCCATTCACTTCTATTTCCACATCGGTGGTCTGTGTATACACCGCCGCCGAAAAGCCCCTGTCGATGAGTTGGTACAGCATGTCGGCATACTTTACGTATTCGTCCATCACTTCTTTGGAAGAGTTGAACTGAATATAACCCCAATTACGGTTCGGTTCCCAAAGATGGTCTTTCAGCACGAGGCCGATGCCCCCGTATTCGCCCAATACCGTGGCACGGCCGGCGTCATACAGATACATTTCGGGATGCGGATAATTGTGGAGGTCGAGCATATCGCCACAGGCATAATAGTTGCCTCCGCTCGCCGGATTGACAAGACGGGTGGGGTCATATTGTTTGGTCCATTGGGCTATTTCGGCTGTTTTGAACTGTCCCCAAGCCTCGTTGAAAGGCACCCATGTGCCTATGCACGGATAGGAATAGAGATAATCCATTATTTCTTTCCATTCCTTGCGATAGCAAGCCTCGGATTGGGCGGTGCGTTTCAGTTCCGTTCCGTCGAAATACTTGCGGTTCTGCCACTCCGGATTACGGTCGCCGCTCGGCATATCCTGCCACACAATGATGCCAAGCCTGTCGCAATGCGTATACCAACGCGCCGGCTCCACTTTGATGTGTTTGCGAATCATATTGAAACCGAAATCTTTCGTCTTACGGATGTCATACAACAGGGCTTCATCCGTAGGAGCCGTATAGAGTCCGTCGGGCCACCATCCCTGATCCAAAGGGCCGAACTGAAACAAGGGTTCGTTGTTCAGCTGCAGACGCACGATTCCGTCGGCATCGCGGCGGGTGGAGTATTTGCGCATGGCGGCATAGCTGCTCACCTCGTCCACCACCTTGTCGCCGTTTTTCAGCGTCACCTTCAGCGTGTAGAGGAACGGAGCGTCGGGGTTCCACAGCTTGACGTCATCGGGCATAGCCACTTCTACCGCCTCGGTATGGATGCTTTTGCCGGCAGCCACCAGTCGGTTGCCGTCATAAACACTCACCTCCACCATGTCTGAGGAGGTATTCATGCTTAATTCAGCCTTTACCGTCAACAGACCACGGTCTATATCGGGTGTAATGCGGAGGTTCGCGATGTGCTTTTCGGCAACCGGTTCCATCCATACCGTCTGCCAGATACCACTGACGGGGGTGTACCAGATGCCATGCGGATTGTTCACCTGTTTACCGCGCGGCTGGGGGCCGTTATCGGTCGGGTCCCACACCTTCACCAGCAGACGGTTATCGCCTTTGGCAGACAAGGCGGCAGTGATGTCGAAAGAGAAAGGAGTGAACCCTCCCGTATGGTTGCCCACCTTGATATCGTTCACCCATACATCGGCTTTCCAGTCTACTGCTCCGAAATGCAGCAGCACCCGCCTGCCTTTCCAGCCGGAAGGGATGGAAAAACTCCGCTGGTAAACCAGCTCCCGGTTTTCGTCTATCCTTTTTCCCACACCGGATAAGGACGACTCTACGGCAAACGGCACAAGTATCTCTCCGTCGAATGCCGCCGGCATACGTCCGCCCTTATCAATGATGGCATAGCTCCATAACCCGTTCAGGTTTTTCCAGTCTTTTCGTTCCATAATGGGGCGCGGATATTCCGGCAATACATTGGCAGGGTTTATCTGCAATGCCCATTCGGTTTTGATTTTATCGCCCGCCGGTTTCCATTGTGCTCGGCTTCCGGTTGCACACATTGCCAGAAAGGACGATAAGAGGAGTATTTTTCTCATGGTATGATTGTTTTATGGTTTTTCGCATTGACAAAGATAGGCAGGTGCAGAAGAAAAGAATGGAAATTCCGAACCAATAAATAGCATTATCGAGGATTTTCGCACACAACCCGGCATGTCTTTGTTCGGGTATAAGAAGACATTATAGAAACAATCAATAACGGGAACAAAGAATCCCTCTGCCTTAGCAAAGAGGACTTTACTAAGGCAGAGGGATGAAAATGATACTTACGTCTGATTATAGCCAAACCATTGGCAACCTGTTCCTCATATCAAGGAGCTGGCGGCAATACAATATCAGCCGGAGAATCACCCCATTCTTCAACCGTAGGCTCGAACTTCATCGGTGTCAACATCACGGTACCATCTGCTTTATAGCCGCCACCGAAGTTGAGCGTATAGATATATTTCTTACCCGCTTCCCAAGCCGTACCTCCAAACGGGACATACACCTTGCCATAACCAGTTTCGCCTATCAAGAAAACACCGTTTACAATTAGCTTCAATTCTATCTCAAGATAGCATTGGTTGTTTGTATCTGCCGTAGTAATGGGAACAGCAGCTCCCTCAGTAGTTGTCCATTTCGTTGCTGTTTGAGGTAAAACCAGTAAAACCCCGTCAGATTTGGTAAGGTCAGTCAGTGTAGCGCCATTAATAGTGGCCTCATTCAGAGGAGGATTACTAACCGTGCCGACAACGTAGTCTGCATCAGCAGTTCCGGTAAGTGCCCAACTTCCCTGAGCGGAACCATCGGCTGTTTCGGTTGCAGGAAAAGTAAATGTACCGCTCTTCTTGAGATTATGCACTTTAATGCTCTTTATTCTTACAGTCATGGCAGAAGCCGCTTTTCCTTTAAAAATAATTTGAGACAACGCATGCTTGAACTTCAGAGGCACCGTAGCATCACCAGGCTTAGAAAAATTCAGTTTGGAGGCATACATCACGTCTGCCTGCTCCGTATTAGTCTCCGACGCCGTATAAGTAAAATTTAAAGCAGAACTGGTTCCAAACCCCGGAGTGAGATTGGTATGCGCAGCCGGACTGACGGCATAAATATTCAGAGCCGACGAAGGCCAATAATAAACATCCGACGAACTTGCATAATCCCACTTAGTACCGTTATGCTTAATCTGAACCCCCCTCATATACTTTGTAGTACCGGTAAAAGCCCATACCTTGAAATCCGCAGAAGTCAAATTAGCCGAAGTAATCGGTGTGGCACGAGTTACAGCATTGTCCGATAGCACATTAAACGCTATCTTCGCTTCTTTACTTTGCTCCAGAATTTCCTCTTTGGAGCAGCTCGCCATCAGCAATAGCGCCGCAGCGGCAAAATAATACATTTTTTTCATACTTTCCTTCTTTTAAGTTTGTAAAACATTTTTATAAAAAAACAATATCATATATTAATATCAATATCAATGTACACGGCATCCCATTCCTCGGCATCCACCACCAGTCCGTCTTCATCGGACACGATAGGCGACGGCAACTCTATATCGCCCTCGATGACGACGTTCGCCTTGATGACATAGTGCCCGTCG
This sequence comes from Bacteroides zoogleoformans, assembly GCF_002998435.1. Lineage (NCBI taxonomy): Bacteria > Pseudomonadati > Bacteroidota > Bacteroidia > Bacteroidales > Bacteroidaceae > Bacteroides > Bacteroides zoogleoformans. The sequence continues at coordinate 2,027,124 of NZ_CP027231.1, read as the reverse complement.
TCTTCTTCTATCTCAATGCGATCGCCCACGTTGAATGAAAAGGCACTTATGCCTGCATCGGTGCGGAAGTAGAGCGTCAGCACCTTATCTTCGGGTTTTACGGCTTGGGGATGAAGCCCGAAGACGAGGAAATTCCCTCTGACCACTCCACCTTCCATCTCGCCATCGAAGTAGACGGTGGAGGGAGCGGCGGGAAACGTCCCCGTGCCCATGAAAAGCGAGCCTGCCACGCCGGAAAGCGTGCCTATGACACCCTTCACACGACCCGGATTCTTTATGCCGCGCACCTCGCAGGTGAACTTCGACACGGCAGAACGGGGAGTGAGCACTATCTGCTTCGGACTTTCGCCCTGTACACTGCCTATATGCACCTCATCAAGCGATGCACGGCACATCCAGTCGGGCGTACCCACCAACGACAGCGTTTTGGTCGACGTCTTTCCCCCTTGCGAGGAGTTGAGGGTAAGCGTGCGCCCTTGGGTATAAGCTTCAAATTCCGAATGAGAATTTTCTTTTCTATAGAGAATGTATTCGGTATCTATGTTGAAACTCACCACTTGGTAGGTTCCTTCTTCGAGAAAGATTTCGGAACCTTCGGCACGGGTCAGGGCAGAGACATCGAACACATAGGGTTCAGTGCGGCGGCTGTTGTTCACGGGATAGAAGAATACGCGCATGGCGCCGGGCACGTCGTTGATGTACCGCCAGTCGAAGACAAGGCGCACGGTCTGCCCATGGGGATGCCCGTAGCAAAGTTCTTTGTGCCGGCAGGAGGCAAAGAAAAGGAGTGTCAGCGTGACGATGCAGGCCAAGGCGGTATACGACGTCGCTGTTTTCATCGGGCACCTCCTTTCGCCTTGCGATGACGCAAATCCTGCATGATGAGCCACACAATTGTAACTTCTGCCTTGGTAGGCCCCACCCAATGGCGGTTCTTGGTGGCTTGCCACACGTAGCATCCGTCCACGGGAAGGTATTCTTTATAGCGGCCGGTAAGATAGCCGATGCCGATGGAACAATCCAGATTGAGGTAAGGGGCAATGCGCCACGAGTAGCCGTAGGACAGTCCGTAGTGGCGCGTCCAGCGATCGGACAGGTTTCCGCGACGCCCCAGCTCGAAATCGTAAGTGAGGCTTCCGGCATAGATGCCGGCATGATGCCCAGTGAGTCGTTGCGCAGCTTTTGTACCAAACCATTTGCGTACTTCCAACTCGCCCCCGTAGGTGCGCCAGTAGTAATGCCGGCGGTCGGTCTTCCACCATGCGTGCATCCACGTAAAAGATATGGAGATGTTCTTGCCCACATAAAGTTCCGCCCCCAGATTGGGCACAAGCAGAGCGTCGTAAAGCAGGTTCGATTTCAGCGCAAGATTGAAAGGGGAGAAAATCAGGGTAGTAAATCGCTGGTTATCAGCGATATAATCGTATGGGGGGGTAATTTTCTTCTATGGATGATTCCTTTCCTACTTGTCGCAGTAGAAAATCATCTTCGACTTTTTGCCCGGCATAAAGGCAATTACAGATTCCAAATGTCAATAATAGTACAGAATGGAACAATTTCATTAAGTTAACCTGCTTTGTCTGTGTGGCACGAAATAGTTGTGATTAATTATGCGGCAAATATACAACTAAGTCCAACATCCTACAACTTTCCATTAGATATTTTCAAAAAATCAGCTTTTTAGAGCCGTCCATCTATCGGTCAGATAGGTATCATGGACGTAAGTGGTTGATTTTCAGAGACTCACCTTCTTTCGGCAAAGCTGTGGCCGGTTCCGCTTCTTCTTTCCGAAATATGATTACAAAAAAGTATTGAATGAAAAGTCATGATTTTTCCGGCACCGAGGAAAGGCTCGTTCCTCGGTGAGGAAGAGGGTGTTCCTCGGTGAGGAACGATGCCTTCCTCGGTGAGGAACGCATACCCCTGCCAGAACGTGTTCTGAGAGGGGTACGGAAAAAGGAAAGGAGATTTAAATAAATATCAACAAATAAGGGGCATACCGATTGCCGATAACATAGGGAGCTTTCAACAAGACAGGCAGCCTCATTTTGCCATCAGGGCATCCAGCGAAGAAGTCAGCGCCACCAAAGCGGCACTCCAGTTGATGGCTATCTCATTAGAAGCATACGAACCCTCTACATCCGCATAAGACTCATCCGGCAGATTTGAAGGATAGGATACGCCGTCTTGCCTGCCGGGATTGGGCCCTCTCACCAAGAAGCCGGGCACGGGCATTCTGCACACCGCAAATTTACGAAAAAGCTGTTTGCCCCTCTTACCCTCCATCTCCTTTCAAGAGGCTAAATTGATTCCTATTGCGGCTCCTTTTGAATCTGCGCCTTTGAAAAAATACATTTCATGACGTTATCGGCTACAAATCGCCATCCTCTCTTTCCGTCTAATTTCGTATTTTAGCGGAGTATTACATAACTTTAAAAAACAAATGCTGTGAAAAAGAGAGATTTACTATTCGCATCGGTCTTTGCATTGTTCTGCGGTCAAAGCGAGCTGCATGCGCAAGATTTTGAACTGACATCCTCGGGCTATTTCAGAAACCGGGGAGTAGACGTGATGGCTTTCGATGACATCTATCCCGAAGGGCATCAGGGCGGTGTATGTATCATCATGCACGGACACCGCATAGCCACCAACGGAGATATCCGGCTGGAAGCCACTCCCGGACAATGGCAGCCCGTACCGAAACAGCTCGACCGCCGGCTCGACGGCAACAGCATCATCACTACCTTATGCTACCCCGATTCCTCACGCCACCTCACGGGATTCAACCCCATGATTTATCCCGCCCTCAACCTGAAATACACCGTAAAGGTGGAAACGAAAGGAAAGCATCTGGAAGTAACCGTAGATTTGGATCGTCCCATTCCCGAAGAGTTTATCGGGAAAGCAGGCTTCAACCTTGAGTTCTTTCCGGGTTCATTATTCGGCAAACCGTGGCTCATGGACAAGCAAAGCGGCATCTTTCCGCAACAGCCCAACTCACCCCTGATGACAACCCGCCCCAACCATCTGCATACGGGAAATTACCACGACGGCAAACAGTCGCTGGCCGACATAAACAATCTGATAGGGAAAGGATACAGCCCGATAGTGGCGGACGACATCATCGCCCGGCCTTATGCCACGGGAAGCAAATTCACCGTCCGCCCCGATGATTCCTACAACAAAGTCACCATCGAGTCATTGAACGGCGACCTGCAACTGTTTGACGGCCGAATGAACCACAACAACGGGTGGTTCGTACTGCGCAGCCACATAAAGCCGGGCGTCACCAAAGGCGCCGTCAGATGGATCATCACCCCGAACGTGGTGGACGACTGGATGTATCGGCCGGTTATACAGACCTCACAGATAGGCTATCATCCCGCTCAAGAGAAGGAAGCCGTCATCGAAACGGATATCCGCGACCAAAAAAGACAAACGGCACAAATCATCCGCATTGACGCAGACGGCGAGAGCGTCGTCAAAACGGTAAACCCTGCCGAATGGGGTAAATTCTTGAGATATAACTATCTTAAGGTAGATTTCACCGACGTGAAGGAGCCGGGGCTTTATAAGATAAAGTACGATACTTCCGTATCTCCCATCTTCCGCATCGACAATGACGTTTATGCCCGTGGCGTGTGGCAACCCGTCCTCGAATATTTCCTGCCCGTACAGATGTGCCACATGCGAGTCAACGAGAAATACCGCGTGTGGCACGACTGCTGCCACATGGACGACGCCCAAATGGCGCAGTCCCACAACCATATCGACGGATACGACCAGAAAGAGGGGTTGTCCGAATTCGCGCCGGGACAAGTGGTTCCCGGAGTGAACATAGGCGGCTGGCACGATGCCGGCGACTTTGACCTACGCATCGAGTCTCAAGCCGGAGAATCATACATCCTCGCATTGACCTACGAAACTTTCCGCCCGGACATTGACGTGACTTCCATCGACCAGATAAACCGTGTGACGGAGATTCACCAGCCCGACGGAAAGAATGACCTGCTGCAACAAGTGGAGAACGGCGCACTCAGTGTGGTCAACGGCTATCTGGCGCTGGGACGCCTGTACAGAGGCATCATCTGCAACGACCTGCGCCAATATGTGCTTTTGGGCGACGCCGCCGCCATGACGGACGGGAAGACAGGCAACGAGGACGACCGCCGGATATTTACGGAGGATAATCCGGGGCGGGAACTGTCGACAGCCGCCCGGCTGGCTGCCGTGTCGCGCGTATTGAAAGGCTTCAACGATACGTTGAGCGTGCATTGCCTTGGCATTGCACGCAACATATACGCCTCCACCGCAAGCGGAAACGACAGGGTATTGTCCTCCAAAGTGCAGGCGGCCGTGGAATTATATCTGACCACCGGCGAACAAACTTATATGGATTTCATCTTGGATAACCGGGAATTCATCGTCAAGCAGATAGAACACACCGGTTGGTACACGGCACGTGTGGAGAAACAGTTTGCGCAAATGAAAGACAAAAGAGCCAAAACCTTCTCTGCCGCATTTCGCAAAGCCTTGGCCGGATACGAACAAAAATTGGCCGTACTGGTACGGGAGACGCCTTACGGAGTTCCTTATCGTCCCAACATCTGGGGAGCAGGTTGGGATATACAACACTTCGGTTTCCGGCACTATTTCCTGACGACAGCCTACCCGGAACTGTTTTCGCAAGCACCGGTGTTCAATGCCCTTAACTTTATTCTCGGATGCCATCCGGGCTCCAATCAGGCCTCTTTCGCATCGGGTGTCGGCGCGCAATCGGCCACGGTGGGCTACGGCCTCAACCGTGCCGACTGGTCCTACATTCCGGGCGGTGTCATTTCCGGCACGGCGCTTATCCGTCCCGATTTCCCGGAGTTGCTCACGTTCCCGTTCCTTTGGCAGCAGACAGAGTATGTGCTGGGAGGAGGGTCATCCCACTATATGTTTCTGGTGCTCGCGGCACAACAACTATTGAAATAAGAAGGCGTGGCGTAAAATGGTGTGCCCCCCCTGTCTCGTGCAGAGGCAAGAGGGCACACCATCTTCACTGCAAACTGCCATGCAGACCGTATAAACGTTCATTTGCAGACTATACTTCCATAAGAACCCAACCTGAAAAAAGTCTTGAAAAAAACGGGGGAAAAATATTTTCCGGGTTTTAGACTTGTGTTTATCTTTGCAATGTGATTAAGCTTAATACACGAATACAAAACAAAACTTTTTATTAATTATTTAAAAACAGAAACATTATGGCTATTTTATTTCGCAAACATGAACGTTTAAGCAAACCGACAGACAAAAACTCTGCCAAAAGGGTATATCCCATCATCACCTACAAGTATAGCAGCCCGGCAAAGCTGAAAGAAGTGGCAAAGGAAATCAGCGCCATGTCCGGCGTAAGCGAGGGTAACTCTTACAGCGTGCTGAAAGACTTCCGCACCTATCTGAAGAAGACCTTACTGGCCGGTCGAATCGTAAATATCGACGGACTGGGAAACTTCTACCTTGCCGCCCAAAGCAAAGGAACGGACAAGGCCGAAGACTTCAGCAGCAATGACATCACCGCGCTAAGAATCTGCTTTCGTGCCAATAGCGACATACGCATCACCACATCGGGCACCACACGCTCCGAGGGTCTCGTCCTGAAAGACGTGGACCGCATCAACAAGGATGAAACAGGCAGCGATGCTCCCAAACCGAAAACCGAGAACGGGAATACAAGCGGCGGCGAAAGCGGCGACCAAAACGAAAACCCTTTGGGATAACGGCCGACGGCATAGATGCAAAACCACTGCAAAATAGCACATGGAGGCGCCACAGAAACGCCTCCATGTTTTTCTATCGGGCACGGATTGCATGGATTAACATGGATTTTGTTTATAAAAATCACGTTAGTCCGTGAAATCCGTGCCTTTTTAGTAACTTTGTGCGGTTTTTAACTTCATTGAATGAATGGAATTTAAGTACGACGTTATTGTAATAGGTGCCGGGCATGCAGGTTGCGAGGCCGCAGCCGCAGCCGCCAACTTAGGCTCGAAGACATGCCTCATCACGATGGATATGAACAAAATCGCACAGATGAGTTGCAATCCGGCCGTGGGGGGTATTGCCAAAGGGCAGATAGTACGCGAGGTGGATGCATTGGGCGGATACATGGGACTGGTGACAGACCGAACCGCCATCCAGTTCCGCATACTGAACCGCTCGAAAGGACCGGCCATGTGGAGCCCGCGCGCGCAATGCGACCGCAACAAGTTCATCTGGGCGTGGCGGGAAATATTGGAGAACATTCCGAACCTGCACATCTGGCAGGACACCGTGCGCGAAATCCTCGTTGAAAACGGAGAAGTTACGGGATTGGTCACTCTGTGGGGAGTAACCTTCCGAGCCAAATGCATCGTACTTACGGCAGGCACTTTCCTCAACGGACTGATGCACGTAGGCCGAATCATATTGCCGGGTGGACGCATGGCAGAACCCGCATCGTACGAATTGACCGAATCCATCGCAAAACATGGCATCGCCTACGGACGGATGAAGACGGGCACACCGGTGCGTATAGACGGGCGAAGCGTGCACTACGAGGAGATGGAGATACAGGAGGGCGAAGCCGACTTCCACAAGTTCTCGTTCATGAACACCGGCGTGCGACACCTGAAACAACTCTCCTGCTGGACTTGCTTCACCAATGAGGAAGCACACGGGGTATTGTGCAAAGGTCTGTCCGATTCTCCGCTTTTCAACGGACAAATACAGAGTATAGGGCCACGCTATTGCCCCAGCATAGAAACAAAGATTGTAACCTTCCCCGACAAACCGCAGCATCAACTGTTCCTCGAACCGGAAGGCGAAACCACGCAGGAACTCTACCTCAACGGGTTCTCTTCATCGCTGCCGATGGACATACAGATTGCCGCACTGAAAAAGATTCCGGCATTCAGAGACTTGGTCATCTATCGCCCAGGCTATGCCATCGAATATGACTTCTTCGACCCTACCCAACTGAAACACTCGTTGGAAACGAAGAAAATAAAGAACCTGTTCTTTGCCGGACAGGTGAACGGAACTACCGGATATGAAGAAGCTGCCGGACAAGGAATCATTGCCGGCATCAATGCACACATCAATTGCCACGGTGGAGAACCATTCACCTTGGCACGAGACGAAGCATATATCGGTGTATTAATCGACGATTTGGTGACAAAAGGAGTAGACGAGCCTTACCGTATGTTTACCTCGCGAGCCGAATATCGCATCCTGCTCCGCATGGACGATGCCGACATGCGCCTCACGGAGAAATCATGGAAACTGGGACTTGCCAAGGAAGACCGCTATAAGTTGCTGACGGAAAAGCGTGAAGCCGTGAACCATATCATAAACTTTACCCGCGAATATTCGATTAAACCGGCATTAATCAACCCGGTGCTGGAACAGCTCGGCACTACCTCGCTCCGCCATGGATGCAAACTGATTGATTTGATAAACCGCCCGCAAGTGACGATTGAAAACATTGCCGAACACGTCAGCTCCTTTAAACGTGAACTGGATAAACTATCGGACAGGAAAGAGGAAATAATAGAAGCGGCCGAAATACTTATCAAATACGAAGGCTACATCGGACGCGAACGAATCATTGCGGACAAATTGGGGAGACTGGAAAGCATCAAGATAAAAGGAAAGTTCGACTATGCTTCCATCCAATCTCTCTCTACCGAAGCCAGACAGAAACTGGAAAAGATTGATCCGGAGACGATAGCGCAGGCAAGCAGGATTCCCGGCGTATCTCCCAGCGACATCAATGTGCTGTTGGTGCTTTGCGGGCGATAAGGAACAAAGTTCCACGTGAAACAAGTAATTAAATAAATATATAAAACAGACTGATTATGAGCAAAGAAACACTTGCCAAGAGCATTCGGGAGATTCCCGACTTCCCCATACCGGGAATTCTGTTCTACGACGTGACCACACTATTCAAAGACCCGGCCACCCTGCAGGAACTTTCGAACATCCTGTATGAGATGTATAAGGACAGAGGTATAACGAAAGTAGTAGGCATCGAGTCGCGAGGATTCATCATGGGTCCTATACTTGCCACCAGATTGGGCGCCGGATTCGTGCCCATCCGTAAACCGGGAAAGCTGCCGGCAGAAACCATCGAAGAAAGCTACGACAAGGAGTATGGCAAGGACACCGTGCAGATGCACAAAGACGCCATCGGCGAAGACGACGTGGTATTGCTGCACGACGACCTGCTGGCAACCGGAGGAACCATGGAGGCTGCCTGCAAGTTAGTGAAGCAGATGCATCCGCAGAAGGTGTATGTGAACTTTATCATCGAACTGAAAGAGCTGCACGGGAAAGAGGTCTTTGGAAACGATGTGGACGTGGAAGCCGTGCTGACACTATAAACCAATGATTGACCCAAGGGCATCCTTACAACAAGATCGGGAGGCAAGAGGAGAAGTCCTGCGGCTGATTGTATCCAACCTGCCCGAAAGCCCCGGCATTTACCAATATTTAGATGCCGGAGGAACCGTTATATACGTAGGCAAGGCCAAGAACCTGAAACGAAGGGTCTCCTCGTACTTCAACCGCGAGCACGAGCCGGGGAAAACACGGGTGCTGGTAAGCAAGATTGCCGACATCCGATACATCGTGGTGAACACGGAAGAGGATGCCCTGCTGCTGGAGAACAACCTGATAAAGAAACACAAGCCACGCTACAACGTGCTGCTGAAGGATGACAAGACCTACCCCAGCATCTGCGTGCAGAACGAATATTTCCCGCGCGTATTCAAGACCCGGAAGATAATCCGCAACGGCTCGTCCTACTACGGGCCGTACAGTCATGTTCCATCCATGTATGCGGTGCTCGACCTCATCAAACACCTGTACCCTCTGCGCACATGCAATCTGAACCTCTCGCCGGAGAACATCCGTGCCGGAAAATTCAACGTCTGTCTGGAGTATCACATCAAGAATTGCGCAGGCCCTTGCATCGGCAGGCAGAGCCACGAGGAATACATGAGAAACATCGATGAGGTAAAGGAAATCTTGAAAGGAAACACGCAGGAAGTGGAGCGGATGATGCTGCGACAGATGCAAGAACTGGCCGCCGAGATGAGGTTTGAGGAGGCGCAAAAAGTAAAGGAGAAGTACCTGCTGATAGAGAACTACCGAGCGAAGTCGGAGGTGGTGAGCAACGTGCTTCACAACATCGACGTATTCTCCATCGAGGAAGACGGCGACGGCAAATCGGCTTACATCAACTACCTGCACATCACGAACGGAGCCATCAATCAGGCCTTTACGTTTGAATACAAGAAACGGCTGAACGAGACGAAAGAGGAGCTGCTGTGCTTGGGCATCATCGAGATGAGAGAACGGTACAAGAGCCTTTCGCACGAAATCATCGTACCTTTCGAGCCGGACATGGAGCTGAAAGACGTGACGTTCACCGTTCCGCAACGGGGCGACAAGAAGAAACTGCTGGAACTCTCCACCCTGAACGTGAAGCAATACAAGGCCGACCGGCTGAAACAATCGGAAAAGCTGAATCCGGAGCAACGAACCGTGCGCCTGCTCAAGGAAATTCAGCAAGAACTGCACCTCGAACGCCTTCCGATGCGGATAGAATGCTTCGACAACTCGAACATCCAAGGCTCCGACCCCGTGGCCGGATGCGTGGTGTTCGTGAAAGGAAAACCCTCGAAGAAGGATTACCGGAAATACAACATCAAGACCGTGGAAGGGCCGGACGATTACGCCTCGATGAAAGAGGTCGTCAGAAGGCGTTACCGGCGCGCCATAGAAGAGAACACTCCCCTGCCCGACCTCCTCATCACCGACGGCGGAAAAGGGCAAATGAGCGCCGTAAAAGAGGTGACGGACGAGTTGCGGCTGAACATTCCCATTGCCGGGCTTGCCAAAGATGGCAAACACCGCACTTCGGAACTGCTCTACGGCTTCCCTCCCCAAACCATCGGCCTGAAACAGAACTCTCCGCTCTTCCGCCTCCTGACGCAGATTCAAGACGAAGTGCACCGCTTCGCCATCACTTTCCACCGCGACAAACGAAGCAAGCGCCAGATAGCTTCGGCGCTGGACGAGATAAAAGGCATAGGGGAGAAAACCAAATCGGCGCTGCTCAAACACTTCAAGAGCGTGAAGCGCATACGGGAAGCCTCGCACGAGGAGCTGGCAGCCGTGGCGGGCAAGGCGAAAGCCGACATCATAAGGAAACATTTCGAAGACATAATTGATTGATTATCAGCATGATAATCAACCTGTTTGCAGGCTGAGGAAAGTAAATTCTTTAGACGCAGATGGCACGGATGACGCAGATTTTTTATTTCGCCTCGCTGTGGTTCCCACATGGAAGCCCCGGTTTCTTTCTTCCGGTTTTCCGGTTTTCTCTTATATCCCCCTTGTATCTTTTTACTTTAAATCTGCGTCATCCGTGCCATCTGCGTCTGAAAATCCCCTTTCCTCCTCCTCACCTACCCCCTCCACAAGCCCCCTGCAGGCCGTTCCCGACAGATACAAGCCCCTGCCGTGACAAACACAAGCATCCAAGCCGACAGACACAAGCATCCGACAGAACAGACACAAGTGTTTGCCACGACAGGCACTTGCCCCTGTCAAAGCAGAAAACAGAGATGATAAAATCGTAGGGCAAAAGCCACGCAACACAACGAATTTATTTGTAACTTTGCCTGTTCAAAAAAGGAAAACAAACAGCATGAGAGTAGTGATACAACGCACCGGACACGCCTCCGTCAGCATAGACGGGGCTTGCAAATCGGCCATCGGAAAGGGACTTCTGGTACTGCTGGGCATCGAGGAAGCCGACGGAAAGGACGACATCGACTGGCTCTGCAAGAAAATCGTGAACCTGCGCATATTCGACGACGAACAAGGGGTGATGAACAAGTCCGTCATCGAAACCGGCGGCGACATACTGGTAATCAGCCAGTTCACGCTGCACGCCTCGACCAAGAAAGGCAACCGCCCCTCGTACATACGGGCAGCCCGGCCGGAAACAGCCATCCCCCTCTACGAGCTGTTCTGCCGGGAACTGAGCACGGCGCTGGGCAAAGAGGTGGGCACAGGCCGCTTCGGAGCGGACATGAAAGTGGAACTGCTGAACGATGGTCCGGTAACCATCTGCATGGATACAAAAAACAAGGAATGATGACACTGGAAGAAGCACAGCAACAAGTGGATGCTTGGATAAAGGAATACGGAGTGCGCTACTTCAGCGAACTCACCAATATGGCCGTACTGACCGAGGAAGTGGGCGAAATGGCCCGCGTCATGGCACGCAGATACGGCGACCAATCCTTCAAGGAAGGCGAAAAAAACAACCTCGGCGACGAAATGGCCGATGTGCTCTGGGTGCTGCTCTGCATTGCCAACCAGACGGGCGTGAACCTGACCGAAGCCTTTGCCCGCAACCTTGAAAAGAAAACCAAACGTGACCAAACGAGACATATCAATAACCCAAAACTGAAAGACCATGGAAAAAACTGAGTCTACGCAAAACAAGTACGAAGCCACTCTGGCCAAGTACAACACCCGGATGAACGATGCAGAAGTAGCTGCACAAGTAGCCAAAATCGTTGCAGAGAAAGTGCCTGCAAACAATACGCCCGACGTGAAGAAATTCCTCTTCAACTGCATCGACCTGACTACGCTCCGAACCGAGGACAGCGATGAAAGCGTCATGAAGTTCACCCGGAAAGTGAACCAATTCGACAACGAATTTCCCGACCTGAAGAACGTGGCCGCCATCTGCGTATATCCCAACTTCGCCGAAATCGTAAGGGACACGCTGGAAGTGGAGGACGTAAACATCGCCTGCGTATCGGGCGGTTTCCCCTCCTCGCAGACTTTCATCGAAGTAAAGGTGGCCGAAACGGCAATGGCCGTGATGGAAGGCGCCGACGAGATAGACATCGTGATTTCGGTGGGCAAGTTCCTTGCCGGAGACTACGAAACCATGTGCGACGAGATACAGGAACTGAAAGCCGCCTGCAAAGAAAAGCACCTGAAAGTGATTCTCGAAACCGGAGCCTTGCAGACAGCCTCCAACATAAAGAAAGCCTCCATCCTGTCCATGTATGCCGGCGCCGACTTCATCAAGACCTCCACCGGCAAACAGCAACCTGCCGCCACGCCCGAAGCCGCCTACGTGATGTGCCAAGCCATCAAGGAATATCATGCGCTGACCGGAAACAAGATCGGATTCAAGCCTGCAGGAGGCATCAACACCGTGAACGACGCACTGATTTACTACAGCATTGTCAAGGAAGTACTTGGCGAAGAGTGGCTGAACAACAGCCTGTTCCGTTTAGGCACAAGCCGTCTCGCCAATCTGCTGCTGTCCGAAATCAAAGGCGAGGAGATAAAATTCTTTTAACAGCACAAAACAGGTAAACGGTTTCAAAAGTTTGTTGAACAAAAATTTAAACAGCCGTTAAATAGGAATAATCAAAAAAAAACCTTACCTTTGTGACATAAGGGCCAATGGCGTTTTGGCTAATATAGTGTATCAGAGAACGTTTCATTTATTATCTTTTTCTCGGAATTCAGCAAAATTTCATTTACGAAAGGTAATAAGCAAACGGGTCTCACGTACTTTCACGTATATACTCTTGTTATATATCGAATAGCGCGTGAGACTGTTGCTTATATTTCGTAAAGGGTTTTTGCTGAAACCTCGAGAAAAATATAGGGCAACAGTTCTCACGCCTTTTGATAATAGGCTAAATATCAAGAGTATGGAAACAATAAATTCATTACCTTTCAATGCCAACCCGCAACCCGGAATTGCAGGCTCTGACAAGTTGCACGCCTTATTCACCGGACTGATGGCCGGAGAACAGTATGGATTTTATACAAACAGCCTGACTACCGGAGCCAATCGGCAATCGCTTGGAAAAATCCTGTCGGCCAACAACATCGAAAGCTCAATCCAACTGCCGCCCCTAATGCACTTCCTGAAAGAAGAAGGCGAACGAAGCGCATACGACATCATGCTCCCCTTATACTTGTCGCACTGCGACGAAACCCAACGGGAAGCGGCCATCAGGAAGAAGTTCATAGGCATTGAACGATTGGTACACTATTGCAGGAATCTGGACATCTCCTTCCGGCACATCCGGCTACACGGCAAAATCAGCATAACAAACGAGGACTTGCAGCGCGGCATATTGGCTTGGGACTTGGGCAAAATAATAAAGCTATCGCGCACGGCCTACGATTGCCGCCTGATTAGCGAGCAAGAAGCATGGGAATACATCGAATTTTCCGACAAGAAGTGCCGCGAATACTTCGCATCTTGGGAAGAGATAGGCAAAAGCTACCTATTGGGACAAGCGGTAAACTATCCCGGTGAGAAAAAATTCAGAAACGTTATTGAATGTTACTGCACTGCGACGAGAAATACAGAAAGTCCGTGGATGTGCACACCGTTCCGACGAGCCTATTTCTCCCGCTCCACCACATAATCCAGATAGGCGGCAAGTGCGGCTTTGACATCCGTATCGGGCATGGAAGCCAGCAGCGAAAGCGCCTTTTCTTTATAAGCATACATGGTCTGCAAGGCATATTCAATTCCGCCGTGCTGCTTGGTGAACTCAATCAAACGGACTATCTCATCCGAAGTGGCCTGTCCGTTTTTAACCCTTACGGCAAGTTCGCGCATCGCTTCATCCTTCACGGTATTCAGCACATGGAGCGCCGGCAACGTCAGCTTTCCCTCCGACATATCGTTTCCGGTAGGCTTACCTATCTCCTTGCTATCGAAATAATCGAAAATATCATCCTTGATCTGAAAACAGAGACCGACATACTCGCCGAACAGACGCGCCAACTCAACCTTTTCGGCATCGGCACCTACCGAAAGCGCGCCTGCCTTTGTACAAGCGGCAAAGAGCACGGCCGTCTTCTTACGTATCACGTCGAAATAAACAGTTTCGGAAAATTGCGGATTGCTGACGTTGGAAAGTTGCAGAAGTTCGCCATCGGCCAAGTCGCGCCCCAAAGCGGAGACGATACCTATAATATCGTGGTTACGAGTCATGGCCACCTGCACCAATGCCGTTGCCAGCAGGAAATCGCCCGACAACACGGCCACCTTATTATTAAAAATGGCATTGACGGAAAGCTGCCCGCGACGTTCGGTACTCTCGTCCACCACATCGTCGTGCACCAGACTGGCATTGTGAAGCAGCTCCAGAGAAACTGCGGCATGGAGGGTTGCAGGGCAGACATTGCCATATAGCTTTGCAGACAAAAGCACCAGAATGGGGCGCATCATCTTCCCGTTCTTCTGCCGGATATGCGCGATGACGCTGTTCAGCAAAAGATTGGAACTGGAGAGCGAACTTTCAAAAAGCTCCTTGAAGTCTTCCAATTCCTCGGATATCGGAGATTTTATAAGTGAAGAATGGTCCATGCGTCGCTATTTGCCCACAAAAATAACAATAAAACGGTTAATACCGTATTTTTTTGTACTTTTACCATGAAAAAAGAGGAATAAATGTATGAAAACTACCGATAAACTGTTTCTGCTTGATGCCTATGCGCTGATATACCGGGCCTACTACGCGTTCATAAAGAATCCGAGAATCAATTCAAAGGGATTCAACACATCGGCCATTCTGGGCTTCGTCAACACCTTGGAAGAGGTACTGAAGAAAGAAAATCCCACCCACATAGGAGTGGCCTTCGACCCCGCGGGTCCCACCTTCCGCCACGAAGCCTACGAACAGTACAAGGCACAACGGGAAGAGACGCCCGAAGCCATCCGCCTGTCAGTACCTATTATAAAGGACATCATCCGCGCCTACCGCATCCCCATTCTGGAAGTGCCCGGCTACGAAGCCGACGATGTGATAGGCACGCTTGCCACCGAAGCAGGCAGGCAAGGCATCGCCACCTACATGATGACCCCCGACAAGGACTACGGCCAACTGGTATCGGACAACGTATTCATGTACCGCCCCAAGCATAGCGGCGGCTTCGAAGTGATGGGCGTGGAAGAGGTGAAGGCAAAATTCGACATACGGTCTACCCTTCAAGTCATCGACATGCTGGGACTGATGGGCGACGCTTCCGACAACATCCCCGGCTGTCCGGGCGTAGGAGAAAAAACCGCACAAAAGCTCATCGCCGAATTCGACAGCATTGAAAACCTGCTGGAACACACCGACCAACTGAAAGGCGCACTGAAAACCAAAGTGGAAACAAACCGGGAGCAGATCCTTTTCTCCAAATTCCTCGCCACCATCAAGACCGATGTGCCCGTTGCACTCGACATGCACTCGCTCGTGCGCGAAGAACCGGACGAAGAAGAACTACGTAAGATTTTCGAAGAGTTGGAATTCCGCACCCTCATCGACCGGGTGTTGAAAAAAGGAAACGCAGCTTCTGCTTCTTCCCCATCCCCGGCCTCTGTCTCCGCACCCGACCTTTTTGCCGGAACGCTGTTTGCCCGACCGCAAACCGACACCGGTTCCGAAAACAACGCTCCCGTTCAAGGCGATTTGTTTGCAAATTCTGCGGGCAATTGGACGGGTGAATCTGAAAATTCAAATCTCGCACGGTTAGAAACGCTCGACACGGACTATCAACTTATTGATACAGAAGAGAAAAGAAGAGAAATTATTCAAAAGTTACTTACAACGGAAATTCTCGCGATAGACACGGAAACCACCGGAACCGAGCCGATGGAAGCCGAACTGGTAGGAATGAGCTTCAGCGATGCCGAAAACCGCGCCTACTACATCCCCGTTCCTGCCAATCGTGAAGAAGCCTTAAAAATAGTGAATGAGCTTCGTCCTGTCTACGAAAACGAGAAATCCATGAAGGTGGGACAAAATATCAAGTATGACATGATTGTCCTTTGGAATTACGGAGTCTGCGTCAAAGGTCCGTTGTTCGACACCATGCTCGCCCACTATGTGCTCCAACCGGAGTTGCGCCACAACATGGACTATCTGGCGGAAATCTACCTGCACTACCGCACCATCCATATCGACGAACTGATTGGGCCGAAAGGCAAAAACCAAAAAAGCATGCGCGACCTCCCACCCTGCGATGTCTACCGCTATGCCTGCGAAGACGCCGACATCACCCTGAAACTGAAAAACGTGCTGGAGAAAGAATTGAAAGAGCAAGGCGCCGAACACCTGTTCCACGAGATAGAGATGCCGCTTGTGCCTGTACTCGTACACATGGAGACCAATGGCGTGCGGATTGACACCGAAGCCCTGAAGCAATCGTCCGAACACTTCACCGTGCGCCTGCAAGAGATTGAAAAGGACATCTACGAAATGGCCAAAGAAACGTTCAACATCAGTTCGGCCAAGCAGGTGGGCGAAATCCTGTTTGACAAGCTGCGAATCGTGGAGAAAGCCAAGAAGACCAAAACCGGGCAATACGTCACTTCCGAAGAGGTGCTGCAAAGCCATCGCGGCAAACATGCAATCATCGACAAGATATTGGAATACCGCGGACTGAAGAAATTGCTGAGCACCTACATCGACAGTCTTCCCCAACTCATCAACCCGCGCACGGGGCGCATACACACCTCGTTCAACCAAGCCGTAACAGCCACCGGACGACTCAGCTCCAGCAATCCCAACTTGCAGAACATCCCCATCCGCGACGAAGACGGGAAGGAGATTCGCAAGGCTTTCATCCCCGACGACGGCTGCGAATTTTTCTCTGCCGACTACTCGCAGATAGAACTGCGCATCATGGCCCATCTGAGCGGAGACAAAAACATGACAGACGCTTTTTGCAGCGGGCACGACATCCATGCCGCCACCGCCGCCAAGATATATAAGCAAGACATAAACCGGGTGACCGCCGACATGCGCCGAAAAGCCAAAACCGCCAACTTCGGCATCATCTACGGCATCTCCGTCTTCGGACTGGCCGAACGTATGGACGTCTCCCGGCAGGAAGCCAAAGAACTGATTGACGGATATTTCGAAACCTATCCGCAGGTTAAGGAATACATGGACAAAAGTATCCAAGTGGCACGCGAAAACGGATACGTGGAAACCATCTTCCGCCGCAAGCGCTTCCTGCCCGACATCAACTCAAGAAATGCCGTTGTGAGGGGCTATGCCGAACGGAATGCCATCAACGCTCCCATACAAGGAAGCGCAGCCGATATCATCAAAGTGGCCATGTCGCGCATCTACGGGCGTTTTCAAAGTAACAATCTGAAAGCAAAGATGATTCTGCAAGTGCACGACGAATTGAATTTCAGCGTTCCGGAAGCCGAAAAAGAGCTCGTACAGAAAATTGTAATCGAGGAGATGGAACAGGCATATCGCATGCTCGTACCCCTGAGGGCCGATTGCGGATGGGGAAAAAACTGGCTTCAGGCACACTGAGCCACCCAATAACTTTATTTAACTTACAATCAGAAAGCAACGGAAGCAATCTTTTCAAAATACAGTTTGCTCATCAGAATATCCGGCAACCTCACTGCCGGATATTTTTTGTTCATCAATCTTGCCAAAAAGAAAGAAAAGGAAAAACAGAAATCTGACATATTGATAAAAATAACGCCTAATATTATATTTGTGTCAATTTATTCCATACCTTTGCGGCGAAATTAATGACATATTGATAGACAATAGAAAGTTAAACTCAAAAAACAAATAACCATGAAAGCAAAAGTTTCTTTAAAAACAGTGTTTCTCTCAGCATTTATTTTGGTTTGCGGATTAAGCGCATCGGCCGACAATAAAAGCAACCTCATTTACAATTCGGAAGAAGTAAACGGCGTGAAAGTGGCCGAAACCATTTACAAGATGGAAAGCGGAGCATTGACCAACTACATGAAGTACAACTATAAGTACGACGGGCAGAACCGCATGACGGAAAGCCAAGCCCTGAAGTGGGACAGCATCAAAGAAGAGTGGGCCAACGACATGTGCATCCGCTACGCCTATCAGGGAAAGAGCATCACTACCACCTACTATAAATGGAACAAAAACAAAAAAGAGTATATCCTGATTCCCGCAATGACGGTAACGATGGACAATCCTAACATGTAATTGAAGAAATTTATTCTCTCTTAGAAATAAAATTGTTTTTCACTCCTAACAATTAACTAAACCTTTTCATAACACTGAGAGCCGGAATGCGCGACGCACTCCGGCTCTCTCATTTTGAGAAAAAGAGCGCCTTTTAAGGCAATAAGCGGAAGAATGCCTATCTTTGCAACCGGAAAAGCGGCAGTAACCGAATCTTTCGGCCGTCATAACCAAGAAGATAACTCTAAAACAACGAAATAGACAATGGCTTTACAATGTGGTATTGTCGGACTGCCGAATGTAGGCAAATCGACACTTTTCAACTGTTTGTCCAATGCAAAAGCGCAAGCGGCAAACTTCCCTTTCTGTACGATAGAACCGAACGTAGGCGTCATCACCGTGCCCGACGAACGACTGACCAAGCTGGCCGAATTGGTGCACCCCGGACGCATCGTTCCCACCACCGTGGAGATTGTAGACATTGCCGGACTGGTGAAAGGAGCCAGCAAAGGCGAAGGGCTGGGCAATAAATTCCTTGCCAACATACGCGAGACGGACGCCATCATCCACGTGCTGCGCTGCTTCGACGACGACAACGTGACGCACGTAGACGGCAGCGTAGACCCCGTGCGCGACAAGGAAATCATCGACTACGAACTCCAACTGAAAGACCTCGAAACCGTGGAAAGCCGCATACAGAAAGTACAGAAACAGGCACAGACCGGCGGAGACAAAGCCGCCAAACTGGCTTATGACGTATTGGTGCGATATAAAGAGGCGCTGGAACAAGGCAAATCGGCCCGCACCGTGCAGTTCGACACCAAAGACGAACAGAAAGTGGCAAAGGAACTCTTCCTGCTCACCGGCAAACCCGTGATGTACGTCTGCAACGTGGACGAAGCCGCTGCCGTAAGCGGAAACCGATACGTCGACATGGTGCGCCAAGCCGTAAAGGACGAGAACGCCGAGATACTCATCGTAGCCGCTAAGACCGAAGCCGACATCGCCGAACTCGAGACTTACGAAGACCGCCAAATGTTCCTCGAAGAAGTGGGTCTGGAAGAATCGGGCGTCAGCCGCCTGATAAAATCGGCCTACAAACTGCTGAACCTCGAAACCTTCATCACCGCCGGCGAAATGGAAGTAAAGGCATGGACGTATCAGAAAGGCTGGAAAGCTCCGCAATGTGCAGGCGTCATCCACACCGACTTCGAGAAAGGCTTCATCCGTGCCGAAGTCATCAAATACGACGACTACGTGAAGTACGGAAGCGAAGCCGCCGTACGCGAAGCCGGAAAACTGGGTGTGGAAGGCAAGGAATATGTGGTGCAGGACGGAGACATCATGCACTTCAGGTTCAACGTGTAAGCGTGTGAGGATAAAGACATACGATAATCGACATGAAACAGTTCCTATTTTTATTTATTCTGTTATTATCCGCAGCCACCTATGCGCAGCAAAAAGACTCTGTAATCATTAGAGGACGAGTGACAGATTTTAACGGGCAACCGATAGACAGTGCTTCTGTTTGGTGGAAAACTCCCCGATTCAGTAACATCATAGAAGCTGTTACCGATAAAAATGGAGATTACATGATCTGTATTCCTAAAGGAAAGTATCAAAGTATAGCCTCCATCTACCTCCCTTCCTATGCACAAATTGCCATGAAAAACAACCTGCCCGAAGCCGACCACAGACTGGAGTTTTGGGCTTGGAATTTCATTGCCGACCGCGACACCACACTCAACATACGCTATCACCGCATGGAAGCATACGGTCTGCATGTCTTCCGCATTCCCGGAGCCACCCCCGCTTATCAGATATACGTGCGTCCCATAGGCCTGACACGTACCTATCAATGGATGAAAGGGATGAACCCGGAATCATCGGTACATAGTGAAATTTCCGGCATAGAGCAGCCCGAACAAGGCCAAAAGGCAAAAGAATGTCGTATGGCTCCTCCTTCCGGACAGCTAAAAGCCATTGTATGGATAGACGGTGAAGAAGTGCCCATACTGATGAAACAAGAAATAAAAGAATATTTTGCTGCCAATCAGTATGGGAATACTTATCTGTTGACCGTGGCACTTCCAAAACATCCGAAAACAAATCTTCTTTACCGCATTTTCAGAATAGAATTGACAGACTTGGAAAATGGCGTTCAAGGAGAAGGGCTTTATTATATGGAGAAAGAGAATTACATCAAATAACCATTCCCTACATTATTCTCTGCAAATGACAAACAATAAATTAAGATACCTCATTGCAGGCACAGGCGGCGTAGGAGGCTCCATCGCCGCTTTTTTGTCTCTGGCAGGAAAAGACGTCACCTGCATTGCACGAGACGGACATCTGGCAGCCATACGCACCCGTGGACTGCAACTGCATTCCGACCTGAAAGGCGAGCATACGCTGAACATACCCACCTGCACGACGGAAGAGTTTCAAGGCAAGGCAGACGTCATCTTTGTCTGCGTCAAAGGGTATTCGGTCGATTCCATCACCGATTTAATCAAACGTGCCTCACACCAGCATACGGTGGTAATCCCCATCCTCAACGTCTACGGCACAGGGCCGCGCATCCGGCGGCTTGTCCCCGATGTCACCGTGCTCGACGGCTGCATTTATATCGTGGCATTCGTCTCTGCTCCGGGAGAGATCACGCAAATGGGAAAGATTTTCCGTGTGGTATACGGGGCACATCAAGGCACCGATGTTTCCCGCGAAACACTGGAGGCCGTGCAACAAGATTTGCAGGAAAGCGGAATCAAGGCCGACATTTCGACGGACATACGGCGAGATACGTTCGTCAAATGGTCGTTCATTTCGGCCATGGCTGTCACAGGTGCCTACTATGATGTTCCTATGGGCGAAGTGCAGAAACCGGGCAAGGCACGCGACACTTTCATCGGACTGTCGCAAGAAAGTGCCTTGCTGGGCAAAAAAATGGGCATAGAGTTCACGGAAGACTTGGTGGCGTACAATCTGAAAGTAATGGATAAACTGGCCCCCGAAAGCACCGCCTCCATGCAGAAAGACATGGCCAAAGGGCATGAAAGCGAAGTGCAAGGACTGCTGTTTGATGTAATTGCCGCAGCCGAAGAGCAAGGCATCGAAGTGCCGACATACAGAATGGTGGCGGAAAAGTTCGGAAATCCGACTTGATATTCCAAAATGGGATATCACAGACAAACCACCCAACCGGATTTTTTCATACCTTTGTCAAAACAAACTTTTGATATATATCATTAATATGCTATCACCACTGTTACTCTCCATCAACTGGAACCCCGATCCCGAACTCTTCAGGCTCTTCGGAAGCATCCCCATCCACTATTACGGCCTGTTGTGGGTTGTGGGCATTATACTTGCTGGTTTCATTGTTCAACGCGAATACCGAGACCGGAGAATCAGTGACGAGAAATTTGCTCCACTCTTTTTCTATTGTATTGTAGGTATCACACTCGGAGCACGGCTGGGGCACTGTTTTTTCTATGGATGGGAATATTTTCAGAACCATCCTTGGGAAATAATATTTCCCATACATTTCCTGCCCGACGGCAGTTGGAAATGGATTGGCTATAGAGGTCTTGCCAGTCATGGCGGTACACTGGGGCTGATTATCGCCCTTTGGCTCTATTGCCGCAAAACAAAAATACACTACATGGATGTGATGGATATGATAGCCGTAGCCGCTCCCATCGCCGCTTGTTTCATCCGCCTTGCCAATCTGATGAATTCCGAAATAATCGGCAAACCGACCGATGTGCCTTGGGCATTCGTCTTCGAGCGGGTGGATATGTTGCCCCGCCATCCGGCACAGCTATACGAAGCAATCGCCTATTTCATCTTCTTCATAGGAATGATTTATCTTTATAGGAAAGGACAGAAACAACAACAACGCTATCACCGTGGATTCTTCTTCGGGCTATGCCTGACCGAAATATTTATCTTCCGATTTTTTATAGAGTTCTTGAAAGAAAATCAAGCCGATTTTGAAAATACAATGGACTTCAATATGGGACAATGGCTCAGTATCCCATTCATCATTGCCGGAATATATTTCATGTTCTTTTACAGGAGAAAACAAACCATAAAGAAGTAGTCAACCATATCAAGAAATAAAAATATGATATCACCACTGTTACTCTCCATCAACTGGAACCCCGATCCCGAACTCTTCAAGCTCTTCGGAAGCATTCCCATCCGCTATTACGGCCTGTTGTGGGTTGTGGGCATCGGACTGGCTTACCTCGTGGTACGCCAACAATACCGCGACAAGAAAATAGGCGACGACAAGTTCGAGCCGCTCTTCTTCTACTGCTTCTTCGGCATACTCATCGGGGCGCGGTTGGGGCACTGCCTGTTCTACCAACCCGACTATTACCTCAATCATTTCTGGGAGATGATACTCCCCGTACACTTCCTGCCCGGCGGAGGCTGGAAATGGACGGGATACGAGGGACTTGCCAGCCACGGTGGAACGCTGGGCTTGATTATCGCCCTCTGGCTCTACTGCCGCAAAACGAAGATGCACTACGTGGATGTGGTGGATATGATAGCCGTGGCCACTCCCATCACCGCCTGCTGCATCCGCCTTGCCAACCTGATGAACTCCGAGATAATCGGCAAACCGACCGATGTGCCTTGGGCATTCGTCTTCGAGCGGGTGGACATGCTGTCCCGCCATCCGGCACAGCTATACGAAGCAATCGCCTATTTCATCTTTTTCTTGGGAATGATTTACCTCTACAAGCAAGGCCGGATAAAGCAGAGCGAGAAACCCCAAACAGACTTCAGCAAAGCAGCCGCCGGCAAAGCCACCGCCGGCATTGCAGCCACATCGCGCCATCACCGCGGATTCTTCTTCGGCCTCTGCCTGACGGAAATCTTCGTCTTCCGCTTCTTCATCGAGTTCCTGAAGGAGAACCAAGTGAATTTTGAAGACGGTATGACGCTGAACATGGGGCAATGGCTCAGCGTGCCCTTCATCATCATCGGTGTGTACTTCATGTTCTTCTACAGAAAGAAGAAGGGCTGAACACAATAAAACGAACGATATAACGTTTCAGGCTCGTATTGCGCGGATTTCGCAGGATAAATGTGGTCTCTATTGACCCAATCCGTGAAATCCGCGCAATACGAGCCTGATTCTTTTATTATGACAAGGTGGGTTCGGAGTAATAATATCAGACAAGGTATGCTTTTAAACCCATCTGAAAATCAGTACAACAGAATCTTAAAACAACTCCGGCAAATTTTTACTAAGAACTCTACGCCAGTCTGCATAATCCGCGTTTATGGCATATCGTAATGTAGTCATATTTTATATTTACACGCCCTCACCTCTATCATTCAAAATTAGAAAAACATTCAGATTTCCAGATACATCTCCTCCCTTAATAAAGTCTAAATATTACTACCAGATATTCGCTTTTCCATTTTTTTCCATACATTTGTTGTTAGTGATTATAATCACCAACAACATTATTAAAATAAAAAAACATTGCAAATGCCTGCCTATAACTTCCTGCCGGCTATGAGAAAAAAGAATTTACCCCCCCCCCGCCAATGTAAAGATTATTCATCAAAACATAACCCTAAGGAATCATTCTGTTGATGTGGAGCACATGCTTGATGTGTATATAAACAAACGTTTTGGAATCCACACCTATTACCCTTTATTTTATAAATCATATTTTTTTACCACCTTTTCAACATGAATGATGAACCCAGATATCAGAAGAATGACCGCGTGTGGATAGAATGTTCCACAGAGGATGGATGCCTTCGGAAACGTCCCGCCATAGTGATAGCCTACCTGAAACGACTGTATAAATTCTATGCGAACGAAAACTTTGTAGCCATTCGCTATGAAGATGTCAAGGAGGATGAGAATCCCGAAAATTGCTTCGAATGCGTACTCGAAAGCCGGGTCAGCCATCGGAAAGAAAAGGAGTGAACCGCTTTCTTCTTATTTCCCCTTCACTATCCTCTTGATGTCATTCAACTTGTTCAGCGCCTCCAGCGGAGTGAGGTTGTTCACGTCCAGATTCAGTATTTCATCGCGTATCTGACAAAGCACCGGGTCATCGAGCTGGAAGAAGCTGAGCTGCATACCCCCTGCCGAAGAGGCTCCCTCGGTAATGGTCTTTCCGCTCACCGTTCCAGTCTGGCGATTCTCCATTTCAAGCTGACGCAGAATTTCGTCGGCACGCCTCACAATGCTTTTAGGCATGCCCGCCAACTTCGCCACATGGATACCGAAAGAGTGTTCGCTGCCTCCGCGCTCCAACTTGCGCAGGAAAATAACTTTATTATCCACCTCCTTCACCGAAACATTGTAGTTTTTGATGCGCTTGAAGCTTTTCTCCATCTCGTTCAGCTCATGGTAGTGCGTGGCAAACAGCGTGCGTGCTTTGGCTCTGGGATGTTCGTGAATGTGCTCCACGATGGCCCAAGCAATGGAGATGCCGTCGTATGTGGAAGTGCCCCGTCCCAATTCGTCGAAAAGCACAAGGCTGCGCGGAGAGAGGTTGTTCAGGATATCGGCGGCCTCGTTCATCTCCACCATAAAAGTAGACTCGCCTACGGAGATATTGTCGCTGGCGCCTACACGGGTGAATATCTTATCCACCAGACCGATGTGGGCGCTCTCGGCCGGAACAAAGCTGCCGATTTGGGCAAGCAGGGTAATGAGCGCCGTCTGCCGGAGCAAAGCGGACTTACCTGCCATGTTCGGACCGGTGATGATGATGATTTGCTGCGTATTGCTGTCGAGCATCACGTCGTTGGCTATGTACTTCTCTCCTATCGGGAGCTGCTTCTCGATGACCGGATGACGGCCTTGCCGGATTTCCAGCACGTCATCGTCGGCAACGACGGGACGGATGTAATTGTTTTCGCGCGCTGCCGTGGCAAACGAGAGCAAGCAGTCCAACCGGGCTATCTGGTTGGCGTCTATCTGGATGGCTGGGATAAACTCGGCCAAAGACTGCACAAGTTCATTGTACAACTGCGTCTCCAACGCCAGTATCTTGTCTTCCGCGCCCAGAATTTTCTCTTCATACTCTTTCAGTTCCTGCGTGATGTAACGTTCGGCATTGACCAGCGTCTGTTTGCGAATCCACTCCTGCGGCACTTTGTCTTTATGCACGTTGCGCACCTCGATATAATAGCCGAAAACGTTGTTGTAGCCAATCTTCAGACTGGGAATGCCCGTCTGTTCGCTTTCGCGCTGCTGCACCTGCAAGAGGTAGTCCTTGCCCGTGTAGGCTATCCGGCGCAATTCGTCCAGTTCGGCATTGACACCTTGTTTGATGATGCCTCCCTTGTTGACCAGCAGTGGCGGGTCGTTGTTGATTTCCCTATCGATGCGGTCGCGAATGGAGCGGCAGATGTTCAGCTGTTCGCCGATGCGGTTCAGACTGGCATTATCGGCCTGCATACATGCTTCCTTGATGGGTTCGATGGCTTGTAAAGCCACCTTCAAAGCCACCACTTCGCGAGGAGAAACACGCCCCACCGCCACTTTGGAAATGATGCGTTCCAAGTCGCCTATCAGGTGCAGTTGCTCTTCTATCAAATCCTTGAAATCGGGCTGGCGAAAGAAATACTCCACCACATCGAGGCGTTCGTCGATAGGGCTCACATCTTTCAACGGAAATACCAGCCAACGCCTCAGCAGACGCGCCCCCATCGGACTGATGGTCTTGTCTATCACGCTGAGCAGGCTGCTTCCGCCGTCGTTCATCGACCCCATCAACTCCAGACTGCGCACCGTGAACTTGTCCAGACGGACGTATTTGTCTTCTTCTATGCGGGCCAGCGAGGTGACATGTCCTATCTGCGTATGTTGCGTCATGATGAGGTATTGCAGGATAGCCCCCGAAGCGATGACACCGTTTCTGAGATGCTCCACGCCGAACCCTTTCAGGTTTTTCACTTCGAAATGCTTCAGCAGTTTTTCGCGGGCGGTGGTTTCGGTAAACACCCAGTCGTCCAGCTCGAAAGTAAAGAACTTGCTTCCGAAGTTACCTTCGAACATACCCCTCCGGCCTCGTTCGAAAAGCACTTCTTTGGGCGAGAAGTTGTTCAGCAGCTTGTCCACGTAGTCGAAAGGACCTTCGGCTGTGAGAAACTCACCGGTGGATATATCCAGAAAAGCCACTCCGCAAGCGCCTTTGCCGAAATGCACGGCGGCCAGAAAGTTGTTCTCCCGATGGTTCAATATGTTGTCGTTGATGGATACACCCGGTGTCACCAGCTCCGTGATGCCCCGCTTCACGAGTTTCTTTGTCAGTTTCGGGTCTTCCAGCTGGTCGCAGATGGCTACGCGCTTCCCGGCGCGTATCAGTTTGGGCAGATAGGTGTCTAACGCATGGTGGGGAAAGCCTGCCATTTCAACCGTCTTTTCTTTGCCGTTGGCACGCTTGGTCAGCGTGATGCCCAAGATTTCGGCAGCCACCACGGCATCGGTAGAATAGGTTTCGTAGAAGTCGCCGCAACGAAACAGCATGACGGCATCGGGATGTTTCGCCTTCAAGTCAAGAAACTGTTTCATCATCGGGGTGAGGACAATATCTTCGTGGCTCATGTGAGTTTTTTATGTTTATAGGATATTATAAGTCTGAAAGTTCATAAAGCACCGCAAAGAGGTCGGGGAAAACCGTAAAGATACGGGCCTTTATCAACTCAAAGGCTTGTCATGCAAAGATAATTCTTTTTTAGAAACAGATGCGGCGGGGCTTCAAAACCTTAGCAAGCCTTAACAAAGAGGATGATTTTGCTAAAACATGTTATTAAACACGCTTTTTTATTTGTTTTATTTGGAGGTAAGCAGAAAAGCCGTACCTTTGCAATGTGTTTTTCATAGTATTAGATTTAAGGTTAACAAAGGTTGGAGTACAGCGGTACTCCTTTTTTTATGCCTGTACGTTTCGGTTCATGGGAGGGCGATACAAGGGATTTAATATCCCCAAATCGGAATAATTTCCGATTTTATCATTTTGATTTCACACATCTGAAAAGACAAATGGAGCGATTGTTAGATAGTTGCACATTCTCGCCGAACAACGAACGGAGTTTCTTCTCTACTTCAGAAAGAGTATAGTGCGGTGGCACAAAGTATCCCCTTCTGTTCAACACATTTCTCACAAACCAATCGCCCACTCCTCGCTCACCCTCCACATAGAAGCAGCCGCACAACCTTCCTGAAGGTTTTAACACTCGAAAAATCTCGGCAAAAGCCTTCTCTTTGTCCGGGAAAGCATGAATACCATTCATCGTAAGTACACAATCGAAACATCCATCCTCAAAAGGCATATCACCAACGTCACCACGAACAAGTGTCAGATTGTGCAGCTCATCACTTTTTTTCCGCAGCGATGCAAAGCGTATCATTTCTTCAGAATAATCCAAGCCAACAATCTCCGCATTTGTCATACGCTGATATTTGGCATGCGTAAACACCATTGTCCCCACCGGAACATCCAATATCTTTCCCTCAAAATCATCAGGAATAAAACTCAATACTTTGCGAGCTATTTCATTATCATCAACCCCCCACAGCCAATGCATGTAAAGCCACGACCACCATTTACGTCCCGTCAGCACATCATCGTAACGAGACATCATACGATCATACGCATTTTTCTGTGCCATTTTCACAACTGTTGAATTTAACATGAAACACAATATCAGTAGATAAATTTTATTGCAGTTTCAAGAACGGCAATGTATTTCCGCTTGTGGAAAGCGGCAGCTTGCCATCCCATTTCTCCACGGCTTTGAGCTGAATCAGTTCCGGCGTGATGCTTTGCTGAAGGATGCGGTTAGCATCGGCCTTACCTTTGGCGGCAGCCACCACTTTCTCGGCTTCGGCAATGGCGGCTTTCTTCTCGTTCTCCACTTTCAAGGCGTTTTGCACGGCTGTGTTTTTCTCGTCGATAGCGGCTTGCAGCACGTCGTTAGGCTTCACGCTGGACTGTATGTTGGTGAACGTAAATCCGCGTGTGCTCAAGCGTTCTTTCAGCAACGCTTCCACCTCTTTCTCGAAGGCGGGGCGATTGTTGATGAGCGAATCCGTCTCATACAATCCGGCCACATCCTTATAGGCATTCTTCACTTCGGTCAGGATGACGGACTGTTCCAGTTCTTCGGTTGTTTTTCGATAGCGCAGAAAGACGATTTTCGCATTCTCGCGCTCGATGTAATACTCAATGGTAGGGTCGGTTTTGAAGATAGTTCCTTTCTTGTCTTGTATGTCGAAGGGTTCGTAATCGACAATCTGTGCAAAAGCAGGATATTCGAATAATTGTTTGGAGAACCGGTTGTACATCACCCATCCGGTTTCTACCTTTGCATCGTCCACGCCACGCTCGCTGCCGGCTAAATTAACGATGATTCCCGTCTGACCGGAGTCGATGCGCTCCACGGCAAATATTATCATCATCAACAATGCGATTCCGATGATTGCGACGCCTGCCGCTCCGAATTTTACGGTTGTTTTCTTTGTTACTCCCATGATGATATACTGATTTTTAATGAAACAATGCCCAAAGATATTTATTTTTGATAGAAAAACGACCGGCAGTATTGTTTTTTATTCTTCTGCCCGATGCGGACTGCATAAAACACGGCATAACTCCATTCGTTCACTCTTCGGATTGATGAGGGCATAAACAACAAATGGAGAGCGAAGCATCTCCATTGAACTTCGCCCTCCACTTCACAGTAGTTTTTACGATTTAGCAAGATTATCCCAACGGATTTCCCGTCTGACCGCTTTCACCGCTTTCCGAAGGCTTCGGGCCGGTGTTTTCGCTCTTCTTTCCGCCATCGGTATAATCGGTGTCGGGCATTGCCATCCGGGTGATGCTCATACTGTTCAGCATCTTGCTGAAGGCTTTTCCAGGAAGAAAGAGAATGCGCTTACGCACGATATTGCCCACCGAAACGTCTTTTTCCTTATCCGCGCTCTTCGCCTTAAAGGAAGGACGGAAACGCCCGAAGTCGCCCAAAGCGATGGTCTTCCCATCGTCAATCTCTTCCGTCATGATATCTACCAAGCCTACGGCCACCAAATCGACCACCTTACGGTGTACACCTATGATTCGGCTTACCTTGGCACACAACTTGTCAAAATCCACCTCACCGCTTCCCACGGATTTGGCTACATACTTTTCGGTTTTTGTCTTGTCAAAACCAAACACACGTTTTGCTACTACATACTGAAGTCCCATAGTTTTTCTGTTTTTAAATGATTAATAATATAAGATATCAAGGCTGATACCCTTTCTCCTTCGAGGGAGCAGAAACGCAGCGTGAGGCCTCAACGATGCAGCATCTGTTTCTCAAATTCGATGTTGCAAAGTTAGCGCGGGAAAAAGGAGAAAGCAAGAAAACGACATCTACAACGGAAAATGTTAAAACGCTGTTTATCAGGGATTTTAAAAAACAGTGTCTCTACAACGCATAAAAGGAAAATTGGTGGAAAAGAAAACCGAAAGAGCATCATCTCTACAACATGAGAAGCTAAATATCTGATAATCAAATATGCGGTTTACGGTCGTCTCTACAATTTCACTTCAGGCCGTTTTTTCCTCGTATCTCCCCAAAGAACCATTCCTTTCCCGAATTTCCACATCGACGGTATGCTTCGCCAAGCAACGGAGCACATGGGGGCATGTAGGATATTAAGGGATAAAAAGCATGCAGTATTTTTTAAAAAATCAAGACAAAAAATCCGCCATCAAAAAGCCCTTTCTAACGTTTACTAAAAGTTGGCCGGATTTTTACTAAATTTCCACCCAAGATTTACTAAAAATCCGGTGAGTTTTTACTAAAAATTTTCAGCCCCCTCCAAAGCGCCTTGAAAGCGGGATTGAGAAGAGATTTTCGATTAAATAAAAAAAGCGGACATAACAGCCTGCAGAAAGAAAAGTGAATACAAAAAGCGTTGCGGAAAGTACATTCCTATTTTCGTATATCCACTTAAGCCCACAAAAAGCACATTTTCATAAAAGAGTGTTTTGTTTGTAACTCTACAAAGCGGTTATAAGGCAAGATTTCAGGCAGCGATAACCGCCAAGACGGAAAAGAACAAGAGTGAAGAGATAGAGGTAGTCGAGAAGAATTAGAGGAAGCTAAGGGAAATTAGAGGGAAATTTCCTCTAATTTTTTCTATTGTCAACTAAACGATTATTTTTGCAGGCGAAACAAAACAGATATGCCAACAACGACTTATTTAGCATCCAAGCCTCGTTATGAGATATTGGACGGGCTTCGCGGCGTTGCCGCAATGATTGTGGTGGCCTTCCACCTTTTCGAGACTTACTCCGCCGGCCCCATGTCGCAAATATTGAATCACGGCTATCTGGCCGTAGACTTCTTCTTCGTGCTTTCCGGCTTCGTCGTCGGGTATGCCTACGACGACCGTTGGGACAGGATGGGCACGTGGGACTTCTTCAAACGGCGCTTGGTGCGCCTGCACCCCATGGTGATTATGGGAACACTGCTGGGCGCATTGCTCTTTTATTTCAGCGCATGCACGGCCTTTCCTTTAGTCGCCGACACCACATGGTGGATGGTGATACTGATGGCGCTGCTCGGCTGCCTGATGATTCCCACACCGACAACGTGGGACATTCGCGGATGGGGAGAGACAAATGCACTGAACGGCCCTACATGGTCGCTGATGTGGGAGTACGTGGCCAACATTCTTTATGCCTTATTCATCCGGCATTTTTCCAAACCGGCATTGACCCTCTTCGTGGTTCTTTCGGCCTGTCTTACGCTGGACGTCACACTGAACACCGACGTATTCCATCTGCTGGCAGGAAGAGGAGAAGCCACCCATACCCTGATAGGTGGTTGGAGCCTTACTCCCGACCAACTCTACATCGGCATTTCCCGCCTGCTCTATCCGTTCTTTATGGGACTGCTGCTATCGCGCATGGGCAGGCTGATAAAAGTGAAGCGCGGTTTTTACGTATGCGCCCTGCTGATTACGGTGATTCTCGTGATGCCACGCATAGGAGACGAAGCGCATCAATGGATGAACGGCACTTACGAAGCCATAAGCGTGCTTGTATTTTTTCCTCTGATTGTGCTCATAGGAGCAGGCAGCAATGTCACGGGAAAACGTTCCGTGGCTGTATGCAGATTTTTCGGAGAGATATCCTATCCTTTTTACATTACTCACTTTCCATTGATATATATGCAGATAGCATGGGCAAGCAAGCATCCTGACGCATCGTTGGAAACACATGTGTTCATTGCAGTGTCTCTCTTCATCCTATCCATCGCCATTGCCTATGCTTGCTTGAAGCTGTACGACGAACCGGCAAGGGAATGGCTGAAACAACGGTTCCTGATGAAAAGAAGGTAGCCGTTTTCTGCCTTCCCTACTCTATTTCACAGGTACTTGAAACCGTGGCGGGCCGATGGTAGGTCCGCCTCCACCGGATCTACCGCTGTAAATTTTACTGCGAAGAATTTCATAGATAATTCCCCCTACATCCAATCCTAACTTGAACTTGTCGAAATTATAAGTAGGAATCACCATCGGAACCGTTTCCCAACGTCCACGCATGGCATTGTAGTAGCGCTGCACACCCACTTCCATGCTGAAACGTTCGGAAACGTCGAACAGCACACTGCCTCCATATCTGTGAGTTGTCATTCCATACGTATTGCCGATGGCATACGAACCGAACACTTTGAAAGCAAGACGGTCGGCAGCCTGATACATCAATGCTCCCGAAGCGGTAAATGCCTGTCCGCTGATGTGCGACATGTTCAGCTTCAGGGCATCCATGCCGAGTTGAAAACTCAAATTCCTGTCAATCACCTGCCGATAGAGCAGTGAAGCTTCATTGAAACGCCCTATGCCGGGCAAGGTCGTTTGTCCGCCTGCTCCCGATAAAGCTCCTCCATGAAACTGCATGATGATTCCGTTCGTGCGATAGTCACCTCTGAAGAGCGGCGAAGGATTGGTGTAATAAGGTATGCGGAACGTTTCTTTCAACGAAAAGCGGGGCAGGCTGTCAGCACCTTCGGAATGGAGAGAGGAAGAAGACAAAACGGTTTCAGGAGAAACGTCGGACGAAGAATAGACGGGTCGGCTCATTTCAGGCGTTTCCGGTATTGCGACACGCACACTGTCGCGGACAAGACGTGTACTGTCTTCTTGAGCAGAAAGTCGTTGCGAAATGAAAACCGGCAGCAAGAAGCATCCTAAGCAGATTACTGTTTTCCGTATCATCATATTTTCCTTGTATTTAATCTCCGGCCGATGAAAACAGGAAGAATGCACCTGATTCATCCATACTTACGGCCACTAAGTTATTGAAATTATTTTGTTTGACGGAAAATAACCGGAAAAAACTTCTATACATCGCATAAGAAAGCGGAAAACAATTAAACGACAGCGGAGGCTATCCGCGTGTCGGCATCTCGATAGGAAGAAGGTTTTAGCAGGACATTGTCTGCAAAGAACAAGACAGAGGCTGTTTAGATTTTGCTCAGTTCCATTTTCGAGCAAAGTCTAAACAGCCTCTTGCCCTATACATAGGGCGCCACTTCCCGAACCGTTCCGTTTTTCCGCGCACTTTCACTTCTTCCCCGCTACATATACACCGCCCAATATCAGTACAGACCCCGCCAAGGCCACAGTGGTAAGGTGTTCGCCAAGCAGCAGTATGGAGCCCGTCAGCGTGAAAACCGGGTTAAGGTAAAGATAGTTGGAAGCCGTAATCATGCCGATGCGCTTCAATATGACGTTCCAAACCACGAAGCATATCAACGAAGCCAACACACCTAAATACAAAAGGTTGAACAAAATGGCAGGCTCAAGCAGCTTCGACACATCAAACTGCCACGGATAGACGGCAAAGAAAGGAAGAATAGTGATTACGCCATAAAAAAATACTTTACGAGTGATGAACAACGCAGAATAACGACCTGAAAGTTTTCTGATTATCAGACTGTAAAAAGCCCAAAGCAAAGCCGAAAACAAAGACAAAAAATCACCGAGAGGAGAAATCTTCAAAACAAAATTTCCATTATACACCACCAAAGCCACTCCCAACAAAGCCATCAGCGAACCACCCACCAACCAGCGTGTGGCTTTTTCTTTTTTGTAAATGAGCAAGGCAAGAATCGTGGTAAGCAACGGAGCCGTACAGACAATGAACGACACATTGCTGACTAAGGTTATCTTTATCGCTATGTTTTGTGCAAGGAAAAAACCCGAACCGCCCGTGACACCACTTGCCAACAACAAAAGTTCATCCTTCCAGTCATAGGCGAACAGTTTGCGCGGAGAAATAAACCAGATACCCACATAGGCTATCAGGAAACGGGCAAAAAAGATTTCTTGCGGAGACATACCGCTTTCTATCAATACTTTCGTTGAAATAAACGTCAATCCCCATACCCCCACTATGAGGGCGGCGACAATGTGCCAAATATGATTCTTCACTTCGTTTTTGTTTTAAACATGCAAATGTATACAAAAACTCTGTTTCTTTATCAGAATATGAAGAAATTCAAAAATACCCTCCGCGTTTTTACGTTGGGATATAAAAGTCTATGTTTAAATTTTCCTCCATATCATGTCGGATGTTCTTTTTGATCAAAATTAAAACAGACTCTGAGGTAAAAGCATGTTTTTTAGTCACTAACGATACAAATCTGAAAATAAACAATTACCTTTGCACCGCTTATAAACCGTATTTTAACCGATTTCAACAATATAACAAACAAGGTTTTCAACAATATACTAACAACTATCATCATGGAATACAATTTCAGGGAGATTGAAAAGAAATGGCAGGAAAAGTGGGTGCACGACGAAACCTACCGAGTGACGGAAGATGAAACGAAACCGAAATTCTATGTACTGAACATGTTCCCCTACCCCTCCGGTGCAGGCTTGCACGTAGGACACCCGCTGGGTTACATCGCTTCGGACATCTACGCCCGCTACAAACGACTGCAAGGTTTCAATGTACTGAATCCCATGGGATACGACGCATACGGACTTCCGGCAGAGCAATATGCCATACAGACGGGACAGCACCCTGCCATCACCACCAAAGAAAACATCGACCGCTACCGCGAACAATTGGACAAGATAGGTTTCTCTTTCGACTGGAACCGCGAAATAGGCACTTGCGAACCGGAATATTATCATTGGACGCAATGGGCTTTCCAGAAGATGTTCAATAGCTATTATTGCAACGATGCCAAACAGGCACGCCCCATTGAAGAACTGATTGAGGTCTTCCAAAAACAAGGTAACAAAGACTTGAACGCGGCTTGCAGCGAAGAACTGCACTTCACTGCCGAAGAATGGAACTCCAAAACCGAAAAGGAACAGCAGGAAATCCTGATGAACTACCGCATCGCCTATCTGGGAGAAACAATGGTGAACTGGTGTCCGCAACTGGGAACCGTACTCGCCAACGATGAAGTGGTGGACGGAGTATCTGAACGAGGCGGTTTCCCCGTAGTGCAAAAGAAGATGCGTCAATGGTGTCTGCGTGTATCCGCTTATGCGCAACGTTTATTGGACGGACTGGATACCATCGACTGGACCGACTCCCTGAAAGAAACCCAAAAGAACTGGATAGGCCGCAGCGAAGGTGCCGAAATACAATTCAAAGTGAAAGACAGTGATTTGGAATTCACCATTTTCACCACCCGTGCAGATACCATGTTCGGTGTCACCTTCATGGTATTGGCTCCCGAAAGCGAATTGGTATCGCAACTGACAACCGATGCACAGAAAGCAGAGGTGGATGCCTACTTGGAACGTACCAAGAAGCGTACCGAACGCGAACGCATTGCCGACCGCAGCGTTACCGGCGTATTCTCCGGAAGTTATGCCGTGAATCCTTTCACAGGCGAAGCAGTGCCCATCTGGATCAGCGATTATGTATTGGCCGGATACGGAACAGGAGCCATCATGGCCGTTCCTGCCCATGACAGCCGTGACTATGCCTTTGCCAAACACTTCGGATTGGAAATACGTCCGTTGGTAGAAGGTTGCGATGTCAGCGAAGAGAGCTTCGATGCCAAAGAAGGCGTTGTATGCAACTCTCCGCGCAAAGATGCTGTTCCTTATTGCGACCTTTCATTGAACGGGCTCACCGTCAAGGAAGCCATCGAAGCGACCAAGAAATATGTAAGAGAACACAATCTGGGACGCGTAAAGGTCAACTTCCGCCTGCGTGATGCCATCTTCTCGCGGCAACGTTATTGGGGCGAACCTTTCCCTGTGTATTACAAAGAAGGTATGCCCTACATGATTCCCGAAAACTGCCTGCCTCTGGAACTTCCCGAAGTAGCAAAATTCCTGCCTACCGAAACCGGCGAACCTCCGTTGGGACATGCCGTGAAGTGGGCTTGGGACACTGTAAACAATTGCGTCGTAGAAAACGAAAAGATAGACAACAAAACTGTTTATCCACTAGAACTGAACACCATGCCGGGATTTGCCGGTTCGAGCGCTTACTACCTGCGCTACATGGATCCTCGCAATCATAAAGCATTGGTCGATAAGAAAAAAGACGAATATTGGCGCAACGTAGACCTTTATGTGGGCGGAACGGAACATGCCACCGGACACTTGATTTACTCCCGCTTCTGGAATAAGTTCCTGTACGACCTCGGTGTTTCCGTAACGGAAGAACCGTTTCAAAAGTTAGTGAACCAAGGCATGATTCAGGGACGAAGCAACTTTGTATATCGCATCAAGGACACCAACACATTCGTGTCTCTGAACCTGAAAGACAAATACGACACTACCCCACTCCACGTGGATGTAAACATCGTATCGAATGATGTATTGGACATTGAAGCCTTCAAAGCATGGCGTCCCGAATATGCAACTGCCGAGTTCGTCTTGGAAGACGACGGCAAATACATCTGCGGATGGGCTGTGGAGAAGATGAGCAAATCGATGTTCAATGTTGTAAATCCCGATATGATTGTCGAGAGATACGGAGCCGACACGCTTCGTATGTACGAAATGTTCCTTGGTCCGGTGGAACAGTCGAAACCATGGGATACGAACGGCATAGACGGTGTGCACCGCTTCATCAAGAAATTCTGGTCTTTGTTCTACGACCGCAACGGCAACTATTTAGTGACGGACGAACCGCCCACCAAAGAAGAACTGAAATCGCTGCATAAGCTGATTAAGAAAGTGACGGGAGACATCGAGCAGTTCTCTTACAACACCAGCATCAGCGCCTTTATGATTTGCGTAAACGAATTGTTCGGCATGAAATGCAGCAAAAAGGAAATCCTGAACCAATTTGTCGTCGTACTGGCTCCTTTTGCCCCGCACGTATGCGAAGAATTGTGGGAAACAATGGGAAATACAGAATCCGTATGTGATGCCGAATGGCCTGCCTCCAAGGAAGAATATCTGGTGGAAGACACTGTGAACTACACCGTTTCTTTCAACGGAAAGGCACGCTTCAACATGGAGTTCCCAGCAGATGCAACACCGGATACCATTCAAGCCGATGTATTGTCCGATGAACGTTCGGCCAAATGGATAGAAGGAAAGACCATTGCCAAGGTAATCGTCGTGCCGAAGAAGATTGTGAACATCGTTGTCAAATAACAGATATGCAAATTACAAAACCAACCAAAGCAGAAGTGACGAGAGAATTGCGAGACTATGTCTTCATCACTTTCGGACTCATCAGCTACGCACTGGGATGGGCGGCATTCCTCATCCCTTATCAGATTACTACCGGAGGCACTACCGGTATCGGAGCCATTATCTATTACGCCACCGGATTTCCAATCCAATGGTCGTACTTCATCATCAATGCCATTCTGATGACATTTGCCATTAAGATACTCGGACCGAAGTTCAGTATCAAAACCACATATGCCATCTTCGGACTGACTTTCCTGCTTTGGTTTTTCCAGTTGTTAGTGAACGGAGCAGACGGTGTTCCGCCGCAGATACTCGGTCCCGGACAAGACTTCATGGCCTGCCTGATAGGCGCCACGATGTGCGGAATCGGATTAGGCATCGTGTTCAACTGCAACGGAAGCACGGGAGGTACCGATATTATCGCCGCTATCATACACAAGTACCACGACGTCACCTTAGGACGCATGGTAATGGCATGCGACATAGTCATCATAAGTTCCTGTTACTTCATCTTCAACGATTGGCGACGGGTGATATTCGGTTTTGTAACCCTGTTCGTCATAGGATTTGTGTTGGACTATATCGTGAACAGTGCACGTCAATCCGTGCAATTCTTCATCTTCTCAAAGGAGTATGAGAAAATTGCCGACCGAATCACCAAGGAAACCCATCGTGGTGTAACGGTACTCGACGGCATCGGCTGGTACAGCAAACATAACGTGAAAGTATTGATCGTACTTGCCTACAAACGCCAGTCGATAGAAATATTCCGGATGGTGAAAGACATAGACCCGAATGCGTTCATCTCGCAAAGTTCCGTCATCGGCGTATATGGAGAAGGATTCGACCGACTGAAAGTGAAGTAGTAATACAGGCGAGCCACAAATATAAAGGAGATATTCAATGAGTATAAAAAAGAAATTCGTATTTGCTACCAACAACACACACAAGCTGGAAGAAGTCAGCGCCATTCTTGGTAAGAAGATTGAACTTCTCAGCATGAAGGACATAGACTGCAACGTCGATATTCCCGAAACAGCAGATACGCTCGAAGGAAATGCTTTGATAAAAGCAAGATATATCTTCGAAAATTATCACTTGGATTGTTTTGCCGACGATACCGGTTTGGAAGTAGAAGCTCTCAACGGTGCTCCCGGAGTATATTCAGCCCGTTATGCCGGCGATGCACACGATTCGGAAGCCAATATGAAAAAACTGCTGAAAGAGATGGAGAATGTAGAAAATCGCAGAGCCCGATTCCGCACCGTATTTGCCCTTATCATCAACGGAAAAGAACACTTGTTCGAAGGAATCGTCAAAGGAGAAATCATCAAAAACAGAAAAGGAACTTCCGGCTTTGGATATGACCCTGTATTCGTGCCCGAAGGTTATTCACAAACCTTTGCCGAAATGGGCAACGAACTGAAGAATAAAATCAGCCACCGGGCAATGGCCACCCAAAAGCTTTGCCACTTCCTATTGATGAAATAATACTTGAGTTTGGGATAAGAAGCAGGTACACAGTAAAGCCCCCTATAAATGGCAATCGTTTATAGGAGACTTATATTTTAGATAACTACAATCCCAATTCGGCCGATATTTCCAACATCCTTTGTATGGGCTTCACTGCTTTGGCAACAATTTCGGCATCCACTTTTATTTCGGGCGACTCGTTTTTCAAGCAGTCATAGAGCTTTTCCAACGTATTCAGACGCATGTAGCTGCATTCATTGCAGGCACAGGTACTGTCGTTGGGAGGAGCAGGAATAAAAGTTGTATGCGAACACTTCTTTTGCATTTCGTGCAGGATGCCCGACTCCGTAGCCACAATATAACTCTTTTCAGGATGAGCCACGGCATATTTCAGCAATGCAGCCGTAGAACCTACCACATCGGCCAGCTTCAGAACCGTGCTTTTACATTCGGGATGCGCCAATACCAACGCACCGGGATACCGCATCTTTAATTCAACAATCTTTTCAACCGAGAATTGCTCGTGTACATGGCATGCGCCATCCCATAGTAACATCTCTCTTCCGGTGATGGAGTTGATATAATTACCCAGATTCCTGTCCGGCCCGAAGATTATTTTCTCATCTTTAGGGAAGCTTTCCACAATCTGCCTGGCGTTGGTAGAAGTGACCACCACATCGGTCACTGCCTTCACGGCTGCCGTTGTGTTGACGTAGGATATCACCGTATGTCCGGGATGCTCTTTGACAAACTTACCGAACTTATCGGCTGGACAACTATCAGCCAGCGAACAACCTGCCTCCATATCCGGAACCAGTACTTTCTTGTCAGGACAGAGAATCTTTGCCGTCTCGCCCATGAAGTGCACACCGCACATAACGATAATGTCAGCCTCCGTGCGAGCTGCCCATTGTGCCAAGGCCAGACTGTCACCCACATAGTCGGCTATATCCTGTATCTCACCTTTCTGGTAGTAGTGCCCCAGAATGATCGCACTCTTTTCTTTCTTCAGCTGTTTGATGGCTTCTGTCAGATTATCCATAATTATATTTTTTATTTCTCTTCTTTTAAAAAATCCTTTGATGGTGATGATAGTCGGTTAATAG
The DNA here is from genome assembly GCF_002998435.1 of Bacteroides zoogleoformans. NCBI lineage: Bacteria > Pseudomonadati > Bacteroidota > Bacteroidia > Bacteroidales > Bacteroidaceae > Bacteroides > Bacteroides zoogleoformans. The sequence continues at coordinate 1,987,801 of NZ_CP027231.1, read as the reverse complement.
TGTGGATAAATAAAAATGATTTTTCTTGCTTATTAAGTTATTAGTTACAAGCCATGTACTATCCTTAAGTTATCAACTCATTTTAAAGTATTCTATCAGCTGATTATAAGCTTACTACAGCTTTTATTATCTTTTCTATTAACAACAGTTCACAAGGCGCAAAGTTAATAACTTTAGAGAGATTAATGGTCGAAACAATGCTTAAAAATGTGTTGATATACCCTTAGAAGATTTTTGCTAACTTATTTGTTTTGTTAGTATCAGTATCGTGATATATTTTTCAATGAATAATGCAAGGATTACTTTTAAAAATGTTTCCACGCTGTATCGATACCTTTTCCACGGTTATTAACAGGGATGTTAACGGAAAGAATTATCTTTGCATCAGATAAATATAAATAGAGCGGCACATGAATCGAAAACTGAAGATAACGGAGTTGAATCGCATCAGTGTGGAAGAGTTTAAGGAAGCGGATAAACTGCCTCTGGTGGTCGTGCTGGACAATGTTCGCAGTCTTCATAACATAGGTTCTGTGTTTCGCACTTCGGACGCTTTCTGCATAGAGTGCATTTATCTTTGTGGCATCACTGCCACTCCTCCCCACCCTGAAATGCACAAAACGGCACTTGGAGCCGAATTCACCGTAGATTGGAAGTATGTTGATAACACTGTTGAAGTTGTTGATAATCTCAAGGAAGAAGGTTATACGGTCTATTCCATAGAGCAGGCGGAAGGCAGTGTGATGCTGGATGAACTTACGTTGGATAAGAGCGGAAAATATGCCGTGGTGTTGGGAAATGAGGTGAAAGGTGTTCAGCAGGAGGTGATAGACCATTCTCACGGTTGCATCGAAATACCCCAATACGGAACGAAGCATTCTTTGAACGTATCGGTCACGGCAGGTATCGTTATTTGGGATTTATTCAAACAATTGAAACAGCTGTAAGGCTTATTCCTGGTTTTGTGCATGTATATATGCAGTAGATTGGTTCTATGTACTTAAATTTATGCCTGTTCGGTGCATTGATATGTTTTTATGTTTTCGTATATTTGCTGCATAAATATATAGATATATAATTCTGATTGATATGAAAAAAGTAATATCTTCGTGGATAGGTGTTTTTGTGGGTTGCATCATTATGGGAGCAGGGTTTGTATACTTTATCAATCCCTATAATTTGGTTCCGGGTGGGGTGTATGGAGCGAGTATTGTGCTTCATAATCTGGTTCCTTCCATTCAGGTGGGTACGTTCGGATATATGTTCGACATTCCGTTGCTTATTATTTCCGTGCTTTTTCTTGGAAAAAAACTCGGAGCGCGCACCATCGTTGCAGCGCTTTTCACTCCGCTTGTCATGAATACTTTGTCCATCTTGTCTTATCCTTCCAAGGAAGCACTCCATCGGTTGGATCCTACACAGTTACTGGGCGGTTGCATCGATATGACAAATCATCTGATGCTGACTTCCATAATCGGTGCGGTGGTCATCGGCATCGGTTGCGGCACCGTGGTGCGCAGTCAGGCTACAACGGGAGGCACGGACATTGTGGCAATGTTGTTGCAGAAATACTGTCACATACGTTTTTCAAAGGCCATTTTGCTGGTAGATGGCGTTGTGGTATTGTTCGGTCTGTTGGTCATCGGTTTCGGTATCGGCAATCCGGGCGATTCTGCCCAGCCTTCTTGGCATTTGTCTTTCTATTCGCTCATTGCCATTTTCGTCACTTCGAGGGTGATGGCCTATGTTATCAACGGAGAGAAGAACGATAAGATATTGTTTGTCATCAGTGATATGCGCCTGACTGCCTTGCACGACTATATTATCAAGGATTTGGACCGCACGGCCACCTGCATCAAGAGCAGCGGCCTGTATACAAAGTCCGATAAGGAAATGTTGTTTCTTGTGATGAGTTATAAAGAGGTGGCGGGCATTAAGCAAAAAATAAGAGAGGTCGACCCGAAAGCTTTCGTAGTGGTGACCGATGCTTACGATGCCTTTGGCGAGGGATGGAAAGAGTTGCCGATGGCGGGAGAACTGCAACCGGAATAAGGGGCGGGGGATAACAGTAAATAAAGCTATTCAATGATCAGGGGTGTCGTCGTGACATCCCTTTTATGTTTATAGGGGATTGTGAATATAAATCGTGCTCCTTGCATGTATTCAGAATCAATCCATATTCTGCCTCCCAGTTTTTTTATGGTAATCTTGCAAATGGAAAGTCCCAGCCCGGTGCCTTGTACATATTCGTCCAGTTTGCAGAATCTTTCGAATACGGCTTTCTGTTTGTCCAACGGAATGCCGCATCCGGTGTCGGTAACGGAAAATACCCATTCTTGTGCTTCATCATCGGGTTTCACACTCAGTTCGATGAAACCTTCCCGGGTGAACTTGGCAGCGTTTCCTATCAAGTTGATAAGGATCTGATTAAATTTTGTAAGGTCGGTTTCCGCGTTGGCGGTTAGCGTGGAGTGACGGAAATACAGCTTTGTATCTTTGTTGATGCTTGTCTGTATGCTGTTCATAACGTTTTGGCAATGTGGTATCAAATCTGTTTTGGAGAAGTTGAAATTCTGCTTGTCCGATTCCAGCCGCGAAAGGTCGAGGATGTCGTTGATGAGTTTCAACAACAAGTCCGAATTATAAGAGATGATGTTTACATATTCCTTTATATTTTTATTTTGTTTGGTCTCTTCTTGTAAGATGGTGGAAAATCCCACTATGGCATTGAGCGGAGTGCGTATTTCGTGGCTCATGTTCGATATGAACGCCGATTTCAGCCGGTTGCTCTCTTCGGCTTTATCCTTGGCTGAACGCAGTTCCTTTTCGGAATCCTCCAACCGTTTCTTGTCGTCCATCAGTTTGTTTTTCAGTTGGTGGATGTGCCAGGAATAGTGTATGGATATAATTATTCCCACGATAAGACTTATCATGACCACTGACATTAGCAGCAAATACCACCTGTAATTGTGTAATACTTCTTTCCAATTTAAGGTGGTGTCATTGATGTAGATGCTTTTATCGGGTAACATTTCTTTTGATAAATTGAATTTTTTCAATTTATCCATGTCAAAACGAAATTCATTGTAACAACGATGGAGGTATACAGGAAAGTCTTTCTTTTCTTTATCGATGTGTTGATAGACGTGTTGTGCAAGTGTCACTCCTACTTCTTCATTATATTTTGGGATGGAACCTCCGATGCACCAATAGCCTATACCTGTTCCGGTAAGGCTGAATACGGGTAGTTCGTTGTTGGCTTCCTTGAAGAGGTATTCGGCGTTTTTCATGTAGATTACATTCTTTTTGTCAAACCTCCAGATGCAGAGAATGGCCGCGGTGTTTTCGGGCAGTGAGGCCGTGGTGTGCAAAGCTTCTTCAAGATCCATCCGGCTGCCGTTTATGTAGATAAGGTTCATGTGCGGATAATTTTTCTCAAGCGTGTGTTTTACGATTCTCATCTCACTCAGTCCGAGGTAGGTATTATCGCTGATGATGGCTATGTTTTTGGTAGAGGGGAATAAGCGGGTGATCAGTTTGTAGTCGGAATCTGTGTCGTATTCATAGTAGTCAAAGAATCTTACGTTGAACTGTTCCATCACTTGTTTGTAGTCCACGATTCCTTGTTTTTGGGTATCAGCTACTTGCAGTGAAGGGATGGCATTGTCTGTGAATGTGGCACCGTATCGTTGGCCCATGATACATCCTAAAGGGATTTTCTTGTATTTCTCTTCGGTCAGCGAAAAGTAGCACGACCATGCTTCGGGTCCTAAAAGCAGGATGAATTTTGCGTCGGGATGTTTGTCGAGTATCTTTTTCATCCTGTTCATCCAATTGGTTCTTTCGTCCAAAGACAAGCAGTTGATCGATTCTACCACCGGTGAATATTTACCGTCCAACCGTGTGTATTCATTTACGAATTTCGTGATATTGCTGTATATATATTTACTTTCGTAACTATAGGAACTGATAATCAGTATTTCTTCCTTGTTTTTTTCTTGTTGTTGTGCGTATGCGGCTGAAAGGCAGAAATAAAGGAAAAAGAATGTTTTTATAATGCGTTTCATGGGAAATGGATTTGTTCGTCCGGACAAAAATAAATATTAATTTAGTAATAATGAAAGAATAATCCTGGAAAATGAAATTTTTACAAAACTTCTCTGCAAATCCAACTTTTTCCCCTCAGAATGTTGCAACGAGTAAAAGTTTCCCTTATTTTTGCGGTTCAATAACTATAATTCATCACTTTTCAGACTGTAAACGCTTCATTATGGATACCAACAAGATTGTAGGAGAAAAAATAAAAACTCTCCGCGAAAGTCAGTCCATCAGTATGGAAGAACTGGCACAACGTTCGGGGCTTGCCGTCGAACAGATTGAACGTATAGAACGCAACATCGACCTACCGTCGTTGGCTCCCCTTATCAAAATAGCACGTGTGTTGGGAGTGAGACTGGGCACATTTCTTGATGATCAGGATGAAAACGGCCCTGTGGTATGCCGCAAGGACGAGTCGCAGAACAGTATCAGCTTCTCCAACAATGCCATACATAGCCGCCGTCACATGGTCTATCATTCTCTCTCCAAGTCGAAAGCCGACCGTCACATGGAACCTTTTATCATCGATGTGGCGGCTACCGATGACAGTGATTTTGTGCTCTCCTCGCACGAAGGCGAAGAGTTTATCATGGTGATGGAAGGGACTATGGAAATCAGCTACGGCAAGAACAGCTACCTGCTGGAAGCAGGCGATAGTATCTATTACGATTCCATTGTGCCTCACCACGTGCATGCCTACGAAGGTCAGGCAGCCAAAATCCTTGCGGTAATTTATACACCCATTTAATAAAAAAGAAAGAAAGTGGAAAATGAGAGCTTTCCACTTTCCTGTTTCCCACTTATACAAATATGTTATACGAACGTACGCTCGGCCAATGGCTGGAGCATTGGGCAGAGACTACGCCCGACAAAGAATATATTGTTTATTCCGACCGTAACCTGCGTTTTACGTGGAGCCGCTTCAACCGCCGTGTGGACGACATGGCCAAAGGGCTTATCGCCATCGGCGTGCAGCGGGGAACGCATGTGGGCATTTGGGCCGCCAATATCCCGGATTGGCTGACATTGCTTTACGCTTGCGCCAAGATAGGAGCTGTCTATGTGACGGTGAATACCAATTACAAACAATCGGAATTGGAGTATTTGTGTCAAAACTCGGACATGCACACCCTTTGCATCGTCAACGGCGAAAAGGACAGCGACTTTTTGCAGATGACCTACACCATGCTGCCCGAACTGAAGACCTGCGAGCGCGGTCACTTGAAGAGCGAACGCTTTCCGCACATGAAGCACGTGGTCTACGTGGGACAGGAGAAGCATCGAGGCATGTACAACACTTCCGAACTGCTGGTCTTGGGCGAAAACGTAGAGGATGACCAGCTGAATGAGCTGAAGAGCCAAGTGACTCCGCACGACGTGGTGAACATGCAATACACGTCGGGTACCACCGGCTTTCCAAAAGGCGTCATGCTGACGCACTACAACATCACCAACAACGGCTATCTGACAGGCGAGCACATGAAATTCACCGCCGATGACAGACTGTGTGTCTGTGTGCCGTTATTCCACTGTTTTGGCGTGGTTCTTGCCACCATGAATTGTCTGACGCACGGCTGCATGCAGGTGATGGTGGAGCGCTTCGACCCGCTGATTGTGCTTGCCTCCATCCATAAGGAACGTTGCACGGCGCTCTATGGCGTGCCCACCATGTTCATTGCCGAACTGCACCACCCGATGTTCGACATGTTCGACATGAGCAGTCTGCGCACCGGCATCATGGCCGGGGCCCTCTGCCCGATAGAACTGATGAAGCAGGTGGAGGAGAAGATGTTTATGAAAGTGACCAGCGTTTACGGACTGACGGAAGCCTCTCCCGGCATGACCGCCACACGCATAGACGATTCGTTCGAGGTGCGCCGCAACACTGTGGGAAGAGAATTTGAACATACCGAGGTGAGGGTCATCGACCCCGAAACGGGGCGGGAGTGTCCCCCGGGCGTGCAAGGCGAGATGTGCAACCGTGGCTACAACACCATGAAGGGTTACTATAAGAATCCCGAAGCCACGGCCGAGGTGATAGACAAGAACGGTTTCCTGCACTCCGGCGATTTGGGCGTCAAGGACGAGAACGGCAACTATCGCATTACCGGACGCATCAAAGACATGATTATCCGTGGAGGAGAGAACATCTATCCGCGCGAGATAGAGGAGTTTCTCTATCAGCTTAAAGGCATAAAGGATGTGCAGGTGGCAGGCGTCCCGTCGAAGAAATACGGTGAAGCTGTGGGAGCTTTCATCATCCTGCGCGAAGGGGCAGACCTGCACGAGTCGGACGTGCGCGACTTCTGCATCGGCAAGATATCACGCTACAAGATACCGAAATACATCTTCTTTGTCAAAGAGTTCCCCATGACGGGAAGCGGCAAGATTCAGAAGTTCAAACTGAAAGAGTTGGGATTACGGCTTTGCCGGGAACAGGGAATCACGATTATTTGAGAGAGTTCAACTTAACATCCGAACAGGCTATAAACAGAGATATTCAGAGAAGAACTCGGTCATGAGAAAACCATATAGCGGCCGCCCTCTTAATGAACAGCGCCGGATATCCCTTTCGTAGCTGTCCGATATTGGAATTTATTATTCCTGATTATACAAAAATCAAGGATTTGTTATAATCCGTTCATGAGAAACTACTCCTTTTTGAATTTCCGTGAATTCGCCGTCAGATATACCGATAAAGATCTGCTTTTTTATTTTTTCCTGCTTTATACTGTCCAATACATACAAGAAAGTAGAATCGTTTTGGTATACGATGTGTCTATCTTCAATAGAAAGTACATTCTTTTTGTCTTTAATAACGATATTACCCGTAGCCGAATAGCCGGATCTGATTATAGGCATTTCTTTCGGCACGGGAAATTGCGCTTCAAGCATATATTTCCAAGCTGTTCGCCGATAAAGGATATATTTCTCAAAAACTTTTTGATCTCCTTTTTGAGGATGGTATTCAGTTGGTGACAGGACTAAGGGTGAACATGAAAAACAAATTGATGCCGTTCTATGACAGGATGATGTTGTGCAAAAGATACATCATTGAGACCATCAACAATTTGCTTAAGAACACAGCTCAGATAGTACACTCACGTCACAGGTCTGTTACGAATTTCATCATGAATCTTATATCTGCATTGGGAGCATACTGTTTCTTTGACAATAAGCCCAAGGCACTTGTCGGATACACTATTGAAAGCACAAGACAGTTGAGTCTCTTCTAACAAGCACATTTAAATTGAGTTTTTTTATCTTTGCAACCATCCTGTATCTGTGGAAGGTCGCAAAGAAGCTGTGACCTTATTCGAAATAGCAATGGCTGAATTTAGACAAAATATGTTATCCAGAACTGGGGTATTTCTTTGTTCTTTAACCACTATAAAGTTACAACAGAATTCGCTAATCACCAAATTTATAGATACTTATAATTCGTCGAACTCACGTTACATTAATAGAGATAAGTCTGGATGAGATTTATCCTGCTTCTTATAGGTGCGACGCTGGTATCGAGAGTAAGGGATTCCTGGAGCCTACCACGATAACAAATTTCCCTATCCGTGACCATAAGCTTTTACTTCACATACGTCGTCACCGATGGCTTAATCGCAAGGATGGCATGCGTCTCTGTCGTCCTTTAAGTCTTGTCGCTGAGGGAACGAACTACTCCAAGGAGTTTGCGGCATTTTATCTTGTTCAACAGTGTAGACTTTGCTGACAGACACAAGTGTTCGATGCGGCAGGCGCAAGCCTTTGACAGGACAGATACAAGTGTCTGCCAACTGACTGATTTTCGGAACTTTGCAAGGAAGGAAGACAAAGCGAGGGACAAGAATCGACATCGGCAAGGCACCCGCCGAAAAACGACCGAGACCGCCCCAACCCGAAAGTCGAAGCAGCCTCATGCTATCAGTCGCGACAGCGGTCGTTTATTGATATTCCTGCCAGCTCTTGATTTGAATGTCTTCGATCTTCATCTCGCAGAAAGCTTCGATGAAAGCACTTGCCAGACGGGCATTCGTAATCAACGGGATATTATGATCGATGGCACCGCGACGAATCTTGTAGCCATTGGTTAATTCGCGTTTCGTATGGTTCTTCGGGATATTGACAATCAGGTCGAACGCATGGTCGGCAATCATCTTCATCACGTTGTTTTCAGCTTCAGGGCGCTCATCGGGCCAATAAACTGCTTCCGTCACCACACCGTGTGCATTGAGGAAAGCAGCCGTTCCTGCTGTGGCATAAATCTTATACCCCTTGGCATAGAGCATACGGCTTGCGTCCAGCAAATCCACTTTCGACTTCATAGCACCGGACGAGAACATCACACTCTTCCGGGGAATGGTAAAGCCGGTAGCTATCATCGCATTGAGCAATGCCTCGGAGAAGTCGTCGCCGATGCAGCCCACCTCACCGGTAGACGACATATCCACGCCCAATACCGGGTCGGCCTTGTGGAGGCGGGAGAAAGAGAATTGCGAAGCCTTTACGCCGATACGGTCAATGTCGAATGCTGATTTGTCAGGACGGGTATAAGGAGCATCCAGCATGATACGGGTAGCTGTCTCTATGAAGTTACGTTTCAGCACTTTGGACACGAACGGGAAGCTGCGCGAAGCACGCAGGTTGCACTCAATCACCTTCACCTCGTTGTTGCGCGCAAGAAACTGTATGTTGAAAGGCCCGGAGATGTTGAGTTCCTTCGCAATCTGACGACTGATTTTCTTGATGCGGCGTGCCGTTGCAAAGTAAATCTTCTGTGCGGGGAACACCAGCGTGGCGTCGCCCGAATGCACACCGGCAAACTCCACGTGTTCGGAAATGGCGTATTCCACCACTTCGCCGTTCTGAGCCACCGCGTCGAACTCTATCTCTTTGGTATTCTGCAAGAACTGCGATACGACAACCGGATATTCCTTCGACACCTCGGCCGCCATCTTCAGGAAGTTCTCCAACTCTTCTTCATCGTAGCACACATTCATTGCCGCACCCGAAAGCACGTACGAGGGACGCACCAGCACCGGATAGCCCACTTTCTCCACAAATCCCTTCACGTCTTCCAAACTGGTGAGTTCCTGCCAAGCGGGTTGGTCGATGCCCAACTGGTCGAGCATGGCCGAGAACTTGTTACGGTTTTCGGCACGGTCGATGGATACCGGCGATGTGCCCAAAATAGGAACGGACTGGCGATGGAGTTTCATGGCCAGATTGTTCGGAATCTGTCCGCCTACCGACACGATGACTCCGCGCGGCTGCTCGAGGTCGATTACGTCGAGCACACGCTCAAAGGAGAGTTCGTCGAAGTACAGGCGGTCGCACATGTCGTAGTCCGTGGAAACGGTTTCGGGGTTATAGTTAATCATGATGGACTTGTAACCCAGTTTACGGGCTGTCTGCACGGCATTCACCGAGCACCAGTCGAACTCTACGGACGAGCCGATGCGGTATGCACCGGAACCAAGCACCACTACCGACTTCTCGTTCTTATAATAATTCACGTCGTAGCCCTGAACGGCATACGTCATGTAGAGGTAGTTCGTCAGTTCGGGCTGTTCGGAAGCCACCGTATTGATGCGCTTCACGGCAGGCAGGATGCCCAGTTCCTTACGGCGGGCACGCACGGCAAGGTTCTCCTTCTCCATGTTTCCCTGCGGATTGAGCACAAAGCGTGCAATCTGGAAGTCGGAGAAGCCCAGCACCTTTGCACCGCGCAGCACATTGGCCGGAATATCTTCAACCTTATTATATTGGGAGAGCTTCTGCTTGTAGTCTACGATGTTCTTCAGCTTACCGAGAAACCACGGGTCGATTTTCGTCAGTTCGAAGATGCGGTCGATGGTATAGCCCTTCTCCAAAGCTGCGGCAATGGCAAAGATACGCAGGTCTGTGGGATGCGACAATTCATAGTCCAAATCACCGAACTCCAGCCCTTCGTTGCCCACAAAGCCGTGCATGCCCTGACCGATCATGCGCAGGCCTTTCTGTATGATTTCCTCGAAAGAGCGTCCGATGGACATGATTTCGCCCACGGACTTCATGCTTGAACCGATTTCACGGCTCACACCTACGAACTTGGTCAAGTCCCAACGGGGAATCTTGCAAATCAAGTAATCCAGCTGCGGAGCGGCATAAGCCGAATTGGGAGTTCCCATCTCGCCGATTTGGTCTAGCGTGTAGCCCAACGCAATCTTGGCAGCCACAAACGCCAGCGGATAACCGGTGGCTTTCGATGCCAATGCCGAAGAACGGGACAGACGGGCATTCACCTCGATGACGCGATAGTCGTTCGTCTCGGCATTGAACGCATACTGAATGTTGCACTCGCCCACGATGCCCAGATGACGGATACATTTCGTGGAGAGTTCCTGCAACATCTTCACCTGCTCATCGGTCAGCGAACAAGTGGGAGCCACCACGATAGACTCACCCGTATGAATGCCCAACGGGTCGAAGTTCTCCATGCTTGCCACCGTGAAACAGTGGTCGTTCGCGTCGCGGATAACCTCGAACTCTATTTCTTTCCAACCTTTCAGCGACTCTTCTACCAGAATTTGCTTAGAGAAGGTAAAAGAACTTTCGGCCAGCTTCACGAAAGCTTCCTCGTCCGGACAGATGCCGCTACCCAAACCGCCCAGAGCATAAGCCGAACGCACCATCACCGGATAGCCGATTTCACGGGCCGCCTTCAATGCGTCTGCCATGCTTTCCACCGCACGGCTTTGGGGTGTCTTCATCGGAATCTCGTCAAGCTTCTTCACAAAGAGGTCACGGTCTTCAGTGTACATAATGGCTTCTACCGAAGTGCCCAGCACACGCACACCGTATTTCTCGAGCACACCATTCAGATACAGTTCTGTACCGCAATTCAAAGCTGTCTGCCCGCCAAACGCCAGCAGAATGCCATCGGGACGTTCTTTCTTGATGATTTCCTCCACGAAGTAAGGAGTTACCGGCAAAAAATACACTTTGTCCGCAATACCTTCCGATGTTTGAATGGTGGCAATGTTGGGATTCACCAAAACAGAAGCTACACCTTCTTCGCGCAATGCCTTCAAGGCCTGTGATCCGGAATAATCAAACTCTCCGGCCTGACCAATCTTGAGTGCACCAGATCCCAAGACGAGCACTTTCTTTAAATTCTTTTCCATATTCTCTTATTGTTGTCAATTAGGTTTCCTTTTTACACCTTGGCATAAGAGCCACGCCACACATAAACCAACCTTAAAAAAAAATGCGTCCCTTATGATAGATGGACGCATTTCTTTAAGAAATAAAAAAATATCATTGTGGAAAAAGGAGAAACCAACGACTACCGAATGATAATCACTCGAATAGGGGTTGTATTTGTTTCTCATTTCCTGCGGCTGCATTGTTGTTTCAAAATTTATGCAAAGAAACTACTTATTTGTGAAAAGAACAAATGAATCCGTTTAATATTTTAAGTAGGCCGCCAGTATAACGACCAACTGATAAAACAAATACAGATGAAAATAAATGCAAGACCAAGAAAAAAACTTAATTTCTCTACACCAAAACAAGTCTTGACCATTACAGTCTATTTTTGTTTTTTTAATGTGAGGTCTTGCGCATTTCAATAGAAAGCGCTATCTTTGCGCCCACTATTATTTGAGATGTATATCGGACTTGTAGCTCAGTTGGTTAGAGCAACAGACTCATAATCTGGAGGTCCCAGGTTCAAGCCCTGGCTGGTCCACGAAGAAAACAAGCGTTAATTGCAATAAATCAAGCAGTTAACGCTTTTCTTTTTGTCCTTCACTATGAGTTGGGATAGGCTCAAATCAATAGAATTACATATCTTTTGCAGCATTTGTTTACCGCTTGTTTATGTTTCAACTTACATTAGAGGAATGGGAATCTATCTCATCACAATTTGTGATGACATCACGAATGAAACGACCTAAGTCCGCTATGCCACTGGCTTTTACAGAGCATGGAGTTGTAATGCTTTCCAGTGTATTAAGAAGCGATATTGCCATTCAAACAAGTGTTTTGATTGTACGTGCTTTTGTTGCCATGAGATAACTGATTACAGTAGCTCCACAAATAGACAGAGTAGGACAATTAGAACAGCAAATGAAAGAGTTGAAAGGTTACATAGAAGAAGTATTCGCTGATTACAACGATATTAATTATGATACGCGAATGCAGTTGGAACTCATTAATCAGACATTGGCAGAACTGCAAACCAAGAAGAAATTGGAAGAAAAGCCACGCAGAAGAATCGGATTTATACAGCATGATGAATAATCTGATTCTGCCAAGCACGAGATTTTATAAAAACTATAATATTTCCACATAGGTAAAAAAGTGATTGGAGCAACTCCAATTATAAGATTCAAGTAGCTGTGCACGTTCCGCTATGAATTCCTGATACCGTTGTGAAGACATACTTTTTCATTGTTGTTAGTCTTTCAAGCAACCAATAGGAACAATGATTACACCGTCTGTTCTTATGTACGCATATTGTCCTACAGCAGTTAAAACCATTTTAAATGACGGTTTCTTCATCTTTGTGGTGTCTATCTTTTCTGCCAACGTGTTCAAGTTCGCTGCACCCTCCTCAATAAGCGTATCGCCGCCCAATTTTATCTCAATGAGACCATAGCTACCATTTTTCAGATGTACAACGGTGTCACATTCAAGGCCACTCTTGTCTCTATAATGGAATACGTCTCCATCATTGGCTTCTGCATACACACGAAGATCTCGCACACAGAGGGTTTCAAAAAACAATCCCAAAGTGTTCAAATCGTTTAGCAAGTCATCCGGTCCTATACCTAAAGCTGCAATAGCCAAAGATGGGTCGACAAAATAGCGTGTGTCGCTCGTTCGTATGGATGTTTTTGAACGCAGATTCGGATTCCAGGCTGGCATATCCTCTATCACGAAAATCTTTTTCAAAGCCTTGATATATGACGAGACCGTTTCGTCGCTCATGTTTTCTGGCTCATTCGTTTTCATATCCTCTATGATAGTGGGTATGCTGGCCATCGCTCCTTGCAATCGTGCATATGAACGCATAAGCCTCTTGGCGCGAAACTCATCTCTCTCAACTCCGTCAACTCTTGAAATGTCTGAGCGTGTTATGGCTTCAAAATACTTTGTGACTTGACGAAGTGATGCCTTCTGATTTTTCTTGGTCAGAGATTTAGGCCATCCACCTCGACAAATAATATAAGCAATGTCTTCCATCTTCAGCGTACTTACACCATCCACCTTATCTGGTTCGGCAAAAAGATTTCTGATACTTACATCCCCAGAAGATTCTCCCGATTCCCACAGTGTCATGGGGCGCATCGTAAGCCATGCGAAACGCCCGGCACCAGTATGGCGAATTTTTGATTTATCTGCAGGAACGGCAGAGCCTGTAAGCATGAATAAACCATCATCCTTTCTGTGGTCTGCTTCAAAACGTACCGCATCCCATATTTGAGGGGCTATCTGCCATTCATCAATAAGCCTCGGTGTCTCACCTTGGAGCAGTCGTTTGATGTTGGTTTCTGCCAACTGGAGGTTTTGCTGTATATTCTCAGGGTCATCCATATACAGGATGCTCTTAGCTTGCTGTTCGGCAGTAGTTGTTTTGCCGCAAGCTTTAGGTCCTTCTATAAGAACCGCCCCCATTGCTTCTAATTTCTCTTCTAAAAGAGTGTCTGCAATTCTCTTCCGATAATTGAAAGTATTTTCCTTCATAATAATAACCTTGTACGATTTTGGGCACAAAGGTCGTGAATTTTCTTAAAACGAAAGAATATTTTACGCATAATTTGGTTATTTGGCGTACTTTTATTTGGTTATTTGGCTTAATATCGTTTGGTTATTTGGCTTTATTCCGCTTGGTTATATGGCAAAGTATTGCTCGGTTATTTGGAATAAATTCGTTGGTCATATGTGACCTCCAGATTATAGTCTGTTGTTTAAATAGTCTATTACAGCCCAAATTCTGCGTAAACAAACTATTTCAGTTATGGGTATTTTGTGAGTTTCTACGAAAATTACAGAATTACAACTCTTTGACTATCAACCTGAGGTCTTAGAATTCAGGTTAGGGAGGAGGCCAACCGGGCAGTGAATCGGGAGGCAGTGAGAATCCGCTTGGATAAACGTTAAGCCGGACACAGTAGCGGGAAGCGGCATTTTCGATATGCGGCTTCCTGCTTTTCCGTTATTCCTAAGGATTCTATGAATGTCTTTGTATGAGAAGCCTTATCTGCTGTTCTTCTTTTACCGCTCCGGATACTTCATGTTCTCCTCTTTCATCTGTTCCAGCACTTCGTGCAGATACTTGGCAGCTTCCCATTTGGCCATGGGCAGGTCGTGAAGCAGGCAGTTGCCGCAGTCTTCCGGAGTGGTGCCGGGAATCTCACCTGTATATTCAGCCACAAAACGGAATGTATCCTGCATCAAGGCTATGATATCTTGAGGTTGCAAGTCGCCCTTCATCAGCAGGTAATTGCCGGTGAGGCATCCCATAGGTCCCCAATAAATAATCTTGTCCTGCCAATGGGGTTCGTTGCGCAGGTAAGTGGCGACCAGATGTTCGATGGTGTGCAGTGCCCCTTGCCCCAATGCCGGTTCCCGATTAGGTTCTTTCATGCGTATGTCAAAGGTGGTGATTACTTCACCGTTCACTTCATCCTTGCGTGATACATAGATGCCGCGCAACATACGGATATGGTCGATGGTAAAACTGGGAATCTTCTTCATGTCTTTTTATTCTTTATTTTTTTAAGTTAGTAAGCAAGCGTATCGGGCAGTGAGGATAAGAACGCCCATGTGGTGTGGAAAGAGCGTTCGGCCATTGTATCCCAAAAATCGAGGTATTGTAAAAACTGGTCTTTGCTTCCGGGCGTGTCGCTGATGATGCGGAAGCTTAGGAAAGGGGTCTGATAGAGGTGGCAGGTCTGCGCTATGGCAGCCGATTCCATATCTACCGCCATGCCTTCGGGGAAATGAGCACGCACAGCGGCCAGACCTGACTGTTCGGTGATGAATTGGTCGCCCGTGCAGATGAGGCCGCCATGAATACGGCTTTCCAGTCCTGCATCGTTCAAGTTCAGCGCATATTGCAGCAACAAAGCGTTCGATTCGAAAAAGAGCGGAAGGCCTTGTATCTGTCCGTATGCATTACCATCGCCGCACCATACGTCGTGATACACCGTGCGGTTGCTCACCACCACGTCCGTCACCTTCAGGCAAGGGTCTATGCCGCCTGCTACTCCCGTGCTGATGACACAATCGGGACCAAAGCGCCGGATAAGCTCCGTGGCGCCGACGGCGGCATTCACTTTGCCTATACCGCTTTGTGTCAACACCACCTCGTTCTGTCCGATGCGTCCGGTTATATACTTGAAGCGTGCGTCGCCCGCATCTTTCTTGTCCTGCAAGCGATCGGCCAACTGCCGATGCTCACTATCCATTGCGCTGATTATTCCGATTTTCATAAGAAAAAGTTCTTTATTGAAGATGAATCGGACGCAAAGATACATAAAATGCTGATTGCAAATGACACACCACAGAAAGAAATATCGTACCTTTGCCGTCGAAAACTCTCAATCAAAACCATATAAAACAGCAGTCATGAAGAAGATTCTACCCGATTTGATTGCCATTCTGGCATTCGCCCTGCTTTCTTTCGCTTACTTTTTTCCGGCGGATATAGAGAACCGCATCTTGTTTCAGCATGACACGGCAGCCGGTGCAGGCGCCGGACAAGAAGTAAAAGAGTACTACGAACAGACGGGTGAACGTAGCCGCTGGACCAACTCCCTGTTTGGCGGAATGCCCATGTATCAGATAGCCCCCTCGTATGATTCTACCAAACCGTTGCAGTGGGTGCAAAAGGGTTATCAACTCTTCTTGCCCGAATACGTGTGTCTTACATTTATGCTGATGCTTGGTTTCTATATCTTGCTTCGTGCTTTCGGCATACCGGTATGGCTGGCGGGATTGGGAGGAATCATTTGGGCCTTCTCGTCCTATTTCTTCATTCTGATTTCTGCGGGACACATCTGGAAGTTTATCACATTGGCATATGTTCCGCCCACGATGGCGGGCATCGTTCTTGCCTATCGGGGCAGGCTGTTGACGGGAGGCATCGTCACTGCCTTGTTTGTTGCTCTGCAAGTGACTTCCAACCATATACAGATGTCCTACTATTTCTTTTTCGTCATTTTGTTCTTTGTAGGCGCTTATTTGGAGGATGCGTGGCGCAACAAGACGTTGCCTCAATTCTTTAAAGCAAGCGCCGTACTGATAGTGGCTGCCCTTATCGGTGTAGCCGCCAATTTGTCGAACCTTTATCACACATACGCTTATAGTAAGGAGACCATGCGTGGTAAAAGTGAGTTGGTGCAAACCGGAGAAACTGCCAAACAAACCAGCGGCGGGCTGGATAGGGATTATATCACCGGATGGAGCTACGGCATCGGCGAAACCCTGACCCTGCTTGTACCCAACTTCAAGGGGGGAGCATCCGTTCCTTTAAGTCAAAGCGAGACGGCCATGCAGAAAGCAAATCCGATGTACGGCAACTTATATAACTCGCTGACGCAATATTTCGGCGATCAGCCCATGACATCAGGCCCCGTCTATGTGGGTGCTTTTGTCCTTTTCCTATTCATACTGGGGTGCTTCATTGTGAAAGGGCCTCTGAAATGGGCGCTGATAGGGGCTACACTCTTCTCCATCCTTTTGGCTTGGGGAAAGAATTTCATGCCTTTGACGGACTTCTTTATAGACCACGTTCCGATGTACAATAAATTCCGTGCTGTGTCGTCTATCCTTGTCATCGCTGAATTCACCATTCCTTTGCTGGCCATCTTTGCTCTGAAGCGCATATTAGACAAACCGGAAATACTGAAACTCAACAGGAAGGCGTTGGGCATCAGTGTGGCTCTCACAGCCGGCATAGCTCTGCTGCTGGCCGTAGCCCCGGGTAGTTTCAGTTCAGGCTATGTATCTGTTCAGGAAGCGCAGATGTTGCAAAATGCCGTCGACCGAAACATGATACCCGCCGATGCGCTGTCCGGCATTCTTGCCAATCTGGGGGAAATGCGTGCTGCACTTGTCAGTTCCGATGCGCTGCGAAGCTTTATCATCATTGCCATCGGTTGCGGTCTGCTATGGCTTTACGTTGCGGGCAAGATGCGCAGTTCGTTGATTGTAGCAGGCATCGCCTTACTCTGTCTGTGCGATATGTGGAGCGTCAACAAACGATACCTGCACGACGAACAGTTTGTTTCCCGGTCTGTCCAAACGGAAACTTTCAAGAAGACGAAAGCGGACGAACTGATTCTGCAAGACGATGCTCCGGACTATCGTGTACTGAACTTCGCAAGCAATACTTTCAATGAAAACAATACTTCCTATTGGCATAAGAGCGTCGGTGGATACCATGCCGCCAAACTACGTCGCTATCAGGAGATGATAGAGCATCACATTTCTCCGGAGATGCAGGCCGCTTATAGCGCTATTGCCTCTGCAGGGGGCAAGATGGACAGTGTGGATGCCGACAAGTTCCGAGTCTTGAATATGCTGAATACAAAATACTTCATCCTTCCCGCAGGACAACAGGGACAAACGGTTCCGATTCTCAACCCCTATGCCTATGGCAATGCGTGGTTTGTGAACAAGGTGCAATACGTAAACAATGCCAATGAGGAGATAGACGCCTTGAACCATATCCTCCCTGCGGAAACCGCTGTAGTGGATGCACGCTTCAAAGAAACGTTGAAAGGCGTCACGGAAAGCTATAGGGACAGCCTTTCGACCATTGAGTTGATGAACTATGCACCGAACCGCTTGACCTACAAGAGCTATAATTCCAAAGACGGTGTTGTCGTATTCTCCGAAATCTATTATCCGGACGGATGGCATGTCACCATTGACGGGCAACCGGTGGAACAGGCACGTGCCGACTACATTCTGCGCACCATGTATGTTCCTGCCGGAGAGCATACCATCGAGATGTACTTCGACCCGGTGAGCCTGCATGTCACCGAAAGCATTGCATATGCCGCACTGGCTCTTCTCATCATAGGAGTGATGGTTGTGATTGTGAGAGCAAAGAATCTAAAAAAACTATAAATGCCCGGCAAAACAATATATTTCAGTAATTTTGCTTCTTAAATAAACAACTAATAAACTGTATGGAAACTACCAGACAAAGTAAAATAGCCCGCCTCCTCCAGAAGGAACTAAGCGACATCTTTCTGATGCAAACCAAATCCATGTCCGGCACATTGATTTCAGTGAGTGCGGTGCGCATCAGCCCCGATATGAGTGTGGCTCGTGCCTATCTCAGTATATTTCCCTCGGAAAAGAGTGAAGAAATCATTAAAAACGTCAATGCAAACATGAAGTCCATCCGTTTTGAGTTGGGGACACGTGTACGTCATCAATTGCGCATCATACCCGAACTGAAGTTCTTCGTGGATGATTCTTTGGATTATCTGGAGCGGATTGATGAACTTTTGAAATAGTGAATCTCCCTTTTTACATAGCCCGTCGTTATCTCTTCTCCAAGAAGAAGCACAACGCCATCAATATCATTTCAGGCATTTCGGTATGCGGAGTGGCATTGACCACGTTGGCATTGGTGTGTACGTTGTCTGTGTTCAACGGTTTTCAAGACATGGTGGCAGGCTTCTTTACGGCTTTCGACCCGGAACTTAAAATCACCATCCGCGAAGGTAAGGTGTTCGATCCTCGCGAGTCGCGCATCCGGCAAGTGCGTGCCTTGCCCGAAATCGAGGTCTGGACTGAGACGCTGGAAGAAAACGCGATGGTGCAGTACAAAGACCGTCAGGCAATGGCCGTGATAAAAGGAGTAGAGGATAACTTCGAGCAACTGACCTCCATCGACAGCCTGCTGTATGGTACCGGTGAATTTGTTCTTTCCGATTCATTGGTGGATTATGGCTTCATGGGGGTGGAACTCATGTCTGAGCTGGGTACAGGCATTCAATTCGTAGACCCGCTGCTGGTTTATGCCCCTAAACGCAATGTCCGGATGAATATTGCCAATCCTGCCTCGGCTTTCAATCGGGAGTACCTTTTCTCGCCCGGGGCCATATTCACGGTGAATCAGAAGAAATACGATTCCCGCTATATCCTGACTTCCCTCGGTTTTGCCCGCCGCCTGTTCAATTTCGATACGGAAGTCTCCGCCATCGAACTGAAACTGAAACCCGGATTCGGCACCGATGCCGTGCAGAAGAAAATCAAGCGCATCCTCGGCGACCGGTTTGCCGTGCAGAATCGCTACGAGCAACAAGCCGACGTCTTCCGCATCATGGAAATCGAGAAGCTGATTTCTTATTTGTTTCTTACTTTCATCCTCGTCATAGCCTGCTTCAATGTTATCGGTTCCCTCTCCATGTTGATATTGGACAAGCGGGAGGACGTGGAGACCTTGCGCAATCTGGGAGCCGACGAACGCCTTGTGTTGCGCATATTCTTGTTTGAAGGACGGTTGATTTCTGTTTTCGGTGCTACCGCCGGCATCATATTGGGATTGTTGCTTTGCTTCCTGCAACAACGCTTCGGCCTGATTTCGTTAGGTGGAGGAAACGGTGCTTTCGTGGTAGATGCCTATCCGGTTAGTGTACATTTTACAGACATCATTTTGGTGTTTTTCACGGTAATCGCCGTGGGCTTCCTTTCTGTCCGTTATCCGGTAAAATACCTCGGCAAGAGGTTGCTTAAACCGTCGTCTGCCGCATAGAGACATGCCGGATATAAAGGGCTTTCTGCAAGGTTTTTCCGTCTTTTGTACTTCCTTTCGGTTTAGCTTTTCCAAAGTGTGGGCTTAGGAGTGCTCAAGTGTGGGCTTGGGAATGTTGAGGTGTGGGCTTGTCTTAGTCTCTTTTACGGATGATGGTCAGTCCGTCGCGCAGCGGAAGAATCACTTTCTCCACACGTTCGTCGCGTGCTACAAAGTCATTGAATTCCTTGATGCAGATTGTCTGCCGGTCGGACGCATGAGGATGCTCTTCCAGCACGTGGCCATCCCACAACGTGTTGTCGGCAATGATATATCCTCCATCCGAAAGGCGGGCAAGCGCCATTTCGTAATAATCCACGTATCTGCGCTTGTCACCGTCAATGAATGCCAAATCGAAAGTGAGGTCAAGGCGGGGAATTAATTCCAAGGCATCGCCGATGTAGAATTTTATTTTGTCGGCATAGTCCGACCCATCTATCCACGGACGCGTGAAGTCTTCCTGCTCGTCATTGATTTCAATGGTGTGCAGCATTCCGCCCTCCGGCAGTCCTTCGGCTATGCAAAGGGCGGAATAGCCGCTGTAAGTTCCTATCTCCAATACCTGACGGGGACGTATCATCCTGACGAACATTTTGAGCATGCGTCCCTGCAAGTGTCCCGAAGCCATGCGGGGATAAAGCAATTTGACATGCGTGTCGCGATAGAGCGCTTTCAGGTAATCGCTCTCTTTATCGATATGTTGCAGGATATACTCGTCTAACGTCATGATATCGGATAAAGGAGTGGGAGTGTGTCAAAAAGAGTGCTTCCTTGACACACCCTCATTTATAAGTATCGGTTGCTGTTGGGAAGCACGCTTTCCGTGGCATGCTTCAGGGCATCTTCCACTACGTTTATCTCAAGGAAAGAGGTCTGCGTGCCCGCTTTGCCGCTGCTCAGGTAGCCCACCATATCGGTAGGTTGCAGGCGGCCCTCCTTCAACAGGCGGCGTAAGGCGGCAAAGTAGTATTCCTGTCCGTTGGCAAGTTCGGGCATATAAATGGCCTCTACACCATAAGAAAGGGCAAGGTGGCGCATGGTTTTCTCTTTGTAGCAGATGGCAAGTACCGGGAACTTGCCACGGAAAGCAGCCAGGTTACGAGCCGTGCGCCCGCTGTAGCTATCCGTGATGATGGCTCGGATTTTCAGTTTTGTAGTAGCTTTTACGGCTTGTTTGGCAAGGAAAGCCGTCACGTCGTTTCTGTTCTCGTCCAGCGGAATACGGATGTCATTATCAGCCAGTTTATCCTTTTCGGCTTGTGCGGCAACTTTAGTCATTGTCTTCACCGCCTCTACGGGATATTTTCCATAGGCGGTCTCGCCGCTCAGCATCAAAGCGTCCGTGCGATAATAGATGGCATTGGCGATGTCCGTCACTTCGGCGCGGGTGGGACGCGGATTGGAAATCATCGTATGTAGCATCTGGGTGGCGACGATAACCGGCTTTTTGGCCAAGATACACTTGCGAATCAGCACACGCTGGATGCCGGGGATGCGCTCCTGGGGCACTTCGATGCCGAGGTCGCCGCGCGCCACCATCACACCGTCGGCCACTTCCAGAATCTCGTCGATGTTGTCCACGCCCTCTTGGTTCTCAATCTTGGCAATGACGCGTATGTCGCTGCCATGTGCGTCCAAAATGTTTTTAATGTCCATGATGTCCTGCTTGTTACGCACGAAAGAGTGGGCAATGAAGTCAATGTCCTTCTCGATGGCATACAAGATGTTGGTACGGTCTTTTTCGGTCAGTGAAGGCAAGTTGATGCGCACTCCCGGCACATTGACACTTTTGCGGCTGCCAAGCGTCGCGTCGTTCTGCATTTCGCAGAGCAGATAGCCGGCATGCTTCTCTACAACCACCATTTCCATCTCACCGTCATCGATAAGGATGTGTCCGCCTTCATTCAAATCCTGAACGAAGTTGGGGTAGCTCACGGAAATGCACTCGCGGGTTGTCTGCAACTCGGGGTTACCTACCACTTTGACGCGGTCGCCCGCTTTAAAAGGAAGCGAGTCGCCAACCAAAGGAGTAGTGCGCACTTCGGGGCCTTTCGTATCCATCAAAATGGCAATGCGGTTGGACACGGCACGTACATTACCTATCAGCCGCTCGGCACCTTCACGATTGAGATGTGCGGTATTCATGCGCACCACATTCATGCCGGCTTCGAACAACTGTTTTATAAAATCGACGTCGCAACGTTGGTCAGAAATCGTTGCGACAATTTTCGTTTGCTTCAATAACATAATACTATATCTGTTTATTTATGATGAATCATGGATGAAAGACCATGAGCAACCTATAATTCTTTCAATGCCTCTATCGCCAACCGGTAAGAGTCTAAGCCGAAGCCCAGAATCACTCCCTTGCAGGCGCAGGAAATCATCGATACGTGGCGGAACGCTTCGCGTGCATGCACATTGGAAATATGCACCTCCACCACCGGAGAAGTAACCGCGCGGATGGCGTCGTGCAGCGCTATGGATGTATGGGTATAGGCCCCTGCATTCAGGATAATGCCGTCTGCATCGAAACCCGCTTGCTGAATCTTGTCTATCAATTCTCCTTCGATGTTGGACTGAAAATAGTCAATTTCCACATCGGCATATCTTTTACGAAGGCCGTCGAGGTAGTCTTCGAAAGTAACACTGCCATAAACGGAAGGTTCGCGTTTGCCCAAGAGATTTATATTGGGGCCGTTGATAATCTGTATTCTCATAACACGTTTTTTTTATACCTTTGTCCCGGTCGGGACTGCTCCGCATCTGCTCCGTATCCGCTCCGGTTCAGCTCCGTATCAGCTCCGTATATATGGATGCGGAGAAACCACGGATCAAGTATGGCTCTGACACGGCTTTGATACATCCCGATTGTATTCAGTCGAAATCTGCAAAGAAGACGCGAACGGCAAGGCGACGGCAGAATTTGTCATGTTTTCGCCCTGCTCACGAGCATCGTCTTTGCGGTGCAAAGGTAGGAAAAAGAAATGGAATCAGAAGAAAAAACAAAAAATAAGGAAAAGCAGGCGCTGATAATCAGGAAGTACCGTCAATACCTGAAATTGGAAAAAGCCCTTTCGCTCAATACGCAAGATGCTTATCTGAGGGATTTGGAGAAGTTGCTTCATTTCCTTGAAGAAGAAAACAAAAGTTTTCTCGACACGACCTTGGACGATCTGCATCGGTTTGCCGCCGGTTTGCACGACATCGGCATTCATCCCCGTTCGCAGGCGCGCATCTTGTCGGGAGTAAAATCGTTTTTCCATTTTCTCGTCATGGCCGATTATCTGGAAAGTGATCCCGGCGAACTGCTCGAAGGTCCTAAAATAGGACTCAAACTGCCCGAAGTGCTGACATTGGAGGAGATAGACCTTATCATCAGTACCGTGGACTTGAGTAAAAACGAAGGACAGCGCAACAGAGCCATCCTCGAAACGTTGTATAGCTGTGGGTTGCGCGTGTCGGAACTCTGCAACCTGAAAATTTCCGACCTCTATTTTGAGGAGGGCTTTATCAAAGTAGAGGGAAAGGGTGGCAAACAACGCCTTGTCCCCATCTCTCCGCGTGCCATCAAAGAAATTGAGAAGTGGCTCATGGATCGTAATCAGGGTAAAATCAAGAAGGAGTTCGAAGACTATCTGTTTCTGGCACGTTGGGGAAACAAAATTTCGCGCATCATGATATTCCACCTGATCAAAGAACTGGCCGACAAGGCCGGTATCACCAAAAACATCAGTCCGCACACCTTCCGTCACTCCTTTGCCACCCACTTGCTGGAAGGAGGAGCCAATCTTCGCGCCATACAATGTATGCTCGGGCATGAATCCATCGCAACGACAGAACTTTATACACACGTCGATCGCAACAGGTTGCGCAGTGAAATCATCGAGCATCATCCTCGCAACATAAAATATCGCGAGAAGCAAAGGATTCATTAAATTATGGTAAAAAGGGTCTTGAGGTTAACAAACTCTAAGAAGATTTAGTATCTTTGCATTGCTGTGTTCATGCTTGATGAGGCATAATTGCGGAATGGAAAAATTTATTTTACAAACAAAATAATTAATATCTGAAATGACTAAAAAATTGTATCTGCCTTTTTTAATGGCAATGGTTGTTGCATTGCTGACATCGTGCAGCAGTAAGATGGGTGAATTGTCTTCGGACTACTTCACAGTGACTCCTCAGGTTTTGGAAGCCGTAGGTGGTAAAGTTCCCGTTACTATCAATGGAAAATTTCCTGAAAGATATTTCAATAAAAAAGCTGTAGTAGAAGTAACTCCCGTATTGAGATGGGACGGTGGTGAAGCCAAAGGCCGCTCGGCTATGTTCCAAGGTGAGAAAGTAGAAGGTAATGACCAGGCCATTTCTTACAAGATGGGTGGCAACTACACTATGAAAGCTTCTTTCGACTATGTTCCGGAAATGGCTAAATCAGAACTCTATCTGGAATTCAAAGCCACCATCGGAAACAAGAAGGTGAACATCCCTGCCGTGAAAGTGGCCGACGGTGTCATCTCTACTTCCGAATTGATTGGCAAGACATTGGGCAGCGCCAACCCGGCCAACGGAGACGATGCTTTCCAACGTATCATCAAAGAGAAACACGATGCCAACATCATGTTCTTGATTCAACAAGCCAACGTACGCGCCGGCGAACTGAAGACTGCCAAAGCATTCGGCAATGAGGTGAAGAGCGTAAATGATGCCGCCAACAAGAAAATCAGTAACATTGAAATTTCTGCATACGCTTCTCCCGATGGTGGTGTAAGCCTGAACACCACATTGGCCGCGAACCGTCAGGACAATACAGCCAAAGTTATCAATCAGGATCTGAAGAAAGCCAAGATTGATGCAGCGGTAGATACCAAATATACGGCTCAGGACTGGGAAGGTTTCCAAGAACTGGTTTCCAAATCGAATATCCAGGACAAAGAATTGATTCTGCGTGTTCTTTCTATGTATGCCGATCCGGAGCAAAGAGAACAGGAAATCAAAAACATCTCTTCGGTATACAAAACCTTGGCTGACGAAGTGCTTCCGCAATTGCGTCGTTCTCGTCTGACTTTGAACTATGAAATCATCGGTAAGTCTGACGAAGAAATAGCAAAGCTTGCCGACAGCGATGCCAAGCAACTGAACATCGAAGAACTGCTGTATGCCACTACTCTGACTAAGGATGCAGGCAAGCAAGAAGCTATCTTCACTAAGGCTACTCAAATCTATCCCAACGATTTCCGTGCTTACAACAATCTTGGTAAGTTGGCATATCAAGCCGGTAACCTTGACAAGGCTGAAAGCTATTTCAAGAAAGCTGCCGCTATCAAGGATGCTCCCGAAGTGAATACCAACCTTGGATTGATTGCATTGAACAAGGGTGATAAGAGCGCTGCTGAAAGTTTCTTAGGCAAAGCCTCCGGTGCCAAAGCGCTGAACGAAGCGTTAGGCAATTTGTATGTTGCCCAAGGTCAATACGACAGAGCCGTAAACGCATTTGCCGATACGAAAACCAACAGTGCAGCTTTGGCTCAAATTTTGGCTAAAGACTACAACAAGGCAAAGAATACGCTGGCTGCCATCGAGAAACCGGATGCTTATACGGATTATCTGATGGCCGTGCTCGGTGCAAGAACCAACAATGCTTCCATGGTGACCAACAGCCTGAAGAATGCTGTTGCAAAAGAGCCTGCATTGGCCAAGAAGGCGGCTTCCGACCTGGAATTCACCAAGTTCTTTACGAACTCCACTTTTATGGATATCATCAAATAATATAAGGTGAAGCTTGAAAAAAGGAGATGCCCGGTATAGAGATATGCCGGGCATTTTATCA
Source organism: Bacteroides zoogleoformans (assembly GCF_002998435.1). Taxonomy (NCBI): domain Bacteria; kingdom Pseudomonadati; phylum Bacteroidota; class Bacteroidia; order Bacteroidales; family Bacteroidaceae; genus Bacteroides; species Bacteroides zoogleoformans. Next base: position 1,962,074 of record NZ_CP027231.1, on the reverse strand, counting down.
AAATAACGTACTTTCGCAGCAGGTATCAGAAAAAAGTAACAGGAATGAAGAAAATCTATCTCGCATGCTTTCTGTTTTCCATACTGTCCGCTTGTGGCAGCAGGACAACGGACTCCGTCCGCCTCAGCGGCGAAATCAAAGGATTGGGGAATGACACTCTCTACATTTATGGTACGGACAATCTGTATGACCGCACGGATACATTGATTGTCACGAACGACAAATTCTCCGCAACACTTGCAATGGATACGTTGGTGACCGTATGGCTGCAATTCGGCGACGGCACCGAATATCCGCTCTATCTGAACAAAGGAGATGAAATCAAGATAAGCGGTTCTGCCGCCGAACTTTCCTGCCTGGAGATAACGGGAAATGCTCCCAACGAAGAGTTGACCGCCTTCTTGAAAGACCTGAAAGGCATAAGCGCTTCCTCGGAAAAAGCTTTGGAGGAAAAGGCCGAAGCTTTCATCGAAAGCCATCCGACATCTCCCGCAAGTATCTACCTGCTGGAAAAATACTTCGTGCAGAAACCGCATCCGGACTTTGCTCTTATAAAAAAACTGACAGATCGTATGAGCGGAGAGTTGAAAGACCGCCCTTACGTGAGCGAATTGATGACTCTTATACAGGAAGAAGAAAGGGTATCTGTGGGGAAAGTGCTTCCATACGTTTCTTTGCCCAATGCCAAAGGTGTGTCAGTCAGTCGTACCGGGTTTAAGGATAAACATCTGCTGATACACTTCTGGGCGTCGTGGGACTTGAAAAGCGTGGAAAACAATGCTGCCTTGCGTCGAATCTACAAGAAAGAAAAAAAGAACAAGGCATTTGCCCTTTGGGGCATCTCTTTGGATGTGGACAAGAAAGCATGGGAGGATGCTATCGGTAACGATACGTTGACATGGGAGCAATGTTGTGACTTCTTGGGTTGGAACACACCGATTGTCAAACAGCTTTCCATACATGCACTGCCTGCCAACCTGCTGATTTCCCCTTCCGGTAGGATAGAAGGCAGGAACCTGACAACGGAAGAGATAGTGAAGAAGCTGGAAGAATTGAAACAAAAAGAAAAATAGATTACACGCATGCTCATTAAAGTTTTCGGAGCGGCTGTTCAAGGTATCGATGCCACCCTTATCACCATCGAAGTCAGTAGCTCCAGAGGTTGTATGTTCTATCTGGTAGGTCTGCCGGATGTTGCCGTCAAAGAAAGTCAGCAGCGCATACGCTCCGCCCTGCAGGAGAATGGTTACCGGATGCCTACATGTACGCTCACCATCAACATGGCGCCGGCCGACATACGCAAGGAGGGATCCGCTTACGACCTCCCTCTGGCCATAGGCATGCTTGCTGCCAACGAAATAGTGCAACCGGACAAACTGGCAGACTATCTACTCATGGGAGAGCTTGGTTTAGACGGAAGCCTGCAACCCATCAAAGGGGCGCTACCCATTGCCATCAAAGCAAGAGAGCTGGGATTCAAAGGAATGATCGTGCCTCGGCAGAATGCCCGTGAGGCAGCGGTAGTCAACAACTTAGTTGTGTATGGAGCGGACAATATAAAGGAGGTCATCGAGTTCTTTAATGCCAAGCGAGAACTGACGCCCACCATTGTGAACACACGCGAGGAGTTCTATAGCCGGCAAAGCAGTTTTGAGGCGGATTTTGCTGATGTGAAAGGGCAGGAGAACGTGAAGCGTGCCTTGGAAGTGGCCGCGGCGGGCGGACATAACATCCTGCTCATCGGTGCTCCGGGCAGTGGAAAGTCCATGCTTGCCAAGCGGCTTCCATCCATACTGCCTCCTTTGTCGCTGGGCGAGAGCCTTGAAACGACCAAGATACATTCCGTGGCCGGCAAGCTGGGACAGAATGGCGGGCTAATCTCCAAACGTCCTTTTCAGAGTCCGCATCACACCATTTCCACGGTAGCCATGACCGGTGGCGGCAGCTTTCCGCAGCCCGGCGAAATCAGTCTGGCGCACAATGGCGTACTCTTTCTGGATGAACTTCCGGAGTTTAACCGCAATGTGCTCGAAGTGCTTCGGCAGCCGTTGGAAGACCGTAAAATCACTATTTCGCGCGTGAAGTGCAACGTGGAATATCCTGCCGGGCTGATGCTCGTGGCGGCCATGAATCCTTGTCCTTGCGGTTATTACAACCATCCCACGAAAGCCTGTGTATGCAGCCCGGGACAAGTGCAGAAATACCTCAACCGAATTTCCGGTCCCTTGCTCGATCGCATAGACCTTCAGGTGGAAGTCATTCCCGTACCTTTCGACAAGATTTCCGATGCCCGTCCGGGTGAGGCGAGTGCCGCCATCCGCGAACGCGTGGTACGTGCCCGGTCAATACAGGAAAAAAGATATGCCGAACTTCCCGGTATCTACTGCAATGCGCAGATGAGCAGTAAGCTCCTCTCTCTCTATGCCCGTCCTGACGAACGGGGACTGGCTTTGCTGAAAAATGCCATGAACCGTCTCAATCTTTCGGCACGTGCTTACGACCGTATATTGAAGGTTGCCCGTACCATTGCCGACCTTGAAGGCTGTGAGACCATCCAGCCGGCGCATCTGGCAGAAGCCATCGGATACAGAAATCTGGATAGGGAAGACTGGGCAGGATGAGATGATAGTTAGAGATATATTTCACCAACAAGGTTTTCTTATACTATGCCAAGATGAGTTTTTAGTCTTCAAATATGAGTGAGCTTCTCCAACGTAGACTGATCCTTGCGTTCTCCAAAGAATATTTGCAGACATTCTGCAAATATATCATTCGGAGATATTGCATCAAACAAGGTCATTGATGATTGTAATTTCAATGCGTCAATGTTGCTACCCATTACAATACCGGCAGTTTTATCATGATGCTTTAACAACTCTGTCGTGATTTCCCTTAATCTTTTTCCAAGAACCGGATGTGACAAATATTTCCGGGCTTCTTCCATATCTTCAATGCCATAGTACTCTGAATTATAACTATGTCCCAACCCTTTCAACTGTGGGAATATGAACCAAATCCAATGAGTTCTCTTCTGTCCGGCGCGTATTTCGTCCAATGCAATATTATAAGTATTCCATTGCTCTTGAGCTTTTATAAATCTTTCCATATCCTTTTTGAAAAGGGGTATTAACCCCAATGGCCTTTGAATTTTAATCAGATTCATCAAAAAAAAGAAAATCTTCGTCATCTGTGCCATGTGCTTCTGAGAAATTCAGGAACACGACTTACTTATTCCCTTGCATGCGGATAATCAATCGTGTAGTGCAGTCCGCGACTTTCCTTGCGCTCCATGGCTTGTTTCGTTATCAGGTAGCCCACGTTGATCATGTTACGCAGTTCGCACAGTTCACGGGTGGCTTTGGTGCGCTTGAAGAGGGCTTCAGTCTCCTCGTAAAGGATGTCCAGGCGGTTCCAAGCGCGTGTCAGACGGAGGTTGCTGCGCACGATACCCACGTAAGCTTCCATAATCTGGTTCACCTCTTTCATGCTCTGCGTGATGAGCACACGCTCTTCGGTGGAGATGGTTCCTTCGTCGTTCCATTCGGGGATGTCTTCGTTGAAGTCGTAACGCTCCAGCACGCTCAGCGCATGTCTGGCAGCCGCATCGGCATAAACCACGGCCTCTATCAGCGAGTTGCTGGCCAGACGGTTTCCGCCGTGCAGGCCGGTGCAGGAACATTCGCCGATGGCATAGAGGCGGCGGATGCTCGACTGTCCGTCGAGGTCTACCTTGATTCCTCCGCAAAGATAGTGGGCGGCAGGAGCCACCGGAATGTAGTCTTTGGTGATATCGACGCCGATGCTGAGGCATTTCTTGTAGATATTGGGGAAGTGCCGTTTGGTTTCTTCGGGGTTTTTGTGCGTCACGTCCAAATAGACATGCTCGTCGCCCCGTTGCTTCATTTCGTTGTCGATGGCTCGTGCCACGATGTCGCGTGGAGCCAGCGAGAGGCGCGGGTCGTACTTCTGCATGAATTCTTTCCCGTCCATGGTGCGGAGCACGCCGCCATAGCCACGCATGGCCTCGGTGATGAGGAAGGCGGGACGGTCGCCCGGATGGTAAAGGGCGGTGGGGTGGAACTGGATAAACTCCATATCTTTTACGATGCCTTTGGCACGGTAGACCATGGCAATGCCGTCGCCCGTGGCTACCAACGGGTTGGTAGTGTTGCGGTAGACGGCTTCGCAACCGCCCGTGGCCATGACGGTGACTTTCGACAGGAAAGTGTCTACTTCGCCGCTCCGCTCGTTCAGCACATATGCGCCGTAGCACTTGATGCCGGGGGTATGGCGGGTGACGATGATTCCCTGATGGTGCTGGGTGATGATTTCCACGGCATAGTGGTCGGTGAAGACGGTGATGTCGGGATGCCGTTTCACTGCTTCAATCAGGCTGGTCTGTATCTCTGCGCCCGTATTATCCTTATGGTGGAGGATGCGGAATTCGGAGTGGCCGCCCTCTTTGTGCAGGTCGAACTCTCCGTTCTCTTTCTTGTCGAAGTTCACGCCCCATTTGATGAGTTCGCCGATTTGTTCGGGGGCATTGCGCACTACTTTTTCCACGGCCTCGCGGTCGCTTATCCAGTCGCCTGCAATCAGGGTGTCTTCGATGTGCTTCTCGAAATTGTCTATGCCCAGATTAGTGACAGAGGCGATGCCTCCTTGCGCATAATAGGTATTTGCCTCTTCCAGACCGGCTTTGCAGACGAGAGCTACCGTTCCCTTATGTGCCACTTTCAGCGCAAAACTCATACCGGCAATCCCGGAACCGATAACGAGGAAATCGTACTTTCTTACCATACGTTTTATGTCTTTTGATATGGCAAAGATAGTGTAAAGCTCTTAAAAACATTCATCTCAGCTGCAAAAAACGGAGAAAATCTTTGCCCTGCCAAACAGTTTCAAGGCAGCATCGGACCGATGGCATCGAAGATGCGATACAACTCTTCTTTCGTTTCGGCCCGCAACATGGCTATCCGCATATCGCGGAAGTTGGGAATGCCTTTGAACAAGGGACTGGCCGCCAGGTGGCGGCGCACATGTAGAATGCCCCGGCGCTCGTCCAGCAACCGGACACTGTCTTCCACTTCTTGGCACAACACGTTCAGCTGCCACTCGGAGCTGAGCGGGGGCAACTCTTCGCCGGTTTCCAGATAGTGCCTCACTTCTTTGAAGAACCACGGGCGGCCGAAGCTGGCACGACCTATCATGACGGCATCCACCCCGTAAAGGTCGAAACATTCTTTAGCCCGCCGGGGGGTGGTGACGTCGCCGTTGCCGATGATGGGGATGCGCATGCGCGGGTTTCTCTTTACCTCGCCGATAAGTGTCCAGTCGGCCTCGCCGGTGTACATCTGCGCACGGGTACGTCCGTGTATGGTAAGGGCGGCGATGCCGCAATCTTGCAGTTGTTCGGCCAGGGTGACAATGATTTTATGGTCGGCATCCCATCCGAGGCGTGTTTTCACAGTGACAGGTATCTTCACGGCATCTACCACCGCACGGGTGATTTCGAGCATAAGCGGAACGTTTTGCAACATTCCGGCGCCGGCACCTTTGCCTGCCACGCGCTTCACGGGACAGCCGAAGTTGATGTCGAGAATGTCGGGGCGGGCTTGCTCTACAATACGGGCGGCTTCTGCCATCGTATCCGTGTCCTTTCCGTATATTTGTATGGCTACGGGACGCTCCCGGTCGCTGATTTTCAGCTTCTGTTGGGTTTTGCTCACCGAACGTATCAGTGCATCGGCAGACACAAATTCGGTATATACCATATCTGCACCGAACTGCTTGCACATCAGGCGAAAAGCTGGGTCGGTGACGTCTTCCATAGGGGCGAGAAATATGGGGCGGACACCCAAATCCATATCGGCTATCTTCATGCGTAATCAGGTTTTTCGGGCAAAGTTAATCATTCGTAAGATAAAAAGAGCTACCTTTGCCTTGTTAAATAAAAGAGTATTCATCCATTAACGATAACTAACGATAACCCAAATGAAAAAGTTTTTCTTCATGGCAACGGTGTGCATCGCCATGCTGTCGCTTCAACCGACCGGCGCTTATGCACAAGAAACAAACAGTAAGTACAAGGAAACCCTTTATAAAATGCTGGATAAATCAGGAGGCTTGGAGTCCGTGAGGCTGATGATTCCGCAACTTGTAAACATGATGAAGCAGCAGGCTGCATCGCAACCCGACTCTTTCTGGGAAGACTTCACCAAGCGCTGGACACAGCTGTTCATCGACAAGATGGTGGAGGGCATCACCCCTATTTACCAAAAACTCCTTACGCTGAAAGATTTGGAAGACATTTTGGCTTTCTACGACACTCCTGCCGGGCAGAAGTTGTCTGCCAGTACGCCTGTCATGGCTAAAGAAGTCATGCCGATAGGACAACAGATTGGTACGGAAATCGGTCAGCAGATGCAGAATGAAATTGCCAACATGGTAAGTAAATAATCACTTCCCTTTTCATTGTTATGAATACATCCCGCCTTTCCGATTTCGAGATAATGGCTCCCGTCGGTTCGCGCGAATCCCTTGCCGCAGCCGTACAGGCAGGTGCCGACTCCATATACTTCGGCATCGAGAACCTGAACATGCGCGCCCGCTCGGCGAATACCTTTACGATAGACGACCTGCGGGAGATAGCCCGCACATGCGACGAACACGGCATGAAGAGCTATCTGACGGTAAACACCATCATCTACGACAATGACCTCCCCCTGATGCGCACCATTGTGGATGCCGCCAAGGCCGCAGGTATCTCTGCCGTGATTGCGGCCGATGTGGCGGTGATGGACTATGCCCGCAGCATCGGGCAGGAAGTACACCTCAGCACGCAGCTCAACATCTCCAACGTGGAGGCGCTCCGTTTCTATGCCCGCTTTGCCGATGTGGTGGTGCTGGCACGCGAACTCAATCTGGAGCAGGTAGCGGAAATCTACCGGCACATCCGGGAAGAGAACATCTGCGGACCGGGCGGCGAACAGATACGCATCGAAATGTTCTGCCACGGCGCGCTCTGCATGGCCGTGAGCGGCAAGTGCTACCTCTCGCTGCACGAAATGAATCACTCCGCCAACCGGGGTGCCTGCATGCAGGTGTGCCGCCGTAGCTACACCGTGCGCGACAAGGAAACCGATGTGGAACTGGAGGTAGACAACCAGTACATCATGTCGCCCAAAGACCTGAAGACCATCCACTTCATGAACAAGATGCTGGACGCCGGCGTGCGCGTGTTCAAGATTGAAGGCCGCGCCCGCGGGCCCGAGTACGTGCGCACGGTGGTGGAATGCTATAAAGAGGCCATTCGAGCCTACGTGGAAGGCACCTTCACCGACGAGAAGATTGCCGGGTGGGACGAGCGGCTGAAGACCGTCTTCAACCGTGGATTCTGGGACGGGTATTACTTGGGACAGCGCTTGGGCGAGTGGACCAAGAACTACGGTTCGGCCGCCACGGAGCGCAAGATTTATGTGGGCAAAGGCATACGTTACTTCGGCAATATCGGGGTGGCCGAGTTTCTGGTGGAAGCCGCCGAAGTCAGCGTAGGCGACAAACTGCTGATAACAGGCCCCACCACGGGAGCGGAATTCCTCACACTGGACGAAGCCCGTGTAGATCTGAAGCCGGTGCCCACGGTGAGGAAAGGAGAGCATTTCTCGATGAAATCGCCCAAAATACGCCCCAGCGACAAACTCTACAAACTGGTCAGCGTGGAAGAACTGAAGAAGTTCAAAGGACTGGATGTGGAGAAGCAGCGGGGATGACCGATGAAAAACCTGTAAATCAGTGAAATCGTCGTAATCTCGCCGAGGAGTCAATGATAAAGAAGGTTCAGTAGAACCTCGATAAAGAAGTTATGGAAAAGTATATATATGAACTGAAAATGAAGGTGCGCGACTATGAGTGCGACCTTCAAGGCATTGTAAACAATGCCAACTACCAGCACTATCTGGAACATACGCGTCATGAATTTCTGATTTCGGCAGGCGCCGACTTCGCCAAACTGCACGCAGAGGGCATCGACCCCGTGGTGGCGCGCATCAGCATGGCCTTCAAGACCCCGCTGAAGAGCGGTGACGAGTTCGTCTGCAAGCTCTACATGCGGAAAGAGGGCATCAAGTACGTCTTCTATCAGGACATCTTCCGGGCAATCGACGGCAAGGTATCTCTGAAAGGCGTGGTAGAAACCGTCTGTGTGGTGAATGGCCGCCTGACCGACAGCAGCCGTTTCGATGCACTCTTTGCCCCCTACTTGCAAGGAGAATAAAACTCGTTTATAAAAGCCTTTAAACCTTGGTTGACACAGACACAGGTTCTTATCGTGACAGATATAAGTGTTTGTTACAACTAAAAATAGTCTTTGTCAGCCAAGGCTTGACTGTTGCAGAAACAACCCCATCGATGAACAGCGAAGAACAGCTTTGCAGCATAGCCCTTACACTCTGCCCCGGCATCGGGCATGTAGGGGCGAAACGCTTGATAGACTCCATGGGCAGTGCCGCCGAAGTATTCCGCCGGCGGAAGGAACTGCCTGAAATCATATCCGAAGCAAGTGCCGGCGTGGTTGCTGCGCTTGATTGTCCCGCCGCTTTCGCGCGTGCCGGACAGGAATTGGAGTTTGTGGAAAAGAACCGCCTGACATGTCTGACCCTGAAGGATGAAGCTTACCCCGGTCGTCTGCGTGAATGCGACGACGCCCCTGTTGTGCTGTTCTTCAAAGGGAACGTCGATTTCAACCGGCTGCACGTCATCAATATGGTAGGAACCCGCCGGGCTACGGACTACGGCAAGCAATTCTGTGCCGACTTCCTGCACGACCTCGCCACCCTCTGTCCCGATGTGCTTGTGGTAAGCGGATTAGCTTATGGCATCGACATTCACGCCCATCGCGCGGCTTTGGCAAACGGACTGTCTACGGTTGCCGTCCTTGCCCACGGTCTGGATCGTCTCTATCCCTATGTACATCGTAAAACGGCGGTGGACATGCTGACCGACGGCGGTTTGCTGACCGAATTCCTCACCGGAACCAATCCCGACCGATACAACTTTGTCAGCCGTAACCGCATCGTGGCAGGCATGTGCGACGCCACCATCGTGGTAGAATCGGCTGCCAAAGGTGGTTCGCTCATTACAGCAGACTTGGCCGAAGGTTATCACAGAGATTGTTTTGCCGTTCCCGGGCGCATCACAGACACTGCTTCCACCGGTTGCAACAGGCTGATACGCGACAGTAAGGCTGCCCTTATTCAGACTGCGGAGGAGTTTGTGCAAGCCATGAGCTGGAGCACCACAACACACGAAGCGGTTCGTGCGGAAGGCATCCAGCGCAACCTCTTCCCGGAACTGTCGGAAGAGGAAGAGCGGGTGGTGCACATCCTTGCCCGGAAAGGAGACCTGCACATCAACGCATTGGTAGTGGAGAGCAACATTCCGGTGAACCGCATGAGCGCCCTGCTGTTCGAGCTGGAAATGAAAGGAGTGGCGAAAGCGATGCCGGGCGATGTCTATCATCTGTTGGCAAGAAGTTGACGGGCCTACTTTCTTGCCCCTCCCCTTCCGTATTTCATGACGAAGGCTTCCGGCCGGTCGGTAGCCACGATGTCCACACCGAGCTCCACCGCTTTCCGGTTGGCATCCGTCTTATCATCCAAACCTAACACCAATGCTGCCACTTGCAGGTTGTGTGCACGGCATCGCCGCACAAATTCCGGTGTCAACGAGTCGATATGCACTACAATGATATCGGGCTTCAGTTCGTCAATCACATGCTCCAGCAGGTCGATGCTCCTGACGTAAGCTTGCAGTGTTTTCACCTCGGGTGCAATGGTTCTGAATCGCTTTGCGTCGCTTTCTTCATAAAAAGAGAAGTTGCAATTTTCCAGCATGCCCTCCTCCTTTATCAGTTTCAGAAGTTTATGCATGTCGCCATCTCTGAAGTCCACTACGAGCTTCATTCCACTTTGTTTGGCCTTGCGCAGCAAGTCGGCAAAGCGCGGCACACGCTGTCCGGCAAATTCCGGTCCGAACCATGAGCCTGCATCCAGCGTGTCGATGTAGGCAGACAGACGCTCTTTGATAAGCCCTGTCCCATTGGTGGTGCGGTCCAACGTAGAATCGTGCAGAAGGTAGAACACGCTGTCTTTGCTGATGCGGACATCACACTCTATATTGCCCACGGCATACTTGATGCATGAGTCCGCCGAAGCCATCGTGTTTTCGGGAGCAATGGCATCGGCACCGCGATGCCCGCTTGCCAAAGGCACCTTGTCAAACCGGACAGACTGCCGGGAAGCATAAAAGATGGCCGACGACAGACTGATTACACACAATATGTATAAAGATTTCTTCATGTTTCAGGATAAATGGTTTAGAAATTCTGCGAAAATAGAATATTTTTATGATTTGGTGAAACATAGATGGCTATCTTTTTATCTTTTATAAGCAAACTCTTAATAAACGTTTGTGTGTCTTGACTTATCTTATGAAATGTACTCCGTTCTCTTTCCGCGAAACATGGGGCCTGTGGACAGAGATGCCGTAGATGCGGCGTTTTTTTCCTATATTTGCACCCATATGCATAAAATCGGTAAAAGAATACATCATTGTCTCCGCAGATTTCCTCAAGAGCTCCGAGATACAAGTAAAGGAGAAGAATCCTTTGACGGGTATATGCCGCAAGGAACCGTATCTGCGGATATGACAACGAAGAACAAGTCGGATAATCGTCTCGCAATGGCATTGCGGAGTGTGTCGGTCGTCTTGTCTGTCACTCTCTGCACAGCCTCGTTGCAGGCTCAACCGGTCGATTCCGTGAAGTTGTCGTTTCCGGACAGCATGGCCGTACAACGTCTCAACGCTTCTCCTTCCGCGAAACATACTTTCCGGTCTGATATGTCGTGTGTGAGTCTGCCATGGATTATTGCAGGGCTCCTTCTCCGCAATGACAAAGCAAATTTTCGCGAAGTGCGCAACAAATTTCTATATAACTTCCACCATACGGCCGACAACTATTCGCAATACGCCCCGCTTGCCATTGCCACGGGTCTTAAACTGGCCGGTTACGAGGGACGCAGCCGTTGGGACCGTTACGGCGTAAGCGCGGGAGCCTCTTATGCCGTCATGGCCGCATTGGTCAACGGAATGAAATACAGCATAAAGGAGCTGCGCCCCGATGGTTCCACACACAACTCTTTCCCATCGGGGCATACTGCCACGGCTTTTGTCGCCGCAACCATTCTGCACAAGGAATACGGCATGACGCGCAACCCTTGGATAAGTATTGCCGGATATGCGCTGGCCACTGCCACAGGATGCATGCGTGTGCTCAATAACCGCCATTGGATCAGCGACACCTTTGCCGGAGCAGGCATCGGAATCCTCTCCACGGAGCTGGGGTATGCCATCGGCGACCTCTTCTTCAAAGATAAAGGAGTGCAGTGTGGTGACATTGAACGCCCGAACAATCTGTATCGGTATCCGTCGTTCTTCAATGTACATCTGGGCGTAGGATTGGGGGCACAGTCGCTCGATCTCATTGCGGTCAATCCCGACCTTGCCGACTATTACGAAGAGCATTCCGTCAGAAAGCTCAAATTCAGTCAGGCCACCGTGGTAGGTGCAGAAGGGGCTTATTTCTTCAGCCCTTACTTCGGCATTGGAGGACGAATGAGGGTCAACTCGAGGTTGGTGAAGAATTGGAATGATTTCGCCCGAAGTCCGATCGGTGATTTGTCACAACTGGATCCGAGGCTGGAGGGTTTCATCGACAAATATGAGCTGAACGTAGAATCCGACCGCCTCTCCGAATTCTCCTTATCCGCCGGAGCCTATTTCAGTCTGCCGCTCACACCGAGGTTGGCGCTCGGCACAAAACTGCTCGTAGGCAGAAACTACACGCAGGGCATAGATATAAACGCCCGTGTAGCCGGACAAAAGCGAGACATCGACATGTCGTACGAAGAGGTAAACGGAAGGCCCCTCCTTATGTATGAAATAAAAGGAGACAGCCATCAGGGAGGAGAAAAATATGAAACCGAATGGAATTATCTCAGCGTGAAGGGAGGCAAGTCGATGGAAGTGGGCACGGGAGTGTCCCTTACCTATGCCTACAAGTCCCTCATGGCATTCAAGTTCTTTCTCGATTACGATTTCACCCGCAAACGCTACGAAATCAACTATGCACCCACATACTTTATGAAAGCTGCTGCCCGAAATCTTACTTTCGACGGCCGCCCGGCCAATGCCGACGACTATATCACCCCATACACGATGCGTATCCCCAAGAATATGTCGAAGTTCGTCTTGGGAGGCGCCTTTTGTGTCACGTTCTAAGAGCCGGCTTTCAGGACTAAAAAAGACTCCTCTGCCGGGAAAGCCGGAAGAGGAGTCTCCAGTGTTATTAATCAAATATAAAAGGCAAATCAGTCTTTCAGCTTCGCAATGATAAAGTCTCGGTTCAAACGGGCGATGTTGCTGATGGAGATGTTTTTCGGACATTCTGCCTCGCAAGCGCGGGTATTCGTACAGTTACCGAATCCTAATTCATCCATCTTGCTCAGCATGGCTTTGGCACGACGCAACGCTTCCGGCTTACCTTGAGGCAGCAGATTGAGCTGGCTCACCTTGGCAGACACGAACAACATGGCCGAACCGTTCTTGCAGGCAGCCACACAGGCACCGCAACCAATGCACGAAGCTGCATCCATTGCCTCATCGGCAATGGGCTTCGGAATCAGGATGGCGTTGGCGTCTTGAGGAGCACCCGTACGCACGCTCACGTATCCGCCGGCTTGCATAATCTTGTCGTAGGCAGTACGATCCACCATCAAGTCCTTGATGACCGGAAAGCCGGCCGAACGCCACGGTTCTACGGTGATGGTATCGCCGTCCTTGAAACGGCGCATGTAAATCTGGCAGGTAGTGGCACCTGTTGCCGGGCCGTGCGGATGTCCGTTGATGTAGAGCGAACACATACCGCAGATACCCTCGCGGCAGTCGTGGTCGAACACCACCGGCTCTTCGCCTTTGGCAATCAGCATCTCGTTCAAGATATCCAGCATTTCCAAAAAAGAGGTGTCGCCCGGAATGTCTTTCATTTCATATTCTTTAAAAGCGCCCTTTGCCTTCGGACCGGCCTGGCGCCAAACTCTCAGTTTGAATGATATATTTTTATCCATTTCTTTTAGTCTTTAAAGGTTGAACATCTGTTAGCTCTTATAGTTACGAGTCTGCACTTTGATGGCTTCGTAAACCAGCGGTTCTTTCAGCAATACCGGAGCTTTTTCGTCCGAACCCTGATACTCCCAACAAGCCACATAGAAGAAGTTTTCGTCGTCGCGCTTGGCTTCGCCTTCCTCCGTCTGATACTCTTCGCGGAAGTGTCCACCGCAACTTTCATCACGGTTCAAGGCGTCATAAGCCACCAACTCGCCCATGATGATGAAGTCGTACAGACGGATGGCTTTGTCAAGCTCTACGTTCATGCCTTCCTTGCTGCCCGGAATGAAGAGATTGGTCTCGAATTCCTTGCGAATTTCTTTCATCTTGGCTAAACCTTCTTTCAAACCTTCGGCCGTACGTCCCATACCTACGTATTCCCACATTACGTGTCCTAATTCCTTGTGGATAGAGTCTACCGACTTCTTGCCCTTGATGTTCATCATCCAGTCGATTTTGTCCTGAATGGCTTTCTCTGCGGCCACGAATTCAGGCAGGTCGGTAGAGAAGCGCGGAACGGTAATCTGGTCTGCCAGATAGTTCTGAATGGTGTAAGGCAATACGAAGTAACCGTCGGCCAATCCCTGCATCAACGCAGAAGCACCGAGTCGGTTGGCACCGTGGTCGGAGAAGTTGCATTCGCCGATGGCGAACAGACCCTTGATGGAAGTCATCAGTTCGTAGTCCACCCAGATACCGCCCATGGTATAGTGGATGGCCGGATAAATCATCATAGGATTGTCGTACGGGCTGACGTCGGTGATTTCCTCGTACATATCGAAGAGGTTTCCGTAGCGTTGAGCCACCACATCCTTGCCCAAACGGTTGATGGCATCGCTGAAGTCGAGGAATACAGCCAGACCGGTGTTGTTCACGCCGAAGCCTTTGTCACAGCGTTCTTTGGCTGCACGGCTGGCCACGTCGCGCGGCACGAGGTTACCGAATGCCGGATAACGACGTTCCAAGTAGTAGTCACGATCTTCTTCGGGGATGTCTTTTCCTTGCAATGTGCCTTCTTGCAGTTTCTTGGCGTCTTCTATCTTTTTCGGCACCCAGATGCGGCCGTCGTTACGCAAAGACTCCGACATCAGCGTCAGTTTAGACTGCTTGTCGCCATGAACGGGGATGCAAGTGGGGTGAATCTGCACATAAGCCGGATTGGCGAACCAAGCTCCCTTGCGGTAGCAAGACACGGCTGCCGTACAGTTACAAGTCATGGCGTTGGTAGATAGGAAGTAAGCGTTGCCATATCCTCCGGTAGCAATGACCACTGCATGGGCTGCAAAGCGTTCCAGCTTGCCGGTCACTAAATTCTTGGCGATGATGCCGCGTGCACGTCCGTCCACAAGAACAACATCTTCCATTTCGTAGCGAGTGTATAGCTTCACCGTGCCGGCATTGACCTGACGGCTCAATGCCGAGTATGCACCCAGCAGCAGTTGCTGTCCGGTTTGACCTTTGGCGTAGAATGTACGCGAAACCTGCGCGCCACCGAAAGAGCGGTTATCCAGCAAGCCGCCATATTCGCGGGCGAAAGGCACACCTTGTGCCACGCACTGGTCGATAATGCTGTTCGAAACTTCGGCCAAGCGGTAAACGTTGGCTTCGCGGGCACGATAGTCGCCGCCCTTCACTGTATCGTAGAACAGACGGTAAATGGAGTCGCCGTCATTTTGATAATTCTTTGCTGCGTTGATACCACCTTGTGCGGCGATGGAGTGCGCACGGCGCGGAGAGTCCTGAATGCAGAAGTTGAATACTCTGAAACCCATTTCACCGAGCGAAGCGGCTGCGGATGCGCCTGCAAGTCCGGTTCCTACTACGATGATGTCCAGACGACGTTTGTTGGCGGGGTTTACAAGTTTTTGGTGAGCTTTATAGTTAGTCCATTTCTCAGCTACCGGTCCTTCGGGTATTTTAGAATCGATCTTAGTCATAATGCATTTTTCATTTTAGTCATTTACAATTTAATTTTAGCAAGTGCCGCACAATGATTTTACAAAGAATACGACAACTACCAGAGCGAAGCCTGCAACGATGATGGTAGAATAGATGTTGGAAACACATTTCCAACGCTCAATCCATACTTTGTTGTTCCAGCCCAACGACTGCATGGAGCTCCAGAATCCGTGTGTCAGGTGGAACCACAATGCCGCCAACCAGATGAGATAAAGCACTACGAATACCGGATTGCTGAATGTGTTCTGAATGTGATGAACGCCATTGGCAGCATACGCCATTGTCAGTGTGTCGGTGTGCATGCCCATTTGGTGCATCAACTCGGGAAGTTGCATCTTCGACCAGAAATTCATTAAGTGCAGCCCCAGACCGACAAAAACGATAATACCCAGCACGAGCATGTTTTGTGAAGCCCATTCCACGTTTTTAGGTTTTTCCACCACCTCGTACCGTTCGCTACCGCGTGCCCTGCGGTTTTGTATTGTCAGCCAGAAAGCGTAGATGATGTGAATGACGAATAGGGCAGCCAGACCCGCTGTGGCTACCAGCGCGTACCAGTTTGCTCCCAAGAACTCACAAACCATGTTGTATCCATTAGCCGAAACCAATGCTACAAGGTTCATCGCCATGTGAAACGTTAGAAACAGGACAAGGGCGATGCCGGTAACGCTCATCACCACTTTCCTTCCTACAGATGAATTACTTAACCACATAAATGATTGAATTTAAGTTATTTAATAGTTAGAAAAAATATTCGTTGAAGATTCTGTCGCTATTCTCTCGCAAAAATAGATGAAAAACCTTGATTAAGCAAGGAATTAAAGAAATTATTCCATAATAAGGAAGGGGTATGCGAAGCCCGTGGAACGAGCAAAGTAAACTACCGCGATTTATCTGTTCCTGACAAACGTTTTCTGAGATTACGGGGGGTATCACCAAAGGAATCTTTACAAAAATGTGCAAAATGGGACAGAGAGTCAAAGCCATATCGGGAGCTGATGACCGATATGCGCTGTTTGGTATATTGCAGATCGTTCAAAATGCCTTCGCGTTTCTTGTCCAGAATCCATTCGTACACAGGCACTCCATACATGTTTTTAAACAAGCGTCGGAAAGTGGTGGTGGTATATCCGCCAAGATGTGCAAACTCTTCTACATTTTTCACCTTGTCGTAATTCTGCATCACAAAGTACTGGAAGCTTTCCGTATACGTGCTGATGGGGTAAAAGAAAGAACAGATTTGGGGCAGCGGATAGTAGCACGTAAGGATGTACACCAATTCCTGACATTTTATTTCAAGATATTTACCGCAGGCATAGGGCTGTTCTTTGAGGTAGGCAACCAAGAAAGTCAACTGGTTACGCAGTGCGGCAATTGCGGTCAGTGGGGTATAGGTCAATGGAGCTTCCGAACGTTCCAATATCTCTCTGTAACGTTCCTCACACAGTATCGGAAGTTCGGTAAACCAATATGTAATGTATTCCACTTCCGTCAGAGCCAGTAACTCGACTTTGGAGCCGATGGCCTGCAAAATGATTTGTCCATTTTGCAGGGTGGTGCCGGGGTATTCTTGGCTGTTTATAAGCAATTCGCCTTGCAACATAAAGATCATGCAGTTCTGGGCCAACTTCTCGGCAGGAAAATGCTGTCCCTTGGAATAATGGTGATAAACCAATACTCCCTCTGACTTTTGAGGACATTCATTACAATTAATCTGTCGGTTGCAGTAAGTTTCCAATCCCATGAAATAAATAGCGAATTATAATAAACTGTTTGACAAAGATAGAGTTTTTTGTGAAAACTCTATCAGTTTATTCTATCTTTGCGCCAAACCAATAAGTTAATTGATGAAAAGAAATTCCGTTTATTCATCTTATCGTTTCCTCGTACTTCCCTTCATTCAATATCTTCAGTGCCTGCTGCACGCTGCTGTTGGTGGCATTCATCACTTGAAAGTACTCGTTCATATCCCATAGGTCGCGGGCAATCAGAGCTTTGAGTTGCGTCTTGATTAGCGGTAACGAGCGGCTGTACTGCTCTTCGCTGAAAGCGATTTTCTCGTTGTCGGCCAGCGTGCGCAGCTCCGCAAGGAACTCGTTGTCTATCTCGAACTTTTCATTGAATGCCTCAAATTTCCTATAGAGGTTCTGCAGCTCTTTCCTGCGCTTCTCAATATATTTTGCAACTCCTTTGATGACCACACCTTTAGCCACGAGATTACGGTGATAGTCCGTATATTGGGTGGTGTCTATCGGCACAAAGAAATCGGGCATGATGCCTCCGCCCCCATAGACGATGCGCTCCATGCGCTTTGTCCGGACTTTCAGCGAGTCGGCAAAGTGGATGCTGTCTGCATGAATCATTTCCCCATGATTGAAGCGGTCTATCAACTCCTGATTGTATTTTTCCTGACCGCCTTCTCCGCCCGTCCGGCTGTCAAGATTGGAGGTGCTGTCGTACGGTTTCTGAATACAACGTCCCGACGGGGTGTAATAGCGAGCCACGGTGAGGCGTATCATCGAACCGTCGGGCAGGTCGAGAGGACGTTGTACCAGCCCTTTACCGAAGGTGCGGCGGCCTACCACCACTCCTCTGTCCCAGTCTTGCACGGCACCGGTCACGATTTCGCTGGCCGAAGCAGAATACTCGTCAACCAACACGACAAGGCGTCCCTGCTCGAAGTTGCCCGTTCCTTTGGCAAAGAAATCGCTGCGGCGCGCAGCTCTTCCTTCGGTATAGACTATCAACTCTTTTTGTTGCAGGAATTCATTGGCAAGGTCGATGGCGGCATTCAAATAGCCTCCCCCGTTTCCTTGCAGGTCGAGAATCAAATCTTTCATACCTTTCTTCTGCAAGGCTTTCAATGCTTTTACAAACTCCTTGGCAGTGGTCGCTCCGAAACGGTTGACGCGTATGTAGCCGGTCTGCGGCTGTATCATGTACGAGGCGTCCAGACTGAGAATGGGTATTTTGTCGCGCTTCACTGTGAAAAACAAGGAATCGTCCACGCCACGGCGCACCACAGTCAGCTTCACTTCCGAATCCTTCGGGCCGCGCAAACGGGCCATGATGTCTTCCGTGCTCATCTTTACCCCTGCGATGGCACTGTCGTTGACAGCCACAATACGGTCGCCGGCAAGAATGCCCACCTTTTCCGAAGGGCCGTTGCTCACGGGTTGTATGACGAGCAGCGTGTCTTCTATCATCTGAAACTGCACGCCGATGCCCTCGAAATTTCCTTGCAACGGCTCATTCATCTTCTTCACTTCTTCGGCGTTGCTGTAGGTAGAGTGCGGGTCGAGCTGCGCCAGCATCCTGATGATGGCCTCTTCTACCAGCTTGTTTTCGTCCACTTTATCTACATAAAGGTTGGTAATGGCAAACTCGGCCATTTGCAATTTGCGCAAGGCTTCGTTGTTCGGATTCTGCGCCTGCACCGTCGCAAGGCACAGGCATGCTGTGATAAACAGTATTTTCTTCATATCGTTTCTTCTATTTCCGCTCAGCCACCGGTATTTCCATTCCTTTCGGCAGAAACATGCTGATGTCTTTGCCGAACTGCAACAACTCGCGTACGGTGGTGGAGCTGACGCACGTCAGTTCCGGTTCGGTAAAGAGCAGGATGGTTTCAATCCCCGTCAGCTTGCGGTTGATGTCGGCAATGGTCTCCTCGTACTCGAAATCTTTCACGGTACGAATGCCGCGGATAATCAGGTTGGCATCTACCTGATTGGCAAAGTCTATGGTGAGGTTGTCATAGCATTGCACCCTGACGCGCGGTTGGTCTCGGTAATAGTCGCGTATCATCTGCTCGCGCTGTTCGAGGGGAAAATACGTGTTCTTGTTCTCGTTGATGCCGATGCCGATCACTATCTCGTCTATGAATGTCAGTGCACGGTTCACCACCGAAGCATGTCCGATGGTAAAGGGGTCGAACGTTCCCGGGAAAATGGCTCTTCTCATGATGCTAAATCTTCTTCTATAACCAGATTGTTGATGATAAAGGTTTGCCGCTCCATAGTGTTCTTTCCCATGTAGAATTCCAACAAATCCTTCACGAGGTCTGTCTTGCGCAGGGATACCTGCTCCAGTCGCATGTCCTTGCCGATGAAGAACTTGAACTCGTCGGGCGAGATTTCTCCCAATCCTTTGAAGCGTGTGATTTCGGGGTTGGGACCCAGCTCGTCGATGGCTTTCACACGTTCTTCTTCCGTGTAGCAGTAATCGGTCTTTTTCTTGTTGCGCACGCGGAACAGGGGAGTCTGCAGGATGTAAACGTGCCCCTTCTTTATCAAGTCCGGAAAGAACTGCAGGAAGAAGGTGATGATGAGCAGGCGTATGTGCATGCCGTCCACATCGGCATCGGTGGCCACGATTACTTTGTTGTAGCGCAGTCCTTCTATGCCGTCTTCTATGTTCAAGGCAGCCTGCAGCAGGTTGAATTCTTCGTTTTCGTACACCACTTTCTTGGTCAGTCCGTAAGAGTTGAGCGGTTTTCCCCGCAAGCTGAATACGGCCTGTGTGTTTACGTCGCGGCTTTTGGTGATGGAGCCGCTGGCAGAGTCTCCCTCGGTGATGAAGATGCACGACTCTTCTTCTTGCGCTTTTCCTTTGCCGTCGCTCAGGTGGTAGCGGCAGTCGCGCAGCTTGCGGTTGTGCAGGTTGGCTTTCTTGGCGCGTTCGCGTGCCAGCTTGGTTACTCCGGCAATGGCTTTGCGCTCTTTCTCGGAGTCTTGTATCTTTTGCAGCATCACTTCGCTGACAAGCGGATGCTTGTGCAGGTAGTTATCCACCTCGGTCTTGATAAAGTCGCCCACATATTTGTTCACCGTGGGGCCTGCGGCTTTCTGCTCTTGAGGTACGGCGGGCCACATGTTGTTGCTGCCCAGCTTCGTCTTGGTCTGGCTTTCGAACATCGGTTCTTCCACGTCGATGGCAATGGCGGCCACCAATCCGTTGCGGATGTCGGCATAGTCCTGATTCTTGTTGAAGAACTCCTTGATGGTGCGTGCGATGTGCTCTTTCAAGGCAGATTGATGCGTTCCGCCTTGCGTGGTGTGCTGTCCGTTGACGAAGGAGTAATACTCTTCGCCGTACTGATTGGTGTGTGTAAAAGCGATTTCGATGTCCTCTCCCTTCAGGTGGATGATGTCGTAAAGGCCTTCGCTGGTCATGTTGTCCTTCAGCAAGTCCTCCAATCCGTGGCGGGAGACGATGCGCTGTCCGTTATATATAAAGGTAAGCCCGGTATTGAGGTACGTATAGTTGCGCAGCAGCCCTTCCACGAACTGGTTTTGGAAAGAGTAGTTGAGGAAAAGCTCACCGTCCGGCTCGAAGAAGATGTAAGTTCCGTTCTCCTCGGTGGTATCTTGGGTGGTGTCGGTTTGCAGCGCTCCCCGCTCGAAGGTGGCGGAACGTACTATGCCGTCTCGATAACTGCGCACCTCGAAGCGTGCGCTCAGCGCATTGACGGCCTTGATGCCCACGCCGTTCAGTCCGACACTTTTCTTGAAGGCTTTCGAGTCGTACTTGCCGCCGGTATTCAGTTTGCTGACGGCTTCTATCAGTTTGCCTTGCGGGATGCCGCGACCGTAGTCGCGCACGCTGACGCGCAGACTGTCTTCGATGCTGACTTCAATCTTCTTTCCCGCTCCCATCTTGAACTCGTCGATGCTGTTGTCCATCACTTCCTTCAGCAGTACGTAGATGCCGTCGTCGCTTTGCGAGCCGTCGCCCAGCCGGCCTATGTACATGCCGGAACGTACACGGATGTGCTCCATGTCGTCAAGGTGGCGGATGTTGTCGTCGGTATATTCTACGGTAGAAATCGCGGAGTTTTCCGGTAGGTTATTCTTATTCTCGGTCAGTGACGTGGTCTTGCTGTTTTCTTCCATGATTATATTTTCGATACTTCCGGTTGATAGCTCAAATAAGAGAGGATGAGGCTCATGAAGCAGAGCCGGCATCCCCTCGCTTTGCGCAAAAGTAATCAGAAAATCGGAGGTTCGCAAAGAAACGGATATTTTTTGGAGTTTTTAGAACTTGTTTCTACAAGCTCTTGGTTCTCACCGGATCTCTTTCACGAAACAGCGTCTGCGTTTGTGTTGTTCTGTCTTGAAGTATTCCCACTGTGCCTGTACCTTACCGTTCATCTCCAGTTCGGGGTTGCTTTCGGCATACTCGAAGCCGAGCTTTCGATAGATGGGTATGAGGTCGGAGAAGAGCAGCGCGTTGACGCCCTTGTTCTGGTATTCGGGCTTCACGGCCACAAGCAGCAAGTCCAGAATCTTGGGATATCGTTTCAGGAAGATGGTTTTGCCCAGATAATACCAGCCGAGGGGCAGCAGGCGTCCGCTGCTCTTCTGCAGAGCCCTGGACAGCGAGGGCATGGATAGACCAACGGCTATCAGACGGTCGTCGGCATCGGTGATAAGCGTCACCATGCGCAGGTCGATGATGGGCAGGTACATCCTGATGTACTGGTCTATCTGCCTTTGCGAGAGGGCAGAGTAGCCATAGAGCGGCCTATAGGCCTCGTTCATCAGTTCGAAAATGGCTTGCCCGTATCTCTTGGCGAGTGTCCGGGCCGAGGTACATTTCACCACGTTCAGGTTGTATTTGCGCTGAATAAGCTCGGAGATGCGTTTATGCTTGTCGGGGATGTCCTCGGGGATGTAGATTTTATATTCCACCCAGTCGGCATCTTTTTCAAAGCCCAAGCGCTCTATGTGCGTAGGGTAGTAGGGATAGTTGTAGGTGGTGGACATGGTGCTGAGCTGGTCGAAGCCTTCGATGAGCATGCCCTCGGCGTCGAAGTCGGTGAAGCCCAGCGGACCTTGTATGTGTGTCATGCCCCGTTCCTTGCCCCATTGCTCCACGGTGTTCATGAGGGCCTCGGACACTTCGGAGTCGTCGATGAAGTCTATCCATCCGAAGCGCACATCTTTCTTGTTCCACGTCCGGTTGGCCTTGTGGTTGATGATGGCTGCCACGCGCCCCACAATTTCGCCGTCGCGCAAGGCGAGGAAGTAATCGGCTTCGCAGAACTCGAAAGCGGCATTTTTCTTCTTGTTGAAAGTGTTCAGCATATCGTCGAAGAGATCGGGCACGGAGTAGGGATTTGTTTTGTATAATCGGTAATTGAATCGGATGAACTTCTCCAACTCTCTTCTTGTAGAAACTTTTCTAATTGTAATAGCCATATCTGTATATTGTTATGCGGCGCAAAGATACTTGATTCTCCTTAAAAAGAGATATATATGGTTCGAAAAAAAGAGGCAGGCATGTACAAACTCTGTTGCCTCATCCTATAGCTTCGCAGGCGGGCGCTTCAAAGCCGTGTCTGCTCCGTGTCTGCTCCTTATCATCTCCGTATCTATAGATGCGGAGGTTATACGGAGGTTATACGGAGGTTATGCGGAGGTTATGCGGAGGTTATGCGGAGGATGTACGGAGCAGGATGGTCTTTCAGGCGTTATAGACGAGTACGGCCGTATAGGCTATATAGCACAGAACCATCAGGCTACCCTCTGTGCGCGTGATGGTGCGCTTGCCAAAAAACACGCCTACAAGCCACAGCAGTATGCCCGATGCGGTGAGCACCAGCAAGTCCATGTTGTTGATACCTCCTAAATGCAATGGAGTGATGGAAGCCGAGCAACCCAACACAAAAAAAATATTAAAGAGATTGCTTCCGATGACGTTTCCGATGGCTATCTCAGGATTCTTTTTCAGGGCGGCCACGATGCTCGTGGCAAGTTCGGGCAGCGAAGTGCCGCCTGCCACAAGCGTCAATCCGATGACCGACTCGCTGACACCCATGCTGCGGGCTATGCTGCCGGCTCCCTCCACAAAGAAGTTACCGCCAAGGATGAGTCCTGCCAGTCCACCGAGAATATAGAGTACGGACTTCCACACGGGGAGTTGTTTTATCTCTTCTTCCTCTCCGCCCTCGTTCCCGCTGCGGGCAATGGCAAAAGTATAGCTCAAGAAAATAGCGAAGAAGCAGAGCAATACAAGTCCGTCGGTAACGCTGATGACGTTGCTGCTTTCACCGTCGAGCAAGATGTCGTTGGCACAGACCAAGAGTACCACGGAAGAAAGGATGCAGAGTGGAATCTCTTTTACCAAGGTGTTTCGGGTCACCGCGATGGGGGCAAAGAGCGCTGTACAGCCCACAATCATCAGCGTGTTAAATTGGTTGCTGCCCACCACGTTGCCTATGGCAAGGTCGGCACTGCCTTTCAAGGCAGACGACACGCTGACCGCCAGTTCGGGAGTGGAAGTGCCAAAAGCCACGACGGTGAGTCCGATGACAATGTTAGGAATGCGGAAGCGTTTGGCCACGGAAGCGGATCCGTCCGTCAATCCATTGGCTCCCAAAAGGATAAGGAGGAGACCTCCGATGAGAAGAAGTATGCTCATAACGATTGCTTTTGGATGCAAAATTAGATATAAATTCTGATAACAGATTCTCAAAATAAGAAAAAGGGAGATCCTTTTTTCAAGAATCTCCCTTTCTTAATGCTTTTGCCGTAAGTAGAATTACTTACGCAAGCCGAGCTCTTTGACGATGGCGCGATAACGGTTGATGTCGCGGTCTTTCAGGTAGTTGAGCAACGCACGGCGTTTGCCTACCAACATAGTCAAGGCTCTTTCAGTACTATAATCCTTTCTGTTGAGCTTCAGGTGCTCGGTCAGATGGGCAATACGGTAGGAAAACAAAGCTATCTGAGACTCAGCTGATCCAGTATCAGAGTTAGACTTTCCGTATTTGCCGAAGATTTCTTGCTTTTTAGCAGCGTCTAAATACATAGTTGTTTAATTAATAAAGTTATTATAATAATTCCCTTTCGGGGCTGCAAAGATAGGTATAATCTTTTATATTGCAATGATATTCAGCTTTTTTCTTCCATGTTTCTGTATATCTGGTGCAAAATTCGTACCTTTGCGCCGCAAAAACAGGCCGCACCGAGACGCATGGCGAATAAGATTGTTCTGCTTTCGGGCTTGGCCGGTCTTTGCCTTAATAAATAGGTATTATATGCAAAACATTAGGAACATTGCAATTATTGCCCATGTGGACCATGGGAAAACAACGCTCGTTGACAAGATGCTTTTGGCCGGAAACCTTTTCCGGAGCAATCAGAGCACAGGTGAATTAATGCTGGATAACAACGACCTGGAGCGTGAGAGAGGAATAACGATTCTTTCCAAAAACGTCTCTATCAATTATAAAGACACCAAGATTAACATCATTGACACTCCGGGGCACAGCGACTTCGGAGGCGAGGTGGAGCGCGTGCTGAATATGGCGGACGGATGCATCTTGCTTGTAGATGCCTTTGAAGGCCCTATGCCGCAAACGCGATTCGTTCTTCAGAAGGCTTTGCAAATCGGATTGAAACCCATCGTGGTGGTGAACAAGGTGGACAAGCCGAACTGCCGTCCCGAAGAGGTCTATGAAATGGTGTTCGACTTGATGTTCAGCTTGGACGCTACCGAAGAGCAGTTGGATTTCCCCGTTGTCTATGGCTCGGCCAAGAACAACTGGATGAGTACGGACTGGCAGCAACCCACCGACAACATCTATCCATTGCTGGACTGCATTTTAGAGAATATCCCCGCTCCCGAGCAGTTGGAAGGTACGCCGCAAATGTTGGTAACCTCTTTGGACTATTCTTCCTATACCGGGCGTATCGCCGTGGGGCGCGTGCACCGCGGCACCTTGAAGGAGGGCATGAATGTCTCTTTGGTGAAGCGTGACGGGAAGGTGCTGAAGTCTAAAATCAAGGAGTTGCACACCTTCGAGGGCATGGGACGGGTGAAGGTGCAGGAAGTATCTTCCGGCGACATCTGCGCATTGGTGGGTATAGAAGGTTTCGAAATCGGAGATACCGTATGCGATTACGAAAATCCGGAAGCTTTGCCGCCTATTGCCATCGACGAGCCTACCATGAGCATGCTTTTCACCATCAACGATTCTCCGTTCTTCGGCAAAGAAGGCAAATTCGTTACTTCGCGCCATATCCACGACCGCTTGATGAAAGAGTTGGACAAGAACCTTGCGCTCCGCGTAAACAAGAGTGAGGAAGATGGCAAGTGGATTGTTTCGGGTCGTGGCGTGCTCCATCTGTCTGTGCTGATTGAAACCATGCGCCGTGAGGGATACGAGTTGCAGGTGGGTCAGCCGCAGGTTATCTTCAAAGAGATAGACGGCGTGAAATGCGAGCCTATCGAAGAGTTGACCATTAATGTGCCCGAGGAATATTCCAGCAAGATGATTGACATGGTGACCCGCCGCAAGGGCGAGATGGTGAAGATGGACAGTACCGGCGAACGTATCAACCTTGAATTCAACATGCCGTCGCGCGGCATCATCGGCCTGCGTACGAACGTACTGACGGCTTCGGCCGGCGAGGCCATCATGGCGCACCGCTTCAAAGAGTATCAACCCTATAAAGGAGATATTGAACGCCGCACCAACGGTTCCATGATTGCCATGGAGGCGGGCACGGCCTTTGCCTATGCCATCGACAAGTTGCAGGATCGCGGCAAGTTCTTCATTTTCCCGCAGGAAGAAGTCTATGCCGGTCAGGTGGTGGGTGAACATTCACACGACAACGACTTGGTGGTGAACGTAACGAAGTCCAAGAAGCTGACCAATATGCGTGCCAGCGGTTCTGATGAAAAGGCGCGTCTGATTCCGCCTGTCCAGTTCTCTTTGGAAGAAGCGTTGGAATACATCAAAGAAGACGAGTATGTAGAAGTTACTCCGAAGTCCATGCGCATGCGCAAGGTGATTCTGGATGAAACGGAACGCAAACGGGCCAACAAGAGCTGACCTCCACTCGGATTACCTGAAAAATATGCGGTCGCTTTTCAAACGAGATAATACGCCAAACTTTAGGGGTATTATCTCGTTCGAAAAGCGACCGTGTTGTTTTGGAAAGGTGAGCGAAGTAACTGCAAATCAGAAGCTATATTTGCACCCTACATAAATGGAGCGTGGTTGGGTAGGGCCGTAGATATATCCGCTGTCGCGTCCGGCACCACGATCGAAATCTTTCTGGAAAGAGTTGAAGATATTCGTCAGTCCGGCATACAGTTGCAGCTTGGTGGCCGTAAACAGTTGGAAGTCGTAAGAAATCTTTGCGCCCAAATCGAAGAACGAAGGTGTGCTCTCCAGTTCGTCCCAATGAGGAACAACTCCCGAGGCATCAGCTACGGCAGTGCGTTGCTTGGCGTCGAGGGCGGCAATGTCCGACAAGGCAGAGCCGGCTCCCCACTCGATGACATGAGGCACTTTCATCTTTCCGGTATAGGTTCCTGTCAACGCAATGTTCAACGGATTGACGGGGTTCCACCCTAAGGTGAAGTAACCGTAAGCATTGGGTGTGCGGGTCATGGCTCTGTCGGTCCGGCCTTCGTTCACAAATTCTCCTTTATCGTCTTTTTGGAAGTTCGAGCCGTTTACTTCAGGTCGGTCTCCAGATGTCAGTACCGTGCGTTCGCCCCATTCCTGAGGAGAGTCGTATTTGCTTGAAGCCAATGTGAATCCGGCCTGCAACTGCATGCGACGATAGGCCATTCTGGTTTCAAGGTTCACACCGAATATCTTGGCTCCGTCGCCGTTGATGCGGTTGTAACGTTTGATGCCATCGTGTTGGTCGGCTTGTGCCTCCTCACCGAAAACGTCTTTCAAGCGAGTGTAAAATCCTTCGGCAAGGAAATTTACATGAAATTCCCCGAAGCTGTGATACGTATCCGCACTGATGCTGAACGAGTGGCTCACCTCCGGCTTCAGCCCGTTGATATTGGTGATTTTCTTGGCTTCACCTCCGATTACGGCCACGTGCAAGTCTTCATCGAATACTTGAGGGGCACGGAAACCTTTGGCATAAGTGGCACGCAGGTTGATGTCTTTAGTAGGATTGAAGCGCAGGGTGGCACGAGGGCTCACAATGGGGTTGTTCACCTCGGAGTGTTCGTCCAAGCGAGCACCCAACAAGAGGCTCCATTTCGCATTCTTCCATTCTACCTGCGCAAACTGGCTCCAGTTGTTGATGCGCTGGTCCGTTTCGGGATAGAGAGGAATCAGATTTCCTTTTTTGTCTTTTATCGGTGTACCATCCTCCTGCGTAGCCGGTGTCCAACTGCGAATGGGCATTTTATCATTCAGCATATCCCTTGTGTATTCGGCACCGAACAGCACTTGTGCCGGCATGAAGAGTAGTTTGTCGAAGTCATATGAATATTGCACGCCGCCCATGTAAGTACGGCCCTTCGTCACGCCGTCATTATCGCCATAATACTCTTTCGGGATGGGATATCCCAACTTGCCGTATTGATTGCCCGTATTGTCCAGTCCGTCCAAAGCGCCGATGCCGCCATAGTAGCTCTTACGGTTTACGATCTGTCCCGACACATAGGCCTGTAAATGATGTTTGGAGTCGGACGAACGGAGGTCATACTTCAGATTTCCACTATAGATGGAGTGGTCGGTCTGTTCGGCCACAGATGCCACATGCTCCGGCCAATCCAAATGGTCGCCACCGCGGCGGAACTCTTGGATGCCGTGTATCTCGGCCGTCAGCCGGCTGTAGTCTGATGTGCGCAGGAACGTATGAATACCGGCCGAACGAGAATCAATCTTACCGATTTCGGAAAAGCCGTCGCCGTCTTTATCCCAAGGATTGCGCGTGCGCATCTGTCCGAAGAACATGGCACCTGTCCGTTGGTCGTCGCTTACGATGGAACCGTTGAATGCAAGATTGTTGTCCATTCGCTTCATTCCGGTGAATCCCAATGATTCGTTCAGACTGAAAGAATTCTGCGTGGGTTCTTTGGTAATGATGTTCAGCACACCGGCAATGGCCGAAGAACCGAAGAGGGCGGAACCTCCGCCACGCACCACCTCTACACGGTCTATCATGTTGACCGGAATCTGCTCCAGACCGTATACGCCGGCCAAAGCACTGAAAATGGGGCGAGAGTCGATCAGAATCTGAGTGTAACGCCCATCCATGCCGTTGATGCGCACTTGATTGAAGCCGCAGTTCTGGCAATTATTCTCCACACGCACACCCGGCTGAAAGGAAAGTCCTTGCGAGAGGTTGTTGGCATTGGCCGAACTGAACAGCTTGCCGTCAATAACGTTCACCAATGTGGGTGCCAGCCGTCGGGTTGTCTCCGTACGATTGGCCGAAACGACCACGGCATCCAGAACAGCTACGTCTTCTTCGAGGATGAAGTTGATTTCCTTTGTAACGGTTCTCTGCAGAACCACTTCCCGTTCTTGTGTCTTATAGCCCACGGCTTTCATCACAATGGTTTTGGTTCCCACCGGAAGATCCAGCAACCGATAGTGACCCGTATGATCGGAGACGGTTCCGATGGTGGTTCCTTTGATGAAAATACTTACTCCGGGAACATGTTCGCCCGTGACAGAATCGATGATATGCCCTACGATATTGGCATCTGTTCTCACTTTCTTATCGGCATCTTCCGCACGTAAAGAAAGGGTAGCCAAACAAGTAAAGAATACAATTAATTTAAATAATCTCATTTTTATAATGTTTTGTTGTTCTTAAGCACGATGTATGCGTGCTTTTTTTTCAGGCCGCAAAGATAGAGACTATTGGCATTTCCACAAGCATATCCGGAAAATAAAATCAGTCGGGCAAGCCGAAAACAAGTAAGGACCGGCATGAACCGTATTTCTGTAAATACCTGTTTTATATTTTGGGGAGTACGCTTTTTCTCTGAAACAACTGTTTGAACGATAATGCTACATAATTGATACAATTTTATGGTACTTCTCCGTTTTCTTTTGTTACATTTGCACCGTGCACGCAAACAATGCACTTTTCATGACCGAATCCATAACGTATAGAATGTTGCAGAATGATGAAAACAAACTATGAAATCCGCTATGCCGCACATCCCGACGACGCCAGGGACTACGATACAAAAAGACTCCGCCGCGATTTCCTTATAGAGAAGATATTCTTACCGAATGAGGTGAACATGGTATATTCCATGTATGACCGCATGGTGGTGGGCGGCGCTATGCCTGCGGGCGAAACCTTGGACTTGGAAGCCATCGACCCGCTGAAAGCACCTTACTTCCTGACGCGCCGCGAGATGGGAATCTTTAACGTAGGCGGGCCGGGAACAGTGAAGGCGGGCGAGGCCGTATTCAATCTGGACTATAAAGAGGCGCTCTATTTGGGTTCGGGCGACCGTGAAGTGAGCTTCGAGAGCAAGGATACCGTCCGTCCGGCCAAGTTCTATTTCAATTCCCTGCCGGCACATCGCAACTATCCGGACAGGAAAGTGACGAAGAAAGAGGCCGTCATTGCCGAGATGGGAGCTTTGGAAGGCTCCAACCACCGCCGCGTCAACAAGATGCTGGTCAATCAGGTACTGCCCACCTGCCAGTTGCAGATGGGCATGACCGAACTGGAGCCGGGCAGCGTGTGGAACACCATGCCGCCGCACGTACACAGCCGGCGCATGGAGGCCTATTTCTATTTCGAGATGCCCGAAGAGCATGCCATCTGCCATTTTATGGGCGAAGTGGACGAAACGCGCCACCTCTGGATGAAAGGCGAGCAGGCGGTGCTTTCGCCCGAATGGTCCATCCATTCCGCCGCCGCCACGCACAACTACACCTTCATCTGGGGCATGGGAGGAGAGAATCTGGACTATGCCGATCAGGACTTCTCGCTGATTGCAGACCTGAGATAAACGATAAGCAACTATTTTGAACATATTATCTTAAACTTAATCATTGACATTATGAATCCGTATTTGAATTTTTCTTTAGAAGGTAAAGTAGCCCTCGTCACAGGTGCTTCTTACGGTATCGGTTTTGCCATCGCTTCGGCTTTTGCGGAACAAGGCGCAACCATCTGTTTCAACGACATCAACCAAGAGCTGGTAGACAAGGGCTTGGCCGCTTATGCCGAGAAGGGTATCAAGGTGCATGGCTACGTATGCGACGTGACCGACGAGCCGGCTGTTCAGGCCATGATAGCCCGCATCGAGAAAGAGGTAGGCTCGGTAGACATCCTCGTGAATAATGCCGGCATCATCCGCCGGGTGCCCATGCACGAGATGGAGGCCGCCGACTTCCGCCGTGTCATCGACATCGACCTGAACGCTCCGTTCATCGTATCCAAAGCCGTACTGCCCGCCATGATGAAGAAAGGGCACGGCAAAATCATCAACATCTGCTCCATGATGTCCGAACTGGGACGGGAGACCGTATCCGCATACGCCGCAGCCAAAGGCGGCTTGAAGATGCTCACCCGCAACATCTGCTCAGAGTATGGCGAATACAACATCCAGTGCAACGGCATCGGGCCGGGTTACATCGCCACTCCGCAGACGGCTCCGCTGCGCGAAAAGCAACCCGACGGCAGCCGCCATCCCTTCGACTCGTTCATCTGCGCCAAGACACCGGCAGGTCGCTGGCTGAATCCGGAAGAGCTTACAGGCCCCGCCGTGTTCCTTGCATCAGAAGCGTCGAACGCCGTGAACGGACATATCCTCTACGTGGACGGCGGTATTCTGGCTTACATAGGCAAACAGCCGAAATAAAGACGGAAAAACTCATATAAACCTTCCATCCAATGAAGAAACTTCTTTTAGCATGTGTGGCGGTCTTCTTTTGTTTTGCTTGCAGCGAAAGCAAGACCGTCACCGTCACGGTGACCAATCCGCTGGCCATGGAACGTTCCGGCGAGATGGCGGAGGTGTCTATGGCCGAGGTATCTTCCCGGCTCAATCTGGCGGACACGACACAGATTGTGGTGCTGAATGCCGAAGGCGAACAAGTGCCTTATCAGGTGACTTACGACGGGACACTTATCTTCCCCGTTGCAGTGGCTGCCAATGCCTCGGCTGTCTATACCATCCGCACGGGTACGCCCACCGATGTGCAGGTTAAGGCTTCCGGACGGCAATACCCGGAGCGCATGGACGATATGGCTTGGGAAAACGACTTGGTGGCTTTCCGCGCATACGGTCCGGCTTTGCAGGCAAGGGGCGAGCGCGGCTTCGGTTACGACCTGTTTACGAAACGCAACACCACAGAACCTATTTTGGAGAGTCTATACGAGAAAGAGGTGAATAAAGAGGTACGTGCCAACATCGCCGAACTGGGGAAAACCGACCCCAAGGCCGCCGATGAGTTGAGGCGTTCCATCTCTTATCACATCGACCACGGCTTCGGTATGGACTGCTATGCGGTAGGCCCCACGCTGGGAGCCGGTGTGGCGGCGTTGATGGTGAGCGACACCATCGTTTATCCGTGGTGCTACAAGACGCATGAGGTGCTGGACAACGGGCCGTTGCGCTTCACGGTGAAGATGGAGTTCACTCCGCTGAACATCGAAGGCGACACCACGGTGATAGAGACACGTCTGATTACATTGGATGCCGGTTCGCACTTGAACAAGACCGTCATCTCTTACACCAACCTGAAAAAGGCTCTGCCGGTGGTTACAGGCATTGTGCTGCACGAACCAGACGGTGCCGTGGTGGCAGATGCACCAAACGGTTACATCACTTACGTAGACCCCACTACGGGCCCCGATAACGGCAAGATATTCATGGGAGCCGCTTTCCCCGCTCTTGTAAAAAAAGCCAAGACCGTGCTCTTCTCCGCCGAGGAGAAGAAGCGACGCAATGGCGCCGACGGGCATGTACTGGCCGTCAGCCACTATGAGCCGGGTACAGACTATGTGTATTATTGGGGCTTTGCATGGAGCAGGGCAGACATCAAGACTGCCGATGCATGGAACCGCTACATGGCGGACTTTGCGCAGAAGGTGCGCAATCCGTTGACGGTTGAGATGAAGTGAAAATACATCCGCATTACAGCACCTTGAACGCGTAGCCTTCTTCTTTCAAGAAGTCGATGGCCCGCGGAAGGGCATATTGCAG
This sequence comes from Bacteroides zoogleoformans, assembly GCF_002998435.1. Taxonomy (NCBI): domain Bacteria; kingdom Pseudomonadati; phylum Bacteroidota; class Bacteroidia; order Bacteroidales; family Bacteroidaceae; genus Bacteroides; species Bacteroides zoogleoformans. The sequence continues at coordinate 1,929,938 of NZ_CP027231.1, read as the reverse complement.
GTTTCCGTTGCACCACGACTTCAATGAATCGTGGAAAGTGATGATGGAGCCGTTTCGGGCATACCTCATTACGTTGGCCAGCACTTGAGGACCGCGCAGCTTCTTACTGTAATCGCGGGTCACCAAGTCCCACATCACAATCTTGTAAGAGCGTTTCAGCTTCAGGTATTGCGCGGCGAACATATGTCCGTGAGGGGGGCGAAACAGCAACGGGAAGAGCACTTTCTCCACATTGCAGTTGATGTCTCCGCCCATCTCCATAAAGATGCGTGCCTGCTCGGTGTTGCCCAGATACTTCTCCGCCGTGTACTCAAATCCGCGGATATGGTTGAACGTGTGATTGCCGATGCGGTGTCCGCGTTCCACCACCATGCGGAACTCTTCGGGATGCTTCCGTATGTTGTCGCCCACCATGAAGAAGGTGGCTTTGATATCATCCTTATCCAGCAAATCGAGCACCCAAGGAGTTACTTCGGGTATAGGGCCGTCATCGAAAGTCAGATAGACGGCTCTTTCATTAGGATTCATTCTCCAGACGGCACCGGAATATAGCTTGCGAATAAATTCGGGAGGTTGCTCTATAAACACGTGGGGTAGCGGTTAGTGATTAGCGGTTAGTTAGTAGTGATTAGCGGTTAGCGGTTAGTAGTAGTTACCAATCACTCACCGCTAACCGCTCATTTCATTCTTTCTACATACATATTATACAACCTTTCGACTTTGGGGGCATAGACGTCGGCCAATCTGGAGTTATACTGCTTCATGGTCTTGACCTCGGCATCGAGCACGGCCCAATGGTATTCAAACTCACGGACGGAGATGGCAAAGCGGTTGTCGTCCAGACTCATGTACCACGTCATGTATTCCACCGACTTGTCGGCAAGGGCTTTCGCTATTTCGTCCGCCTTGGCGGTTTCGCCCAGTTGGTAATAGGCTTCGGCCATCTGCATGGCGCCGTTCTGCCAGTCGTATGGCACGTTGCAGGCAGGAATCATTTTCTCGACATAGTCCAGTGCAGCCTTTGCCTTGTCTTTTTTCCCCTCGCGCATCAACTGCTGGATGAGCTGGGAGAAGATGCGTCGGTGCGAGTAGCACATGCGCATGGCGTTCTCGTCGATGTAGATGCCCGGCTTGTCGATGCCGCCGAACTTGAACTTATTCATCAGGTTGTCGTACATCTTTTCCGAATCTATCTTCACCCCCGTTTTGTCCGTATCGAACGGTGTGAAACGGTAGGTAAGTCCCTCTTGGATGAAGTGGTTGCCCATGTTCAGCTGATTCTCTTGACCAACGCTGACCGCAATGTAGATGGGGCGTTCCCAGTTGGATTCGCTCAGCATCTCGAGCATCATCAGCTCGCTCTTGTAGAGGGCGCGTTTGCCTTTCAAGGAGATGTGCATGTAGTCAGGGATGCTGTCGCCCGGAATCATCATCCCGCTGCGGCGCACCGCCTCCTTATCCACCTTGACGACGATGCTGTCTGTCGGAATCACCTTCAGCTCGTTGTCTTTGGGCGAGCGTATCCAGTGCTTCAGGATATTCTTAAGCTCGTAAGGATTCTCTCCGAACTCTTTCTTCACGTTTATCAAGGCTTCCGGGTTACCTCCCAATGCCTGCTTCTCGGCCTCGGCATAGAGTTGGTTGATGCTTTTCTTGTATTCCGGATGGATGGGGATATACTCGTTGGTACCCTCCACATACTCCATACGGTCCCAAGTGATGGGCAGCGACGGACTGTTATAGGCCGGTCGTTTCATCTGGTCGATGTACCAGTCGGTCTGCAAGTAAGAGAGGTTGCACGTGCGGGCATCGGTGCGGAAGCCTTCCACCTCCTGATTGTACCACAGGGGGAAGGTGTCGTTGTCGCCGTTGGTATAGATGACGGGGTTGCCCGACTCTTGAAGAGACATCAGGTAGTTCTGTCCGAAGTCGCGCGCCATGTAGCGGTCGCTGCGGTCGTGGTCGTCCCACGTCTGGCTTGCCATCTGTATGGGCACGAGGAGGCAGACTGCGGAAGCAAGGATGCCGGCCGGAAGCTCCTTCATCTTGGTGTAGTGGCGCAGCAAGCGCACAAGTCCCGCCACACCCATACCTATCCAGATGGCAAAGGCGTAGAACGAGGCGGCATAGGCGTAGTCGCGTTCGCGCGGCTGGCTTGGTGTCTGGTTCAGGTAGAGCACAATGGCGATGCCGGTCATGAAGAAGAGGAAGAACACCACCCAGAACTGCTGGATGCCTTTCTCTCCCCGATAGGCTTGCCACAGCAGCCCGATGATGCCCAGCAGCAAAGGCAGACAGAAGAAGACGTTACGCCCTTTGTTCTGCTGCAACTCCTGTGGCAGCAGACTCTGGTCGCCCACCAGCAGGTTGTCGATGAAGGGGATGCCCGTAATCCAGTTGCCGTGCTCAATCTCTCCGCTACCCTGCAAGTCGTTCTGCCGGCCCGCAAAGTTCCACATGAAGTATCGCCAATACATCCAGTTGAGCTGGTAGGAGAAGAAGAACTTGATGTTTTCCCACTGCGTGGGCATGTTCACCATCACCATGTTGCCGCACTTGTCGTAGGGCACGTCGTATCCCTTGATGTCTTGCCATGCGCGATACTGCTGCGCGTGTGTGCTGCTGTACATACGGGGGAAGAACATGTTTTGCGCATATTCGTACTCGATGCGTCCGGGAATCTCGATGTACGAGTCCTTCTCGTCGGGTGCGGCCTTCTCCTTGCGGATGAACTTCGTGCCTTGCGTCTGGATGCGTGGCTCGCAATAGCCGTCTTTAGGGTTCACGTCGAGCGCCACCTGCGACGAGAAGGCGGGGCCGTAGAACAGCGGACGCGTGCCGTACTGCTCGCGCCCCAAATACTCGCCCAGCGTGAAGATATCTTCCGGAGAGTTCTGGTCCATCGGCGTATTGGCTGTGGAACGAATCACAATCAGCGCATACGAGGAATAGCCGATGACAATGAGCATGGTGCACAGCAGCGACGTGTTGAGCGTGCGTGCCGAAACACGGAATTTCTCGTTGATGCGTGCCTGCGTCTTCGGGTTGAGGTAAAGCCAAAGGGCGGCGATGACCAGCACGCCGATAGCCACCGCACTGCCTCCGTGTCCGTAGAACGGGATGCCCAGCATGCCGATGGTGAGGACGAACGAAAGCGCCATACGCGTCTTGTTCGCCTCGGCGTAGCTCTCATATATTCCCCAGATAAGGACGGCCGCCAGCAGGACGATGTACACGATGACACCGCTGTTGAAAGGCATGCCCAGCGTGTTGACAAAGAGCAGCTCGAACCATCCGCCCACCTTCACGATGCCCGGCACGATGCCGTAGAGCACGGCAGCCACCAGCACCATCGAGGCTGCGAGTGCCAGCAACGACCCCTTGGCGTCGGCATGGGGTGTTTTCTTATAGTAATAAACCAGCACAATGGCAGGCAGACAGAGCAAGTTGAGCAGATGCACGCCGATGGAAAGCCCCGTGAGGTAAGCAATCAAAATCAGCCAACGGTCGCTGTGAGGCTCGTCCGCCACATCTTCCCACTTCAGTATCAGCCAGAACACGACAGCGGTGAACAGCGACGAGAAGGCATACACTTCGCCCTCCACGGCACTGAACCAGAAGGTGTCGCTGAACGTATAAGCCAGTGCGCCTACCAGTCCGCTACCCATGATGGTGACCATCTGCGCGCGCGTAATGTTATCCTCGTCCGTCACCACCAATTTGCGCACCAAGTGCGTGATGCTCCAGAAGAGAAACAAAATACATGCGCCGCTCATCAGGGCACTCATATAGTTCACCATGCGTGCCACGGTAGAGGCGTCCGCAGCAAATTGCGAGAACAGGTTGGCCACCAGCATGAAGAACGGTGCGCCCGGGGGATGTCCCACTTCCAGCTTATAGCCGGTGGTGATAAACTCCGGGCAGTCCCAAAAACTGGCAGTCGGTTCAATGGTCAGGCAATACACCGTTGCCGCGATGAGGAATGTAAACCAACCCATCAGGTTGTTCACGGTTCTGTACTGTTTCATTCGGATGAAATTCGTTATTTCTTATTTCTTAATAATCAGCTGTTTGCATTCCGTTTGTCAGACGCAAGTGTTTGACTTATCAGAAGCTTGTGCCTGTCGTCTTGAACACTTGTGTATGACGTCTGAAACACTTGTGTCTATCGGCTCAAACACTTGTATCTGTCACGGCAAGTACAATTGTCTCGGCAGACATGGCTGCAAAGATAATGATTTCATCCTAAATCGGTAAAGAAGAGGTGTATTATTAGGATAGGTTAAAAAAACAGGGACTGATTTTGCAGTGTATTTCTGTTCAAAGAAATTGCTGATAACACAAAAAGAGTTTGTAGAATTATATCGAACTCATTATTTTTGCAGCCATTTTAGATAACTATGAAATCATTCATCATTTGCTTATTAGGCTTGTTTACGGTATATTGCCATGCCGCAGACACCCTCGACATCGACTATATAGACAAACTATACGTCCGAGAGCCGCAACGTGCCTACCGTTTGTTGGAACCTGCACGAAAACGGCTGGAGCGGGAGGGCTGGAAACATACAAGCCGCATGCGATATGAGCGAGTGGCAGGGTTTGTCTGCCTGAGTAACAATCTTTATGCCGATGCCCTGCGTCACGCCCTTGCCATGCAGCAACTCGGCAGCAAGGATCAAGGAAACATCTTGGATGGGCTGGACATTCAATGTCAGCTTGCAGAAAAGCTCGGACAATATGAACAGTTGGCGAGATTGGTAGGCCAAATAAAGCAAGAAACGAAGAAGATAATCGACGGACAACCTCGCGAACGTGCAATCAAAGCCTACTATACTCTTCTATGTGAGTACTATAAGACAAGAGCGTTATCGAAGAGCGGACAAACAGATAAGGCCCTGCACTCATGGCATGAGGCGCGGGCTCTACTGAACTTATTTGCCGATGATCCTAATGAGAATGTCCGCGGCAACTGTGCCATCATGCGACACTCTTTCGACTTATTACTTGCCGACATCTACATTGACGGAGGCAAACCCGATAAGGCTGCCGCCTATATTCCCGAAGCCATTCAAGAGCTCAACAGAGAACAACAGAGAGGCGGTGACGGGGCTACCGACCATGCAGGCTATGATATTCACCGCATGTACTTTAATCTCACTCTCGGACATGCTCTTGTCAAGTGCGGACGAAAAGACGAAGCATTGAAAGCTGCCGCCGAAGCAGACTCGTTGTTCCATAAATACCCTCCCATGACAAATGCGCTCGGGTCACTTTTAAGTATCTATGTCGAGGCAAACAACATCCCGAGAAATATCCTGTCCTTGAGTGAGGATTTTTATCGCAATAATCTCACTACTCCATCCGTTGAGCTGCTCTCTGTCTGCAACAGTCTGCTGCAAATCTACATCCGCCGAGGTGAAAAGGTAAAAGCCGAAGCTATGACGTGTGAGGTGAAACGCATCAACGACTTCATACACCGCGAAAACATGGAGTTCTACGATGTGCTAAGCGAGAACAACTCCCTGCGCGTTTCGTATTACAAGCAACGTGTCTATAAGATGATGGCCACAGGTGTGGCTATAGTTCTTATCATTATCATCGTCACCATGATTTATTTCCACTACCGTCGGCTTCGCGACAACCAATACCTATATAAATATGTACGGTTGGCGGTACAACAAACTCCGGCCAAACGGGCCGACAACCCTAAAACGGAAGAGAACTTACAAGAACAAATAGAAACTTTACTTTCCGAGAACGACAACTTCTTATCTCAGGACTTCAACACCGACTGCCTTGAGATCCAATTGCAGATGAAACGGTATGCCATTGATAAACAACTGATGGAGAACTATCATACTTCGCTGAACGACATTGTAACCAACCTGCGGTTGCAACATGCCTGCAAGCTGTTGGATCAGACCGACTATGTATTGGAGTACATCGCTACCCAATCCGGTTTCAGCACCCTTCGTACTTTCTATCGTCAGTTTAAAAAGAAATACAACCTTACTCCGACTGAATACAGGCGATTGGGACAAAAGAAGAACGGATAAGCTCACTTCATCAATGACAGTTTGATTATTTCCCGGCCAAGACATTACCACGGCTCGACCAAGGTATAGTCAAACAGCCGTGCTGCCACATACAGCCGCACTTTCTCAATATTCCACCTCTCCCCCTTCTTCTTTTATGCCTTTTTAGGGATTTTGTCACCTCCTTTTCGGGAATTTGTCACTATGACATCTCCTCTTTTCTTTGATTTCATCGCAACATTTACCTAATTTTGGCTTCTGAAACGATTTTTTTGGAGGGATATAAACCGGACTTTAAAACAGAGTAAAAAAACAATGGAAAATTTAGGGAAGTTCCTGAAAAACTAACGGGATTACCAACTTTTAAAAGATTTATCTTATTCCGAACTCACATAAATTTTATAACTAAAGTACTAAAAAATGAAGGCAATGTTCAACAAAGATTTGGCAATAATTGGAATGATCATGTTTATGTCATGCGGCATCATCTCATGCGCTGACGATGAGTTTACAACCCGGCTTGAGATAGGAGAAGATGTCCTTGCAGAAGGAATCGAAGCGGAGATTGATGGCAAGATAACCACGCTCAACATCTCTTCCAACGACAATTGGACTATTGATGTCCCCAAAGATGCTTCACATTGGGTGTATGTTCCGGTAAAGTCCGGTCAAGGAGACCAAAATGTGCCCGTAAACATTGATGCCAATTTCGGATCGTCGGCAGGACGAAGCACCACCCTGACCATCACTGCGGGCAACATCGTGAAAAAGGTTGCGGTGACACAAGTTCCTACTTACAATGGGCAAACCGTTTCCAATGATGGTGAAGCTGCGGACTATATAAAGATCGCCGCAACAAAGGGTGTGGGCATGGGACTTAACCTTGGCAGGCTTACAACCAAGAATAACGTCATCAATCTGAAGGCTCTCAACAAACTGCAACAGTTGAACAACGCAGAGTATAGTGCTTATTTCACCTACAACAAACAAGCTAAGGCCGGTGCGCAGGGAGCTGTGATAGACAGTGTAGATACCAAAAAGGATTCGCTGGGTGTCGCGCTGTCGTTCGACATCAACTATGGTGATTTCAAACTGAACATCGGTGGCGCCTATCATGGCGATGAAAGCAAGAACCACTACAAGACAGAATATCGATATGGAGCTACGTACAACATTGCCTCCACTTCTGCCGACGTACCTTCATTGATAGCCCTCTACAACGACGCATCGGCATCGAAAGACCCTGCCGACAGTGAACAGCTATTGAAACGCTCCCTGCTGACACCCGGATTTATTGATGCCAAGAAAACGGTAGAGGAAGCTCAGACAAAAAACAACAACGACGACTTCAATAATGCGATGGAAGACCTTGTGGACGAATATGGCCCAGTGGTCATTTCCGGCTGCGATTTGGGAGGTAGTGTATCCTTGTGGATGAAATACAACCGTGATTCCATTGCCGAGATTATGCACGTGGATACCGCTCATGTCAATGCTGCTGTCAATATCGGTTTACTGCAAATAGAAGGAAAAGTTGAGGTAGGCTATAAGAAAGAAGGTATCAAAATATTTGAGAGCAGTGCCTTTAAGTACAACATCGCCGGAGGTGCAAAGGTTGCCCAAGACAATGTGAGCAGTGCCCTTTCTATCAAACGAAAGAAAGGTGACAACGATAAAGTGTATAACGACTTACATGACAAGATGGATGCTTGGATAGCCAGTTTGGATGCAAATAATCCGGCTACCCTTTCATATACACGCTTGAAGATTTATCCGATATGGTATTTCTTCCAGGGCAAAGTGCGTAGTGCTGTAAAGGCATGGATTAAGAAGAATTATAAGGACAAAATGGATATTATCGACAACAGCGTTGTGGATGCCGATGTCTCTGATAAATAAACAGGTTTTTTATGAAAAGACCATTCTTTATCTATTATATCTATTATCTTACAGCCGCTGTCATGTTGAGTAACATGACAGCGTGCAGTGACGATTTTGAAAAAATAGCCGATATGCGTGATGATACTTCCGGAAATGCCGTCTGGCATTCACCGGAAGTATGGACACGGGCGCAGAGTCAGCGCTACTTTCTTCGGGATCATGCCGTGGGGTATAGCTACAATGCAACTACAGGAGGGTCTTATTCTTTAGACGATATACGATGTCAGGTGGTCAACCGCGCTGAGCTGGATCGCCTTGCAGATATTTCACAGTTCTATCTATACACTGCCAATACAGAGCAGAAGGTTACAATGGAGGGGAATGTACATCATTCCTTTACCCAATACGTCCAGAATTCCAACTTGAAGGCAGATGCGGAAGGTAGCATCACTCTTGTTGCCGGAGGTAATGCCAGATATGAATGCAGCATTTTCGAAGACGGGACAACGGATTGTTACATCGTGGATGCCCAAAGTAAAATATTAAGTGGTAGTTACAGAATATACCCGGATGCCATCATAGAATTGGCCAAGACGCACCCCACTGTGCTTACCGCTTCGTTCCGCGATGCGGTAAGACAGGTAGCCGAGGCTTCGGAAAAGAACTTTTTGGCTTGTGTGGACTCCTTTATCCATACCTATGGAACCCATGTGGTGACATACGCAGAGGTAGGGGGTTCACTGAGAGTGTTGGTGCAATTAGATGCCAAGCGTTACAAGACTGTTGAGAATACGGAAGCGGCTCTTTCGGCAGACGTGTTGAACGGTATGTTCAAAGCTTCGTGGGAAGGTGGCAGTTCGACCGAAGGATATAAGTATTTGGAGGATTCCAAATGCTATATCAAAGTTTTGGGTGGTAATGTGAGATATCTTGACGAACTGACCAATATGAACAATTATCGTGTAAACAAGGTGACTCCTTCCGCCCTCACCCAATGGCAGTCAAGTGTCGTGTTCAACCCGGATGATTTTGAAAAAGACGCCACTTCTGTCATCCGCATGGACTTCACACCTATCCATAAATTCGTGAACGATCCTACGGCAAAAAAGCGAATCCGCAGCATCATCAATGATTCCATGCAAGACCTCATCGACCTCCTTGGCAACCGCAACTTTATCAACGTTTCATTCCCCTATAACCCTGAGAACATTAAATATGTGATCGGCAAAACCAGCGAGAAGTCGTGCGCTTCGCCCGATGTCGTCAATCTGGTGTATGCCGGTCGGCATGTGGCCACCATTTGTACGGAACGTGTGGAAACCATCGACCCGTTGCAGCATGTACGCGTGGTGTATCCCATCTACGAAGGTCGCATCCAGTTGTATAACGGGTTGTGCCGGCATAATGGCCGTGTTTATAATGTGGCTTGGAAGGGTGACGACTGCATTGTGACTGACAAAGGCGAGGCAAATAACAATGAAACGATTTATGTAACGGCAGGCGTACCTTCATTTACCGCCTACAACAACATAACCTATAGTCCGGCACATCCCGTTCCCTATTTGGAAACCGACAAACCTTTCAATGTCGATGGTTCATACAACACCGGCGCGACAACCTATTTTGTCAAAAAGGAAAAGAGGAACTTCTTCCTCCCTGCTACCCGGGACAAAGTTCCAATAACAAGCATTCCGGGTTGGTCGTATGACAACACATTGAAAACAATGAAGAGGAATGATGACTATGTGTATATATATAACCCAAACGAGTTGAAATATTATGAGTGACCGAATAATATTATTCATATTATTAGCACTCTGCTTTCTGGCATCATGCAGCAAAGATGATGAGATATTACCCGATATCAACCAAACGGCGTGGAAGGCAGTTGTGACGACCGGCGAGACGCTGGAAGCGGAGCGGCGTTACCACACGATAGGTTTAGAAACAGAAGGACTCGCCCCGGGAAATGTTATCGGGATATCTACGGATGCGGAGTGGCTGACCATCAAGTCGGACACCTTACCTTCCGATGGCCTGTTCGATGTGCTGCCCGAGGCAAATACCGATGTGGAGGAGAGATTGGCGAAACTGACGCTGACCAACCGCACCGACGGATCGATCTCGGTCGTGGAACTGGTTCAAAAAGGAAAGCTCGGGGATAATGACGATGCGTCTTCCCTTTATAGGGTGGGTCGAGGCTTTTCCTGTTTCGACGACTATAAATGTTCTACAAGTATCCGTGGAAGCGTGATAAGTGAGGCCAGGCTTCGCGAATTTAATAGTGACAGTACCTTCATTTCCATACAGGAAGGCGTGCGAGGCGAAATGTATTATGAGTTTTATTCGGCTTATTCACTGTCGGAAATGCAGAGCAAGCTCACGAAAAAGACCTCAAAGACCACCAACGTGCTTGGGTTCAAGAAGACTGTTGAGCGTTACAAGCACATATCCCGGGAGGCTATCAACGAACAATATTACGGCTATGCGCGTATGGTGCGAGTGGTGGGTTCAAAATCTATGGACGTAGGGGCATTGAAATACATCTGCCACAATCCCGACATCATAAAGTCGGGAAAGCTCCCTTTCTCCAAAGGATTCTATGATCTTTACAAAGAAATAAGTAAAGCCTCGGGAAGTGTCAGGGAGGGTCTCATCAGAAAAATGCTCGAACAATATGGCACCCACGTCATCGTACAGACATCCTTGGGAGGTGCCATCGACCTTGCCGTGACCTATTCGCGTAACCTTGTAACGACACTTGAGGAAACAACGGAAACGGTATTCAAGACCTTAACCGGAGGCAAATCGTCTTCTGATGTGATGAAAAGTGTTAATAGCTCTTTTTCGGGAAAAGGTGCCATCAATATCTACGGCGGGTCGGAAAGTTCCAGAAAAGCACTGGAGAGCAATGTAGCGCAACTTTCTGATACCGGGACGAATACGCTGTCAAGTTCGTTATTAAATGATTGGTCAGGAAGTATTACAGCTCGTACGGATGATGTTCTTGATGCCGTGGATTTCACCTTTATCCCGATTTGGGAACTGTTCCCCAACAAGGCCGTAAGCAACGAAATTCTGTCCATAGTTACTTCTATGGCCAATGAACAGAGGAATGTATTCAGTGATGCGGAACTGGGTATCGATAATTACCTCTTGCCGCTCACCAAGGACATAATGGAGTTCGACTCAAAAAACACAACATCGCTTGTGCGTGTGCTGAGCTTTAATAACGTCCCCATTGCTGAGATTTGCAACGAGTATGTGCCCACTGTCCGTTCCGACAAACGTATCACGGTGGTTTACCCCATCGTCAATGGCGTTACACGCATCACGATGGGACTGTTTCCGGGTGATGGAGAATACCGCCCTGCTTATCTTTTCTTTTCAGATGCCGATGTCTACGTCAATCCGATTGAAGGTTATGGATCATCGGATAAACTGAATACATTATACCATTTGCACGGCAATCTCTTCGCTGAAAATCAAGGCGTTCCGTTACGGGCAGGAAGAATTACTACGAAAGATCATTTTATGGATTTTCATGGCGGTAATCGATACCCCGTAGTCAAAATCGGTTCCGGCTATTGGACGCGTTGCAATATCAAGGATGATATGCAGTTTGGCGAGCCTATAAACATCAATAATCCTGAGGGTGATTTTACGATTTACAATGATATTATCAATGGTATGCTTTATGCTAACATTTTCTATGGTAACAGCTATGGTTTCCACAGTTCTTTCCCTGGCCTGTTCGACGACAAGACGGATAGTGATGGCAATCGTATCCATTGGTACGTACCACGACTGTCAGATTTGAGAAAGTTGCAAAAGTTTATCGGCGGGCATTGCAAAGCCCTCTTGCCATCACAACAATCAGGCTTTGATGCACAATTTGTCGGGTACTATGGTCGTTATGATGATTTGAATAATGGCAAGAAATTCTCGGATGGAGGATACAAATTAAGATACAATAATCAACAATGTTTTATAGCATCGAAAGAGAATAGTTTATCGGGAAGTGTATTGGTTATATCTCCCAATTACACCTTGCAACTGTGTAATACAGAACGCAAACGTGATAATTGGTATCCGGTACGCCCCTATCGTTCATCACATTATAAATATCAATAGTTATGAAAACGTTCTCAAGACTTCAGTTTATTAAGATGCTGCTTTTGCTGTTTGTTGGCTTCACGATGACAGCTTGTCGTGATAGTAATGACGACATCCCGTCCGACGACGATACGAAAGAAGTGACACAGATTTATCAGAAGTTGCAACGACAGACGTTGTTGAAAAGTCTTTGTACTGTCGACACCCTTGCGGACGGAACAGTTGCCTATACTTCACGTTACGGCGCGGTGTTGGACGAAGCGAAGCCTACGGTTCATTACGTCGGTATCAACAACATTTCAGAAGCTCATGCTGCTTGGAACGGTATTGTTTCCGTTTTCAACGAAAGCGAGAGCGATACTTTTGAAGGAAATAAGGTGCATCTAAACGATATGAAATTATCCTTTTCGATTTCAGAAAACGAGGAGGAAATGGCGCGTATTGAGGTGGATTGCCCAGAGTTGAGCAACTCGCTGACAAGTATTGTTTTCATACCGAATGAGCGTTGGCCCGAGAATGATATAGGCTCTCCTTTCCTATTTATGAGCTTCTGGAAGAATAAAAAGACAGGCCTCCTATATCTTTGTGTCAACAAGGCGCAAGGCTCACGTGGAATTATGCTTACCTTAGGCGGAGGGTGTGAGGAAGATAAGTTTAGGAAGTATACCCATTGGCAAGGAGAATTTACCCTTTGGATGAATACAGCAGACGAACAGGCATTTAACTGTTTGGCAAACATTATGCAATGCTATCCATCGAAATATGCTACAGCGTTAAAAGAAATAGGCACTATTACAAGAGAGTTTGTTTTATTCGGAAAACAGTTCACGTATTACCCTTACAGGTATACATTATTCCACGAATTGTTTAATCTAAGCGGTGATAGTAGTATAACGTTTGATAGAGGCCACGATTGGGATTATCATTTATGGAGGGCGTATAGATGCTATGATGTAACAGTATATAGAACTACTTTTTACCCCGATAGGACATGTAGTCATTGGAGGCAGTTCTATACTCATAAGAATACGCCAGTACCTACCGAAGGCTCACATTGCTTCTATTTTGACCAAAGTTTTAAGGTTAATCCCGAAGAATGGGAATGTATATTCCGAGGCTTAAGCTAAGTCATGTAAATGAGAAGTATGTATGAGGCAAGCGATTAAAATTATTACAATAGCTCTATCGGCGACATTGTTTGTATCCTGCAACAACAATGAATTCGAGCCGGAAATTGTAGAATCTCAGCAGTCAGCTGTCACTTTGCTGGTTTCCCCCAACGGCCTTGGCGACAACGGCTATAATGACGTTGCCGCCAAGGGTATCTTTGCTTTTATGGAAGAAAGTGGCGTGCCCGTGAAGCTGTTACAGCCCGGAGATATGGCAGAAGCTGAGACAATGTACCGGCAGTGGCTTTCCCACAATGCCTCCGCCGACTCCGTGGTGCTTGTTGCCGGAAATTCGGCATACGAAGAGTTGCTGAAACGTATCCCGCCCACCTTAATCGGGCGGGGTAGCCGCGTGTTGCTTTTAGAGTCGAACGAACGAATCGAAGGCGTGAGTACGGTAATGGTAAACCGCTATGGCGCGGCCTATTTGGCAGGAGCCATGTCGAAAGAGTTTGATGCTTTCATTCTTGCCGCTGCACCTGGTTTTTCTACCTTAGAAGATGCGATAGCCGGATTTCGTGCCGGCCATAGTGCCCACAGTAGTGGTAATAGACAACTCACCTTGCAATATCTGGCTGACGGAGAAGAAGGTTTTGCCATGCCGGACTCCGCCTACCATACCATTTACAGGCGAGCCGAACAAAATTGGGATTATGACGAAATGATATTTCCGTTGCTTGGAGGTTCCGGTACGGGGATTACTAAATTCCTTAATGGTGATGATTTGACCCAGGCTCTGTCTATCGGAATGGATGTGGATCAGGCCGGGCAAAGTACACGTATCCCTTTCTCCATGGTCATTCGTATCGGAGATATAATCAAATCATATCTGGACGATTGGATTATAGGCAAAGAGTGGCCTTCTGCAAGACGAATCGGACTTTCCGAAGGTGCGACAGACATTGTGATAACGCCCAATTTTGTGGATAATGTGAACATATGGGATGGCAGGTATGAGGATAATGACGCTTTTTTGAAATTGTATAACACCTATTATAAGGAGGCGGAAAGAAAGGAGGCGGAGTATGAGCAAAAATAAACTCACAATGTTAAATGCATGGCTGTTTCCACTCTGCTTAGTTGTTGCATGGTGCATGACCGCTTGTTCGGATGATGATGCGGTCGTGCAGCAGCATGATACGAAGAAGTTGAAAGTGGCAGTCCTGATGGGAGAAGATGAGCAGGAGCGATGGAAACGAACCGCCCGGTGGACTTTGGAAAATATAGCCAATGCACAACAGGGGATGCCCAATCGGGTGGAGTTGCAGCTGGAATTCTATAATCAGGATGTAGAGGACATAGAGAACCGCATGAAGCAGATTGCGGAAGATACTACCATTGTTGCCGTTGTAGGACCGACCACATCCACGCATGCCACTTTGATGGCACAGAAACTGAATGTGAAGAAAGCCTATCAAAAGCCTATGATTACCCCCTCGGCTACACAAACGGAATATCAGCGCAAGTTTGCCAATACTGCTTTCGTGTGGAACATGGCGGAGAGTAACATCGCCCAGCTGGAAGTGCTGATTGCAGGTATTGCCAGCAATGTAACAGAAGAGTCAGTTTCATTGCTTACGGCCGATGAGAGCAATGACTATGAGGAGTGGTTCGGGTTCATTGCCGAAGAGTATGGGTTGAAGGTGGACGGCATTTATCTTTATAACACGGCAGATGATGTGAGGCGTTATGTGCGGCAGCTTTGTGGTACGGATTGGCGACAAGGTGTTAAGGCTTTGGTGTTTAACCCGTCTGATGTGGAAATGGCCTTGGTCTTTGATGATGAAATAGGGAAAATGAAGACCGAACTGAAAGCACTTGAAAACGGAAAACCTCTTTACATCCCAAACGTATATTGTAGTGATACCTTTGTTTCCGACCGCATTGCCAATGAGATGAAACATACCGCCTATCAGGGAGTTGACCTTTACGCCATGCCGGAATCAGGCTTTAGTCTGGCTTACAGGCAGCATTTCGGTGAGGACTTGATTAATGGTGAAGCACAATTTTATGATGCGCTCTGCCTGGTTGCCTACGCAGCCGTTTTGTCGCACTACACCAAACAGTCACTGAACGATGCAGTTCTCAAAGTCGTTGACGGTCGTGACGGCAAGGGTGGAAGTTGGCTTCCATCCGACATGCGGGATAATTTCCGGCAACTGGCCATAGGAGTGACGCCTGACATTGACGGAGCTTCCAGCACCTGGACGTTTGACGAGCAGACGCATTCCTGTGTCGTGGAGAGCACTTTCAGACGATGGTACCTTTATAACCGAAAATTCGTTACGACAGAATATGTGAGTACCGATGGAAGCAAGCGCACCTCTTCGTCAAAGAGTATATGGGACTGGAAAGCTTCGCATGTACAAAACCTCAATGCTTCAGACGGCAGTCATTTCACTTATCCGCAACTTGATGACCAATGGGCTCTTCTGATAGCGGCATCCAAGGGCTGGGGAAATTACCGGTTTCAAGCCGATGTGTCTGCTATTTATCAAATTCTTAAACAGCATGGCTACCCGGACGATCACATCGTGCTTGTTTGCGAAGACGATTTGGCGTATAACGACAAGAATACGGAACAAGGAATTATACGTGTCAGTGAGACTGGCGATAACCTTTATAATGCTTCAGCCATAGACTATAAATTGAGAGATTTGTCACCGGAGGATATCGGCGATATTCTGCAGGGCAAGCGCAGCGAGCGTTTACCGCATGTGATAGAAGCCGATAGTGATGACAATGTGTTCGTTTTTTGGAGTGGACACGGCATGGTGGGTTCTATGGATTTTGGCGGTCAGAAGTCCGTCTCTTATCGGCAGATGAAGGAAATGCTTGCCGATACACCCCACCGTAAGCTGCTCTTCGCCATTGAGTCCTGTTATAGCGGCGGACTCGGTGAATATTGTACGGGGCTACCCGGCACGTTGTTCATTACTGCCGCCAGCCCTTATGAGACAAGCCACGCCGATGTGTGGAGCAAGACGATTGGCGTTTTTCGTTCCAACGGTTTTACCAAGGGCTTTCAGAAAGCTGTCAGCGACAATGCGTACATCAGCCTGCGTGACCTGTATTATACGCTGGCACGTACCACCACCGGCTCCCATGTCAAGGTCTATAATGCCAGAAACTTTGGCAGCCTGTATGATAATTCGATGAGGGAATTCATGACCTCAGGCAAGGAGTAAGAGTTGAGGATAGAAAATAATAATACATTTAAAATCAAAGAATATGAAAATCAAAAATTTAATGAAAAGCCTTTTGGCTCTTGTTTGCATGATGACAGTGACATTCAGTTTTACTTCCTGTTCCAGTGATGACGACGAGACGCTCATCATCACTTATGTTGCGGAAGGTAGTCTCGTAGACTCTTCTGGCAGCATGATGGGCGTATTAGTCGCCATTCCGGAATATACGGAAGCCATCGGTAAAATGATGGGAGGATTGTATCTCACCACAACAAAGGACAGTGAGATAGTCAAAGCCTGCGATGCCGTATATCAGAGACAGCGAACCGCCTATCCCACTTTGAAAGGGAATGTGGAGATTCATCGGGGAGAATCAAACACTGAAGGGGAAACCGTAACGAATAAGGTTATCAAAACATACAAGTATGAGTAAGAAGGAAGGTCTCAGTATCATAAAACCTGAGTTCGGGATAAGCCAAGCTGCTCACCTTGTTATAGCCGGGTTTCTGGCAGGCACATGGCGCATTTGTCATCCATAATACAAAAACCGCAACCGGGAATTATACAAAAGTAGGCATCGGCGGAGAGGGTTCACTTCTACTTTGCAAGACTGCATCACAGCTAATCCGTCGATGTCGCTTCGTGACCTCTACAATCGCTTTTTCATCAATACTGTAGGATGGCATGGGCATTTTTGACCGATACAAGTTCACGAGAATGGCACGTCGTAGGCAGTCATCTGAATTACGCTTTCATCGTGGAAAACAACACCATTTTGGAAAAACTTCCCTTGGAATACATAGAGATTTGCGACAGCACAATGAATCCGTTGGACAATTATAAAATAGGCCCTCGTAAGCTGGACGAATCCATCCCTCTCAACCGGTTCTACAAATAAATAGGAGCATGTCCCTGCAACAGTTGCTCTATCGCCTTAGGATAATGCTCGTACTCTAATTGGTGGATGCGCTGTGCCAGACTGTCAGGTGTGTCATCGGGCAGCACGGGACACTTCAGTTGACAAATCACGGCACCCTCGTCGTAGCGCTCGTTCGTATAATGAATCGTGATACCGCTCTCCTGCTCGCCGGCGGCAATCACAGCCTCGTGCACTCGGTCGCCATACATACCCTTTCCTCCGAACTTGGGCAGCAGTGACGGATGTATATTGATCATTCGATCAGGATAAGCATGCAAAACATTGTCGGGCACGCGCGCCAAGAAGCCCGCCAGCACCACAAAGTCTATATCATATCGGCGAAGCATCGCTAAAACCGCTTCTCCACTCTCCCAATCGCTCTTCGAGAAGTAGGCGCAAGGCACTTCAAGCCACTTTGCACGTTCCAGAACAAAGGCATTCTGCCGGTTTGTCAAGACCAAAGCCACACGAGCCGAACTCTTTTCACGGAAATAACGGATGATATTCTCGGCATTTGTGCCGTTTCCCGATGCCAAAACAGCGATATTTTTCCCCATAAGCCCTCCTTTTGCTGCACAAAAACGTGAAAAATGTGCAAAACTTTGCATTTAATTCATCAAATATTTGCGAGGAACAATAAATATTTATTCCTTTGCACCGCAAAATTAAAGAAATAAAACCAATTATTAATTAAAAACTTAAAGTTATGTCTGAAATTGCATCAAGAGTGAAAGCGATTATCGTCGACAAATTGGGCGTAGAAGAATCAGAAGTTACTAACGAAGCTAGCTTCACTAACGATTTAGGAGCTGATTCTCTTGACACCGTGGAACTGATCATGGAATTCGAAAAAGAGTTCGGCATCTCCATTCCCGATGACCAAGCCGAAAAGATTGGCACTGTGGGCGATGCTGTATCTTACATCGAAGAACACGCAAAGTAACTTTATCCATCAGTTCATAAAATGGAATTAAAAAGAGTTGTAGTAACAGGTCTCGGTGCCGTTACTCCCATTGGCAACACTGTCCCCGAATTTTGGGAGAATCTGGTGAATGGGCTTAGTGGAGCGGGACCTATTACTTATTTCGACGCATCGCTTTTCAAGACCCGGTTTGCATGTGAAGTGAAAGGCTTCGACGCAACAAAATACATAGACCGCAAAGAAGCCCGCAAGATGGACTTGTACACACAATATGCCATTGCCGTGGCCAAAGAAGCGGTGGACGACTCTGGTCTTGATGTCGAAAAAGAAGATTTAAACAGAATCGGAGTCATCTTCGGCGCCGGTATCGGTGGTATCCGTACATTCGAAGAAGAAGCGGGTAATTATGCCCTGACCGGCAAGGAAAACGGCCCGAAATTCAATCCGTTCTTCATCCCCAAGATGATTTCGGATATCGCTGCCGGACAGATTTCCATCATGTACGGTTTTCATGGCCCCAACTACGCTACCTGCTCTGCATGCGCCACTTCCACCAACGCCATAGCCGATGCTTTCAACCTCATCCGTCTGGGTAAGGCCAACGCCATCGTATCCGGCGGCTCGGAAGCAGCCATCTTCGCTTGCGGCGTAGGCGGTTTCAACGCCATGCACGCATTGTCCACCCGCAACGAATCTCCCGAAACCGCGTCGCGCCCTTTCAGTGCAAGCCGCGACGGATTCGTCATGGGAGAAGGCGGCGGTTGCCTCATTCTTGAAGAACTGGAGCACGCCAAAGCCCGTGGAGCAAGAATCTATGCGGAAGTGGCCGGCGTAGGCATGTCAGCAGACGCTCATCACTTGACAGCTTCCCATCCCGAAGGCTTGGGGGCCAGATTAGTGATGGAGAATGCGTTGGAAGATGCGGAGATGAACCCCGAAGAAGTAGACTATATCAATGTTCACGGCACATCCACTCCCGTAGGTGATGTATCGGAAGCCAAAGCCATCAAAGAGGTATTCGGCCGGCATGCTTATGAGTTGAATATCAGTTCGACAAAATCCATGACGGGCCACTTGCTGGGAGCCGCCGGTGCGGTAGAGGCCATTGCAAGCATCCTCGCCATCAAGAACGGCATTGTTCCTCCCACCATCAACCACGAAGAGGGGGATAACGACGAAAACATCGACTATGACTTGAACTTTACGTTCAACAAAGCGCAGAAGCGCGAGGTGAACGTGGCCCTTTCCAATACTTTCGGATTCGGTGGTCATAATGCGTGTGTCATTTTCAAGAAATACGCAGAATAATATACGGTCGTGTTACGTAACCAAATAGGTAAAATAAGGCTCTTGTTCCGCAAAGACAGAGAGTCTTATTTTTGTTTCTACAGAATCCTCGGCTTCTTTCCCCGCAACATCAAAATCTATCGACAAGCCTTGCTGCACAAATCCACCTCTCTGCGCTCGGAAAAGGGGAACCCCATCAACAACGAACGGCTGGAATTTCTGGGTGACGCCATCCTTGACGCCATTGTGGGCGATATCGTCTACAGACATTTCGAAGGTCGACGCGAAGGCTTCCTCACCAACACACGTTCCAAAATAGTGCAACGCGAAACACTGAACAAGCTTGCCGTGGAAATCGGTCTGGACAAATTGGTGAAGTATTCCACTCGCTCTTCTTCGCACAACAGCTACATGTATGGCAACGCCTTCGAGGCTCTCATCGGCGCCATCTATTTAGATCAGGGCTACGAGCGTTGCAGACAGTTTATGGAGAAAAAGATATTCAAGAACCACATTGACCTCGACAAAATGTCGCGCAAAGAGATGAACTTCAAGTCAAAACTCATCGAATGGAGCCAAAAGAACAAGATGGAGGTGTCTTTCGAACTCATCGAGCAACTGCTCGACAAAGACTACAACCCGATGTTTCGCACCGAAGTACGCATCGAAAGCCTATCGGCCGGAACCGGAACGGGCTACTCCAAGAAAGAGTCGCAGCAGAACGCCGCGCAAATGGCTCTGAAGAAAATCAAAGATAACAACGCTTTCATGGAGGAAATTCTGGCTGTCAAAGAGCAAAGTTGCTTGGTGGAAGAGGCCATGGAAGAGATGGAAAATGGACTCATAGCAGAGCCGACGGAAGAAGAATCATCCGAAGCAAATCCCCATTCTGCGCCCTTGAACGACTAAATCGCATTCTTCGGTCACTAACTTCAGCTTGCCTGCAATCTCTTCGAGTGATATGGAGTCTATGTCATTACCTTTTAACGTAATCATGCGGCCGAACAGTCCGTTGGCTATCAATTCCGTAGCATGCCCGCCCATACGGGTGGAGAGGTTGCGGTCGAACGGTGTGGGCGAGCCGCCGCGCTGAATGTAGCCCAGCACAGTCTCACGGGTTTCGATGCCCGTTTCATATTCTATCTCTTGCGCAATATACTCTGCCGCACGTTTCTTGCCGTCGGTACGGATGCCTTCGGCTACTACCACGATGGAATAAGGCTTCCCTTTCTTCAGTCTGTTCAAGATGGTTTCGCCTATCTTACGGATGTCGTAGGGTATCTCAGGAATCAGAATCACATCTCCTCCTCCTGCCATGCCCGAATAAAGAGCTATCCATCCCGCCCTGTGTCCCATGACCTCGATCACCATCACGCGTTTGTGCGAACTGGCGGTGGAGTGCAGACGGTCTATGGCATCCGTGGCAATACTGACTGCCGAATCGAAACCGAAAGAGAAATCGGTTCCCCAAATGTCATTGTCGATGGTTTTGGGTACGGAAACAATATTCATTCCTCTGGCGGCAAACTTGGCAGCCGTCTTCTGCGTGCCGTTTCCACCGATGCAAACGATGCAGTCTAGTCCCATTTCCTTGGCATTCTTCTCTATCAGAGCGGGTTTATCCACATCGGACATCACTCCGTTTTTCTTGAAGGGCTTCTCGCGCGACGTGCCCAGCATTGTACCACCCAAATTGAGCAAACCCGACAAAGAACTTTCCGTAAACAGTTCTGCGTCTTTCGTCAGTAGCCCCTGAAATCCACTGTGAATGCCCATTACTTCCATGCCATAATGGTTAATGGCCGTCTTACATACACCACGAATGGTGGCATTGATGCCGGGGCAATCGCCTCCTGCGGTTAAAATTCCGATTCTCATAAGATGTGTCAGTTTTATATCCCCGTAAAGATATAAAAAAAAGAGAAAAAAGATAGAGAAGAAGATAAATTAAGATTACTTTTGCACTTTAAAAACAAGATTTCACCGAGAATGATGAATGTCACAAAAGTCCTGAATAGAATCTATTTTTCTCCTCGCCTGAAAGAAATTGAGCAATATGCTTACCATGCTGGTAAATTGCAACAAGATGTGTTGCAACGCCTCGTGGGAATGGGCACAGATACAGAATGGGGAAAGAAGTACAACTATGCCTCTATCTGCACTTATGAAGATTTCAAGAACCGCGTCCCCATGCAGACTTACGAAGAGATAAAGCCCTACGTGACCCGCCTGCGCGCAGGCGAACAGAATCTGCTATGGCCTTCGGAGATACGCTGGTTTGCCAAATCGTCGGGCACAACGAACGACAAGAGCAAGTTCCTGCCCGTCAGCCGGGAATCTTTGCAAGACACGCACTACAAAGGAGGCAGGGACGCCGTAGCCATCTATTTGGGGCAGAACCCCGAAAGCCGCTTCTTCTCCGGCAAGGGACTCATACTGGGAGGCAGCCACGCCCCCAACCTGAATACCAACCACAGCCTTGTGGGCGACCTTTCGGCCATACTGATAGAGAACATTAATCCGCTGGTGAACCTCGTGCGGGTGCCAAGCAAGCATACTGCCCTGATGGAACACTTCGAGCCAAAGATGGAGGCAATTGCCAACGAAACCATCCGCACCAACGTGAGCAACCTCTCGGGCGTGCCGTCGTGGATGTTGGTGCTCATCAAGCACGTACTCGAAAAGACGGGCAAGCAGAGCCTCGATGAGGTATGGCCCAACCTTGAAGTGTTCTTCCACGGAGGAGTGGCCTTTACGCCCTACCGCGAACAATACAAAGAGGTGATACGCAGCAGCAAGATGCACTACATAGAGACCTACAACGCCTCGGAAGGCTACTTCGGCACGCAGAACGACCCGAACGACCCCTCCATGCTGTTGATGATAGATTACGGCGTCTTCTACGAGTTCATACCGTTGGAAGACGTGGGGATGGACAACCCGCGTACCTATTGTCTGGAAGAGGTGAAACTGAACAAGAACTACGCGATGGTGATCTCCACTTCCGCCGGCTTGTGGCGCTACATGATTGGCGATACGGTGAAGTTCACGTCAAAGAACCCCTACAAGTTTGTCATCACCGGACGTACCAAGCATTTCATCAACGCTTTCGGAGAGGAGCTGATAGTGGATAATGCGGAAAGAGGGCTTGTCAAGGCATGTGGTGCCACGGGCGCACTGATTTCTGACTATTCCGCCGCCCCCGTCTTCATGGACAAAAACGCCAAATGCCGCCACCAATGGCTAATAGAGTTCGCCCAAATGCCGAACAGCATGGAAGAGTTCGTGAAGACGCTGGACGCCACGCTGAAAGAAGTCAACTCCGACTACGAAGCCAAGCGACAGAATGACCTGGCCCTGCAACTGCCTGAGGTTGTCGTTGCCCGCAAGCACCTGTTCCACGACTGGCTGGACAGCAAGGGGAAGCTGGGCGGGCAGCATAAAGTGCCGCGACTGAGCAACACAAGGGAGTACATGGAGGAGATGCTGCGACTGAACAGGTAGAAACAGCACGATTGCGCTGCCGACCGAGTATCCAGAATCTGTTATTCTAAAATGAAACATACATTGCTTTACATACTATTGCTCGTTGCCATCTGTCCGCTTTGGGCGCAAGACTCCTCCAAAGCAGCAGACGCTTACATCCGGTTCTATCAACAATATATCAGCGAACAGAAGAACAGCCATTGCGCCATGTATCCTTCTTGTTCGGCATTCGGCCGCATGGTTTTCAAGGAGCGCCCGTTTGCGGAGGCCATCACGTTGGTTGCCGACCGAATGATGAGGTGCAGCCACGACGCGAAGTTCTACGACATCGCCTCTCCGCATGGCTACAGAAGCCTCATAGACTACCCATACTACCATACCCCCCACCGAACAGACTACCCCCTTCCGGGCACCGACATACTGAAACGCTCAACAGGAAGAGAAGACACACGGCTATTCATCAATCACCTCATCAACAGAAAAGAATACCAGACTGCCTTGCTCGAAATAGAAAGAGTACTCTTCTTCAATCCGCAGGCAAGCGATACGCTTTATGCGCAAAAGTTGCTGTGCCGCCGAGCCACGCAAGGCATGGAAAAAGGAATATTCGAATACGAGACTGAATTTCCTGAACACATCCGGCAGTCGGACTACGTGGGGATGCAGGCCGCCATGCTCTACTACATCATCGACAATCGCCCTTCTGCCGCCGACATCCTCGACCGCATCATAGAGAGAAAAGGGCATACGGAGACCACCGAAAAGGCATATGCGCTAAGGGGTATCATAGAGGCCGATGCCCAAAGGTTTGCAGAGGCACGACAGTACTTCGCAAAAGCTTCGGCCACACAACCGGAAACACTATCCGCCAAGAACCTCGAGGTACTGAGCCGCATGGAACGGCAAAAAAAGAAGAGCCCCGCGCTGGCACGGATTCTCTCCATCATTCCCGGCGGAGGGTATCTCTACACCGGGCACAAAGGAAGCGCACTGACGGCTTTCGTCATCAATTCTTTATTGGGATATGCCACTTACACCAGCATCAAACAGCAGAACTACGGTGTAGCCGGCTTATGCGGTTTCATGTCCTTGTCGTTCTATATAGGCAACATCAACGGTGCGGGGCGCAGCGCTTCAAGGCACAATCGGAAAAAGCACAATACGTTAATCAAGCAACTTGAGAACTCTAACAATATTTTTATTAACTAAAAGACTTAATCTCATTATGTTTATCAAATTCATGAAATCGGTATTCTTCAAGCCGGTAACTCTGTTGATAGCCATCGCCATGCTGACAATGTCATTCACCCTGCCTAACGGTACGGTAGTGCTGAAAGCGGGAACCATCGTTCCCATGGAACTCATGAGCACAATCACCAGTGCCGGTGCACGCAGCGGCCAGATCGTAGACTTCAGAGTGCCGAACGACATCAAAGTGGATGGAAAGACCGTGATCGAGGCAGGTTCCATCGCACAGGGACAGGTGGTAAGAGCCAAGAAGAACAATCTGCTGGGTATGCAAGGTGAATTGGAAATCGCCGTAAGAAGCGTGAAAGCCGTCGACGGCACCACTATCTATCTGACTGCCGGCAATCTGAACGACGAAGGCAACAATCAGATGGCATTATCTATCATCCTGACCTTCTGCTGCCTCTTCGGATTCCTGATAAAGGGTGGCAACGCCGAAATTCCTGCCGGTACACAAGTCAATGCCATGGTGGGTTCCAACGTGGAAATCGACGCATAGAGACGTTGTTTCTATTATTTGCGCTTTCCATGCACACAAACCGAAAAGGCTATCGAAAAGTCTTTCAGGAGGATTCCTTCTTACTTTGGGCGACGAGCATAGCTGCTCCATGCCAATGTGTCAATTAATAATACCGTAGAGCTTTTGAGAGGAATCCCCTGCGAGAGATACCTGCAAGGCGGTTTTGGTGGAGATATATCTCCACCAAACTGCATGTATATTCCGAGCGTGCTGCATCTATACTTCCAGTCGGGGACATCTATATAGCGAGCCGGAGCGAGGGAAAACACCCTCTAATAAGTAAATATTTTTCCTCCATCCCATCGCTGTTTTTCCAATAATCAGAAAAAGCGTTTGCGGATTATCCGGATTCGCGTTAAATATCAAAAGCGCCGTAGCGATAAAGAGACATAAATCGGAATTTGGTTATGCAGAATCGGCAGACAAACATGCAAGAATCTCAATAAATCATTCCGAAAAGTCTACGTATTCAATTATATATCTCTATTTTTGCAACCGAATACGATTTACAAAACAAGAAAGCGTTATGGAACATCAACTGACCGTCTACAACACCCTGAATAGAAGAAAAGAACTGTTCGTGCCCCTGCACGCCCCCCACGTGGGCATGTACGTTTGCGGCCCCACCGTCTATGGCGACCCGCACTTGGGACATGCACGCCCCTCCATCACTTTCGACCTCCTTTTCCGCTACCTCAAACATTTGGGCTACAAGGTGCGCTACGTGCGCAACATCACCGACGTGGGCCATCTGGAGCACGATGCCGACGAGGGCGAAGACAAGATAGCCAAGAAAGCCCGCTTGGAACAACTCGAGCCGATGGAAGTGGCGCAATACTACATCAACCGATACCACCGTGCGATGAACGCGCTCAACGTTCTGCCCCCAAGCATCGAGCCGCATGCCAGCGGACATATCATTGAGCAGGAGGAATTGGTTAAGAAGATAATCGACAACGGATATGCCTATCTGAGCGAAGGTTCTGTCTACTTCGACGTGGTCAAGTACAACAAAGACCATCACTACGGCAAACTCTCCGGCCGAAACCTCGACGATGTGCTCAACACCACCCGTGAGCTGGACGGGCAGGACGAGAAGCGCAACCCTGCCGACTTTGCTCTCTGGAAGAAAGCGCAACCCGAGCACATCATGCGCTGGCCCTCGCCGTGGAGCGACGGATTCCCCGGCTGGCACTGCGAGTGTACCGCCATGGGCAAGAAATACCTCGGAGCGCACTTCGACATTCACGGCGGCGGCATGGACTTGGTCTTCCCCCATCACGAGTGCGAGATAGCCCAAGCCGTGGCCAGTCAGGGCGACGACATGGTGCGCTACTGGATGCACAACAACATGATTACCATCAACGGGCAGAAGATGGGTAAGAGCCTCGGCAACTTCATCACCCTCGAAGAGTTCTTCAACGGTTCCAACCAGTTGCTGACGCAGGCCTACACCCCGATGACCATCCGCTTCTTCATCCTCCAGGCCCATTACCGCAGCACGGTGGACTTCAGCAACGAGGCCTTGCAGGCTGCCGAGAAGGGACTGGCACGACTGATGGACGCCCTCCGCGGATTGGAGAAGATAGTGCCGTCCACCGCATCTACGGTAGACGTGAAACCGCTGCGCGCCAAGTGCCTCGAGGCCATGAACGACGACCTCAACTCTCCGATAGTCATCGCCCACCTCTTCGACGCCGCCAAGACGGTGAACAACGTGCTGGCCGGAAACGACACCCTCACCGCCGATGACCTGCAGGAGCTGAAAGAAACCTTCCACCTCTTCTGCTTCGACATCCTCGGCCTGAAAGAAGAGAACGCCTCCAACGAAGCCCGCGAGGCCGCCTTCGGCCAGGTGGTGGACATGCTGCTCGACGAGCGTGCCAAAGCCAAAGCCAACAAGGATTGGGCCACCAGCGACAAAATCCGCAACCAACTCACCGCCCTCGGCTTCGAAATTAAAGACGGCAAGGAAGGCAGCGAGTGGAAGCTGAATAAATAAATGCACGGGGAGGAAGATGGGCTGAAAAAGGGGGAGGATTATGCCTTTATTCTTTAGAGGGGGCAAAACTCTCTTTTATGAAAAGTGCCTCTGTCGCAGATAATTGCAGCAGGGGTAAACTTTTCAATTCAGGCATAATGACACACCCGCCTGAAAATATCTTTGTTAAAGCACACTGCTCATGTCCGGATTGAATCGGGACAAATCAAAGAAGAGGCCTGTTGTCTTTGCGCTTCTATTTCTCTGTTTCCTTTCCTGCTGTTTGCCAGCCTATGAAACCGTCATTCAAATCGTAGACGGTATATCCTTTCTCACTTAATATGGAGGCGGCTTTCTTGCTGCGTTTTCCACTGCGGCAATATAAGGCGACCGGTTTGTCTTTCTGCAAAACAGAATCTGTCACTGTCTCGAAATTCTTGTCCAGCACGTTGATGTTGATACTACCGGGGATATGCGCTTCGGAATATTCAACGACCGTGCGTACGTCCAATCGTTGCACCTCCGGGTTAGCTATCAATGTGGTGAACTCGTCAACGGAAAGACTTTTGAAGCCGCTTCCCTTTTGCTGGCAAGAGAAGAGAGCGGAAAAGAACAGACAAAGGCTTGTAAATAGAAATTTCATTGGTATATTACATGTTAGGTGGGGTATAATTAAGGCTGTAGGTCTTTAGCTCTCCGGAGGTCGTGTTCAGAGAAAAATGTATGGTTACTTGCTTCATTCCTTCTGCTGCGACGTAGCGATGCAGAGGCACGGAGAGATAGATGCGTTTTGTGAAAGCTTGCACATCGTTCTTTGCATCGTGATAGAGTCTCAAGAAAACATCACATCGACCGCTTTCCTTATCTACGTGTACGTCATCTTCAATAAAGTGGAAAAGGTGGAGTGCCTTCTGCATCTTGACGGTCAATATGATATTGATGTAGCCGAGACCCGGCCAAATGCTTTGCACATCGGCAGGATCTGTCTTCACACCTTCCTTGAATCGGTCGGGCGATACCGGAAATGGAGATACGGCAACAATCCAGCCGTACAGCTTCACTCCCGTGGTGCCGTCTGTGCCTGTTGCTTCGGTATAGCTGCCTACCATCCGAATCAGCGAATCGGCAGGAATGGTGGTCTTTGTAGCGTTTTCCAATATCTGATAGGTGGTTCCGGCATCTGTCTGCACAGACTGTAAAGTGCCATCAGCTCCTGAGAATCCGGTCAGAAACTCTGATTTTACTGACGGATAATAGTGCTCCTCTTCACCGCTGCAAGACACCGACAAGCAGGTCAGTACGGACAGAAACCATGCATAAGAATATCTGTTCATATCATTATTCTTTTGTTGCGGCCAGATAGTTTTTCAAAGGATTGGCATACATTAACAACATTTTCTCACGCAGGAAACTCTCGTCTTTGTCTACAATCTCAATGCGGCCCAGTTGTTTTTCCAAATAGGAGAGGAAGCGTTCACGGTCTTCCGGCGTATAGTGCGATGCGAAGTTATCGTTACCTTCAAGAAGATCGTGCGCAACGTAGTTGTTCGGATACATCTTGTAGTTGGAATGGATACGCTTGTCTATCAACGCCGATATGCGGGCGAAGAGTTCCGTCTTGGGCAGAGTGTTGTCCATCCGGCTCAATTCATCATTGATGCAAGTGCCGGGCCGGAAGTGTACGTGTCCTTTATAACCGAAAAGACCGGTCTTCATGTTCAGTAGGTCATCGGTGGTAGACTTCTTATATTCCGGATTGTCACGTTTCAGTTGAAACTCCCACGCCTTTAGATAGTCGCACGGGTCATACTCGTAGGAGAGGGCGGTCGGTGCAATGTTCATCTCCATCAATCGGTCAATGACGGAGCCTTCGCCCCCCATGGCAAGCATCTTCAATACGCTTTCCTGCGTGCGGTCGTCAGAATCCTTGGCACGTCCTTCGCGCTGGGCAATCCAGATGGATTGTTTTTTCGTGTGAATGACGAAGTGCATATAGGTCGACATGCGGATGGAAGACTCCAGCATTTGGCGCATCGACAGTCCGCGCTGTACGATGAACGATTTATTGATACGCACCAGCTTCTTTATCCACGGATAGATGAGCAGGTTGTTTCCGATGGCTATTTCCGGAGTGTCCAGTCCCACGTCTACCAGCAAGACGGAGAGGAATCCGGAGTCGAGTATGATGTCGCGGTGGTTGGAGATATAGGTGAAATTCTTTCCTTCGTCGGGCAAGGCGGTATGATCCAATGTCACTCCATCCGTAGCCTTTTTGATAATGTTCTGTATAAGGTTGTAGGAGAAAGCTTTCTGAAACGCCAATTTGGTCTTGCAGGCACGCATCTGTTGAGCGATCTGTTCAAAAGGCACACCGGGCATAACCCTTGAAACAGCTTCGCGGAATGCCGCATCAGCAATCAATTCCTCATAAATCTGTGGAAGCTCCTCATCGTAATAAGGTCGGATTTCATCAAATTCTACGTTCGCGTTCATAATTATCGGGGATTAGTGTTACCGCTAAAATGCGTTTTCTATAATTTCTGTCATTATATCCTTCATATCCAGTCCGGAGGCACGCACCTGTTGTGGGATGAAGCTGGTGGGAGTCATGCCCGGGGTCGTGTTCACTTCCAGCAGATTTATCTTTTCACCGGACGTAATAATGTAGTCCACTCGGATGATTCCACGAGCTTTCAGCAGGTCATAAATGGAGGAAGTGAGTTGAACCAAGCGGTTGTGCAATCCCTCTGAAATGCGGGCGGGAGTAATCTCGTCAGATTTGCCATTGTATTTGGCTTCATAGTCAAAGTACTCATTGTGGGACACCACTTCCGTGATTGGGAATACCACACCCTTTTTTCTCGTTTTGTAGCACCCGCAGGTCAGTTCCGTTCCCTTCAAAAAAGTCTCCACTACTGCTTCTCGTGACTCTTTATAAGCTTTGGCGATTGCGGGCTGTATCTGTTCGCGGGTTTTTACCTTGGTGACGCCGAAACTGCTGCCTCCCATATTGGGCTTGATGAAACAAGGCAGGCCTATTCTCTCAATGATGTACTCATCGGAGACAGCTTGTCCTTTTTGCAGCAGTAACGAACGGGCAATGCGCACGCCAAAAGATTTGAGATATTGGTTACAGGCAAACTTATTGTAGGTGAGCGCAGCTGTCAGCACGCCGCAACAAGAGTAGGGGATGTTCAGCATGTCGAAATAGCCTTGCAAGCGTCCGTCCTCGCCCGGAGTGCCGTGAATGGTGATATAGGCAAAGTCGAACACCACTTTCTCGCCGTTCAGCAAGAAACTGAAGTCATTACGGTCTATGGGGGCTGTTGTTCCGTCGGGAAGCTGTACATGCCAATCCCTGCCGCACATTTGCACGATATAAGGTGTGTATTTTTCCTTGTCGATAAAGGAATAGACTCCTTGCGCACTGCACATGGACACCTGAAATTCGGAGGTATCACCTCCTCCTACAATAGCAATGGTACGTTTCATTCTAATCATTCTAATTCTCTGTTACTGATGTAGCTTCTCCATTTGTCTATCAGCAGAGTCATGTCGTCAGGCAGTTCGGAGGTGAAATTCATCTCTTCTCCGGTGGCGGGATGTATGAATCCCAGTGTCATGGCGTGCAACGCCTGCCGCGGACAGGTGTCGAAGCAATTATTTACAAATTGTTTGTATTTGGTAAAATGAGTTCCCCGCAGAATCTCGTGGCCGCCGTAGCGCTCGTCGTTGAAGAGGACGTGACCGATGTGCTTCATGTGCACACGGATTTGATGGGTGCGCCCCGTTTCGAGGATGCATTCTACCAGAGTGACGTAGCCCATACGCTCCACCACCCGGTAGTGGGTCACGGCATGCTTGCCCTGATCGTCGGGGAGGACGGTCATCTGCATGCGGTCTTTGGGATTGCGTCCTATGTTTCCCTCGATGGTGCCTTCGTCTTGTTCTACGTTCCCCCATACCAGTGCACGATAGCGTCGCTTGGTGGTCTTATAAAAGAATTGATTGCCGAGACTGGTCTTTGTATCCGGAGTTTTGGCTATCACCAGCAGACCGGAAGTATCTTTGTCGATACGGTGTACCAACCCCACGTGCGGATCGTTGGCATCATAGTCGGGGGTATCTTTCAGGTGCCAGGCAATGGCGTTGACAAGTGTGCCGCGATAGTTGCCGTGTCCGGGGTGTACCACTAATCCGGCGGGCTTGTTCACCACCATGAGGCATTTGTCTTCATATACGATATCGAGGGGGATATCTTCGGGGATGACCTCGTTTTCGTAACGCGGACGATCCATTACCACGGTGATGATATCCAGTGGTTTCACTTTGTAACTGCTCTTTACAGGTTTGCCGTTGGCCATTACGAAGCCGGCATCGGCGGCTTTCTGTATGCGGTTGCGTGAAGCGTTGGTCAGTCGGTCGAAAAGATATTTGTCCACACGCATCATCTCCTGCCCCCTGTCCACTACTATGCGGAAGTGTTCATAGAGTTGCGCTTCGTTACCCACAGGTTCTATATCGTCCAACTCATCATTCTCTATATTGTCCGGCAATTCTATCATCTATGCACTTACTGTTTTTTTTGACTATTTGCAATTAGCAAGCGTTTTGTTCTGTTACGTGTCAGAACCAAGGTTCGTCTGTTGCCGATTTGTCAGGTGATGTCGCAGGATTGGTGTCGGTTCCTATCAGCCCGTTATCCAGCGAATCAGCTTCTTGCGGCAAGGCACCTCCTCCGCCTACCATCAGCGTCAAGGCCGAGCCCATGGGTACTTTCTCTCCGGTTGCCAGTTGCCTGCCTTTGTACTTCACCCCGTATACCCAATCTTTCTCACCGGGCACATACTGTATCTCGGCCAGCTTGAAGCCGACGGCCAGCAAACGTGCTTCCGCTTGGCGCAGCGAGCTGTTGTCCGCCACGTCTGGAACGCTCTGCAAAGGGGTGCTCCGAGAGTTGATGGTGAGGTAAATGACACGGCCTTCTTTCACTTTCTGTCCGGCGGCCGGACTATATTCAAGGATACTTCCGAAGGGCATTGTCTTTACGTAGTTGGAGTCAGTCACCACGCAGTTCAATCCCCGGTTACGGAATATCTTTTCTGCTTCTTCCACGCCCATTCCTTTTACGTTGGGCACCACCACGGCATTGCCATGGTGCGTATATATATCCAATCCCTTCAGAACCCCGAATAGCACGACATTTATGGTAACAACCATTGCGATGATATTCACCCAAAAGTACT
Source organism: Bacteroides zoogleoformans (assembly GCF_002998435.1). Taxonomy (NCBI): domain Bacteria; kingdom Pseudomonadati; phylum Bacteroidota; class Bacteroidia; order Bacteroidales; family Bacteroidaceae; genus Bacteroides; species Bacteroides zoogleoformans. The sequence continues at coordinate 1,897,937 of NZ_CP027231.1, read as the reverse complement.
TATTCTGCCTGAAAGAGAAAAAATCTTTGATTGTCATAAGCTATTGTTGTACGTTATTCCGGACAAAGATACAACTTTAGACACATACTACACGGAGAAACTGTAAGTTTTTGTTCTTTCTGTTTCCTTTCGTCTGCCTATGAAGCGCAATGAAGTGTAGTACCGGTGGTCCCGTCATTCGAGCCTGAAAGTTCCTTTCGGAAAATCCTCCCTTCCCTTTTCAGAACAACTTAGGAAGTTTATTGTTGAAGCGATAGCCGATGCCCAGCATCAGGAAGTTAGGGTCGTGAAATTCGCAGAGGCTATAGCCTATGTGTAGGTAGGAGTTGCGCCACATGTCTATCTTTAGTGCCAGTATCTGGTAGAAGGTATTCATGTCACCACCACCATGCAGCACGTTGGCACCGACCCCGATGCCCACGGTGAAATAAGGCATCGCAAACTCTCCGCGCGCAGATAAGCCTAAGGCCAACTGCTTGTGCAATGCCGGTATGAGAAACTCTTGAGAATCGTTTGTAGCCCGGATATTGGCACTGCCGTCATATACACCATCCAACGATACGCCCGCACGGAACTTGTAACCGAAGTTGTACATCGGTGCAAAGCCGAAGCCAAACACGGGGTAGGTGTCGGGAGCAGGTACTTGTCCGCCGGGGACATCCACCGCTTTTTTTCTCCATGATCCGAACAGTGTCAAGTCATAGCTGACGTGTCGGGGAAAAGGAGGAACGGCCGGATGTTGGCACAAACCTGCAGTCTCGTAAGTTTTGCGGTTGAAGTTGTATATCAGCCCTATTTTGCTGTCTATCGTGTTCAATCCCGAATTGGGGTATCGGGTGTTTCCGTTAGAGAAGTGGCTGCCAGTGGCTCCCAGCGTGAGGTCGAACAGGGGGGAGATTGTCCAATTCAGATAAAGGTGGGTGTTGAGATAGGCGTTGATACGCGAACCTATCACCTTGTTGTTGGGATTGCTTGTCTCGTTGTAAGGCTGCCAACCCCACGAAATACCGAAATTCCACTCGTAGTTGAGTGATAAACGAGGAGAGAGGCGGGCAATACTTCCGCCTTGAAACAGATAGAGAGCAAGCGGATTACCTATTTCCCGATGGTTGCCGAAGTTGAAATAACCCAGACCTATGCCTTGATAAGCACTGATGTAGGCTTGCGAAGCTTTCGTGTGAGGGCGAAACTGGAGGGCGTACTTCAAATGGCCGGCATAAGCCGTTTCCATTCTCTTCATCCCGCTGTTTTCTCCTTTCAGAAAAGCATTGGTAGGAAAAATGTAACCGGCACGCCCCTCCACTTCCAACCGGTGGATGAAGCGCTTTGTAAACGAAACCGTGTCCGAGGCGTTTTGCTGAGCGTCATTGGCTGTTCTTGCTTGCGCATATAGTATGTCAGACCAAAGAAGCATGGCTCCCATGATGAGAGGCAGCAGCTTCCATGTCCGCTTGTTATGTTCCATAATACCTGTCAGTCTTTGGGTTGGAAGAAACTATTTTTCATCGTTTTTCCTGATTTCCACGCGACGGATTTTACCGCTGATGGTCTTGGGAAGTTCGTCTACGAATTCGATGACACGCGGATATTTATAGGGTGCGGTCACTTTCTTTACGTGGTTCTGCAACTCTTTGATAAGCTCCTCGCCGGCACGCTCCTTGTATTCCTTGCTCAATATGATGGTGGCCTTCACCACTTGTCCGCGTATTTCGTCGGGCACTCCGGTGATGGCGCATTCTACTACGGCGGGGTGGGTCATCAGTGCGTTTTCCACCTCAAACGGGCCGATGCGGTAGCCGCTGCTCTTGATGACGTCATCGGCACGCCCCACGAACCAGTAGTAGCCGTCTTCGTCGCGCCATGCCACGTCGCCCGTGTAGTAGATGCCGTCGTGCCATGCGTCTTCCGTCAGTCCGGGGGCGCGGTAATACTCTTTGAACAGACCTATAGGTTTTCCTTTGTCTGTGCGGATAACGATTTGTCCCTGTTCGCCGTCTTCGGCCGAACGGTCGTCAGGAGTCAGCAGGTCGATGGCATACTGCGGATTGGGCACACCCATGCTGCCCGGTTTCGGTTCCATCCATGGGAAGGTACCCAGCGTAAGCGTGGTTTCCGTCTGCCCGAATCCTTCCATCAGGCGTATGCCGGTGACCTTCTTAAAAGTTTCGTAGACTGAGAAGTTGAGTGCTTCGCCGGCGGTGGTGCAGTACTCCAACGACGAGAGGTCGTACTTCGTGATATCCTCTTTGATGAGGAAGCGGTATATGGTGGGCGGTGCGCAAAGCGAGGTGATGCGGTACTCGTGTATTTTGTCCAGTATGTCGGCAGGGGTGAATTTCTCATGGTCGTAGACAAAGATATTGGCACCAACAATCATCTGTCCGTACAGTTTCCCCCAGACGGCTTTTCCCCAGCCGGTATCGGCAATGGTGAAATGCAGGCTGTCACGGTGCAGGTTGTGCCAGAATCCGGCGGTGACGATGTGCCCCAGTGGATAGGTGAAGTCGTGTGCCACCATCTTCGGGTTGCCCGTGGTGCCGCTGGTGAAGTACATCAGCGAGGTGTCTTCGTTGCTGTTGGCATGCGCCGGGCGGACGAAAGCAGGAGCTGCCTCCACTCCTTTATGGAAGTTTTCGAAGCCTTCGGGCATGTCCGGCCCGATGCTGACAAGTGTTTTCAGGCTGGGTGATTGCGGTATGGCATCCACAATGTGCTTGATGATAACCTCTTCACCTGCGCAGACTATCATCTTGATGCCGGCGGCATTGCATCGATAGACGATGTCTTTCTTTGTCAGCAGGTGTGTGGCAGGGATGACCACCGCACCCAATTTGTGCAGGGCGATGATGCTGAACCAGAATTCCACACGACGTTTCAGAATAAGCATCACCATATCTCCATGACCTATGCCGAGCCTTTGAAAGTAGGCGGCAGTACGGTCGGTTTCGGCCTTGAGGTCGGCAAAGGTGTATTGGCGGCATTCGCCTTGGTCGTTGGTCCAGAGCAGGGCCTTCTTGTCAGGCTCTTCGGCAGCCCAGGCATCTACTATGTCATAGCCGAAGTTGAAGTTCTCCGGCACGTTTACTTTAAAATTCTTGATGAAATCTTCTTGCGAAGAAAAAGAGGTTTGCGATAAAAATCTTTCTAACATTTTGCTGATGTGCTAACGTATATTATATGGCTGATGTGCAGATTGCACAATATTGCATTTCTACATGATGACTGCAAGGAAGCGCACGGTTTTTCCGTCCAGCGCTTTCATGCCATGCGGCAGTTTGGAGTTGAAGTACAGACTGTCTCCCTCGTTCAGAATCAGTTCTTTACCGTCGATGCAAATCATCATGCGTCCCTCGAGTATAAGGTTGAACTCTTGTCCGGGATGGCTGTTGAAGTGCATCGGCGTGTCGTCGGACTTAGGTTCCACGGTCACGATGAATGGGTCGGCTGTACGATTGATGAAGCCGGCGGCCAGCGATTGATATTTATAGGCTTTGGTACGTTCCATGCTGGTTCCCTTTCCGGCACGTGTCAGGAAATAGGAGGTCATTTTAGGCTCTTGCCCGAACATTAGCGCATCGAGTGCGATGGCGTAGCGGCGGGCGATTTTTTGCAGCATGCTGACGGAGATGTCATGGTCGCCGGTTTCGGCAAGACGATATTCTTCGACAGAGATGTCACAATCTCGGGCAATATCCTCGGCGGTCAGTTCCAATACGTCGCGCAGTCCGCGCAGGCGCTCGGCTATTTGTCTAATCTGTTCGTCCATTAGGTAGATGTATTTATTTTGATATGTCGGCAAAGGTAACCATTTTGCCGTTTATTCGGGCTTCTTGGCGATAGAATTATTTCAGTCCCAGCCGGAACCAGAAAGTACTGCCTTCACCGGGAACAGACTCTACGCCTATCGTTCCGTGCATGCGGTCGGCAAGTGTCTTGCAAATGCTCAGGCCCAGGCCCGTGCCTTTCACCAAAGAGCCTAATTTCTCGAATCGGTTGAAAATCTTGTCCAACATGTCGCTCGGTATGCCCGTTCCGGTATCGGTTACCGTAAACTTCACTCCTTCGTCTTCTTCCTGATAGCCGATAGTGATGGAGCCTTTGTCCGTGTATTTGATGGCATTGTTCACGAAGTTCGTCAATACGGTTGTCAGGCGCTGGCGGTCTTGACACATCGTGATATGTTTGCCTTTCGGTATATAAACGAATTTGACAGGTAGATCTTTAAACTTGGGGTGATAGGAAGCGTAGATTTCATTCATCAGTTCTTCCACATCGAACGAAGTCTTTACGAACTTCACACTGCCCGACTCCAAGTTGCTGAGGTCGAGAATATCATTGATTAGCGTGAGTAATTGTTCGTTGTTCGACCGGATTATATTTCCAAAAGCCTTTTTATCTTCCGGGCTTATCTCTTCTGTGGCCAGTATGTCGCTGAACCCTACAATGGCATTGAGCGGTGTGCGTATCTCATGGCTCATGTTGGCGAGGAAAGCCGTCTTCAGGCGGTCGCTCTCTTCAGCTTTCAGACGAGCGAGGTAGATGTCGGTCACGTCGGTCAGTGTGCCGTAATAGCCCACAGTCTTGTCTTCGATGTTTTTGATAGCTATGGCTTGAAACTCCATCCATTTTATCCGGCCGGCCGCGGTGTTAAATCGCATGATGAAAGAGTAATCGGTTCCTTTTTCCTTGTTTTCGGCTATGATGCGGTCGTACTCGTCTTTATCGTCTTCGTGCACGTAGTTGCGGATGCTGAAGCCCGGAGTGTATTCATCCATCTCCAACAGCTTTTGCAATTCTTCGGAGCAGAAACATTTGTCCATCTGGTAATCTATGCTCCACGAGCCTATTCTGCCCACTCTCTGCGAGATGCGCAGCATCCGGTCGGTTTCTGCCTTTTGGGTTTCGTCTATGCGGGCAATGCCGTATTCCAATAGTTTCCCTTTTCCGTCAAGGAAGGGGATCTGAATGAACTTGTAATAGTGATAGTCCATGCCGTTCTCCCATGCACAGCTGCAATGAAACTGTTGCATCTCCGTGCAAAGTGATTCGCTACGTTCAAGGTATTTGCTTACCGTCTCTTTGTCATCGGGATGGGTGAATTGCAATAATTGCTCGGCACTCATGTCCGGTTCGTATTCATCGAGGTAAGGATCGATGTTGTGGAAGATACGTGTGTATGGATTGTAGCGCCAGAAGGTAATGCCGCAGTTTTGGTTTATCAGATGGGCTTGATTGGTATAATGAACCAGTTCCGTATGCTTCTCGGACTGCATTATATGAGCGGTGACATCGCATCGGGTGAAAAGGATGTAGTCCGTTTCGCCCTGTTGGTCTGCGTGGCGCATGCACTGAATGCGATAATGGCGATAAGTCCCGTCACCGCTTCTTGCTCTGAAAGTTTTCCTGTTTTTATCTACCTTGCCCGTTGAAATATCATTGAACATTTGCACGTAGCCGGGGGCGTCTTCCGGATGTATAAGTATGGTAGTTGTTTGAAAATCCAACTCGTCGGGAACGAACGTTTTTTCTTTGTAGATGTACAACCGGTCATCAGCCACTGTTAGAATGCGAACCTCGGCTTGTACCTCTCCAATGATAAAGTCGAGCACCTCTTCTTCTATATCCGCAAGATTCAAATCCATTTGAGTTGATATTTAAGCTGTTATAAATTGTGAGGAATATTGTTTGGAATAGACTTCGTCAGACACTCTTCTTGATTGCTTTTATCACGGCCGAGGTGAATCCTTCGTGCTCCAGCTCGTTGATGCCCCGTATGGTGATGCCGCCGGGCGTGCACACCTTGTCTATTTCCACGCCGGGGTGCGTATCGTTGTTAAGAATCAGCTCTGCCGCGCCTTTCACTGACTGCGCCACCATCTTCATGCCGTCTTTGGGATAGATGCCCAGCTCGATGCCTGCCTGCATGGCTGCCTGAATGTACTTCAGCACATAGGCTATGCCGCAGGAGGTCATGGCTGTGGCGGCAGCCATCTTCTCTTCAGGCAGCAGCATGGCTAGTCCCATCTCGTTGAAGATGTCCAGCATCAGTTGCTCCTGTTCGGCGGAGGCGTTGTGGCTGCTGATAAGCGTCATGCTCTGCATCTCGCTGATGGCGGTGTTGGGGATGAGGCGGAACAGCGTCTGCCTATTGTTCCCGATGTATTTTGCCAGCCGTTCGCATGTGATGCCTGCCGCCACCGATACGAAAAGGGTATCCGGTGCTATTTGCAATCCCTTTATCACGGGTTCCGCCTGCCACGGCTTCACGGCAAGGATTATCATGTCGGCCTTGTCCGCGGCTTCACGGTTGGCGGTTGTCACATGCAGGGAAGTGTATTCCGCCTGCAATTTGTCTAATTTCTCTTGCGAGGGGTCTGCCACGGTGATGTTTCCGGCGGGGACGATGCTACCCTTTGCCATGCCTCGGGCGATGGCTCCCCCTATGTTTCCGGCTCCGATGATCGCTACTTTCATATCTTCGAGTATAACCATAATCGTTAAATCTGTTTTCAAACAGTTCTTTGAACCACAGAACCTAAATGCGTTATAAAATGGCAAACTTACTGAAAAAACTTGATTTATAAGCCTGTTCAATAAAAATAATAATGTGTTCTTTATTTATAAAGGAAATATCGTGATTTTAGCTTTGTGGAGAAATGCACAATGCAGAAAATAGTAAGCCGTTAAAGGAACAATGCGTATTTTTGTCTTGTCATTGGAATATCTTTTTGAAATAAAGCACTTATGAATACAGAATTTGATTACAGTCTTGTTCCCGAAAACTATATTCACTGCTTCAAAGCCGACTGCCGGAACGGTGAAAACTGCCTGCATCGCCTTGTTGCTCTCCATGCTCCAAAAGAGGTCGTCGTACGGCTGGGTAGACTGAAGTTTCACCTTTCTCGTGAGGCCTTGACTAAAAGTTTCACCCCCTCCCCGTTACTATGAGATTCCGCTTCCCAATACAACTGAAGCCATTTCACTCGTATTTGGAAATGGAGTCTCTATATATAGTATTGTGCTGCAACATGTGCAAAAACGCCCCTTTTTTGCACATGAAACAAACAACATGAGCAAAAAAGCCTTATTTTTGCACATGTTGTTTGTAGTTATACTGTCAGATGAAAGAGGAATGTATTGACAAACAAAGAATTGTTCCCTGTATTGCTTTTGAGGTATAATCTAAAAAAACTTATAATAAAACTTGCACATTGGTGATTTAACGGCTTTATTTGTATAATATTTAAAACATTAACCACTAACCATTCATGAAAACTTTATTTAAACTGGCAGGGATGCTGGCTATGACCGGAGTATTGTCTTCTTGCAGTAATGTGAAGAAGACAACGGCAGATTATCGCATCGTTCCTTTACCACAGGAAATAACCCAAAGTACCGACGGAAGTTTCGAACTTAACCGTAGTGTAAAAATCATCTATCCCGAGAACAACGAGGCAATGCGCCGCAATGCCGGCTACCTTGCCGATTATCTGAAAAAAGCTACCGGAACGGATCATACCGTTGAAGCCGGAACCGGGGGCAAAGGAAACATCCTGCTCGCATTGGGATTGGCTTCTGAAAATCCGGAGGCTTACAAACTTGAGGTGGCAACCGATGGCGTGACAATCACCGGAGCAAGTGAGGCCGCCGTATTCTATGGCATCCAGACGTTGCGCAAATCCATCCCCGTGGAGGCCAACAGCGTGCCGGTGCTCGCAGCCGTAGAAATCAACGACTACCCGCGCTTCGGCTATCGTGGTGCGCACATGGACGTCAGCCGCCACTTCTTTACGGTGGATGAGGTAAAAACCTTTATCGACATGATGGCTCTCCACAACATGAACCGTCTGCATTGGCACCTCACCGAAGATCAGGGTTGGCGATTGGAAATCAAGAAATATCCGTTGCTCACCGAGATAGGTTCCAAACGCAAGGAAACCGTCATCGGACGAAACTCCGGCGAGTATGACGGCAAGCCCTACGAAGGTTTCTATACCCAGGAGGAAGCGCGTGAAATCGTTGCCTATGCTGCCGAAAGATACATCACCGTCATCCCCGAAATAGACCTTCCCGGACATATGCAGGCCGCATTGGCCTCCTATCCGCATTTGGGATGTACCGGTGGCCCGTATGAAGTATGGACACAATGGGGCGTATCGGAAGACGTGCTGTGCGCCGGAAACGACAGCGTGCTGACGTTCATCGACGATGTACTGTCTGAAGTAATGGAAATCTTCCCGTCGGACTACATCCACATAGGCGGTGACGAATGCCCGAAGGTGAGATGGCAGTCCTGTCCCAAGTGTCAGGCGCGTATTAAGGCATTGGGTATCAAGGGCGACTCCAAGCACAGCAAAGAAGAATATCTGCAGAGCTTCATCATCAACCATGCCGAGAAATTCCTGAACGACCACGGGCGCCGAATCATTGGCTGGGACGAGATACTGGAAGGCGGATTGGCACCGAACGCCACCGTGATGTCGTGGCGTGGTGAAGCGGGAGGCATCGAAGCTGCCCGTCAGAAGCACGATGTCATCATGACGCCCAACACCTATCTTTACTTTGACTATTATCAGAGCAAAGACACTGAAAACGAACCGTTGGCCATCGGCGGATACCTCCCCATAGAGCGGGTATACAGCTACGAACCGATGCCTGCCTCGTTGACCGCCGATGAGCAAAAACATATCGTTGGTGTGCAGGCCAATCATTGGACGGAATACATTCCTACTTTCTCTCAACTGCAATACATGGCTTTGCCCCGTTGGGCAGCCTTGGCCGAAGTGCAGTGGACAAATCCGGAAAAGAAAAACTATGAGTGTTTCCTTGATCGCCTGACAAGACTCGTCAAGATATATAAGGCCGAAGGTTACAACTACGCCACACATGTTTTCGATGTGAAAGCCGATTTCAACATTGACCCGAGCGGCGAGGCCATAAACGTGAGCATGCTCACCATCGACAAAGCTCCCATACATTATACATTGGACGGAACAGAGCCTACAGCCGCTTCGGCCGTGGCCGATTCCGTACTTGCAATCAAGCAGAGCTGCGTGTTCAAGGCACTTGCCGTCCGCGAAACGGGCAACAGCCGCATGCTGACCGAAGAACTTACTTTCAGTAAGTCTACGGCCAAGCCTATTGTGGCCAAACAGCCCGTGAATGACCAATATCGCTTCAACGGCATCACCACTTTGGTGGACGGACTGAGAGGTAACGGCAACTACAAGACCGGCAAGTGGATTGCATTCCACAACAACGATATGGATGTGGTCATCGACTTGTTGCGACCTACAGAAATCTCAACCGTATCTCTCACTACGTGTGTGGAGAAAGGTGATTGGATATTCGATGCCCGCAACTTCATTGTAGAAGTTTCGGACGATGGCAACAACTTCACCCGGCTGTCCGCCGGAGAATTTCCCGCCATGAAGGAAAGCGACCCCAACGGACTTCACGAACATAAAGCAACCTTCAATCCCACGACGACCCGCTATGTACACGTGGTGGCCTCTTCCGAGAAGAGCATACCCGCTTGGCACGGTGGAAAGGGTAAACCCGCTTTCTTGTTCGTAGATGAAATTGTAATCGAATAAAAAGTCGAGATAAAAAAGGTATTCGAAAGGCGTGGAGAAACGGGCGTTAAACGCTTGTCTCTCCACGCCCGTTCGATAAAAGATATAATATAAAGATATAATGTACTAAGAGTTTGCAAAGAATGAAAAAGCATAGAATGAGCGGAATCATCATGGCCTTGCTGATGGCTTTCCCGCTGTTTGTCCACGCCCAAGTACGTGTCAGACATACGTTAGAGAAAGGATGGAAGTTTACCCGCGAAGACAGTCGAGACTTCGCCGCGGAAGCCTATGATGACAGGAAGTGGCAGTCTGTCGCCGTGCCCCACGACTGGGCCATATACGGACCTTTCAGTATCCATAACGACATGCAGAAGGTAGCCATTACGCAGGATGGACAGAAAGAAGCGATGGAACATGCCGGACGTACGGGAGGATTGCCTTTTGTAGGTGCAGGATGGTATCGTTTGAAATTCGAGGCTCCCGGTTTCTCTTTAGGTAAAAAGGCCACGCTTATCTTTGACGGCGCTATGAGCCATGCCCGCATATACATCAACGGAGAGGAAGCCGGTTATCAACCTTATGGCTACAACTCCTTTTATATGGATGTCACTCCCTATCTGAAGACGGAGGGTAAGAACACGCTGGCTGTCCGTCTGGAGAACGAGACCGAGTCTTCACGCTGGTATCCGGGAGCGGGAATTTACCGTAACGTGCATCTGGTTATCAATGAAGATGCTTTTATTCCCACATGGGGAATACAGCTTACTACACCGGTGGTGAAGAGGGAATATGCCAAGATTTGCCTGAATACCCGCCTGAACATTCCCTTGCATAAGGCTTTTTCGGACTACCGCATCGTCACCGAAGTGAAAGACGCGAAAGGCCGTGTAATGGCTTCCGACGAGAAGCAAGGTACAAAGTACGACGGTGGAATCTTTAAGCAGGAGTTTACGGTAGATGCTCCCTCCCTCTGGTCGCCCGACTCGCCGACGCTTTATTCGGCTGTCTCAAAGATTTATGAGGGCAGCGTGTTGAAAGATGAATATACCACTCCGTTCGGTATCCGTTCCATCGAAATCATTCCGGACAAAGGTTTTTATCTGAATGGAGAGCGCACTTCGTTCAAAGGGGTATGCAATCATCATGACTTGGGACCTTTGGGGACGATTGCCAACGAAGCCGGCATCCGTCGTCAGATTCGCATACTGAAAGACATGGGGTGTAATGCCATCCGCACTTCGCACAACATGCCTGCGCCGGAACTGATTCGCGCTTGCGACGAAATGGGCATGATGGTGATGGCCGAAACGTTTGACGAATGGAAAGCGGCAAAGTTGCAGAACGGTTATCACAAACTGTTCGACGAATGGGCGGAAAAAGACTTGGTGAGCCTGATTCACCAATACCGCAACAATCCGAGCATTGTGATGTGGTGCATAGGCAACGAAGTGTCCGACCAATGGAATGGCGACCGGGGGCCGAAGTTATCCCGCTTCTTGCAGGACATCTGCCACCGTGAAGACTCTTCGCGACCTGTGACGCAAGGCATGGATGCCCCCGATGCCGTGGTGAAAAACAATATGGCCGCCGTGATGGATGTGGCCGGATTCAACTACCGTCCTCACAAGTATCAGGCGAACTACAAGAAACTGCCGCAACAGATTATTCTGGGCAGCGAGACTGCCTCGACGGTCAGTTCGCGAGGCGTATATAAGTTTCCGGTGGTTCGCCGCTCCATGCAGAAGTACCCCGACCATCAGGCATCTTCCTACGACGTGGAGCATTGCTCATGGTCGAACCTGCCCGAAGACGATTTCATACAGCACGACGACCTGCCCTATTGCATCGGCGAGTTCGTATGGACCGGTTTCGATTATCTGGGGGAGCCTACTCCTTATTATACCGATTGGCCCAGCCACTCTTCCTTGTTCGGCATCATCGACCTTGCCGGCTTGCCCAAAGACCGCTATTATCTCTATCGCAGCCATTGGAACAAGAAAGAGGAGACCCTCCACATCCTGCCCCACTGGAATTGGGAAGGGCGCGAAGGCGAAGTGACACCGGTGTTCGTATATACCAACTATCCGTCGGCCGAACTCTTCATCAACGGCAAGAGTCAGGGCAGACGCACGAAGGACTTGTCCGTCACGGTCGACAACAGTGCGGATTCTCTTTCCATGTCCGGCTTCAAACGCCAACAGCGTTATCGGCTAATGTGGATGGACACGAAGTACGAGCCGGGTACGGTAAAGGTCGTTGCCTATGATGAAAACGGCAAAGCCGTGGCCGAGAAAGAGATACATACCGCCGGAAATCCCCATCACATCGAATTGACGCCCGACCGCTCGCAGATTAAAGCCGACGGAAAGGATTTGTCTTTTGTCACCGTCCGTGTGGTGGATGAGCAGGGCAACCTCTGTCCGCTGGCTGAGAACGAGATAAGCTTCAAGGTGAAAGGCGCCGGCAGCTACCGTGCGGGAGCTAACGGCAACCCCGTTTCGCTCGAATCTTTCCAACTTCCCAAGATGAAGGTTTTCAGTGGAATGATGACCGCCATTGTTGCTTCTTCCGAAACGCCGGGAAAGATTACACTGGAAGCCACCGCCAAAGGATTGGCGAAAGGTGTGCTGACGATTGAAAGTAAATAAAAAACAATAGAAGAATATCATGAGAAGTAAAGTTCTTGCATTCATTCTGCTTTGTTGTGCTGTCTCTATGGGTGCAAAAGTGAAACTGCCGGCCTTGATGGGCGACAACATGATTCTGCAACAACAAGCCGAAGTAAAGCTGTGGGGGGCGGCTGCACCGAAAGCTGAAGTACGTGTCACTCCTTCGTGGGACGGACAGACACGGACGTGCCGTGCCGACAAAGACGGCCGTTGGCTGCTCACCGTGAAAACCCCCGTGGCAGGATATACACCGTATGAAATCTGTTTTGACGACGGAGAGAAAACAACTTTGAAGAACATCCTCGTCGGTGAAGTCTGGCTTGCCTCTGGGCAGAGCAACATGGAGATGCCTCTGAAAGGCTTTGCCGGTTGCTGCACCCTGAACGGAGTGGACGACATCATCGCCTCCGCCGAGAACAAAGGCGTGCGCATGTTCACCGTGCCCAAGCATCAAGCGTACGAGCCGCAAACCGACTGCAAAAGCAGTTGGAAAGTCTCCTCAATAGAGACCGCACCCGATTTCGGCGCCACGGCCTACCACTTCGCCACTTCGCTGAGCCGTGCGCTCCGCATTCCCGTGGGCATCATCAACTCTTCCTATGGGGGCTCCACGGTGGAGGGATGGATAAACCGCGAGTTGCTGGAGACTTACCCGGACATTTCTCTGCATCGTGATTCCATTGAGAAACGGCATCCCATGCACCGCCCCATGTTGATGTACAATGCCATGCTGAAACCGCTTCAGAACTATACCATCAAAGGAATTATCTGGTATCAGGGCGAGTCGAACGTGGGACGCCACGACACCTATGCCGGACGCCTTGCCGACATGGTGAACCTCTGGCGCACGGAGTGGGGGCTGGGCAACATTCCTTTCTATTTCGTGGAGATTGCCCCTTATGCTTACGGAGAAGAGCAAGGACAAGCGGCGGCCTATCTGCGCGAAGCCCAGTTCAAAGCCCAAAGCCTGATTCCGAACAGCAACATGGTTTCTACCAACGACCTTGTAGAGCCGTATGAAGTCTATAATATCCATCCCCGTAACAAGACGGCAGTGGGGCGCCGCCTCAGCTATCTGGCACTGAACCTCACTTACGGACAGAAACAGATACATTGCTTCGGTCCCCAATACAAGTCGTGGAAAGCGAAAGGAAAAGAAGCATGGGTATCTTTCGACCACCTCGAAATGGGTATCTGTCGCAACTACGACCTTCGCGGTTTCGAAGTGGCGGGCGAAGACCGTGTGTTTCATCCGGCAGACAAGGTGTGGCTGCATTGGCAAACCAATGAGGTGGTGGTCTCTTCCGAAAAAGTTGCCGCTCCCGTTGCCGTGCGCTATTGTTTCCGCGACTTCCTGCCCGGCACGATGATTGGCGGGAACGAACTCCCCACCGTTCCGTTCCGCACGGATGATTGGTAAATGACAGCGAGCACGATCTTACGACAATCGTTTGAGATGGCAGAGCAACGGCTCTCCCATCTCATCGCGCAAGTGCATTCCGTTTCCCTCGCAATAGCGAAAGAAGCTGCAATCGGCGCAAGCGCCTTTCTTCATCCACTCGCGGTGACGGAAAGCGTGAAAACGATTTTCCCACACCTCCATGAAATCATCGCGACAGATATTGCCCTGATGGAAATTGCTGCGAATGCTGGGGCAGGCCGATATGGAGCCGTCTATCAGCACGGAACCCACGCTGATGCCGGCATTGCAGGAATAGAAGTTGTCACGCACATCACCCTCGTAATTGCCCAAGAACCCTTCGCACCCATAGCTTAGGTGCATCTTCTTCTCCTTACGTACACCTTTGATGAACTCCATCAGCCCCGTGAACTCTTCGTCCGTCAATTGAAGCTCTGGATGCCGCGCCGCACGGCCTACGGGAAAGATGGTGAACAGCCGCCAATGCCGCACACCACTATTATACAGCGACGACTTGATTGCTTCGAGGTGAGGATAGTTGCGGCGATTGACGCAAGTAACCACGTCCCACGTCAGTTCGGGCTCACACACCAATCGTTTGATGGCATCCATCGCCCTGTCGTAGCTGTCAGGATGCCCCCGCAGCCAGTTGTGTTCATCGGCAAAACCGTCCAGACTGATGGTGATGGCATGAAGCCCCGCCTCCATCAAGCCCTGCAAACGCTCGGCGGTGAGGTAAAGGCCGTTGGATACCAGCCCCCACGGATAGCCGCGACGGTAGAGGGCAAGGCCCACTTCCTCCAAGTCATCGCGCATCAACGGCTCGCCACCGGTGATAACGATGTTCACTTCTCTCGGGTTGACATGGGGTGTGATGGAATCAATCACTCGCAGGAAGTCTGCGGCAGGCATGTCTTTCACCTCGGAAGTGCGCTTGCAATCGCTGCCGCAATGCTTGCAATGAAGGTTGCAACGCTGCGTACACTCCCAGAAGAGTTGCTTCAACGGATGCAGCTCTTTTCGGTTGTTGCGGATTCTACACGCCACCTCCAGCGCCAGACGTTTACGGATGGAAAGGGCTGCCACGGGGTTATTGTTGTTTTTTCTTCAGTTCAAAATCTACTGTCTTGCTGTCGCTGCCTTCATACCAATTGCCTTTACCCCCTTCCGGTTTCATCTCCACATCCACGGAATCGGCTTTATATACGCCGGCAGGGTCTTCGCAGACAATCCGATAGCTCATACGAGGCCATGCATCCTCTTTTTTGAAAGCATATTCACCCGTGTTTTCCGTATAAAGCGTATCTTTCCGATCGGAATAGTAGCTGCTCGCTACCGGAGGATGCTCTTTCACAATCATGCGCATGCCCTTCAGCGGCTGCTTCTTTTCGTTCTGTACCTTCCCCTTGATTTCATACTTGGCGTATGGCATCCCGTATTCAGCCGGGGCTTCACCTCCTATACACGATGCAAACCCCAATAAGGTCAACATCCCGGATAACACTTCATTGCAGGCAGTCAGCCATTGTCTTTTCCATTTTTTCATAGACAGTTTATTTAGGTTATATCAATGAAACGCATAAAGGTAACAAATACTGCATGATGGCTGCATTTTTTGTCACTCCCGCTTTTTCTCTATCCGTATGCGTGCATCTACCGCCACCACCTGCTTGTCCGTTGCAAGCAGCGGATTGATGTCCATCTCCTTTATTTCGGTGGCAAAACGCAGCAGGGTGGAGAGACGCACGATAATTTCGGCAAACTTATCTTCGTTCAGTCCTTTCTGCCCGCGTGTGCCTTTGATGATTTTATAAGAACGCAGCGAACGAATCATGGAGTAGGCCTCTTCGTATGACAAAGGCGCTAAACCGGAAGATACATCCTTCAGTACCTCCACGAAGATGCCTCCCAAACCGCAAAGCACCACGTGGCCGAACTTCGCTTCATACTTAGCGCCGATAAACAGTTCCGTGCCCTTCAGCATGGGCTGCACCATGACGGCGCAGGCTTCGGGAATCTGCATCATACGATCGAACTCCAGCGCCAGATGCTGCTCGCTCTTGATATTCAGCACCACACCGCCCACATCGGACTTATGCACCGGCCCTACGACCTTTGCCACCACCGGGAAACCTGTGCGACGGGCAAAAGCAAGCACTTCTTCTTTTTTGTCCGAAACGAACTCCTCTACTACCGGAATGCCGGCCGAGTGAAGCAAAGCCTGCACCCTATGTGGCTCGATGTAACCGTCTTCGGCAATGGAGTCGATAATACGGCGTATGCGGGGAACGTCCACTCCGAACAATTCTATTTCATTATTGGCAGGACGAGGAGCATTCACGATGCGCGAAAGTGCCGTGCCCAGCGTCACCTCGTCGGCAAAGTTCACATGTCCTTTGGCAAGAAAAGCATCTACCTCGGCTCCCGCTGTATTGATGGAAGGCAGGATGGGGAAAATCGGTTTACGGCAGGTCTGCATCTTTTCGTGCAGCACGTCGTACATTTCGAACATGGTCACTAATCCCGGCGTACCGAAAATAGCCATCACGGCATCTATCTCGTCGAACTTCTCCTCGCAATAATCCAGACACAAGCGTAGATGCTCCGGAGTACCCGTGGCCAGAATGTCGATGGGGTTGCCCACCGATGCGCCGGGGTAAAGCTTGCTTTTCAGCTCTTCCGCCACCGGACCTTCCAATTTCGGCACATTCAGTCCGCCTTTGCTCAAGGCGTCGGTCAGCATCACGCCCGGGCCTCCCGCATGGGTGATGATGGCGAAATTCTTTCCTTTCAGCTCGGGCAGGGTGAAAATGCAACCTACCGTTGTCAGCTCCTCGCGCGAGTAGCAACGCACCACTCCTGCCTTGCGGAACAAAGCCTCTACGGCGGAGTCGCTGCTTGCAATGGCACCCGTGTGTGAACTGGCAGCCCTGCTCCCGCTTTCGCTGCTGCCTGCCTTGATGGCGGCGATGCGGCATCCTTTGCGGATGAGTGAGGAGGCGTGAAAGAGCATGCGGTCGGGGTCTCCGATGCTTTCTATATAAAGGAGTTTTATCTTGGAGTCTGTTTCCGGGTTGAAATGCTCGTCCATGTATTGCAGCACATCTTCCACACCAATCTGTTTGGCATTGCCCACAGACCATACGGAATTGAACTGCAAACCTTTAGTGACTGCACTCTCCAAGATGAACACCGCTGTGGCACCCGAACTGGATATCAGATCTACTCCTTTTGAATGAAGCTGCGGAATGGGTTGGCTGAACACGCTGTGATGCCAAGTATTCAGCAGACCGATGCAGTTAGGGCCAATCAGCGATGCGCCGTATTTATTCACCGTGTCTAATATACGGTTCTCGAGCAAAGCTCCTTCACGGGTCTCTTCGCCGAAGCCTGCCGACAGAATGATGAAGGCACGTACCTGTTTTTCGGCGGCAAGCACCTCCACTACATCGGGGCAGAGCGAGGCGGGGATGGCGAGAATCGCCAAATCGGTGTCGGGGATGTCTTTCACGTCGGCAAAGGCGACAATGCCCTGCACTTCGGCTTCCTTGGGATTCACGGCACGGAGTTCGCCCGTATATCCTCCTTGGATAAGGTTTCTTAGGATGGCTCCTCCGGGCTTGTGTACATTGTTGGATGCTCCCACCACCACGATGCTGTCCGGTCGAAGCAATTGATTTGTTATCATAGTTTGTTTTGAATTAAGTTCACGATTCATGCACAAAAATACATTTTCTATGTGTAAAAACAAACGAGATACAAAAAAAGAGGGTGTGGCAAAACTGTATTTGCCACACCCTCGTCCTATCTATACTTTAATTAGTTGCCTTACTGAGGCGACACGCTTTCGCTGGTATCGCCCTTGTACCATTGCAAGCCTGCCGTACCGCCCGACGTCACCCAATTGACGAAACTCTCATTCACATCCTTAATGGATACTCGTTCGTTGGGCCAGGCATAAGTTTCGCCCGGAACACATATACCCCATACGAAGTTATCGGCCGTCTGATACTTATCTGCGAAACTATCACCGCTGGAGGCTCCTTTGTCTGTCATGGCAAAATTCTTGAGATGCACCTCTTTGCGTCTGCCTGTGCTTGCGTCGCCCACCGTGATGAAGAAGTTCACCTTGTCAAAACTGATGTCGGAGGCACGAATACCGGCAGGGATTGAAAGTGTGCCGGTCACTGTCTTATAGCGTGTGTCAGAACGTTCTCCGCTGACGTTCACATATTGGCCCCCCAGCAATTGGGCAATATTTCCATTGAGCTTCAACACTGCTTTGCTCTGACCGCTTTCCAACTCAACGCCATTAGCACTCGCCAAAGTAACGGCACTGCTTGCAACATTATCCAACTGCACGTAAGCGCCAAGAGTGTTGTTTGCACCTACTGCCATAAATGTAGCGGTCACTTCCAACTTGGTCAGCGGAATATTCTTTGCCTCCGCTTCTGACGCCGCTTCACCATTACCGGAAGCGGTGAGAACCAACTTCACCACAGCGTCGTTCATGTCATAGTCTCCAAAATTAGGCCACTGGTCTTCTATCGCATAGATGCCCGAGAAAGAAACGGCATACTGATAGTTGACCGAAGCCGGTGCCGGTGGTGTTTCCACATGTCCGGGGTTACATTCGGTGACAGGAATGTTTACCCCTGTGTTATTCACATCGCTTGTCAGCAAGGCACCGCCGGCAGTTGTCACATTCACATTGCCTACATAGTTGTTGCAGGCCACTACAAGATTTCCTTTATAATGGGCATGCTGGCCAGATGATACTGTCGCCGCACCTTGTGTGGTGGCACAATTCATGATAAGCAATGCTTTTTCGCTACCAACGCCGGTAAATACGCCGCCATCATGTTTATATTCAGCCGTACCATCTACACGGAATAAGGCACCACTACGCAAGTTCACGCCACCTTTGGTCATCAACAAATCTTTGGTCACTACACTGCCATGCGCATCTACTGTAAATAGGGCATATACTTCCATCTTATTGTTTACATTGAGACGACATTTATTGATAACAAGTACAGGTTCAGCTTTTTCTGCATAGTCAAAGTTCTCAGTAGTCCATTTCCCTTCGTTCACCCATACCGGATGAGTGGCACTGATATGTGTTTTCCCCGTCACGGACATTGTTCCGAAATTATATATATTACCACCACGATCATCCCTTACTTCATTGAACTCATCGGTAATGGTTGTACCGTCATTGATGAAGAAACTTTGACCGAAGAAAGTCAACTTACCATTGTGGTTGCCTGTACATTTGAGTTCTCCTTTTGCCAGATTGTAAAGAATGGCGTTGTCCGATGCCTCGATGAGGCGGAGTTCTACCTTACCACGGTTGTAGATGGCGCTGTTCTTCTTCAGCCCTATTTCGGGGAATTCGCCTGTTTTCACCAGCTGTCCGCCTTCGCTTACGTATATTGTGGTCTTTTCTGCTTGAAGAATCCAGCGGTAGCGTGCATCCACGGTCAACTTGGCACCCGGAAGGATGTATATGTTCACGTTGCTGCCGGTAATGAAAGAGTCTGCATCATTACCGAACGACAATTTCACATCGCCTGTAACATACAAATTGACATTACTGCCGGATACCTTCGTTATGCTGCTTGTCAGCATATAGTTTCCCGCAGCGGAAATGGTGCTGCCGCTCGGAGTCTGTGCATCTGTCGGTGCGGCTGTCGGGAAATCACTGTCGGCAGGGGTTTTGGGCAATGATGTATAATCCGATTTGGCACGTGTGACAGCAGCCTTTGTTCCCGCCACATATTTCTCATTGAAATCAACTGTTGCCGTTGAGCTTTCAACCACAGCCGATTTCACCAGCTTGGCACCTGTCGGTGTGGTTTGTCTGACGAATAATGTGCTCGTACCTTTACCTATTTCAAGGGAGGCAAAGAAATCTTTCTTGCCCGTAGCCGTACCTCGTGCCAACAAGGTTGCATCTTTGGCCGTAATCGGATTCTTGTCAAATACTTCCACACCATAGGTATAAGTCGCACTATATTGATCGGCCACTTTCACCGTAATGCCTACTTTCTGCAAGTTTTCCCACGTGAAATCATCTGTCGTGGTAAGTTGCAATGGATTTTTTTTCGCAGCTTCAGACTTTGGATTATAGACATCATTATCCGGACTGCATGCCAACATCATAGCACCCATCCATACAATCAGTCCAAACTTTACTTTTTTCATATTCGGATATAGATTAAAAATAGAACGAATAATACAACTCTCTACATTTTTTCTACAAATATAGGGCTTTATCCAATACAAGAGATTTTTTTCCACATATTTAACATATTTCTGTCTCAAAATCCTAATATCGAAACCAATAGTGGAAGAATATCGGAATCACCTTTCGAGAAAAATAAGGGGAGGTGTTAATAACGTTTTTTACCATCAGACAAAAGAGTGCCTCGTCTCCTACTCCTTTTATTAAGAACTTCTGAAGAAAGTGCCGTCCATACCTCAGCCTTATCAAAGCCGTATCAACTCCGTATCTATATAAGCGGAGGTTATACGGAGTTGATACGGAGTTGATACGGAGCTGATACGGAGTTGATACGGAGGTTATACGGAGCTGATACGGAGGTTATACGGAGCTGAGGAGGGTATACGGTGTGGACTGTAAATTGCAAGGCCTCTATTATTGGCGGTTTTTACGTAGATAATATGCATATTTTATCAGAAAACAGCTATCTTTGTCGCACTAAAAATGTTCATAACAAAAGAGATACACAAATATATGGAAAAGAAATTCAAACGCACCACGGTGACGTCCGCCTTGCCGTATGCCAACGGGCCGGTGCACATCGGCCACCTGGCGGGCGTCTATGTGCCCGCCGACATCTACGTCCGCTACCTGCGGCTGAAGAAAGAAGACGTCGTCTTCATCGGCGGAAGCGACGAGCACGGAGTGCCCATCACCATCCGGGCCCGGAAAGAGGGCGTCACGCCGCAAGACGTGGTAGACCGCTATCACGCCCTCATCAAGCAGTCGTTCGAGGACTTCGGCATCTCGTTCGACGTGTACAGCCGCACCACCTCGAAGATACACCACGATACGGCCTCGGACTTCTTCCGCAAGCTGTACGACAAAGGCGAGTTCGTCGAGAAAAGCAGCATGCAGTACTACGACGAGGAAGCCAAACAGTTCCTGGCCGACCGCTACATCACCGGCGAATGCCCGCACTGCCACTCGGAAGGCGCCTACGGCGACCAGTGCGAGAAGTGCGGCACCAGCCTCAGCCCCACGGAGCTGATCAACCCCAAGAGCGCCATCAGCGGCAGCAAGCCCGTGATGCGCGAAACCAAACACTGGTACCTGCCGCTGGACAAGCACGAGGCGTGGCTGCGACAATGGATTCTGGAGGAGCACAAGGAGTGGCGCCCCAACGTCTACGGCCAGTGCAAGAGCTGGCTCGACATGGGGCTGCAGCCGCGCGCCGTGAGCCGCGACCTGGACTGGGGCATCCCCGTGCCGGTAGCAGGCGCCGAGGGCAAGGTGCTGTACGTGTGGTTCGACGCCCCCATCGGCTACATCAGCAACACCAAAGAGCTGCTGCCGGACTCTTGGGAGAAGTGGTGGAAAGACCCCGAAACACGGCTCATCCACTTCATCGGCAAAGACAACATCGTGTTCCACTGCATCGTCTTCCCCGCCATGCTGAAGGCGGAGG
Organism: Bacteroides zoogleoformans; assembly: GCF_002998435.1. Taxonomy (NCBI): domain Bacteria; kingdom Pseudomonadati; phylum Bacteroidota; class Bacteroidia; order Bacteroidales; family Bacteroidaceae; genus Bacteroides; species Bacteroides zoogleoformans. The sequence goes on along the minus strand of NZ_CP027231.1, from coordinate 1,876,576 downwards.
GCAGCTTCATCTTGCCCGACAACGTGCCGAGCAACGAGTTCCTGAACCTGGAGGGCGACAAGATTTCCACCTCGCGCAACTGGGCCGTATGGCTGCACGAGTATCTGGCCGACTTCCCCGGCAAGCAGGACGTGCTGCGCTATGTACTTACCGCCAACGCTCCGGAGACGAAAGACAACGACTTCACATGGAAAGACTTCCAGGCACGCAACAACAACGAGCTGGTGGCCGTATATGGCAACTTCGTGAACCGCGCCCTGCAACTGACCCGGAAATACTTCGACGGCACGGTTCCCGCCGCAGGCACGCTGACCGACTATGACCGCGAAACGCTGAAAGAGTTTGCCGACGTCAAGACGCAAGTGGAACAACTGCTGGACGCATTCAAGTTCCGCGACGCACAGAAAGAGGCCATGAACCTGGCCCGCATCGGCAACAAGTATCTGGCGGACACCGAGCCTTGGAAACTGGCCAAGACGGACATGGAGCGGGTGGCCACCATCCTGAACATCGCCTTGCAGCTGACGGCCAACCTGGCCATCGCCTTCGAGCCGTTCCTGCCCTTCAGCAGCGAAAAGCTGCGCAAGATGCTGAACAAGGACAGCTTCGACTGGAGCGAGCTGGGACACACCGACCTGCTGCCCGCCGGACACCGGCTGGGCACCCCCGAACTGCTGTTCGAGAAGATAGAGGATGACGTCATCCAAGCGCAGGTAGACAAGCTGCTGGCCACCAAGAAGGCCAACGAGGCGGCTGACTACAAGGCTAATCCCATCAAGCCGACCATCGCCTTCGAGGAGTTCGAGAAGCTGGACATCCGCGTGGGCACGGTGCTGGAGTGCGAAGCCGTGCCCAAGATGAAGAAGCTGCTGAAGTTCAAGATTGCCGACGGACTGGAGAACCGCACCATCGTCAGCGGCATTGCCGAGCACTACCAACCCGAAGAGCTGGTGGGCAAACAGGTGTTGTTCATCGCCAACCTTGCCCCCCGCCAGTTCAAGAACGGACTGGTGAGCGAAGGCATGATTCTCTCCGCCGAGAACTACGACGGCGCTTTGGCCGTGACGTCGCTGCTGCGGGAGGTGAAGCCGGGAAGCGAGGTGAGGTAAAGAAATAAATTATCCATGAAAGAAACCACATGTTCCATTTTGGAACATGTGGGTAACGAAGGGAGACAGAAGATAGAAACAGCCACGATCGTTTCCTCGTCATAGATAATCATGAAGTGTATCACATCGGCGCATCGCTTAAGGATTTAGGGAAAAAGGTGTTCGCTTTCTCAAAATTGAACGAGGCGGCAATCTCTATTCTGAAAATGATGGAAGAATAAGAAAGCAAAAACGGCATGAACGAGACATCACTCAAAGAGAAGACAGCCAAAGGACTGTTGTGGGGAGGCTTCAGCAACGGGATGCAACAGTTGCTGAATCTGGTCTTCGGGATTGTCCTGGCCCGTCTGCTGGATGTTTCGGACTACGGCATGGTGGGCATGCTCACCATTTTCTCCGCCATTGCGGCCGCCTTGCAGGAGGGAGGTTTCATCTCGGCGCTGACCAACCGGAAGGAGGTCTCTCACAAGGATTATAACGCCGTGTTCTGGTTCAGCACCCTGTGCGGCACCACGCTTTATGTGCTGCTCTTCTTCGCCGCCCCGCTCATTGCGGACTTCTACAAGACACCGGAATTGGTTCCCCTTTCCCGGCTTTCATTCCTGGGTTTTGTCATTTCCAGCCTGAGCATTGCACCGCGTGCCTACCTCTTCAGGAACCTGAAGATCAAAGAAACCACCGTTGTCTCTCTTTCCGCGCTGTGCGTCTCGGGAGTCGTCGGAATCATACTGGCCGCCAACGGATTCGCTTATTGGGGCATCGCCTTGCAATCCATCGCCTTTGTAACGATGGTGACGATACTCAACTTCTACTTCTCCCGTTGGCACCCCACACTTCAGTTAGACTTCACTCCCATCAGGGAGATGATAGGATTCAGCAGCAAGATGATTGTAACGAACGTCTTCACAATCATCAACAACAACCTGTTATCCGTCCTGCTGGGCAGGTTCTATTCCGAACGGGAAGTCGGCAACTTCACGCAGGCAAACAAATGGAACGGAATGGGACACAACACCATCACTGGCATGATAAACGGCATTGCGCAACCCGTCTTCACCCGCGTGACCGACGACAAGCCCCGTCAACTGGCTGTGTTCCGTAAGCTGCTCCGCTTCACGGCCTTCGTCTCCTTTCCCGCCATGTTCGGATTAAGCCTGATAGCAAGAGAGCTGATTGTGATTGCCGTTACCGAGAAATGGCTCGGCAGCGTTTACATCATGCAGATTCTCTGCATCTGGGGCGCATTCATTCCTGTTATAAACTTATTCTCGAACCTGGTTATCAGCCGCGGACACTCTTCCATCTACATGTGGAATACCATCTGCCTGAGTGTATTGCAACTGGTGGCCGTATGCGCCATGTATCCCTTCGGACTGGAATGGATGTTGCGCGTCTTCGTTGGCATCAACATCGGCTGGCTGTTTGTCTGGTTCGGGTTTGTGAGAAGAGAAATCGGGTTGAAGGCCGGCGATATGCTGAAAGATCTCTCTCCTTATTTGCTCTTATCCGCCGCCCTCGTCACAGCCGCCTGTTACATCGCCCGCCCCATCGAAAACCTCTACCTGAGCCTGATTACGAAAGTGGTGTTTGTGGCCGGCCTCTATGCCCTGACCTTATGGAAGCTGCAATCCGTCATCTTCAAAGAGAGCGTCGAGTTCCTCTTAAAAAAGAAGAAGCCATGAGCCGCATCGCCTACATCATATCCGCCTATAAAGACGCGCCGCACTTACGTCGTCTGGTAGATGCCCTGGCCGGTGACGCCGATTTCTACATACACATCGACCGGAATGCGGACATCCGCCCTTTCAAGGAGTTGCTGAAAGACAAGACGACCTTTGTGCCCCGGCATCGGGTGAGCTGGGGAGGCTGGGGGCAGGTGGAATATCAGAAGGAACTGCTGTCCGCCGTGCTGCACAGCGGCATCGCTTATGGCCGCGTCGTCTGCCTCAGCGGGCAAGACTATCCTCTGTGGCCCAACACCGAGATACACAGCTACTTTGACGGGCACAAGGAGACGGAGTTCATCGTGGCAATGAACCTGACCCGCTCTGCCGACAAGCAGCAGATAGCCAAAATCATCTACTACCACTTCTTCCGCGACCTGAACATCGGAAGTCGGTGGTTGCGGAACAAGCTCATCGTAGCCTCACGCCACCTGATGCAGTTGCTTCCGTTCAGGAAGCGCCCCTTCGTAAAGCTTGGCGGCAAAGAAGCGGATGTGTTTTTCGGCTCCGACTATTGGGCCATCACCCTGCCTTGCGCCCGCTATGTCTACGAGAAGCTCTGCACTGAAAAGGAGATGACCCGCTACTTCAAGACAAGCTTCGTCCCCAGCGAGCTATGCGTACAGACCCTTGTGTTCAACTCTCCCTTTGCCGCCCGCGCCTTGCTGTACGAAGGCAGATACGCCGGACTCCACGCACTGACGCCCCTGCATTATATCGTATACGGCCAATCCATCAAGACCATGACTCCGGAAGACCTGCCTGCACTGAAGCTGTCGGGCAAGATGTTCTGCCGGAAAGTGGTGAGCGGAAAGTCGGACGCCCTCATAGAAACCATCGAAACAGAACGAAAAGCCGAAACCTCATGAAAATACTGACCATTATAGCAGCCTATAACTTCGAGCGTTGGCTGGACCGTTGCCTGGGCAGTCTGCGCCAATCTTCGCTGCAAGCGGATGTGGTGGTGATAGACAACGCCTCGCAAGATCGTACCGTACAGCTCATCGAAAGCCGCTATCCGGAAGTCCGCCTCATCCAGAGCCAGGAGAACCTCGGCTTCGGCCGTGCCAACAACCTCGGTATGAGAATGGCGTTGGAAGAGGGCTACGAGGCTGTTTTCCTACTGAACCAAGACGCGTGGATAGATGCCGAAACGCTCGGCACATTGAGCGCGCTTAGCGGTAAATACCCCCAATATGGCATCTTGTCGCCCACCCATCTGACCGGTGCGGGCGATAAGTTGGAGAAAGGTTTCGCCGGTTATGCAGGACTAAGCCCTTCGGCGGAGTTGAAGACCTATCGTGCGAAAGACAAGTCCCTTTGTCCTCCCATAGAAGTGCCTTTCGTCAATGCGGCATTCTGGTTTATTCCTGTTTCCGTATTGAAGCAAGTGGGCGGATTCTGCCCCCTCTTCCGACACTATGGCGAAGACGTGGACTACGTCAACCGTTTACACCGTTGCGGTTACCGGATAGGGTATTCGCCTTACGTACAAGGATGCCACGACCGGGAATACCGGCCCGTGGCTCGCAAAGCCTTCCTATATTCGGAGGAAGTTTATCTGTTGTCCGAGTATGCTAACGTGCAATACTCTTTTCCCAAGGCATTTGCCTATGGAGTGGCGGCGGGCATCAAGAAAACGTTTAAAGCATTGCTGCAAGGAAATCTGAAAGATGCCGTCGCCTATCTCCGCATCACGGCAAGCGTATTCGGCCGGACAGGCAAGGTCATCGGCTATCGCAAGCTGAACAAACGATGCGGTACATGGTATATATGATAATTTAGAACCAAGTAAAGAAACAAAGTCATGAAAGATTACGCCCCTATCCTGCTCTTCACTTACAACCGTCCTGCCCATACCCGGCAGTTGATAAAGAGCCTGCTGACTAATGAAGAGGCCGCCCGCAGCCGTCTGTTCGTCTATTCCGACGCCGCTCGCAACACCGCCGACCAAGCGGCGGTGGACGAAGTGCGTCGCTACCTGCACACCCTTGCCGGCTTCCGCTCCGTCGAGGTGATAGAGCACACCGAGAACCAAGGATTGGCGGCCAACGTGATAGCCGGCGTCACCGAACAAGTGAACCGCCACGGGAGGGTCATTGTGCTGGAAGACGACCTGATGGTATCCCCCTGCTTTCTGCGCTTCATGAACGATGCCCTCTGCGCCTACGAAGATGAGCCGCGCGTGGGGCATATCCAAGCCTGCGACTTCACCCAAGACCCCTCCCTTCCCGCCACTTTCCTCATTAAATGGACGGGAAGCTGGGGCTGGGCCACGTGGAAGCGCGCCTGGCAACACTTCAACCCCGACGGAAAAGCCTTGCTGAAGCAACTCGAAGACAGAGGCCTGACCCGCACCTTCGACTTCGACGGCACGTACGGCTTCACCCGCATGCTACGCCGGCAGACCGAGGGGAAAAACAACTCATGGGCCATCCGCTGGAACGCCAGCCTGTTCCTGGCGGATATCCTTTCGTTGAATACCGGCAGATCGCTGGTGCAGAACAAAGGGTTCGACGGCAGCGGCACCCATTGTGGAGGCGGCGGCCTGTACGACGCCTCGCTTTGGCCGGAGCCGCTTCCGGTGGTAAAAATCAGCCCAGTGACAGAAAACGCCGAGGCACGGCGCATCTTTGCCCGCTACTATCGTCGCACCAACTTCTTTTGGGCAAAAGCGTTGCGAAGAATCAAACGTACGCTGAAAGGCGACTTCGGTGTCTAAAGCCTTTCCCCCCTCCCCTCCCTATGGGGGAGGGGGAGAGATAAGAAGACGGGCAGAGTAGGCCGATGGAGATGTATGGTTGTTTATAGAATGTTAATACTGTGCGAAAAAGGCGGGAGTTCCGGAATAAACCATTACTTTTGCCCCCACAAAATGAAATGTGGAAAGATTTGAGTAGCTTGCAACCACAGAAAAAAATGCTAAAAACACATCCTTTTCTGACGGCTTCGTGCCGGACGCGTCTCTGCTCATCTCCCTTTCCGCTTCTTCATTGAAACATCTGTTTTATTAACCATCAATTATCTTTGAAGAAATGGGCTATTTATTCACATCCGAATCGGTGTCAGAAGGACATCCCGACAAAGTGGCCGATCAGATATCGGACGCTGTGCTTGACAAACTGTTGGCTTACGACCCCAACTCGAAAGTAGCTTGCGAAACGCTGGTCACTACCGGACAGGTGGTGCTGGCCGGAGAGGTGAAGACAAAAGCGTACGTTGACCTCCAACTCATCGCACGCGAAGTGATTAAGAAGATTGGATACACCAAAGGCGAATACATGTTCGAGAGCAACTCGTGCGGCGTGCTGAGCGCCATCCATGAGCAAAGCCCCGACATCAACCGCGGCGTGGAAAGGCAAGACCCCATGGAGCAGGGCGCCGGAGACCAGGGAATGATGTTCGGCTATGCCACCAACGAAACGGAGAATTACATGCCGCTCTCGCTCGACCTGGCACACCGCATCCTGCAAGTGCTGGCCGACATCCGCCGCGAAGGCAGGGTGATGACCTACCTCCGCCCCGACGCCAAGAGCCAAGTGACCATAGAGTATGACGACAACGGGACACCCGTCCGCATCGACACCATTGTGGTCTCCACGCAGCATGACGACTTTGTCAGCCCCGCCGACGGCAGCGAAGCCGCACAGCTGAAAGCCGACGAAGAGATGCTGGCCGTTATCCGCAAGGACGTCATCGAGGTGCTGATGCCGCGCGTCATCGCTTCCATCCGTGCCGAGAAAGTGCTGGCTCTGTTCAATGACCGCATCACGTACCACGTCAATCCTACCGGGAAGTTTGTCATCGGCGGGCCTCACGGAGATACCGGGCTGACGGGGCGCAAAATCATCGTGGACACGTATGGGGGTAAGGGTGCTCACGGCGGCGGCGCTTTCTCGGGGAAAGACCCCTCGAAGGTGGATCGCAGCGCGGCGTACGCGGCACGGCACATTGCCAAGAACCTGGTGGCTGCCGGCGTGGCGGACGAGATGTTGGTGCAAGTGTCTTACGCCATCGGTGTGGCACGCCCCATCAACATCTTCGTGGATACCTACGGACGCAGCCACGTCCACATGAGCGACGGTGAGATTGCCCGGAAAATAGACGAACTGTTCGACCTCCGTCCGAAGGCTATCGAAGACCGCCTCAAGCTACGCAATCCCATCTATCAGGAAACTGCCGCCTACGGGCACATGGGGCGCGAACCGCAAACCATCGTCAAACGCTTCCAGAGCCGCTACGAGGGCGACAAGGAGGTGGAAGTGGAACTCTTCACTTGGGAGAAGCTGGACTATGTGGATAAGGTGAAGGCGGCATTCGGCCTGGTGTAGACGCTGCGAAGAAGGACGGGACACAAGCCTTTCTACAAAAATCATAGAGAGGCTGTTGACTGTAATGTCTCAATCAGATACGCTCTTTAAGTGACGAGTATATAGACCTTATTGATGCCAAGTAAAGAGAGGTGTCATGATACCTGAATAGAAAGATTTACCCCTGCTACAACTATCTGTGGCAGGGGTATTCTTCATAAAGAGAGAGCTCTCACACCCCCTTTTCATCTCTGTTCGATTCTCCTTTCTTATTCGGCCAAGATGCCTATTTCGGCTCCCGACGCATAATCATGTCCTTGTTGCTCGCTCAAGGCGGTGAAGCGGATGTAGCGCGCCTTGACGGGTTTGTCGAAGCGCACGGTTTTCTCTTTCCGGTTTCTCTCGAAGCTGCCTTCGGCCACGGGGTCGCTCCAAGTCTTGCCGTCGGTGCTCACCTGGATGCGGTAGTCCTTCACGTTGCCGTTGTCGCTGTCCTGTCGGGGCAGGTAAGTGATGCTTTTGACGAGTTTCACGTCTTTAGCGTCTAAATCCACCCAATGCGGATACTTGGCCAGGGTGACGGAGTACATGGTGTGCCAGATGGTCGCGGCGTCCCCGTCGGTCAGGTTCGTGGCCTCTTCGCCATCGGTCTCCTCACTGCTGGCGTTTATTACCTCGGCTTGCACTTTCTCTATCTTGCCGAAGGTCTGCGACGCTTTGATGTCGGGGGTGGACTTGAACCATGCCGTCACACTGCCGCCTTCGCGCATGGGGATGGGGGCGTTGTAGGTTCTTGCTTTCTTCTCTTTCCCCAAGGTGTAGCAGATTTCGGCTTCGGGGTTCAAGGACAAGAAGCTCACCTCGCCCGCCTCGTTGCGCACGATGCTCAAGGGGAGGGTGCCGTTGCCGCTTACCTGTGCCGCTTCCGTCAGGTTCTTTGCTGCCGGACGGATGATGAAGCCGAACGAATGCGGGCCTGCCAGTACTCTGTCCGGCTCCAGCGGTCCGCCTTGTCCGCAACTGTTGCCGCCCAAGCCTGTGACGCCGAGGTCGAGGTGCAGATAAGTGCCTGTCGTCTCCGGAAGCTGATAGGGATGTCCTGCCAGCGTCATTTCGACAGCCGTGTGTTGCAGCGGCGCCACGGACATCTTGCCGCCGGTGGCAATGAATTGTGCCCCTGCGCCTGCGGCATCGGTCAACGCACACCAGCGCACCTCTTCATGATTGGCCATATCCTGCGGCTTGGGGAAGTTGGCGAACTCTTTTTCCACCGTGCTGCGATAGAGTTCGATGAACTGTCCTGTTTTGCGGTCGGGGTAGTTCTCGACGGGCCCGCGTCCGTAGTAGGTGAAGTTATCGTACTTCTGCGGAAGTTTCATCACGTAGCCCAAGCGCGGCAATATCAGCTTGGGACGGTTGGACGTGATGCCTGCCTGCAGCTCTATCGAGCCGTCGCGATAGACCGTCCATACCTGATTGGTCGTGAACTTGAAGTCGTTCTCGCCGAATGCGCGGTCGGTCAGTTCCTCAATTGTGTTCCTGCCGCTGGATGTTCCGCCAAGAATGCGTGCGGCGTTCGGCGCTTGCGACTCTACAGTGAAGGCCAGTACCACGGCGCCGTCGGGACGTTGCAGGGTAGTGGCGCGCACGGCTTTGTGCCGCAAGTTGTGCAGACCGTTTTCGAACCATCCGGCATATACCCAGTTGTCGTTGTTGACGAAAGCACGGAAGGCGTCGAGCTTCGGCCCGTTTCCATCGGCTATAAGCGTCTCGCCTTTGTATTTCAGGCTATAGATGGTTCCGGTCTGCATGTCGAAGCGTGCGTCGAACTCCTTGCCACGGATGTCGGTGAAGCGTGCGTCCGTTTTGTCTATCAGCAGGTTTCCGGCATTATCGGTCAGGGTGGCGATGCCCGGCAGGTTGCTCGCGGGCTTCAGGAGGAATTGCTCTTCGGCCGTTGCATAGCCCTTTTCCGCCCAAGGTTTCTTGTCTTTCAGGCAGAACTGCATCTTCACGAAATACTCGGCAGCGGGCTTCAACGCCTCGTAATTATAAGGAATCTGTACGAGCGCCCGGCTGCGCGGGGCGATACGGGCGGCGGGCAGTGTTCCGCTTTGCACTTCGCTACCGTTCTCGTAGAGCGACCAGCGCACTTCATAGTCGTTCAAGTCTTTGAAGTAGTATTTATTGAAGATTTCGAAGCTGCCCTTGCGTATGTCTTTGGCTTGCACGGCGATGTGCTGATACACCTTCTTCACTTCATAGTACTGAGGTTTGGGTTCGAGGTCGGCAAACACGATGCCGTTCATCACGAACTGTCCGTCGTTGGGCGTGTCGCCGAAGTCGCCGCCGTAGGCCAAGTATCGTTTGCCTTCGGGGGTGTAGTTATACATGGCTTGGTCTACCCAGTCCCAGATGGCTCCTCCGCAGAAGAAGTTGGTCGACTCAATGGCTTCCCAATAATCCACCAGATTGCCCACGGCATTGCCCATGGAGTGTGCATACTCCGAGATGTGGAAAGGATATTTGATGCCGTACTTCCCTTTCACGGCCTCGCGCGTCCAAGCGATGGACGGATATTGATTGGAGCCCATGTCCACGATGTCGTTGTTGCGCTCGTATTGCACCGGCCGAGAGAGGTCGAAAGCTTTCAGTGCATTGTAGGCAGTCACGAAGTTCTTGCCCGGCCCGGCCTCGTTGCCCAGCGACCAAATGACGATGGAGGGATGGTTGACATGACTGTGTACCATTTCCATCACGCGTGCCACATGCGCTTTTTCCCACTCTATGGGGTGAGACAGGGACGCTTTGCCGTAATAATATTCGTGCGACTCCAGATTGGCCTCGTCTTCGAGATAGATGCCGTACTTGTCGCAAAGATAGTACCAGTAAGGGTCGTCGGGATAGTGCGAGTTGCGCACGTGGTTGATGTTGGCGCGTTTCATCAGCATCACTTCCCGCTCCATCTGTTCGCGGGTGATGGCATGTCCCAGTGCGGGATTGGTCTCGTGGCGGTTCACGCCCTTCAGTTTCACGGTCTTTCCGTTGATGTAGTAATAACGTCCGGCCAGTCCGAACTCGTCTTCCGAGGCAGGGGTGTCCTTGATTTCCACCTTACGGAATCCCACATAGGCAGAAACGGTTTCTATGGTGCGCCCTTTCCTGTCTTTCAGTTCGCCCACCAGCGTGTAGCGGTGAGGAGCCTCTGCCGACCACAGCAAAGGTCTGGGCAGCGTCAGTGTGGTTTGGCTGGTGACGATGCCGTCTTTACCCACAGGCATCACGGCAGCAACGGCTGTGGCGCCTGTCACCGGCGTATTCTCGTCTGAATAAAGCTTGTCGGCATAGAGCGAATAGACCATGCTGCATCCTTTAGCCTCTTTCTTGTCGAGGTTGCGGATGTCGGCCTTGATGGCGAGCGTACCTTCCTCAAAAGAGGAGTTTAGGTCGGGTGTAGCCACCAAATCGCGCACATGCAGTTTAGGAACCGAGGTAAGCGCCACCGTGCGGAAGATGCCCGGCAGGCGGAACATGTCTTGCGACTCGAGGAAAGAAGCGTCCGAACTGCGATAAACAGCCACGGCCACGGTGTTCTTTCCGGTTACGAGGTAGGGAGTGATGTTGAAGCTCGCCGTGTTTCGCGAGTTCTTGGAGAAGCCGACGTATTGTCCGTTTATCCAGAGATAAAAGAAAGAGTCCACCCCGTCGAAGTCGATGAAGACTTCGCGGCCGTTCCATCCGGCGGGCAACGTGAAATCGCGGCGGTAAGACCCCACTTCGTTGCGATGCTTGTAGGTAGTCCAGTGGGCAGGCGGCGTGCGCATCACTCCTCCGCGCCAGTCGTCCACCGCCACCTTATGCTGGAAGATGACGGGCTGGTTCACGTAGATGGGTGTTCCGTATTTCTGAGTTCCGTCTTTCCGGATGCCGTAGATGTTCCAGCTCGAAGGCACGTAGATATCGTCCCAAGCCGACACATCGTAGTCCGTACGTTGGAAGTCTTTCGGTCGTTCATCGGGATTGGGCACCCATTTGAATTTCCAATCACCGTTGAGGCTCATCCAATAAGCGCTATGCTCGGGCAATACTTTCCGTGCGGAGCTGACGTCGGCAAAGGAAAAGAAATAAGCGCGAGGCTGTTCCTTGTTCAGCGCCAGCCGTTCGGGCGACTCCCATTCCTTTCCGTCGGGCGATTGAACGGACGCGTACTGAAATCCGCGCAGACTGTCTCGCACGGCAAATGCGGTCGAGACGAACATTTCACACAATAAAAAGATAATAAGTGGCTTTCTCATACGATAATAATAATTGTTTTAATCGAATATTAAGAGTTCTTACATCACTTGCAATATAACCCGATTTCGACAGAAAAAGAAGAGCTGCTCTCACTAACGTTAGTCGCCGCCCGTGCCTTTGGGAAGTCGTGCGTCATGCCTTTGGGAAGTCGTGCGTCATGCCTTTGGGAAGTCATGCATCACGTCTTTGGGAAGTCATTTCAGCCGCATCAAAAACTACCGGCGAGTGTCCTTCTTTTCATCTCTATTCCATCTTTATATCGGGCTCAGATTACATTATATACTTTCAGGTTACGGACGATGCTGTTGAACGTTCCGGCCTCTTTGAGCGGGAACACCAGCGTACGTACGTAGTACATCTTCTTTGTTTTCTGACTGTCGTCTTGTACGAAATCGCGGCGCAGGATGTTGAGTTCTTCCCGCAACTTGCCGTTTACATACAGGCGAGTCGATTTATTATCTCCCTCGATGGAGATGGAAACCTTCTCGCCCGGCATCACCCGGTAGTTGAAAGTATTGAGATAACCATCGCGCGCAAAGCCCATCATTCCACTTATTGGGTCGGCAAGGTAGAATTCGGCATCGGGCGAGCGGAACAGCACGGCTCCTTTCGACTCTTCGCGTCCTTCCACATCGAAGGAAACACGATAACCGTATCCTATTTCGCGATAAGGGGTGGTAAAGCCCGGTTTCAGTTCGGAGAGTTCGTACACCAATCCTTTCGTCGAACCGATACGCCCCAGCCGGTTTACTCCCGGAGCTTCTCTCAACGCCAGCCTCTTTTCTTCAAAATCATCGTAAGACCAAGAAATGTTTTCGCCCGTCCACATCTTGACAGCCAATGTTTGCAAAGCCGGATACGTGCGATGGTGAATATCTTGCACCGAAATACCGTTCCCCACATGGTCGTTCCATACGGCAAACATGCCCCCAAGCAAATTCGGATGACGCTCCTCTATCTTTACGGAATTGATTTGCGCCGGTGTCCAGCTCTCATACAAGCGCTTCGTATTCAAGTAGTCGTAATAGTATCCGGCAGCAGGTACGATATACGTCAGTCCATCGGGAATACTGACTAATTTGTAGCCCAAGTCGAGCATCTCAAGCGGATTGGCATAATCATTAGACCAAGCATCCATAATAACATTGTCTACTTTCACCGGGGTGCTGCCTTTGGCATGCGTCAGCGATCCCCAAATAACGGCCTGCTTGCCGAAGCTCTCCACATATCTGATGTAGTGGTCGGTAAAAGCCCTGAACCGTTCCACCACAGCTTTGTCTTTGTTGGAATACTCGTCCGTGCCGATGTGTATACGCGGCCCTCTGAACACGGACTTTTCTCCTTCCAAATATTCTTTGAACAGCGCATCGACAAACGTATAAGTTTCCGGATTGAACAGATCCAGATGATCCATTCCATACTCCTTGCTTCCAATGTACGGCTTGTAATGAGTAAACGCCAACGCATGTGCCGGCACATCTATTTCGGGTATGATTTCGACCCCCAGTTTCTGTGCCTCTTCCTGAAAAGCGATAAACTCTTCTTTGCTGTAGTGCCCGTCTCTTGAGGTCAGACCGGGATATGTGTCGCTCTCCAAACGGAAAGCGGCGTAAGTCTTGTTCCAATCGTTGTCGAAGTACTCTTTGAAGCCGTTGTCGTTAAGGTGCACTTGCAGCACGTTCATCTTGTAATAGGCCATCACTTTGACCAAGTCTTGGAGGTAAGAGAGTGGTATGAACTTACGCCCGCAGTCCATCATGAATCCTCGAACCGAATAATCGGGCGAATCCGTTATTGTACCTTTAGGCAGCCGGCGCTGTTCGTCCTGTTCGGCTATTTGAAGTAGGGTGCGAGTAGCCCAATACAGCCCTTTCGCATGCGAAGCCGACACTTCTATGCCTTGGCCTATCCGTATGCGATAACCCTCTTCGCCCAAGTCGGATTTCGATGACAGGCTGAAGCGTATACCACTTTTTTTCCCACCATCGGCATTCACCTTCGGGGCGAATCCGAACATCAGCCGGCAGTCCTCGGCAAACAGCTTCGCCACTTTCTCGGCTTCAGGCTGTTTTCTATCGAAGATTATCGAGGTTTCTCCGTTCAACTCAAAATGTCCTTTGCCTCCCTTCCACTCTTTCAGTTCGGGAATGGTGAAAGGCTTGGGATTGTTTTCCGCCCGTAAAGCGGAAAAGGAAATGCACAAGATTGCTACAGCCAGCAATAATCGGGTATTTTTTAAGGTAAGCATGGTTAATAAATTGTTATGTTAGTTATTGACTGTTTTCGCTCTCTTTTGCGTACCGTCCAACAATTGCCGCTGAGTGTTTATGGGAGCAGTAATCAGTTCGGGAACATTGAATGTATAGGTACATGTGTTGTAAAATTCAGGATCTTCTTGCGGCAGGAGAAAAGGTTTGCCTGCCCGTCCTGTTTCAGGGTCGAAAGCCGCGAAGAAAAGGCGTGCCCATAGTGTGTCCAACCGCTTGCTGCTGAAGACAAACCAATATCCTGACGAAGACCAAGTATGATAACTGTCCACGTCGTTGCTGTTCACTTCGTCCAATGCCCGGACTTGCTTGGTTTCCAGCTCCAACAAAAACAAGTCGCTTTCCGCATGCCAGATGGAGAAATTGCCGTAATCGGATTGAGTAAACATCAGGTATTTGCCGTTCGGAGAGATACGCGGATGAGATACCGACTTGCCTATCGAAGAGGCTTCATACACACATTCCAAATCATACAGCCTTTCTTGTTTCTTGTCAAATCGGATGCGATACAAGTCGTAGCGGATGCTGTCTAAAGAAGTATTTTTCCGATAAGCCTTCGCTCTGCAAAAGTAAAGGTTCTCCCCATCAGGACTCCAAGTCGGGAATGTTTCCATATACGCTTTCGTGTATACCAGCGAATCGGTGAATATCCGATTCGTTTCGGTGTCATAGATGACAATATCGGATTCCAAGTCGGAGACTTCTACCATTTTCTTTCCGGCGGAGTGGAAAAACTGTTGTACCTCATTCATGGAAAAAGCCAAATAGCGACCGTCGGGATTCCACGAGGGATAAGTCGCTCCGTTCTTGAATCCCTCCGGTTTCAGGTTTGTTTTTTCAACCTTACCGTTCTTGTAAATCAGTGTTCCTCCGTCTTTACCCCGAATATGCATCATCATGTTGTCGGGCGAATGCCGAGAGAAAGAGTGGCAGTTGACGCATTGTCTCCCGAAATCGCGATTCTCCACAACGGGAGTTTGCTCATGAGAAGTCAGGTCGCGTTGATAAATTCCCATTTCATTCCATAATTCATAGCCGGGGTAGAGAAGCCGGTAAACCAGACAGGGGTCGATAGGGTGAGTTGAAATCCGGTTGACGATGTCTGCATAGCCCGTCCATTTCTCACCTTGCAGCACACTGATACGGAAAAATATATCCTCCCCTTTGGCTTCTTGTAATAATTGTTTCCATTGCTTTGCCGGAATCCTGATGGTAGGCTCATCATTGCTTATAATCATCTTAACGGCCGCACCGTATCCTATTTCCGCCTGATAAGCCGTTCCGTCTTCTTTTATGACAAAGTTCGGAGGAGCGATATTGCATGGAAACACAACATTCGTATAGTCGGGATATATCTGAGGAACAGCCTCGCGATAAGCGTCGGGCTTATGATGGCGTGCGCATCCTCCGAGCAGGAAGAGAGAACCTATGATATAGATATGTAGGAAAAAGTTTTTCATGGATAAACCTGTATTACTGCATTATCAATTTGTGAGAACCTTATTGCCGTAGGGACTGATGTAATTCAGGTAAAACCAATACGTATTACCGAATTCCCGTTGCAGTTCATTCATCTGATTCTTTTCGGCCAAGTGATAGTAGCGTTCAAATCGACGCTTTGTTTCTTCGCTTACGCGAAAGCCTACTTTAGCGAACTCCTCTTCGGGAACTCCCAATTCATATACATACAGAGCTTCTTCATAAATCCGGGGCAGTTCAGGGTAAGAGAAGTTGCATATGTATTTCAGCGACTTGGCAAATTTTTCTACATGGTTGCTCAACAGCAAGTGACTCATCAGATACTCGAAAGCCATCCGGTTGGCCGTATCTTTCTCACACAGATAGTTCAGTTCCGGACCTATGTTGACGACATTCGAGAAGCGTGCCGGAACATCGTTCACTCCGATCAATGCGTTGTAGGGTAATTCATCGGATGCCTCCTTTGACTGCTGCTCCAATGAGCAGGCGGCATCACTGTAAAACAAGGATTGCTTAAGCACATTGATGAAACGTTGCGCCACCTGGGGACGCTGAACCGCAAGGTTGTAGCGTGCCAAGTTGAGCAGATGCGGAGCAGTCTCGCCCCATACCACCATTGCCTCGAACTCCCATCGGTGAGCTTCGTTCAGGTGGCCCAGTTCTTCGTAAAGCACGTGTCCGTATTCACTCTCCCTGCTGTTGGCATTCCACGGGAAGTACAGGCCTTTTACTCCCAAGGCCTGCGGATAATCGAACAATCGGTAAGGCATTTGCCCGGCGTGATATAAGGCCATGTTGTGGTAATAAGAGATTAATTGGTTGCTTCTGCCTCTGCGCAGATAGTTTTCGGTATACTCCATCACCTTGTCCCATTGTTTTGCCTTTGCAAACTGGTCGGTACGGAGCATGATACGTTCGCTAACGTTATACTGTTTTATGAAATAATAGTAACCGCCTGCCGTATAAAGCGCCAAAAAGAGGCACACAATGCCGATGCTTATGGCCTTGCGCTTGGGCAGAAAACGAACAATCGCCGGATTAATGTTTACGAACCGCCCGGCAACGGATAGCAGCATGTTGGCCAGCAATAAGGCGAAGAAACTTCCTGTTACGATGTTCAAAGTGTGGTCTACAGACATGGTATGAAGGAAGAGGGCAAGCGAAGGAATCACCGCCAAGTTCATCAGGTCTTCAGATTTGAAGACAATTCGGTACAAACGGTCGGTGAGATAGTAAACTCCTGCCAAAAGAAAGGCCAAAAGGGCGCTTCCCCATGTGGGATGAAAGAAAAACTGTATGAAGAAATTAGTGGCATACGACAAGAAACCCTCCGACAGAACGGTACGGTGGAAATATGCCGAAGAGAAAAGAAAAAGATGATGTTGCTCATGATAGATAATCACATGCGACAATGCTCCTTGATAACACAAAAAATAGGCTATGAAAAGTGTGGCAAATACGATATACTTTAAAAACCTCATCATCAGGAATATTGAATTATAGGGGTGTCCCGAGTGTTTCCGGACACCCCAGTTGTTACATTCACGGTTTTCTTAGTTCGGATAACCGAGGTTTTGAGTCAGATTGGAGTTCAAGTCACGTTCGGATTGCGGAATGGGATACAGATAATTGTGATCCTCGTATTTGCTACCCGTAAGTTTGATATTTTCTCCTTCATAAAGGATGCAAATCTTTCCCCCGTCTCCATCCACGGCACTCGAAGAATCTACCAACTTATATTTCAGTCCCAAGAACGGAGCGTTCAACACCTCTTTGGCAATTCCCCAACGACGGATGTCCCATTGGCGTTTGCCTCCTTCGAGGGCAAACTCTACACGCCACTCGTTGCGGATGCGCTGACGTAGGGCATCTTGTGTGCCGCAATACGTTGGTTTACTTGCATCCTTATTCTGTAAATCCGGCATGCCCACACGCTTTCTTACTTGGTTCACAGCATCAAATGCAGTGGGGTCAAGTGGAGACAACTCATTCTGTGCCTCGGCATACGTAAGCAACATCTCTGCATAACGGATCAAGACAGCGTCTTTGCCCATATCCCATCCCTGTGAAGAGGGTTCGATAGAAGGATCAAGCCATTTCTGTTGATAGTAGCCCGTGGCAGTAGCGTCACCGTGCTGGCCAATACCCGTCACTCCCGAAGATTTCAAGGGAGCTACCTTTATATTTACGCCATACATTGATTCACCATCGTGCAACACATTTACCTCCAAACGCGGGTCTCTGTTTTCGAAAGGCTTCTTCTCGTTATAGATTTTTGACTTTGCTATCGGTGCCCCTTCTATATCTTCAAAAGCATCTACAAGACTCTGCGTTGGGTCAATACCTCCCCATCCTTTGGTGGGGAAAGCTTCCCAGCCAATCAGAAACCAACTGTTTTCCGACTCCTTGAACTGTCTTACCAAAATGAATTCTTCGCAGCCGTCGGCTTTCTCCCAGAACAGTTCCTGATATTTTCCGGTATTCTCTTTGTCGTATAACGCATACTCGCCCAAATCCATAACTTTCTTGGCATATTCTGCCGCTACGTTCCATTGGCTGTAATAGAGAGCCGCTCTCGCTTTCATGGCCATGGCCGCTCCTTTGGTAATGCGGCCGTAGTCTGCCGCAGGCCAGCTTTTGGGCAGATATTCTATGGCCTTGTCGAAGTCAGCCATCATCTTGGTATACACTTCATCACGAGGCATACGCTTCACATCGGCTTGGTCGGCTAAAGCAAGCGGCGAGTCGGTGTAGGGTACATCTCCAAACTGCTGTATCAAGGTGAAGTATTGGAATGCTCTGAAGAAGTGGGCTTGTCCCAGCACCTTGTTCTTCTCGGCAGTGTCATAGTTGACTATATTGTCTATCTTGGCAAAGACTGTATTGGCCTTACGTATGGCAGCATAGTTATCCGACCAACTGAAGTCCGACGGGTCATAGATACCTATAGAGACGTTTCCTGCAGCCCATTTAATACCATGCACCGCATCATCCGAGTTGATGGCGTCGTCCACGTCCCAGTAAGGCAATGACCTATAGAGGTCAGATACCGCCATTTCAGCATCTTTAGGCGCTTTCCAATAACTGTTGTCTGAAAGTTCCTCTAATGGATAACGTTCCAAGTCGACGCAGGACGTCAGTACCGGCATCGTAAATGCTATTGCATATAATATGTTTCTTATTTTCATAATTTCAAGAATGATTTTAAGGATTTAGAATGTCATTTTCAGTCCGACGGTCACTTTCTTCACATTGGAGTAGAAATTACCGCGCGTATCTGATGGTGATTCGGGATCTAAGCCTTCCAAACCGGAGAACGTAAGCAGGTTCTCACCGGCCACATATAGCTTTACGCGCTCGAACCCAATCTTGTCCAAGAAGCGTTTGGGCAGGTTATATCCCAACGAGATGTTCTTCAGGCGCACGTACGATGCGTCTTGCAGCCAGAATGACGACGTGGAGTAGTTTATCTTCGAGCCGAGAGTCAAACGCGGGTACGTAGCATTGTGGTTTTGGGGCGTCCAACGATCCAAATGTCTTTTCAACACCTTTCCGCTGTTGAAGAACGAGTAGGCGGCTTCCATCGTATAGTAGGCGTCTACATCGAACGCTCCCTGCCACAGCATGGAGAAGTCGAAATCCTTGTAGGTAGCGGCAAGGTTAAGTCCCGCCGTCCAGCTGGGGAAGTTCTGTCCGATTACTTGACGGTCGGCCGAATCAATCTTCTTGTTGCCATCCAAATCCTTGTATTTGATGTCGCCAAGTTTTTCAGATCCCGTGCGTTTGGGATAGTTCTTCAAATCATCTTCCGTGTTGAAGTATCCGTTTGCCACGTAGCCGTAGAACGAACCGATGGGATGGCCTTCCAGACGCCAGTATTTGTCGTTGTCGGGATCAACTCCTTCTGTGCCACTCATGTCAGTAATTTCATTCTTCACGTATGCCACATTGAAGTTTACGCTGTATCTGAAGTCCTTGTTCACTTGGTTATTGTGGAAGATGCTCAAGTCGAACCCCTTGTTTTCAACGCTGCCGGCATTCTGTGCGGGGGCATTCATCCCTATCACCCCCAATATGGGCAGGTAGAGCAGCATGTCGTTGGTGCGCTTCTTGTAGAGCGACAGCTCGAAACCCAGCATGTTGTTCAGGAATCCGGCTTCCAGACCCAACTCGTAGTTGGTCACGGTAGCCCACTTCAGGTTAGGATTGACGTAACGCGACTCGTAGGTAGTGGCATAGAGCGTATGGTCGAACATGGTTTTGTTGTAGGCATACGTGCCCACAGAGGGATAGATGTCGGTGTTCTTCAGCTCTTCGTTACCGGTCTTACCCCAACCAAGACGCAACTTCAGGTTGTTTATCCACTCCGCGTTGTCCTTGATGAAGGCTTCTTCCGACAAACGCCATCCGGCGGAGAAAGCAGGGAACACGCCCCAGCGGTTTTCTTTGGGGAAGCGTGACGAGGCATCGGAACGGATGTTGGCTTCAAACAGATATTTGTTCTCGTAGTCGTATTGCAGACGGCCGAAGTATGACAGACGGGCAATTTCGTGACCGCCATCGCTATTCTTTTGCGAGGAAGCGTCCAGCGTGTTTAACGATTCGGGCAAGGCATCGTTTCCGCCGCCCGTACGGCTGGTTTCCGTATATCTGTAAGTATATTCCACTTGCTCCACACCGCCCAGTAAGCCCAACGAGTGCTTACCGAAGCTCTTGTTGTAGTTTACGAGCAGTTGAGAGGTATACCAGTTCCAATTGTAGTAATGGTGATAACCTTCGCGCTTGCCTGAACTCTGGCCGCCATAGCTGTAGTCTTTCTTAAAGCGGCGACGGTCGCGGTAGTCGTGTCTGAGAGAGTAGACGCCCTTGATGCTAAGCCCCTTCAAGGGTGTAAGCGTCAGGTATGCGGTGGCATTCAGTTGCTGGTTCAATGTGCGGTCTATACCGGTTCTACCTTGTTCGGCCACCGGATTGTCTTTTCCGGGATGAACGAAATTACCATCTTTGTCCCGTATAGGATCAGTGGGCGGTATGCGGATTACATGGTGCATCAGTTGGTTAAACGTCACGAATCCATCGTTGTCAATGCCACGGTAGGCCGAAGTATTCAGCCCCCATGCCAACCAGTTGGTAATCTGTGAGTCGAGATTGATACGTCCGTTATATCGTTCATAGTTTTTATCTTGCGACAAACCGTCTTGATACAGATAGGCCAACGAGGCCATGTACGATGTTTTGTCCGTTCCGCCCGATACGGAGATACTGTGCTGCGTTTCAAGTGCGCTTTTTTTCATCACCTCGTTGTACCAGTCGGTGTCGGGGTGTCCGATGGGGTCGGAGCCGTCGCGGAACTTCCGGATATCTTCTTCCGAGAAGGGGTAAGGGTCATTGGGGTTTTCGTTCTTCACCGCCTCATTATATAACGTGGCATAATCGGCCGCTCCCAAGAACTGAAGACGTGCCGTGGGGCTTGCCCAAGACACCGTGCCCGAGTAATTTACGCGTGCTCTTTGTCCTACCTTACCTTTTTTTGTAGTAATCAAGATTACACCATTGGCTGCCTGCACACCGTAGATGGCTGATGAGGCAGCATCTTTCAGAACGGATACCGATTCAATGTCACTGGGATCGATGTTGTTCATGCTTCCCGGCACTCCGTCTACTATCACCAGCGGACTGGCGGCATTAATCGAGTTCTTTCCGCGAATGGTGATGCTACCCGATTGTGCACCGGGAGCACCGGAGTTCTGTATAGTTGTCACACCGGGCATTGTGCCGGCCAATGCCGCAGATACGCTTGCCACCGCACGACTTTCCAAAGCATCTGCGTTGATAGATGCTACAGAGCCTGTCAGGTTGGATTTCTTCTGCGTGCCATAGCCTACAACCACCACCTCGTGCAGCATCTCGGTGTCTTCTTTCAGGCGGATGTCATAGTTGCCGGCCGCATTCACCTTGACTTGGCTGTTGGTGTAGCCTATGTAGGAGATAATCAGCGTGGAGCCTGCGGGCACATTCAGCATGTAGCGTCCGTCAAGGTCGGTGATGGCACCGATGGTAGTGCCTTGCACCAACACGTTGGCACCGATGACCGGTTCGCCGGTATCGTCCGAGACGACACCCGTCACCCGCACCTCTTTCTTCTGTTGCCGGGCGGGCTCTTTTTTATTGAAAAGAGTGATTTGCAGGTTGGAAATCTCGAAACCGAGACCTGTGTTCTTCAGCAATTCTGTCACAGCTTTGCTGACGGTGGCCTGCTTCACGTTCATACTGACGGTTTGCTGCAAGTTCACTTGTTCGGCGTCATAGAAAAACGTATAGCCCGACGCTTGTTCAAATCTGTTCAGGGCTGTTTGTAGAGATAGGTTAGAGAATTGAATGGAAATCGTTTTTTCGGCTTTTCCC
The DNA here is from genome assembly GCF_002998435.1 of Bacteroides zoogleoformans. Lineage (NCBI taxonomy): Bacteria > Pseudomonadati > Bacteroidota > Bacteroidia > Bacteroidales > Bacteroidaceae > Bacteroides > Bacteroides zoogleoformans. The sequence goes on along the minus strand of NZ_CP027231.1, from coordinate 1,854,986 downwards.
GTCTGTGAAAAGACATTGAGAAAGCTCAATAATAATAGAGAAATTAATAAACACAGTTTTTTATTCATATCTTTGTTAATTAGAAGTTAACTGTTGGGGCCTCTATGCTGGATAAGGAAAAGTTGCGGTTTTCCTTCCTCTCCGGCCCGGGTTAATTTTAAGGTTTTCGTGATGAAGGTACTGTCTGATAAGGATGGTACCTTCTGTTTTTCTTTTTCCGTGTCAACTCATAGGCATCTTGTATTTTTTAAGGTTAAACATTATTGGTCGATAATATCGTTTATTTTGCTTTACCGGCGGTTATCAGCAGTTTGTTATTCTCGTCAAACTGATAGTGGACGGGATTGATGCGCGCTATCAGCCTCATGATTTCTTCCAGCGGCTCGTCGCGCAGAGTAAAGGTGTACAGATACTTGTCCGTCAGTTCGGGCGCCAGCTCTATCTCTACGTTGTACCACTTGGACAGGTATCTGGAGATATATCCCAATGTTTTTTGGTTGAACACAATCTGTTTCTGTGCCCAAAGGCAATCGAAGTTCACATCTCCGCTTTCTATTTGCAGGGTGTTTGTCTGCCTGTCGAAAAGGGCTGTCTCACCCGGGTGCATCTTGCGGTTTTCGCGCGAGGTTTCCAGTCCCACAGAACCCTCGATGAGGCTTATCTGCACTTTGCTTTGCTCCTCCATGTTGCGGATGTTGAACTTTGTTCCGTAAACGGTCAGTTTCACCCCGTCCATCTGCACCACAAAGGGATGCCGGGCATCGTGAGACACATCAAAGAAGGCCTCTCCGTCCAGACTCACTTCACGATTGCCACCGAAAGACCGGCGACGGTAGTTCAGCGAAGTGTTGTTGTGAAGCCATACTTTAGTGCCGTCGGCAAGCAACACTTGCGACTTTCCGTTCAAATTGACGAACTTTACTTCCTGTGCCGTCATGTTCCGGGCTTCCCGCATTGTATAATAAGCAATGCCTCCCGTTATCACTGCCAATACAATGGAAGCTGCCGCCACGTAGCGCAGAAAGAAAGACATTCCCGACTGCTTCCGACTTTTACGGTTCTCTGCCGTTGTTTTCGTATTATATGCGGAAAGAGCCTCTGCCTTGCGTGCACGCCCCTGCATTTTCCTAACGTCTAACCTCTCCCCTCTAACGTCTAACGCCTTCTCCTCGTGCATGCGTGCCTGCAACTTCCGCCAATAATACTCTTTGTCGGGGGTATATGTCCCGGTTTCTTTTTGGATGCCGGCCCATAATCGAGACAGTTGTTGGTAGAGGGCCCGATTCTCCGGCAGAGCAGTCCACTGCTCCAGCTCCCGTGCCTGCTCCTCATTTTCTTTGCGGCTCAGGCAGGCTATTATCAAGTCCCAAGGTATATGTTGCTTCATGTTTTCGTCTTGCTTTTGTTATATATGACACATGAAACGGGAAGAACCCTTACTGCAAGCAGAAAAAATCTCTATAACCTCATTCATGTTCTTCAATCCCCACACTTCATCATCCGTAACTCCACACTTCACCGTCTGCAATCCCACACCTCGTACTCGCCGTACCCTCACGTTGCGATGCATACGGTGCGGAACCTCAAAGAGGAAGAGGTATTTTCTATTCTTCTCTTTTCTGTTCTTTTCTTCTCTTCTCTATTACGCGCGCGAGGGAGAGTATATAGGATAACTCACTAAATTACTGCCTATTATCCCTCTTTTTCGCACTTCCCGAACTGCTTGCCGACTGCAATCCGGCAGACAGTCGGCTGCAAGTCCGTTCGGAAACACTGCCATTCGCTTAACGAAGAAACCAAACAAAAACAGAGTCAATATTTAAGCGCATATCGTTTTAAGAATAGCGCAATTCCTTTTTCAAAAGAAATAAAGAATAGTATCCTTATTCCCACAAATATTAGTATTTTTGCATAACATTGAGATTGTTATGCTTTTTACTGAAACAAAATATTTGGATTACAAGTTCCCAGAGCCGCAATATTTAGAGGCCAAATTTATTCATCGAGGATGGATTGCACAATTTATTCCTGAAAATAAAAAGAGCATTTTCTCTAATTGAACCTAAAATCAATAATTATTTGAATCAATTTAAAGAGAAATCATTGAAAGAAATTAACTTTACATTCAAAAAGAATAGCTATAAAGCTCTTGCTGATGTAATTTTTATTGTAAAATAATGCAAAAATCATTTCTATGTATATAACTAAATAGTTATCAAAGAGTAGCTCATCGCCTCACCAGACAAATGGAGTTCTCCCCCTTTTCCTCTATCTACGTGCTATTGGGCAACATTATGCAATAAATACTTCTTCCGGCACTCTAAACCGTCGACACCCTTTGATAGGCGCATCTGATGTATAGATAAATTGATAAAAAAAGGATGTTTGAGCAGATTTTCGCCGACATTCGTTTTCTTCCTCACCGAGGAACGATGCCTTCGACACCGAGGAAGACGTCGTTCCTCGGTGAGGAACCCCTCGTTTCTCGGTGTGGGAGGAGCACCCTCGTCAGAACATGTTTTGAGCAAGGTTCGGAAGCAATGGAGAGAGTGCCGAATGATGTCAAGAATAAATACTTCAGTAAGAGCAGAAAAACAAATCTCGGACAGAAACGGAAACACTTCAAAACAGACAAAAAAATCAGGCGCGGGATTCGCGAAACAACACAGTGCCTGTCAAACGGCATCCGTGAGATCTGCGAAATCCGCGCCTGAAAATAATCATAAAGAGGTGTTCCGGCAGCGCCGAAACATCCTCCGAATTCCCTTTAAAGTATGTGCATGCCCTCAAGCACCAGCTTGAGCAGCAGCAACGCGAAGATAACCCACATCGTGACTGATATGTGTTTGAACTTCCCGCTAAACGTCTTGATGATGACATAAGACAGCATACCGAACACGATGCCGTGGGCAATGCTGAACGTAAACGGCATCATCGTGATGGTGAGGAAAGCAGGGAGCGCCTCGCCCATATCGTCGAAATTGATTTTCACGACGGAAGAAATCATGAACAAGCCCACGATGATGAGCGCCGGAGAAGTGGCCGCCGCAGGCACCATCAGGAAGAGCGGAGCCAAGAACAGAGCCAAAGCGAACATCACCGCCGTAGACACGGCTGTCAGTCCGGTGCGTCCGCCTGCAGCCACGCCCGATGCACTCTCCACGTAAGAAGTCACCGTACTCGTTCCGGTGATGGCGCCGAAAGTAGTTCCCAACGCATCGGCAAAGAGAGCCTTCTTTATCTGGGGGAAATTACCGTTCTTGTCAATCAGGCCTGCCTTGCTGGCCACGCCCAGCAGCGTGCCGATGGTATCGAACAGGTTGACGAAAAGGAACGTAAAGACGATAATCAGCATATCGAGCGAGAAAATCTTGTCAAAGCTGAATTGCAGGAAGATGGGCGAAATGTCGGGAGGAAGTGAGAAGATGCTTCCTTCGGGCAGGTGCACCAATCCGAAAAGTGCCGCACACGCCGTAGCCACCACGATACCGATGAAGAAAGAACCGTATACATTTCTTATATACAGCACGGCGGTCACCACCAGACCGATAAGCGCCACCCATACATTCTTGTCGGCCATATCGCCCAAAGAAACCATCGTATTCGGGTTGGCAACCACCAATCCCCCGTTTTTCAGGCCAATCAGCGTGATGAACAGCCCGATGCCCACCGGAATAGCCTCTTTGATGGTCTGCGGAATGGTCTGCACAATCAGCTCGCGCACGTTGAACAGGGTCAGCACCAAGAAGATGATACCCTCTATGAAGACGGCCGTCAGTGCCATCTGCCAAGAATATCCCAATCCCAACACCACGGAGAAAGCAAAGAAACTGTTCAACCCCATACCCGGAGCCTGAGCGATGGGAAGATTGGGGATGAAAGCCATGAACAGCGTGCCCAACACACTGGCCACCGCCGTTGCCGTGAAAAGTGCGGCTTTGTCCATGCCCGTCTCGCCCAAGATATTGGGATTCACCACCAGAATGTAGGACATGGTGAGGAATGTGATGACGCCCGCAATCAACTCGGTGCGGACAGTGGTATGATTTTCTTTCAGTTTAAAAAGTTTTTCCAACATAGTCATTCGTTTTAAACAATGGATATTCGATGAGAATTTCGTTTAGAAGTTCCACTTGGCAGCCAGTGTGGGAATGGCATAGAAACGTTTGTGTTGGGAGGCGTTTACGAAGTTATAACTCAACTCCACCTCGCTTCCGACGCTGAAGTTCGGCGTCACGTTATACCATATCTGCGGCTCGGAAAGCAAGATAAGCCTCTTTCCCGATTTTCCGCTCTCGCCCGTGGTGTCCTTATTCTCGCTCCAAAGGTCGAGAAAGCCCGAAAGCGTCAGCTTGTTGTTCGCCAGATTGGCATTCCATGTCACCGTCCACTGAATATCATGGCTGTTCTTCTTGAAGGCGTTGAGTTTATAGGCCAGATACGTGCCCATATAGAATTGTCCTAGTTGGAAAGGATAAGAAAGACCGGCAAGGTAAGCATTGGGAATGGAGAACCCGAAGTCGGTGTTCCGTACCAGACCGAGACCGCCGTTATACTCGATGTGCGGCATCAACGGAAAACCCTTTATCTTAAAGTCGCGGGCTATCTCCATGTAGGCCAGCCCCATATTTCCATCTTTGGCACTGAAATCGAAATCAACAAACATGAAGGTAGAACCCCACTTGTCGGGCTTGAACATCTCGAAAGTGGCAGTCATGAAGTTTACCGGTCCGGCATCATTTCCATACAGGCTGTGACGTGAATCGAAGTGTAACTGCACGTTTTGTGCAACAGAGCCGGCTCCTCCGCATACGAGGAACAGACAGGCAAGAAGCATGTTTTTGTAATTCATAAGGCTAAAAAATAAAAAAAAGTAAAATTAAGTGGCGAAGATACAAAAAAAACGTTTCATGAAAGCATTCCCGTGCATCAATTTAGAGCTTTATACCATAAGAATCTGTCAAAACATCAATTCATCTTCCACAGCTTCAGGTCATACGTCGCTTCCACTTCTTTTTCCATCTTGTCCGGCAGTGCAGGAAAGAAGTCGATGCCCGTAATCCGTTCCACTTGGTCTATCGTATTGACATAGCTGTCCATCGGACGGTTGCCCGACGTGTTTTTGTAAATGAAGCCGATGGCTTTGGGAGGATTGCTTTCAATGCAGAGTATCACCTTGAAGAATGCTTCGGGCACGGTGATAAGGTGTCGCTTCCCTATGGTGCGGTGCTTTTTTTTATAAAGGACAGGCCCACAGACAATGTATATCCTGCCCTCCTCCTGTGCCCAACGACGACAAGCCTCTTCCAGTTCCTTCCAGTCACCTCGGTTCAGGTTATGGTCTTGCGGGCAGATATTGGTCATGTAGAAACTTTCCTGCATGGCTCGCCAATGCCAACGATTGTCGCCGGCAGGACACATGTGTCCGCGATCCAGTCCGGCGCCTTTGTAGTCGTCGGTCGTCACCGCCTCGTCGGCAGGCAGGTCGGGGTCGGGCAGGAACTTGCTGCTGCGGCTTTCGCGTTCTATCAGTTTTGCCGGAGTAAGTTCCCAAGCCACCCAATTGGGAATCTTCAAGTCTCTGTTGTAGGACACGGCATATCCCCTCCGGTACAGAATCAGCTCGTCGGCATGTGCCATTTTGCCCGGTATCTCAAGGCGGGGTTCGGATGGGAGTGCCGCCCCCGTATCGGTTGAAGCAAATGCTTTCTTCTTTGCAGGCTCTTCCGTCTTGGAAACAGGAAGTTCCTTTTCTTTCTGTTCTCTCTCTGCAATCAGTCCGGCAACAGGCTCATAGAGCAGACAGACCGCACATATAAAAGCGATGAGGCAGTAGATGCTTTTGGATTGTTTCTTTTTCTTCTTTCGGGCCACGTGGATTAGTATTTTGCGATGAGGGATGAGCGATTAACGTCAGTTGGTTGCTAATAACTAATCGCTATTTAATTTCTCTTCCGCTCTTTCCAGCGCCACATTGATATTCGGACAGATATTCTCTTCGCCCAGCAGTTCGTAGAAACCGGACTTTTCAAGCACCTTGTGCACTTTCCCGTTGACGCCGGACAGAATAATCGTTATCTTCTCTTTCTGAGACATCCGGCAGAGGCTTGTCAGGTTATGCACACCTGTAGAGTCGATAAAAGGAACTTTGCGCATACGGATGATGCGCACTTTGGGACGGTCGCCCAACTGTGCCATCGTCTCTTCGAACTTGGTGGCGATGCCGAAAAAGTAAGGGCCGTTTATCTCGTACACTTCCACACCTTCGGGGATAATCAGATGTTCTTCGTGAGTACTGATGTCCGATTCCGCGTTCGGGTCGATCTCATCTTTTATAACGGATATCTCGGTAGTTTCCATCACACGGCGCATGAAGAGCACGCAGGCAATAACCAGCCCTATCTCGATGGCAATCGTCAGGTCGAAGATAACCGTCAGGAAAAAGGTTATCAGCAGCACGGTGATGTCCGACTTGGGGCTCTTCATCAATGCCTTGAAAGTGCGCCAGCCGCTCATGTTGTAGGACACGATGACCAATACACCTGCCAGGCAAGCCATCGGGATATATTGTGCCAACGGCATGAGGAACAGCAGGATAAGCAGCAACACTACGGCATGCACCATGCCGGCAACGGGCGATTTACCTCCGTTATTGATGTTTGCCATGGTGCGTGCAATGGCGCCCGTGGCAGGAATGCCGCCGAACAAGGGAGTGGCCATGTTGGCTATGCCTTGCGCAATCAGTTCCGTGTTAGAGTCGTGCTTGTCGCCTATCATACCGTCGGCCACGGTAGCGGAAAGCAGTGATTCGATTGCCCCCAGCACGGCAATGGTCACGGCCACCGGAAACAATTCGCGTACCGCCTCCCAATCCAAAGCGGGCAACACGGCATCGGGCAATTCGGCACGGATGCTGAAACGGTCGCCGATGGTATCTATGCTGTCGATGCCTCCATACACCTTCATCAGCCAGACCGCCACCGTCACCACGATGATGGCAATGAGCGAACCCGGAATTTTCTTCGAGAACCGGGGCGTAACGGCAATGATAAAGATGCTTACGATACTTACAAGTGTGTTCCACCAATTGATGCTATCGAGGTGGCGGAAGTAAATCATCCATTTTCCCACGAAATCGCCCGGCACTTTCTCGCCACCGAACGTCAGTCCGAAGATATCGGCAATCTGCGTGGTGAAGATGGTGACGGCAATACCGCTCGTAAACCCCACGATAATGGGATAGGGGATGAACTTGATGACCGCTCCGAGCTTGAACACTCCCAGCAGGACGAGCATGACGCCTGCCATGAGCGTGGCCACAATCAGTCCCGACTCGCCGTACTGCTGAATGATGCCGTAGATGATGACGATGAATGCGCCTGTGGGTCCGCCTATCTGCACCTTGCTTCCACCTAACAGAGAGATGAGGAAGCCTGCGATGATGGCCGTGACGATGCCCTTCTCCGGCGACACGCCGGAGGCGATGCCGAATGCGATGGCAAGCGGAAGGGCTACGATGCCTACGATAATACCGGCCATCAAGTCGGCTATGAAAAGTTCTTTCGAGTAACTTTTAAGCGCTGTGTACAGCTTCGGTTTGAATTCGAGTACTTTCATTTGTAATCTGAAAATCTTTATTTCACTGTTCTTATTGTCTTTATGAATAGAGGATGCAAAATTAATTAAAATAGTGCAAACTGTGGCAATTATCCATGTCTAAAAACCTATACACAAAGCTTTAAAGAAAAAACGCGTCATCCTGCGTCTTAAGAATCTGTTTTTTAACCTTACCAAGGATGCCGACTTTTTGGCCGTGAAACAGGTGATGGGACAGATTTTTTATGGGTGTCCGCTTTTTTAGATAAACATTCATTATTATGCTTTGATTTTAATCACAATTTTCATATGTTTGGGCATGGGCAAATATGATGGCACAAAAGATTGATAATATCGGAGTTAATGCTTAGATTTGTGCTCTCGGTTGGTGAAAAGATTGAATTGTTACGTAATTATATTAACCAAGTAAAAAAGAGATTATGGCTAAAAGTATCAAAGGAACCCGTACAGAGAAGAATCTGTTGACATCATTCGCAGGCGAATCGCAGGCAAGAATGCGTTACACTTATTTTGCAAGTGTGGCAAAGAAAGAAGGTTACGAACAAATCGCCGCCATCTTCACAGAGACGGCTGATCAGGAAAAAGAACACGCCAAACGTATGTTCAAATGGTTGGAGGGCGGTATGGTAGAAATCACTGCTTCTTATCCGGCGGGAGTCATCGGTAGCACATTGGAGAATCTTCAAGCAGCAGCTGCCGGTGAAAATGAGGAGTGGACGCTGGACTATCCCAAATTTGCCGATATTGCCGATGAAGAAGGTTTTCCCGCCATCGCATTGATGTATCGCAACATTGCCATTGCAGAAAAAGGACACGAAGAACGCTATCGTGCTTTCATCCGGAATATCGAAACAGCCACGGTATTTGCCAAAGAGGGTGAAGTGGTGTGGCAGTGCCGCAACTGCGGTTTCATTCACACGGGCAAGGAGGCTCCGAAGGCTTGTCCGGCTTGTCTGCACCCGCAGGCTTACTTCGAAGTGAAGAAAGAGAACTATTGATAAGACCCGCCTTAGCATTAAGTAAGCGGTGTGTCGGAAACGAATATTTAAGTTTCGGACACACCGCTGTAATTATTCAGTTCATTGCCTATATTAAAAACTTGTAATTTCCCGTTTTGCCGGGGAGTGTCCCGTGGTGAACCGAGTAGTTACATAGACGAAAAAACGAAGCTGATAAAAGTAAAGAAGCTTAGCGATAGACCAGCATAGAGAGATACTCTTCGGCAAACATTTCGTTAGCCACTTCCAGTAATATTTCCGGTGTGAGCTGTTCTATGCGGTTGAACACCTCTTCGGGGGTTTCATACTTGTCGTAGTGCAGAAAGATTTTTCCCATGCCCAGTGCATTGTTTTCATTATTGTCCGAGGCAACTCCGATTTGTCCTATCAATTGTTTACGGGCGGCTGCAAGCTGAGAAGAGGTCAACTTGGTTTCGCGCATACGCTTCAGCTCCTTATGAACCAGTCGGATACAACGGTTCAAGTCCTGAAAGTCGCAACCAAAGTAAATGCAAAACACACCCGTATCGGTATAGGACGTCAGGTTGGATTCAATGTTATAGACCAATCCGCTACGTTCACGCAGAGAGACGTTCAGTCTGCTGTTCATACCGGGACCACCCAGCATGTTGTTGAGCAGATAGAGAGCCGTCCGCTTGTCATCATAGGCATCATAGGCACGTGCGCCAATCATGACGTGCGCCTGATGGGTGTCTTTATGGAGAACAAGTCGTTCGGGTACGTATATGGGTGGCGGAGTGCGGAGGTGTTCAGATTTGAAGGCGGGAATATCCTGCGTCAAGAATTGCATGCGGCTCAATACTTTTTTGAAGTCCACATCGGCCAGCACAAAGAAGACCATGCTGGCGGGGCAGTAGAGGCGCGAAGTGAATGCAACGGCATCTTCACTGCGGAATTGCTTCAAACTTTCGGGAGTCCCCAGAATGTTCCGCCCCAACGGATGCCCGCGGAATATCATATCCTCGAAGTCGTCGAAGATAAGTTCCGAAGGATTGTCCTTGTAAGACTCTATCTCGTCGATGATGACTTCGGTCTCTTTCTCTATTTCGCGCTGCGGGAAGGTGGAATGAAATACGATATCGGTCAATAGTTCGGTGGCGCGGTTGAAATGCTCGGTGAGGAAAGCGGAATAGATCACCGTCTCCTCCTTGTTGGTATAAGCGTTGAGGTCGCCGCCCACGTTCTCCATTCGGTTCAGGATGTGCCATGTCTTGCGCTTTCGCGTGCCCTTGAAGATGAGATGCTCCACAAAATGCGCCATGCCTTGTTCGTGTTCAAGCTCGTCGCGCGTGCCGGCATCTACGGCAAACCCGCAATAGGCCACTTGAGAGGCTGTGCGTTCATGGATGATGCGCAGTCCGTTGGGTAAGGTGAAAGAGTTGAAAACCCGCTTCTCCCTCTTTGCTATTCTCTTCATTATGATGTTTCAAAACAGTTTAAGGGCACAAACTTAAATAAAAATATTAAATTATCAGTGTCTGCTTGTCTTCTATTCAAGATTTTATGATTGAATCTACACCCCGGATACGGTCGTCGAACGCCGAAAGCGCCGCTTTGGCTCCTTCGCCCATGGCGATGACAATCTGTTTATAGGGCACGCTCGACACGTCTCCGGCGGCATAAACACCCGGAAGCGAGGTACGACAAAAGGCATCTATCTTGATTTCTCCGATGGGAGTGGTCTCCAATGCGTCGCGGAAAGGGGCACTATTGGCCGAGAGGCCTATCTGCACGAAGATGCCATCCAGAGGGAAGTCACGTTCTTCGTTCGTAAGGCGGTCTTTGATGCGGATGGCTGTCACCTTTTCGCCGTTGCCCACCACTTTCGTGGTCTGCGAGGAGGTGAAGATTTCCACGTTCGGCAGGCTTTGGGCTTTTGCTTGGAGCACCTGGTCGGCCTTCAGCGTATCGGCAAACTCGAATACGGTGACTTTCCGGCAGATACCTGCCAAGTCGATGGCCGCTTCTATGCCGGAGTTGCCTCCGCCAATCACGGCTACGTGTTTGCCTTGGTAGAACGGTCCGTCGCAATGCGGACAGAAAGCCACGCCGCGGCCGATGTATTCGGCTTCGCCCTCCACATTCAGTTTGCGCCAGCTTGCACCTGTGGCAATGATTACCGCAGGAGCGATGAATGTTTCACCACCCGCTGCTGAGATGCGTTTCGTCTTGCCTTGCAACTCCGCTTTTTCTATCTGCCGGTCTTCAAACAGTTCTATCGGATAGTGCCCGATGTGGTTTCTGAGTGCATCGGCCAGTTGTGCGCCCGTGGTTTGCGGCACGGAAATCAGGTTTTCGATGCCTACGGTCTCTTTCACCTGTCCGCCTATCCGTTCGGCAACGATCGCCACACGCAGCCCCTTGCGGGCAGAGTAGATGGCTGCCGAAGCTCCGGCAGGACCTCCGCCGAGTACAATCGTATCGAATGCCCTCTCGACAGGGGCTGCATCCGCTTGCGGCAAACTCCCGAAAGCCTCTTCCAGCTTCTGCAACAGTTGACCTAAAGAGCCGCGTCCCACATGCAAAGGCTTTCCGTTGGCATAGACTGACGGCACGGCTTGTATCTTCAATGCGTTCACTTCCTCTTGATAAGCATCGCCGTCCACCATCTCGTGCGTCACATTCGGGTTCAATAAGGCAATGATATTAAGCGCTTGCACTACGTCGGGACAGTTTGTACACGTCAGTGAGACGTAAGTTTGCAAGCGAATGGGGCCTTTCAAGGCTTTGATGCGGCGGGTGATGACCTCATCCGGCAGGTTTTTGCCTTTTCCGTCGGCGTTCAGCACAGCCAGCAGGAGGGAGGTAAACTCGTGTCCGCCCGGTATGCCACGGAACTTGATGCCCGTTTCCGCTCCTTCTTTCTGCAAGGTGAATTCGGCCACAAGTGAATCTGTCTCGACAGGTAGACAGGAGAGTTTATCGGAGCAGCCGGCCACATCATTCAGGAAGTCGATAACTTCCCGACTCTGCTCGTGCTTCGGCGAATAACTGATATGAAAGACGTAGCGGGATTGCAAATGCCGGAATACGCTCCGCACTTGTTCTAAAGTTGTTGTATCTAACATGACAATATGGGGTTGTTAAGTGAAGAACCGCATGTGCCATCAATGATGGCGTGCAGTACAGAAAAAGTTGTCGGCTCCATCGGTGAGCTTCCATCCGCTCTGCCCGATGAAGCCGACGCTGTTAGTAATCTACGGCTTAAATCTTACCTACAAGGTCGATGCTGGGTTTCAGCGTTGCGCCGCCCTTTTTCCACTTGGCGGGGCATACCTCGCCGTCGTGCGTGGCAACGAATTGTGCGGCTTCCACCTTGCGCAACAGCTCGTCGGCATTGCGGCCGATGTTGTTGTCCTGAATCTCGGCAATCTTGATTTTGCCTTCGGGGTTCACGAGGAACGTGCCGCGATAGGCCATACCTTCTTCTTCAATCATCACACCGAACGCGCGGCTCAACACGCCTGTGGGGTCTGCCAGCATCGGATATTTGATTTTGCGGATGCTTTCGGAAGCGTCGTGCCATGCTTTGTGCACGAAGTGCGAGTCGGTGCTTACCGAGTACACCTCCACGCCCATTGCCTGGAATTGCTCGTATTTCTCGGCGATATCTACCAGCTCGGTAGGACATACAAAAGTAAAGTCTGCCGGATAGAAGAAGAAAATGGCCCACTTGCCTTTTACGTCTTCGCTTGATACAGTTTTGAAGTTTCCGTTCTGGAAAGCCTGAACCTTGAATTCAGGGAGTTGAGAATTGATAATCGGTTCCATAATTCTTTTTGTTTTTAGTAATGTTATAATCTTGTTTTCTTGTTTCTGCTTGCAAAAATATAGCATTTTTTCCCGGCAGAGCAAGAATTCCGATTGAAAGAATTTATGGGTCGATAGACAAAATCTATACGAGAACCTGAGTTGCTTTCAGCGAAAGCATTTGAGGAGGTACAGAACTCTTTATCTCTTGGGTCAGCGTCTCCAGCAAAGTGTGGCGGATGAAGTTCCGGTCGGTCAGCATCACGATTTGCCGTGTGGGGGTAGGGATGGCGAACGGACGCACCAACTCTTTCCGGACTTCGCTGAGTTGCGGCACGGCCAATTCGGGGATGAAGGTCACCCCTTTACCGCTCTCCACCATGCGCATGAATGTCTCCATGCTGCCCAAGCGATAGGTCAGCTGGCTGGCACGGGCCGATTTCAGTTGACAGAAGCGCACCAGCTGGTCGCGGAAGCAATGACCTTCGTCGAGCAGCCAGAGCTGCGTTTCGGCCAGATCGGAGGTACGGATAATTTTACGCTCGAACAAAGCCTCCTCACGTGCAACATAGGCAAAGAATTCCTCGTAGAACAACGTTGTTTGGCTGAACTCTTCCATATCCGCCAGGCTCGCCACGATGCCGGCATCTATTTCTCCGGTCTGTAGAGCCTTCTTGATGTCGCCGGTCTTCATTTCCACCACTCTGATGTCCAGTTTGGGGTACTTCTTTGCCAGTTGGGGGAAGAAGCGCGGCAAGAGGTAAGGGGCAATGGTGGGAAGTATGCCCAGCCTGAAAATGCCGGTCAGGGCATGCTTCTCCTCCTCTATGATATGCCTGATGTGCCCGGCCTGCATCAGTATGTGTCGGGCCTGTTCGATGATATGAATGCCTACGGGGGTGGGGCAAACAGGCTGCTGACCGCGGTCGAAGATTTTGGTATCGAGTTCTTCTTCCAGTTTCTGTATCATGGCGCTCAGCGTGGGTTGCGTCACGCGGCAATGTTCGGCCGCTTTGGCAAAATGGCGGAAGCGGTCCACGGCAAGGATGTATTCCAATTGTTGCAAAGTCATGATGAATAGGGCTTTAGGTATGTCGTTATAGAAACATTCTATGCAAAGATAGAAATTATCTGTTTGACAGCCATCGATTCATCCCTTATCTTTGCATCGAAAAAGAAACGAAACATAGTATAAACCATTAAAATAAAAAAATTATGAAGACTTTGGATTACTTACATTTGAATGAGACGAAAGTGGCCGGCGTGGTATCGGCATTGAGCCAACTGTTGGCCGACTTTCAAGTGCACTACACCAACCTGCGCGGCATGCATTGGAACATAAAAGGGCACGGCTTCTTTGTGCTGCACGAGAAATTCGAGAGCATGTATGACGACACCGCCGCGAAGGTAGACGAGATAGCCGAACGCATCCTGATGCTGGGCGGCACACCCGAGAACCGCTTCAGCGAATACCTGAAGACGGCGAAGATTAAGGAAGTCGCCGACATCTCTTGCAGCTGCGACGCCGTAGACCATATCCTCGCTACTTACGGATACCTCATCGGTGAAGAGCGCAAACTCATCGAACTGGCAAACGAAGCCGGCGACGATGCAACCGCCGACCTGATGACCGGCTACCTGAAAGAGCAGGAAAAGTTGGTGTGGATGCTCGTCGCATTCAGCACCAAAGGATGCGAGAAGTAAAGACTGTGGCAATAAAAGCATGAACTATGAAGAGGCTGTTTCAAATCTCCCAAAGAAACAGCCTCTTTTTCTTTTTTCTATGTGCCCCGTATTCCGGATAGAGGCTCTTCTCCCATTCAAGATGAAATTACTCATAATTTGTACTATTTGATACGCCTCCTTGCATTCGTTATTCTAACTTTACACCCGAATTTCTTTTAGAACGAACAGGCGTCCGGAAAGTCTTTGTGCGCCGAACCAAACTCCCGAAAAACCAAGAAACACATCAATCAGTATGAAAAGAGCTTTTATTTGCCCGATGAACAGAATCACCGTTACCGTCATTGCCGTTTTCTTTCTCTTCCTGCCTGCCGCTCAGGCGCAGGAGATTACTTTTGCGGAAAAGGAACACGACCTCGGGTGGATAGACGAATCGGAAGGCGATGCCTGCTACGACTTCCGTTTTATCAACACGGGCAGTGAACCGCTCGTCATCAAGCAAGTGATAACAGGGTGTGGATGCACCTCCGCCAAATGGAAAGACAAACCCTACAGGCCCGGTGAGAAAGGCGTCATTCGCATCACCTACCATCCGGAAGGACGGAAGGCCGAACTCTTCAGCATCCCTACCGAGGTATTTGCCAACCGGAAAGGAGGCCCCGTTACACTGACTCTTACCGGCAAAGTGAGGCTCGCCCATCATCCCTATATCAACCACTTCGACCCCGATAAGGGAAAGAAAGCCGACTACAAACCTGCGCAACCGAAAGACGACTACGAGTTGGTGTTGCAGCGTGTCCGCCAAAGATTATACGAAAGCACCCCGATAGATATCTTGAACAAGAACGTCACCGACTTGATGAAACAGCTGACACCCGACGGCAAGTGGCCGCAGATAGATTATAAGTGCTTCTTCCGTACCAATTGGGAACCGCAGGAACACTTGAACCGCGTGCGGCGCATGCTCACGGCATATACCTGCCCCGAATCTTCCCTGTATGGCAACCAAGTGCTCTATCGTGCCATCAGTCGTGCGCTGCTGACGTGGAAAGAGTGCAGGCCCGCTTCCTATAACTGGTGGTATAACGACATATCGGTGCCTAAGATGCTGGCCGACATCCTCGCTTTGCACGAAGCGGCACCCGTAAAGGTGGCGCCCGCCATTATACAAAGCTTGATGGAGACGATGGCCAAAAGCGATCCGCGCAAGTGGACCGGAGCCAATAAACAAGACATCGCCATGCACCACATGATTCGCGGCTGTGTGTTGAAGAACGACAGCATCGTAAAGACCAACGTCGGCGAGTTCTTCCAACCGGTGTGCATCACCGACTTCGAAGGCATCCGCGAAGACCTTTCCTATCAGCAGCATGGCAATCAGCTCTATATCGGAGGCTACGGCACGGTGTTCGTCAATAACATGGCCCTCGTTGCTCCGCTCTTTGCCGGCACACGCTATGCGATGAGCGAAGAACAGACACGCCTATTCTCCGAGTTCGTGCGTGGCACTTACCTGAATGTGTTCCGCTCGCGCTACATGGACTTCAGCGTGTGCGGACGAAGCGTAAGCCGGAAGAACATCCTCGACTTCGGCGACTATGCCGACTTGTTCAAGAAGATGAAGCAGCTTGACCCTGCTCATGCGGAGGAGTATGACGCTGCCGCCCGCCGTTTTGCGGCCAAAGAACCGGCCCGCGGACGTAGCAACCGCAACAAGTTTTACGAATATTCGGACTACATGCTGCATAACCGCAAGCATTACGATTTCTCGGTGCGCGCCGTTTCCACACGCACCTGCCGTTCGGAAAGCGGTAACGGCGAAAATCTTCTGGGCACTTACCTCAGCGAAGGAGCCACGAACATCCGCGTGGCTGGAGACGAATACCTCAATATCTTCGGCGTGTGGGAGTGGGACAAGATTCCGGGAACAACCGCTCCGGCAGGCGAAACGAAGAACCACAACGAGTGGGGCGTGAAAGGAGTGGCAGACTTCGTGGGCGGTGTGTCCGACGGTATGTACGGTGTCATGGCCTATGCCATGAATGATTATGGCACGCGGGCCAACAAAGGATGGTTTATGTTCGATAATGAGATTGTATGCCTCGGCTCGGGTATTGCCGGAGGTGCCGGGCGCGAGGTGAACACTTCCGTCAACCAGTGTCATCTGGTGGGCGATGTATATACCCTCTCCAACGGGCAGCTCTCCAAGATAGCTCCCGAGGATAACCCCGTTGAAACCTCTTACCAAGGATGGATCTGGCACGATAAGGTGGGCTACTGCTTTCCTGATGGCGCGGCCGTGCACTTGAAGCATGGCAATCAATCGGGCAAATGGTCGAGGATCAACTTCAATCAGTCGGGCGAAACCGAAACATTGCCCGTATTCAACCTGTGGATATCGCACGGAAGCAATCCACGGCAAGGCCGGTACGCCTACATACTTCTTCCGGGTGTAGCATCTCCCGCATCGCTGAAAGCTTATGACATCAATGCCATACGGCTGGAAAGCCACACGGCGGAATTGCAGGCAGTGACCCATGTGAAGTCGGGCGTCACACAAGCCATCTTCTTCGCTCCCGGCAAGCTGAATTGCGGCGATTATATGATTGAAGCCGAAAAGCCTTGTGTGATTATGATGAAACGAAACGGCACGGATGCGCCGGATATACAGGTGTCCGATCCCACCCGGAAAACCGTCTTCGAGGTGGGAAGGGAAGTTAAGCTGAAAGCAATAGGCACGGACCTCGTGGAGTGACACTGTCTTCATTGACAGAATCTGTAAACTGCATTAGTCAATACGTAATGCTGGGTAGCAATGCTTTTTTCTCCGTATCCTGTTTTTTCATCGGGAAATGATTAAAATCTGCTCCGTATAACCTCCGTATAACCTCCGTATCATCTCCGTATCAACTCCGTATCATCTCCGTATAACCTCCGTATAACTCCCACTCCTATAGATGCGGAGCAAGCACGGAGGAGGTATAGCCTTGACACGGTCTTACCCCTTGATATAGAAGAGCAAAACAGGGTGTTGTTCCTTTACGGCCGGGGTGAAAAGATGGTTTATTTTCTGATAGAAACAAGTTGATATAGTAAAAGCATGATTTACTTTGCAAGTCTCAAAAACGATGAAGCGAAACGAACAGCAGCTTACGCCGGTGTCAACGCCTACCCGATACGCTTCAGGAAACAGTTTCAAAGACTGCCGATAAAGAGGTGAAAGGCAGGGCGGGAGACCTGCCGGCTCAATCTTTTGCCTGATGCACTGTCAACTGCGGGAACGGAATACCGATGCCCTCTTTATTGAATTCAGAATAGATATTCTTATTCAGGTCAAAATAAACAGCCCAATAGTCTTGGCTCTTCACCCAAACGCGTACAACGACATTCACACTGCTATCCGCCAAGGCGTGGAGAGCCAGGAAAGGTTCGGGAGAACTCAGTATGCGTTCGTCGGCTGCAAGAATACGACGTATCGTTGCTTCCACTTTATCGTAGTCTTCACCATACTCCACGCCGATAATCCATTCCACACGACGAGTGCCTTCCTTGTTATAGTTGATCACCGTGCCGCTGCTCAGAGCTCCGTTGGGGATGTATATCACTTTGTTGTCGCCTGTGGTAAGAATCGTATGAAAAATCTGGATTTCGCGCACCGTGCCCGATACGCCCTGACTTTCAATCCAATCGCCCACTTTATAGGGACGAAGAAACAGAACGACCAGACCTCCGGCAAAATTCTGCAAATTGCCGGACAGAGCCATACCGATGGCCACACCGGCCGAAGCCAGCAAAGCGGCAAACGAAGTAGTCTCTATTCCCAACTTTCCGATGACTGCCACTATCAGCAATACCGTCAACAGAATATTGACCAGACTCTTCACGAAACTCTGAATGCCGGCATCAATGCGTCTCTTCAGCATGACTTTGGCTATGAACTTCTTGATGAAAGAAATCAGGAGACGGCCGATAATAAAGATAAATGCGGCACTGATGATACGTCCGCCGATATCTATGCCCCAACCTATCATTTTTTCCACAAAATATTGCAACTCGCCGAAATTCACTTCGGCAGTTTGGTCGGTAATAACCGCCAACAACAAAGATAACAACATATTCATTCCTTGATTATTATGTAAAATTCACACATTACTCCAAGCATCAGCCTCTAATGCCGGGTTTGTAGATTTCAACCGTCCGCATCTCTTTTTCTCTGTCTGAAGAAAGCAGGAAAGCCCTCACTACCGGATGCGGATTATCAATCGGCAAAAATAGTAAAATAGCTTCAAAATCCCCCACATTGTTTGTCTGTTTCAAGAGAAAGCTCTACTTTTGCCGTTGATTTCAACAAAGGGGTGCCCTAAAATGACGGGCTGAGATCATACCCATTGACCTGATCCGGGTAGTGCCGGCGGAGGGAAAAAGAAGAGAAGTTCCCCTTTTCTGTATAAACGTAAACGAAATTATTGCAAATGAAGAGACATGCGATGGCAGTCTGCCTGTTCACGGTAGCGCTGAACGTCTGCGCACAGACTCACGAGAAGGACAGTCTGCGCGTAGTGAACCTGCAAGAAGTGGAAATCATCTCCACACGTGCCACAAGCAATACACCGATAGCTTTCACCAATATCGGAAAAGAACAACTGAAGAAACAGAACTTCGGACAAGATCTGCCCTATCTGCTCGGCATGACACCCTCTGCCATCACCACCAGCGATGCCGGAGCGGGAATCGGATATACCACGTTGCGGGTACGCGGCACGGACGGGACACGCATCAACGTCACCGCCAACGGAGTGCCCGTCAATGATGCGGAGAGCCACAACGTCTTCTGGGTGAATATGCCGGACTTTGCATCCTCGGTCAAAGACATGCAGGTGCAACGCGGTGCAGGTACATCGACCAACGGTGCCGGGGCTTTCGGTGCCAGCATCAATATGCAGACGGGCGACTTCTCACTGGCACCATATGCCGAATTCAGCGGTTCGTACGGCTCGTTCAATACCCACAAAGCAACCGTAAAAGCCGGAACGGGACTGATTGACGGGCATTGGTCGTTCGACGTACGTCTCTCCAACATCGGCACAGACGGTTACATAGACAGGGCTTCCGTGTCTTTGAACTCTTATTACCTGCAAGGAGGATATTATACCGACAACAGCTCCATCAAGCTGATTACATTTGCCGGTAAGGAGCGTACCTATCACGCCTGGAACTATGCCGGCAAGGCAGTCATGAAGACCTTTGGGCGCCGCTTCAATTCGTGCGGATACATGTATATCGAAGACAAAAACGGCAACGTACACCGGCCCGACATAGCCTATGACGACAACCTGCCCGAGGCTGCCGCATTGCTGAAACAGGGCGGAAGATTCCATTTCTACGACGACCAGACCGATAACTACACGCAGAAACACTACCAGTTGCTGTTCAACCATAACTTCACTTCACGATGGAATCTGAACGTCGGCCTGCACTACACCAAAGGCGACGGCTATTATCAGGAATACAAAGGCAGACGTACACTCTCTGAATATGGCTTGGCGCCTTTTACGCACAATGGGGAAATCATGAAAAAAAGCGACCTTGTACGCAAAAAGGCAATGGACAATCGGTTTGGAGGCGGCATCTTCTCCGTCAGCTACAAAGCCGACCGCCTGTATGCTTCATTAGGCGGCGGTCTGAACCGATACGACGGCGACCATTTCGGCAAAGTGCTTTGGGTGAAGAACTACATCGGAGCGTTGAACCCTAACAGCGACTACTACCGTAACAATGCCGCGAAGAACGACGGCAACATCTATCTGAAAGCAAATTACGAGCTCTTGGATGGACTCAGTGCCTACCTCGACCTTCAATACCGTCACATCGGCTATAAGATAGACGGGGTGAACGACAAATACGATTGGACAGCCGCTAATCCCGGCATGCAGAAGCTGAATATCAATGAAAAGTTCGACTTCTTCAATCCCAAGGCGGGCCTTTCTTGGCAGATAGACCGAAACAGCCGCTTGTACGGTTCGTTCAGCGTGGCCCATAAAGAGCCTACACGCAACAACTATACCGACGGATACTTCAACAACCACCCTAAAGCCGAACGTCTGTTCGACTACGAACTGGGATACACCTTTGCCAACTCATGGTTGCACGCAGGCGTCAACCTCTATTGCATGGACTACAAAGACCAGTTGGTGCTGACCGGAGAGTTGAACGAAATAGGCGAGGCGATGGCAAACAATGTTCCGGACAGTTATCGCATGGGCATCGAACTGATGGCAGGCATCAAACTGAATGGTGGTTTCCGGTGGGATGTCAATGCTACACTGAGCAAAAACCGCATAAAGAACTTTACCGAGACATTATTCAAAGACGAGAAGGTGGGCACCGAAGCATGGGTCATCAAGCATGGCGACACGCCTATAGCTTTTTCTCCAGGGCTTCTTCTGAACAACCGCTTCGGCTATACACACAAAGGTTTTGAGGTTTCCTTGCTGTCGCAATACGTAGGCAAGCAATACATGAGTAACGCCAAGCAGGAAGATTGCACGTTAGATGCTTATTTTGTCAGCAATCTGCATCTTTCCTACACGTTCAAGCTGCCTAAGGTGAAATCCATTACCGTGGGCTGCACCGTCTATAACCTCTTCAATGAAGAGTACGAGAACAACGGCTATGCCGGCAGCGGCTACAGCCTTGATAAACAGAACAACAAGGTGCGTTACAACTATGCAGGCTATGCCGCACAGGCCGGCACCAACATTCTGGGGCATATTTCAATAGGTTTCTGATGGAGCAGACGCTCGAAATCGCAGGTACCCTTGTCGGGCTGCTCTATCTGTGGTTAGAGTATCGGGCAAGCATCTATCTATGGATAGCAGGCATCATCATGCCTGCCATCTACCTCTTTGTCTACTACGAAGCCGGACTGTATGCCGACTTCGGCATCAACATCTACTACTTGGGAGCTGCCGTTTACGGCTGGACAATGTGGAAATACGGTGCTTTCTTGCGGCGTAAAATTCTACGGCAGAACGTTCTGCCATCAAAAGGTAGTGGTAAAGAAGAGAATGGAGTGGACAGAAAAAAACAGGAACTGCACATAGCCCATATGCCTAAGCATTACTTGCTGCCGCTCGCCATCGTCTTCGCCGTTACTCTTGTCGGCATTGCATGGATATTGATAGACTTCACCGACAGCAATGTTCCTTGGTTAGACTCCTTCACTACCGCACTAAGCATCATCGGCATGTGGATGCTGGCACGCAAATATGTGGAGCAATGGTGGGCGTGGATTGGCGTAGATGTCGTCAGCGCCTGCCTGTATATCTATAAAGGGCTTGATTTTACAGCCGGACTCTATGCGCTTTACGCCATTATAGCTGTCTTCGGGTACTTCAAATGGAAGAGAATGATGAGTGAAACGAGAAATTGAAAAGTTCCTATGTTTAAAATCGGAAGTGACGGATAACAGAAGATAGCCCTAAAAAAGCTATACCATTATAGTTAACTTTGTAAGTGAAAAAAACAATATTAACTCATAACGATATAGCTTATGAAACGTGTACAAAGTAACACATTAGATTTTAGTGGACAAAATATTTACGTAGGAATTGATGTCCACCTGAAGAGTTGGTCGGTAGCAATCTTATCGGAACATTCAGTACTGAGAAGATTCAGACAAGATCCGGAGCCGGAAGCGTTGCATAAATATTTGGTAAGCAATTATCCGGGTGCCGATTACTTCTCAGTTTATGAAGCCGGTTTCTGTGGCTTCTGGATACACGAGAAGTTGACGGATTTAGGTATCAACAATATAGTGGTCAATCCTGCGGATGTTCCGACGATGAGCAAGGAGAAATTACGTAAGACCGATGCGGTGGATTGCAACAAGCTCGCCCGTGAGTTACGTTCAGGTTCGTTAGAAGGGATATATGTTCCGGGAACTGACATCCTGGAAATGCGCTCTTTGATAAGGCTGAGAAACCTGATAGTAAAAGACAGCACACGTGCCAAGAACCGTATCAAATCATTGCTTCGTTTCCATGGAGTGGAAATACCGGAAGAATTTACCCGGAGTTCAATCGGGTGCTGGTCGAAGCGTTTTCTGAATTGGCTGCACTGCCTTGAACTCTCAACGGAGTATGGAAAGAAAACACTGGAGCTTCACCTTGAGCAGTTCATCCGCTTGAGGAAGATGCTGCTGCAGGAAACACGTGCCATCCGTGAAATATCCCGGAAAGCACCATTCGACAAACCGATACGCCTGCTGACATCCGTTCCGGGTATAGGTGTTACAACCGCCGCTACCCTGATGGTCGAGATTGACGATATTGTCCGTTTCAGCAATGCGGACCATTTAGCCTCTTTCATTGGATTGGTTCCCATGTGTCATTCCAGTGGTGATAATGATAATGTGGGTGACATTACACCCCGTCGGCATTTCATGCTCCGGTGTCTGTTGGTGGAAGCCGCATGGGTTGCCATCCGGAAAGACCCGGCCATGACAATGGCTTATACGGAATACCGGAAACGGATGAATCCGCAAAAGGCTATTGTGAAAATTGCCAGACGGTTAGTGAACAGAGTCTATTTTGTACTTAAACATGAAAAGGAATATGTGCCATGTGTTATCAAATGATATAGAATCCTATAAGGTAAAACAACTTTCTTTTGAGAGAAATACTACATATCTTTTGCGGCTTTGAAGTCCGCTCAAAAAAGTCTGTAACTCTCATTACATGGTTTGACTGATAAAGGAACTTGCGGCTCACTTCGTTGATGTCCGCTGTGGAAAGTTTGTTTTACCATAGGATTTTGGCTCAGGTTTTCTTAGCCATATCAGACAGTATCAGTAATACAAAAAGAGAGGCGTGTAACCGCCTCCACAAGTAGCATTACTGCGTGCCGTCAGGATGCTTATCGCTGGTAGGTTGCTCCTCAGCAGAGCCTACTTCCTCTTAACATCCTGATACAAAGATATAATACAAAAGTTAATTATTAATGAATTATCCAACTTTGTTTGGATTTTAAATGGAAAGAAGATATGGAAAGTATGGAAACTTGGAAAGCGGAAGCGGTGGTTCTGGCAAACGGAGAATATCCTACAAACCGTCTGCCGTTGGAGGTATTGAGCCACGCCTCCTATGTGGCGTGCTGTGACGGGGGGGCCGACGAATATATCCGCAGAGGAAACCTGCCTGACGCGATTATAGGCGATGGAGACTCGCTAAGCAAGGAGAATCGGCTGCGTTGCGCACAACTTCTGCACCGCATCAGCGACCAAGAGACTAACGACCAGACCAAAGCCGTCCACTTTCTACTGGCACAAGGCAAACAGCGCATAGCCATTGTCGGCGCCACCGGAAAACGTGAAGACCACACATTGGGAAATATCAGCCTGCTTATTGATTATATGCGTGCAGGAGCCGATGTACGCACCTATACCGACTACTGTGTCATCATCCCTTGCCGGGATGGCCAAACCTTTCCATGCCGGCCGCAACAGCAAGTATCCATCATCAACTTCACAGCCTGCGGGCTGCACGCCGAAGGATTGGTCTATCCCCTCAGCGACTTCACCAATTGGTGGCAAGGTACACTCAACGAGTGCATCGGTACCGAGTTCTCCATTGAAGCGAAAGGGGAGTATTTAGTGATTATCAATCATTAGTCCGGGATTTCTTTGGGAAGTACTCTTACGGTCGGAGGCATGCCCAAACAGTATCAACATTGTACCAACTCCGTATCTTTACTATACGGAGGAGAAACGGAGTTGGTACGGAGCAGCTGTCACAGCCTGTTTTTCGGATTGCCGCGTTATTCCGTAGGTTGCGGCTTATCTATCAGCTGCACTTTCCCTCCGGCCTTCAGTTCTACATTCAAAGTCGCCTTTTGGGTCAACGGTGTCCATAACATTTGCCGGCACTCATTTTTCTGTAATGTGCAGTATGAGTTATGACTGCCGCTCAGGTATTCCGTGTCGATGCAAAAGGATTCCGTATTTACTGCCCAGTTTCCTATTGCATCTAAGTTGAGATATATATTCTCTGCTGAGCCACTTTTAAAATGCCAGTTATTCCCACTTTGAATATGGAGGGAGCGAAAATGGCTTTTCTCTATTACGATCGGGCCATAACTGCGGCTGAAAGAAAGACTCAGGCTGTCGCACTCAAAGCCTCTGAACGTGGTCTTCTGATCGTATGTGTTGGATACAATATGCTGTACGCCGGAGGGAACAGACAATGTCATGCCGGTTTGGGAATTCACGCTCAGCCAATGTCTGTCGGCGAATTTTTTGTCCAGCTTTTCCGGGGGAAAGGCAAACGATACAGTCACTGTATCTTCGACGGATGTTATGGAAACAAAGGGCTTTAAGTCGGCGGCGAAAGAGATGCTGCCCGAAGCTGACGAGTGGGCAGGAGATATCTCTAAAGGGATTCCGGCGAAAGATGCTTCCTTGATTTTTACGTCGTCATTCATGGTGTGATTCTTCCTCGGCACAAAAATCTTCAATACTTTGCATTCCGGAAGTGGAAAGGTTTTGGGTGCTTCAGTGAAATATAGCTCATAATCGTCTCTGCTCAGTCCATACTTTGATATGTAGAATATCGTGCCACTCATCAGCAACAGCCCGCCAAGCAGCACTCCCAATATGATATAACTTGTTCGTTTCATTATCTGTCTTTATTTATTTTGTTTCTTACTATATGCCCGGTACATGGCTGTGAGTTCTTTCTCGGTCACACCAAGCATGTGTATTTGTTTGAAGAAGTAGTCCGCTTCTTCTTTCAGGAAAGATTCTTTTCGCAAGGAATGAATCAGCCCGCGCGCACCGGTTGCCACGAAGTAGCCGATACCCCGCTTGATGTAGATGATGCCTTGCGTCTGCAAGTAGTCGTACGAGCGCATCACGGTATTGGCATTGACTTCTACCACAGCCGCATACTCACGCACCGAGGGAATGCGCTCTTCCTCCCGATACTGTCCGAGAATCACCTCGTCGCAGATGCGGTCTGCTATTTGCAGGTAGATGGCTTTACTTTCTTTGAAATTCATACTTTATCACCAACGGTTAATGATTTCTGATTCTTTGAAACGGAAATAGGCAAGCACCCAGTTGAAGAGGGCGGCAAGCGAACATAGGATGGTTCCCCAAAAGGAGACTTGGTCTTCCGTGAGGAAATTGTCACTCACATAATTATCGGGGAAGAACGCTTTTGCCAATCCTGTACCAATCAGCAAGTAGACTATGACGATGACAACTCCGGCGGCAAATGTTTTGAGGAAAGCATTCTTGGGCCAGATGGAGCTGCCCAGCACGAAGCAGGACTGCAGGAGAAAATAAAAGCTGATGCCCCAAACAAAAAGGTTGCAATCCTTAAAAGCCGTCCAATGCTCTGCCGGACCTACGAGATAGGTTGAAAGCGGTACGGAGGCTATTTGGCTCACTTCGGGGTATTTGGCCGTAAAATACAGTACGCGGGTCCAGTCTGCCAGTTTGTAGGATAGCAGGAACGTGATCAAGAAGCCGAAGGTAAAAACCAGCCAGCGTGAGAAGAATTTCTCGAACATCGTGGCAGGTGTCATCAGCGTGGCGGTACGGCCGGTCTTCGTCTTCATTCGTTCCATGATGAACGATGCGCTCAGGCAGCCCATGAGGACAATACTCCAAATAAATGTTACTATATCAAAAGTCCATGCCGGGTCTTCGGCCATTCCTTCCCAATTGCAATCGGTATATTCAAGATATCCGTTCCATATAAAGATTATCGCCGTTATGCCGTACATCAGCACCATGCGCAGCACATTGGCTCTCCAGTTTTCCACCATTTCCTTGCGGCACAGGCTCACAAAGCGGGGCATACTAAAAAAGGTATCACGTATCATCATTCTTGTTTGTTAGAGTTAGAGTGAAACATATCCGCTATTTTCCCGGGAGAGGAGAGCACCGCCCCAAACAGCAGCTCGAGATTTATCTCCGATTCTTCACCGTCTGCATTGGGCAGCATCAGGTAGTTGCCTTGCACGGAAGGCAGTGCATACAGTGCTTTCTGCGCCAATTCCCGATTGTCACTTTCTACAAAGAGGAGCTTGCGGCAAATATCGGTCGTGGAGGCGTCGAGCATCACATGCCTGTTGTCCATGATGAGCACATGGTCCAGAATCTTGTCGATATCCCTTACTTGGTGGGTGGAAACGACAATCGTCTTGTCATCCGACATGCCGGAAGCTATGAGTTTGCGGAATTGGCTCTTGCCGGGAATGTCGAGCCCATTGGTGGGTTCGTCCATCAGTAGCAACGAAGTGTTGGTGGCTAAAGCAAAGCTCATGAACACTTTTTTCTTCTGCCCCATGGAGAGTGCGCCCAAGTTGATGTCCTGCTCCATCTCGAAATAGTGCAGGTACTTCACCATATTTTCTTTGCTGAAACGCGGATAGAACGGGCTGTTCAGCTCCACGTAGCTGACAAGGGAAATGGCCGGAAGCTCGAACTCTTCAGGCACCAGAAACATGTCCTGTAACGTAATGGGCAACCGACGACGTACATCGACATCGTGATACATCACTTTCCCGTGCTTGGGAGTGAGCAAACCGCTCATCAGATAGAGCAAAGTGGACTTGCCGGCTCCATTCTTGCCCAATAGTCCATAAACCTTGCCTTTCTCCAATGAGAGGGAGAAATCGTCCAGCACCTCTTTCTTGCCTTGACGATAACTGAATGAAATGTTTTCTACTTGTAGCATATACTTAGATGAATTAGAGTTTTGGTGTATTAGTAAAATAGTACACCGCAAAAGTATATATTCTTTTCGAAACAGCAAATTTTTAATTGGATTTTTTTATAACTTGAGTTCGGGATAAGAAAAGCGCTTATTAAACTTCTCTTTTCCTGCACACCGATATGTTTTACCCTATACTAAAAAGGATTGAATTCTATTATATGAAACTATTTCTGAAAATTATTTTAGTTGGGTCGATACTCACAAGGAATATGATAAAATAAATTGTTCAACCATTTAAGAAATAGAAGTATAAAGTGACGAAAGAACAATATGAATTTGCATTGGCAAGAGTAGAGGAACTCCTGCTTGTGGTTGATGACAATACTCCGGCAAACGATAAGAATGCGGTAGAACTCACTGTTATGTCCGACATTGTGATAGCTTACGAAAAAGAACATTATCCGATAGAAAAACCAACTGTTGCAGAACTGATAGAATTATCTCTTGAAGAAAAAGGAATGAGCCAGAAGCAACTGGCTACCGAGATAGGAATAAGCCCTTCACGGGTAAATGATTACATCGCCGGACGTTCAGAACCAACTTTAAAGATAGCCCGCTTGCTTTGCCGAGTATTGAATATACCACCTGCCGCCATGTTGGGCTTTTGAGAGGGTGTATAATTCTATAAGTTGTGACAGGATTGACTTGTGTCCATTATTTCGGCACCTATACGTCGAAAGTGTATAGTGAAATCAGGAAAAGTCACTCCACATCTATAGAAACGGACTTGATACGGAGCATATACTTCTTCTTGATCTTCCTCAAACATGTAATTCCTTTTGGTTCTCTGTTTCTGCCGGACGTATGCTGAACTCGCATCCGCAATACTGCTGGTTGTAGAAGTCATATTCTTTCAGAAGTTGGTTCCGTCGGTCTTGCAATCCGCCTTTCCGCCAATTCTGTTCCCAGAAGAAGGTGCCGGGATGGCGGGCGGCGGCACGGCGTCCTGCCTCGAAGATTTGCTCCAGACTTTTCCACCGCGAGGAGGCAAGGGTGGTGGTGAATACAGAGAAGCCATGCTCCGAAGCATAGCGGGCGGTTTCCGTCAGCCGCAGGGTGAAGCACTTCAAACAACGACCGCCGCGTTCCGGTTCATTCTCCAGTCCTTGCATGGTGTGCAACCAGTGCGCATGGTCATAGTCGGAATCGACGAAGTCGAGGTTCAGGGAGGTCACGAAACGTATCGCCTCGCTCTTTCTTATCTCGTATTCCTCCTGCGGATAGATATTGGGATTACAGTAGAACACGGTGGGGCGGATACCGTTTTCCAGCATGCACTCGATGATGGCGGAAGAGCAAGGGGCGCAACATGAGTGCAGCAGCACCCGATTGTCTCCGTTAGGCGTTTGAATTTTCAACATGATACTTCCGGTTTTACTGTTTTTTTACGACTTCTTTAGGCTAATGAAACCTTATTGTTTGGGTTGCATAATGTGCTTGACGGACGATAAGATTATGGGGCTAAGCTTTATCAATAGCTCCTTCAACGATATTTTTTGTAACAACATCGTTGAAGTGTTGTTTTGCCCAGTCGATGAGGACCATCATTACGGGCATCAGCGAGCGTCCGGTGTCGGTAAGGGAATATTCAACCTTGGGTGGGACAACGGGATAGACTTCTCTGTGAATAAGATTGCTCTGTTCAAGGTGTCTCAACGTTGCCGAAAGCATCTTCTGAGAACAGTCGGTCATGTGACTTCGCAGTTCGTTGAACCGCAGAATACCCCTTTCGCTTTTGTAGAGTGAATAAAGGACGAGCAAAGACCACTTGTCGCCGAACTTACCGATGACCTGCCTGATGGGACAAGCCAGATATTCTGCTTTTACATCTGCCATGTTACTTGATTTTATCTGACGAAAGTAACCAAAAGAGACTGTAACTCCAAAAATGTGATGACAAAAATGAGGCAATAATGTTAAGTTGAGTTAATGTCAAACTTGTGTGTCCTGCATATATACACAATTCTTACTTTTCGGTAACCATGAAACGAAAAAGTGCCTTCTTGCAGGGGTGCCTTTTTCGATGTAATTTTGCAACATCAAAACTAATAATAATCTTAAAAGAAAGGAAACAAGTTATGGCAAATGTAGTTTTAATCGGTGCAACGGGGTTTGTAGGTTCGGCTGTTCTGAACGAGTTGGTGGAACGCGGTCACAAAGTGACGGCTGTGGTTCGTGACATAGATAAACTTCCCAAGCACGCTTCGATCACTGCTGTTAGAGAAGATGTAGGCAATGTAGACGCCATTGCCGAGATTGCAAAGGGCAAGGATGCCGTTATTTCGGCCTACAATCCCGGTTGGATGAATCCTGATATCAAGGTACTCATCGAGACCAACTATCCAAAGATTCTTCAAGCTGTCAAGAAGAGTGGAGTAGATCGTCTGCTCATCGTAGGAGGCGCAGGAACGCTCTTCGTGAAACCGGGATTGCGTGTTGTCGACTCGGGTGCTATCCCCGCAGAGATTATGGATGGTGTACGCCCGCTCGGCAATTTCTATCTTGACACGCTGATGAACGAGAACGATATCGACTGGGTCTTTTTCTCTCCGGCAGGCACTTTCGACGAGAAAGGCGAAAAGACCGGCAAGTTCCGTTTGGGAAAGGATGATTTGATTGTTGATGAAAACGGCAATAGCCACATCTCTGTTCAAGACTATGCGATGGCCATGGTAAACGAACTTGAGAAACCCGCTCATCACAAAACACGCTTCACCATCGGATATTGAAGTAGTTTCTTCCGCCTGCTTCGGCTCTCTCTATCTTGAAAGAAAGGAGGCGAGGAAGGCGGAAGAGAAGGAATCTTGAGATTTTTCACTTCGAATCGGAAAGAGCCTACTTCCCGTTACATGGCAAAGACATTGAATCCTCCGTCTACCACGGCAACGGTTCCGGTGACGAAGCTCGAAGCGTCGCTGATGAGGTATTGGATGGTTCCGCACAGCTCTTCGGCACGACCCATGCGCCCGAAAGGAGTTTGCCGGATGACGTCTTGTCCGCGTTGTGTGTAGCTTCCGTCAGGGTTGGTCAGCAAGGAGCGGTTCTGTTCCGTCAGGAAGAATCCCGGCGCAATGGCATTTACGCGTATTCCTTCACCAAACTTCTTTGCTACCTCGGTGGCCATGAAAGCGGTGAAGTTACTGATACCTGCTTTGGCGGCTGCATATCCGGCCACGCGTGTCATGGGACGGAAAGCCGCCATGCTGGAGAAGTTGACGATGACGCCTTGTTTCTGTTCCGTCATCGGTTTGAGGAATACCTGCGTGGGTAGCACGGTTCCCGTCAGGTTCAGGTCGAACACTCTTTGGAATTCTTCGACCTTTAAGTCGAAGAAAGTTCCCGTGGGGGCTATGGTGGCTCCGGGCATGTTGCCGCCTGCAGCATTCAACAAGGTATCCACCCGCCCGTATGCTTTCAGTATGTCGGCCAGATTTTGTTCCAGCAGCTCTCGGTTCATCACGTCGGTAATCAGGAACATGGCCTCTCCGCCGGCAGTTTTTATTTCGTCAACGATGGCGTTTCCTGTTTCTGCCTTGCGTCCTAAGATTACTACTTTGGCTCCTTCTTCGGCCAGATGGGCGGCGATGGCACGTCCCAACACTCCGGTTCCTCCGGTAATGACCACTACTTTGTCTTTGATGTTGAATAAGTTCTTCATGATTTTGCTATTAAAAGTAATTTTTGTCTGCCTGCAAAATTAAGTATTAATCTCATTGATGCGCTGAAAGCCGATTAAATATATTTTGGTTCTGTCACTTGTTCAAAGTGATGAAAGCGGGTTTCACGGTCTGTTGTCCGGTGTAGCTTTGTTGCAGTACGAGCAGACTTTCAGGTCCCATGTTGAAGAGTAGATCGATGATACTTAGGTTAGGCAAAAATCCGAGCCGCTCTTGAAAGACTTGATAGTAAGGGTGTGAAAAGAACTCTGTGTCTTCTTGCGCGAGGTGTTTCTTGGGATGGATACGTTCGCGGAAATCTGCCTCATCGGGGGTGAGTTCAGTCCGGTATTCGGCAGTGCGCTGCATATCGGGTTGCATGTCTATCAGTGAACAAACAAGGAGGCAAAGCTCTTCGTTGAAATCAGCGAGGAACTCGTATCTCTTTTCGAAGAAAGGGTGGAAGTCGTCTTTGTAGTACTCAAAAAAAGGAGTGTGGTTATAGGCAGACGATATGGCATTCCAATGCAGATGCCTCCAGTTACCATGGTCGGAGATGCGTATGTCGCGCATGATACATTTCGGGCTGTCCGGTTTCACGATGGGAACGGAAAGGGTTAGCTCACCATCCGGAGCCGCGATGGTACAACGGTTGCGATAGGTTTGCTTCATGTAATGGTCGCACTGTTCGATGAGTGCTTTGTCGTATGCCAGCAGTTTGGTGTAATATTGCACCGGAGCCAGATAGGCGGATGAAAGAAGTACTGTTCGCATTTTCTTGTTACTTGTTTGACGATTTAGTATCTGTTTTTCTCCTATACGATTTGCTGGTTGTCCGGAACTTGGACACAACAATGCCATGCTCAACAGGAGTTTTGGGGGGGTGCAGATGATACAGGTTCTTCATTGAAATAAGTTATCTTATCTGTAACGCTGACGCAAAGTTAGGGAAAAAGGAATGTTTATAGGTATGGCCTCGGCAAAAAAAGCAGAATGTCTTGTGAGAAAAGCTCCTTTCAAGTGTGAGCTTAAGCTTGCTCTCGTATGATCTCAGGCTTCCATAAGCATAAAGAATTGCGGTATCGGGTATCACAAGAAAAGAAGAAATCACCTCTGTCTTTTCAGATTGTGTGAGAAAAGGCATTGAGTCTTCACAGAGACTATTTGCACTTCTTAGTGGAACTTATCGTGTTTTCTGTGGCAATAAAAATAAAACAAAACTTATTGCCGTTTATGGAAAATTGCGGATATTTGCGAACTATAACCTAATTACTAAC
Organism: Bacteroides zoogleoformans; assembly: GCF_002998435.1. NCBI lineage: Bacteria > Pseudomonadati > Bacteroidota > Bacteroidia > Bacteroidales > Bacteroidaceae > Bacteroides > Bacteroides zoogleoformans. Next base: position 1,823,202 of record NZ_CP027231.1, on the reverse strand, counting down.
CAAATTCAGGTATAATGATCGAATCCATTCAAGAGCTTTTGAAGAAAGAAGCGCAAGCCGTATTGAACATCCCTGTGACGGACGCGTACGAACGAGCCGTGGAGCTTATCGTCGAACAAGTGCATCGCAAAAAAGGAAAACTGGTGACTTCGGGTATGGGCAAGGCAGGACAGATAGCCATGAACATAGCTACTACCTTTTGCTCCACCGGCATCCCTTCCGTTTTTCTGCATCCCAGTGAAGCACAACACGGTGACCTCGGCATCTTGCAAGAAAACGATCTGTTGTTGCTCATATCCAACTCGGGAAAGACTCGCGAGATTGTAGAGCTGACACAGTTGGCACATAATCTGAACCCGACATTGAAATTCATTGTAATTACCGGTAACCTCAACAGTCCGTTGGCAAACGAATCTGACGTATGCCTCGGTACGGGAAGTCCCAAAGAGGTCTGTTCCTTGGGCATGACTCCCACCACTTCTACTACGGCAATGACCGTCATAGGAGATATTCTGGTGGTGCAGACCATGAAAAAGACGGGATTTACCATCGAAGATTATTCCAAACGCCATCATGGCGGCTATCTCGGAGAAAAATCAAGATCGCTATGCGTAAAGTAATAGGTATCGGAGAAACCATACTGGACATCATTTTCCGCAACGAACAGCCCACAGCGGCTGTGCCCGGTGGTTCGGTGTTCAACGGCATCGTCTCGCTGAGACGCGTAGGAGTTCCCGTCTGCTTTATCAGTGAAACCGGAAATGACCATGTGGGCAACATGATTCTCGGGTTCATGCGCGAGAACAAAATCTCCACGGAGCATGTCAATGTTTTTCCTGACGGAAAGTCGCCTGTATCACTTGCTTTCTTGAACGACCGTAGTGATGCAGAATACATCTTTTACAAAGACTACCCCAAGCAACGTCTGGACATCGTATATCCCGAAATAGAGGAAGACGATATTGTTATCATTGGTTCGTATTATGCCTTGAATCCGGTGTTACGCGATAAAGTGGCGGAATTGCTGGATAGGGCACACAGGGGAAAGGCGATTGTGTATTACGACCCCAATTTCCGTTCATCGCACAAAGAAGAAGCCATCAAGCTGACCCCTACCATCATCGAGAATCTGGAATATGCCGACATCGTGCGCGGTTCGCAGGAAGATTTCTTTTACATGTACAACCGGCGTGAAGCCGACGAAATCTATAAGGAAAAAATCAAGTTCTATTGCTCCAACTTTCTATGCACGGCAGGAGCAGAGCAGATATCGTTGCGCACCGGCAGCATCTCCAAGGAATATTCCATTCCGCCGTTGGAAGCAGTCAGCACCGTCGGTGCGGGAGACAATTTCAATGCCGGTATCATCTACGGGTTGCTGAAGTACGGGGTGCGACATAGAGACTTGAATAACATGAGTGAAACTACTTGGGACAGAATCATCGGGTGCGGCATAGAGTTTGCGGCGGAGGTTTGCAAGAGTTTCTGTAACTCTGTGTCAAGAGAGTTCGCCGAAGCGCATAAATACTGATAGGTTTCTTATATGATAAAAAATAAGGGCGTCTTAATAAGACGCCCTTATTTTTTATCATACATCTGTGTTATTTTTCGATTCCCAACAATTCTACTTCAAAAACCAGAGTAGAGAACGGCTTGATTTGGCCGCCGGTTTCTCTTGAACCGTATGCAAGGTCGTAAGGGATGTAAAGTTCCCATTTTGAGCCTACCGGCATCATTGTGAGGGCTTCGGTCCATCCTTTGATTACTTGATTGGCAAGGAAAGTGGCAGGTTCGTTGCGCTTGTAAGAGCTGTCGAACTCTGTTCCGTCAATCAGCGTACCTTTGTAGTTCACTTTCACTTTGCTGGTGTCGGCCGGGATAGCGCCGTTACCTTTGGTGATGATTTTGTATTGCAGACCGCTCGGAGTGGTTACCACGCCTTCTTTGTCCTTGTTTTCTGCAAGGAATTTCTCACCGGCAGCTTTGTTGTCGGCATACTTCTCGGCAGTAGCTTTTTCTTTGATGGCTTCCATTTGAGTGTTCATATACTCTTGTGCCTTTGCCATATCCATGGCGCCACCCTTGCCTATAACGCCGGCAACGAAGCCTGCCAACAAGTTTTCGCGGCTGATGGTCTTCGTAGAGTCTCCTCCGAATATTTGTTGGTTGAAACCATCTACCCATTGTTTGCTCACCATCTGGCCTACCTGCAGACCTGCCATGTAAGCTGCATCTTTCTTGTCGATTTTGCCGGCTCCTTCGTTAAAACCTTTCAGGAAGTCTGCCATCTGAGTAGAGTCAATACCTTGTTGTGCCAGATATTGATCCAGGCCTTCCGTACGTGCCATACCGATGGCATAAGATAATGAGTCGAGATCCGTTTTTAAATTAGCTTTCGGACTTTGTGCTGTGCAAGAAGCCAACCCTGCGGCTACTGCAAGAGCCATGAGAAATGATACTTTTTTCATTTTGCTTTTTATTTGTTATTTACTTATGATAGAATTTTCAGGAGTTCTACTTCGAAAATCAGTGTGCTGTGAGGAGGAATCATTTCACCTGCTCCTTGTGCTCCATAGGCCAGGTCGCTGGGGATGTAGAGTTTCCATTTGGCACCTTCGGGCATCAGTTTCAAGGCTTCTACCCATCCGGGGATGACCTGATTGACGCCGAATACGGCCGGTTGTCCACGTTTGATGGAGCTGTCGAACAAGGTTCCGTCAATCAGAGTACCCTCGTAATGACATTCCACTTTATCAGTTGCTTTGGCATAGCGTCCTACGGTTCCTTCATTGATTACCTCGTATTGAAGTCCACTGGGCAATGTGACAATGCCGGGCCGTTTTTTGTTCTCTTCCAAAAACTGTTGCCCTTGTTCTATGCTGGCGGCATTCATTTTTTCCTCCAATTCTGAGAAATATTTGTTCACGATGTCACGAGCCTCTGTATGGCTGATGACAGTTTGATTGCCTTCCACTACATCTTTGATTGCTTGTGCAAAGTCTTCTATTGCGATGCCTTTGGCACCCATACTTAAGAGATTCTGACCTATTCCCAGGCCGATGGCGTAGCTGAATTTATCCATAAAAATGATGTTGGGGATTGGAATGCATATCTGTTCAATCCTATTAACATATTAACGAGGGGCAAAAATACGTCTTTTATTTGAATGACAAGGCTTTTTGTCCGTTTAATTTTGTTTAGGCTGTCTTTTAAGCCTTGATTCGCTAATTCGGCGGATGAGTAATAAAGTTGAAAAGGATGGTAAACCGGTATGCCTTCCGGTAATTGCCAGAAAGCATATCGGTTTCTAATAGGCGATGTTTTCTTCCGTATTCTTTTCTATGTATCTGATGTCGAATCGTCCTTCCGTAATTCTGTTTCCGCTGAATGTGCCGCTGATGACGGTTCCATCCTTACGTGTTATGAAAGCTTTGCCATTCCCCATATTCTCTTCTTCGAGGATGGCATCTATATAGGCGCATTCGGCATTAACCGTCGGGTTGACAAGTTTGAATCTCAACGTCTTGAATATGCCTACTTTGGTTTCTATCAGGCAATAATCAGTTTTCTCATCATTGATAATGGTGGCTTTCGGTAATCCGAATCGTCCACCGGTGTATATCCAGCCGTCTATCAGGCAGCCCAGTGTGTTTTTGCCGGTTTTGGTGGCTTCCGGCATTAGGGTGGGGTCGATAGAAGTATTCTCTTCGCAGGCGCAGCAAAGGAGCGGCATAAACAAGTATAACAATCTTTTCATCATGATGGTATGTTTTTTAGAAGTGATAATTCAAACCGAAAAGTAGCGACAGTTGGCCGAAGTGTCCTTCACCGGTATCGGGGTGTTCCACTTTCCAATGTGTACCGTTGTAGTCTACCGAATAGTTTTCGGAGTGAGACAATATCCAGTTAAGGCGGGTTGAGAGTCCCCATTGTTTCGTCAGAAAGTATTCTCCGGCCAGCGAGAGGTTACAAGCCGGTTTATCCATGGATACTTTGCGCGGTTTACCGTATACCATGCTTTTGTCGGTATAGAATTGGTAGCCTGCACCGGCTGATAGCTGTATCTGATAAGTGGGACGGAGGAAAAATAGACCGATCTGCGGTGCCAGATAATTCAGGTAGATTTTATCCGAACCATTTGTCTGTTTCCCTTGAAAGCGGCTTCCTTGATAGAGGAATCCCGGTCTGACAACGGCCTTTTCTTTAGAGGATGTCCGGCCGTTATACCAATAGTGGAGCGCCCAGCTGATTCCTTTTCGCAGGTTATTACGGTAGTCGTTGGCACCACCGGTGACTCCCATGAGCCGACCTGTGTACCAAGCGGGGCCTATGTGTGCGGAGAGTGAAGAGCTTCCGGCAGATTTGTCTTGAGCGGACAAAGCGAGAGAAAGAAATAGAAGCGTCCCTGTCAGGCAGAGAGTGAGGTGATTTTGTCTTTTCATAAATCATTCGTTTTAATGATGGTTGCTTAGTAAACGCAAATATGGTGAAATACTGCACGGCAAAGGAATGAAATAAAAAAGCGGTGGCATGTTGCTAAAAAACGTATCTTTGTAGATACTATAAAGAAAGGAGTAAAAAATGAAGAATTTGGTTGTTTTATCCGGCGCAGGGATGAGTGCTGAAAGTGGGATCAGTACGTTTCGTGATGCGGGTGGACTGTGGGACAAATATCCGGTGGAACAGGTGGCTACTCCTGAAGGGTATGCGCGTAATCCGGAGTTGGTGATAAGGTTCTATAACGAACGCCGTAAACAATTGTCGGAGGTGGAACCCAATGCGGGACACAGGCTGCTTGCTGCGTTGGAAAAGAGTTTCAATGTGACGGTCGTGACGCAGAATGTGGACAATCTGCACGAGCGGGCGGGCAGTACTCACGTGATTCATCTGCATGGTGAGTTGACAAAGGTTTGTTCCAGTCGTGATCCTTATAATCCCCGCTATGTGAAAGAACTGAAGCCTGAAGAGTATGAGGTGAAACCGTATGACAAAGCCGGAGACGGTTCGTCGCTCCGTCCTTTCATCGTATGGTTCGGCGAGGCTGTACCAGAGATAGAGACAGCCATCGGTTATGTGGAGAAGGCCGATGTGTTTGTCATCATCGGTACCTCCATGAATGTATATCCTGCTGCGGGTCTGCTGCGCTATGTGCCCCGTGAGGCGGACATCTACTTGATTGACCCCAAGCCGGTGGATACGCATTCCATGCGGCAGATACATGTCATCCGGAAAGGCGCATCGGAAGGGATGAAAGAACTGACTGCCTTGCTGAACGGATAAGAGGCTGGGGCGGGTTACTTTTTCAGTATGGCGCGCAACACGAACCACACGTGGTATGCTACCGTACTCATCAGTCCGTAATGTTTCGTCATGATGCGGAAGCGTTCGATGAGCGACGCTTTGCGGTTCCGGGTCGTCATTCCTTCCTTCAGATAATCTATGACGATGAGGTGAGTGTTGTGCAGGCTCTTGGCTTTCTTCATGACTCTGATGCACCAGTCAAAGTCGGCGGAGAAAAGGTATTGCAAGTCATATGGCTCTGCCAAAGTTGTTTTGGCGAAAAATGCCTGGTGGCATACCAGCATGCCTTGCTTGAAGCTGCGCCATGTGAGTACCTCCGGAGCGGCAAGGCGGCGCATGCGGACGAAATGTCCCTCCTTGTCCACCAGTTCCGTTTCTCCATACAGCACGTCGGGGAGTTCGGCTTGGGTAAGGGTGTTCGCTATTTGTTGCAAAGTGCCGTCTTCGTGGAAGCTGTCTCCAGCATTGAGGAAACACACGTAGTCGCCCGTGACCAGACGGAGCCCTTTGTTCATGGCGTCATACAGCCCTTTGTCCTGTCCACTCACCACACGGCCGATGCGGTCTTTGTATCGGTCGATGATTGCCGGCGTGCCGTCGTTCGAAGCGCCGTCCACGATGATATATTCCACGTGATGGTAGGTTTGCGTGATGACGCTCTGAATAGTGTCTTCCAGTTCCGCTTCGGCATTGTAGCACACGGTGATGATGCTGAACTTCGGTGTAAGATGGTTACTTTGCATGGTTTCGGGTCGCTTTATTATAAAGGTCGATGTATTTCTTGGCGATGATGTTCTCCGAGTAGTTGGACACAACCTTGCGCGCGGCCTGTTCTGCAATGCTTGCGTAGTCCGGGTCGTTCAGTGTCCGGTAGATGCCGTCAGCAAAGTCTTCCGACGACTTGTATTGTGCCACGTAGCCGTTGTGCAGGTGGTCTATCATCTCCGGAATGCCGCCAACGTTGAAGCCCACACAGGGAATGCCGCACGCCATGGCCTCCATGATGGTGTTCGGGAGATTCTCTTCCAGCGAAGGGGTCACGAAAATGTCCACGGCGTTGTAGATATCTACAAGCCGGTGCTCATTGCTGACAAAGTCCATCGAATAGACCTTGAAAGGCAGGAGACTTTCCAGCTGTTGCGACTGCTTGCCGAAGGCCACAACCCCTAATTCATCCTTCAGTTCGGGGTGCCTTTCTGCCAGCAGACGGCACGCCTCCACCATATAGTTGATGCCCTTTCGCTTGTCCGTTATCTTCACCGAACCGAAGAGCATGAGCTTCATCTCCGGCGGAAGCATGCATTTGGTGCGGGCTTCCTTCCGGTTGTGCGGTCTGAAAAGATTGACGTTGATGGGGTTGGGGATGGACGTCACCTCCTGTCCGCGCAGTAAGGCGCTTTGCTTGGCCTGTCCTTCCAGCCAACGGCTACACGTCACGAAGTGAATGCGGCGGTCTCTGTAGAGTTTCATCTTCTTTTTGAAGACTCGGTAAGAAAGGTCGCGCTTGCTCCCGCCGCCGTAGATGAAAGGGCAATTGCGACACTCCTGCCGGTAGTGTGTGCACTCGCGGGCATGGTGGCAGATGCCGGTGCAGGGCCACATGTCGTGCATGGTCCAGACCACGGGCTTGCCCGAAGCCAGTATCTTCTCAATGTTCTTCAACGAGAGCATCCCCTGGTTGACCCAATGCAGGTGGATGACGTCGGCTTGCCGGAATTCGGGCAGCGAAGTGATGTCTGTCCCCGTATTGGCTATATCCACGGCAAAGAGATTGTTTTTCTTGAATCGGTTGGCCCCCCAGATGACGATGCGTTCCCAGACAAACTTCCACACCATGTGCCAGCCATGTCCCAGCGACACCACGGAGATTTGGTCGGTCTGCTTGTCGCGTACCAGCAGTTTGGCTTTGATACCGTGGTTCTTGAGCGACTCCATCAGGCGGGTGGCAGCCACGGCGGCTCCACCTATGCGTTCGGATGTATTGATAAGTAGTACTCTCATGTGCGGTGGCGATATTTTTCTGCTATTGATGGGTGCAAAAATACTGCTTTCTGTTGAAAAGGTTTTCTTTTGCCTGTTAAAAAGGCGACAATAACGCCACAGTCTTCACCGCCCTGTACCTGTGCTACACCTTGCCTGCTGTTTTCTATGGAACGTCCGTCCCCATCGGCCTACTCTGTCCGTCTTCTTCTCTAAGCCTCTTTTCCGGCCACTCCCTCATAGGGAGGGAGAGTGGAATCTTGCTCGGGAAAAACAGTCGGCTGTTTTGTATTTGCCCCACGAACGCTTTTTTCGGGAGAGACGATACAATGTTAAGATTTCGGCTTGCGGAGGGCGGAGGAGAAACACAGCACATCGGAAAATCAGTGGGGCTATGCGTAAATGTAAGATAATCTGAAAAGAAAGAACTTTATATCCGGGAAAATCTTATATCTGAGAGAACCGACGACATTGTATTTTCTCAGTCGTGGTTATTCCAAAGATTTTCCGTAAGTTTGCGCAGTTTAAAGAAGAGTGGAGGATGGTTAAACCTACTTTGATATTTGTACTTTGGGGATTCGTCTTGGCTGCTTCGGCTCAAAACGATCCGGTGCTTGTGCGTATTGACGGAAAGGAGGTCTTTCGTTCCGAGTTCGAACGCTTCTGTGATAAAAAAGGTGTGGATGCAGGTGCAGGGCGAAAGGTTCTGAATGAGTATGTCGAATCCTTTGTGAACTTTAAGTTGAAAGTTGCTGCGGCCAAAGCTGCGGGATTGGATACGACCACCGTTTTTCTGAAAGAACGAGAACGTTATCGTAACCGGTTGGTCTGGGCTTACCTGGCGGATATGGAAGCTGCCGGCAAAGAGGCGCACGACTTTTACGATAAGCAGACATCCGGCCATCCTGTCGGGCAAGTGCTGGTGAGGCATATCTTTAAATACCTTCCTCAAAATATCTCCGGGCATGCGATTCGGGAGGTAGAACACAAAATGGATTCCGTCTTCAGACAGTTGGAGACAGCGGAGGCGGCAATGGATTTCGATGCTTGTGTCAATCTCTTTTCTGATGACAAGAGCTCTTTTTGGGTGAGCCGAAAGCAAATGCCGATAGAGTTTGAAGATGTTGCGTTTGGCTTGAAGGTAGGAGAGTTCTCTCCTCCGTTCTTCACGCCGCAGGGCATTCACATTGTGAAAGTTCTTGAACGCAAGGAGCATCCATCGTTTGATGAAGTGAAGGATGAAATCATCCATTGCCAAGCCTTTCGGCATGGAGGAAAGAAGATTACCCGAACTTTTGTGGAAAAACTGAAGAAGGAGTATCGCTATACGCCTGATAAGGCAGGCATGGACGAACTTCTATCGACAGGTGGTACGCGTCGGGCACTGTTTGCGTTGGACGGAAAATCGTATACCGGAGAGGACTTTTCCATTTTCGCGGCTGCGCATCCGGCCGGGCTTCGCAAGCAGTTGGAGGAGTTTGTCATGAAGACCGTGCTGGATTATGAGAACAGCCGTTTGGAGCAGAAACATCCGAAGTTCAGGGTGCTATTGCAAGAGTGTTGTGACAGCATATTGCTCGCCGAAATTATGCATCGTGAAATCGGCGAAGAGAAAGTGAGGAATGAGGCGGAACTGAAAGGCTATTTTGAAATTCATCGTTCGGATTTTCATTGGGAGGAGCCGCATTATAAAGGGATGGTGTTGCATTGTGCTACCAAACGGGTAGCCAAGCAAGCCCGGAGGATCTTGAAAAAGCTTCCGGAATCCGAGTGGAAAAATGCTGTCCGGTTGGCCTTTAATGCCGAAGGAAAGCAACGGATACAAGCAGAGCAAGGAACATTCGCTCCCGGTGACAATGAGTATGTGGATCTGTTGGTTTTTAGAAAGAAAGGAACAACTCCAATTTTGTCATATCCTTTTACGATAGTGCTTGGCAAGAAGCAAAAGAACCCGGATAGTTGGGAGGAAATACGTGAAGCCGTAGTCATAGCCTATCGGAATCATCTGGAGGCGCATTGGACGGCAAAGTTGCGTTCTGCCGCTAAGGTTGAAATAGAACAAGAGGTTTTAAAAACAGTTAATAATCACTGATGCAACCGATTAAAACATTATCTTCGTATTTTAAAAACAATAAAGATCAGTTGGCGATGCGAACAATCGGTTTGGGACTTTTGATTCTCTGCCTCTGCATGGCATGCAACAGACGGCACGACCATGAAGGGCGGATACCTTTGGTGGAGCTCGATGGCTGTTTCCTTTATAAGGAAGATTTGCAATCGGTGCAGCCGTCAGGTTTGTCGAAAGATGACAGTTTGTTGTTTGCCGAACATTATATACGCAATTGGGCGGAAGATGTGCTGCTGTACGATAAAGCAATGGATAACATTCCCAATAATGGCGAAATAGAGAAACTTGTGGAGAATTATCGTAGGGCTTTGATAGTGCATACCTACCAGCAGGCTTTAATACATCAACAGCTTTCAAATGAAATTTCCGAACAGGACTTGATGGATTATTATGAGAAAAATCTGGCTCTCTTTAAAGTAGAATACCCCTTGATAAGAGGTTTGTTCATTAAAGTCCCTTTGTCGGCTCCGCAGTTATCCAATGTTCGCCGTTGGTACAAGACAGAAGGGCGTGAAGCTGTGGAAAAGTTGGAAAAATATAGCTTGCAAAATGCCGTGAAGTATGAGTATTTTTACGACAAATGGGTGCCGGCATCGGATGTTTTGGCTATGATGCCATTGAATGTAACCGATGTGGAAGGGTATCTCGGTGAACATCGGCAAATTGAATTGAAAGATAAGTCCTTTTATTATTTTCTGAATGTGAGCGACCTTCGTTCGGCGGGTGAGCAGGCACCCTACGAGTTTGCACATGCCCGGGTGAAAGACATGTTGCTGAACATGAAGCAAGTGGATTTCATGAAAAAGGTGAAAGACGACTTGTATCAGAGTGCAGTGAAGAAAGACAAGATTAAATATTATTTAGAATAAGATATCAAGAATGAAAATGTGTATGAACTTTAAGTTTGTAGTTTTATTAGCCTTGACACTATGGTTCGGGCCTACCGTTTATGGGCAAGACAACGTGATTGATGAGGTGGTATGGGTAATAGGCGACGAGGCCATCTTGAAGTCCGAAGTGGAGGAGGCCCGCATGAGTGCACTCTATGAAGGACGAAAATTCGACCGTGACCCTTACTGTGTGATACCGGAAGAGATAGCCGTGCAAAAGCTATATCTTCATCAGGCGGCACTTGATAGTATTGAGGTTTCCGAAAATGAAGTTGTGCAGCGTGTGGACTATATGACGAATATGTACATTTCCAATATCGGCTCTCGCGAGAAGATGGAGGAATACTTCAATAAGACCTCCAGCCAGATTCGTGAAACATTGCGCGAGAATGCGCGAGAAGGGTTGAAGGTGCAGAAGATGCAGCAGAAATTAGTTGGAGAAGTAAAAGTGACTCCGGCCGAAGTACGCCGTTATTTTAAGGATTTGCCGCAAGACAGTATTCCTTATATCCCGACTCAGGTGGAAGTGCAGATTATCACCCAGCAACCCAAAATCCCTTTGGAGGAGATTGAAGATGTAAAAAGACGTTTGCGGGAATATACCGAGCGTGTCAATAAAGGCGAAAGCTTCTCCATGCTGGCTCGCCTCTATTCTGACGATCGTGCGTCGGCAATCAATGGCGGCGAGATGCCGTTTACCGGGCGCGGCTATTTAGACCCGGCTTTTGCCAATGTGGCTTTCAACCTGCAAGATCCGAACAAGGTTTCCAAAATAGTGGAGTCGGAATATGGTTTCCATATCATTCAGCTGATGGAAAAACGTGGCGACCGCATCAAAGTGCGTCATCTCCTTTTGAAGCCTCATATTCCGGAAGCGGCTTTGACGGCCGGCTGTGTACGTTTGGACTCCATTGCCGATGATATCCGTAATGGCAAGTTCTCGTTCGAGGAGGCTGCCTCCGTGCTTTCGCAGGACAAGGATACACGTAATAACCATGGCTTGCTGCCCAACCCCAACTCGAATACATCCAAATTTGAGATGCAGGAACTCCCCCCTGAGATAGCCAAGGTGGTAGACAAGATGAAAGTGGGTGAAATTTCCGAGGCATTCACTATGATTCCGCAAAAGACGGGAAAAGAAGAGTGCGTGATTGTGAAATTAAAAAGTCGCACGGCAGGGCATAAAGCAACGATTGCCGACGACTATCAGAACCTGAAGGAAATAGTACTTGAAAAACATCGCAGCCAAGTATTGGATAAATGGATTCGCGAGAAGCAGAAGCATACTTATGTCCGCATCAAGGACAATTGGAAAAATAACTGTGCGTTCAAATATCCGGGCTGGATTAAAGATTGACCCGTAGGGATTTACATAATTTTGTATGCAAAAAAAGTATATAAAAACTCATTTTCTAAACAAGCATAGATTCCTCTTGATAGGTATTCTATGCTTGTTTGGCATCTGCCTGTTGAGTGCCCAGGATAAAAAAACGAAGGCCGCTACTGCTAAAAATAAAGTGGAGGGAACAGATCGGCAACAAGTGCCGGCAACCGGAAAGCAGAAAACCCGTGTGGATTTGCTCTATGCCGATGAGGCTCAAGCCGATAAACTTTCGCGTCCCGATGTGCAGATACTTGTTGGTTCGGTAAGGCTGAAGCACGACAGCATGTACATGTTCTGCGACAGTGCTTTGATCTTCGAGAAGATAAACTCGGTCGAGGCATTTGGCAACGTGCGTATGGAGCAGGGAGACACCTTATTTATTTACGGTGACTATCTCTACTACGACGGGATGTCGCAGTTGGCCATGTTGCGCGAAAATGTGCGCATGATTAATCGTAAAACCGAGTTGACCACTGACAGCTTGAACTATGATCGCTTGTATAATTTAGGTTACTATTTTGAAGGCGGGACATTGACCGATGAAGAAAACGTACTTACTTCCGAATGGGGAGAGTATAGTCCGACTACGAAGCTGGCAGTTTTCAACCATGTCGTGAAATTGGTAAATCCGAAATTCGTGCTGACATCGGACACGTTGAAGTATAGTACGGCAACTAAAGTTGCCACTATTTTAGGGCCTTCCGATATCGTAAGTGAGCAGAACCACATCTATTCCGAACGTGGAGTGTACAACACAACTACCGAACAGGCAGAGTTGCTTGACCGTTCCATTCTGATCAACGAAGGCAAGAAATTGACCGGTGACAGTCTTTTCTACGATCGCAAGCTGGGCTATGGCGAAGCTTTTGACAATGTGCAGATGAATGATACGGTGAACCGGAATATGCTTACCGGCGACTATTGTTTCTATAATGAACTTACCGGTAATGCCGTAGCCACCCAGCGTGCAATGGCTGTTGATTATTCGCAAGTCGACAGTCTGTTTATGCACGCCGACACTTTGCGGTTGATCACTTATCATCTGAATACCGACTCCATGTATCGGGAGATGCGTGCCTATCACAAGGTTCGGGCCTATCGCACGGATGTGCAAGCGGTGTGCGACTCTTTGGTCTACAACTCAAAAGACTCCTGCATGACAATGTATACCGACCCTATTCTGTGGCATGGAGAACAGCAGTTGCTGGGCGAAGAGATCAAAGTCTATATGAACGATAGCACCATCGATTGGGCGCATATTATTCGTCAGGCGTTGACGGTAGAAAAGATGGACAGCATCCATTACAATCAGGTGTCTGGCAAGGAAATGAAAGCCTTCTTCGTGGATGGAGATATGCGCAGGGTCGAAGTCAACGGCAATGTGCTAGTGGTCTACTATCCGGTAGAAGAAAAAGACAGTTCATTGATTATGATGAACTATTCCGAAGGAGGATTGTTGAAAATGTATCTGAAGGACAGGAAAATGGAACGTGGGGTTTTTGTAGGAAAAACCACCGGCACAGCCTATCCTCTGGATCAGATTCCCGCAGAAAAGAGCAAGCTTCCCTCTTTTGCATGGTTTGACTATATCCGTCCGAAAAACAAGGAAGATATCTTTGAGTGGAGAGGCAAGAAGGCGGGCGAAGTGTTGAAGAAGAGTGACCGGAAGTCTGTGGTTTCTCCAAGGAACATGCATATTAAACGAAATAAAAAGTAAGGCAATGGGAATGTTTACGATGCGGAAGCCTCGTGGCTTCCACCATTCATATATCTATGTGGACGAGCGGAAAGAGAAGTTGGCTAAGATGGAAGAAAAAGCCAAACGTGACTTGGGTATGCTGCCGGAGAAAGAGTTTTCTCCTGAAGATATCCGAGGCAAATTCGTTGAAGGAACCACCCACCTGAAACGTCGGAAAGAGAGTGGACGTAAGCCGTTGCATCTGGGAATCGTGCTTGTGGTCATTGCCTTGCTGATTTACCTATGGTATGCCATCAGTAGCGGGATTATATAGTAGTTGTTGCCGAATGACATTCGGCTTCTTCCTTTTCTTAACGTATACTTGCTAAATTGTAGTTGTTTATGAGCGATATTATTCATTTGCTGCCCGATTCGGTTGCTAATCAGATAGCAGCCGGAGAGGTGATTCAGCGTCCGGCATCTGTGGTGAAAGAACTGGTGGAAAATGCGATTGATGCCGAAGCCCGTGAAATACATGTGTTGATTACCGATGCCGGTAAGACCTGTATCCAAGTGATTGATGACGGGAAAGGAATGTCCGAAACCGATGCACGCCTCTCTTTTGAGCGGCATGCTACTTCAAAGATACGCGAGGCGGCCGATTTGTTCGCTTTGCGCACTATGGGCTTTCGTGGTGAGGCGTTGGCTTCCATTGCCGCTGTGGCCGAGGTGGAGCTGAAAACACGGCCGGAGAATGAAGAACTGGGTACACGCTTGTTGATTGCCGGCTCTAAGGTTGAGAGTCAGGAGGCTGTATCTTGCCCTAAGGGGAGTAACTTCTCCATCAAAAATCTCTTCTTTAATATTCCTGCCCGGCGTAAATTCCTGAAAGCTAATTCCACAGAGTTGAGTAACATCCTTACGGAGTTCGAACGTATTGCGTTGGTACACCCCGAGGTGGCTTTCTATTTGTATAGCAACGACAGTGAGTTGTTCAATTTACCGGTGATACCTCTACGGCAACGTATTTTGGCCATATTCGGCAAGAAGCTGAACCAGCAGTTACTGACTGTGGAAGTTGACACGACCATGATTAAGATTTCAGGTTTTGTTGCCAAGCCCGAGACGTCGCGTAAGAAAGGAGCGCATCAGTATTTCTTTGTGAACGGGCGTTACATGCGGCACCCTTATTTTCATAAGGCTGTGATGGATGCGTACGAACAACTGATTCCAGCCAGTGAGCAAATCTCCTATTTTATTTATTTAGAGGTCGATCCGGCAAATATTGATGTGAACATCCATCCCACAAAGACGGAAATCAAGTTTGAAAACGAGCAAGCCATCTGGCAGATTTTGTCGGCGGCAGTTAAAGAGGCTTTGGGGAGGTTCAGCGCTGTTCCTACCATTGATTTTGATACGGAAGACATGCCCGATATTCCGGCATTCGAGCAAATGAGGCCGGTTGAACCTCCGAAAGTGCACTATAATGCCGAATTCAATCCTTTTAAAACGTCCTCTTCTTATGGGGGAGGCGGAAATTATTCGCGTCCGAAAGTGGAGTGGGAGGGGTTTTATTCCGGTCTGGAGAAAGGCAGTAGGATGAACGAGTTGATGAGAGAACAGCCCTTTGTCGAAGAGGAGGAGGGAGGTTCCTTTGCTTCGGGAGAAGAACCGGACATGTCATATCGTCCGAGTGCCACCCCTGCCGGTGCAACATTAGCTTCTTTCCGTGGAAGTGAAGTCTCCATAGAAAAAGGTGCTCAACATTTTCAGTTCAAGGGGCGTTTCATTCTGACTTCTGTAAAGTCCGGTCTGATGCTGATAGACCAACATCGTGCGCATGTCCGTGTACTGTTCGATCGTTATATGAGCCAGATTAATCAGAAACAAGGAGTGTCGCAAGGGGTACTTTTCCCGGAGATAATCCGTTTGCCAGCCTCCGAAGCTGCTGTACTCGAAAGTATCATGGACGATTTGTCGGCGGTAGGTTTCGACTTGAGCTCGTTGGGTGGCGGCAGCTATGCCATCAATGGCATACCTTCGGGCATCGAAGGGTTGAATCCGGTGGAATTGATCGGAAATATGGTGCATACCGCCATGGAGAAAGGAAGCGATGTGAAGGAAGAGGTGCAGACGATTCTTGCATCTGCATTGGCTCGTGCTGCCGCCATCGTTTATGGGCAAGTGCTGAGTAATGATGAAATGGCGAACCTCGTGGATAGCCTGTTTGCCTGTCCCACTCCTAACTATACTCCTGACGGGCGGGTGGTGCTGGCAACCATTAAGGAGGAAGAAATAGAAAAGCTTTTCAATAAATGAGGCGGTGAGTCACTGTCTTTTGCTTTGACGACCTAAAACCAAAGTGACCTCAAGAAGCCGGATATAGATCATGAATCATCCGGCTTCTTGAGGTCACTTTGGTTTTGAAATATTTCAGTATAAGGCGCAACAAAGATTATTCTTCGCTGAATTTTCTCATTTGTTCGGCAATCAGTTCTGCGTCATCAAAATAATTAATCTTCATGGCTTTGCGCACATCGTCCAAAGTGGCGGCAGCCGTTTCGCGGGCTGTATCGCAACCTTTTTTCAACATTTCGTAGATGGTGGGAATGTCTTTTTCGAACTTTTTGCGACGATTGCGAATCGGCTCTAACGTTTCCTGCATGATGGCGTTGAGGAACTTTTTTACCTTTATGTCGCCCAGCCCACCACGTTGGTAGTGGGCTTTCAATTCGTCCAGATTGGGATATTCAGGAAGATAGAGGCCGAAGTGCTCGGGCCGGCAGAAAGCATCTAAGTAGGTGAATACCGTGTTGCCTTCAAGCTTTCCGGGGTCGGAAACACGCAAGTGGTCGGGGTCAGTGTACATGCTTTTTACCTTCTTTTCCACGTCTTCAGCGGTGTCGGATAAGTAGATACAATTGCCGAGCGACTTGCTCATCTTGGCCTTTCCATCGGTTCCCGGCAGGCGCAGGCAGGCTGCGTTTTCGGGCAGGAGAATTTCGGGTTCGACGAGCGTTTCACCATATATATAATTGAAGCGGCGTACAATTTCGCGTGCTTGTTCCAGCATGGGTTCCTGATCTTCGCCTACGGGCACGATGGTGGCACGGAAGGCTGTAATGTCGGCTGCCTGGCTGATGGGATAGGTGAAGAAGCCTACGGGGATGCTTGTCTCGAAGTTGCGTATCTGTATCTCGGTCTTCACAGTCGGATTGCGTTGCAGGCGGCTGACGGTGACTAAATTCATGTAGTAAAAGGAAAGTTCGCAAAGCTCCGGAATCTGAGATTGGATGAAGATGGTACTTTTCGTCGGGTCCAGGCCGCATGCCAGATAGTCGAGGGCTACTTCGATGACGTTCTGACGCACTTTTTCCGGATTCTCCATATTGTCGGTCAGTGCTTGTGCATCGGCTATGAAGACGAACGTCTTGTCATATAAACCGGAATTTTGCAGTTCCACTCTTCTTCTCAATGAGCCTACATAGTGTCCTATGTGCAGCCGTCCCGTGGGGCGGTCGCCCGTAAGGATGATTTTTTCTTTTGACATATACTGTATTTTTAGTTCCTAATGGGAGTAAGGGCATTACTGTCCGTAATGTCTGCAAAGATATCGATAATTATCCAAAAATCAAGGGTAGAGATTCCTCTTATATGTAATCCTTACTGGGTAGATTCCAATAGCAAGTGCAAATTTATATGAGTAGTTGTAAAACTCTTGTTTTGGTGTAGAGAAATTAAGTTTTTTCTTGGTCTTGCATTTATTTTCATCTGTATTTGTTTTATCAGTTGGTCGTTATATTGTTCAAAAGCTGTACCTTTTGGGATGTATTGCCTGATGAGCTTGTTTGTGTTCTGAATGTTTCCTTTCTCCCATGAGGCATAGGGATGTGCGGAGCAAACCTTTGTTTTGAGTCGTTGTGCGATAAGCTTATGACAGGCAAACTCGCTTCCGTTGTCCGTGGTGATTTTTGATATTTCCGATGAAAGGCGTCATCATGGCCACGACGGTTCTTGCAAGGGCTTGTGCATTCTTCCCCTGTGGCAGCTTTCTCATGAGCAGATAGTCTTTGCTTCGCTCTACAAGTGTAACAATAGCCCCTCTGCCGTCTTTTCCGATGATGGTATCCATTTCCCAATCTCCGAATCGTGTCCCGTCGGCCTGCGGGTCCCGCTGGTCTATCATGGCCCTTTCCTTGATGGCCGTATAGGCAGCGGGGCTGTTTCTTTTGATGTGCTGCAGCCTGTGCCGACAACTCTTGTAGAGTTCGCCTCCGTAGGAACGGTCGAAGTGGAGGTAGCTGTAAATGGTTTCGCCGCAGACGCACGCTTTTCCCCCACGCAGCATCCATCCCCGGATTTGCTCGGGCGACCATTGCTCATTAACCATGAGTGCGATGATTTCCTTTCGCATCTCGAAACTGAATTTGCGGTGTTTGCGCATCCGTCGCTTACGTTCATCGCACTGCTTTTGGGCAACACCGTAATGGTAATGGTGTCGTCCTTTGTTGCGTTTTAACTCACGATAAACAGTGCTGTAAAGTACATTTATCGTATCTGCAATGTCTTTTACCGACATTCTCTTTTTCAGCAATACAAAAATCGTGTATCTTTCCTCTAAAAAGAGAAATCTCCATCTATTATATATCCATATTTAACCGATTCGTATTCCGTTGGTTATATTATAGCTCGTAAACTTTTCCCATAAGTCTCTTTAGACGACAAGTATTTTGTCGTCTGTACTAATAAAGTTTTTTACTTTCCTCTTCAGCCTGGAAGGACTACGCCGGTGTCCAATCCCTCTATGGATGCAATAATTTTGTAAACGTGCTCATGTGGCGGCACAAAGATAATTATGTTGTCAATAGAGGTCTATCGGAATGGTCTATCCGACCAATAACGATTCTAATTCCCGGATTTTATTTTGCCATTCCGCCTCCTTTTCAAGACGCTTGAGATAAACATCCATAAAATCCTCATCTTTTGTCAGCATGTGCCATACCGCGACTAATATCTTTCGGGCGATGGCTACTTGTATCTTCATCTTGTTCTTATGCCGTTGGGTGCATTGCACGTAGCTGAAGTTTGAGAAAAAGCAGTTTCGGGTTCTTGATGCGCCCCAGGATATTTCAACCAATATCTGACGCAGGAATCGGTTCCCATGCGTCGTCCTATTGCTCTTGACTTTATTGTTGCTTATATCATTGCGTGGTTTCAATCCACACCATCCAACAAGATTTGTTGCTTTTTCAAACGGTTTCATGTCAGCCCCGGTCTCCGCAATTATAGCTGAAGCTGCGCGTTCTTTAACACCGGGGATGCTCTGTAGACGTTTGAATTGTTTCGGGAAATGTTCCTGACACATGGCAATGAGAGCTTGCCTGCATTCTTCGATTTGTCGCCCGATTACGTCTATAAGCTCTGCGTATTGCTTTAATAAACAGATGTCTGCCTGGTGAAAGTCACCCGTTACGGCATCCTTTATGATGTTAAGTCCGTATTTACGTAGAGTTTTTCCATGAATGAGTTTCACCAACTCCTCAGGGGCTGTTATCCCGGTTATTATCGCACGGACGCACTTCTGATAACTTTTTCCATTGACGCGGGATACATAGTTACTTAACCGGAAACCACATCGCTGTAAAGCAGCGTCCAATTTATTCAGGTCTTCATTCAGGTCGAAGATGCGACGGTTATACTTGCGCATATCCTGCACGCTCTTCTCCGGCACAAAACTTCCCCGAATCAGATGCTTCAACAGACACTCCGCTATCCATTGGGCATCTTTCACATCACTCTTGCGACCGGGAAGCTGCTTTATAAAATAAGGATTTACCAATTTGAGCGACATGCTATCGCACAAGGCATTCCACACCGGAACCCAATAGGTCGAGGTGCTTTCCATTGCCGCCTCTGTCACCCCATGAGAAACCATATCCGAACACATAAGTTGCAAATCCGGAGTTAATGTGCCATAAACATTTGCAAAAATAACGGTCTCTGCAGTGTCCAACACACAGAGATAAACTGTATCTTTGTGCACATCGAGGCCGGCCACGATTCTGTCTTTGTCCATATTTGAGATTTTTTAGTTACACTCCTTAAATATAGGACATTCGTAACAATTAAACAAAGCATGAAGCTGAGTTTGTGGGCCGGCCTCGGTTTTTATTACGCCGGTATAGAAAAACTCGATTTTTCTATATAATTTTGTGCTGAGGTTAATTGATGATATTGTCATATGACAATACAAAGTTGATTAATCTCGGGGAGATTTCGGTCTCCCTTTTCTCTTTTTTGTATTGCTACTGAAATCTTTTGTCTCGCCGGGGCTTTCAGTCCCTTGCCGACAGCGCTCCCCGAGTGTTTTTCATAGTCATCTTATAATAACAGAGAATATTTGCACTTCTTAGTGGAACTTATCTTCTACTGGTTACGGAACTTTTTTCTCTTTTTCGTTTGGAAACTTCCCGGATTTCCTCTTACTTTGTTCATCGTAGAACTTTAAACAGCAAAAACGCCATGGGAAAAAGTAAGAAGAAGGAAATGCACAGCCTGAAAGAGGAGCAACAAGCCAAGAGAGTGATGATTGTCATCGGCATCGTAGCCATCGTTTTGGTTATAGCCATGTTTGTGGGCTACTCTTACTGGGGCTGATAAAACTTAGACAAGACAGAGATGCCGCAGGAGATAGAACGGAAATTCCTTGTGACGGGCGAGTATAAGTCGCAAGCCCACGCACAGAGCCGCATCGTGCAAGGCTACATCAGCAGTGCGCGCGGGCGGACGGTGAGGGTGCGCATTCGCGACGGCAAAGGCTATCTCACCATCAAGGGACCGTCCGATGCGTCGGGAACCGCACGCTACGAATGGGAGAGGGAACTTCCGCTTGAAGAGGCCGAAGAGTTGATGCGGCTGTGCGAACCGGGCGTCATCGACAAGACGCGCTATTTGGTGCGTAGCGGCCGCCACATCTTCGAGGTGGACGAGTTTCGAGGCGATAACGAGGGGCTGACCTTGGCCGAAGTGGAGCTTTCCTCGGCCGATGAGGCGTTCGTGAAGCCGGCTTTCCTCGGCCGGGAGGTGACGGGCGACATCCGTTATTATAACTCGCAACTGATGAAGCAGCCTTTCGGCACGTGGCAGCAAACCAATAACTCACCGTAATCCTTGCGCCGATCATGGAAAAACTTTACGAGTACTTGCCAAGAGAACTGGTCTCCTTTATTCTGGTCACCCTGTTTTCTCTGCTCATCGGGCTTTCGCAGCGTAAAATCAGCTTGAAGCGCGAAGGTGAGACCACGCTCTTCGGCACCGACCGTACGTTTACCTTCATCGGCATTCTGGGCTATCTGCTTTACATCCTCGACCCTGTGGAGTATCGCCTCTTCATGGGTGGCGGAGCTGTTCTGGGCTTGCTGCTCGGATTGAACTACTACGTGAAGCAGGCACAGTTCCATGTGTTCGGCGTAACTACCATTGTCATTGCGCTTATCACCTACTGCATAGCACCTATTGTGGCCACGCAGCCGTCATGGTTCTACGTCATGGTCGTCGTGACGGTGCTGCTCTTCACCGAACTGAAGCACACCTTTACGGAGCTGGCGCAGCGCATGAAGAACGACGAGATGATAACGCTTGCCAAGTTTCTTGCCATCAGCGGCATCATCCTGCCCATGCTGCCCAATAAGAATCTCATCCCCGGTATCAACCTGACGCCTTACACCATCTGGCTGGCCACGGTGGTGGTATCGGGCATCTCCTACCTCTCGTATCTGCTCAAGCGTTACGTCTTCCACGAATCGGGCGTGCTGGTTTCGGGCATTGTGGGAGGACTGTATAGCAGCACGGCCACCATCTCCGTATTAGCTCGTAAGAGTCGCGACGCTTCCGTGCACGATGCTCCGGAATATGTGGCCGCCATGCTGTTGGCGATAAGCATGATGTTTCTGCGTTTTCTGATACTGATAGGTATCTTCAGCCGTGAGACGTTGCTGATCATTTATCCCTATTTGTTGCTGATGTCGGTTGTGGCGGCAGGCACGGCATGGTATCTGCATTTCCGGTATAAACGGGTGGATAGCGACGGTCGCACGCATGAGGAAGAAGACAGCAGCAATCCGTTGGAGTTCAAAGTGGCACTCATCTTTGCCGTGTTGTTCGTCGTGTTCACTATCCTGACCCATTATACGCTGATATATGCCGGTACGAGTGGATTGAACCTGCTTTCTTTCATTTCCGGTTTCAGTGACATTACTCCTTTCATCCTGAACCTGCTTCAAGGCACGGGTAGCGTGGCTGTGACGGTTATCACAGCTTGCAGCATGCAGGCCATTGTCAGCAACATTGCGGTGAACATGTGCTACGCATTGTTTTTTGCCGGCCGACAGAACCCTTTGCGCCCGTGGATATTGAAAGGTTTTGGCTGTGTCATAGCCGTGAACATCTGTCTGCTGTTGCTCTTTTACGTCTTATGAATTGTTCTATGCAGGTTGCTTCTGAACTTTTTCTACTTTTTTAACTCCGAACTTCTCGTAAGGGCATAAAAAGAAACTATTTTTGTCACAATCTTTGTGACAAAACCAAGGTGAACGGCGTCTGATATCTAAAGCAATTATGAATGAATAATCACTAAACATGAAAATAATGAAAATGAAATGGACTGCGCTGCTGTGGATGCTGATGTTATCCGGAATGCTTGCGGCACAAAGTACGGCTCCCTTGTTTTTCCAAGTTAAAGGTGTCCTGCAGGACTCGCTCACCCTCGAAGGAGAGCCTTACGCCACGGTTAAAATCGCAAAGAAAGAGACGCCTGAGCGAGCCTTGAAGATGATGGTGACTGATATGAAAGGACGTTTTCAGGAGAAAGTGCCCGGTACGGGCAACTTCGTGCTGACCATCACCTCAGTGGGACGCATGCCTATCGTGAAGAATTTTACGGTGGAGGCAGGAAAGAAGGAGGTAGACTTCGGCACTTTGTATGCCGTAGATGCCACCAACGAATTGGCCCAGGTGGAAGTTGTGGCCCAAAAGCCCTTGGTGAAAGCAGATATAGACAAGATAGAATATAATGTGCAGGACGACCCTGACTCCAAATCGAATTCCGTTTTGGAGATGCTCCGCAAAGTGCCTTTGGTGACGGTGGACGGGGAAGATAACATTAAGGTAAACGGTAGCGGCAGCTTCAAGGTCTACGTCAACGGGAGGCCCAACAACATGATGAGTAACAATCCCACGGAGGTATTGAAGAGCATGCCTGCCAACTCCATCAAGCACATCGAAGTGATAACCAATCCCGGGCCTAAATACGATGCCGAAGGCGTGGGAGGCATCCTTAACATCGTCACTGTGGGCAGAGGATTGGAGGGCTATACAGCTACTTTCAGCGGGAATGTCAGCAACAGGGGCATAGGAACCGGCCTATTCGGCACGGTAAAGAGCGGCAAACTGACAGTCAGCGGCCGCTACAACTATAACTATCACGACCAGCCGCGCGGCTATTCCGGCGGAAACCGCCGCACAAAAGGCCGTATCACCGAAACTTCTTCGGATTTGAATTATAACGGAATGAGCAAGGGGCACGGTGATTTTCAGTCGGGTAGCATGGAGGCAAGTTATGAGATAGACACCTTGCGCCTGCTGAGCATGTCATTCGGCCTGTGGGGAGGCGGACATAAAAACATAGGGGAGAACAACATCCGGGCCATTGCACCGGGTACGGACAACGAACTCTATCGCTATACCTCGAACATTGACGGCAAGAGCTCATGGTATTCCATCGACGGCAGCATTGATTACCAGCGTCTGTTTCGTGTGAAAGAGCGCATGCTCACCTTCTCCTATAAGATAAATACCCGCCCGCAAAGCTCGGATTCTTATTCCAACTATAGTGACATGCATGCAGCCGCCGATTGGCAGGACTTTCTCAAACGCATGCACGATCAGCATAACGACGGCTCGCAACATACCACAGAACACACTTTCCAGGCCGATTACACCACACCCATAGGAAAGATGCACACGCTCGAAGTCGGCACCAAATACATCTTGCGCGAGAACTCTTCGGAAAACGACCGCTATGAGCGCACTGTCGGAACAGATGCTTATGATTTCGACAAAGAACACAGCTCTCACTACAAGCATCAGAATGACATCTTGGCCACCTACCTGGGTTACGGACTGAAAGTGAAGCGTTTCTCCGGACGATTGGGCGTGCGTTATGAACATACAATACAGAACGTGAAGTTTCGTTTGGGCAAAGGAGACGACTTTAAGGAACACTTCAACGACATGGTGCCCTCGGCAAGCATCGGCTGGAAGTTGACCGACATGTCCAATCTGCAACTGAGCTACAACATGCGCATCTTCCGCCCGGGAATCTGGCATCTGAATCCTTACCTGAATGATAGCAATCCCACCTACGTCAGCCAGGGAAACCCCGACTTGAACAGCGAGAAGAACCATGCGTTCACCCTCGGCTACAGCAATTTCACCCGCAGCTTCAACTTCAACATCTCCATGCGCTACTCATTCACCAACAACAGCATCGAGAATATCACCGAACTTGTGTCGGACAGAACGCTGGCAGAAAAGGGATTGCAAAACCCCACCGGCAAGGATGTCTTGTATTCCACCTATCAAAATATCGGTAAGAACAGAACTGCCGGCCTGAACGGTTATGTAAACTGGAACGCGACTTCCAATACGCGCATTTATACGAACTTCTATGGCAGTTACAACTATATGGAAGACGGCAGAGGCCTGAAGAACGACGGGTGGAGTCTTTTTGCCTATGGCGGCATCCAGCAATCGTTGCCACACGATTGGCGCATCAGCCTGAACATGTACGGACAGACTCCGTGGATTATGCTTCAAGGCAGGGGAAGCAGCTTCTTCGACTACAGCCTGAGCGTCAACAAGTCTTTCTTGAAGAAGCGTTTCACTTTGTCGGCATTTGCCAGTAACTTCTTCAAGAAATACATGAATAACGATGACACACTGGAGGACAATAACTTCGCACAGAAGAATTGGAATAAATTCACTCATCAGCGTTTCGGTGTGAGCATCAGCTATCGCATCGGTGAGCTGAAGGCAAGCGTGAAGAAAACCGCACGCACCATCAGCAACGACGACGTGAAAAGCGACGGAAACAGTAGCAGTGAAGGAACCGAATAAGGAAGAGAAAGAAAGGCATAGATATTGCGTCTGCCATTAAAGAACAATATGCCGGTTGGTTTGTGTCGCGGTTGGAGTATGTCGGTAGTAGGGGATTGCATTTCGTGATGTTCGATGACAGGGAGTGGTTGATGAATCAATTGCTTGTTTTTATAAAGAAAATCAATTGCAGATTTCAAGAGAAAGAGGATTCGAAAAAAGCTTCTCCTTAATGCGCTTTTGTCGTTTTTCGCAGCCTTTATCGTGTTTATCTGGGCGTATCTCAAGCCGCAGCTCATAAGTTCCCGGTTTGGAATACTGGTATCTGTCTTTCCGAGGGGAATCGTAGTGGCCTTTAATTGCAGGCTTTTCCCTCTGTATGGGAGGATAGCCGAAAATCGTTCGAATGTGGCCTGTCTGAGTCAGAGATTGGAGAAGTGTACTTTCGGAACAGGATGGTATAAAAAAGATAAAAGGAAGCTGTCTCACGACACCCACCTTTCCGTTTTGTTTTGTTTGATTGTTCTTCTTATAAATCGTGCGGGTGATAGGACTCGAACCTACACGCCTTACAGCACCAGATCCTAAGTCTGGCGCGGCTACCAATTACGCCACACCCGCAAGTTCGTTTTGTAGTGGCTGCAAAGGTAGAAAGAAATTTCATTTCAGCAAATAGTTGAAGTTGCAAAGTTACTTCAAAGCCCCTATTTTAAGGTTTTTTCGAGCTTCTTCAATAATAGTGTCTATCCCGTTGGCCTCGTCTTCCTTGCTCATGTCCACCTTTATGTCCGGGTCGATGCCGAACTCTATCTGCTGCTTGTCGGCATCGAGATGCGGGCTGGCCGAGAAACGTACTCCCCAGCCGTTGGGCAGTTCGGACGAGAAAGGCAGGCCGGAGCCTCCGCCGGTCTTGTCGCCTATCAGTGTGACGTTGGGGAAGTAGCGCATGGAGTTGACAAAATCATTCGTGGCGCTGTAGCAATGGCGATTGATGAGGAGGGCCACTTTCTTCTGCCAGCGGATGCTGTTCGATGGTTCTATATAGATGGGTGTCGGTTCGGAAAAGTCGTTGTGCCCCTTGCCGGTTTTGTGCAGGATGTGACCCGTCAGCACTTTGTCGTTGGTAAATCGTTGAGCCATGCGGGTGGCGTTTGTCAGATTGCCTCCACCGTTATTGCGCACGTCTATGATCAGGCCGTTGCAGAGTGACAGGTAAGAGAGGATTTCACTTAGGTTGCCATTGCCGATGCCAGTGGAGAAGTCCCCGTAATAGATGTATCCGATGTTATCTTCCAGAATGGTGTACTTGGCCCCGCCGGCGATGCGGTAGTCTCTGCCCAGATACTTCTCGATGAGGCTTTCGTTGAAGTTGCGCGGGTAGTCCAGATACCAGTTCCAATAGCGTGCTATGTCGGAAGAGGAGTATAGGTTGACGTGTCCGTCTTTCAGTTCGGCAAGCATGTTGCCCAATACTTCGAACAGGGCTTCGTTGCCCATGCCCGGAGTGATTAACGCTTGGTATTTGTCGTGAATGTCGTTCCAGTCTATCTGCTTGTAGTCAAAGAAGCAGTAGCGTTCGTCGATGATTTGCCACAGGGCTTCGAAGTTGCCTTGCGGGGTATTGCTATATTCTTCTTCACGCATGCACCCGTACAGCAAGAGCAACAGGCTGAGCAGAATGGGCCGAATGCCCCAAAGATATTTTCTTTCCATACACTTCGTCCTTACCGTTTATTTTATAAGAATCTCATCTCCCTTTGTTGGAGAATAAATACAACTTCTTCACAAACCCTGCCATGAATACGTGCGAGTAGGTGTGCGTCTTTATCCCGTTGACGTTAGACTGTTGCGCATCCCACAAGTAGGCAAGGCGCAGGCTGATGCGTCCTACCGTGAAGTCGGCGGTGAGCATCTGCCTCATGGACGGCTGATTGTGCAGTGAAGTGAAGTTCACCACTCCGTCCCAATGTCCCAGCGTGAATATCTCGTAGTATGACTGTCCGTAGTTGGGCATGAACATCACGCCTGCCAACGGAAGGTTTATCTGATAGCGTAGCGTGAGGGGACGGTTTGCCATGCGCAATTTCCAGACAGCCATGCCCGATACGGCAAGGTTGATGTAGGCCCGTGCTTGAGCGGGGTTGTTGCCGTTGCGCAGGTTGTAGACAAAGCCCCCGTTGAGGTCGGCTATGCCTCCGGCCAGCAACTTGAAGTTGTTTGTGACGGGGAAGTTGTAGTGCAGGCCGTAGTTCCAGTTGGCCAGTGCGGAGAGAGTATTGTTGTTGTCCGCCTTGTTGCGCGTATATCCCAAGTCGGCCTGAAAGAAGGTCTGTTGCGAGATGTTGCCGTTCATCAGCCGTGTCATCCGCATACTTTCGCGGGAGACGCGGAAGTCGATGCCTCTGTATTCCTGCGGAGACAGATAAGTATCGAACACATTGGTGGTGCCGATGCCGTACATTGTGGCGCGAGTGATGATACGGTTACGGGCGATTGAGTCAGCTTGCAGCTTCCGGACATGTTCAATGTCGGTATATTGAGCTTGCAAGGTGCAACAGTTCGAAAGCAATCCGGCAAAGATGATTATTCCGTATAATCTCATAAACCTCTTCCTGATACTATATAGTTATACTAATCATTAACCACTCATCACTAACCACTCTAAAACAGCTTCATCTGTCCCGTCATCTCATCCAATATGTCTCCTTCGCTCTTTCCGTGGTCGGGGTCCAGAATCTCCGGTTCACCTTCCTCTTCGCGGCTTTCCGACTGTTGCGGTGGTACGGGGCGACGAGTAGGTTCCAGTTCGTTGATGGTGTCGATGGTGAAGGTAGTCAATCGTTTTCCTTTGGCTTTGAAGCCTTTCACCGCGATAAAGTCATCGGCTTCCACTATCAGCGGCTCGCGGAAGTTGTCGTGCCCGCCGAAGATGACCTCTAAGCGCGGATAGTACTCGTCCGTAAGCAAGATGAGGCTGTTGTTCCTGTTCTCGCCCAGATAATTCTGCTTGCGCGGGGAGGCTTCGAAGCAGAAACGCTTGATGTAGGGATAGTTCTGCTGGTCGGCATCGTAGAGCACGGCTGTCCATACTTTGTTCGGGTCGTACTTCTCCAGCACGCGTATGTTGTCGTCGTAGTGGTTGTTCAGGTCGAAGTTGGTGACACAGAAGTCGCCGTTGTTTTGTACCACGAGGATGGCATCATCGCTCTGGAACTCTCCGAGATACTCGCCGCGTCCGTCGTAGTTAAGGCGCAGCACATCTTGGTCGAACCACACCTTCCGCCCGCCCAGTGTAGAACCTCCGCGTTGTTTCAAGGCTATTTTGTGCACCGGGTTGCGCGTCAGGATGTTCCCCATGGCTTGACGTCCTTTGATGTTGATGGTGCTGAAGTCCTCTTCAAAGATGATGCGGCGAATGCGCGGGTTAGGCTTCAGTGTCACTTTGATGATTTCCGCTTCGCCGTTGGGGTTAGCACTGAAGTAAGTAATGCGAGAATCGGGCGTGCCTTGCGTCACGTCATATTCGCGGTCGCGCACCACGCCGGTGACGGCAAAGCGCTTGATGTAGGTGGTTCCCTCCTTGCCGTCGCGGTAGCACACGTTGTAGATGGTGCGCTTGTCGTTCTTCTTGAAGACGTTGGCGTAGAGGATGTTCTTGCCCACGAATTTCTTCTCTGCCACGGGCGTGATGAGGTACTTCCCGTCGCGGAAGAAGATGATGACATCGTCGATGGGTGAACAGTTGGCCAGATACTCGTCCTTCTTCAGGCCCGTGCCGATGAATCCCTCTTCGCGGTCGATGTATAGTTTCTCGTTGGCCTCGATGACTTTGCTTGCCTCGATGATATCGAAGTTGCGCAGTTCCGTGCGACGGGCGAAGCCTTTGCCGTACTTCTCTTGCAGCATGCGGAACCAGTCCACGGTATATTCCACGATGTTTGCCAAGTGGCGGTCTATTTCTTCGACGTCCGCCTTCATGCGGGCAATCAGCTCTTCCGCTTTGTCTGAGTTGAACTTGAGGATGCGTGCCATCTTGATTTCCATCAGGCGAAGGATGTCGTCTTTGGTCACTTCGCGGATGAAGGTGGGATAGTAAGGTGTCAGCCGGTCGTCAATATGTTCGCAGGCGGTGTCCATGTTCTTGGCCTGTTCAAACTCTTTGTCCTTGTAGATACGTTCTTCGATGAAGACCTTTTCGAGCGAGGCGAAGTGCAGGCTTTCCAAAATCTCATCCTTGCGTATCTCCAGTTCACGGCGCAACAGTGCCAGTGTGTTGTCGGCCGACTTGCGCAGCACGTCGCTCACGGTGAGGAAGTGCGGCTTCTGCTCGTCGATGACGCAGCAGTTGGGCGAGATGCTCACTTCGCAGTCGGTGAAGGCGTAGAGCGCGTCGATGGTCTTGTCGGACGATACGCCCGGCGCCAGATGCACCAGAATCTCCACATTGCCCGATGTGAGGTCTTCCACCTTGCGGATTTTTATTTTCCCCTTCTCGCTGGCTTTCACGATGGAGTCGCAAATCCCGGCCACCGTTTTCCCGTAGGGTATCTCCTTGATGGCAAGCGTCTTGTTGTCTATCTTTTCTATTTTAGAGCGTACGCGCACTACGCCTCCCCGCTCTCCGTCGTTGTATTTGGAGACGTCGATAGAGCCTCCCGTCTGAAAGTCGGGATAGAGTTTGAACGCTTCGTTGTGCAGGTATTTGATGGAAGCCTCGCACAGCTCGTTGAAATTGTGCGGCAGTATTTTGGACGACAAACCTACGGCGATGCCCTCCACGCCCTGTGCCAGCAGCAAGGGGAATTTCACGGGCAGCGTCACCGGTTCTTTGTTTCGTCCGTCGTAAGAGAGTTTCCATTCGGTGGTTTTAGGGTTGAACACCACGTCCAGCGCAAACTTCGAGAGGCGTGCCTCGATGTATCGCGGTGCGGCGGCGCTATCGCCCGTGAGGATGTTTCCCCAGTTTCCCTGACAGTCCACAAGCAGGTCTTTCTGCCCCAGTTGCACCAAGGCGTCGCCGATGGAAGCGTCGCCGTGCGGGTGAAACTGCATGGTATGCCCCACGATGTTCGCTACCTTGTTGTAGCGTCCGTCTTCCATGCGGCGCATGGAGTGCAGGATGCGTCGCTGCACAGGCTTCAGCCCGTCCATGATGTGGGGTACGGCACGTTCCAGTATCACATACGAGGCATAGTCCAGAAACCAGTTCTGGTACATGCCGCTCAGTTGGTGTTTCACGTTGGCGTCTTTCGTGTCGGCGGGTTTATAGTCAGAGTGTTCTTCTTTTCCGGCCGGCAGTTCCTTGTCAAAATCGTCTTTCGGTGCTTCGATATCTTCGCTCATTGTTTGTTCGGGGATTGTCTATTCAATGATATGGCTGATTTTCAGTTGCAGGCAAAAATACGAAATTTGTTCGATAAACGAGAATTTATGTCGGACTTTTATCATGAAGCGCCTCTCACTGGGGCTTTTCAGGGGCGGAGAGGAACGTACGCCGGGCACAAGCCTCTAACAAACCTGTCCGAAAAGCCATTCCGGGCAGAGGGGATGACCGGGTTGGCGGCTGCTGAATTTCCATTCGGATACGGTGCGGCATCTTCTCCCCGGCCGCGCACACGGCGAAGCCCCTGAGCCTCCGGCAATGACGAAGTATATTGCAGAAATTAACGCCCGTCGTGCCCTACTTATGATATAAATCTCTATCTTTGTGGCACTTTTTACACAAGAGTTGAAATCAAATTCATTAAGATACAACAGAAAATGGCACAAGAAGACGTTTTTAAGAAACTGGTATCGCACTGCAAGGAATATGGCTTTGTGTTCCCTTCCAGCGAGATTTATGATGGACTGGGAGCCGTGTACGACTACGGCCAGATGGGTGTGGAACTGAAAAACAACATCAAACAATACTGGTGGCAGAGCATGGTGCTGCTGCACGAAAACATCGTCGGCATAGACTCGGCCATCTTCATGCACCCCACCATCTGGAAGGCCAGCGGACATGTGGATGCGTTCAACGACCCTTTGATCGACAACCGTGATTCCAAGAAACGCTATCGTGCCGACGTACTGATAGAAGACCAGCTTGCCAAGTACGACGACAAGATAAACAAGGAGGTGGCAAAGGCCGCCAAACGTTTCGGCGAGGCTTTCGACGAGGAACAGTTCCGCACAACCAACGGCCGCGTGCTGGAGCATCAGGCTAAGCGCGACGCTTTGCACGAACGTTTTGCAAAGGCATTGAACGATACCAATCTCGAGGAACTCCGCCAGATTATCCTCGATGAAGAAATCGTATGCCCCATCAGTGGCACGAAGAACTGGACGGAAGTGCGCCAGTTCAACCTGATGTTTGCTACCGAGATGGGCTCAACCGCCGACGGCGCCATGAAGATATACCTCCGTCCCGAAACGGCGCAAGGCATCTTCGTGAACTATCTGAACGTGCAGAAGACCGGACGCATGAAGATTCCTTTCGGCATCGCGCAGATAGGCAAGGCTTTCCGTAACGAAATCGTGGCCCGCCAATTCATCTTCCGCATGCGCGAGTTCGAGCAGATGGAGATGCAGTTCTTCGTGAAGCCGGGCACCGAACTGGAATGGTTCAAGACATGGAAGGAAACCCGCCTGAAGTGGCACAAGGCGCTGGGCTTCGGCGACGACCACTACCGCTACCACGACCACGAGAAGCTGGCCCACTACGCCAATGCCGCCACCGACATCGAGTTCCTGATGCCTTTCGGCTTCAAAGAAGTGGAAGGCATCCACAGCCGCACCAACTTCGACCTCTCGCAGCACGAGAAATTCTCCGGCAAGAACATCAAGTACTTCGACCCCGAGACAAACGAAAGCTATACGCCGTATGTCATCGAGACTTCCATCGGTGTAGACCGCATGTTCCTCAGCATCATGTCGGCTTCTTACTGTGAGGAGAGCTTGGAGAACGGTGAAACTCGCGTTGTCCTGAAGCTGCCCGCTGCTCTGGCTCCGGTGAAGCTGGCCGTGATGCCGCTGGTGAAGAAAGACGGACTGCCCGAAAAGGCACGCGAAATCATCGACAGCCTGAAGTTCCACTTCCACTGCCAATACGACGAGAAAGACAGCATCGGCAAACGCTACCGCCGTCAGGATGCCATCGGCACTCCGTTCTGTGTGACCGTAGACCACCAGACGTTGGAGGACAACTGCGTGACGCTGCGCAACCGCGACACCATGCAGCAGGAACGCGTGTCCATCGCCGAGCTGAACAACATCATTGAGGATCGCGTAAGCATCACTTCGTTGCTGAAGACGTTGCAATAAAGGCGGTTTGCGCCATGTGCGATGCTTGGCCGGATACGGGCTGTACGAATTGGCTTGTGAGTTCATCCGCGTAGTCCGCGCAATCCGTGCCTGATAAAGAAACAGATGAATACATTATATAATAGTTTGACCGAATGAAAAGATCATCCCTTTTGTTTTTACCTCTCTTATGGCTGCTGGCAGGCGTTTTTGTCTCTTGCGAGGAAAGTGAAGAGGCGGGAAAGTATGGTAACTGGCAAGAGCGCAACAAAGCGTTCGCCGACTCGATAAAGACGTTGACCGGCGAAAGCTATGTGTTTACGGCAGAGACTGCCGATGCCATGGAGCTTGGAAAGCTGTATGCCATACAGACCACGGCCGGCACCTCCGACGGCGCTCAGTATGTATATTGCAAAAAGCTCGTAAAGAACGATACGGGCGAGCGTCCGCTGTATGCAGGTTATCACTCCAAAGTGAATACTTTCTATTATGGCACTTACATAAATGGCGACAAGTTCGACGGGAATTTCAGCGGTTATGGCGCGCAAGACCGTGCGATACCTGTTCCGCCGGTGAAGGGCCCGACAGATTTTGATGCCTATACCGCTTTCGAAGTCTCAAAAGTGGTTCCAGGCTGGACGGCGGCTTTGCAGTTCATGCGAACGGGTGAGCGCTGGATGCTGTATATCCCGTGGCAAAGCGGATACGGAACGAGCAATTATACTTCCCAAGGTTCTACGAAGACTGTTCCGGGCTATTCGGTGCTGACATTCGACGTGCAGTTGGTCAGCTTTGCCGAGTAATCCGTCAGAAGATTATAGAGAAAAGGCTGTCTCGAAAGTTCGTGGCAGCCTTACTTATTTTCTATGGTTCTAATATATACTGGTTGAAAGGCTTGTTTTATTCCTGTCAAAACGTCACTGCGGTGAGGCAACCGATGTCACTGCGGTGAGACAACTGACGTCACTGCGGTGAGACAACTGACGTCACTGCGGTGAGACAACCGATGTCACTGCGGTGAAGTAACTGACGTCACCTTGAACCCGTTTTCGGTTACTTTACACTTTCTTTCGGATGGCCTTTACCCAAATCTCATACCCTTCCTCATTCAGGTGCAGGCCGTCGTTGGTCAGGTTGCCGCGCAGCACGTTCGTGCCTTTCTCGGTGAACAAGGGGAAGAGGTCGATGAAAACAATCTTTTTTTCCTTGGCCAGTGCTTCGAGGCGGGCGTTGATTTCGGGAATCATATCCGTCTTTCCGGTCAGCCTTTTGTAGCGGCCGAAGCTCTCGTTGATGGGGAGCAGGCTTTGCAGGTACAGCTTGGTGTCGGGCGATTCGCATTGAATGCGGTCTATGGTTGTGCGCATCATGGCCACGATGCTGTCCGTCGTGAGGTCGTGGGATACGTCGTTGACGCCGGTCAGCAGGAACAGCTTCTGCGGATGTCCGGGAAGAATCTGGTGCAGACGGTCGTAAATGCCCATCACTTCGTCGCCGATGATGCCGCGATTGCGCACGTTTTTCTTCCCGAGGCGGGCAGACCAGTCGCCTCCGTTCTCGGTCAGGCTGTTGCCCAGCATCACGATGTCTTTGTCGGTGATGGCGGGTTCGTCCATGAATTGCAGGAAACGTTTGTAGTAATGGGCCGTATAGGTGCGTGCGGGGGGGCAGATGGAAGCCGCTACGGCGTTGGCAACCAGCGAGCGCAGGCGCACGGTGTTGTGACTGTCTGCGGGGTGTACGGCATTGATGAGCAGTATTACGGATGTGTCATTGTCCGGGTCGATGACGATGGAAGTGCCCGTGTAGCCGGTATGTCCGTATGTATTGGGGCCGAAGAGGTCTCCGCTGTTCGAGGCGTAGGGGCTGAAGATGTCCCAACCGAGGGTGCGCCCGAAAGCGGCGACGGCCCGCGGAACACTGCGCATGGCCTTCACGCCCAGCGGACTGAGGATGCGGCGTCCGTTCCATTCTCCCCCGTTCTGCAAGGCGGCACAGAGCACGGCGATATCTTCCGCGCAGGAGAACAGACCCGCATTGCCGCTGACGCCTCCGTTCATGACACGTGCCAAGGGGTCGTGCACCTGTCCGCAGAGCACTTGCCCGTCCGCTTGCTTCTCGGTGGGGGCAAGGTCGCTTAGTGCATAGGGGGTAGCGGTCAGCGGGGAGCAGGCGGTATTCGTCCATTGTCCGTCTTTACCTCGTTGGCAGGGCAGATAGTCGGTGCGGTTCATGCCCAGCACATCGAATACGTTCGTGCGGGCAAAGTCGCGCAGGCTTTCTCCGCTCACGGTTTCGATGATGTGCTGCAAGGTGATGAAGTTGAGGCAACTGTACTGAAAGTCGGTTTGCGGCTTGAAGTCGCGCTTGCAGGTGGCGATATACGCTATCAGGCCCTCAGGATTGGGCGAGCCGTATTGTTTCTCCAACTCGGCCACGGGCGCATAGGGAGGCAGTCCGGAGGTGTGCGTCATCAAATCGGAGATGCGGATGACTTTCTTTTCTTTGCCGTCTTCGCTCTCCCAGTTCTTGAAGCCGGGTATGTAGAGGCTGACGGGGTCGAGCATGCGTATCTTGCCCCGTTCGGCCAATATCATGGCGCAAACGGCGGTGGACATGGCCTTGCTGCACGAAGCCATGTCGAAGATGGTGTTTGTGGTCATCGGCTCCGTGTCTGGATAGACGCGCTTGTTGCCGTATGCTTTCAGGTAGGCCATCTTTCCGCCCCGCACCACGGCAAGCACGGCGCCGGGAATCTCACGGTTGGCAATGGCTGTTTCAATGGCTTCGTCGGCGTACATCAACCTGCGCGAGTCCATGCCCGCCTGTTCGGGGGCAATGCGCTGCAAGGGTTGAGCGAAGGCTGCCTGCACGAAGAAGAGAAGAACAAGAAGAAAGAGAATCCCCTCCCCCATAAGGAGGGAAGCTTTGACGTTTCTTTGAATGGGTGTTGACGGTATCATATCCGGTTTCCTTTCTATGGTTTTTATTGAGAAATATGTTTGTTCGCAGGGAGGGAGGAGCAGACTTTAGAGGTTTCTGTAGGCATCCACCGCCTTCTTCACCGAGCCGTGCATCAGCAGCAGTGCCTTGGCCTTGCCATAATCCAGCCCCAGCTCGTCTACCAGCATGCGTGTGCCGCGGTCCACTAATTTCTTGTTGCTGAGTTGCATGTTCACCATCTTGTTGTCCTTGACGCGTCCCAACTGTATCATGACGGAGGTGGTAATCATGTTCAGAATCATCTTCTGTCCGGTGCCCGACTTCATGCGCGAGCTTCCCGTCACGTATTCCGGGCCTACAATCATTTCGATGGGTACGTCGGCTTCCGCAGCCATGGGCGAGTCGGGGTTGCTGGTGATGCACCCGGTCAGGATGCCGTGTTCGCGTGCTTCGTGCATGGCGCCAATCACGTACGGAGTGGTGCCCGATGCGGCAATGCCGATGACGGTATCCTTGTCCGTAATGTTTCGTTCCGTCAGTTCCTCCCATCCGCGGTGCATGTCATCTTCGGCGTTTTCCACCGGATTGCGCAATGCGGTGTCTCCGCCGGCAATCAGTCCGATGACCAGTGTGGGAGGCATGCCGAATGTGGGAGGTATCTCCGAGGCGTCAAGCACTCCGAGGCGTCCGCTGGTGCCGGCACCCATGTAGAAGATGCGCCCGCCTTGCTTCATGCGCGGCACAATCAGGTTCACTAATTTCTCTATTTGCGGAATGGCCTTTTGCACAGCAAGCGCCACTTTTTGGTCTTCCGTATTGATGTCTTCCAGGATTTCACGGACAGACTTCTTTTCCAGATCGTTGTAGAGCGAGGGTTGCTCTGAGATTTTTACGAACATAAGGCTATTTATTGTTTTAACGGTTTACTATTTGTTGTATGGCAGTGTGCCGGTTGCACGGCCGCTTTCTTCATCATTTCCCGCTGTGATATTTGATTAATCCCTCCATCGGGCTTTTGATGATGTTTCCCACTTGGATGCCCGTTTCATAGGCGGCTTTTATCAGCACCTCCTTGTAGTGGAAAGCCACCGAACCGATGAAATGCACTTTTTCGTGTCGATAGCCGTCGTATTGCATGACATTGCGTTTGAGGAATGCCTTGAAGCTGTTTAATACCAGGTTGTGCACGCAAGGTTCGTCCATGTTCTGTGCAAGGAACGGCGACAGGCTTGCCAGAAAACGGTTTGGGAACGGTTGGCGGTACACACGGTCGATGATATCGGCAGGTGTCAGGCCGAACTGCTCGAGGAACTTCTCTTTCAGCCCGGGTGTCATTTGGTTTTTCAGGAGATCGCCTACTAAGAGTTTGCCCAAGCAGGCACCGCTACCTTCATCGCCCAAGATGAAGCCCAAAGGCGATACGTTGGCTACGATGTCTTGCCCGTTGTAGTAGCATGAGTTGGAGCCGGTGCCTATGATGCAGGCAATGCCGGACTTATGCCCGCAAAGCCCGCGCGCGGCGGCCAGCATGTCGGTGCTGACTTCTATGACGCCTTTCACCTTGAGGTGCTGGGTGATGGCACGGTGCATCGTGGCAATCTTGTCGGGAAAGCCACATCCGGCACCATAGAAATAGACGGCATCCGGTTTGTCGGACTTCAGCTGAGGCAATAGTGCTGTTCTTATCTCGTTGCTGATTTCTTCTTCCGACTGGAAGAAAGGGTTCGTCCCTTTCGTAAATATCTGCTGGAGGAGTTCTCCATTCTCTACAACGCACCAATCGGTTTTTGTAGAGCCGCTGTCTGCTATTAGAATCATGTCTTTTATATGTTGTTTTTATATCTTGATGTATATTTTTCGTTTGTATAGCTGATAGCCTATGCACCAGTTGATTGCGATGAACAGAAGGGCATAGGCCAGCGAGCCTCCGGTTTCACCGAAGACGGGCATGAACACTATCTTGTACAGGAATCCATGTATGCTGATGCTGCCGTCGGCCCACGGAAAACGGATGCTGCCGAACAGGATGCCGAGTACACCGCCCAGCACATACATGAACAGAGGGTTCACACCGAAGGCTTCGAAGAACATGCTCCACCGTCTGGCGCCTTTCACGTCGATAATCCAGATGAGCAATGCCAGGAAGCTCGATGCCAGTCCGCAGGTAGCGAGCACATAGGTGGGCGACCATATCTTCTTGTTGATGGGGCATCCGTAGCTCAGCAGGAAGCCGGCAAAAGTAAGGATGACACCTGTCAGAAACAGTGTGATGAGCTGTGCGTTCAGGAAGCTTTCGCGGTCGGCCGACTTGTTGCCGTCGAGCATCAGCCGTCCCACGCAGAAGCCAAGCAATACGTGGGCAATGGAGGGAATGGTACTCAATAAGCCTTCAGGGTCGATGCCGTTGTCCTTGTACATGTGTGCAGGGGTCAGGATGGCACGGTCTACAACGGAAAGGATGTTCGTTTCGTTATAGGCAAAGCCGTTGCCGCACATCAGCAGGATGAAATAGCCTGCCAGCAGGCTGAAGATGAGGTAGGGGATGTGCTTGTGCTTCATGGTCAGTGCAATGATGGAGGTTGCCCCGTAGCACAGGGCCAGTCGCTGCATGACGCCCAAGATGCGCATACGGTCGAAAGTCCAGACCGAAGCCCACAAGTTCTCGCCGAAGCTCAAGTCATCCGGAGCGGAGGCCCAGTAGTAGCAGAAACGGGAGAACCAGCCGATGGCCATGCCGATGAGAAAGATGAGGACGGTGCGCTTCAGTATCTTTAGTGCGGCGGCATGGCTGAAAGTAAAATCGTATTTCTTCAACGAGATATACGTAGAGATGCCCATGATGAACATGAAGAAAGGAAAGACAAGGTCGGTGGGTGTGAGACCGTTCCATTCGGCATGGCGGAGGGGGGCATAGATGTGCGTCCAACTTCCGGGATTGTTCACCATAATCATGCCTGCAATGGTGACGCCGCGGAGAATGTCGAGTGCAAGGATGCGTTTGTTTATCTTCGGACTATTCATGAGTTTGTATGTGTTAAGTTTGTCATCAATGGTTTGGTACATTCGTCCACTAAATAGACGATGGATACGTAAGGAATACCGGCGTTCGTTGTCAGCCCTATTTCGCAGGTACGGCTGTTGGAGTAGCCTATCTGTACTCCGGCAGCTTCTATCTGTGGACGCAGTTTACGCAGGGCGTAAGCATTCAGTTCGGGATGGGTGAAACCACGATCGCCTGCGAAACCGCAGCACCCCACTTCCTCCGGAATGATGACATTGTTGGAACAAAGACGGGCAAGGCCGGTCAATGTATCCGCCAATCCCATTTTCCGCATGGAGCAGGTGATATGGATGGCCACGGGGCGGTCGGTAGGCGTGAAGTCCAGCTTGTCTCGCAAGAAAGTGTGGATAAATTCTGCGGGTTCGTACAGTTTCATCCGTTTGATGTGTTCGCGCATGCGGTGCAGGCAGGGGCTTTGGTCGCAAAGCACGGGATACTCGCCGTGCCGACTGGCTTCCCACAAGGCGGCTTCGAGTTCTTCTACCTTGCGGTCGGCTATGTCGGGCATGCCTTTGCTTTCCCAGATGGTGCCGCAACACAGTTTGTCCATCCCCTCCGGGAAGATGACCTCGTAGCCCGCTTTCTGCAACAGGGATATCATTTTGTTTACCAGCGCCCGTTCTACAGGCGATTTCTTGGATAAACCCATAGTTTGGTTAATACAACTGGGAAAGTAGACTACTTTGCAGATGGTGTTGTTTTGCATGGCATTCTCTTCCCTGTCGGATGTATGTGTCGGTGAGGCTTGTGAACCGGTATATTTGTAGGCCTTGGGCATGGCAGGTGTCCACAAGGGTATGTTTGGCAGTTTGTGCATGCCTTTGGTAACGGCACTCATGGCTTTCGTCCCTAACAGGGAATGGCCGAAGTCGGCCAAGCGCAGGGTGGAACGTAGGGCGCTTTTGACGCCTGCAAAATGACTGGCGGCAAAGTTTCCCGCTTTATATCCGAGGCTGTTCTTGGGCAATGCTTCCTGTCGGACGAGATGGGTGAGGTCGCCGGTATTGATGCCCATCGGGCAGGATGTGGAGCAGAGACCATCGCCGGCGCAGGTTTGGTCGCCGAGGTAGCGGTATTGCTTTTCAAGTTTTTTGGCTTCTTGTAAATATCCGTGTTGCTTCAGGCGAGATATCTCGCGTTGCACCACGATGCGTTGGCGCGAGGAGAGGGTGAAACCGCAGGAAAGGCAGTTTACTTCGCAGAAGCCGCATTCTATGCACTTGTCGGCCGCAAGTGGCGGGCAAAGTGCCACGATGGCAATTCCATCGGAATTGCGTTGCAGTTGATAGCCGGTGGCTCGGTTCTTTTCGTCGATGGCTAAGACGGGCAGTGGCTTGAAGTGCTTGATGTGGCATTGAGGGTCGTCGTTGAAGATGACGCCGGGATTCAACAAGCCTTTCGGGTCGAAAATCTCCTTGACGGTCTGCATGGCCCGGAAAGCATCGTCGCCCCATTCGTAGCGGACGAAAGGCGCCATGTTGCGCCCCGTGCCGTGTTCGGCCTTCAGAGAGCCGTCGTACTTGTCTACAACTAACGTTTTGACGTCATTCATCAGGGCTTCGTAGCGTTTCACTTCGTCGGCAGTGCTGAACGACTGGTTGATGATGAAGTGATAGTTCCCTTCGAGGGCATGCCCGTAGATGCAGGCATCGTCGTAGCCGTGGCGGGCGATGAGCTGTTGCAGTTCGGCGGTGGCTTCGGGCAGGTCTTCGATGTGGAAGGCGATGTCCTCGATGAGGCAGGTTGCGCTCGGCTTGCGTGTTCCGCCCACGGAGGGGAAGATGCCGGAACGGATGGCCCAGTAGGGGGAGTACTCTTCGGGTTTATCGGTAAAGTGTACGGGCATGTAGGTCTTGAACGGGGTCAGACATGCCTCGATGGCGCAGATGTTCTGCTTTAATTCCTCCGGAGTGCGGGCTTTGGTTTCCGTCAGTACGGCGGTCAGCCCCATTTCGTCGCCGGGTTCTACGCCCGGAAGGATGGAAGAGGCCACTTCGCCTTTATACTTCAGGAAGACGGGGTCGTTGACGGAAGAGAGGCTTTTGGAGTCCAGCATCTCGGCGCCCTTCACAACGGGTTCGTTGCTTTCGGTGGTTGGTTCGTCCATTGCTTTGTTTAGCTTCTTCATCGCCACCACGGCACGGCTCGCTTCTTTGATGGTTTTGAAGTAAATCATGGCGCTTGCCTTGCAGGGATAGTCGTATTCGGTCTTCATCGTCACTTGCGATAGGAAAGCCAGCGTGCCCTCGGAGCCTACCATGAGGTGGGCGATGATGTCGAACGGGTCGTCGAAGCGGACGAAGGGCAGAAGGTTGAGGCCCATGACGTTCTTGATGGAGTATTTATAGCGGATGCGCTCTACCAGTTTCTCATTGGCGCGGATTTCGTCGCGTAGGTTGCAGATGCGGCGGATGAAGTCGCTGTGGGTCGCTTCGAAAGAGGTGCGGCTGTCGGGGTTGCCGGTGTCCAGCACCGTGCCGTCGGTCAGGATAATACGAGCAGAAATCAGCACCTTGTCGCTGTTGGCATGGGTGCCGCAGTTCATGCCCGAGGCGTTGTTCATGACGATGCCGCCCACCATGGCGCTCTTCACGCTGGCAGGGTCGGGAGCGAACTTCCGCCCATAGGGAGCCAGTAGCTCGTTCACACGCTGGCCGATGATGCCGGGCTGGAGGGTTATCCGTTCACGGTCGGCAGATATCTTGTATTTCTCCCAGTGTTTGCCCGCCACGATGAGGATGGAGTCGCTGATGGCCTGTCCGGACAGGCTGGTACCTGCCGCGCGGAAGGTGACGGGCAGGTTGTAGCGGTCGGCCAGCGTCAACAACCGGGAGACTTCGTCTTCATCTTTCGAGCGAATCACCACTTGGGGTATCAGGCGGTAGAAGCCCGCATCCGTTCCCCATGCCAACCGGCGCAGGGGGTCGGTATAGATTCTGTCTTTCGGGATGAACCGTCCTGCCTCTTGCAGGAATATGTCGTAATTTGTTTTTCCCATCTTCTTTCCTCTTTCGTTATAGGTTCATTATCTGTTATCGCCCTCTATCCCGTACTCCGAAGCGGGGCGAACGCTTCAGACGGCTCCTGTTTCCGGCATTGCGGCGGAGGTGGTTGTGTCGTATAGGCGAGGCCGGTGACGTCGTATATGCGAGACTGATGACGTCGCATATACGAGACCGGTGATGTCGCATATACGAGACTAATGACGTCGTATATACGAGGCTGCCGGCCTCTCCCTAATGTCGTTGCCTGTGACTTCCCAATGTCGTTGCCTGTGACTTCCCAATGTCGTTGCCTGTGACTTCCCAATGTCGTTGCCTGTGACTTCCCAATGTCGTTGCCTGTGACTTCCCAATGTCGTTGCTCGCGACTTCCCAATGTCATCACCCGCGACTTCCCAACGCCGTTTCGCCCCTCCTGCGGTGATGTCTTGAGCGGCGTATGTCATTTATATAAGTAATACTTCTTCGACAGCTTGCGGAATGTTTCGGTGTCCTTGTACCAATAGTCGCGGATGTCCTCCCAACGGTTGCGCTCGGCGAAGCGTTCGCGTATCCGGCGTGAGCCGCACACCTTGTCGAACATAGAGAATCGTCCCTTGTCGGCATGGTTGAACACGGCACGGTCGGGATAGAGGGCGGCCACTTCCTGCATCACCAAGAACTGTATGTCGCTCAGCGGTGCCCGGCCGAAGTCCACGATGTGTACCTGCACGCCTTGCAGCAACTTGCCTTTGCCCACGCTGTAGAACGGTTTCAGATACATCGGCCGGAAAATGACGCCCGGCACGTTCAGTCCGTTCAGCCTGTCGGCAAGCCGCCCGGCCTCCACCCACGGCGCGGCAAACATCTGGAACGGAATGGTGTAGCCCACGCCGATGGACATATAGCCCAGTTCGCCCAAAATGCCGCTGACGGGATAGAAGAAGGCGGAATGCGGATGAGGAATGTGCGGAGACGAGGGCACCCATTGCAGTCCGGTCTGCGTGTAGTCCATCTTGCGCTTCCAGCCTTTCATCTTCACCACACGGAGGTTGCATTGTTTCCCGTCCTTCAACATCTTTTCGCCGTTGAGCATCAGTGCCAACTCGCCGCAAGTGAGGGCGTAAAGGTAAGGTATTCTGAACTGGCTGACAAAAGAAACGCAGTCGTCTTCCACCAGATTACCCTCTATCTTCAGTCCGCCCAAGGGGTTGGGACGGTCCAGTACGATGAACTCTTTGCCGTTCTCGGCGGCTGCTTCCATAGCCAGTCCCATGGTGCTGATGTAGGTGAACGAACGGCAACCGATGTCTTGAATGTCATACACCAGCACGTCTACGTCTTTCAGCATCTTCGGCGTGGCCTTGCGCGTCCTTCCGTAGAGCGAATAAACGGGCAGGCCGGTGGACGCGTCCTTGATGTCCGTCACGTGGTCGCCCGCATGCACATCGCCGCGCACACCGTGTTCGGGGCCATAGAGGGCTACCAGATTTACATTCGGTGCTTCGTGCAGAATGTCGATGGTAGACTTCATGCGGTTATCTACTCCCGTAGGATTCGTAATCAGCCCTACGCGTTTGCCTTCCAGACACTTGAATTTTTGTTCTTTCAGCACCTCGATGCCGGTCTTTATTCTGATTTTCTGCGCCTGCGTCGCACTCGTTAAGAAGAGGCAGAGCAGACAGGTGAGGAAATGTTTCATGTTTTAGTGATTAACGATTAGTGATTAGTGATTAGCTACTTTCCCTTTCCATAATTCGGGTCAATCTTTCGGTCTACCAGATAAGTGACGGCCAGTGTGGCGAGGCAGCAAGCCATTACCATCCAGAAGAAGTTGACATAGCCGATGGCTTCCTGTATATAGCCTGCCACGAATCCCGGCAGCATCATGCTCAGTGCCATGAAGGCGGTGCAGATGGCATAGTGCGACGTCTTGAACTCGCCTTCGGAGAAATACATCATATAAAGCATGTAAGCCGTGAAGCCGAACCCGTAGCCGAACTGCTCGATGGATACGGCAATGCTTATCAACGTGATGCTGGCAGGCTGAACAATGGCTAAATAGACGAACGTGAGGCAGGGCAGCGTCATGCAGGCGGCCATGAGCCACAACGAACGTTTCAGTCCGCGACGCGAGGCGTAGACACCTCCCACGATGCCACCGGCCAGCAGGGCTATCACGCCGATGGTGCCATATACGATGCCCACCATCTCGGTGCTCAGTCCCAGTCCGCCTTTCTCAACAGAGTGCACAAGGAAAGGCTGGCACATCTTGATGAGGAAACCTTCGGGTAGGCGGTAGAGCAGCATGAAGGCTATGGCAAGCAATACGCCGGGCTTCTTGACGAAGGTGATGAACGAGTTGGCCAATTCCCGTCCTTTCGACTGCTGCCGTGCTTGTGCCGAACCGTCCGCTGCGGAGGCCGGAACACGGGGCTTGTCTTCTTTGGAGCGCGGCAGGCGGAAGGTGTGGTAGATGGTAATCAGGCAGAACACCACGGCGGCGCAGCCCATTGTCACTTGCCAAGAGAGGGGGATGTTGCCCGTGTCTTTCTCCAGCATGCCGGCAATGAACACCAACACGCCTTGCCCGAAGACCGAAGCCACCCGATAGAACGTGCTTCGGATGCCGATAAAGGCGGCCTGACTGCTCGGACTGTGTGCCAACATGTAGAAGCCGTCGGCGGCAATGTCGTGCGTGGCCGAGGCAAAGGCGGCGATGATGAACAATATCAGCGTGAACGAGAACATGCCGATGGGGGTTTGTCCCGAAGCGATGGTCTCTTGCTCCGGATGGGGCAGGCTGACGGTGAGCACTACCATGAGCACCGTCAGCAAGGCCTGCATGGAGAGAATCCACCAGCGTTTGGTCTTCACCACGTCCACGATGGGGCTCCAGATACCTTTCAGGAACCAAGGGAAGTAGAGCAGCGTGGTGAAGAATGCCATATCGCCGTTGGGCACGCCCATCTTGGTGAACATCATCACCGAGATGGTGTTGACAACAAAGTAGGGCACACCTTCTGCAAAGTAGAGTGTGGGCACCCACCACCAAGGACTCTTTTCTTTCATATCATTATTCATGGTCATAAAGTTTTTTGATTTCAGCGTCTATGTAATAATGTAATAGGATGGCATCGTAGGTGTATCCTTGCTCGCCCATCACGGCGGCGCCTATCTGGCACAGGCCCACACCGTGCCCCCAGCCTGCACCGGTGAGGACGAACCGTCCCGGTATGC
The DNA here is from genome assembly GCF_002998435.1 of Bacteroides zoogleoformans. NCBI lineage: Bacteria > Pseudomonadati > Bacteroidota > Bacteroidia > Bacteroidales > Bacteroidaceae > Bacteroides > Bacteroides zoogleoformans. The sequence continues at coordinate 1,779,181 of NZ_CP027231.1, read as the reverse complement.
CTTCGGGAGAGATATCTTCCTTGTCTACGACGAATGCCGAGCTGTAGAGGTGGGAGTTGGAGAGCGTGCGGCGTATTTCCAGCTCCTTGCCTATGGTGAGCGTCTTCTTTGTTCCCACAATCTTCAGTTTCCAGAGGCGTGCGCTCGTGCCGCGTGCCACGGGAACGAGGTCGATGATTTGTCCGTAGTCGATGCCCGAACGCTTCAGTATGAGGGCCGACAGTTCGTCTTGTGCATAGGTCACCTTCCAGCGATAGAAGTCCGTGGTCTCTTGGTCGTAGTTATTGAGCACTTGCGAGAGTATGCGCTTGTCCGCCGTGTTGCAGAAGGCTTCGGGCGAAGTGCGTATCCAACGCTCCAGCCTCTCCCCCCCAGCCCCCTCCCCCATAGGGAGGGGGTGTTGAGATAGAATTGCGTTATCATCGCAGCCTTCCCTCTCTATAGGGATGGGGTCGGAAGAAGGGCTGGAGAAGTCGGGGGTGGGAGGCGTGGGGATGAGGTCGCGCTTTTTACTGAGGTAAGGGTGCTTGACGTCTGCCCAGCAATATTGAAACTCTTCGAATATGCCGCCGCAGCATTTGGAGAATCGGGCATCGCATATCTTGCCGTTGTACGTCAGAACTTGGCCGTAAGTGGCGGCGATGGCTTGGCGTACGGTATCGGTACAAGCACGGGTGATACCTTGATAACGTTGGCAGTGGTCGTCGGCGCAGACATCGAAGTGGGTGTGAGCGTCGCGTTCGTACCAGACGAGGGAGAGGTCTTTCTCCTTCGTCTCTTTCTCTTGTTGGAAAGAGATAGGTTGCGCCATGTGCGATGTGATTTGTTGCATGACGCACTCGGGATGGGCGATGACTTCTTCATTGGTGAAGCGAAGCACATGGTAGCCTAAGGATTCGAGATGGCGGGTACGATCGGCATCTTTGGCTTGCTGTTCAGGCGTGGAATGATAGCCGCCGTCTATTTCGATGATGAGTTGTTTCTCCAGACATACGAAGTCTACGATGTAGCAATCGATGATGTGTTGTCTCCTGAACTTACAGCCGGTTTGCCCGTTACGCAATCCTTCCCACATCACTCTCTCCGCTTCTGTTGGATTCTTCTTTAGCTCTTGCTGTTTCTCTTTCAGTAAGTCATAACTGAGTCTGTCGGCCGTTTGATAGCGGTCTTTCTCCTTGCCCCCCTTTTCCGTGAGGAGGGAGTGTTGAGATAGACTATCGCTTTCGTCGCGCAGCCCTCCCCTCCCTATGGGGGAGGGGTTGGGGGAGAGGCTTAGCAGCCAGCTCCTCGAAATCACTGCGTGTGCCTTGAGCAACTCCAAGGAGGCGGTGGCGCTCATTTCGGACGAGATGACGCTGGTCAGGTAGTCTTCCACCTTCACCACATTGATGCCGGTGAGCTTGCCATCTTCCACGATGATTTTCAAGGCACCGAGGAAACGCTGATTCTCCTTGCGTTCCCAGTGGAAGTTGATGCCGATGGTGACGTCCAGCAGCTCGAATGCGTCTGTCGACTCATTGTTCGGCTCGAACAGCAGCTCGTCATACAGGCGGCCGTTCCAGCGTATTCTGCCTTGGTCATAAGTAACTACTTGTTTGCCGCAGACCTCCGTTCCGCCGATGCGGTACGGGCTCAGCAGGTTGAACTCTATCTGTGGCTCGAACAGAATGCCTACGTGTACTTTGGGCTCTTTCATAGTGGGGTATTGTTTAAAATTTGTTCCTTGATGCGCTGCCGTATGCGTTGGAAATCATCGGCAGAAAGACATACTTCTCCTAAAATACGGGCTACGTCTTCGGCGGTAATCTTCCTGAAATCTTTCTCTACGGGAGTGATGAATACCCCTCCGAGGTCTACCGAGGCCGGACTGCTCAACAGGTTGGCGTCGCCCTCGGCGGTGTAGCAGGCGGGGCGGTGCTTTTCGCGGGGAAAAAGGAAGATGGTCCAGAATGCCTCTGCCTCCGGCTCGTTTCCCGGCCGTAGGGAGGGTGCGGGTTGGGTTTCGTATAAGGCGAGCACGTTCATCATCGGCTCGTCTTCGCCGGGTTTCACGTCCAACGTGCGATAGATGATGTCGAAGAGGGCGGTGGCGTCTGCTGCCGAGGCAGATTGAATGACGAGGGTGGTACGGGGGGCATCGTTCAGATACCATAAGGCGGCCTTTCCGTAATCGGCTATCTTGCCCGCAACCTGTCCGCGCCATTCTTTTTCAATGGGCAGGAGCCCTTTGTTTCCGGCCTGAAAATGGGCATGGTCGGGGGCGGAGGCGCCGCACTTGGGTCCGTTGTAGAAGATGATGAAATCCGACAGGGCTTGTGCCAACTCCAGCATATCCGCAAAGCGGGGGGCAATGAGCTGGGGCACGTGCGCCAGTTCCGGTATCGTCAAGTGACGGGGGAAGATGGGGAAAGGGTTCACCAGTATGTGGTAGTGCCCTTTGAAGGGAATGCCTTTTTGCTCCGGCGGCAGATGGGCGGGGCATAGGAAGCACTTCCGCTCCCGGATGGATTTGGCGTCTACCTTGGCTCCGGAGGAAACGATGCGGGCGGGGTTGAACTGCACTTTATACGGAATGCCGTTTACGTTCAGCTCCTTCACCTGCACACCTGCCAGAGCCGCATAGTTGTTGCGGGCGGTTTCCCAAGAGGTGGTTTGTTCGGTCAGAAGGCGGCGTATCGCTTGATTCATGTTTCTGTTTAACAGGTTGTTATTTAGTGTGTTGGCAGATGCCGGATTTCGGTTTGTCAGACACAAGTGTTTGAGATGACAGACACAAGTGTTTGAGACGAAAGACACAAGTGTCTGACAAGTGCCGTTATAACTTGCTCTTGTTCAAGGCAATGCGTGCCTGCAACTCCCACGTGCGGATGCGGTCTTTATAGAGGTTGTGTCCGTTCTGCTTTACGATGTCCAATGAGGCGTCGGAATTATCTTCCCAGCGTCGGCAGAGGTAAACCACGTCGTAGACACGTCCTATCTGATAACGGCGAGAGAAGTTCAGTCCCAGCGCATAGTCTTCGCCATAGCTGGTGTTGGGCACTTTCACCTCGCGCAGCACCGGCGTGTAGAAGGCGCGCGGGGCGCCCAGCCCGTTGATGCGCAGGGCGTTGTTGCGGCCATTGTGGGGCGTCCATTCCTTGTGGTCGATAATGCCCGGCGCAATCATGTTCATATGGAAGTCTGTCATCATGTAAGTGCCCACCACCATGGCGCAGTTCTGCTCGTAGAAGGCACGTACCATGATGGCGAGGGTATGCTCGTCTTTGTACACGTCGTCGCTGTCCAGCTGTACGGCGAACTTGCCGCATTTGGCATGGTGCACGCCCATGTTCCAGCAGCCGCCGATGCCGAGGTCGTTGCGCTCGGGGATGATGTGGACGAGGCGTTCGTCGGCTTTGAACTCGTCGATGGCCTCTGTGGTGCCGTCCGTGGAGTGGTTGTCGATGATAATCAGGTTGAATTTGAAGTCCGTCTTCTGGTTCAGTACAGACCGGATGGCGTCGCGGATGGTACGGATACGGTTGCGTACGGGGATGATGACCGATGCTTCGTATTCAAAGCTGTTGTCATTGAAGTTTATCTGCGTGAATTTGGGTTCCAGATAGCCGTCTATTTCCTTCAGATGTTCGGTGCATGCCTGCTCCATTTCTACCTGACGGTCGCGGTTCTTGGGATCTACATAGTCGAAAATCTTTTCACCGCTTTTGCGGGTGTCGTTCTCCACCTCACTGTAGAGATATTCGTTGATGTGCACCAGCTCTGCCTTTTGGCTCAGCTTCAAGCGCAAGTCATAGAGGCCGGCGAAGCGATACTCCGCCTTCATGCGTCCGGCAGCCTCTTTCAGCTTGGCGGTGTTGAACAGTAGCACGGAGCCGAAGTTGAAGTCGTCTCTGAGCGAGCCGAACTGGTAGTCGATGACGGGTGCATTGGCCTGCTTGCCGTTGGTGGTCTGGTAGTGGTCGGCATAGACCATGCCCGCGTCCGTATCTTCGGCAATGCGCATCATGCGCTCCAAGGCGAACATGCCCATTTCGAGCGTTGTCTCCTTGGTATAAAGCAGTGTGTACTCGCCCTTCGCGGCATTCGCCACGGCGTGCATGGCCCGGCTGCCGAAAGGTTGTTCCACGCAAATGCGATGACAGCCGGGAAGCTCTTTCAATTCGGCGTTGGTGGTCATCAGATAGATGCTCTCTACAAGTCCGGTGGCTTGCAGTCCTTGTATTGTTTTCTCTACTTGTTCTTTTCCTGCGTAAGGGATGAAACAACTGATTTTCTTCATATTCGTATTGTTTTTAATGCTTTTGGTTCTCTATTTGGGGGTCTCTCGATTTCTTTGGCATGGTGCGATGAGGCGTGTGCTCCCTTACCGCTGTGTCGGAGCAGGTTTCGCCCGCAACAGTCCCACTTCTCCGCTCGTTGCAGTGAACAGCACTTCGCGGCCGTTCAGCGGAACCACGGTGCTGATAAGGGAGTTTCCTATCTTGTGCTTCCACAGTATTTTGCCGCTTCGGGCTTCCAACGCGAAGACAAGCCCTTCTTTCGTACTGCCGAACACCACTCCTTCTTTTTCTACCTGCATGGAGGGGGCATGCTCGTACCCGAAGCCTACATCGGATGCCCAAATCTCTTTCGGGACATCGCCCCGGGTGGCGTAGCAGACAATGCTGTCGTTCATCGTCTTGCTGTATACACGTTCACCGTCTTCGGAGAGGCCGATGGTTTCGCGTACCATGGATTGGAACGTGCGCCATACGGTATTTCCGGTTTGGATGTCGATGGCTGTCATGGCACGTTGTGGGTCGGTGATGAACACCTTTCCTTGTGCTGCCACCGGCCATACGGCAGCGGGAGAGAAGTGCATGCGGGTCAGTCCTCCCGTCCATCGCCAGCATTCCTTGCCGTCCGCCTTGTTCAGGGCATAAAGTGTATTGTCCCATGCCCCGAAGATAACCTTGTCTTCCGTTACCAGCGGTTTGGTTTCGATGTAACCCTTCACGCCCGTGTAGGCCCAAACCACCCTGCCCGTGCGGATGTCTATGGCACGAAGGGTGCCGTCGCTGGCGCCGATGTAGGCCGTGCCTTGATCGATGGTCACTGCCCCGAGTACAGGTTCTGCGGCTTCCGCCGTCCATAGCAGGCTTCCGTCTTTCGTGTTCAGGCCGTAGATGCGGCGGTCTGCCGAGCCGAACACAACGATGCCTTCGCTTGCCGCGGGAGTGCCTACGATGCGTTTGCCTGAGGCAAAGCTCCACAGCTTACGGCCGTTCTTCAGGGCGTAGGCGGTGAGGATGCCCATGTCGTCGCCTACAAAGACTTTGTCTTTTTCTACGCAGGGAGAGCAGTAGATGCCTACTCCTGTCTGCACCATCCATTGCTCCTTTACCTGCGGATAGTCCTTGTTGACGGAGAAGTCGGGGTATTTATCCGCTTTGCCGTTGCGGTTGTAATAGGGCTCGACGAGCGAGAAGGCTGCCCACTCTTTGGCCGGTTCGCCGATACGCTGCGTATATACCTTGATGGAATCTTTACTTACTTCGTAGATGCCATACCCCGGTTTTCCCTCTTTGTCGCGCAGGTTGCTGCGCATCAGTATGCCCGGAATGCCGTCGTAGCGCAAATTTCTGTTCGCATGATAGTGTCCGCCGATGAACAGGCGTATGTTGTAGGGGCGCACGGCATCGGTTACCTCGTACCAGTTGTCCACATCTCCTTCCATCAACGGATAATGGGTGACCAGTATCACGGGCTTGTCTCTGCCCGCCTTATCCATTTCCTCGGTCATCCACCGGATGTCTTGTGGCACTACATGACCATAGGCCATGCGCATCAGTGGACCCGAGTTGAAGCCGAGGAACAGAATTCCTTTGTGTTCGAATTCAAAACGTTCTCCGCCGAAAATCTCTCCGAAGGCGGTGCAACCTGAGTCGCTCCATTTCGTCTCATGATTGCCGAGGATGACGTAGTAGCGGGTTTTCAGCAGGTCGAGGCACGATTTCACTTTCTCCATGGTGGTACGGTCTCCCTCCTCGGTCAGGTCGCCTGTCACCAGCACGAAGTCGATGCTGTCCGTGGCGTTGATTTGTGCGATGGAGCGCAGCAAGTCTTCCGTGGGGTTCGGATTGTTCGGGTTCAGGTGAATATCCGTCAGTTGCGCGAAGCGGAATGTATCCTGTTGTGCCTGCATGCCAAGGGGGAAGAGGCAAACCGTCAGGAACAGGGTCAACAGGCTTCGACTGAAAAAGTATGATTGGTTTAACTTCATAGATAGAGTATGATTGGTGTTACTTATTGTCATTGAAGAAGGTCAATACCGCGTGCATGAATGCTTCTCTTTCCGCCTCGGTACGTATCGCCTCGAAAGGAAATCCCAGAATCAGTGTTTTGTAGTCGCCCTGATAAGCCACGCCGGCACTCAGGTTGTTCTCAGCATAGCGCATCACCGTATAGGCGTCTTTGCTTGCCGGCTCAATGGCGTCGGGGGCTTCTACTACGTACGAGTCAGCGTTCAGTTCGTTGTAGTAGGTGTAATTCCCCGACAGAGAGGAGAATGGAGAAGCCACGCTTTTCACTTTCCCCGTTATGGCTGCCTGTCCTACACGCCACTTGTATTTCAGGATATCCGTGGCAAACTTCTTGTCCGCCTCATCGGCAGCGGCAAGCCGGTTGTCCCAAAGGTCTGTTCCGACAAAAGCACCCGAAACAAAGATGTTTCCTCCTTGCTTGCAATATGCGGTAATCGCTTCCTGCATGCGGTTGTTGAAGGTTTTGAACTCCAACGGCATCACACCTCTTCCCATCTTGCTCTGGCATTCTTTTCCTAAGATGAGGTCGACGTATTTGTAGTCGTTGAGCGATGTCCATCCGTCTTCCACAGCCTCGTCGCTGCTCGAAACAAAGGAGTAGCCCGCTTTCAGTATCGCGGCGCCGTGCACGGAGGGATAGTCGAACGTATTGCCGGCAATCACTTGATTTTCATAATCACCGTAGCTGTCGCCAAAGCCCGACGCATCGTCGTCCATCCAAGGAATGGAGCGGCGATACTCTTTCATTTTACCGATGTAGCTGATGTCCTTTATATAAGGTACACCGTGATCTTGTTCGTCCAGAAAACCGGCAAGCAACGTATCGGCGGGTGCAGGTGCCACGAAGTCGGCGGGAGCGCTGATGCGGTCGAACCCGTTTACCACCAGCACCGTGCCCTTGGATTGTGAAGCCCGTCCTACCGATAGTATTTCGGATGGGAAGCTCTCACCTCCTTTGTTCACGGCCGTCACTTTGTAGCTGCATACCACGCCGGCAGGGATGCGTACACGGTAGCTGTTTTTCTCCACCAATACGCCGTTATCGAAAGCTCCGTTTCCGATGCGCGTATAGACAATGTATTTCTCTGCTTTGGCTGTCGGTTCCAATGTGTCGTCCACGGGTTGCCAGCTCAGCTCTACCTCATCCTCTCCGGTCATGCGCAGAACCATGTGGTCTACCGGAAGCGGCTGGACAACGTACTCCGTGCCATATTGCGAGCAGAGGAACTGTAACATGCCTTTGTAGATGGCACGACTCACGGTGAAGCGGAAGCGCGGGTCCAGTCCGTAGCGCATATCGGCAAAGTTCTGGTGAGAAAGCAGTTCGAGCAGCATGGTGGGTACGCGGGGGACACGGGCCTCGTAATAAGATTGATTCCACTTGCCTCGGCGGGTCCATCGGGGTTCGTAAAGAGTGCGCACATCACGCACGATGTTCGATTGAATCAAGTCGGTCAAGTCGTGGCCGAGGTAGCGCGACGCTCCGTTGGCATACTTTTCGTTGTAGGCATTGGTATAGTAGATGCCCAGCGTCCCGATGATGGAGTCGTTCAAGGTGGTTCCCGCATCCGAGTGGAAGGCGAAAGCCATGTTCACGGGAATGTTCAGTCCCTTTTCCGTGGGATTAACCGGAGAACCTCCGGCGAGGTAGTTCACCCAGATGCCGCGGCATTTGTAGTCGTCCGTATAGTCGTTCTTGCCCTTGCTTTCGGAATATACGCTGTCGGGGATTCCCGCCCATTGCAGCCAGTAGCGGGCTGCTTCGCAGAAACGGGGATAGCCGCTTGCCTCAAATCTCTGTTGCGACAAGAAAGCGGCAGTTTGAGATTCGTTTTTTTCGCTTGTGATTCCTGTTTGCAGGTTGCGTGTATCGGAGCTTTTCAGGTTTTCTGTTATGCCTTCATCGGAGATGCGGCGTGCTATGTTACCCATACCGCCGCCAATCTTCACGGCATCTGCCGTTATCATTCGTCCGGCTTTGGCGGAGCGGTTGCTCAACACCACTCTGTATTCTTTATTTCTGCCTGCGTCGAAGCCGAAAGTGCCGAGGTAAATCCACGTGCCGCCTCCCATCTGCTGGTTTACTTTGAACTGTGTGACACCTCCCTTGTGGTACACGGTATAGAGGGCATCATCCGTGCTGCTCGGCAACGTCTGATAGGAAACGTACACGGCATATTGTCCGCTTGCAGGGATTTCGGGCGTCCATTCGGCAGTGCTTTCTTTGCCTTTCTTCGTGGTCTCTACCATGCGATAACTACCTTCTTTGAACGGGTTCTCGAAGTTGACGTATTGGGAACGCAGTTGGGCGAATCCTTCTCCGTTTCCTTGTTTCCATATTTTCTCGCCACTGCTTTCTGAGTACGCGGAACGACCGTCCGGACAACCGTCATTATCCACAATCACTTCTTCTGTCCGGCAGTCTCGTTCGCGCGGGAGCAACACATTGGCACCTGCATTTTCCAGCATCGGCACAAGGAAAGGCAGTACGTAGCTTTGCGTGTACAGGTCTTCCACTGTTTGGAAAATGCGTGCACGCTGCCATTCCCAACGGGCAAGTTTAGACTCGTAGTACCAGCCGTGACTTTGCCACAAAGCGATGTGACGATTTTGCAATCCATTGGTGGGGGTATAAGGGGTAGAGATATTCTTCACTAAAGGCTTTGTGGCAGTGGGGGTGAATCTTTTGGCTTTCTTGTCTTTTTTGCTGCGCAGAGCTTGGGGAATCAGTTCTTCGATGCTACGCTTGTTGGTACGGATTTGCAGCCTGCTTTTGGATAAGTTCGCCGGTAGCAGCGCGCGCACACTTTTATAAATCTCGGCGACGTTGTCTTCACGGAAAGGGATATAAGCACAGTTCATGTTGGCAAAGAGTTGCAGCGTTTTCCTTTTCACGGCTACGGAATCTATTCTGATGGTTCCTACAGACACTTCTTTACGTGCCACGTCATTCAGTAATTTCTCGATTTCCCGGCGGACGTCCGTCGGAAGTTCTTGTGCGCTTACTGTTTTGAGAGAAAGGAGGGAGACGGCAAGCAAACCAAGTAAAAAAAGACATCGTCTATTCATAATGATGTATCAGGTTAAAGGTTCTTTTTATTCTTCTTAATCAGCAGGCAGAGTCCGATGAAAGTGAACAGTGCATTGAATATCAGTAGTTCGTAACTGATTTGATAACCTCCGAACCAAGCTTCGGAATTCTTTTGCAGCACAAAGCAGAGAGCCGGAGAGGCGATGGCCACCAACGGGATGTACTTGTCGCGCACTTCTTGTTTCATGAAGACGCCGAAAGCAAACAAACCGAGAATGGGGCCATAGCTATAGCTTGCCAAAATATATACAGCGTCGATGACGCTTGTGTTGTTCAGCAGGTTGAATACAAAAATCGTAATGCCCATGACCACAGCCATGCCGATGTGTACCTTCTTGCGTATTTTTACAACTGCCTTCTCTTCTTTTCCCTTTGCACCCAGAATGTCTACGGTGAACGAAGTAGTCAGGGCGGTGAGTGCCGAGCCTGCTGCCGAATAAGCGGAAGAAATCAACCCGATGATGAACAGGATGCCTACGATAGCCGGGAAATACTCACCGGTGGCAATCACCGGAAACAGCTCGTCGCTCTTTGCCACCGTAATCTCCCGATTGGCGGCGAATATGTAGAGCAGTACGCCCAGCATGAGGAACAGCAGGATGACGAAGAATTGAGAGATGACGCTGGTTATCATGTTCTTCTGCGAGTCTTTGAAGTTCTTGCAACTCAGGTTGCGCTGCATCATGTCTTGATCCAGTCCCGTCATGGCAATCATTGTGAAGACTCCGGCGAGGAATTGCTTGAAGAAATATTGCCTGCTGTTTACGTCGTCGAAGAAGAAGATGCGCGACATGTCGCTGTCGGCAATGGTGCTTATCATGCCGGTGAACGACAAGTTCAAGTCGGAAGCGATGTAATAAATGCAGAGTGCTACCGAAACCACCAGACAGAACGTTTTCAGAGAATCAGTCCAAATCAGTGATTTTACTCCGCCTTGAAAAGTGTACAGCCATACTAAAGCTACCGTAATGGCTACATTCAGCAGGAACGGCAGTCCGAACGGCTCGAATACCAGTAATTGCAACGTCAGGCATACCAAAAACAGGCGGACGGCTGCGCCGAGCATCTTAGAAATAAAGAAGAACCAAGCTCCCGTGCGATAAGAAGACATGCCGAAACGGTTTTCCAGATATTCGTAGATAGACACCAGATTCATCTTGTAGAACAAAGGTACAAGCACATAGGCTATGATAAGTTGTCCGGCAATGAAACCCATAACCATCTGGAGATAACCGAAGCTGCCGACTGCCACCATACCCGGAACGGAGACGTAGGTAACGCCCGAAATGGCAGAGCCTACCATGGCAAAAGCCACTACATACCAAGATGATTTGCGGTTGCCGACAAAGAAACCTTCGTTGTCGGCCTTTCTGCCTGCAATGTAGGATACCGTGAACAGTATCGCGAAGTAGGCGGCGATGGTGATGATTACTGAAAGCGGTGTCATGAGGAGGATTTACTGTTTATTCATTTATAATTGTTTGATTAATCTGTTATTCGCCATAATGCGTGGAGTGCCGGTGCGTAGGCACGAGGTCATTCTTCGTAGAGCAGATAAGGTTTGCGCTGCACCTTGAACTTTTCCACGTCTTCTTTCCACATTGCTTTTATCTCGTCGGCACTTTTCCCTTCTTTTATCATTTTGCGCACGTAGTCTGTGCCTACCAGCAATTCGAAGAAAGAGCGGAAGAAGTGGTCTTCCATATTCAGGTTTCGGTAGGCGTCTATCACATAACTCAGGTCGATGCCGCGCTTCCAAATCTCCTCATCGCTCAGTGTACTCAGGTTCATGCCGTGGCAAAGTTTGTTCAGTTGCGGCGGATTCTTGGCTCCGGGCACGCTGCGCGGTGTAAAGCTGTAACTATAGCCCGTCATGTTGGGATGTCCGTACACCTGAAACGGAAGGTCGGTTCCTCTGCCCAGGCTGACAGGAGTAGCTTCGAAATAGCAGGTAGAAGGATATAGATAGACGGACTTCATGTTCGGCAGGTTGGGCGATGGAGGAATCGGCAACCGATACATGGTTCGGTGTGTGTAGTTTTTGCAAGGAATGACGGTCAGGTCGCATACGCGCGAGGCGGGCAACCAGCGTTCGCCGTTCACCATCAACGCAAGTTCGCCCAGCGTCATGCCGTGCACAATGGGAATGGGAAGCCAACCCACGCCCGACTTGTATTTCATGTCCAGTATCGGTCCGTCCACATAATGCCCGTTGGGATTTGGGCGATCCAGTACCAGTACCTTGCGGTTATATTCTGCACAAGCATCCATTAGTCGGCACATGGAGGCATAATAGGTGTAGAACCGCAAACCTACATCCTGTATGTCTACAATCAGAATATCGAATTTACGCATAGAAGCATCGCCGGGTTTGCCCAACTTACCGTCGTACAACGAAAGGATAGGAACGCCCGTCTTCGCATCGACAGAGCTCGACACATGTTCACCCGCATCGGCATTCCCCCGGAAGCCATGTTCGGGCGAGAATATAGCCACCACGTCAAATTTGTTTTCCAGCAAAACATCCAGCAGGTGCTTGTCTCCCACCATGCCGGTGTGATTGGAGAATATGGCTATTCGCTTGTTTTTCAAGATGGGAAAATACTCCGAAGTCTGCTCGTCACCTAAAACGACCCGCTCTTCTTGTGCCCCGCACAACAAAGAGCCACATAGCATCAAAAATAAAAGCAATAGTTTCTTCATAATATGGTATAGCCTAAGGAGGATATTGTTTGCAACAAAGATAACGTTTATTTTAATATCAAAAACACTTATTTTAATATTTTCAATATTATCAATCTTATTTTGCAGAGTTGGAATATCATAAGCTGTCCACTATCAATATTGCTCCATCGTGCTATCATTTCATGTTGCTTTTTCTTTCCCTTATATAGGATGCGCTGCACTAACCGTTCTACAATATGTAGATTTCATGATCAATAAACCCATCGTCAGAATTAAATATGCGCTAAATTAATTCCGCCGATGGGTTAATCATAATAAAAGGTTAATGGTTTTGTAGTTAATTTTTATCACCAACCGGGATTTTGCTTCATGTTTTTATTTAAAGTCAATTGTCCGGTGGGTATCGGATATAAATAATGCTTGCTTTCGTATGTACGAATCTGGTCATCGGAAGCGTCAAGATAATCGCCTTTCATTGCTTCTTCCGGATTGGCTACATTTTTCAGGTTTGCACCTAAAAACACGTTCGGATGGTTCTTGCTATCCAACAACTCCAATTGATGCCAGCGGATCAAATCCCAATAGCGATACCAATTATCAAACATCAGTTCACAACGTCTGCAACGACGAATTTCCCAAAGCAAGTTGCTTATGTTCATATTGTTTGCTGGATCGGCTTCGGGTGTGGTGATCATGCTGGGCAAACCTGCGCGAGCTTGCAATTTGTTGATGGTGTTGTCCAAATCTGTTTGAGTCAGTGTGCCTAACTCAGCTTTGGCTTCCGCATAGTTCAGGTAGATGATGGAAAGCCAGTAGATTGGAGCATCTGTATAGGCCGTATTTATCTGATTACGATTGTATACAGCCAGACTCGTATTATCGAATTTGGCAACGCCATATCCTGTTGATGAAGTGAAAGGAGCTACGCCGGCACGGCTGTAGGCATGTCCTCTGAAGGCAAGTACCGGATCTATGGAAGCAGCCAAACGTTTGTCTCGGGTTGCAAGTACGGCAGCCAGCGAATAATTGCCATCGGCATCCAACTCAGCAGCATCGTTCTTATCCATTGTTGTTGTGGCCAACGGTTTGCCATCCAAGAACAAATAACTGTCAAAAGCATCCTTAGACATACCATGCGTGCCGCCGGTATCTACGGTATAGTCAATGGTAGAGTGCATGAAAGCGTCTTTAGAGTAAGGCTTATAGAAGATGATTTCCGGGTTGCTTGAGAGGTCGATGGCATTGTAGATTGACTGATAATCTTCTCTTAATTTATAGTTCTTTTTTATCAATTCTTCGCAAGCCGATGCACACTCTTGCAGGAACTTTTGTGAGCGATTCATGTCTGCGGCCTTTCCATTCTCATTCGCTGTGCGATATTTGCAGAATGTACCTTCCCACAAACAAATGTCCGCTTTCATGGCCAGTGCCATGTCTTTGTTGAAGCGCTGTTTATTAGTACCGGTCATGTGGGTGCAAGCATAGTTCAGGTCTTCCAGGACTTTGTCCATTACGACATCTCGGTCTGTACGGTCGGATTGCAAGAACTCCTTGTCGTTGGGGTCTACAATTTGACCAATCCATTGCACATTGCCAAACATGCGAACCAGTTGATAATATTGCCATGCACGATTCATGCGGGCAATACCTTCATAGTTTGCTTTTGTGGCGTCGTCCAGCGAGGAAGACTGCACGCCATTGATTATGTAGGCAGCTCGGCGAATTTCTACGAAAGGAGTCGACCATTCGGATGAAGTGGAAACCAAACTCGTGTAAGTCCATGTGTGATTGTCTTTGTGGACTTGGTCATCACTTAGTGTCTTGAAGTAAAACCATCCACCGCCACCTGCATTACCATAACCGGAATAATTGTTTAGGAATGTGTTGCATTGGTTGTCAAGGTTATCTGCATTACTCCAATACTCAGGAGTATTGGAGAAAGTATCCAATGGCTCTTTGTCGAGCAGGTCGTTGCAACTTGTCAAGCTTATTAAAGCCAAAGTTCCGTATATGAATATTTTTTTCATTGTTTCTTCGTTTTAGTAGTTATTATTACAATGTCACTTGAATACCGACTGAGAAAGTACGAGTAATAGGAGCGACACGTCCCCAAGTGCCATAGGCTCCGTTGTTGGTCGGAGAAGCATTGACTTCCGGGTCGATGGGCAGGTCTCCACTTCCTTTATGGAGGAGGAAGAGATTACTACCGCTGAAGTAGATACGTGCTTTTTCGATGAATGCTTTGCGAGTCCATTCTTTCGGGAGGGTGTATCCTATCGTTACATTTTTCAGACGGAGGTAAGACATGTCCGTCAGATAGCGGCTCTGCGGATAATAGTTATTGCTTCCTGCTGCAATACCCGCTACTGCACCATTGCTATCATTACCGGGATAAAGACGGGGGTAGGTATTACTTTGGTTGATTTCATAGCCTACAATCTGCTTCCAATAGTTATCGTACAACACCTTGTTGTAGTTAGTTTGGTGGTCGTAAATGGCCAAGTCGGACGCACGCATCATGGGGAAGTTGAAGGACGAGATTGTCCATTCATCACGTTTGCCTACACCTTGGAAGAACAAGTCGAGGTCAAGACCTTTCCATGCGCCTCCGATGTGGAAACTGTACTCATAGCGCGGCATGGAGTTACCGATGACTTTCAAGTCACCATGGTCGTCGGCCTTGCCTTTTCCACCGTCAATCTTCTTGTCACCATTCAAATCTTTGAATTTAACGTCACCAGGGCCAAAGTGGAAGTTGCCTTTTTCCAGTGCCGATTGATCGGCTATACCTTCTTTATAGTTCCAAGAACCGTTTTCATTTTTACTTGTGAAATCTGACTCTTCAAAATAACGGTCGGTCTCAAATCCCCAAATGTCACCGTATGTCTTACCGGTATAGTAGGTATTCAGCAACTTGCTGTCATTGGTCCATTTGGTAACTTTCGTCTTGGAGTCGCTTAGGTTGAAGTTGGCATAGACGGTGAAATCGTTGAACTTATGCTGCCAGTTCAAGTTGACTTCCCATCCGCGTGTGCGTAAGTTTCCGGCGTTGGCGTATGGAGCATTGGCTCCCAATGTGTTGGGCAGAACTTCGGCGGGAGCGAGCATGTCGCGTGTCTCGCGTTGGAACCAGTCGAAACTGACATTTAAGTCATTATCCAAGAATCCCAAGTCTAATCCGACATTTGTGGTACGGATGCGTTCCCACGTCAGTGATTTGGATACGAGGTCGGGCATGTTGTACATGGTCAGACGATTGGCATTGGCTCCATTTCCGTCTACCCAATATACATATCCGGTAGAAGCATTGTTGAGGCGTTGTGTGATGAGTTCGACAAACATGTAGTCGCCTACGGCTTCATTACCGATTTCTCCGAGAGAGGCACGTAGCTTGGCATTGTTGACAACTTTTCTCAGCGGTTGGAAATAAGCCTCTTCCGAGAAGCGGTAGCCGATGGATGCCGAGGGGAAGAATGCCCAGCGGTCGGAACTTGGGAAACGGGATGAACCATCGTAACGGCCGTTCAGTTCCAATAAATAGATACCTTTATAATCATAGTTGATACGTCCGAAATAACCGGCAGAGGCACGGTCGTTGTGGCTCCATTTTAATTCTTGTCCATCTTGGTTGGCCAAGTTTAGTTCGGGCTTGTTTTGGTCGAAAAGTCCTTTCCGCTTACCGTATAAATAGATGTAGTCCGTTTCCTCTGCATTGGCGCCTCCCATGATGTTGATATTGTGCTTTTGGGCGAAAGTCTTAGCATAGTTAGTATAGACATTCAACACCCAATTGTTCTGGCGCGAAGCGTCACGCCAAATAGAAGTACTGCCTTTGGCTACGATGTAAGAGGGAGCTTTGAATGTTCCCCAGTTGTTCATTCCGAAAACGGAATAGTCAGCAGAACCGCTATTCATGTTCTGAATGCTGTAAGTAAAATCAGCATTCAGTGTCAACCCCTTTATGATTTCGGCTTTCAAGAAAGTGTTCATGCGTGTGAGGTCGGTTGTCGTTTTATGGTCGGCAGCTTGTTTTTGTTGTGCAATGGTCTTAAAATCGTGCCCGTTCACTGTTCCGTAAGGGCCGAAGAAGCTACCCCAGCGCCATAAGTACTGATAGGTGTTCTGCCATGTGTCAGGGCGTTGGTAGGCCTTGCGCGTATAATTAAAGCGGGCGCCTATTTGCAGCCAATCGAAGACATCGGTTGTCAGGTTTACCGAAGCATTGTATTTCTTCAACTCATCCGGATGAATCTTCATGATGCCTTGTTTATCGTCATAGCCGAAAGAGAGGTAGTAGTTGGTTTTTCCGCTGGTGCCTTGAACGGATAGGTTATGACTTTGAGAAGGAGCGGCATTATTGTAGAAAATACCTTTGACATCCCAATCTGCATAGAGTAATCCTTTACCGTTTTCGAATAGCAGGTAGTCACCTACGTTTTCTTTGTTCTGGTAGAGTTGCATTTCGCGATAACCGGCTTTGCCTCCGTGTTGGGCTTTCCAAGCTTCGGCATATTCCAGCATGGTATCGAAATACATACCGAACAATTCGGGCATTCCTTCACCCGCGTTTTTCTTGGCTTCAATGGCAGAGCGCAATTGGGTGGGTACGTCGGGATAATCGGGGAGGTATGTCGATTGATCCCATGCGAAGTTGTTGCTGTAGTTGATACTGACCTTATCTTTGGGCTTGGCGCCTTTGGTGTTTATTAAAATTACACCAAAAGCGGCACGTGCACCATATATGGAAGTGGAGGCGGCGTCTTTCAATACGGATATGTTCTCAATGTCCTGAGTGTTTAAGAAAGAAATGTCATCCATGGGTACACCGTCTACAATGATGAGCGGGTTACTTACTTCTTTATTGCTTAAAGTACCTAAACCGCGAATGCGCATGGAGGGGCTGCCATTGATGTCTCCGGAATTATTCAGGATGGAAAGTCCCGGTACGGCTCCTTGTAACGCCTTTGCCACATCTTGTTGTGGTCGTCCTTCCATTGTCTTTGATAAGTCCACCGTTGATACAGCACCCGTAAGGTTAACTTTCTTCTGCGTACCATATCCCACAACCACGACCTCGTCCAGTAATTCCGTGTCTTCCTTCAAGACTATCTTCATGGTTGAGGTAGCTTTGACTTCTTGCGGCTGATAACCTACAAATGAGACTTTCAGCATTGCTCCCGGTTTTACGTTTAGCGTAAATTTACCGTCGAGGTCGGTAACTATTCCGTTGCTCGTACCTTTCTCCACCACGCTGGCGCCTATTACGGGTTCGCCTGCAACATCTACTACCAGACCGTTGACGGTGATGGTTTGCAATTGTTCTGTCACTTTTGCAACCTCGGTGGAGGTATTGGGGTTGGCCATCGCATTGCCGCTGCTTAAGAACAGGGTGCTTATGGCCACTGCCGTGAGAAACTTGCTGTATGCCGTTCCTCGTTTTTTGTGATCTTCATTCATAATCATAATAAAAGGTTAATGGTTTTGTAGTTAATTAATGTATTCTTATTAGAAATCGGGGCAAGGTTGAGTGGGATGTAACAGCAATGTTGACATTCATCTTTTTTAGGGCAGTTCATTCTTCATAGGCTTCTCCTCTATTTAAGGTCGTTATTGACAAAGGGATGAAACGACCGGTTCGTTTCCTGCTAACAAAGATACATTATTATTTAATATCAAGAACGTTTGTTTGCTAATATTTAGATTTGTATATATAGATTCGCACATTTGTGGCTTCAAATCTCTGTTATATAGATAAATTAAGTTTTCTTTTACAGGTGGACTAAGGTTCTTCTATGTTCAAGGCATGGAATGCAATCAGTCCCTTCATGGGTGTTTCCTCAATCACTTCCAGTTCGATGCCGAATTCTCCGGCCACTTCGCGCAAGATACTTGCATAACTATAAGCCAGTGAACCGACGAAGCGTATGGGATAGTTCTTGTAGTCGTATTGGCAAACGTTGCGGGTGAAGAAATTCCGCAGGTTGCCCGTAATCAGGCTATATACATAGTCATCGTTTGTATAATCTGCCAGGAAATAAGATAAGGTGGCTAAGAAACGGTTGGGGAAAGGACGGTTGTACACTGATTCCATCACTTCATTGGGGCTGATACGAAATTTGTCGAAGAAGTCGGTCGTCACGTCTTTGGGAGCTAGACCTTTCAGGACATCGGACAAGAACATCTTGCCCAATACTGCGCCACTACCTTCGTCGCCTAAGATGTAGCCGCCTGCCTTGACGTTTTTCACGATGATTTTTCCGTCATAGAAACATGAGTTGGAGCCGGTACCCAAGATACAGGCAATGCCGGCTTCGCACTTGAACAAGCCACGGGCAGCGGCCAGCAAATCGCTTTCCACCTGAATGGGGGTTTTGAATTGAGCTACTAACGAGGCACCCAGAATGTTCTTCTTTTCGTGTGAAGAACAACCGGCACCATAGTAGTAGACCTGCTCCAATTTTCTTTTGAAGAAATGTTCGGGCAGGCCTAACCGTACGCTCCGGCTAATTTCTCTTCTGGTCTGAAAGAAAGGATTCAATCCCTCTGTAAAGGCTTGTTGTATCAGATGATTATCTTCAACCAATGCCCACTCTGTTCTGGTAGAACCACTTTCGGCGATGAGTTTCATAAGCAGACAAATTTAGAATCGAATACAAATGTATAGCTTTTTTCAATTTTTCCAAGATATTCTATGGAAAAAACGTATGGGAGGGAAAGAAACAGATGAGGCGAGTGACAGTTTGTACACTCGCCTCATCCGGCTTGTTCTTATTTCGATTTCTCGTACGACAGCAATCGCTGGTCGCTTTCCAAAGCGCGAAGTCCGGTGATGTCTTGTGTCACCTCCACCACGCCGAGGTATTCGCTGTTCTTTCCGCGCACGGCCGAATATTCGATGTAGACGAAGCGGCCTTTGAAGTTGGAAATCCAGAAAGCGGCTTTGTTCTCTTTACCGCTTTTGAAGTCTTCGAGAATCTGCTCTACCACGTGCACGCTGCCGGGAGGATGACACATGCGTACGTCGCGCCCGATGATGGAGCGGTTGCGTTCGAACACCCTTTTAGGACTGTGAGAGAAGAAACGCACCTTGTCGTCCTTATCGACAAAAGTGATGTCGATGGGAAGGTGGATGAACAGCGCTTCCAATTCTTCGATGCTGAATGCGCCCGACGAAAGGCGGATGGCATCTGTCTCCATATAGGTTTGCTTCTCTACCTTAGCCATGCCTGCGGGTTTCCATTCGTCTTCCGGGTCAATGAGGCAGTAACCGAAGTCGGGTGTTTCCTGATAAATCTTGTACCACTCGTCTTCCGTCAGTGTATCCATGCTCATGGGAAAGAGGATTTCTTCTTCTTTCTTAATCATGCCGGCAATCATTTCTACGGCCGGGTTGCAGACGGTTGCAACGGCTGTTTTCAGCTCGTTCACCGTGGTGAGAGGTGAAGTCAGGGTCTCGAACGCCTTTTTCAGTTGCAGGCGGGTTTCGTCGTGCTTGCCCCACATCACTTTGGGAGGACCGGTGATGAGGTGCTTTTCCAGAAACGGGAAAAGCAGGTATTCCTTGCGTTTGTAGTGCTTGTCTACGTCGGCGAGGCTGTTGAAGATGGTGCGCAATCCTAATAGGAAGCCTGTCAGGTGTGCATCATCCCATGTGTCCATCGTACCGGTCAGCTTCTTGTAGGTGGTTATTTCGGCGTTCAACGCCTCATTCTCTTTGCGGAAGGTATCTGCGGGATGTCCTGCCGGAATGGCCTTTGCACCTCCTAAGTCGATGCTTCCGTCCAGCACGGCGGTGTGCAGGTCGCAGAACTCCTGTATTTCGGCTTCGTTCAGCAACTGCTCGTTGATAAGTGCCTGTTCCACTTCCACCACCTCGTTGTAAGGTATGGTTTTCAAGACTTCGATAAGCCGGTTTCTCAGCACTTCGGGATTTTCGCCTTTGTGCAGCCTGAGCAGGAGGTGGCGCAACATTTCTTTGCGTTGTGCCGAGTTGTTAATTATTTCACTCATATCGGTTTTAGTTTTGTTCGCTGCCGCGAATCATGGTTAATAACATTTTAAATCTCTCTACGGCTTGCAGTGCGTGCGGATGTCCGGCAGGCATGATGATGCAATCGCCTTTCTTCAGCAGTCGGGGTGTTCCGTCGATGCGGATTTCCGCTGCGCCGTCCAGTATTTGCACGAATGCGTCGAAATTGGCCGTGTGTTCGCTCAGTCCCTGTCCCTTGTCGAACGAGAACAAGGTGATGTTGCCCGCTTCGTTCTTCGTGACCTGCTTGCTGATGACTCCGCCCTCCGTGTATTCTATCGAATCTTCCAGGGCGATGACTGTGGCTTTTTCGTATATTTTCATAACGCTATACATTATTATATATTATATTATGCACTTAAAAAGAGTTTCATGTCCTCGTCTGCGGAGGTGATGCCGGCAATGCCGAAGTTGTTCACCAGTACGTTGGCCACGTTGGGCGAGAGGAATGCGGGCAATGTAGGCCCGAGGTGGATGTCTTTTACTCCGAGCGAGAGCAGGGCCAGCAATACGATGACCGCCTTTTGCTCGTACCAAGCAATGTTGTAGGCGATGGGCAGGCTGTTCACGCTGTCGAGGCCGAAGGCTTCTTTCAGTGCGAGGGCGATGCGTACAAGCGAGTAGCTGTCGTTGCATTGTCCGGCGTCGAGCACGCGGGGAATGCCGTTGATATCGCCCAACGGGAGCTTGTTGTAGCGATACTTGGCACATCCGGCAGTGAGGATGACGGTATCTTTCGGCAATTTCTCGGCAAACTCGGTGTAGTAGTTGCGTCCCGGCATGCGTCCGTCGCAGCCTGCCATGACGAAGAACTTGCGGATGGCTCCCGACTTCACGGCGTCAATCACCTTATCGGCCAATGCAATCACCTGATTGTGGGCAAAGCCACCGATGATTTCGCCGGTCTCTATCTCTTGAGGAGCCGCACAGCGTTTGGCATGCTCGATCAGTGCGGAGAAGTCTTTCGGGCGACCGTCTTTTCTGTCGGCAATGTGCTTGAACCCGTCGAAGCCCGAAGCACCGGTGGTATATACGCGGTCGGCGTAAGTAGAACTTTTGCGGGGAGGAACGATGCAGTTGGTGGTGAATAGAATCACGCCGTTGAAGTGCTCGAAGTCTTCGGTCTGATGCCACCAAGAGCTGCCGTAATTGCCTACGAAGTGCGCATACTTCTTGAATGCCGGATAGTAGTTGGCAGGCAGCATCTCGCTGTGCGTGTAGATGTCGACGCCTGTGCCTTCGGTCTGTTTCAGGAGTTCTTCCATATCCTTCAGGTCGTGCCCGCTTATGAGGATGCCCGGATTTTTGCGCACACCGATGTTTACTTTGGTGATTTCGGGATGGCCGTATGAAGAAGTGTTTGCCTTGTCGAGCAACGCCATGACCTGTACCCCGTATTTTCCTGTTTCGAGCACAAGGGCTGTCAGCTCTTCGGCGGAGAGGGTGTCGTCTGTGACGGCTACCAATGCACGTTGCATGAAGGCGTAAATCTCAATGTCCTCGTACTTCAGGTTGGCGGCGTGTTCGGCATAAGCAGCCATGCCCTTCAGGCCGTAGACGGTGAGCTCGCGCAAGGAACGCACGTCCTCGTTCTCCGTGGCCAACACACCCACCGAGGCGGCTTTCTCGTGCATCTGGGCTTCGGTTTCTCCACTCCATGAGGCACCTTCGAAGATGATGCCTTCAAGTGTTCCGCCTTCGGCGAGCAGGCGTTCTTTGACGGAGTTGCGCAACTCTTGTGCCATACGGATGCGGGTGATGAAACGGTTGATGTCGAAATTGGCGTTGGTGATGGTCATGAACAGACTGTCCGTGATGAACTTGTTGACTTCGGGAATTTCTATTCCTTTCGCTCTCAGACGCACCGTGTAGCACGCCATGCCTTTGCACAGGAAGAGCAAGAGATCTTGCAGGTTGGCCACATCGGCGGTTTTTCCGCACACACCTTTCACTGTACAGCCTTGATTCTTGGCTGTCTCCTGACACTGGAAGCAAAACATTTTCTCCATAATTACGCTGTTTTTTTAAAAAGTAAATACTGTTATCTTTTGATGTTGCAAAGGTAGGGCGCGCACCATCGGGAAACGGTAACCATGGTTACACGCCTCCGGCATTTGTATTTTTTAACAATAAGAAGTCCGGCTTTATTCCTTGTGCGGCGTATCTTTATCCTCAAAAGAACAGAAGCCATGTTGGAGTATAGTTTAGTTGGTTGCCCTTTGTTTGCAGGCATGACGCCTGCGCAGGTCGAAGAGTTGGTTGTGCGTTGCGTCTCTGATGTCAAAGAGTTTGCCAAGGGAGAACATGTGGTGAGGCAGGGCGGCGTCATCAATCATCTGTACCTGCTGGTCTCCGGTTTGGTGCGCACGGAGATGATTACCAAAGACGACAATGTGCTCGAAATCGAGTTTATCGACCCGGTGCGTCCGTTGGCTCCGGCCTTTGTTTTTGCCGACCGCAACTTCTTTCCGGTGGATGTGATTGCCATGGAGGAGAAGACGGTTCTTTATCTCATCCCCAAATCGGTGTTTCAGAAAGAGATGATGCAGAACGAGACACTGCTGCGCAATTTTCTCCGCATCAATTCCAATATTATTGTTTTCCTTTCGGGCAAGGTGCAGATGCTGTCCATCCGCAGTTTGCGGATGAAGCTGGCCATCTATCTGTTAGAGAACACCACGGAAAAACAAAACACTTTCAAGTGGCGGCGCACGCATGCCCAACTTGCCGAATATTTCGGAGTGCAACGCCCGTCGCTCTCGCGCACGCTTGGCGAGATGGTGGCCGATGGGGTGATTGCATTGGATAAGCAGGAGGTCACGGTGCTGGACAGGCGGAAGCTGCAAAGCTATATGTAGGGCGAAGGATTTTGCTATCGGTTTGCTCTTTGCATAGATAGTTCTTGCTCAATACCATCTATGTTTTCACTGTATTTGTCTTGATGTATCGAGACGGATTCTCCTTAATTTTAAGTAATTCTTCTTCTCGCCATTTATCAATAGCTGTTTGTAATAGTTCTGCTTGTGATTTAGCAATTCTTGTCATTAGTTCTCTATTCGCAAGTACTTCTGCCTCTAAGCGTTCTTTGTTTCTTTGCGTGGATATCTGTACTTCTGTATTTATTTCATCGTTAATGTCTGAAACTCGTTTATCAGACATTATTTTGGCGTGGTACATTTCTGCGCGTAAATAGTCGTCATATGGACCAGAGGCAATCATCATCTTAAAGAATGTTGGTGCTGTCTCTATTATTATAAAAAGTAGCATTACAATGATGGAAACAATTTTCAAGTCTGAATTTTCATTCTTTACATTTGAGAATGCTTCATAGCGAACACAGAATCCATTTTCATCATTCCCTTTAGATATATCTTCATTTCCCTTAGTTCTATTAACTTCAATTTGCTTTCTAATATTATCAAGTTCATTTTGATAAGAGCTTTCCCACATTGATAGCTCCTTTTCAATTGCTTCTTTGTTTCGTACCTTTTCTTTGTATATAGGTCCCTGTCCAGGTATTCTCCCTTCAGCCCCTTCTACTTCTTTTATTAATTCTTCATTAGCCTTGGCTAATCGTCCTAGGATTTCTGCTTTCTGCTGTTCAAGCAGATCCCTACGCTTTATAAGAAGTTCGTTACCTTTGTCAATTTCTGCCATGGACGCATTGGTTCTTTCAATGTTGTCCTTGACTAATTGTGAGTTTATTCTGTCTTCAAAAATCTTCATTTCAAGTGGCGTAGAGATAACGATACCTAAGAATATGGCGATAATGATACGTGGTAAACCGCTATAAAATTCTCTCCAACTTATTGTGACTTTCCCATCAGAATACATTGTGTTTACAATGAATCTGTCAAGATTGAAAATAAGCATTCCCCAAAATATTCCAAACAAGATAGCCTTTTCTACACTATGAAATATAAAATATAGAGCGTAGCCACCTGAAAGTGTAGCCATTAGCGCTGTAAATAAGATAGTCCCTCCAATACCTGCATATTTGGCGTAGTCAGTGGGACATTGTCTTAAAACGGTTCGATTTGCTCCTGAACATATCCAGAGAAATTCATTGAGCCATCCGCCCCATTTTATTAGTTCTTCGCTTTCATTTGTCTTTTTTATTTGCGTGTTCATAGTCATTTCTTATTATCGGTTAAGTAATTTTCTTATTAAATTCATTAAACTAAATTTTGGAAGTGGAGGGAACTCTGTATTTAATCCCATCTCTTTGAATGATGGGACTTTGGGAGGCTCTGTCTTCACAATGTCAAATTCTATATTAGGGAACGAAACTCCCACATTATATTTCGGTTGCTTTATAGTTATAGAGGTCTTGTTAGCAATCTGCGGAGTAGGTACTAATATTGTTTTTACTTGCGGTATTGGTAACATGTTAATATCAAGACTTTTCTTCTTTCTTCCAAATTCATCTTCTGCTGTAAGTATGATGGTAGTAGCTTTTTGAGGTTCAATAATCTTTGTGCCTTTAGTTTCAACTTCATCGTTATCTATCCAAACACTTTTTGCGTGTTTGACATCCCAAGTTAGTTTCACGGGAATTGTAGGAAATACATAGTATTTATCCGCAGAGAAATCAATTATACACTCATCAAAGACTTTAATAGAAACATCTTTTTTTATAATGTAGTCATTTACGGTCTTGACTAATAGTTCAAATGTGGAATCCTCTACAAGATTCTTGGAAATATATCCTTTATTCTCGTATTTTTGTTCACAGCTTTCTCCTGCTTGTTTTAGATAAACATCTGCTACAAAAGGAACATTCCATTCTAACATTATTCTTTGAGTATGGCGGACTACTTTTGTTGCAGAAGCAGAAAAGATTACTTTTTTCTCTAACAATAAAGATTCAAAAGGGAGTAATTCATTTATGTCATTATGTTTTAGATATCCTGCCAGCACATCTAATATTTCTTGGAAACTTTCTCCAAGAGATTGAATGTCTTTGTAACTTTCCGAATTTGTTATGTCTTCGTAGTCTTCTTTAGAGAAGAGAAGGCGATCGGAATCTTCCACTTTATATTTATCAATTAGGGAAGTGTTTTCTGCTATTGCCAATATACTGAGGTAGATTATCAGCTCAGAGAAATAATCTAATTTTTCGGATACTGTTTTGTTGTTTTTTCGTGCAGGATGCTGATAATCAGGAAGACCTGTTATAGAATCAGCTTCGCCATTCAGTTCTGGACAATAAAAAGAGTCATAATCAACGAGATGCAGTTGATGATCATTATCAACCAAAATGTTACCGTGCTGTAAATCTCCATGCGCAAGTGATTGGCTATGCAAAGCTCGGGACATTTTAAGAAAATTGTCAGCTAGTGCTCTTAGACGTTCCTTTGAATGTTTGTTTTGACAGATATAGTCTTTTATTGTGACGCCATCAATCCAACGCATTCTTGTCGTTGGGTAAATGTTGCCATCCACATTAATGCCTTTTTCTATGTATTCAATTTCGCATAAGAAGTCTAAATGGGATTTGCTAATTGCCTCGGAGATAATTTTATATCGTTTTTGAGTATAGTTAATATTTGAATGCCAGCAGCGGAAAGCCCACGCCTTTCCATCAGACGTTTTATAGGGGAAAACTACTGAAAACCCTCCAGTATAGGCAATAAGTCTTCCTTTAGCATCTCTTTTGAAGTTGCTATTCTTTGCATGTTCATCCAAAACGAGAACTCTTTTATTTTCAACAGATATTCTTATATTGGGTATCGTTAGCATTTATCGGGGTTTCTTGAATTTTTCTGATATTGTTGACGATATCTCGTTGCTTATTTCGGTATACCCGTTTCCATTTTTCCACTTATCGGAAATTCTTTTACTTTCAGATGCTATGGCTTCTTCTAATGGGGAAAGTTCGTCAATGGATGACTTTGACATAAAATCGCATAACTTATTTGTCAAATGAGCTAATTCCGAGTCTGACTTAAGTTCCCTGAAAATATTTGATTTGCCATAAGACTGGATATCCTCACCGGAAAATAAAAGGGTCTCAGTATCTTCCATATTCAGCTTTTCCCATAGAGAGGGCATCTTGGCCAATGCTATAAGACTGGTGTAGATTACAAGTTCAGAAAAGTAATCGGCCTTCTCAGAGGCTTTTTTATTCTTCCACCGTGCTTCGTGCTGATACCCAACGAGGCCTTTAATTTCATCTGGCATCCCTTTTAAATTAGGGGTATAGATGGAATCATAGTCAACCAGAATTAGAGATTTGTCTGGTTTAACCATAATGTTGCCATGTTGCAAATCTCCGTGAGAGAAATGGTTTGCATGCAAATCTGCCACCATTTTCTTGAAATTCTCTGCTATTTCATTAATCACATGAGATTCTGTGATATGATTTGCCAAGAACTTCTTTAGGGGTTGCGCATCTACCCAGTCCATGGCCACAAGT
This sequence comes from Bacteroides zoogleoformans, assembly GCF_002998435.1. Lineage (NCBI taxonomy): Bacteria > Pseudomonadati > Bacteroidota > Bacteroidia > Bacteroidales > Bacteroidaceae > Bacteroides > Bacteroides zoogleoformans. The sequence continues at coordinate 1,752,656 of NZ_CP027231.1, read as the reverse complement.
GGCTGCATGCCTTGTGTGGTCATAATTCCGTCTTCATAGAATTCAAATCCAACAAAGTATGGCAGATTCGCCTTTTTTAATGCGTCAGAAATAAGTTGAGTTCTACGTTTTGCGTCAGAGACCTCTGCATGCCAAAGCCGTACAGCATACTTCTTATTTGGAGTCTGATAGGGGAAGACGACACAAAAACCACCAGAATACTTGATAAGACGAGATCCTTTTTCAATAGGATGCCCATCTTTCAGAACAAGAGGGTGTATTAATGCAGGCGTTCTAATGCACGTGCTGTAATCTGGAATACTGGGTAATGGCATGGCAATAGTTATTTTCGAACGATTGAATATTTTTTCAATAATTTGTCAAATGCGTCTTTTGCGGCATTTTTTGTCGCTTGATTCAAACTCTTCAAGTGTTTACATTTCTTTTTAGAAATAATCTTGAATTCAGAGAGAAATTCGTATATGAAAGTAGAAGCATCGTCACTAAATGGCTTATTTGTAGCCGTAGTTTTCTTTTCTTTATTCTCTAGTTCTTCTATAGGGACTATTTGTTTGATGGACTCTTCTTTTTTTATGAGTGTATTGATGTCGTCAATATTCTGCATAGAAAAAGAACAGGATTTATTGTACAGAATAATCACAAGAGTTGTATCATCATTATGCATTCCTGTTTTTCTCCAATCTTGAACTAAATTTTCAAAGTCCTCATGAGAAACCACGGTTAATAACTGCTGAATAAATTCTGCTATTTCCCCTTTTTGATTATGTCTGGATAAGAACTCAGAGATAGGGTCTGATGTCATGATGAGACAAATATCTTCAGATAGTACTCCTTCTATTATTCTTGGAGTACCCTTTCCTTTTTGAGATTCATCACTGTCGAAATAATCCGGATAGCTGTCAAATGTTTCCACATCTTGTGAAGTATGAAATTTCGCTTCATTTCCATTCCACTCAATTAGACATGAATCGCCAAGAACAGAACCTTTCCATTTATTTCCTTCAAAGCGGATGCCAACAAAAGTAGCTCCGGCCGACCGCCTTTCTGCCAAGTTGCGCTCATTCCTGTAAATCATATTTTCAGGAGCATTCTTTGCCTTTAATTCTTGGATGAAGTCATTAACTTTTTCTCTCCATACTGAGCACAAGGGTTTTATGGATTCAATATCAGGAAGCCAATCAGTTTTCTCTATAAAAGAGTCAACAAGGAGTTGAGCCCATATTTTTTGTTGCCATGTTGCCCCCATCCCATCTGAAACAGCGATAGATTTAATCTCGGGATTGATACCAAATCTGTCTTGGCAGTCTGAATAGGTTTCGGCCTGCTTGTGGGTAATAAAAGCGCGTATTTTCATATCTTCCTTGCTACTTCATCTTTTGTCATCATTTTGCCCTTTTGATGAACCAAAATCAATAAGTTGGATCAGCTGAACACCATCTGCACCAAATATACAACCACGAGAGCCCTCTTTGGTTGGAAGTTCATTTTTTGCGGCAGCAGCCTTATATGATTCGGGAACTTCACTGGTTATATCATATAAGAACTGAGCTTCTTCCTGAGAAACCTCTGCTCTATTAGATGGGAAAACAACTTTCCCATTAGCATCATCTATCTGTGCATTGAAAATCAAAACATTCCCATCGCTATTGGAAAGAGACATAATCTCATTAGCTAATATAACCGTTTCTTTCATACAGTCGCTCGGATCTTTCCTATCATAATATGGAACTCCATCTGAGATATTTATTATTACAGGTGCCGGACCATCTAGGTTATCAGACATCCATTTTTCTACAAGCTCTTTTGCTATTTGAAATGCGCCAAGCATGTTGGTGGCACCATTTTTATCAATAGGTTCAACCCAGACAGGCTGCTTGACTTCAACCTCAACAATCCCACCTGTACCGTCAGGAGTCTTTTTCTTTAGAGTCTCGTAACGTAGTGGAGAAGCGTCTAAGTCTTTCAACCATCCTGAACATAATTCTTTTACATCATGATTGTAACCGATAACGGAGATAAAACAACGATTCTTCGGTGCATCTCCATCAAAGTTTTTTTGAATAATATTGTCAATTACTTTGTTGACGGCGAGTGTCGCAAATTTAGTGCGTGTAGTACCTTCGTAAGCATTCATCATAGAGCCTGACTGGTCTAATAGGATAATAAGGAGTCCCGGAGTGGCAGAACTCCATTGTTTTTCATTTTTTGCCATAATAGTCTTTTTTTCTGTTTGGCTCTCCTGACAGATTGATTAGATTTATAGTCATGTCACATATAAATAAAAAACGTGGAGCCAGCCTGTTGCTCGTCCCACGTATCTTGGCCTTCGCATTGCCCTGTCTGTCGAAACGAGCAACGCCGAAAGCCCCACGCTGATGTAAGTATATAAACCACATTCAAAAATGGCAAGAAGCCATAGCCATCATGTGGGTACATATAAAATACATCTCAAGGGGCGTTCCCGTTGCTTTGTTCTTGACAGACATTTGAGTTTGCGAAGTTCAGATACGTCAAAACCAAAGCGTACAGTTACGCCTTTTATGTATATGCTTGCCTAATCACCGCTTATTGGATCGTTAATAAGGCATCTAAATGCAAATATAGGTATTATGTTTTGTAAATCAATCTTTCTTCGGTATTTTTTCTTTGGCTCATAAAAGAGGGTAAAAGAGTACGGAGATGGTATCTTTCGTCTACGTATACCCAACTGCCTTTAAAGTATGAAAAATTCTGACAAACCTCTTCTTTCCTAATCGCTTGATAACCAGTCTACTAATTTTTTACTGAAAACTCACCGGTTTTTTACTAATTTTCCGGGGAATTTTTAGTAAAAATCCGGTGAGAATTTAGTAAAAATCCGGGCATTTTTTAGAAAGCACGATTTGAGGCTTGTTGAAAATTCCGGAATCTTTACAAATGGATGTTACCTCGTTGGTTTTTCGGCTGACGGCAGTCTTCAATCAATCATGCGACACCTACACGGTTTCCATTTATAAAATCAGTGTAATCCGTGCCTAAAATAAGAAAAAGGATAAAGCGCATGCACGCTTTATCCTTTTCTTAATCTTATCTTATGGCCGGCCCCTTACAGTGCTTTCTCTTTAATCAGATATTCGGCAATCTGCACCGCATTCAGTGCGGCGCCCTTTTTGATTTGGTCGCCCACAATCCAGAACGTCAGTCCGTTTTCATTGCTGAGGTCTTTGCGGATGCGACCCACGTATACCGGGTCTTTGCCTGCAAGGAACAACGGCATCGGATACTCCTTCTTTTCCGGATTATCCATCAGCACCAGTCCGTCGCCTTTGGCAAACGCTTCGCGCGCCTCTTCTACCGAAATAGGACGCTCGGTTTCCACCCAGATGCTCTCGGAGTGGGAACGAAGTGCGGGAACACGTACGCAAGTGGCGCTGACCTTAACGTCGGAGTGCATAATCTTGCGCGTTTCGTTAAACATCTTCATTTCCTCCTTCGTGTAGCCGTTCTCCATGAACACGTCAATCTGCGGGATGAGGTTGAAGGCCAACTGGTAGGCAAACTTCTCTACCGTCACAGGTTCGCCGGCCAATACCTGACGGTATTGCTCGTACAACTCGTCCATGGCGGCGGCACCTGCACCACTCGCCGCCTGATAAGTAGAGACGTGTACCGTTTTTATATGCGATAGCTGTTCGATGGCCTTCAGCGCCACCACCATCTGGATGGTAGTGCAGTTAGGGTTGGCGATGATGCCTCGCGGACGGTCTTTTGCATCGGCGGCGTTTACTTCCGGCACTACCAATGGGATGTCGGCATCCATGCGGAACGCACTTGAATTGTCAATCATTACGGCTCCATGCTTGGTAATGGTTTCGGCAAACTCTTTAGAGGTGCCTGCGCCTGCGGAAGTGAAAGCGATATCAACCCCTTTAAAGTCATCGTTGTGTTGCAAGAGTTTAACCTCGATCTGTTTACCGCGGAACGTGTATTTGGTTCCGGCACTGCGTTTAGAACCGAACAGTACTAACTCGTCCAACGGGAAATTCCTTTCATCGAGCACTCGCAGGAACTCCTGTCCCACGGCTCCGCTTGCTCCAACAATAGCTACTTTCATTTTTCTTTCTTTTAATTTGGTTTATAAAAAAGTAATATTCTACTTTGAAAAGATAGAATTGGCTGCAAATTTATAACAAAATGCTGTATAACACCGCATAAAGTGAAAACTTTTTCGTTATTTTGCACTCAATTTCTGAAACTTACAGCCTATGGATTGGTTTGACTTTAGCCTGAAACTCCCGATTACCGACCCTACATGGATATTTCTCCTTGTACTCCTTATCATCTTGTTTGCACCTATGCTGCTGAGCAGGCTTCGCATTCCTCATATCATAGGCATGATACTGGCAGGTCTTGTCATTGGCGAGCATGGTTTCAACATCCTTGTGCGCGACAGCAGTTTCGAGCTCTTCGGCAAGGTGGGGTTGTATTATATCATGTTTCTGGCCGGTCTGGAAATGAATATGGGCGACTTCAAGCAGAATCGTGGAAAGGCGCTGATGCTGGGATTGCTGGCTTTTGTCATCCCGATAGGCATCGGCTTGGTGACCAACATTGCGTTGCTGAAGTACGGGGTGCTCACTTCCGTCTTATTGGCAAGTATGTATGCCTCTCACACGTTGGTTGCCTACCCGATTGTCATCCGCTATGGCGTGTCGCGGCATCGCAGCGTGAGCATTGCCGTGGGCGGCACTGCGGTGACCGATACACTTACTTTGCTGGTACTGGCAGTGGTGGGCGGCCTGTTCAAAGGCGAGTCGGGCGGTTTGTTTTGGATATGGCTGGTGGTTAAGGTCATCTTTCTGGGTGCTTTGATCATCTATTTCTTTCCGCGCATCGGTCGCTGGTTTTTCCACAGATACGATGACAATGTGATGCAATTCATCTTTGTGCTTGCCATGGTATTTCTTGGTGCCGGGCTGATGGAGTTTGTCGGCATGGAGGGCATATTGGGCGCTTTTCTCGCCGGTTTGGTACTGAATCGCTTGATTCCACATGTCTCTCCGTTGATGAATCACCTGGAGTTTGTGGGCAATGCGCTTTTCATTCCCTATTTCCTGATAGGAGTGGGAATGTTGATTGATGTGCACGTTATCTTCGGTCATGGTGATGCGCTGAAGGTAGCCGGAGTGATGATTGCGGTGGCGTTGGCCGGAAAATGGATTGCTTGCTGGCTGACGCAGAAAATATATAAGATGGGTGCCATTGAACGGGAACTGATGTATGGTTTGAGTAATGCGCAGGCGGCGGCAACACTGGCGGCCGTGCTGGTGGGCTATAACATCGTTCTGCCGGGCGGAGGGCGTTTGCTGAACGACGATGTGCTGAATGGTACCGTACTGCTGATTCTGGTAAGCTGCATCGTCAGTTCGTTCATCACGGAGCGTGCGGCGCGCAGGATAGCGATGGATGAAGCGCATTTGGAAGAACATCGCTCCGTGGAGCAGGAGAGGATTCTGATACCCGTAGGCAATCCGGACAGCATTGAGGATCTGATTAATCTTTCTTTGGTGATACGCGACCCGAAACAGAAAGACAACCTGCTGGCTTTGAGTGTGATTAATGATGACAGCAGTTCGGGAAGCGCCGAGCTTCGCGGGAAACGTTGTCTGGAGCGTGCAGCCATGATTGCCGCGTCGGTGAACGTTCCATTGAAGCAGATAAGCCGTTATGACCTGAATATCGCTTCGGGTATTATTCATACGGCTAAAGAGCATAAAGCGACGGATGTCATCATAGGTTTGCACCGCAAGATAAATATCGTGGACTCCTTCTTCGGAATGCTTACGGAGAATCTGCTGAAAGGTTTGCATCGCGAGGTGATGGTTTCTAAGTTTCTGATACCTATCAATACGATAAGGCGGGTGATTGTGGCCGTACCGCCGAAAGCGGAATACGAGGCCGGCTTCCACAAATGGGTGGAACATTTCTGCCGGCTGGGCGGCACGTTGGGTTGCAGGGTGCATTTCTATGCCAACGAAGAGACAACGGTTCGTTTGCAAGGATTGGTGAAAAAGAAATATGGCCATACGTTGACAGATTTCTCCCGTCTGGATGAGTGGGACGATTTGTTGCTGCTGACCGGCCAGGTGAACTATGATCATCTGTTGGTGATTATTAGTGCCCGACGCGGCTCTATCTCATACGACAGCTCGTTTGAGAAACTGCCGGCGCAGATTGGGAAGTACTTTGCAAACAATAGTTTAATCGTGTTGTACCCCGACCAACTGGGCGAGCCTCAAGATTCTGTCTCTTTCTCCAATCCGCGAGGGAACAACGAGTCGCAGCATTATGAAAAAGTGGGTAGTTGGTTCTATAAATGGTTTAAGTCTTCTTCTCAATAGAAGGAGACATCCTGTAGACTGATTCTCGTAAACTGTAGCGATGGAGCATAGGCCCGGCATGGTTGAAATATAAAAGACAGAAAACTATGATAAACGAAACATCCTCTTCTTCTCTTTCGGCAAAGGAGGAATCGGAGGAGAAACTTTGGTTGCAGAGAAGCCGCCTCTTGCTGGGGGATGAAAAGATGGAACGCTTGCGGCGGGCACATGTGCTTGTTGTGGGTTTGGGCGGTGTGGGAGCTTATGCCGCCGAGATGATATGCCGTGCCGGAGTGGGGCGGATGACGGTTGTGGATGCCGATACGGTACAGCCCACCAATATCAATCGCCAGTTACCCGCTTTACATTCCACGCTGGGGCAGAAAAAGGCCGAAGTGTTGGCCGCACGTTTCAAAGACATCAATCCTGATTTGGAATTGACGGTGCTGCCGGTATTTCTGAAAGATGAAAACATCCCTGAATTGCTGGATGCCGCCGCTTATGACTTTGTGGTGGATGCCATCGATACGCTTGCGCCGAAATGTCATCTGATTGTGGAAGCGATGCGGCGGCATCTTAAAATAATCTCAAGTATGGGGGCGGGTGCCAAGAGTGATATTACGCAGGTGCGTTTTGCCGATATATGGGACACTTACCATTGCGGACTCAGCAAGGCCGTGCGCAAGCGGTTGCAGAAGATGGGTGTCAAACGGAAGTTGCCGGTAGTTTTCAGCACGGAGCAAGCCGATGCCAAAGCGGTGCTGTTGACTGAAGATGAGATGAACAAGAAATCTACCTGTGGCACGGTGAGTTATATGCCGGCTGTTTTCGGCTGTTATCTGGCAGAATATGTGATAAAAAGGTTATAATGGAATTATGATACGATTAGAGAATATAACGAAAAGCTTCGGCAGTTTACAAGTGCTACGAGGCATCGACCTGGCGATAGAGAAAGGTGAAGTGGTGAGTATTGTCGGTCCCAGCGGGGCGGGTAAGACTACCTTATTGCAGATAATGGGGACGCTGGATATGCCCGATAGTGGCTCGGTGGTGATTGCCGGCACACAAGTCGATCGCATGAAGGAAAGGGAACTTTCCGCTTTCCGCAACAAGCACATCGGCTTTGTCTTTCAGTTTCATCAGTTATTGCCGGAATTTACGGCATTGGAGAATGTGATGATACCGGCCTTTATTGCTGGAAAGGGACAACAGGAGGCTAAAGCTGCCGCTACGGAAATTCTCGACTTCATGGGGCTTACCGACCGTGCAGCTCACAAGCCGAACGAACTGTCGGGAGGTGAAAAACAGCGTGTGGCCGTGGCTCGTGCACTTATCAATCATCCGGCTGTCGTCTTGGCCGACGAACCTTCCGGCAGTCTGGATACGCATAATAAAGAGGAACTGCACCGGCTCTTCTTCGATTTGCGCAATCGCTTCGGGCAGACTTTTGTCATCGTGACGCACGATGAGGGACTGGCGCAGCTGACAGACCGAACCATCCATCTTATTGACGGTGAAATAAACAACATGCTTTGAAGGTGATGCAGGGTAAGCTTGTTCTGATTCGGTTCGGGCTCCTTTTGTGCAGGCACTTGCTCACTCGAAGCAAACGTAATGACCGATTCTTTCCAAATCGGTTTCCGAAAATTCTTCGTAAAGCACAAAAGGCTTCAGGCTGCGGATCGTTCCGTTCTTCTTTCGGTACTCCACGAATGCTTTGGCTTGGTAAAAATTGATGTAGGGGTGACTGCGTAGTCTCTCTATACTGCTTCGGTTCAGATTCATGGGATGTATCTTTTGAGGATCGACATGGAACCATGATTCCAGTAGATGGTAATCCAGATGGATGTCCTGCAACTGCTCTATCCGATAGAATCCTCCCAGACGTTGCCGGTAACCGGTTATCAGGCGAGCAATATGACTGCCTATGCCGGGAATCTTTTTCAATTCCGTAGTGTCGGCGAGGTTCAGTTCAACAATGGTGCCGGCAGGATATTTGTACTGAATGTTTTTGAGGAATGTCGTGCTGTCCACACTGATAAGAGAGGGGCGGGTGCTCCTTACCGTATCTTCCGGAGCGATACGGATGTAGGGTAGCAGTGTCTGATATTGTTCTTCCGTCAATCCGTAGATTTTGCTGAAATCAGCCTTCTTTCGGAACTTTCCTCCTTTTCTGCGATAATTCAGGATGTTGCGCACCATCCATGCCGGCAATCCTAATCGACAAAAAAGGGCGGAATCTGCCGTGTTGGGATTGAAAGAAACCGGAGTGGGAGGCGGAAGATATTTCGCCGGATAGGGAGTGGAACGCTGCTTCCGCTGTGGCTCTTTCTCTTCTATGGAGGCAAGAAACGCTTCATATTCTGCCACGGAGGCAGCCTGCTTTCGTTTCTCTTCGGGAGAAAGAGACTCTTGCCGAAGATATGGATAAAGCAGTCCGGTAAGGAAGATCAGAATAATTACGGCCATCAGGACCAGTATTCCACGTCTTTCTCCCCGAGAGAAATAAAAGAAGCTTCTGAAAGGGTTGTGCATAGTTTTTTCTGTTTTTCTTTCATGTCATCATAACTGTTTTAGATTTAAGAAATTCAAAAACAGATTCTAAATGACCTGCTAAAATACGCAAATATAGAAAATGTTCTGTACTTTTGTGCATAATTCGTTTATTAATTGAAAGCATGTTCTTCTATATTATAAGGAAATATCCGTTCTCGCTGTGTGTTATTTTGGCAGTGATTTATCTTTCTTTCTTCAAACCGCCTACTATGGAGATAGACTCTATTCCCGGCCTGGACAAGGTGGCTCACGTCTGCATGTACTTCGGTATGGCAGGCATGTTATGGTTGGAGTTCTTGTGGGCGCATCGCAGCGATAATCAGCCTTTGTGGCATGCTTGGGTAGGAGCATTGGCATGTCCCGTCCTATTCAGTGGAGTTGTGGAGATGTTGCAGGAGTATTGCACGACATATCGTGGTGGCGATTGGCTGGATTTCGCAGCCAACACAGCAGGAGCGGTGCTGGCATCGCTGATTGCTTATTTCGTTTTGAAACCGGTGATGATGAAGCCCGGCAGATGACCGGAGGCGGCTAAAAAACAGACAGCTACAGATAGTCTGTCACGCTGCTCAGTTTTATTCCGTTCGAGCCTTTTATCAGGATGGTCTTTCCGCAAGGCTTGTTCCGTTGCAACTCTGCAATGAGCGACGGTGCATCCCGATAGTCGGGGTAGGCGTGCCGGGTAGCGGCAAACAAATCTCCTACAAGGGCCACATCTTCGAATCCGCATTCTTCCAGATAGTCCACTATCTTTTGGTGCTCTTCGGCACTCTCTTTTCCAAGCTCCAGCATGTCTCCCAGTATCAACATTTTACCTTCGGCCTGCATATTATTGAAGTTGCCGATGGAAGCCATCATGCTGGTGGGGTTGGCGTTGTAGGCGTCGATTATCAGAGTATTGTCTGCGGTTTTTCTCAATTGAGAGCGATTGTTCCGGGGCGTGTATTCGGTCAGTGCCTTGTCTGTTTTTTCAGGAGGTACGCCGAAGAAACACCCGATGGTGACGGCTGCAAGGACATTGGGAAAGTTATATTCTCCGATGAGTTGTGTTTGTACTTCACGTCGTTCGCCATCTTTGCCGGCTCTCCATTCGAAAGCCAAGTAAGGTGAGTTTCCGGTGATGTGCCCGTTGACGTAAAGCCCTTCTTCCGTGCCGTAGGCCACTTGGTTCAGTCCACGAGCCATCTCCATCAGATAGGGGTTGTCGTGATGAATGAAAACGGTTGCATTACCCCGTCGGCGCAGGAAGTCGTACAGCTCTCCTTTGGTCTTGATTACTCCTTCCAAAGAGCCGAATCCCTCCAGGTGAGCTTTCCCTACGTTGGTGATAATGCCATAATCCGGTTCGGCTATCTCCACCAGATCTTTGATGTCGCCCGGATGACTGGCCCCCATTTCTATGACAGCAAGGTCATGCCGAGACTGCAAGCGGAGCAGTGTGAGAGGAACGCCGATATGATTGTTCAGATTTCCTTGCGTGTAGAGTATGTCATAGCTTTGCGACAGCACAGCGCCCATCAACTCTTTGGTGGTTGTTTTACCGTTGGTGCCGGTGATGCCTATGATGCGTGTGCCCAACTGTTTGCGATGATGGTTGGCAAGTTGTTGGAGCGTGCGTAGGCAATTATCCACTAATATATAATGTGTATCGCCGGCGGGAGCGTATTCCGCTTCATCCACCATGGCGTATGCACTACCTTGTTCCAGTGCTTTGGCAGCGAAGGCGTTTCCATTGAAGTTTTCGCCTTTCAGAGCGATGAAGAGCGAGCCTTGCGGACAGTTGCGGCTGTCTGTCGTGACACAAGTGCATTCCAGAAAAAGCGGGTAGAGTGAGGCTATATCCATAGTTGCGCATTGTTTTCTTTTGAATTCATTGCAAAGATAGATTTTAATTTGCTGCGTTGGTTTTGTATAGGTGGAAAAAGTTCTACTTCGGGCTTTCTTCCCGGTTCTTTCTCAGTATGCTGTATGGAATATCGGATAAAGCATCTTTTGTAGTCTCGATTAAAATCTTTAGCTTTGTATTTGTAAACAGAATTATAACCATACGAATATGACCAAATTTGAAATAGAAGAAAAGATAGTGGCCATGCTCAAGACGGTGTTCGACCCTGAAATACCGGTCAATGTGTACGACTTAGGCCTGATTTATAAGATAGACGTGAGTGATGAAGGAGAGGCTGTCATCGATATGACGCTGACCGCCCCCAACTGCCCTGCCGCCGACTTTATCATGGAAGATGTGCGCCAAAAGGTCGAGTCCATTGACGGACTTGTTTCGGCGACCATCAATCTCGTTTTTGAGCCTGAATGGGACAAGGATATGATGAGTGAAGAAGCCAAATTGGAACTGGGCTTCCTTTGATTAACGGACAATGAACGGTTGATAATGAAGAACGTATATTTCCTGTCTGATGCTCACCTCGGTTCTCGAGCCATTGAGCACGGACGAACTCAAGAACGCCGGTTGGTGAACTTCTTGGATAGCATCAAGCATCAAGCAGTAGCCGTATATCTGCTGGGCGACATGTTCGACTTTTGGTATGAGTTCCGCACTGTAGTGCCTAAGGGATACACACGCTTCTTGGGAAAACTGTCCGAGTTGACCGACTTGGGAGTGGAAGTGCATTTCTTCACCGGAAATCATGATCTTTGGTGCGGCGATTATCTGAACAAGGAATGTGGTGTCATCATACATCGCGAACCGCTTACAACCGAAATTTATGGAAAAGAGTTCTATCTTGCCCATGGCGATGGCCTGGGCGACCCCGACAAGAAGTTCAAGCTGTTGCGCTCCATGTTTCACAGCCGTAGTCTTCAAGTGCTGTTCTCTGCCCTGCATCCTCGCTGGAGCATGGAGTTGGGGCTGAACTGGGCCAAGCATAGCCGCATGAAGCGTATAGACGGGAAAGAACCCGAATACATGGGAGAAAACAATGAATATCTGGTGCTATATACCAAAGAATATCTGAAGAACCATCCTAACATCAACTATTTCTTATACGGGCACCGGCACATTGAACTGGATTTGATGTTGAGCGCCACTGCCCGTGTACTTATTCTCGGCGATTGGATAAACTACTTCTCGTATGCCGTTTTTGATGGTGAAAACCTTTTTCTCGAAGAGTTTGTAGAGGGAGAGACAAAACTATAATCCGACGATTGTCTTTTTGCAGGCCTATGCATACAGAAACACGAAGACATAGAGGTCTCATTATGTATAAATCCTCTGCGTCTCCGTGTCCCTATGTTCTGTTTCCGGTTACTTATATCCGCCGGCTTTTGCTATGCGCTTCGGAATCTCAGTGTTGTCCATTTTACCCATAAACAACTTGCAACCTGCACCTATGGCATACACCGGTACGTATCCGGCAGTGTGGCCGGAACTTGTCCATCCCGCCATTGCAATCCGGCTCATCACCTTGCGTGCTGCGGCGGCAAGCGGTTCGGTTTTGGAGTAAAGATTCTGTTCGAATACTACATGCTTCTTCACGAAAGATTCCTCGTATTCATCACGGAGCATTTTCTCCTGTTCCCATGTCAACGGTAGCTCTTTCCAGAAGCCCATTTTCTCGGCGAGCAGCGATTTTACTTCTTCCCAGCCGACAGGCCGGCCCATCTTGCGCAAGTCGGTGATGGAACGTGACAATTCTTCCTGAGAAACTTTTTGATTGACCAGCGACTTCAGTCTTAGTTCATATTTGCCTGTGCCGAGGCCCAGTCCTCCGGTTTCGTGGTCGGCAGTAATCACAATCAGCGTTTCTTTGGGATGTTTCTTGTAAAACTCGTATGCCACTCTGATGGCATTGTCCATGTCCACCACCTCGTTGAAGACTGTGGCGGGGTCGTTGTTGTGGCAAGCCCAGTCTATCTTTCCACCTTCAACCATCAGGAAAAAACCTTTGTCATTGCCTTTGGTCAGAAAAGAGATGGCGCTTTCGGTAATCTCGGTCAAGGTCAAATCTCCCTCTTTGCGGTCGATGGCATAAGGCAGACAAGACGGATTAGCGCCTTCCTTCTGGATAAGTATCATTTTATCTGCTTGAGCAGCCTTGACCTTATATTCGTCAAGCCCTCTGGCAATGATATAACCGTTCTCCTCAAATACGGGAAAGATGCTCGGAGCCTCTTTCTTGTCGGCCGTTGTGGTAGGCTTCAGGAAACCGCCGCCTGCATAGAAGTCAAAACCGGCCTTCGGCAGGTCAAGGGCTATCTCATAATACATGCTGCGGTTGGGCTGATGGGCATAGAATGCGGCCGGAGTGGCGTGGTCTACACTGACGCTGGTTGTAACGCCTACTTTTCTGCCTGCCTTCTTGGCTTTTTCGGCAACGGTTTGCAAAACGTTCTTGTCGTCGTCCAGGCCGATGGCGCCGTTGTAAGTTTTCTTTCCGGTAGAAAGAGCTGTTCCGGCAGCAGAAGAGTCTGTCACCGAGTTAGTGGCCGAGAAAGTGGTGACAACGCCGACTGCCGGAAATGTGGTGAACAGCAAAGGCTTTACGCCAATCTGTCCGTCCTTCTCTGCCAGATACATTTCCGTTCCATTTACTTGGTTTACTCCCATTCCGTCGCCAATGAAATAAAATACATATTTTGCCTGTTGGGCATAGCTCATGCCACTTGTCAACAATGCAAAAAACAATACATACATCAATCGTTTCATAAAACTATATTTATTTTGAATATTAGAGATATAGTGATAAAATCATTAATTTGAAAATATAAAACCGCAACATCAAATCATTATCACTGTGTTTTCAGTGCCTAAAGTTACAGAGATTTATTGTATGACAAATAAATAGAGTAAAGAATTTGCATTTTGACAGGTAAAATTCTCAAAAACAACTCTCAAAAGATGCTGATAAAACGTTAAAGGCAAGTTCTAAAAAGATTTATTAAATTGATATGAGATGTAAAAAAGGGACGGCAATGGGACTCACGGTGGAACTGCACCTCATGTAGTCCCCACCGCCTATTCACCGCTTCCGGCAAACTCCATGAGGTATGCCTTGATGAAGCCGTCTATCTTTCCGTCCATCACCCCGTTCACGTCGCTGGTCTGGAAGTTGGTGCGATGATCTTTCACGCGGCGGTCGTCGAACACGTAGCTGCGTATCTGCGAGCCCCATTCGATTTTCTTCTTGCCGGCTTCTACCTTGGCTTGCTCGGCCATGCGGTGCTGCAGTTCCTTGTCGTACAAGATGGAGCGTAACTGCCGCAAGGCATTCTCGCGGTTCTTGGGCTGGTCGCGCGTTTCGGTGTTTTCAATCAAGATTTCTTCTTCCTCGCCTGTATAAGGGTCTTTGAACTGATAGCGCAGACGCACACCGGACTCCACTTTGTTCACGTTTTGCCCACCGGCCCCGCTGGACCGGAAAGTATCCCATGAAATATTAGCAACGTTGATATTCACCTCGATGGTATCATCTACCAACGGAGTGACGAACACAGAGGCAAAAGAAGTCATGCGCTTGCCCTGCGCATTATAGGGAGAGACGCGTACCAAACGGTGCACCCCGTTCTCACCCTTCAGGTAACCGTAGGCATAATCGCCGGCAATCTCGATGGTACAGGTCTTAATGCCCGCCTCATCGCCCTCCTGCAAGTTCGCAATGGTAGCCTTATAGCCGTTGGTCTCGGCATAACGCAGGTACATGCGCATCAGCATGCTGGCCCAATCTTGGCTTTCCGTTCCGCCCGCACCGGAGTTTATCTTCAGCACGCAGTCCATCTGGTCAGCCTCTTCGCGAAGCATGTTCTTGAGTTCGAGTTCCTCTACGGCAACGGATGCCTTAGCATAGGCCTCGTCCACCTCTCCCTCGCTCACTAACTCGTCCTTGTAGAAATCGTAGGCCAACTGCACCTCTTCCGTCAACGTCTTCACCTCGTTATAGCCCGAAATCCATTGTTGCAGGCCCTTTACTTTCTTCATCTGCGCTTCGGCGGCTTTCTGGTCGTCCCAGAATCTGGGGGCTTGCGTGCGGAGTTGTTCTTCCTCTACTTGTATTTTTTTTCCTTCGATGTCCAGATAGCGGTTCAACGCATCGGTACGTTCTTTGATATCTTTCAGTTGCTCTGCGGTAATCATACGCTTATTCCTTTTCAATTTTCAAGACGGCAAAGGTAGGAAAAAAACACAATTACTCAAAAGACAATCTTCCGAAATAGTTGAAACAGTGAAACATAAGCTGTAGAAAAAATAATAGGCCTTGCCATGCAACAGCATTAAAAAAAATCATACTTTTGTATTTATCAACCTAATAACTTTATTTATGAACAGATTATTCCGTTTTGCATGCCTGCTCCTTTTCATACTGACAACAGCAAGCATGCGTGGCGCCGGTCCCAAGGACTACCGCTACACCACCGTTCCCAACGACCCGCTGAAAGCACGTATCTACACTTTAGACAATGGTCTGAAGGTTTACATGACAGTGAACAAAGAGAAACCGCGGATACAGACATTTATTGCCGTACGCGTGGGCGGAAAGAACGACCCTGCCGAGACCACCGGACTGGCGCACTATTTCGAACACCTGATGTTTAAGGGAACCACGCACTTCGGCACACAAAACTACGAAGCCGAAAAGCCATTGCTCAACCTAATAGAACAGCAATTCGAGATCTACCGCAGAACGACGGACAGTGTTGCCCGCAGAAACATCTACCACGTCATCGACAGCCTTTCCTACGAGGCGTCCAAACTATCCATTCCCAACGAGTACGACAAACTGATGACCGCCATCGGAGCCAACGGAACGAATGCCTATACCAGCTTCGACGTGACGTGCTATACCGAAGACATACCCGCCAACCAAGTGGAGAACTGGGCAAAGATACAGGCCGACCGATTCGAGAACAGCGTGATTCGCGGTTTCCACACCGAGCTGGAAACAGTGTACGAGGAGAAAAACATGTCGCTCACCCGAGACCCGCGCAAGGTGTACGAAGCCACCCTGTCGGCCCTCTTCCCTCACCACCCTTACGGCACGCAGACTGTACTCGGAACACAGGAGCATCTGAAAAACCCCTCCATCACCAACATCAAGAACTATTACAAAATGTGGTATGTACCCAACAACATGGCTATCTGCCTCAGCGGCGATTTCGACCCTGACCGCATGATTGCCATCGTAGATAAGTACTTCGGTTCACTGAAGCCCAATCCCAACCTGCCCAAGCTGAACTTGGCGAAAGAAGAGCCTATCACCGCCCCGATTGTACGCGAAGTGTTCGGCCCGGATGCCGAAAGTGTGGCATTGGCATGGCGATTCCCCGGAGCAGCCAGCAAAGAAGCCGAAATACTGGACGTGGTATCGCAAATTCTCTATAACGGACAAGCCGGTCTGATTGACCTCGACCTGACTCAACAACAGAAGACATTGAGCGCTTACTGCTATCCCATGACGATGGCCGATTACAGCGCCTTCATGATGCAGGGACGCCCCAAGCAAGGACAAACATTGGACGAGGTGAAAGACCTGCTGCTCGGCGAGGTTAGGAAACTCTGTGACGGAGACTTTGACGAAAAGATATTGGAAGCCAACATCAACAACTTCAAGCTGAGCCAGCTGTACAGATTGGACAGCAACGATGCGCGTGCCAACTGGTTCGTGCAGTCGTTCGTCAATGGCAGCGACTGGGCGGACGAAGTGACCCAACTGAGCCGCATCTCACGATTGACCAAAGCCGACATCGTGGCTTTCGCCAACAGATACCTGAAAGATACGAATTACGCCGTAATCTACAAACGTCAGGGGAAAGATCCGAACGAAAAGAAAATTGCGAAACCCACCATCACTCCCATTTTCATGAACCGCGATGCAACCAGTCCGTTCTTGAAAGACATACAGGAAAGCCAAGTCACTCCCATCGAACCGGTATTCCTCGATTACAGCAAAGACTTGTCGCAACTGAAAACGCAAAGCGGCATCCCTGTGCTCTACAAGCGGAACACGAGCAACGAAACTTTCGAGTTGACCTATCTTTTCGATATGGGCAACAACAACGACAAGACACTGGGTACGGCAGCCCAATACTTGGAATATCTGGGCACGTCGGACATGACTCCCGAACAGGTGAAAAGCGAATTCTACCGCATGGCTTGCAGCTTCAGCGTATATCCCAGCAGCGAACGCACGTATGTGGAACTTTCGGGTTTGAACGAAAACATGCCTGCCGCCATCGCCCTCTTCGAGAAGCTGCTGGCCGATGCGCAAGTCAACAAGGAGGCCTATGCCAACCTCGTGCAAGACATCTTGAAGAAGCGTAAAGACGCCAAACTGAACCAGATGCAAAACTTCTCGCGTTTGATGGGCTACATCAGCTACGGTCCGAAAAACGCGGCGACCAACCTCTTAAGCCAAGCCGAACTGACCGCCATGAACCCGCAAGAGTTGGTAGACCGCATCCATGGGTTGAACGGCTTTAAACACCGAATCCTATACTACGGCCCCGACAGTGAAAAAGACGTGCTTGCTCTTCTGGACAAAGCGCACAAAACCCCGGTCGTGCTGAAAGACATCCCCACGGGCGATGACTTCAAAGAACTGCTTACACCGCAAACCAAGTTCTACATCGCTCCATACGAGGCAAAACAGATTTACATGACCCAGATATCCAACCGGGGAGAGAAATTCGATGTCTCCATCGAACCGGCACGCCAGCTCTACAACGAGTATTTCGGAGGTGGCATGAACTCCATCGTGTTCCAAGAGATGCGCGAAAGCCGCGGATTGGCCTATTCCGCATGGGCAGGCCTCCTGAAACCGACTTACCTGAAAGAAAATTACCGTATGGTGAGTCAGATAGCCACACAGAACGACAAGATGTCCGATGCTATCAAAACATTCAACGACATCATCGAAAACATGCCTCAATCAGAAGCTGCCTTCAAGCTGGCTAAAGAAGGAATGACAGCACGTCTGCGCACTGAACGCATCACGAAGATGGGGATTATCTGGTCGTTCATCAGCGCTCAATATCTGGGCCAGGATGTCGACTCGCGCATCAAGTTGTATAACGACATTCAGGGCATGACACTGAAAGATGTTATCGATTTCCAGAACAAGCGGATAAAAGGACGCACGTACAGCTATGGCATCCTCGGCGACATGAAGGAAATCAATATCGAAGCCTTGAAGGAAATCGCCCCGGTGGTTGAATTGACACAGGAAGATATCTTCGGATACTAAAAAAAGAACAGCCTTTCGGGTGTCACTATATGCCGGACTGCCCGAAAGGCTGTTTATACATTGTTCCGGCGCGGATTACACGGGAAAGCGCAGATTTTAGTTCTGCTTAATCCATATTTTTCCGCATAATCTGCGCCTGAAATATTTGCTGCATGCGTTTTCTTTATCTTAAAGAAATCTGCGCAATCCGCGTCTAAAGAGTTTTTTCGCTACTCCTCATACATCTTGTCTATCAGCTCCTTGTAGTTTTTTGCCACGACAGAACGCTTCAGTTTCAGTGTGTTCGTCAGTTCACCGCGTTCCATGCTGAAAGGTTCGGGCAGCAACGTAAAACGTTTCACCTGTTCGTAATGGGCAAACTGCTGTTGCAAGGTATCGATGCGAGCACGAAACAAAGCCTGCACCTTAGGATGTTGCAACAACTCTTCCACACTGCCGTAGGTAATGCCTTTCTCTCCAGCATACTCCTTAACAAAAGCATAAACGGGAACAATCAGGGCAGAGACGAATTTACGCTCATCGGCAATGATGGCAATCTGATCAATGTAACGGTCTATGCCCAGTTTCGTTTCCAATGCCTGCGGGCAAATGTATTTCCCATTGGACGTCTTAAACAAATCTTTGAGGCGATCCGTCAGATACAGATGACTCTCTTTCAGATAACCCGCATCACCGGTATGGAACCATCCGTCTTCATCAATAGCAGCCGCAGTGGCTACAGGCTTCTTATAATAACCGGTAGTAATGGTTTTGCCACGCAAAAGTATTTCATTGTTTTCGCCAATCTTCACCTCTACGCCGGGCATCACCGTGCCCACGGAACCTATTTCGTATCCTTCATTGAGGAAGCATGAAACGGTAGCCGTCGATTCCGTCAGACCATAACCCACCACCATATTAATACCTACGGAATGTACAAACTCGCAGATCTCATCCGGTACGGCAGCACCTGCCGTAGGGAAGAAGTTGCCGTTCTCGATGCCGATGGTTTTCTTCAATAGTGCGTAAACCGTCTTTTCGTAAAACTTATACTTCAGATGGAGCATCACCGGAGGAGTTTTCCCACGACGCAAGTAATCGATGTTGTGCGCCTTTCCCACCTTGATGGCATCCAGCATCATTGCCTTGCGAAGACCTGTTTCTTGTGCTATCCTCTCCTGCACACCGGCATAGACTTTCTCCCAAAAGCGTGGTACGCTGCACATCAGTGTGGGGCGTATTTCCTTGATGGTAGTCTGAATGTCCTGCGGACGAAGGTTGATACAAACCTGTACCCCCCGGTGGATGCAGAGATAAGTCCATGCTTTCTCAAACACATGCGTCAGCGGAAGAAAGTTCATAGAGACATCCCTATCCGTCATGAAAGGCAGGCGGATATCGTGAATGCGACGTGCTTCGGTGTAGTTGAAATGGTGAAGCATGACCCCCTTCGGCTCGCCGGTGGTGCCGGAAGTATAGAGAATATTGGCAAGGTCGTCGTCAGAGGCAGCAGCTGTGCGCTCTTCCACAACGGTGCCATACGGCGTTTCTTTACCCTGTTCCAGAAACTCGTCGAAATAGATGGAGGTAATATCGCGCGGGTCGCGCACTACGGCACGGTCGAAGATAATGAGCCGCTGCAAGGAAGGGCAGAAACCTAATACACTGAAAGCGGCGTCATACTGAAATTGCTCCCCCACGAACACATAACGTATCTTCGCATCGTTGATGATATACTGCGCTTGTACCGGTGAACTGGTGGCATACAAAGGAATGGTCACCGCCCGATTGGCGAAAGCACCGAAATCAGCATAAAGGCATTCGGGTTTATTCTGCGAGAAAATACCTATATTCTCTTGACTCTCTATCCCTAAAGCAACCATTGCTTGGGCAGTCCGCCGTACCGTCCGCGAAAACTCATTCCAAGAAACCGACACCCACTGAGCAGTTTCATAGTCCCTGTATCTCAGGGCTGTTTTGTCTCCATACTTCTCTGCCTGACGGTGCACCAAGACAGATAAATGATGATAAGTCATAATCCTGTGAATTAATAAATATGCCGCAAAGGTAGTGGTTTCATCTGAAACCATCCGTCTTTTTCAGCATTTATCCGTAAACACTGAAAAAACGTCTAAATTCCTCGCCTTTATATCAAGCGTAGATAACGAAGTACTTCCAGTATATACCAGACCACAAAGAAAAATCCCGGAATTATCAGATCCATCTTGTGAAAGTTTATAAAATTAGGAATGCGAGCCACTATTATAAGAAGTAACCAAACGATGAAAAACTCCCACCAATAGTCTTCCCCGAAAGTCATGTAGTTATAAATAATATCTTTCATTTTTTTGCGTTTTATGTACTCTCAGTCCACAAAAGTACATTTATAAATCACGAAGCGTGAAACTGCAATGCACCATCGTAAAGCCGGGGTCCTGAGAAACCTTTGATACAAATATGGTAATAGCAGCCCACGCTATAGCGTGAGAACCACTATGCCAATCTCTTGCATCAATTTTGAAAATTCTCAGGTTTCAACTTTACAAGATAAGCATAACGCCTCTTTCTTTATTCAATTTCCGGAGTAAGCAGCCTTATTCCGGCGGCAAAAATAATAAAAAAAGGTAAAGGCCACATTGGAAATAAGATGAATTCGATTCCTTTTGTTAAGTTTGTTTTCCTTTTATCCTTTCTCAGGATTTATACGTAATTTTGCATTCAAAACAGATAATAACTCCACAGCATTATGAACTACGACATACCCGGCTTAGCGTCAGAAGCCATCGGACTGCTGAAGTCGCTCATCAGCATCCCCTCCATAAGCCGCGATGAAGAGAAGGCGGCTGACTTCCTGCAAAGCCACATCGAAATGCAAGGCATGGCTACGGGCAGAAAAGGCAACAACATATGGTGTCTCAGCCCGATGTTCGACCTGAAAAAACCCACCATCCTGTTGAACTCCCACATAGATACGGTGAAACCCGTAAGCGGGTGGAGAAAAGACCCGTTTGTACCCGCACAGGAAAGCAACGGAAAACTGTACGGACTGGGCAGTAACGATGCCGGCGCAAGCGTAGTCAGCCTGCTGCAAGTGTTCCTACAGCTGTGCCGCACCACACAAACCTACAATCTGGTCTTTCTTGCCTCGTGCGAAGAAGAAGTATCGGGCAAGGATGGCATAGAAAGCGTATTGCCGGAATTACCTCCCATACAATTTGCCATTGTGGGCGAACCGACGGAAATGCAACCTGCCGTGGCAGAGAAAGGGCTGATGGTGCTGGACGTGACCGCAACCGGCAAATCAGGACATGCCGCACGAAATGAAGGAGACAACGCTATTTACAAGGTATTGGAAGATATTGCCTGGTTCCGCGATTATCGCTTTGTAAAAGAATCACCCCTGCTGGGTCCGGTAAAGATGAGTGTGACTGTAATAAATGCCGGAACGCAACACAACGTCATTCCCGATCGCTGCACGTTTACGGTGGACATACGCGGCAATGAATGCTACAGCAACCGCGAACTGTTTGACGAGATAAAGAAGCATATCACCTGCCAAGCCACTCCCCGTTCTTTCCGTTTAAGTTCGTCGCACGTACCGCTCGAACACCCTGTCGTGCAGAAAGCCATTGCCATGGGGCGAACACCTTTCGGCTCACCTACGCTGTCCGACCAAGCCTTGATGACGTTCCCCTCCCTGAAGATGGGACCCGGAAAGAGTGCACGCTCTCATACGGCCGATGAGTTTATCTTCATCAAAGAGATTGAAGAAGCCATCGCACTTTATCTGGAGCTGCTGGATGGGATAAAGATTTAATCTCTTTACCTGTTGAGCCACGCCTCGGGATTCAGCTTCTCCTTTTCCTTTCTCAACTGGAAGTGAAGCACCGTGCGCCCACCGCTCGCTCCATCGGAAAAGATTTCTCCAAGCGCCTGCTTGGTGACGACATTGTCGCCCTGCTTCACCGAAACGGAAGAAAGATTGCAATATACTGAAATGTAATTGCCGTGGCGGACAAGAATGTTGAACAATCCGTTCAATTGGAACACCGCCGCCACCTTACCGTTGAAGATGGCACGGGCCTGCGCGCCCGGTCTGCCTTGAATGTCAATGCCTTTATTATCGAGCTTGACGTTGCGCAATCCCTCTACGGCATACTGACCGTAGTGGCTGACAATAATATAAGCACCGGTGATGGGCATCGGCAGTTTTCCCCGATTATTGACAAAACTGCCGGAAAGTTCACGGTCGGTCTTGCTCATGGAATAAGTCTCCAAAGGCATCTTTTGGGGTCTATTCTCCGTCTTCTCACCCGCCTTTTTGCGTGCGGCGGTTTCGCGCCGCGCCTCTTCCTCGGCACGCTTACGGGCTTTTTCTATCTCTTCGGCTATCAACCGGTCAATGCGGGCGTTCAGCCGATCGGCCTCGCGACGTTTCTTCCCGATTTCATCCTGCAAGCCCCGCTGTTTCTTCTTCAGGTTGGCAACCAGTGTCTTTTTCTCTTTCTCTTGCACCTCCAAGCGGGCTTTTTCGGCCTCACGCTCCTTCAGCAAGCCTTCTTTGGCGGCCTTTACCTGCCGGAGCTCCTCCTGCTTACGATTCACCTGCTCCTGTTTTTTCAAAACCTCTTCGCCTTGCAGACGCTGGTAGGTGGCATATTCGCGCACATAACGCATGCGGCGGTAGGTTTGAGCCAGCGTCTGGGCAGAGAAGATAAACATCAGCTTCTCTTCGATGGAACGATTCTTATATAGATATTGAACAGACGATTCGTACTTCTGCTTCTTGTCTTTCAAATCGTTTTGCAGGCGCACAAGCTGACGCCCTAACACGCCCAACTCACGTTCTATCGCCTCAACATCATTGTTTATGGCAAGGATATAACGCTTCCGTTCTTCTATCTGCCCGGTCAGTGCGGCAAGGCCACTGAGCTGACTTCCCACATCTTTCCGCGTAGTGACCAACAGCGTCTCCGACTCCGCAATCTGCTTTTGCAAATTCACGCGTCGGCTTTCAAGCTCTTTGATCAGCTTATTAGACTGAGCATGAATCGGAAGAGCCAGACAGCAGCAAGTTATAAGAACAGAAAAGAAACGTTTCATGAATGATATATATTGATTAAAGATTCATCAACATCTCCAGCAATTCCTCCAATTCCACCTTTCTATACTTTTGCGAGAGTTGAGTGGGAGACAACGTGAATCCCTTGTTCGAGAAATCTGAAAAGACGAGTTTTCCTTTCGCCAGAGAGGGAATGCCCAGCTCCCTGCCCGTCAGTGTCTTTTTGCCATCGGGTTTGGAAGCGGCATAGAGCAGCTTCTCCAGCCGGGCGAAATCAGCTTTCTTGGGCAGTACGCGCCTCAGCTCTTTGCGCGTGGCCTGCACGTAACGCTTTCCCATACGGTCTACCAGCATAATAGTATCCGGTGTGACCTCCATACGCGCCACCTCCGTGCGGAGAATAGGCATCAGGAAAGAGAGTTGCATGCGCTCACCCTCTTTCAGTTTCATGGTGCCGTTCACTGTGAGCACAGCATCCTTATGAGGAACTGTCAGTTGTACTTTGGAGGAAAGATAACCGGTATCTTCGGCATCCTTACCGACCATGCGCGAAGTCTTACATCCGGCAAGGCATATGGCAAGCAAAAGCATCAAAGGCAAATAGCGGAATGCTTTCAGTACAGTTCTATTGAGCAGGTTTGTTTTCATCGACTATGTATTTCTTTTTCTGAATTTTCTGTTTCAACGTATCGGAGCGGTTACCTCCATCCCAAGCTTGTTTCCAGAAATTCATGGCTCCTTCCGCATCGCCCGTCATGTAGTAGATGTCACCGCAATGCTCTACCACCACGTTGCTTTTCTCGGTATCGTTCTTCACGGCTTCGTCTATGTAGAGCCTTGCTTCGGCATAGTTTCCCTTCACAAACAATATCCACGCATAAGTGTCGAGGTAAGTGGGATTGTTCGGATCGGCCTTTACAGTCTTGTAGCTCATCTCTTCCGCTTTGTCCAAGTCACGACGTTCCAAGGAGAGGTAGTAGGCATAATTGTTCAGCGTATCGATGTTCGACGGGTTATAGACCAAAGACGAGTCGTAGGCGGCATAGGCATCGAGATTGCGGCTCTTGGTATGGTAGATATCGCCCATAATGGCATAGAAGTTCGACACCATTTCCTTATTGCTCTCGTCGGTGACATGCGTCAGCGCTTTGAGGCAAACGTTCAGGGCATCGTCCAAGCGTTCCGCCTGATTATAAGAAATGACCAGATAGTAATAAAACTCCAGCATATCGGGATTCGACTCCACTCCGGCTTCACACAGGGCCATCAAATCCTTGTTGTCTTCCTTGCGCACGGCCTCGCCCACAAGCATCATACGTGCTGCCGTATTGGTGGGGTCGATGACCAACACTTGCCTCAGCACCGGCCACGTCTGTTCGTTCATCTTTTTCGAAAGAAGATATTGGGCATACAGCATCGGCAGACCGGTGTCGTCGGGGTCTTGCTCCATGATGCGGTCGAAGAGGGTGAGCACACGGGTACTGTCTCGCCCTTCCTGTTCATTTTGCACAATGAAACGGCGCATCACGTTCACTTTCACATCCGAAGCTACTTTCCTGTTCAGGAGCAGCGTGTCCAACTGCTGTTCGTAAAGTTCCTTCTGCCCCGTCTGATCGTAATAAGAGGCCAACGAGTACATGGCCATTACGTTGTCGGGTTCCTCGGTCAGCACTTTCTTGTAAATGTCGTAGGCCTTGTCGCTCTTGCCGTTCTGCATATAAGCATCGCCCAGCACCACCTGATAGCGCATGTCGCTGGGATATTCCTCCACCAGGCTCTCTATCTCATGAAAAGCGCGCTTATCGTCTTTCTGCTGCAAATAAATGCGGAACTTCTCCATGCTGAGCTGTTCGCTCTTGCCTATTTTTTTCTCTAACTTGTTCAGTATGCCGATTACCTTGTCGTAGGTCTCGGCCTTGTTGTAGATTTCCAACAAACTATACAGCGGATCCATCCTATCGGAGAAACGTGTTGCCATTTTTTCCAGCAGTTCCGTAGCCTGGTCCGTTTCGTTTTGCTGCATATAGATACCGACCAAGGCCTGACTATACCAATAATTGTCAGGAGCATTCTCTACCGCTTTTTCCAGAGCGGCCTGCGCCAACGTCACTTGTTTGAGGAATAAGTAATATTGGGCTATCTCGTACAAAGCCGAAGGATCATCGGGAGCAATCGTCAGGCAGTGTTGCAGCAAGTCGAAAGCTGCGGCATATTCTTTCCGCACCTTTAAGCGTGCCGCCTCAAGGAAGAAGTAGTCGTAGCGCCGCTGCTCCTCGTCGGTGAGCTGTGGCGTCGGATGGGCATCCTGCTTTTTAAGTTTTTTCTTGTCTTTCTTGACTGCCCCATTCGCGGTGACAACAGGAATCAAAGCCGCGACTGTACCGCCAACAACACCTCCGACCAAGGCACCGCACGAAGAGCAGGTCAGAGAAAAGAGCAAGAAAAACGTTACCTGTCTGATATATTTCATTCTTCGCATCTTAAATCCTCATTTTTTTCCTGTATGTCCGAAACCGCCGGCACCACGTTCGGTCTCGTCCAGCACCTCTGTTTCCAGCCAAACGGCTTGCTCGTGGCGGGCTATCACCATTTGGGCTATGCGTTCGCCGTCTTCTATCACAAAGGCTTCGGCAGAAAGGTTGATGAGGATGACACAGATTTCACCGCGATAATCGGCGTCAATGGTTCCGGGAGAGTTCAACACCGTGATGCCCTTTTTCAGGGCCAGCCCGCTGCGGGGACGCACTTGCGCTTCAAATCCTGCGGGCAGGGCGATATAAAGTCCTGTAGGCACCAGACATCTTTGCATTGGGGCCAACGTAATCGGCCTGTCGAGGTTGGCACGAAGATCCATTCCGGCAGATAATTCAGTGGCATAAGCAGGAAGAGGATGCTTTGACTTGTTGATTATTTGTACATTCAGCATGATCCACAAATTACGGGTTGTTATTAATCACGAAAGGCAGGAGGCACAATG
This sequence comes from Bacteroides zoogleoformans, assembly GCF_002998435.1. Lineage (NCBI taxonomy): Bacteria > Pseudomonadati > Bacteroidota > Bacteroidia > Bacteroidales > Bacteroidaceae > Bacteroides > Bacteroides zoogleoformans. The sequence continues at coordinate 1,726,529 of NZ_CP027231.1, read as the reverse complement.
CCGGCTCTTCAAGAGCCACGAATGCCGCCTGTCACATTTAATGGGCGAAAATACGGAATTTGATACAAAATAATGGTACATTTGCAGTTAAATAATAAGAAAGCTCGGGAAGAAAAGCCAAGCAAACTTCAACAGCCCCTAAATTGATTTGAATATATGGATTGGAACACGCTTATATCTGCCAAGCGCTTCGGATTGGAAGAGTTTCACCGCGAACGGCACGAAAACCGCTCGGAGTTTCAACGAGACTACGACCGTCTTGTTTTTTCCGCCCCGTTTCGCCGATTGCAGAACAAGACACAAGTATTCCCTTTGCCGGGTAGCGTCTTTGTTCACAACCGACTGACGCACAGCTTAGAGGTGTCGTGTGTGGGACGTTCGTTGGGTAACGATGTGTCGAAGGCCATCCTTGCCCGCCGCCCGGAGTTGCAGCACTCCTTTCTGCCCGAAATCGGTTCGATTGTTTCGGCCGCTTGCCTGGCTCACGATTTGGGCAACCCTCCCTTCGGCCATTCGGGCGAACGAGCCATTTCCACCTACTTCTCCGAAGGCAAAGGAATAGATTTGAAAGCGCATCTCACATCCGCCCAATGGGAAGACTTGACGCACTTCGAAGGAAATGCCAATGCTTTCCGACTGCTCACCCATCAGTTTGAAGGCCGGCGAAAAGGGGGCTTCGTTCTCACTTACCCCACTCTGGCAAGCATTGTGAAATATCCTTTCTCATCAAGTCTGGCAGGAAAGAAGTCGAAGTTCGGTTTCTTCACCACGGAAGAGGAGAGCTTCCGCCGCATTGCCGAAGAGTTGGGGATGAAAAAACTGAACGATGCCCCGCTGAGATACGCCCGCCACCCGCTGGTATATCTTGTGGAAGCTGCCGACGACATCTGCTATCAGATGATGGACATCGAGGATGCTCACAAACTGAAGATTCTTACCTCAAAAGAGACACAGGAATTGCTGCTATCCTATTTCACCGACGAACGAAAGAAGCATATGCTCAAGACGCTGGAGATTGTCAGCGACGTCAATGAACAGATAGCCTACCTGCGCTCCAGCACCATCGGACTGCTCATCGGCGAGTGCACCGAGGCATTCTTGAACAATGAAGAGAAGATTCTGGAAGGAGAGTTTGAGGGAAACCTCATCCGGCACATCTCCGCACGGCCTGCCGCAGCCTACAAGCATTGTGCCGACGTTTCGATGAAGAAGATCTATCGTTCGCAGGACGTATTGGACATCGAGTTGGCGGGTTTCCGCATCATCAGCACGTTGCTCGAGCTGATGATTGATGCCGTGCGATCGCCGGAAAAGGCGTATTCGCAACTGCTCATCAACCGCGTATCCGATCAATACAACATAAAGGCATCCGCACTCTACGAGAAAGTACAAGCGGTGCTTGATTACATATCGGGCATGACGGATGTGTATGCGCTCGACCTTTACCGCAAGATAAACGGAAACAGTCTGCCGGCGGTGTAGATAGAGGTTAGGTCAGGAATAAAGATGAAGGCGTCTGAAAAATCTCTTTCCGCAAGCACGTCGCGCATCACAATCAACCGCTAACAGCCGCTTTTGTACACCACTTTGTTTGCGCCTGATGTCAGCCGGCACGCTTCCGGTTCACTCTCTATGAACGACTGTATGTGGCGCACGCGTTTCTCTGCCAAAATCTCATCCACGGCAATCAGAATGCCTGTCTCCTCCACATCGCCGAAACCGTAGTTGATGGCTGTACCGAACATACGCATCGTGGGGCTGAGCCCCATGTAAGCATTCACTAAAGGAGGAATATTATAGCCCAGTCTGCGTATCTCACTATTCAGTATTTTATAATCTTCTTTGAAGGTATCTTTACAGAACAAAGCCTCCAACTCTTTCTCGTCCGACTCTAAAACCAGCGATTTCGTCGGGATAATCAAGTTATCTTTATCGGCAAAATGCTTCCGGAGGAAATAAAGAATCATATCGCGTCCCTGCCGATGATAGCTGGGGTACATGGTGACCTTTCCAAAGAAATACCTCACGTTTGGCATCACTACCGTCAATGCACCCAACCCGTCCCACAAATTATCCAAAGCAAACAACCCTTTGCTGTCGTTGCGCGTAGACTGGTATTCCAAGGTGACGAACGAACGCCCCAACTCGATGGTGGTAGGAAGATACTCCTTGAGGAATTTTTCGGAGAAGTTGAACATATGCGCCGTAGCCAATACAGGAGCACCATGTTCGTCCAAACGTACATCCGTGCCCAAAATATAACGATAGCCGCCCAAAATTTCTTCAGCCTCCGGATTCCATACAATCAGTTGCTTGTAGGGGTTCTCCATCACGTCATACTCATCTATATCCATGGACTTGCCGGTTCCTCCTCCCGCAGCACGAAACGCAATCTCACGCAAACGCCCTATCTCCCTCATCGTGTTCGGCGAATCCTGAGCCGTGATGATGTATATCTGGTTGTTGCTTCTGTTCGTCATGCGTAAGCGCCTCTCCTCAGTCAACTCTGCTTTCAGCAATTCCTTGCTCACCGGTTCAATAATATCTTCCATATTCTCTGTCAGTAGTACTTCTTTTAAGTAAAAAACAATCTTTCTACAATCTATATACGATGTCCTTCACATACTGCGCCCACTCCACAGGCGTCTTCGACTTATCGAATGTCTGCCACGGTATCGGTTTGCCTATCGTGATAGTAAAGGTTTTGTGGCGGTTTTTCAGCATCTCGTCTGCCAGATAAAGCATGGCTATATTGAACTTGATGCCCAAAGCCTTGCACAGATTGGCAAGGTTGTAAAAAAAATTGGAGTTGCGTCCCTCAAAATGAACAGGAACCACATTGCGTTTTGCTTCGACACTCTTCACTATGAACGTCTTTTTCCACTCCAGGTCGCGAATCACACCGTTCTGCCTGCGCGAGCACAACCCGGCCGGAAACATAATCAACTGGTTGTCCGAAGCAAAACCCGCTTCCACCATTTTGGGGAAATCCTTGCCCTGCTTTCCGGTTTTGTTGATGGGGATGCAGAGCGGTGCCAATCCGTGCAGATTCATCAGCAGGTCATTGACCATGTATTTCACCTTTCCATCGTAGAAAGTGCCCAATACATAGCCCAACGCCACTCCATCTTGTCCGCCCAAGGGATGATTGGAGACAAAAGTATAAAGCCCCTCTTTGGACAAATTCTCTTTTCCCTTCACCACGATGTGCGCATCGAGGAAATCTAAAGTCGATTTCAGGAAATCCACCCCGACTTTGTCTTTCGATTCGCGCAAAAAGACATTCAGTTCATCTTGATGTACAATGCGCTTCAGATAAGAAACGACGAATTTAGGAATGTAGCGGACTTTCCCCGGAGCTTTCTCCCGGAGTATCTTATCTATATCTATCAAAAATAAAGCGTCGTCAGTCATTCTTCGTTTGAGTGAAATGAATGCGCAAAATAACTCATCTTTTTAATTAATCACAAAAAAAACAGCAGAAAACTGCACCTAAACTCTATCAAATAACACCCGAAATCTATCAATTGACAATTTATACCCCAAAGAATGTCTGAAATCCGTAGGTTGAAGAGGATGATAGTTCATAAACTTGCAACATCGAATTCAAAGACAAACAAAAGAAAATATAGCACTTATGAACAGTATCAATTTTAAGACAGATTTAATAAGAGTTCAAGATGATTTATTACGCTTTGCATATAAGCTTACCGCCAACCGCGAAGAAGCCAACGACCTTTTACAGGAAACCTCGCTGAAGGCTCTGGACAACGAAGATAAATACATGCCCGACACCAATTTCAAAGGATGGATATACACCATCATGCGCAACATCTTCATAAACAATTACCGCAAGGTGGTACGCGACCAGACGTTCGTTGACCAGACAGATAACCTCTACCACCTGAACCTTCCGCGTGACACAGCTTTCGAAAGCACCGAAAGTGCATATGACCTGAAGGAGATGCACCGCATTGTCAACGCCTTGCCGCGCGAGTACAAAATCCCGTTTGCCATGCACGTCTCCGGCTTCAAGTATCGAGAAATAGCTGATAAGCTGGAACTTCCCTTGGGCACGGTGAAGAGCCGCATCTTCTTTACCCGCCGGAAATTACAACAAGAATTGAAGGATTTTGTTTAGCCGTCTCCGCATATCCTCCGTATCACCTCCGTATCACCTCCGTATATCCTCCGTATTACCTCCGTATCAACTCCGTATCACCTCCGTATATCCTCCGTATTACCTCCGTATCAACTCCGTATCACCTCCGTATATCCTCCGTATCAACTCTGCTTCTATAGATGCGGAGAAGGTATGGGGCAGACACGGGGCGGATACGGAGTTGTTTTGTTCTACCTGCAACAGCCTATATCCCATCACTTAAACCGCAAAAACACACCCAATAAGTCGGTTGTCCCCGATAATACAGCATCTACCGGCAAGCGCTAAGCACGTCAATCCCCCACCGACAAAGCATTCCGGAAATATATTCATTATCAAATGAATAAATAATTAACAAGGTGTTGATAACTTCTCTGTAAGATTTTTATAAAAAGATAGTGGGGAATTGTGGGGAAATGTGTATTTTTACCGTCGCTTATTATAATAGAGTAAGAAATGATGCAATTCTTAGGAAATATAGAGGCCAAGACGGATGCCAAAGGACGAGTCTTCATCCCCGCCGCATTTCGGAAACAGCTCCAAGCCGTTTCCGAAGAAAGGCTTGTGCTTCGCAAAGACGTGTATCAAGACTGCTTGGTGCTCTATCCCGAAAGTGCATGGTTTGCCACGCAAAACCTGCTCAGAAGCAAATTGAACAGATGGGATGCCGGACAACAAATGATTTTCCGCCAATTCGTGAGCGACGCCGAAGTTGTAATCCCCGACGGTAACGGACGTATCCTGATACCGAAACGATACTTGCAGATGGCAGGCATTCAGAGCGATGTCCGCTTCATCGGCATGGACAATACCATAGAAATATGGGCGAAAGAGCGTGCCGATAAGCCGTTCATGCCTTCCGAAGCATTCAGTCAAGCCCTCGAAGAAGCGCTTGGAAGTTCAAATAACAACCAGGAAAAGAGAGACGTGATAACAAAAGATTGACCGTTACCGGATTTATGACGAACCGACTAAGAAGATGGAAGAAGAACCGATATACCACATCCCCGTATTGCTGAAGCCAGCCGTAGAGGCAATGAACATCCGCCCGGAGGGTACGTATGTGGACGTCACCTTTGGCGGCGGAGGGCATTCGCGCGAAATTCTTTCCCGCCTGAAAGCAGGAGGACGACTGCTGGCGTTCGACCAAGACGAGGATGCGGAATGCAACATCATGGACGACCCGCGCTTCACGTTCGTGCGCAGCAACTTCCGCTACTTGCACAACTTCCTGCGCTATCACGGCATCGAACAAGTAGACGCCGTACTGGCCGACCTCGGCGTTTCTTCCCACCACTTCGATGACAGCGACCGAGGTTTTTCTTTCCGGTTTGAGGGCGCACTGGACATGCGCATGAACAAACGTGCCGGAGCCTCCGCCGCCGACGTAGTGAATACGTACGACGAAGAGCGGCTGGCCGATGTCTTCTATCTGTACGGCGAGCTGAAGAACAGCCGCAAACTGGCATCCGCCATCGCAAAAGCACGCGCCGGCGGGAGGATTGAAACCATCGGCGAGTTCCTGAACATCGTCAGGCCGTTCTTCGGACGCGAACGCGAGAAGAAAGAACTGGCAAAAGTGTTTCAGGCACTGCGCATCGAAGTCAATCAAGAGATGGAGGCGCTGAAAGAAATGCTCTGCGCCGCCACGAAAGCATTGAAGCCCGGAGGACGATTGGTGGTGATTACCTACCATTCTCTGGAAGACCGCCTGGTGAAGAACATCATGAAGACCGGCAACGTGGAAGGCAAGGCGGAGAAAGATTTCTACGGCAACGTGCAGACACCGTTTCGGCCGGTCAACAACAAAGTGATTGTCCCCGACGAAGAGGAGGTGACGCGAAACCCGCGTTCGCGAAGCGCCAAGCTGCGCATTGCGGAGAAGACAGAACAATGATATGAAAGAGGAAAATGCAGAGAAAACAAAAAAGCGCACCTCGCTGAAGAGCATCCTCGGAGGCGATATTCTGGCTACGGACTTCTTCCGCCGTCAGGCAGGACTGTTGTTTCTCATCACGGTGCTTGTCATCGTTTACATCAACAACCGCTACGAATGTCAACAGCAACTGATAGAGATAGACAACCTCAAAAAACAACTGACAGATATCAAGTATGACGCCCTGACACGCAGCTCGGAGTTGATGGAACGGAGCCGCCAGTCGCGCATCGAAGAATACATCGCTACCAAAGAGAGCGACTTGCAAACCTCTACGCATCCGCCTTATCTCATTTGGAAGAAACCCTGAAAAGAGCCGGCAATGCGCCTCTGAATAGCAAAACCCGTTAAATCAAGAGATATAAGACTTTGGCTGTAAACAAAAAAAAGATAATGACCCGTTACTTCTTCGTCATCCTCCTGCTGGGGTTGATGGGGATAGCCATTATCGTAAAAGGCGCCATGATTATGTTTGCCGAACGGCAATATTGGCACGATGTGGCAGACCGTTTTGTCAGAGAGAACGTAACGGTGAAACCTAATCGCGGAAACATTCTCTCTTCTGACGGAAAGCTGATGGCAAGCTCACTGCCCGAATATAAAATCTTCATGGACTTCATGTCCGGCGAAAGAGACGAAGACCGGCGCAGAAAAGACCAGCAACGCAAAGATTCTATCTGGAAAATCAATTTCGACTCTATTTGCATAGGCCTTAACCGGATTTTTCCGGACATCAGCACAGCGACTTTTAAGAACCACTTGCGCAAAGGACGAGAACTGAAAAGCCGAAACTACAACATCCTTCCCAACCGCAACAGGCGTATCTCTTACATTCAGTATAAAGAAACGAAACGGTTGCCGGTGTTCAAGATGAGCAAATACAAGGGAGGCTTCCACGAACAGATATACAACCAACGCAAGAAACCCTTCGGTTCGTTGGCCGCGCAGACTTTGGGACGACTGTATGCCGACACGGCAATGGGCGCACGCAACGGCCTTGAATTGGCTTTCGACACTTTGCTCAAAGGACGAGACGGCATCACCCACCGCCAAAAGGTGATGAACAAATTCCTCAACATCGTGGATGTGCCGCCTGTAGACGGGTGCGACATCATCTCCACCATCGACGTGGGCATGCAAGACATTTGCGAGAAGGCGCTGATGGACAAACTGAAAGAAATCAATGCCAACGTAGGCGTGGCCGTACTGATGGAGGTGGCCACCGGCGAAGTGAAAGCCATCGTCAACCTGATGAAAGCGGGCGACGGAAACTACTACGAAATGAACAGCAACGCCATCAGCGACATGATGGAACCCGGCTCTACGTTCAAGACCGCCTCCATCATGGTAGCGCTGGAAGACGGAAAAATCACCCCGGACACCGAAGTAGATACGGGTAACGGCATCATGAGAATGTATGGCAGCAACATGAAAGACCATAACTGGCACCGCGGAGGTTATGGAAAGATAAATGTGACACGCATTCTGGAGGTGTCTTCCAACATCGGCGTCTCTTACCTCATAGACAAGCACTACAAAGACAATCCGCAGAAATACGTGGACGGCTTGAAGCGGATGAGCATAGATCAACCGTTGCACTTGCAGATTGCTGGTGAAGGAAAGCCCAACATCAAAGGGCCCAAAGAGCGTTACTTCGCCAAAACCACCTTGCCGTGGATGAGCATAGGCTACGAAACTCAGGTGCCGCCCATGAACATACTGACGTTCTACAACGCCATAGCCAACAATGGCGTCATGGTGCGCCCCAAATTCGTGAAAGCGGCCGTGAAAGAGGGAGAGACGGTAAAAGAATATCCTACCGAGATTATCAATCCGAAAATCTGTTCCGACCGTACATTGACGCAAATACGCGAAATACTCCGCAGGGTGGTGTCCGACGGATTGGCAAAACCGGCGGGAAGCAAACAGTTCTCGGTAGCGGGGAAAACGGGTACGGCACAGATTTCGCAAGGAACGTCCGGATATAAATCCGGTCAAATGAACTATTTGGTAAGTTTCTGCGGTTATTTCCCGTCCGAAGCTCCCAAATACAGCTGCATCGTGTCTATACAAAAGCCCGGACTTCCTGCCTCGGGAGGATTGATGGCAGGCAGCGTCTTCGGTAAAATAGCGGAAAGGGTATATGCCAAAGACCTGCGCTTCGACCTGCGCGGCGCCATAGACAGCACCACGAACGTAATCCCCACCGTAAAAGCGGGAGCAATGAATGAGGCGTTCCTTGTGCTGAACGAACTGAAGGTTCCCGTCAGAAAGGAATTCTCCGGACAGGGAAGAAAAGAGACGTGGGGACATACACAGGCTGCCCCGTCGGCCGTCCTTCTGCAAGACGGCACATCGACTTCGAGTACAGCCGTGCCCAATGTGGTGGGCATGGGAGCGAAAGATGCCGTCTACTTGCTGGAAAGCAAAGGCCTGAAAGTAAGGCTGGACGGTGTGGGCCAGGTGAAGAATCAGTCGATAGCCGGAGGCAGTCGGGCAGTGACGGGGCAGACAATAACCTTGACGCTGCACTGACACCCGAAGGAGGAAGGTAGAAATAGAGTGAAGATTCACAAGATACTATATATAATAAGGTGTAGGTACACTTGACATAAAAACGATAAGAGGATTTGTGATGGAATTGAGTGATTTGTTGAAAGCGATACAGCCGGTTAAGATAATCGGAAGTACGGACATAGAGATTACGGGAGTAAACATCGACTCCCGTCTGATAGAAGCCGGACATCTGTTTATGGCAATGCGCGGCACGCAAACCGACGGACATGCCTACATTCCGGCTGCCATCGGCAAAGGTGCCGTTGCCGTGCTATGCGAAGAGCTGCCGGAAGAACCGGAAGCCGGCATCACCTATATTCAGGTGAAAGATTGCGAAGATGCCGCGGGGAAAGCGGCTACCGCTTTTTATGGCGACCCTACTTCCAAGATGGAACTTGTGGGCGTAACCGGAACCAACGGGAAGACGACTGTAGCCACCTTGCTATACGATACATTCCGCTATTTCGGCTATAAAGCGGGATTGATTTCTACGGTATGCAACTACATAGACGATCGTCCCGTACCGACCGAGCACACCACTCCAGACCCTGTTACCTTGAATCGTTTGCTGGGCGAGATGGCCGACGCCGGATGCAAATACGCTTTCATGGAAGTCAGCTCCCACTCCATCGCACAGAAACGAATCAGCGGTCTGAAGTTTGCCGGCGGCATCTTCACCAACCTCACCCGCGACCATCTGGATTATCACAAGACGGTGGAGAATTACCTCAAAGCCAAAAAGAAATTCTTCGATGATATGCCCAAGAATGCTTTCAGCCTGACTAATCTGGACGATAAGAACGGATTGGTGATGACGCAGAATACACGTTCGAAGGTTTACACTTACTCTCTGCGCAGCCTCAGCGACTTCAAGGGGAAGGTGCTGGAATCGCATTTTGAAGGTATGCTGCTCGACTTCAACAACCACGAGCTGGCCGTGCATTTCATCGGGAAATTCAATGCAAGCAATCTGCTGGCCGTATTCGGCGCCGCCGTGTTGCTGGGCAAGAAAGAGGAAGAGGCGTTGATAGCCCTCAGTACGCTTCGTCCCGTGGCCGGGCGTTTCGAAGCCATTCGTTCTCCCAAAGGCGTTACTGCCATTGTGGACTATGCCCATACGCCGGATGCGCTGGTCAATGTGCTGAATGCCATCCACGGAATATTGGAGGGAAGAGGCAAGGTTATCACCGTGTGCGGTGCCGGCGGTAACCGCGATAAAGGCAAGCGCCCCATCATGGCGAAAGAAGCGGCACGACTGAGCCACCGCCTCATCATCACTTCGGACAATCCGCGCTTCGAAGAGCCGCAAGACATCATCGACGATATGCTGGCAGGACTCGACAAAGACGACCTGCAAAAGACAATCTGCATTGCCGACCGCCGGGAAGCCATCAAAACCGCCTGCATGTTTGCACAGCCGGGAGACGTGATTCTCGTTGCCGGAAAAGGACACGAGAATTATCAGGAGATAAAAGGAGTGAAACATCACTTCGACGATAAGGAAGAGTTGAAAGCCATTCTGAATCAGGAATAAGAGAACAAACCTATAAGAAGACAGAGAGATTATGCTTTACTATTTATTTCAATGGTTAGACCGGTATGACTTCCCCGGCGCCGGAATGTTTGGATATACGTCATTCAGGTCGCTGATGGCCATCATCCTGGCACTGCTCATCTCGAGCATTTGGGGAGATAAGTTCATCAACCTGCTGAAGCGCAAACAAATCACCGAAACACAACGTGACGCCGGCATCGACCCGTTCGGCGTAAATAAGACAGGCGTACCCAGTATGGGGGGCATCATCATCATCGTCGCCATTCTCATTCCTTGCCTGCTGTTAGGCAGGCTGGGAAACGTGTACATGATATTGATGCTGGTGACAACCGTCTGGTTGGGTTCGCTGGGATTTGCGGACGATTACATCAAGATATTCAAGAAAGACAAGGAAGGACTGCACGGAAAATTCAAAATCATCGGGCAGGTAGGTCTGGGACTTATCGTGGGGATGACGCTCTACCTCAGTCCGCAGGTAGTCATCCGCGAAAACATAGAGCAACAAAAGCCTGACGGACAAATAGAGGTGGTGCATGCCGCCAAAGAAATCAAGGCCACGCAAACCACCATTCCGTTCTTCAAGAGCAATAACTTCGATTATTCCGACCTGGCAGGCTTCATGGGCGAACATGCCCAGACAATCGGATGGGTTTTGTTCGTCATCATCACCATCTTCGTGGTCACCGCCGTATCAAATGGAGCCAACCTGAACGACGGCATGGACGGCATGGCTGCCGGAAACTCCGCTATCATCGGACTGACGTTGGGAATACTGGCCTACGTGTCCGGCCACATAGAATATGCCGGCTATCTGAACATCATGTATATCCCGGGGTCGGAGGAACTGGTAATCTTTATCTGCGCCTTCATCGGCGCCCTCATCGGCTTCTTGTGGTACAATGCCTATCCGGCCCAAGTATTCATGGGCGATACGGGCAGCCTGACCATAGGAGGAATCATTGCCGTATATGCCATCATCATACACAAGGAGTTGCTGATACCCATTCTTTGCGGCGTATTCCTCGTAGAGAACCTGTCGGTCATTCTGCAACGCTTCTACTACAAGGCAGGGAAACGGAAGGGCGTGAAGCAACGCCTCTTCAAACGCACACCGATACACGACCACTTCCGCACCGGCATGAATCTGGTGGAGCCGGGCTGCAAGGTGGTATTTACCAAACCGGACAAGCTGTTTCACGAATCGAAGATTACCGTCCGTTTCTGGATTGTGACCATCATGCTGGCAGCAATAACGATTATAACATTGAAGATAAGATAAAAGCGAAAGAAACAGATATGAGTAGAATAGTTGTTTTAGGAGCCGGCGAGAGCGGTGCAGGAGCTGCCGTACTGGCCAAGACGAAAGGCTTCGACACGTTTGTATCGGACATGTCGGTCATTAAAGACAAGTATAAAGAGCTGCTGAACAAACACGGCATTGCGTGGGAAGAAGGCCGGCACACGGAAGAGCTGATTCTGAATGCCGACGAAGTGGTGAAAAGCCCGGGCATCCCCAACGATGCTCCGCTCATTCTGAAACTGAAAGAGAAGGACACGCCCGTCATCTCGGAAATAGAATTTGCAGGCCGCTACACCAATGCCAAAATGGTGTGCATCACCGGCTCGAACGGAAAAACCACCACCACCTCGCTCATCTACCATATCTTTAAGAGTGCGGGCCTGAACGTGGGACTGGCAGGGAATATCGGCAAAAGTCTGGCATTGCAGGTGGCCACCGAACAGCACGACTATTACGTGATTGAGCTCAGCTCTTTCCAACTGGACAATATGTATAACTTCCGTGCCAACATAGCCGTACTGATGAACATCACCCCCGACCATCTGGACCGTTACGACCACTGCATGCAGAAGTATATAGATGCCAAATTCCGTATCACACAAAACCAGACGCCGGAAGACGCTTTCGTCTTTTGGAACGAAGACCCCATCATCAAGCAGGAGTTGGACAAGCACGGACTGAAAGCTCATCTCTATCCGTTTGCCGCGGTGAAAAAAGATGGAGCCATTGCCTATGTGGAAGACGGAGAGATAGAAATCAACGAACCGATAGCTTTCAACATGGAGCAAGAGAAGCTGGCACTGAGCGGAAGGCACAACTTATATAACTCGCTGGCCGCCGGCATATCCGCCAACGTTGCCGGCATCAAAAAGGAATATATCCGCAAAGCCTTGTCCGACTTCAAGGGAGTGGAACATCGGTTGGAGAAAGTGTGCACTGTGCGCGGCGTGCACTTCATCAACGACTCCAAGGCAACAAACGTAAACTCCTGCTGGTACGCCCTGCAAAGCATGACCACCAAAACGGTATTGATTATCGGCGGCAAGGACAAGGGCAATGACTATACGGAAATAGAAGACCTTGTCCGCGAGAAGTGTTCCGCTCTCGTCTATCTGGGCTTGCACAATGAAAAGCTGCACGACTTCTTCGACCGTCTGGGCTTGCCCGTAGCCGATGTACAGACCGGAATGAAAGATGCCGTGGACGCAGCCTTCAGGTTGGCGAAGAAAGGCGAAACCGTGCTGCTCAGCCCTTGCTGCGCCTCGTTCGACCTCTTCAAGAACTATGAAGACAGAGGAGACCAATTCAAGGACTGCGTGAGAGCCCTGTAGCAGACAAATGTTGCATATAGCCTTCAACAGAGAGGCACCTGTGATATTCTACCTTTTTATTATCATACACTTAAAGACCGAGAAACATTGGATTTATTAAGAAGCATATTCAAGGGTGACAAAGTGATCTGGATTATCTTCCTCTTCCTTTGTCTCATCTCCATCATAGAGGTGTTCAGTGCCGCCAGTACGCTGACTTATAAGAGCGGCGACCATTGGGGGCCCATCACGCAGCACAGCATTCTTCTGATGGTAGGTGCCGTGATTGTGGTATTGGTACACAACATCCCCTACAAATGGTTTCAGGCATTCCCGGTATTCTTGCTGCCTGTCTCCATCGGGCTGTTGGCTTTTGTCATGCTGATGGGATTCATCACAGGCGACCGCGTGAACGGTGCCGCCCGATGGATGACGTTCATGGGCATCCAGTTCCAACCATCGGAAATAGCGAAAATGGCCGTCGTCATCGTCACCGCTTTTATCCTTTCGCGGGGACAGAACGAAAACGGAGCAAGTCCGAGAGCCTTCAAACGCATCATGATTGTCACCTGCCTCGTCTGCGGACTCATCCTGCCGGAAAACTACTCGACCGGGATGCTGCTTTTCGGAACCGTATATCTGATGATGTTCATCGGGCGGGTGCCCGCCAAAAAACTGGTGATACTGGGCGGAGGGCTCCTTGCTTTCGGCGCACTGTTCATCACTTTCCTGCTTGCCACACCGAACGACACGCTCAAGAAGATTCCGATGGGACACCGCCTTACAACCGTGAAATCGCGTATCGCCGACTTCACCGGCAAGGAAGAGATACCGGCAGCCAAATTCGACATAGATGGAGACGGACAAGTGGCGCATGCACGCATTGCCGTAGCCACGAGCAACGTTGTGGGCAAAGGGCCGGGCAACTCCGTGCAACGCGACTTCCTGAGTCAGGCTTTCTCCGATTTCATCTACGCCATCATCATTGAAGAATTAGGCCTTCTGGGCGGAGGTTTCGTGGTGTTTCTCTACGTCTGCCTGCTGGTACGTGTGGGACGTATCGCCAAGAAGTGCGACCGGACATTCCCGGCTTTCCTCATCATGGGGATAGCCTTATTACTCGTCACGCAAGCGCTGTTCAACATGATGGTTGCCGTAGGATTGGCCCCCGTCACCGGACAACCGTTGCCACTCATCAGCAAAGGCGGTACATCCACCTTTATCAATTGTGCCTACATCGGCATGATACTAAGCGTCAGCCGCTACACGGCCAAACTGGAAGAACAGCGGTTGCACGATGCGCAAATCCCCCTGCTGGTAGATGCCGGGGGAGCGGAAGAGCAGGAGTCTTCCGCAATCAGCGATGCACAGACGGCGGCTGACCCGACGGCAGAAATGCTGAACAGCGATGCCGAATTTAAGTAACCGAAATTCGAGAGAAGAAAGAGAAGAAGATATCAATGGAAAAGATGCTCCGATTATGCAAAATACAGCCTCAGGAGGCACTCACAGAGGCCTTAATCCATAACGACAAGTCTCGTATATGCGACATACCCAGCGTCGTATATGCGACATGCTCAACGTCGTATATGCGACATACCCAACGTCGTATATGCGAGACCATGCACGTCGAATATACGAGGCAAACGGCGAGAAATATGCGAGTATTTAAGGGATAAATGATACCTTATTCTTACATCGAATTCAGGTTAAATAAATCCGATGACAAGCGATAACTGAAAAGACAATATAAAGAAAGGAACCTAATATGAATCAAAACAGCAATAACAGCAACCTTCCGCCGCTTTCTGCCAATAAGAAGCAAGAGGTCAGGCTCATCATCAGCGGTGGTGGAACCGGAGGACATATTTTTCCTGCCGTATCCATAGCCAATGCAATAAAGGAATTACGCCCCGATGCAGAGATTCTATTCGTGGGAGCCGAAGGAAGAATGGAAATGCAACGGGTTCCTGATGCCGGATACAAGATTATAGGCCTCCCCGTTGCCGGATTCGACCGCAAACGCTTGTGGAAGAACTTTGCCGTACTGGTGAAGCTGGCACGCAGCCAATGGAAGGCACACAACATCATCAAAGAGTTCCGCCCACAAGTCGCCGTAGGTGTAGGCGGCTACGCCAGCGGCCCCACACTGAAAATGGCAGGCATGATGGGCATTCCCACACTGATACAGGAACAGAACTCATACGCCGGTGTCACCAACAAGCTGCTTGCCCGGAAAGCCGACAAGATTTGCGTGGCTTATGAGGGTATGGAGAAGTTCTTTCCGGCAGATAAAATCATCATGACCGGAAACCCGGTGCGTCAAAACCTGCTCAATCATTCCATCGCACACGAAGAAGCCATAGAGAACTTCGGGCTGAATCCGGCAAAGAAGACCATCCTCATACTGGGGGGAAGCTTGGGAGCACGTACCATCAACCGGACATTGGCCGAGGGACTGGAAACCATCCGCACCAATCCCGACATACAGTTTATCTGGCAGACGGGAAAGATATATATCGATCAGGTCAGAGAGGCAATCACTGCCGCTACGGGAGAACCCGTGCGTCAGCCGCATATCCCTGCAATCCCCAACCTGTATGTGACGGACTTCATCAAGGACATGGCAAACGCTTATGCGGCCGCCGACCTTGTGATTTCACGTGCCGGTGCAGGCTCCATCTCCGAATTCTGCCTTCTGCGCAAGCCTGTCATTCTGGTTCCTTCGCCCAATGTGGCCGAAGACCATCAAACCAAGAATGCGTTAGCGCTGGTGAATAAAGATGCGGCAATCTGCGTGAAGGACGCAGAAGCAAAAGACAAATTGCTGTCCGTGGCCTTGGCAACCGTTGCCGATACGGAAAAACTGAGAAGCTTGAGTGAAAACATCGCCCGACTGGCATTGCCCGATTCGGCGACAATCATTGCCAAAGAAGTACTGAAACTCATTAAGAAATGAATATAGAAACTATCAAATCCGTCTATTTCGTCGGTGCCGGCGGCATCGGCATGAGTGCCTTGATACGCTACTTCTTATCCAAAGGAAAGATGGTGGCGGGATATGACCGCACCCCCAGCGAACTGACCGGGCGTCTGATAACGGAAGGTGCACGGATACACTATCAAGAAGACATACGCCTCATTCCCGAAGCGTGTAAAGACCCGGCAAGCACTCTGGTGGTTTACACGCCTGCCGTCCCGCAAGAGCATGCGGAATTGATGTACTTCCGTGAAAACGGTTTCGGGATTCACAAACGCTCTGAAGTGCTGGGCATCATCACTCGCAGCAGCAAAGCCCTGTGCGTGGCAGGCACACACGGTAAAACGACCACCAGCACCATGGCCGCCCATTTGCTTCATCAATCCCATGTAGGTTGCACGGCATTCCTCGGAGGAATATCGAAGAACTATGGCACCAACCTGTTGCTTTCTCCGACCAGCCCCTATACCGTTATCGAAGCAGATGAGTTCGACCGCTCTTTTCATTGGCTGTCGCCTTGGATGAGTGTCATCACCTCCACCGATCCCGACCATCTGGATATATACGGAACCAAAGAAGCTTATCTCGAGAGTTTCCGCCACTACACCACCCTTATCCGACCGGGCGGTGCACTGATTATCCATAAAGGGCTTGAACTGCAACCCGATGTGCGGCCGGGCGTAACGACTTATACTTATTCGCGCGACGAGGGGGACTTCCATGCCGAGAATATCCGCATCGGGAACGGTGAAATCCATATCGACTTCGTGGCACCGGACACCCGCATCGACAATATCCGATTGGGCGTTCCCGTCAGCATCAACATCGAAAACGGCATAGCCGCTATGGCACTTGCCCATCTCAACGGTGCCACGGATGAGGAAATCAAACAAGGCATGGCCGCTTTCAGGGGGGTGGACCGCCGCTTCGACTTCAAGCTGAAGAACGAGAAGATTGTATTCCTCAGCGACTATGCCCACCATCCGGCAGAAATAGCGCAAAGCGTGAAGTCAGTCCGGGAGTTGTATCAAGACAGAAAGATAACAGTCATCTTTCAGCCTCATCTCTACACCCGTACCCGCGACTTCTATAGAGAGTTTGCCGACAGCCTTTCTTTGGCCGACGAAGTGATCCTGACCGAGATATATCCCGCACGCGAGCAACCCATCTCGGGAGTAAGCAGCCAATTGATTTACGACCATCTGCGTCCGGGCATGGAGAGGTGCATCTGCAAGAAAGAAGATGTGCTGAAACTGCTTTCGGAGAAACATATAGAAGTGCTGATAGTGCTGGGAGCCGGCGATTTGGATAATTACGTACCGGAGATTGCCCGTCTGCTTGAGCGGCGCAACAAACAGTAAACCGCAAAATGAAATTAGAGATATGATTAAAAGGATTCTGCTTTCTATCGTTCTGCTGCTTGTCATTGCCTATCTGGTAGTGGCAGTCGCCTTTTTCAACAAACGACAGTCCTCTCAGGTATGTCGCGAGGTGGAATTGGTGATAAAGGATACGGCATACGCCGGCTTCATTACGAAAAAGGAAGTAGTGGCCCTATTGGAAAAGAAAGGCATCAGTCCCATAGGAAAGGAATTGGAACGCATACGCACCAAAACGCTGGAAAAGGAACTTGCCAAACATTCCCTCATCAACCGTGTGGAATGTTATAAGACACCAAGTGGCAAACTCTGCATCGAAGTAAGCCAGCGCATCCCCATTCTGAGGGTTATGGCAGCCAACGGTGAGAACTACTACATAGACAATGAAGGCACCGTGATGCCCCCTGATGTGAAGTGCGTTGCACACCTTGCCGTAGTGACCGGGAATGTAGAAAAGTCATTTGCAATGGGAGAATTATATAAGTTTGGTGTATTTTTGCAAAACAATTCGTTCTGGAATGCGCAAATAGAGCAAATCAATGTGTTGCGCGGCAAGAATATCGAATTAGTGCCACGCGTAGGCGACCATCTTATCCTTTTGGGCAAATTGACCGATTTCGAGAAGAAGCTGAAACGCGTCAAAGCATTTTATGAGAAAGGATTGAATCAAGTGGGTTGGAACAAATACTCCCGCATCAACGTAGAATTTGATAACCAGATTATTTGTACGAAAAGGGAATAAAGGATTTCCATCCGATTATCTTCAATCACAATTCTATTATCGGATGATATAGTGCAGCAAATAATAAATTGTAAATAGTATAATAGTAAATAATATGGCAACAACAGATTTTATCGCCGCCATTGAGTTGAGTTCTTCCAAGATTTCGGGCATTGCAGGAAAGAAGAACAGTGACGGAAGTCATCAAGTGCTGGCTTACGCATGCGAAGATGCCTCCTCGTTTATTCACAAGGGAGCCATCTACAACATCGACAAGGCAGCTCAGGCACTGACTTCCATCATCAATAAGCTGGAAGGACAACTGAACAACTCCATAGCCAAGGTATATACAGGCATCGGCGGACAATCTTTGCGCACGGTCAAGAATAAGGTGAGCCGCACGCTGGAGGAAGAAAGCATCATCTCGCAAGAATTAGTGGACGAGATTTGCGATGAAAATCACGACGCACCTCTGATAGAGATGAACGTGCTGGATGTCGCTCCTCAAGAGTATAAGATAGACAATACACTACAAGCAGAGCCGGTGGGCGTTACAGGACGGTACATCACGGGCCAGTTCCTTAATGTCGTGTCACGCACATCGCTTAAGAAGAATCTGGAGCACAGCTTCGAGCAAGCTAAGATAGAAATAGCCGACGACTTACTTGTGGCCCCCATAGCATTGGCCAAAGTGGTGCTGACCGAAAGCGAAATGCGTTCGGGATGCGCATTGGTGGATTTCGGCGCCGACACCACTACCATTTCCGTCTACAAGAACAACATTCTACGCTACCTCAGCGTACTGCCACTGGGGGGGAACAACATTACTCAAGACATTACCTCCCTGCAAATGGAAGAGGAGGATGCCGAGAAACTGAAACTGCAATACGGAAATGCACTCTACGAGGAAGAGGAAAGCGGAGTTCCCGCCGTATGCAGACTTGAAGACGGACGTACTTTCGAGCTAAGCTTGCTGAACAACATCATCGGAGCACGTGCCGAAGAGATACTTGCCAACGTATGGAATCAACTGAGGTTTTCGGGTTATGAGGACAAACTTTTCTCCGGTGTTGTATTCACCGGTGGAGGAGCCAATCTGAAGAATCTGGAGAAAGCTTTCCGCAGGATAAGCAAGATGGAAAAAGTGAAAACTGCTCTGTTCATAAACAATACCGTGCACGGTCGTAGCGAAGAACTAAAGAAAAACGGCATGCAGAATACACTGCTCGGCTTGCTGGCTGCCGGAAACGAAAACTGCTGCTTGCAGGAAGTAAAGCCTGCACAGACCACCGATCCCGGAAGCGCTTTTTCCCAACAGATTGACATGTTCGATAATGACGAAACATTGAAAGAACAGGAAGCTGCCGCACGTGCTGCCAAAACACAGCGCGAAAAAGAAGAGAAAGAACGCAAGGAGCGTGAACGCAAAGAAAAAGAACTGCGTGAGAAAGCAGAGAAGAAGAAAGAACCCGGTTGGATTGAGAAGACCTTTGACAGACTTTCCAATAAAATCTTCTCGGACGACGACATGAACTAAAAAAGTAATCATCAAATTGCCAATTGTCAGTCATCAATTGTCAATTATCAATTTATAAAAGATATGGATAATATAGTACAATTCGATTTCCCCACCGATTCCCCGAAAATCATCAAAGTAATCGGTGTGGGTGGCGGTGGCGGCAATGCCGTGAACCACATGTATCGGGAAGGCATACATGATGTGGCTTTCGTGGTGTGCAACACCGACCGCAAAGCTCTTGAAGAGTCACCCGTACCGGTGAAACTGCAATTGGGGCACGAAGGCTTGGGAGCCGGCAACCTTCCCATCAAAGCCAAAGAAGCTACCGAAGAGAGCATCAGCGACGTGCAGAATATGCTGAACGATGGCACCAAGATGGTATTCATCACTGCCGGAATGGGTGGAGGAACCGGAACCGGAGCCGCACCGACCATAGCCAAGATAGCCAAGGACATGGACATACTGACGGTGGGCATTGTCACCATTCCGTTCCGTTGGGAAGGCGATAAGAAGATAGACCAGGCACTGGACGGTGTAGAGGAAGTCAGCAAACACGTGGATGCACTGCTCGTCATCAACAACGAGAAATTAGGCGAGATATATCCCGACCTTTCCGTGAAGACAGCCTTTGCCAAAGCCAACGACACCCTGTTGGTGGCCGCCAAGAGCATTGCCGAAATTATCACCATGAGAGGTATCATCAACCTCGACTTCAACGATGTGCGCACGGTAATGAAAGATGGCGGCGTAGCCATCATGAGTACCGGCTACGGCGAAGGCGACAGCCGCGTAAGCATGGCCATCCGCAACGCCCAGCACTCTCCGTTGCTGAACAATAACGACATCTTCAACTCAAAGAAGGTGCTGCTCAACATCTCGTACAGCAGTGAGCACGAACTGATGATGAGTGAAATGGACGAAATAAAGGAGTTCATGAATCGCTTCAATCGCGATTTCGAAACGAAGTTCGGCATGATGGAAGACGACAAGCTGGAACAGAGCGTAAAGATTACCCTGCTTGCCACCGGATTCGGCATTCAGGACATCCACATGAAGGAGATGGACGAGCGTATCAACCAGCGTACTACCGAAGAGCAGCAGCGTCTTGCCGAACTGGAGGAAGAGGAAGAACAGAAGCGCAACCGCCGGGAAGTGTACTACGGCAAGGATGCCAACGCCCGCTCGCAGCGTAACCGCCGTCGCCATATTTACCTCTTCAATCCCGAAGACTTGGATAGTGCCGAGATCATCAGTATGGTAGAGAGTTCTCCAACCTACCTGCGCGATAAAAGCACGCTGAACAGCATCAAGCAGAAAGCCGAGAGCAGCACCAAAGAAGTACTTGCCGCCGAAGCTGCCCGCGAGGCTGAAACCAACGAAGGGGGAATTATCCGGTTTAAATAGATAATCCGCAATTGTGTGTCGGCGCGATACATGCGTACAGGACACACAAACCATTAATAATAAACAGTCAAATAGCAAATAACAAGATGGATTTATTTGAAAAAGTCAGCGAAGACATAAAAACCGCAATGAAGGCTAAAGATAAAGTAGCCCTCGACACTTTGAGAAATGTAAAGAAAGTATTCCTCGAAGCAAAAACAGCCCCCGGTGCCAATGATACCTTGGGAGACGCGGATGCTTTGAAGATTATCCAAAAACTGACCAAGCAGGGTAAGGATGCCGCCGAAATCTATGTGCAGCAGGGACGTCAGGATTTGGCAGATGCCGAACTGGCTCAAGTGAAAGTGATGGAAGCCTATCTGCCCAAACAGATGTCTCCCGAAGAGCTGGAAGCTGCCTTGAAAGAAATCATCAGTGAAGTAGGCGCCACCGGAGGTAAAGACATGGGCAAGGTGATGGGCGTGGCCGGCAAGAAACTGGCCGGACTTGCCGAAGGTCGTGCCATCTCTGCCAAAGTGAAGGAACTCTTGGGATAAAAAAGAGAGCGACAGCTTTCCGAAACCCATCTCTTCCATATCTGCTCGGTATAAGCAACAACTTCCGTAAACATTCAAAAAGGAAACTGCTTTTGAAGCATAAGAATGTCCGCTATTGAGCAAACAGTTGTCCGATAGCGGACACGACAAAGAAGAGCGCACTACTGATTTACAGAGCATTACTTCTTTGGCATGTATATTGACCATACTCTTGCAAAGACATCGGAGAAAAAGAAAAAGCAACATGCAACCTTCTAATCGACCGCTACGTCTAAAAGTAAAACAAGGAAAGTAATAATCCTAAAAAATAGAAGAGTATGGAAACAACAGTTTTATTCAAAGCAATGGCATTCGCAGCAATGATTATGACAACTGCCATGAATATGGAAGTGAAAGCGCAAGAAGGCAATTTCATCACCAACGAAGAAGTAAAGAACGATCTGGTGATGGCCAAAACCATCTTCAAGCAAGAGGGAAGCTACCTCAGCAAACAGTTCCGCTATGAATTTACGTACGATGAGCAGAATCGTCTCACCGGCAAGCAAGCCAGCAAATGGGACAGCGTAAATGAGCAATGGATGCCCTATTATAAGATGACCTACACTTACGGCACCGAAGAAATCATCGTGGATTATGCTCGTTGGAATGAGAAACACCGCGCCTACGACAAAGATGTGCAAAGAAGCCGCTACGAACTGAACGATGAAAACATGCCGGTGGCACAGAAAATCTACCGGCAAGACGCAGCAACCCATGAATGGACCATGGTCAGCTTCGACAAGAAGGACCATACGGCTAACGGATGGGCATAAGAGAAACGAAATCAGTCGAATAGTTCTTTCAACACTTCGAGTGATCTCAGCATCGGGAAATCAGGAAGATGCAAGCGGTAATACTCGTTCATGATAACCAGGCAACGAATGCGTTCCTCGCGATTCATGGCAAAGAGGTGCATCGTTTCATAATTCATCCGCATCAACTGTGTCAGCCGGGCGGCCTCTTCAGGAACGATATAATTGGAATGAACCTGCGGCCGTAAAGACGTGAAGCAGGCATTTTGCAAATCGAAATAGTCGCCCGGATGATAATCCTCCAAATTGGGATAAAGCCCCAGAAAACGGGAAAGACGCATGAGGAAAACCAGATGAAAATTAGCAAACCCCGATCGGCATTCATCCAGCCAAACAACAGAATGCTGTAAATAGGCAAACAGGGGTCGATTCTCGGCCTCTTCGCGAACTGCACGATACAGAAACTCCGATAAAAACATGGCTATGGCCGACTTGTAAGGATTATAGGGCAAGGTGGAGAACGGATAATGCGACTTCGCTTCTCTCACCTTATATATCGTGGAAGTAGGACGAAGTTCAACCTCCAAATCGACCAACGCCAACGGCTGGAAAAGCACCGATTTCACCATCGCCTTGTGCGAACGGGGAACAGGCACCAATAAAGAAGCCCTGCCAAAAGCCTCTGTATAGACATCAACTATGAGTGAAGTGTCTTTGTATTTCAGGGTATGTAACACAATCCCCAACGTTTTCTGTAACATCCTGTCCTCTTTTGCTTGGTTTCAATCTGACCAAACGGTTAGTGAGCTGCGCTGCACGAGCGTTATGCTAATCACTAACTAACCGTTAACAAATATTTCTTGAAGTCGACAAACTCTTTCGACATAGGCAGGCTCCGCTTCTCGCCCTGCATAAAGGCTTGAAGTTTCGCCGGTATGGCCACCGTTTCGCCGATGATTTTCTCCACCGTATCCTTGAACTTCGCCGGATGGGCAGTCTCCAGAAAGATGCCGGTTTCGCCGGATAGAAGGCCTTCGGACAAAGCACGGAAACCGCATGCGCCGTGCGGGTCGAGGAGGTAATTGTAGTCTTTCCAAACCGTTTTCATGGTTTCGGCAATCTGTTCGTCGGTATAAGCGGCGCCACTGATTTCGGCAGAGATGGCGGCATGACTGCCTCCGTAAAGGTCGAGCACACGGGCAAAGTTACTCGGATTGCCCACATCCATGGCATTGGCTATGGTGGCTATGCTTGGGCGCGGACTATAAACACCCGTTTGCAGGTATTGATAGAAGATGTCATTGCGATTGTTGGAGGCAATGAAACGCTTCACGGGCAACCCCATGCGCTTGCCGAAAAGTCCGGCGGTGATGTTTCCGAAATTTCCGCTGGGCACACAGATGACGATGTTGTCCGCCCGGCCTGCACGTTTCAGCTGCGCATAGGCATGGAAATAATAGAAAGCTTGTGGCAAGAAACGCGCCACGTTGATGGAGTTGGCGCTGGTGAGCAGCAACCGCTCGTTGAGTTCCTTATCCATAAAGGCCGATTTCACCAATGCCTGGCAGTCGTCGAACGTTCCGTCTACTTCGAGGGCGGTGATATTCCGTCCCAAGGTGGTGAACTGCTTTTCCTGAATGTCGCTGACTTTGCCCTTGGGATAGAGCACATACACCCGGATGCCCTCCACACCGAGGAAGCCGTTGGCCACAGCACTGCCCGTATCGCCTGAAGTGGCAACCAATACATTCACTTGCTTCCGCCCCTCTTTCCGGATGAAATAGCCCAGCAGCCGAGCCATAAACCGACCGCCTACATCCTTGAAGGCGAGCGTCGGGCCATGAAACAGCTCGAGGGAGTAAATACCGTCCGTCACCTGCACCAGAGGGACGTCGAAGTTCAACGTGTCATAGACGATCTGCTTCAGTGTATCGGCAGGAACGTCTTCGCCGAAAAACGCATCCGCCACACGACAGGCTATTTCTTGAAAGCTAAGGGTATCAATGTTGTCGTAAAATTCTTGCGGCAATGCTTGGATGGTAGAAGGCATGAAGAGCCCCTTATCGGCGGCAAGTCCACGCACTACGGCTTCTTCAAGACTTGTTTCGGAGGCCTGTTTATTGGTACTGTAATATCTCATGATTGATTAATGACATTGGAAACAAAGATTATACCCTCTCACTCACGGAAAAACTCATTGATGAACTCGTCTTCTTTCATCAGTCCGTAACTGCCGTTGCAGGCAGCCACCTCGTCGAAAGTCTGCACGTCATCCGGCTCGATGCCCGGATACCAGATCAGGAAAGGAACAGGTTCGGCCGTATGCGTACGGAGTTCGCAGGGAGTGGGATGGTCGGGCAATACGGAGATGGCAACAGACTCCCTCCAATCCTTCACCGCCTCATAGATAGGGCCTACAACACGGCGATCCAGATTCTCGATGGTCAACCGCTTCAACTCAACATCCCCTTCGTGACCGGCCTCATCGCTGGCCTCGATGTGCAGATAGACAAAGTCGTCCGTTTTCAAAGCATCGAGAGCGGCGGCTACCTTATTCTCATAGTTGGTATCGTAGAGTCCGGTGGCCCCTTCCACGGAGATTCTGCGCAGTCCGGCATAGTAGCCGATGCCGTTAATCAAATCGACGGCAGAAATCACGGCCCCTCGCCTCACTTGCGGAAATTTATCGGAAAGGCGTTCCATCTTCGGACGATAGCCGGGGCTCCACGGCCATATACTGTTTGCCGGGTCCTTGCCCTCGGTCATGCGTTTCTTGTTCACGGGATGCCGCCTGAGCAACTCTTGCGAACGCAGAATCAGATCGTTTATCAGGTCGGCTGTCTGCCGGGGAGTCAGTTCTGCCTCGCCTTGGGGAACCGCGATAGGCTCCGCACCCTCCATCGGTTTCACCATCAGCGGGCGGAAAGGCTTTAAGGGAACATCGTGCGGCGGCGTGCAGTCAATGCGTTTGTCTCCTCCTTTTATCACTAACAGATGGCGGTATTGCACGCCCGTATAGAAACGCACACGGTCATCGCCCAACTGTTCCTGCAGGTATTTCACCAGCACATCCGCCTCTTCGGTAGAGATGTGTCCGGCCGAATGGTTCTTTATAAGGTCTCCCGCTATGCAGACAAGGTTGCAGCGCATCGCCATCTCGCCGGGCTGCAAATCTATACCGATACTTGCCGCTTCGAGCGGACCGCGACCTTCGTACACCTTCGGCAGGTTATACCCCAGCACAGACATGTTGGCCACTTCACTGCCCGGATGGAAACCTTCGGCAACGGTCGCTAACCGTCCTACACGCCCCATGCGCGCCAGCTTATCCATATAGGGCGTTTCGGCGGCCTGCAACAACGTCCGGTTGCCCAAAGCCTTTATCGGCCAGTCGGCCATGCCATCGCCCAATATAATCATGTGTTTCATCGTTCGTCCTCTTATCGATTAAACGTTCGCAATGCTCATGATATCGGCAAACACACCGGCAGCCGTGACGCCTGCACCGGCACCGTAGCCTTGTATCATCATCGGATATTCTTTGTAGCGCTCCGTGGTGAGCAAGATGATGTTGTTGCTTCCCTCCAAGCCGTAGAACGGATGGTTGGCCGCCACCTCCTGCAGGCCTACCGAGGCTTTGCCGTCTTCCAGCTTGGCCACGAAACGCCAATGCTTGTTCTCTGCCTCCAACACCCGGCGGCGGGCTTCGAAGTCGGCATCAAGGCTCGGCACCTTCTTCCAGAAATCGTCCAGAGAGCCTTCGAAGAAGTCATCGGGCACAAAGAGATGCTTCTCCACATCGCTCTGTTCCAGTCGGTATCCGGCCTCACGTGCCAGAATCACCAGTTTGCGGATCACGTCTTTACCACTCAGATCTATGCGCGGGTCGGGCTCGGAATAGCGTTCCTCCTGCGCCATCCGGATGGTCTTGCTGAAAGGAACATCAGCACTGATTTTATTGAAGATATAGTTCAACGTACCGCTTAGTACCGCTTCAATCTTCAGTATCTTGTCGCCGCTGTGGATAAGGTCGTTGATGGTATTGATGATGGGAAGTCCCGCCCCCACATTCGTCTCGAACAGGTACTTCACCCCGCGCTGGCGGGCAATCTGTTTCAGTTCACGGTAGTTGTCGTACTCCGAAGAAGCCGCAATCTTGTTGGCCGCCACCACCGACACATTGTGTTGCAGCAGTTCCTTATAAAGCGAAGCCACGTCAGCGCTTGCCGTACAGTCCACGAATACGGAGTTGAAGATGTTCATGCCGATGATTTCATTGCGTAACGTTTCCAACGAGCTTTCTTTCCCCTTCTCGCGGAGTTCTTCACGGAAGCGTCCCAAGTCGAAGCCCTCGCGACTGAACATGGCCCTCTTGGCGTCGGCAATGCCCACCACATTGAGTTGCAGACCGTTCTCGTGCATCAATTTACTGTGCTGGCTGTGAATCTGTTCTATCAGATGGCCGCCCACCGTGCCAATGCCGCAGATGAAGAGGTTCAGCACCTGATACTCGGACAAGAAGAAGGAGTCGTGGATGACGTTCAGCGATTTGCGCAGCAGCTTGCTGTCCACCACAAACGAGATGTTTGTCTCCGAGGCACCCTGCGCGCAGGCTATCACGTTGATGCCGTTGCGTCCCAGCGTGCCGAACAGCTTGCCGGCGATGCCCGGCGTATGCTTCATGTTCTCGCCTACGATGGCCACCGTGGCGAGGTTCTTCTCCGCCTGAATGGGCGAAATCTCCCCCATCTCTATCTCTTTGGCGAACTCTTCGTTCAGCACCTCGCAGGCCAAACCGGCGTCGGCATTGCGCACACCGATGGAAGTGGAGTTCTCCGAAGAAGCCTGCGACACCAGAAACACACTGATGCCGTTCTTGGCCAACGCCTTGAAGATGCGGTAATTGACACCGATGACGCCCACCATACCGAGACCTTGCACCGTAATCAGGCTCGTGTCGTTGATGGACGAGATGCCTTTGATGGCCTTGCCTTGCAGATTGGATATTTCTTGTCGGATAACGGTTCCCCCACCTTCGGGGTTAAACGTATTCTTCACCAGGATAGGTATGTTCTTATGGCAAACCGGATAGATGGTAGGCGGATAAACCACCTTTGCGCCGAAGTTGCAAAGTTCCGTAGCCTCTACATAACTCAGCTCCTTGATGGTATATGCACCGGAAATGACGCGCGGGTCGGCCGTCATGAACCCGTCCACATCCGTCCATATCTCCAGGCAGTCGGCATCCAGTGCGGCGGCGATGATGGCGGCCGTATAGTCCGAGCCGCCCCTTCCCAGGTTGGTCACCTCGCCCGTGGCCTTGTCCGTGGAGATAAAACCGGGCACCAATGCGCGGCGGGGCAGGGTGCGGAATGTCTCGCGCACCAGCTCGTTCGTCAGGTCGGTATCCAGCACATGCTTGGAGTGCTTCTTCTCCGTCTTGATGAACCGCCGTGAGTCGTACCATTCCGCCCCCGTCAGCCGGGCGACGATGATGGACGACAGCCGCTCGCCGTAGCTCACAATCGTGTCGGACGTCTTCTGCGAGAGGTCTTTGATGAGGTAGATGCCTTGGAAAATATCCTTCAGCTCATTGAGCAGCCCGCCTATCTGTCGCTGCAAGTCCACCCGTACCTCTCCCTCCGGAATCACTTCGTTGACCATCTCCACATGGCGGCGTACAATCTCGCGAAACTCATTTTCGTAGGAAGCGTCACCGGCTGCCGCCATCTTCGAGGTATTTATCAGTTTATCCGTGATGCCTCCCAAGGCGGATACCACCACAATGACGGGTTCATCCACCGTCTCTACGATTCTCTTGACACTTAAAACGCTGCTTGCGGAGCCGACCGATGTTCCGCCGAATTTCATTACTTTCATTGTATTGTTGTTTTCTGGTTATTCTGATTATTCCAATTTAAGCTTCCGTCTGCTTCCCGGTATGGATTGTGCCGGAGTACAGCCTGTGAGCATTCTCTCTTATTCATCATGCGTGACTGCTGCCCATCGGTTCTCGCCCCTTGCATACGCTTAGGCTGCAGGATACTCCCGTCCGGCAAGGCCTGAATGAAAACTTTATAAATAAAAAACTGCTTGAAAAATGGTGTAACACGTAGAAACACTAAATACTATCCCTAACCCCTAAGGGTCATGGTGCACATGGATGTGACTGTATGTTGATAGTACTTATTCATTACCTCTCGTTTCTATCGTCTCTGATAAGTGTCGCAAAAGTAAGAATAAAAACGTTCAATCTATCACTTTTCACGACTTTTTTATGATAAAAGTTCATTGGCATTCGGAGACGACAAGATAATAGCATTCCGGTCTTCTGTCATATTCACACTTCCGGCACGAAACATCTTGGGGAACAAGCCATTCTTTCATGTCATATTGTTATCAATTTCAATATGTTTCATTATATTTGCACTGAAAAAAAGAAAAGGCGCATATGACTCCTGATAACACTTCCGTTTTACTAATATATACCGGCGGAACCATCGGAATGATAGAAAATGTGGAAACCGGTGCCTTGGAGAACTTCAACTTCGAGCAATTGCAGAAACATATTCCCGAACTCCAACGATTCATGTTTCGCATCGGCACCTATCAATTCGACCCGCCCATGGATTCTTCGGACATGGATCCTGATGCCTGGCGCAAGTTGGTACGCGTCATCAGCGACAACTACGACCGGTATAGCGGCTTCGTCATCCTGCACGGCACAGACACCATGGCCTACACCGCATCCGCTCTCAGCTTCATGCTCGAAGGGCTGAACAAACCCGTCATCCTGACCGGCTCTCAGTTGCCCATCGGCGTGTTGCGAACCGACGGCAAGGAGAACCTGCTGACCAGTATCGAAATAGCCACTGCCTGTCATCCTGACGGACAGCCCATCGTGCCCGAAGTGTCCATCTTCTTCGAAAACCACCTGATGCGCGGCAACCGTACCACCAAGATGAATGCCGAGAACTTCAACGCTTTCCGCTCGTTCAACTATCCGGTACTTGCCTCGGTGGGCATACATATTAAATATAATAATGTACAGATTCGCACGAACGGTCGCCATCATGAACTCAAACCCCACTATCTGCTCGACACCAACGTGGCCGTGCTGAAACTTTTCCCCGGCATTCAGGAGAACGTGATTGCCTCCGTGCTTGCCACGGAGGGACTGCGAGCCGTTGTCCTCGAGACCTACGGTTCGGGCAACGCTCCCCGCAAGGAGTGGTTCCTGCGTCGCCTGCGCAATGCCAGCGAACAAGGCATCGTCATCGTGAACGTCACCCAGTGCAGCGCCGGAACGGTAGAAATGGAACGGTACGAAACCGGCTATCAGCTGATGCAGGCAGGTGTGGTGTGCGGCTACGACAGCACCACCGAGTCCGCCGTGACCAAACTGATGTTTCTGCTGGGGCACGATTACCCGCCTGCCAAAGTGCGGGAATTGATGGGACGTCCGTTGGCGGGAGAAATTACGGTGTGACAGCCCCCGCAATCCGCAAACCATAGGAAGCACATCATCCATGTAATCATCCTTTATCATTTCCGCAAAGCATATCCGTCGCCAAGGATAAAAGCCGAGTACCCCTGCCAGAACACCTTCCGAGAGGGGTAGGATCAGTATACGACTGATGTAGCCTACGTATAGGACTGAAGATACATCTGACCTGATTATGTTTCTTATTCGGAATAGACTGATGTATCCTACGTATAGGACTGAAGATACATACCCCGTTGGATGCCTTGCGAAAGGCCGCTTTAATGTAACAAGATATTGCTACAGAATGTATTTGCTCCGATATTATCCTCCCGCTCCGTGCAGTATTTTCGAAATATCACGGTTTTACTTATATGACAAACAACTACCGCTATGAAAAAGAACAAGGAATTATCCGCTACGCTTCTGATTCTTCTCTGTATATTCGGCTTGACAGGCTGCATCAATGAGGAGAAAGAAGAAGAAAGGAAAGTGACCCATTACGAAGAACAGACTGTAATCGTTGCTTCAAAGAAGCTGCAAGGAGTCATCTCCTCATGCGGAACGGACTTTACCACAGGTGTATATGCCATCAGGAAAGAAAACTCCCGGCAATGGGAGCAACTGTCTTATGTTTCCGGTTTCGAGTACGAAAGCGGTTATGAATACAAAATCCGCATCAGCATAACAAGTTATTTGGACTATCGCATGGGCGACCCGGCATGGACGGAATATAAGCTTCTTGAGCTCCTTGCAAAGGAGAAAAGAGAATCGACGGGCTTGCCTGCAACATTCGTTCCGGAGGGATACAAACCGTTTTCTTCTGCCGCCACTCCGCATGCCCTGCCATAAACCATTGCAAAGCAATTCGGCAAATCTTAATTCGCATGCCTCGCTCTCTTTGGGGGGCACATACCTTTTATATCACGTTAGATCAATCACTCCTACGCAGTCAGCAAATGGTGCCCTATGAGAACAAAAACTTGGCTCAAAACTTTGTGTTATGCTACGAAAACATTATGTTTGCCTTGCATAATAAATAAGATAAATCTTGTCAATGGGATGGTTTATGGCAAAGCAAAACGCTGGTGGGGTTCTGTTCTCAATGAGGATAAGAAGCCGGAACAGGTAGAGTTCGATGTAATGGCAGAATCGCTTGATAAAAAGTATCTGCTGGTCGGCGAATGTAAATGGACAACTCAAAAGAATGCCAAACAACTTATAGCCGAACTTCTCCGTAAGGGTAATCTGCTTCCGTTTGCTAAGAACTACACCATTGTTCCAATGCTATTCCTTAAGAACGCTCCGAAAGATGATGCAGAGGATGCCATGTTACCGGAAGATGTTGTCAAGTTGATGAAATAAAAGAACGAAATTATGCTGTCACGTCTTCGATTCGCACTATCTTTGGACAATCATTTTAGAAGGGATACTCCACTATGACGAAAGAAAAGAGAGTATATGTATGCAGCCACTGCGGACAGGATTCGCCCAAGTGGGTAGGAAAATGCCCCTCGTGCGGAGAGTGGAACACGTATGTGGAAGAGGTGATACGCAAAGAGCCGGTAAGCAAACGTCCCCTCTCGGGCATAGAGACCGCCAAGGCAAAGCCCGTGACGCTGGACGACATCACGGCCGATGAAGAGCCGCGCATAGACCTGCACGACGACGAACTGAACCGCGTGTTGGGCGGCGGCCTGGTGCAAGGCTCATTGGTGCTGATTGGCGGCGAACCGGGCATCGGCAAATCCACGCTCGTGCTGCAAACCATCCTCCGCATTCCGGACAAGCGCATCCTCTACGTCTCGGGCGAAGAGAGTGCCCGGCAGCTGAAACTCCGTGCCGACCGGCTGACCGCTAACTCCGCCGACTGCCTCATCGTGTGCGAGACGTCGCTGGAGCAGATTTACGTCCACATCAAGAACACACGCCCGGACCTCGTCATCATCGACTCCATACAGACCATCTCCACCGAATCTCTCGAATCATCGCCGGGAAGCATCGCCCAAGTGCGGGAGTGCTCCGCCTCCATCCTGCGGTTTGCCAAAGAAACGCATACAGCGGTCATCCTCATCGGGCACATCAACAAAGAGGGCAGCATAGCCGGCCCCAAGGTGCTGGAACATATCGTGGACACCGTGCTTCAGTTCGAGGGCGACCAACACTATATGTACCGCATTCTGCGAAGCATCAAGAACCGCTTCGGCAGCACGGCGGAACTGGGCATCTACGAGATGCGGCAGGACGGCCTGCGGCAGGTGAGCAACCCGTCCGAGCTGCTGCTGACCCAAGACCACGAGGGAATGAGCGGCGTGGCCATCGCTTCGGCCATAGAGGGTGTCAGGCCCTTCCTCATCGAGACGCAGGCGTTGGTCAGCAGTGCTGTGTATGGCAATCCGCAACGCTCGGCCACGGGATTCGACATCCGCCGCATGAACATGCTGCTGGCCGTGCTCGAGAAGCGCGTGGGATTCAAGCTGGCACAGAAAGACGTCTTCCTGAACATTGCAGGCGGACTGAAGGTGAACGACCCCGCCATCGACCTCGCCGTCATCAGCGCCATCCTCTCCAGCAACATGGACGCCGCCATCGAACAAGGCGTCTGCATGGCGGGCGAAATCGGGCTGTCGGGCGAAATCCGTCCGGTGAACCGCATCGAGCAGCGTATCGGCGAGGCGGAGAAGCTGGGCTTCAAGCAATTCATTCTGCCCAAATACAACATGCAGGGCATCAACACCCGGAAGATAAGAATAGAGCTGATACCGGTGCGGAAAGTGGAAGAGGCTTTCCGCACGCTGTTCGGCTGAAACATCTTTCCCCATATATACATTTATGATACAAGAATACCCACTGCGCGTGCCGCCCGAAGTAGCCGCCAACGAACAACGACTGAAACACTATCTGGTGCACGAAAAAGGGCTGGACGCACGAGATATTACGGCGACACGCATCCTGAAGCGCAGCATCGACGCACGCCAACGCACGGTCTTCGTCAACCTGCACGTGCGTGTCTATCTGAACGAACTGCCGCAAGAAGACGAGTTTGAGAATGTCGTCTATCCCCATGTGGCCGACAAACCGCAGGTGGTCGTGGTAGGTGCCGGACCGGCAGGACTGTTCGCCGCCTTGCGCCTCATCGAACTTGGACTGCGCCCCATCGTCGTGGAGCGAGGCAAGGATGTGCGCGAACGCAAGAAAGACTTGGCCGCCATCGGCCGGGAACAGTGCGTAAACCCCGAGTCGAACTATAGCTTCGGAGAGGGAGGAGCAGGCGCTTACTCCGACGGCAAACTGTATACCCGCAGCAAGAAGCGGGGAAGTGTCGACAAGATTCTGAATGTATTCTGCCGGCACGGCGCATCGACCTCCATCTTGATAGACGCCCATCCGCACATCGGCACGGACAAGCTGCCGCGCGTCATCGAGAACATGCGGAACACCATCCTCGCATGTGGTGGCGAAGTGCACTTCGAGACGCGTATGGACGCCTTGATTATCGGGGGAGACGAGGTGAAAGGCATCGAAACAAGCACCGGCCATACCTTCCTCGGCCCGGTGATACTCGCCACGGGACATTCCGCCCGAGACGTGTACCGATGGCTTGCCGCCAACCGCGTGGAGATTGAGCCCAAAGGCATCGCCGTAGGTGTGCGCCTGGAACATCCTGCCGCACTGATAGACCGCATACAGTATCACAGCCGGGAGGGACGGGGCAAATACCTCCCAGCCGCCGAATACAACTTCGTCACTCAGGTGGACGGACGAGGAGTTTACAGCTTCTGCATGTGTCCCGGCGGCTTCATCGTGCCCGCTGCCAGCGGCCCGCAACAAATCGTGGTGAACGGCATGAGCCCCAGCAACCGCGGTTCGCGCTGGAGCAACTCGGGAATGGTGGTGGAGCTGCGTCCGGAAGACTTGGACGATAAAAGTCTGAACCTCTGTTCCGACAATACGGCCGACAACCCATTGCCCCACTTCTCCTCCCAATTAGGCATGATGTACTTTCAGGAGAACCTCGAGCGACTGTGCTGGCAACAAGGAAACATGCAGCAGACCGCCCCGGCGCAGCGCATGGAAGATTTTACAAGAAAAAAACTGAGCTACGACTTGCCGAAGTCCTCGTATGCGCCCGGCCTGGTATCTTCTCCCCTGCACTTCTGGCTGCCGCCCTTTATCTCGGAACGTCTGGGCCAAGGCTTCCGCCTCTTCGGCAAATACAGCCGGGGCTTCCTCACCAACGACGCCGTAATGATTGGAGTGGAGACCCGCACATCGGCACCGGTACGCATCATCAGAGACAAGGAGACGTTGCAGCATGTACGCCTCAAAGGACTGTTCCCCTGCGGAGAGGGAGCCGGATATGCCGGAGGCATCGTTTCGGCCGGTATCGACGGCGAACGGTGCGCCGAGGCGGTGAAAGCCCTGCTGTCGGGACGTGCGTAAAAGCATTCAAACGAGGCATTACTTTCAGGGCATGTCATATACTACCGGGATTTGCAATTATTCTTGCCGCCGCATCCACCAGCTGGTACCTGCGGCACACCTCGAGTATTATTTTCTGCGGGATGTCCGTCACCATCGGCCGTGTCCGTCCGTCTTCGCCGGTCACGTGCCGGAACGGCAGTTGCGGATAGAGGGCGTGCAGCACCAGAGCGGAGCAGTCGTACGCCGTGAATGCGCCATCCGTCATGTCAATATCTATAAGGCTGTTCTCGCGTGCCTCCGCCGCCTTCATTCGTTTCATAGTCTGATAAGTTTTCATAAGCATTAGAGATTAGTGGTGGGATTAGAGGTGAGATTAAAGGTAAGATTAGAGGTAAGATTAGAGGTAATATTAGCCAATAGAGAATAAACCTTATACCTTAGATGTCGGACGCAAGGGAAAAGGAAAGGATAAAAATTAAAATCCGCGTCATCCGCGTCTAAAAAATCATCCGCCTCCGAGAAACCCCGCCGCCCTCCCCCGGCCCCTGCGGCCCGCCCCCCTCCCTATGGGGGAGGAGTTGGGGGAGAGGCTTCGGGGGTTGGGGGAGAGGCTTCAGGGCTTCATCCCAGCGGGTTTTCCCCTTGACCGCCCGAGCCGCCGGTAGTACCGCCGCCCGTGCCGCCGCTTCCGCCGCTACCTCCCGGTGTAGGCGCAGGCAGTCCTTTGGCTTTGCGGTAGTCCGCCATCGAGGCATAGTTTACGCCGGCCTCCAGCACACCTCCGTCCTCGAAGCTGAGTTCTCGGATAATCCTGCCGCGAAGTTCCCGGGCAGGTGTGAACGTTACACGGGGCGATTTAATCATCGTGCCCACGTTGAAATCTTCTATCTTCTCCACGCCTGCACTTTTAAAGGTGATGCGGAATGTACCCAGGCCGGGCACATTCACCGTGTGTCCCTGCTGCAACTGTTGGGGGATGAACTCCGCCAGCAGCTCCATGGCTGCCTCCAGCTCGATGGGTGCCGTGGTGGTATGTACCGTTGCGGCACGGGTCAAAGCTTTGGGAGACAATGGTTTTGCACTGTTTGGCACGGCATACCACTTAGCCGGGTCATTCTTCTTCATCGGGTGCTTCTTCTGCACCAATTTGTAACTGATACTCATACTGATAAAGTTTTAATTAATAATTAAATGATAATAACTCACAGTCGGCGTGTGAACGCCTTTTCTTTTAATTCCCTTGAATGTCCCCGCAGGAGGGGTACTTACCTCACTGTGGAGACGCCGTTTACCTCACTGCGGTGACGCTTCTTGTCTCACTGCGGTGACGTTGCTTGTCTCACTGCAGTGACATCACCCATTTCACTGCGGTGTCATCACTTGTCTCACTGCGGTGACGCCGCTTGTCTCGTTGCGGTGTCATCACCTGTCTCACCGCAGCGACATCGCTACCCCTCACACATATAGCTGACATTAGACATTAAGACCGTACATATCAGAACATTAGCATTCATGCATTAGAACCAAGATAAAATAAAATCCGCGTCATCCGCGCAATCCGCGCCTGAAAAACACCCTCCTCTTGCCTCAGCAGCCGCAAGTCTCGTTCCGCATCCATAAAGTCACGACTTGTATATCCCATTGTATTTACGTATAAAGTGAAACGTGATACTCTCGGCTCCTTTCGACCGGCTTCGCCGGTATCGGCTTCCTGCGGCTTGCAGCCGCAGGAGAATAAAGCAAATGAAACCAACGCGGTCGCTTCGCTCCCTTTTATTCTTGGGTTGCCCGCACCACGAAGCCGTTGCTCCGATAGGCGTTGGGGTTCAGCGGATCCATGTAGCTCGGGAAGAAGCCCGGCCCCCACCCGCTGGTCGTGTTGTGCGACCCCGCCGTCCAGTAGTAGCAGCTGCTCCCCACTAGGGAGAGCACTGCGGTTTTGCTGTGCCGATAGCCCAACGCAGGGAAAAAGGCGGTGTCGCCAGTGTGGTTCAGGCCGCAATAGAAGTGCCAACCTTTGGCCCAAGCTCCTTGTACATTGAAAACGTTGTAAGAATGAGTAGGCTCTCCAGTTGTGGTGAAGCCGATATAGAAGTTACTGGGCGGGAGCTTGTATCCTGCGGGGCAAGGGTCGTAGATGGTCTTTACCACGAGGTTGTCGTTGGGTGTATTGACGTTGTTGTTTGCATCCCACAAGTTGTAATATTGGCTGTCCATGTAATGGTTGGTACTGAACGTGCCGGGGTTCATGATACCACTGGTGATGCAGGTGGTGCCGGTAGGAAAACTTTGGACGGCAGGAAGCTGATTGGTTTTGACGTTCCCGCCGGCATCATACCATGTCTTGTTAATGCTGTTCGAGCTTCCGCCCGGCCCTTCCAATGCCCCCACGAACGGGTCTTTGCGTCCCCATTGATAATAAGTGTTATTCCCAAGCTCTGTACCACCTGTAATGGCATGCGCTTTCTGTTTTACGATAAACGTCTTTGGGTCAGCCGATGTGTACCCTGCTGTGGGCTTCTGCTTGAAACGTACCTGCACGGTGCGCTCGGCATATATCACCTCTTTTCCGTCGCACCAGCCGAGGTCGACGGTCATAATCTTGTACTTGTTCTGGTGGTTGGTGATTTCCTTGTCGGGTGTCGTTGTCCCTATGGTTCCCGGCCTGTAGTCCGTCACCCAGATGTGCCAGCTCCACATAATTGTATTTGCCGCATCTCGTACCGCCACCACGGCGTTGCCTTGGTGAATGGTAGCTTGATTGACGGAAAACTCGAGGAAATGGTTGTCGGAAGATAACGCCACGTTCGTAACTAAGTTCTTCTCATCTTGCCAGACCAGGGTACAGCTTGCCGGCACGCAGCCGGCGTTGTTGTAGATGTACGGGTTGGTAATGCCGTTGCCCAGATGGTTGATAAAGGTACTCAATATATTATCGGAAGCGGGCGCGGAGGAAATATACGCCGACGTATTGTTTCCCGTGCCGGGCGCCTTGACGTAATCCACGGCGTTGCCATACACTAATGGCAGGCGGTATGTGCCCGATGCGTTGACAATGTAGCAGTTGGCCGTACGCATGGGTGCGGTTTTTCCCTGATAGTCGTGCGTGGAGAGGTCGTAATTGGTCACCGGTGTTGCGTCCTTCAATGCTATAGTGTGCTTGTCGGATGCGTTCTGCGCCGCCACGGTGGCTGTATAGGAAGCCGCCGAAGTGCCTCCCTCCCCGTTTTCGGTAAAGGCCGTCAGCCATGCGGGTTTGTTTTTGTTCCAGACTATCCCGTCCTCGGAGAACTCCACCTCCCAGGGGATGGGCACGACCTTGTCCACCCCTCCGCCCGATACCGTGGCGCAGCTCTTCACCGTGTAGCTCTTGCTTCCTCCCCGATAGTCGTATTCCGCCGGAGCCGTCACCTCCAGCGTAGGGGTAATCACCATGCTTGTCACCGACACCTGATAGGTCACCGTCTTTCCCATTTCCCATTGGCTGCCTGCTATGGAGGCTTTCATCGTGCGCACGGCATTTGTCAGCCTGTCCGTGTACTTCACCTCCAGTTCCGCCCCCGCGGGCAGCTGTTGCGGAATCATCATGAACGTGGCCGCCGCAGGCGTTATCTCCGTGCCGGGTGTCTGGCTTTCGGGTATAGTGGCCGCAGGCGTCAGCGCCTGCGTAAAGTCCTTCCTGTCGGCATGACCTTCCCATGCGCTCTCGCCTATGCGGTACGTGCCCTTGCCGTACACGCCCTTCAGCGTGACGTTCGTAATCGTCCCCGCAGGCAGGTCATTGCCCGTGACAAAGCGCACGGCCGTCAGCGCATGCTTAAAGGTAAGCAGGGCGGGCGTGCCTCCGCCGCCCGGCATCTCGTCGGTGGCGGCCGTCAGCAGGTCGGTCTGGCCGGCCACGGCGTCAGGAACGGTGTAGGTCAGCACGGGCGCGCCTCCGGCAGTCTTGGCCGAGAGTGCCAGGCTCGATGCCGGCAGTGCGCTCCTGTAGGGAGCGTACGCAAAGAAACGTATCTTCGACCCCGGCCCCGGCCAGCGGCTGTCCGTCGTCCATCCGCCGGCTTTCTTCACCTCCGTGTCATACATGTAGTCGGGTGTCCGCGTGTCGTTCCACGCTTCCGCGGCGGGATATACGAAAGCGGACACGCCCATGGAGGCGTGCATGGTGGAAGCGTCTACCGGGGCGGCTTTCGTGGCGGGACGGCTTTCTGTAACGGAGACGCCGCCCGTTGTCACGTCCCCCGCAAGAGCGTTTTCCCCGTCCGTGACCATGCCCTCCCTCACCGTGGCGTGCAGGTAGAGCGGCGTTCCTCCCCCGGTCAGGGAGTCCTGCAGGGCAAACACCCGTGTTGCCGGCGGTGTTTCCCCTGCAGGCATCCCCAATGCCTCTACCTTGAATCCGATACTGCGCCCCGGATACGCGCCCCCCTCTTCGTGAGAGTCGTCGCAGGAGCAAACTCCGGCAGTCAGCAGGGCCAGTGCCCCGCCTGCCAATACTGACAATGTCACTCTTTGCATATAGATGTTGTTAGTGATTAGTGATGAATAGATGAATGATAAGTGGCTGGTAAACAGCGGCAAGTGCCCGGCGTGGAGTAAGTGTTGACCGCTGACAACAGCCAGGCACCTGCCGCTAATCACTGATTACATCCCTATCTCGGTGCTTCCCGCCGTCCAGTCTTCCACGGTCACGGTGAAGGTGATGGGGTTGCCCAGTACAGGGTCTCCGCCCGTTCCCGGATTCGGGTCGATGGTCGGGTCGCTGGGATTCACGGGGTCGGTGGGAATCGGATCGATTTTACCCGCGCCGCCGCCCGGGGAACAGAAGTTCAGCGCGTAGATATACTTCTTCCCGGCTTCCCAGGCAGAGTCTATCTTCACGGCGGAGTAGCCGTACTTTCCTGAAGCGGGCGGATAAATCTGCGTACCGTTCTTCGTGACCTGGCAGAGCACGGCCAGATAGGCTCCGTTCGGAGAGGCGGCACCGCTCCACGGCGTTAATGTCTGCGGAAGCAGCATGAAGTTCTCCGTTCCCGTGATGTTCTGCTCCGATGCCGTCAGGGTGACGGGGGCGGACAGGCGGGCCGAGAAGCTGGCGGGGGCGTTCGGCGCGTCCCATCCCGCCAGCGGGCCGGAAGCGGTCGTGGGCGAGGTGGGGAAGGTGAAGTTGGCCGCCGATTTCACCTGGCATACCTTCACTCCCTGCACCTTGATGGTGACGGTGGGGTCGGAGCACTTGGCCTTCACCTCTATCTGCGAGAGGATGTGCTTGAAGTTGAGTGCCACGCCCGATGCGGAGGTGGTGCGGCTGCCGGTGTTGTGGGCCACCACGATGTCCTTCTGATCAGAGACCTTCTGCGGTGTCACGTAGCTGAATATCTTCTGCGTGCCGCTGTTGATGTACACCGATGCGCCGGCAGGCAGGTTGGCCGGAGCGTAGGCGAAGAACTTCACCTCGTCGTTTCCGGGCCACGTCTGAGGATCGGTCATTTCCCATTTGCCGCCCGTCTGTCTCACCTCGGCGTTCTCGAAGAGGTTCGTTCCTCCCGAACTCTTGAATGCCGTCACCTTGAAGGGCGACAGGTTGGTCAGCGTGGTGACCGCCCCGCGGGTGGAAGCACCCAGCGTGGGATGGAAGTTGATGGATTCGCTGCGGTTCACAGCGTTCGTTTCGTCCTGCGAGCAGGAGCTGAGGCCGATGAGGCCTGCTGCCAGAAGGCAGCCCACAAGTTTCTTTTTCATACTTGTTTTTGTTAGGATTAATAAAATTAGATTAAGAAAAAACACTGCCAGTTGCCTGTCAGTTATATCATATATTCCACATATTCACTTTCACGTCATCATCCGCTTGTAAAACAGGGAATCCGCATCATCTCCGTCTGAAGAATCATCATCCGCGTTAAAAACACAATCCGTGTCATCCGCGGCATCCGCGCCCGAAAGGCTACAGGTCTATCGGCCGCGTCTCCGTGCTCCAGTCGTCCACTCCCGTCTGGAATCCTCCTCCTTCCTCCCCCGCGGGCGCGGGGATCGTCAGTCCGTCCAGCCGTATATGCACGTGCCGCCTGTCGGTCGCGCGGTTCACCTGTCCGCTCACGTCGAACGAAATGCGCCTGCAGCTGCCGTCGCGCAGGGTGACGCTGAGCGTCAGCCGGTGCGACGTGTCCTCCGCCTCGCTCACCCCGAAGCACAGCACCCGGCCCGTGAGCCGTGCCGTGCCCTCCTCGATGCCCGCTTCGAAGCGGAGGGACGAGCGTGAGGGGGAACGGTGCCCGGTTCCCGGGAACAGCGAGGCGGACATGCCGGAGAGCGAGAAGGCTGCGGAAGAGACACCCGCAAGGTTGCGCACGTTCACTATCTCTACGGTGTAGATGTAGCTCTGCTCCTCCGGACAGAGCACGAGCGGACTCTCCGGGGCCGGCAGCTCCGAGGGGACGGTGACGGTGAAGTCCGTGCCGCCCGTTCCCCAGAGCATGCCGGGAGAGGAGACCGCCGGCTCCTGTCCGTCCCCATCCTGCACGGGGAGAGGAGGCGCGCAGGCCTCGAAGCTCTCCGGGGTGTCCGTGCCGCGCAGGAGCGCGGACTCGTTGTCGTTGTTCAGGCAGAGCACGCGGTACGTGCCCGGCAGAAGTTCGGTCGGACCTCCCTCACGGGGAAAGTCCCTGCGTAAAGGGCTGCCGGAGGAGGGGAAGAAATAGACGCTCATGCCCGTGGCCGATGCCCCGGGAGCATTGCGCCAGTCAAAAATCACCCGCACCCGTACCGAAGAATCGGGGGCGAAGGCGAAGGGTTTATGGTCACAGGAGGCGAGCAGCGAGGCGACGCCCGCCGCAAGCAGGATGAGCACGAACGCCCCCAACAGGAAGGCGATGCCGTGCAGACATTTTTTTCTCATGGATGTTCTCATGCTTCTCGTGGATGTTATTTCTGTCGTTCTCATGAATTTCTTATTTTCCGATTTGTGACCTGCGTTTCCCGTTGTAATTGTCATGTCCCAGCAGCCACACCAGCGACACCTCCGCCTTCGTGGGGCCGAACCACCGCCGCTGCTTCGTGGCCTGCCACAGGTAGCCGCCGCCCTGTGGGATGTACTCGTAGTACTCGCCGCCCAGATAGCCGATGCCGATGCTGAAGTCGAGGTTCAGCCTGCGGCCGATGGGGGCGGAGTAGCCGTAGGACAGGCCGCCCCCGTAGCTCCACCGGTCGCCGAGGTACCCCCTGCCGCCCCACTCGAGGTCGTAGGTAAGCAGCTGCCCGTACACCCCTATGTGGTGCCCCGTCAGCGGCTTGCGGCCGTAGCTCAGCCAGCGGCGCACCTCGAGGTCGCCGCCGTATATGCGGTGGTAGCGGTGGCGGCGGTCGCTCTTCAGCCAGGTGTACATCCAGTTGCCGGCCACCGACCAGCCGCGGCCCAGGTAGAACTCCAGCCCGAGGTTGGGCAGCACCACGGCGTCGTAGAGCAGGTTGGTCTTCAGCGCCATGTAGAAAGGTCTGCATTCGCGGGAGGGAGGAGCCGTCTCCTCCTTTTCGGGCGGGAGGATGTAGACGGTGTCCTTGGCGGCTTCCCGCACCTCCTCCGACTCGTACCACACGTGCAGGGTGGAGGCGCGCAGCTCGGGGAAGAAGCGGCTCTCCATGTAGCGCCAGGCGTAGCCGCTGCCCGTCATGACCAGCCGGCGCTTGCGCCCGTCGGCCACCTTGCCCTCGCGGGTAATCCACTCGGGGGTGTAGCGCAGGATGTCGAGCACCTCGTGGCGGTAGGGCATGTACTCGTCCGCCTGCACGAGCTTTTCCAGCCCCTGCCAGTCCACGCCCTTGGGCACGGTGGAGAGCCACCCGAACTCATGGGGGAAGTAGCCGGAGACCAGCTGCCGGATGGCCTCGGCCCTCCGCTCGGAGAGGCGCCGGTTCAACGCCGTGCTTCCCTCGGGGGAGGCTCCTGCGGTGACCCGCAGGCCCCGTATGCGCCGCGATGGGTCTTGCAGCAGGGTTCTGAAACGCTCGGTGAAGGCGCGTATGCGTGCGCCGTTATCACGGAAATAAGGGTCGAGGCGCGATTCGCCCTGACGGAAATAGACGCGCACGGAGTCCGTGCCCCGGCGCGTGTCGGATTCCTGTCCCCGGGCATGCCCGAGAAAAAGCAGGAGAAAGAGGAGAATAAAGGTTCGTTTCATCACGAAAGATTAAAGGTTTATATCTTCTTTTTCATCTTGAACAGATAACCGTATCGGCTGTCTGTTCTTCCGTCCGGCCGTTCGTTCGGGAACTTGTCATATCCTTATTGGAGGGGCTTCGGGCAGGTGTTCCGGGACGCATACCTCTTGGTAAGAGGTGTGAGGGATGGGAAAAGGCATAAGGGAATTTCCATTGGGGAAAGGGGAGAGGAAGGCGGGATATTCGTTAGGTTCAACCTGTTGCAATGGGAGGGCAGGATATGAGGTTGTAAATATTACGGTACAGCCGTTTGCATAGGACGGGGATGTGGTTTTTCTTAAAAATATTTGTATATATTAAATAAAAGCCTTTTATTTGCAGGCGGTTACGGGAGGCATTACACCTCTTACCAAGAGGTGGGCCGCGGGGCGTTTTCCTCCCGCTATCGACGATACGCCGTCCTTCCCCCTCCTCTTACCAAGAGGTGTGCGGAGGGCCTTTCCTCAAGACGTGAAGACCTCTTTCAGCAGTTTGCGGTTGGCCGACGCCAGCCGCTTGTCTTTTATCTCCGTTATGTATATGAGGGTGGTCTTGGTGTCGGTATGCCCCAGTGCCTTGGAGATGACGGGCAGGTCGATATTCTTCTCGTAGGCGATGCTCGCCCACGAGTGGCGGGCGACGTAGGAGGTGAGGTTCTCCTTGATTCCCGCCCGCCGCGCCAGCTCCTTGAGCGAGCGGTTGTAGCGGTTTAGGGCCGAGGAATAGGACACCTCGACAAGATTGCCGCCTGCCGGCCCGCCTTTACCGCCGTCTTTTCCCTTATCCGTTTCACTGCCCATCCGGTCTTTCGCACCGTCTTTCACCTTATACAATATAGGGAAGAGATAGTCCGTCCCCTCTGTCTTATACTTGTCCAGTATATCGAGCATGCACGGTTCCAGCCTCACCCTGACCTGCTGTCCCGTCTTGCGCCGGCGGTAGGTCAGCACCCCGTCCTTTATCTGCGACCGCTTCAGGTGAGCCAGGTCAACAAAGGGCATGCCCATGGCGTAGAAAGAGAAG
This sequence comes from Bacteroides zoogleoformans, assembly GCF_002998435.1. NCBI lineage: Bacteria > Pseudomonadati > Bacteroidota > Bacteroidia > Bacteroidales > Bacteroidaceae > Bacteroides > Bacteroides zoogleoformans. The sequence continues at coordinate 1,683,256 of NZ_CP027231.1, read as the reverse complement.
AGGAAGAGGTCGGAAGCCCCTGAACCCCACTCCCTTTCCCCCCTCCCTATGGGGGAGGGGCCGGGGGAGAGGCTGTAGGGGCTGTAGGGACTTCGGGGGCTTTTCAGCTTCCTTATCTCTTTCTCTCCTATGCTTCTCTTCACCGTCCGCTCGTTGCCGGTGAACACGCCCTTGAAGGGCTCTTTGTCCTTCACGAGGCGTTTCGTGGCGGCTTTGTTGTAGATGGCACGCAGGGAGCGCATGTAGCAGGAGGAGGTGTTGGGGCATACGCCACGGTCGCGCAGCCACCGCTCGTAACTTCGCACACTGTCGGCGTCGAGCGCCGATACGGGCACGTCCGTGCCGCCGCTGAAGCGGATGAAAGAGCGAACGGCCGTGCGGTAGTTCTCTTGGGTGGAGGGGCTTACACCTTCGGCGGCCGCGTGGACGAAACCGGAAAGCGTGGGTAAGGGGCTCTTCGGCCTATCCGTCCGCTTTGCCATACTTGCCTTATCGGCTTTTCCCGACTCGTTTGTTTTCTCTGCTTTACCCGTTTTTCCTGTTTCATCGGCTTGCGACAGCTTCACACGCTGTTTCCAAACGAAGCCTCCTTTTGTGAAATGAAATGAAAGATTGAACATGTGCACTATGTCTTTTAGATTTGTTGGTTTGCACACAAAAATACAGAGTGAGACTTAAACGTGAAAAGAATCCCGGCATAGAAGTCGCTTCAGTGCAATGGCGCGCGGTCAATATGCTTTTGAAAATGCCGGACTTCTACATATCCCGATAAATGAGAATTGCATATTCCGACAAATACTCGTTACTTTGCAGCCAAAACAATATGACTTATGAAGAGATACGGATTATTTATTTCCCTCCTTGCATTGCTGACCGCCGGAATGGCATCGGCAGACGAGGCGGATACGCTGAAAGTGGTAGATGTGGAAGAGGTGCTTGTCATCGCCACCCCCAAGGAAAACCGGAAGCTGCGTGAGCAACCCGCCGCCGTCAGCCTGCTTTCGCAACAAGACATACAGGACTTGCAAGTAAAATCCATCAAGAGCCTGACCGGCCTCGTACCCAACATGTTCATTCCCGATTACGGCTCGCGCATGACCTCCGCCGTCTATATCCGCGGCATCGGTTCGCGCATCCATACGCCGTCGGTGGGCCTGTATGTGGACAACATTCCTTATATAGACAAGTCGGCATTCGACTTCAGCTACGCGGACGTGGAGCGCATCGACGTGCTGCGCGGCCCGCAAGGCACGCTCTACGGGCGCAATGCCATGGGCGGACTGATAAAGGTGCATACCAAATCGCCTTTCTCCTATCAGGGGACGGATTTCCGCATGGGGGCAGGCACGCACAACGCTTATAACACCTCCGTGACCCACTATCACCGGATATCGGAACAATTCGCTTTCTCCACCGGAGGGTTCTACGATTATCAGGGAGGATTTTTCCGCAATACGGTGAGGAACGAGAAAGCAGACAGAAGGCAATCGGCCGGCGGACGCATCCGGGCCATCTATCTGCCCGCGGAGAATTGGAAGATGGACTTGAACGTGAGCTACGAGTACAGCGACCAAAACGGATATCCTTATTATTACCTGGGAAGTCTGAACGCCGAAAAGCAGCGTGAGGAGCTAAAGCCCTACATCGGCCAGATTGTGAACGACGAGCGGAGCAGTTACCGCCGCCATCTGCTGAACACGGGGCTGAATATGGAATACCGGGCGCAAGGCTTCACCCTGAATGCCGTCACCGGGCATCAGTACCTCAAAGACCGCATGTTCATGGATCAGGACTTCACGCCTGCCGACATCTTCAACATCGAGCAGAAGCAGCAGATGAACACCCTCAGCGAAGAAATCATCCTCAAGTCGACCTCCGAGCGGCGTTGGCAATGGGTTGTGGGAGCCTTCGGGTTCTACCGGTGGCTGCACACGGAAGGACCGGTGACGTTTCACAAGGGGGGCATCCGAAGCGTCATGGAAGACAATGTGAACAGGGTGTTCGACGCCATCGCCCAAGTGGGAGCGCCTGCCATGCACTTAGGCATAAACAACGAGACCTTGCGCAACGACGGCAGCTTCCACACGCCGACGCTGAGCGGCGCACTCTTCCACCAGTCTACCTTCAACGACTTGTTCGTGAGGGGGCTGTCGGCCACCATCGGTCTGCGCTTGGACTATGAGAAGATAAAGATGGACTACCGTTCCGCCTCGGACGCCACGGACTTCCACTTCTCTCTGACCATGCAGAAACCGCCCATGACGCTGGCAAGCAATCACCTGCAAGGAAACGCCTCGTTCCGGGGAAAGGAATCGGCGGATTACGTGCAACTATTGCCCAAGTTCGCCTTGCAATATGAATGGAAGAAGGGGAACAATGTGTATGCCACCGTGACCCGCGGCTACCGGTCGGGAGGCTACAACACCCAGATGTTCTCCGACCTCCTGACCGGAGCGTTGAGAAACTCCATGATGGATGCCATCGCCGCCGACCCCAAATTCAAGAGCATGAGCGCCATGATAGCGCGGATGAAGAACAACAGCCTGCCGAAAGTGAGCGAAGCCACCCGCTACAAGCCCGAATATACCTGGAACTACGAAGCCGGCGGCCATCTGACGCAGTGGAGCGGCAGACTGCTGGCCGATGTGTCCGTCTTCTACATGGATACCCGCGACCAGCAGATAGCCCGGTTTGCCGAGAGCGGTCTGGGACGCATCACCGTGAATGCCGGAAGAAGCCGCAGCTACGGAGCGGAGGCAAGTCTGCGCGCTGCGGTGACCGATGCGCTCAGCCTGAATGCGAGCTACGGCTATACACACGCCACCTTCAAAGACTACGTCACCAACGAGAAAGACCTCGACGGGCAAATCAGGGAAGTGGACTATAACGGGAAATACGTACCTTTCGTGCCCAGGCATACGCTGAACATCGGCGGACGGTACGTCTTCCGCATCCGTCGGGGACATTGGCTGGACCGCGTTCAACTGAATGCCGACTACACGGGGGCGGGACGCCTCTACTGGACGGAGGCGAACACTGCCAGCCAAGCCTTCTACGGCACACTGAACGGATGTATCAGTTTCCAGAAAGGCAACGGGCAGGTAGACTTCCGGGTGCGCAATGCGTTGAACAAAGAGTACACGGTCTTCTACTTCGAAAGCATGGGCAACGGGTTGATGCAGAAAGGGCGTCCGCTACAGGCAAGCGTAGAGTTGCGATGCCGTTTCTGATGCATCATCTATTCATTGATGGCACCGCAGTGCGGACAGACGCCTTTCTGCCTTATCTTCTGCCCGCACCTGCCGCACCGATAGCGCGAAGCGGCCAACGACAAACGAAGTTTCTTGAGAAATATCCACACGAAAGCCGCCAGAAACAGGTAGCCGATGTAGACATGAGTGGTCAAGATAAAGAAGAAATAGCAGAAGATGCAACACGAAGCCAGTCCTAACAGATAGAAGAGGGCCGCCGCCGGAGACAGTTGGCGGAACAAATCGTCGAGAACAGCCAGCAATACGATGATGAACAGCCAGATACTCATCAGGAAGACAGAAAGGATGAACGGCACCTTGAAGGGAGACAAGGTGGGATTGAAATAGAAATGCTGCCAGGTTTCGGGCACAAAGACTTGCATGGATTCATAGACCGTGGCGCTGAATGCCATCAGCAGGCACAGCAACAACGGATAGACACTGTCTATATCATCGAAGTAAACCAACTTCAGCTGCTTGCGCCGGAAAGTACGGAAAAGCCAAACCGACACAAACAGGGCAAAAACGACAATAAAATAAGAAGCATGCGTATCGCTGAAAAGATAAACAGCCTGCGAGATGCTGTCGGTGGGAACAAAGGCACGCTTCATCTCGGACTCTCTCAACCAGCCCTGAACCTCCTGCGAGTGAGCCAACTTCACCCAAATGCTATCCACACTGTCTGCCGGATGGACGGCAAATTCCGCCACGACCACCCTATCTCCTCTGTAGAGCATGTTGTAGCAGTCCTTCACGGGCAAACAAGCCAGATTGACGGAGTCGGCACGCACTTCCAGATTTGTATTCCAGGTGTAATGACGTTCAAAGAGATAGGTGAGCGAGTCACGGGTAGCCTCGCTCAAAGTCTCATCGTCAAGGTCGGGACGGGAGTAATGACAGGAAGTCGCCACCAAAGAGAGAAAGAGCAAAAGCCCTCCAAGCATCACCCTGCACAACCTTTTCTCTGCACGGTGCACACCGTTATGGCATGGATCTTCCTGATGTCTCTCTTTCCTACTCCGCATAGACTTTCATCTGACAGTTCTTACAATCGAAAGCCAAGCGGAAACGCTTGCCGTCCGTCCCCACCAGATAATAGGGTTCCCGATAAGGCGAGTGTCCTTTCTGGTGTGTAGGACACCACCCCATGCTGAAACGCAGGCAGTGCTTGCAGAACATGAGCGCCGCTTCCGGTACAGCCTGTACTTCGTAGGCCGGAGCGACGAACGATACGCCGTGCTCCAGGTAGAAACGCCGCGCGGCACTGTTCGACACATTGCCCAGATAGGTCAGCGATGCCGCCGGAAAGGCATGTTTCGTCGGCTTCCATACAGCCGTTTCACGGCGATAGTTGATGCGGCGTGCCGATTGTAGCTTGTCCACGGCTTGACGTCGCCAGTCTGCCACCACCGAAGCCGGCAAGAACCAGTTGCGAGAAAGGTTCAAGCCGATGCCCGAAGGCTCATCGGAAAGACTGCCATCCACCTCGAAAGGCGTATTGCCCACCTTTGCCAGCTGTGCGCGCAGGTTATCCGCCTGCGGAGTACGCGCTTCTTCCTTCGGATAAGGGAAAGAGAGCGTCACACGATTATCGTCCTCGTCGGCAATGGTCAGGCGGAAGCCAAAAGCCGTATCCGCCAGTTCCCAGCAGACACGAATCTTACGCTCGGACGATTTGCGGGCAAGAAGACGCTCGAACTCTTGGTCGAAGTTACGGAAAAGGCGGGTACGGGGCTTGATGCGGGGCATCTCTCCCGCCGGATAAAGCTTATTGCCATCTACCCGATTGACACGAAGGCCCTGCAAGCGTCCCTGTTCGTCCAAGAAACAAACTCCGTCTCCGTTGTGAAAAGGTTTCACTCCCGCTACCGTGAGGTAATTGCCGCGCTGCTCCTTCAGGGTTCCCATCTCTTCGCCCAAAGATTTGGGCGTGTCGAGCGAGGCAATCTCCTGTTCGCGTCCTTGCAGGAAGTAATGAGTAAATCCACGGCTGAAGCTCTTATCTAATTGGGGTCTAAAATCAAACCGGCATGTACCTGAAGAGGCACGGATGTATTCCTGACGACGGGCAAAGATGGCATCCAGCTTTTGGCGGTAAGAGGCCGTCACATTCTTCACATAAGAAACGTCCTTCAGGCGACCTTCTATCTTCAGGGAAGTGGCTCCGGCATCCAGCAACTCTTCCAGTACTTCGCTTTGGTTCAGGTCTTTCAAGGACAGCAAGTGCTTGTCTCGGACAATCGTTTTCCCGTCCGCATCCCGCAAGCTGAAGGGCAAGCGGCAAAAATGCGCGCACTCTCCGCGATTGGCGCTGCGCCCGAAGCAGGCCTGACTGACATAGCATTGTCCGCTGTAGCTCACACACAATGCTCCGTGCACAAACACCTCGAGGGGCACTGCGGGACAAGCGGCGTGAATCTGCTTTATCTCCTGCAGCGAGAGTTCGCGCGCCAACACCACTTGGCGAAAGCCTGCCTCGGCCAGAAAGCGTACCTTCTCCGGAGTGCGGTTGTCCATCTGCGTGCTTGCATGGAGAGGAAGAGGCGGCAAATTCAATCGGGTGATTCCCATGTCCTGCACAATCAGCGCATCCACCCCTGCACGATACAAGGCCCCCATCATCTGCTCCGTCTCCTCCAGCTCGTCTTCTTTCAGGATGGTGTTGACCGTGACGTAAATACGGACATTGTAGAGATGGGCATACTCCACCAGCGCAGCAATGTCTTCCAACGAATTGACAGCCGCAGCGCGCGCGCCGAACTTAGGCGCACCGATATACACCGCATCCGCTCCGTGATTGACGGCCTCGATGCCACACTCCAGATTCTTTGCGGGAGCCAACAGCTCTATTTTTCTTTGCTTAATCATCATGCTCAGTCCTAAACGGCCGGGATATGCATTCTCCGCACCGTGTTTCGGGCATCATCCAATCTCTTCTATATTATACGGTGTCTCTTGATATACAAAGTAATTCAGCCAGTTGGAAAACAACAAATTGGCATGAGCGCGCCAGCGCACCAGCACTCCTCTGTCCGGATTGTCATCCACATAGTAATTGCGAGGTATCTCGATGGGCAGTCCCTTGCCCAAATCGCGTCGATATTCCGTGTCCAGTGTCAATGGGGAGTATTCCGAATGACCGGTTATAAAGAATTCACGTCCACCGCGGCCTACCACCATGTATACGCCGGCCTCCTGGGATTCGGAAAGCAAGGTCAGTTCGGGCACTTTCAGAATGTCGTCTCTGCGTACCTCCGTATGACGGCTGTGAGGGACGTGGAACACATCGTCAAAGCCTCTGAATATGGGATGCAACGGGAGCAAGGGACGGTGTTCGAATATGCCGAACATTTTCTTCTCTAAAGGATATTTGGGAATGCCATAATGGTAATAGAGCCCGGCTTGCGCCGCCCAGCAGATATAAAAGGTAGAAGTGACGTGCGTGCGTGCCCAATCGAATATTTCGGTCATCTCGTCCCAATAAGAGACTTCCTCAAAATCCATCTGTTCTACCGGGGCACCGGTAATAATCATGCCGTCGTACTTCTCGGCGCGCATCTTATAGAAATCGGTATAGAACGCCTTCATGTGCTCTATCGGAGTGTTCTTAGGCGTATGGCTCTTGATTTTCATGAACGAGATCTCCACCTGAAGAGGAGTGTTGGAAAGCAATCGCACCAAATCGGTCTCTGTGGTAATCTTCAGCGGCATCAGGTTCAGGATGACGATGCGCAACGGACGAATATCTTGCCGGACTGCGCGGGAGTTGTCGATGACGAAAATATTTTCTTCCTTGAGCAGCTCGATGGCAGGCAGTTTATCGGGTAAATTTAAGGGCATGGGGTGAAGTGTCTGATTTAACCTATTATTATCAATGATTTTAGCGGGGTAAAGTTAGGCAAAAAACAAAGTGCGATCAATAAATCATAAAAGATTTTATTGATTTACATTCTTTCTTTTGATACATTTAATTACATTTGTAACCGTTTAATAACAAATAATGCAAGAAAAACAGATTTCAAAAGCACCTTGCCGTGAAATACGACGCGGGTAATTAGCATCCAAAAGCGCAAATCACTTTTTCATACCGATTATCTCTCTGCTCAATCCGCTTTTTAAGCATATGAACCAAAAGTAGTATATCAACAACTACCCATAAACTAATATTGTATGAAAAGACAAAGCTTTTTGAGAAGGATGCTCCATGCAACCTTTCTTTGCAGTATTGTTTTTTGCAATACTGCCTGTATAAACAGCATCAACGAAGATGCAGAGACAGAATTGGAAGAAGGAACTGTTCCTATTTCATTCTCCATCAAGATAAAGAAAGTAATCACCAAAGTAACCGGAAACTCTTTCGAAAAGGGAGATAAGATGGGGCTTATTGCCACATCCTCATCGGGTTCCATAAAAGGGAAACGATACATCAACAACTTGGCTTTGGAATATGCCGAGGGTTCCACACTCGTTCCGAAGAAAACCGTATTTTATCCCGAAGGGAATGTACCACTGAACTTCATCAGTTACTATCCGTATCAATCTGACGGCGTACCCGCTGGTACATCCACATTGCCCATATCCGTTAAAACAGACCAAAGCATTGAGAAGAACCACTCGCAGAGCGACTTTTTAGTGGCTGTGGCCAAGAATATCACCGATAAAAAGAAAACGGTAGCACTCGAGTTTCAGCATAAACTCGCCAAACTGACCATCGCACTCATTCCTGATACCAACAATAAAGCAGCCGACTTATTGAAAGCTAATCCTCGAATCATTGCCACAGGTTTCAATACTTCTGCCGACTATAATCTGGAAGACGGCACATTCTCTAATCTTAAAAGAGAGCAAGATATCATAGCCTCAGGTAAATGGAGTGTGAAAGACAACAAACTTGTGGGAAAGGAAATCATAATCATTCCGCAAGCCATAGACGGTAAAAAGCAGTTTTTCATCATGGAATGGAACGGACGCATCTATAGCTGCGCCATACCGAATGTGGAATTAGGCAGTAACATGCAATGTCCCATCAATATATCCGCCATAGAAAGCACCAGCAATATATTGAATGGCTTTGCGGGGCAAATCAAAGCTTGGGAAAACAAAGAGGCTATAGGAACCGACAACACAGCCGACTGTACAGCCATACACATTTCTTCACTCTCCTTCTCCCAATCCAATATTTACAGAATCTACCACGAAGGAATGCCGGTTGCGGAAGTTTGTCAAGAATACCTTAAATCGAGCTCGCTAACTTCCAGAGCTATCACCGTCTATCCCGTGAGAGAAAATGATAAAACGGACTTAAGCAATGGAATCGTGCTCAGACTCACAGATAACACCGACAACATCTGCGGCGGGAAAATCTGTTGGAACAAAGACGACTCCGGCTTTTCTTATACCAAGGGAGACATCGCTTCCATTGACGTGTTTTATATAGACGCCACCCATAAGCTGTCTCTGAAGAAACCGGCAAATACCGTCAAAGTTAACGTAGTCTGTCACACCTTGCGGGATATAAGAAATGGAATCATCGACGAATATCCCGTAACTAAGATAGGGAAGCAATACTGGATGGGAAAAGAACTGCACGCAACAGCCTATCGGGACGGGAAACCTCTGACCAAACAAACAGAATTAGGAAAAGACAAAGCCGGATACTACAAGCCAAGTACACACGAAATCTATTTTTACAACGGAGAAGCCATACTGGCAGGAGAATTGTCTCCGGAAGGATGGAAAATTCCGTCGGATGAAGACTGGGAAGAGCTGAAGAGTTACCTTGGCAGTAATGCCGCCGTGCTGAAGGCCGGAGAGTGGCAAATCATGATAAAAGGCGAGAAAGTGGCTCCGGCAAACAATTATGCGCAGTTCAACGCTTACCCGGTGGGAATGTGGTACCAAGGAACACATTACAGTCCAAGGAAGATGACCGCTTTCTGGAGTTGGGACAAAGACCGGAACACTCTTTCGGATAACACGGTGTACTTTTTGGGTGAAACCAATGATTTTATCAAACAACCTGCGCACGCCACCGATAAAGACTATTATAAAGCTCTTTCCATCCGTTGCATCAAAGAATAGAAGCTCCTGTTTCAACATATCTCATTTCTTTTTCGTATTTTTGTTCCCAGTGTGTAATGTTTTTGTCACAAGGGCAAAAAACAACGAAAAAGAAATGAGAGTAATAGACCTGATAAACAGTCATGAGAAGACTGCTTTTTCTTTCGAGATATTGCCGCCATTGAAAGGAACCGGCATCGAAAAGTTGTACGAAACCATAGATATATTACGGGAGTTTGACCCCAAATACATCAATATCACCACCCACCGTAGCGAGTATGTATACAAAGACCTTGGTAACGGATTGTACCGGCGCAATCGTTTACGCCGGCGGCCGGGAACGGTTGCCGTAGCCGCCGCCATCCAAAACAGATACAATATCACCATGGTGCCGCATATTCTTTGCAGCGGATTCACGCGTGAGGATACGGAATACGTATTGCTCGACCTGCAATTTCTGGGCATTACGGATCTGTTGGTGCTTCGTGGCGACAAAGCCAAGCACGAATCTATATTTACTCCCGAAGGCAACGGCTATCACCACGCCATCGAGCTGCAAGAGCAAATCAACAACTTCAACAAAGGCATCTTTGTGGACGGTTCCGAGATGAAAATTACCCAAACACCGTTCTCCTACGGCGTGGCCTGCTATCCGGAGAAGCACGAAGAAGCACCCAATATCCACACGGATATCTACTGGTTGAAAAAGAAGATGGAAGCTGGAGCCGAATATGCCGTTACCCAGCTTTTCTATGACAACCGCAAGTTCTTCGACTTTGTGGAGCGTGCCCGCCTCGAAGGTATCACCATCCCCATCATTCCGGGCATCAAGCCCCTCAAGAAGATATCACAGGTAAGCATGATTCCCAAAACTTTTAAAGTAGATTTACCCGAAGAGCTGACCAAAGAAATATTGAAATGCAGAAATGACAAAGAGGTGCAACAAGTGGGCGTTGAATGGTGCGTAGAGCAATGCAAAGAGTTGATAGCAAATGGAGTGCCCAGCTTGCATTTCTACTCCGTGGGAGCCACGGACAGCATCAAGGAAGTGGCCCGGCAGATTTATTAATCCACTTTCTCACATAAATAGTAAATCGTAGATTGTCAAACAATAAACAGTATAAATATAGTGTTCAGTTTTAAAGATGTAATAGGACAAGAAGCCATCAAACAAAGGCTGATACAGGAGGTGCAAGAAGGCCGTATCCCGCATGCACAACTTTTCTGCGGCCCTTCCGGAGTTGGAAAACTTCCGTTGGCACTAGCTTACGCGCGCTACATCTGTTGTCCTAACCGTACGGAGACGGATGCTTGCGGCACTTGTCCTTCGTGTGTAAAGTGGAACAAACTGGTACACCCCGATGTTCATTTTGTTTTCCCCATCGTGAAGAGCAGCAAAGGGAAAAAAGAATTGTGTGACGACTACATCGCTAACTGGAGACATTTAATGATTTCCTCCCCTTACTTCGGCCTCAACCATTGGCTGAACGAAATGGAAGCAGAGAATGGCCAAGCCATCATCTATGCCAAAGAGAGCGACGAGATAATCCGTAAACTCAGTCTGAAATCAAGTGAAGGAGGATATAAGATAACCATCGTGTGGCTGCCCGAGAAGTTGCACGAAGTCTGTGCCAATAAGTTGCTAAAACTATTGGAAGAGCCACCTGAAAGAACTGTATTCCTACTGATTTCCGAAACGCCCGAAATGATTCTACCCACCATCCTCAGCCGCACACAACGTTTCAATATTCCTCTGATTGAAGAAACGGCAATAGCGAAAGCCTTGCAAGAGAAATATGGGGTGCAACAGGCAGATAGCGAAGCCATCGCTCATCTTGCCAATGGAAACTTTATCACAGCACTGGAAACCATTCACCTGAATGAGGAGAACGAGTTATTCTTCAATCTCTTTGTCAGCCTGATGCGTCTTTCTTATCAACGCAAGATACGGGAAATGAAGCAATGGAGTGAGCAACTGGCAGGTATGGGACGCGAACGGCAAAAGAATTTTCTGGAATACTGCCAACGCATGACGCGGGAGAACTTCATCTACAACCTACACCAAAAGGAGATGAACTACATGACGGTGCCCGAACAGAATTTTGCCACCCGATTTGCACCATTCATCAATGAACGTAATGTGATGGGCATCATGGACGAACTGAGTGAGGCTCAGATACACATCGAACAGAACGTGAATGCGCGCATGGTGTTTTTTGACTTCTCGCTGAAAATGATTGTATTGCTGAAGCGGTAGAAAGAAGCAAATCTGAAGTCAAGAGTATAGAACAATAAATAAAGCAATAGTTAAAATAAGTTCCTATGTTTAAAATCGGAAGTGACGGATAACAGAAGATAGCCCTAAAAAAGCTATACCATTATAGTTAACTTTGTAAGTGAAAAAAACAATATTAACTCATAACGATATAGCTTATGAAACGTGTACAAAGTAACACATTAGATTTTAGTGGACAAAATATTTACGTAGGAATTGATGTCCACCTGAAGAGTTGGTCGGTAGCAATCTTATCGAAACATTCAGTACTGAGAAGATTCAGACAAGATCCGGAGCCGGAAGCGTTGCATAAATATTTGGTAAGCAATTATCCGGGTGCCAATTACTTCTCAGTTTATGAAGCCGGTTTCTGTGGCTTCTGGATACACGAGAAGTTGACGGATTTAGGTATCAACAATATAGTGGTCAATCCTGCGGATGTTCCGACGATGAGCAAGGAGAAATTACGTAAGACCGATGCGGTGGATTGCAACAAGCTCGCCCGTGAGTTACGTTCAGGTTCGTTAGAAGGGATATATGTTCCGGGAACTGACATCCTGGAAATGCGCTCTTTGATAAGGCTGAGAAACCTGATAGTAAAAGACAGCACACGTGCCAAGAACCGTATCAAATCATTGCTTCGTTTCCATGGAGTGGAAATACCGGAAGAATTTACCCGGAGTTCAATCGGGTGCTGGTCGAAGCGTTTTCTGAATTGGCTGCACTGCCTTGAACTCTCAACGGAGTATGGAAAGAAAACACTGGAGCTTCACCTTGAGCAGTTCATCCGCTTGAGGAAGATGCTGCTGCAGGAAACACGTGCCATCCGTGAAATATCCCGGAAAGCACCATTCGACAAACCGATACGCCTGCTGACATCCGTTCCGGGTATAGGTGTTACAACCGCCGCTACCCTGATGGTCGAGATTGACGATATTGTCCGTTTCAGCAATGCGGACCATTTAGCCTCTTTCATTGGATTGGTTCCCATGTGTCATTCCAGTGGTGATAATGATAATGTGGGTGACATTACACCCCGTCGGCATTTCATGCTCCGGTGTCTGTTGGTGGAAGCCGCATGGGTTGCCATCCGGAAAGACCCGGCCATGACAATGGCTTATACGGAATACCGGAAACGGATGAATCCGCAAAAGGCTATTGTGAAAATTGCCAGACGGTTAGTGAACAGAGTCTATTTTGTACTTAAACATGAAAAGGAATATGTGCCATGTGTTATCAAATGATATAGAATCCTATAAGGTAAAACAACTTTCTTTTGAGAGAAATACTACATATCTTTTGCGGCTTTGAAGTCCGCTCAAAAAAGTCTGTAACTCTCATTACATGGTTTGACTGATAAAGGAACTTGCGGCTCACTTCGTTGATGTCCGCTGTGGAAAGTTTGTTTTACCATAGGATTTTGGCTCAGGTTTTCTTAGCCATATCAGACAGTATCAGTAATACAAAAAGAGAGGCGTGTAACCGCCTCCACAAGTAGCATTACTGCGTGCCGTCAGGATGCTTATCGCTGGTAGGTTGCTCCTCAGCAGAGCCTACTTCCTCTTAACATCCTGATACAAAGATATAATACAAAAGTTAATTATTAATGAATTATCCAACTTTGTTTGGATTTTAAATGGAAAGTAATATATAAAAAGTAATATATAAAGAGAAGATGGAATACAAACTACATAATGGAAGCAGAAAACTGTGTTACAAAAGCTGCGACCGACAAGATAAGCAGCTGAATACCTACGATTGGCTGGCAGACATACCCGGCAATGCCGAAGAGAATGATTTGGTGGAGGTTCAGTTTAAGAACACTCGCAAAGGTTATTTCCGTAACAGCAATAAAATAGAATTGGAGAAAGGAGACATTGTCGCCGTAGAAGCCAATCCGGGACACGATATCGGTGTAGTGACTCTGACCGGTCGTCTTGTACCCCTCCAAATGAGGAAGGTGAACATCAAGCCGGAAACCGATATCAAAAGAGTCTACCGCAAAGCCAAGCCGATAGATATGGAGAAATACAACGAAGCGAAAGAGCGCGAGCACTCTACCATGATCCGGGCACGCCAAATAGCCTTGGATCTCCACTTAAACATGAAAATCGGAGATGTGGAATATCAGGGAGATGGAAACAAGGCTATCTTTTACTACATCGCCGATGAACGGGTGGACTTTCGCCAGCTCATCAAAGTGCTTGCCGACGCTTTCCATGTGCGCATTGAAATGAAGCAAATCGGTGCTCGCCAAGAGGCCGGACGTATCGGCGGCATTGGTCCTTGTGGCCGCGAACTATGCTGCGCCACATGGATAACCTCTTTCGTTTCGGTATCCACCAGTGCCGCCCGCTTCCAAGACATTTCTCTGAATCCTCAGAAACTTGCCGGGCAATGTGCCAAACTGAAGTGCTGTCTCAACTACGAAGTAGATTGCTATGTAGAGGCACAGAAACACCTGCCCTCCAAAGAGATTGAGTTGGAGAGCAAAGAAGGTGTGTTTTACTTCTTTAAAGCAGATATTTTAAGCAATCGGATTACCTACTCTACCGACAAGAATATTCCTGCCAATTTAGTGACCATAAGCGGCAGGCGTGCTTTCGAAATCATCAGCTTGAACAAGCGAGGCATCAAGCCCGATAACCTGTCGGAAGAGACTCAACGTTCCGAAGCCAAGAAACCCGTGGACTTGCTGGAGCAAGAAAGTCTCACCCGCTTTGACCGCAACCGCAAAAGCAAGAACGGAAACGAGAATAACGGAAGAAACAACAGCGAAAGCAACGATAACCGCAACAAGAAAAAGAAAAAAAACAATGGCAACAGCCGTTCCCAGCAGGGGCAGGGTGGAGGACAACAGCCCGACCCTAAAGAGCCGAAACAAGGAGAACGTCCGCAACAAAACAATAACCGTCGACCATCGCACAAGAACCCTAAGCCCCACGAAGAAAGACTTATTGCCAATGACAAACCAACTCAAGCATAAGAACTTCTACCTGAAGGGTATTGTATTTTTGTTTGTTGCAAGCCTATGGACAGCTTGCGACAAACAAACGGTGTATCACGTATTCCAATCTATCCCCATAGAGGGTTGGCAACGCAAAGACACGCTTTTGTTCAAAGCAAAAGTCACGGATTCACTCATGTTCTACAAGCTTTCCGTAGAAATACGCAACCGTAACGACTATCCATATCAGAACCTCAACCTATCCATCTGCTACACATCTCCAGACAGTGTCGTATTCCCCATAGACACCTTGCAACTTACTTTAGCCGGCAAAGACGGTTTGTGGAAAGGTAACGGATTGGGAGGAGTTTACCTGACCACATTTGCGGCAGGCACCATCCGCATCGGGAAGCCCGGTACTTATCTCTTCAAGATAGCTCATACACTGCCCGACAACCTTCTTCCAGGCATCAACGACGTGGGCATCAGGCTATGGAGATAGCGGAAACAAAGGAGACGGACGAAGTGAAAACTTCAAATCAAGACAGATAGAGAACGAACAATGGCAAAGCAACCGGTCTAAAGTCTTCGGTTACGTCCCGCATCAATACGCAGAAAGATGAACAACAAGATGGTGAATCCCCAAAGGGAAGAACCGCCGTAGCTGAAGAAAGGCAACGGAATACCTATGACCGGAGTGAGCCCCAACACCATACCGATATTGATGAACAGATGGAACAAGAATATGCTAAGCACTGAATAGCCGTATACGCGTCCGAACACTGTCGGTTGCCGCTCGGAAAGTGTTATCAGCCGCAATATCAAGATAAGGAACAAGAGCAACACCACCGCAGAGCCTACAAATCCCTCTTCCTCGCCCACCGTACAGAAGATGAAGTCCGTATCCTGCTCAGGCACGTATTTCAGCTTGGTCTGCGTTCCGTTCAAGAAGCCTTTGCCGGTCAGTCCGCCGGAACCAATGGCTATCTTCGACTGATTCACATTATAACCGGCTCCCGTCAAATCTTCCTCCATGCCAAGCACCACCTTGATACGCATCTGCTGATGCGGCTCCAATACCCTATTAAAGAAATAGTCGCAAGAATACAGAAAACCGATGGATCCAAGTGCAAACAAACCTATCAAAAAATAAGACAGACGCCGCTGTTCCAACGACAAGAAGATGAGATAGCCGATAAGTAGCGCACAAAGTGCCCACTGCACCCACACCAGATTGAAATGCATGACATACTCCGAAAACAGATAAGCGACAAGAAGCATGCCCAATGAACCTGCCAGCATATTACGCACAAGCTTCCCCCTCTTCTCGTACACCCACACCATGGCGACTGCTGACAGCAGCACCATCAGCAGCACTGCAAACTCTCCAACCGGAGTATGCGTCTCACCCATCATTACCGCATCGAAACGAATTCCTACCACGAAGTAAACAATAGCACAAAATCCCACAAAAAGCACTCCGCCCGGCATGCCTTCTCGATAGAGCATAAGGAAAAAAGCCGAATAAACCAGCGCAGAACCCGTCTCGCGCTGCATAATAATGAGTGACATGGGTAGCAGAATGAGGAAAGCCTGCATACAGGCATTCTTCCAATTCTTCATCGTATAGGAGTAGGCACTCATGTACTTGGCAAGCGCCAATGCCGTAGCAAACTTGGCAAACTCAGCCGGTTGCAGGCTCACCGGTCCCAGGATGAGCCATGAGCGGGAACCCTTCGTGTCGGGAGCGATGAATATTGTGACCAACAACAAGGACATCAGCCCTATATATATAAGGTATGAGAACATGTCATAAAGAGAATCGTCCAGCATCAAAAGCACAAATCCCAAACCGAATGAACAGATAATCCAGACGAACTGCTTGCCGGTACGGGTAGAGAAATCCAGGAAGTCGCGATCGCCATAATCATAACTCGCTCCGCAGACACTGAACCAACCGAACACAATCAGTATCAAGTAGACGGCAATCGTCACCCAATCTAATGATTTCCATATGCTATCTCTCCTCGTCACCATACAAAATAACCCGATTACTGAATTCTTCGGCCAATGCTTCATTGGCCGGAGAAAGTTTTCCATGCAGATATTGATCCATCATCATGGCACCGATAGGCACGCCATAGACTGCACCAAAACCTCCGTTTTCGACATAAACAGCAATAGCTATCTTAGGATTGTTCATGGGAGCAAAACCCATGAAGACCGAGTGGTCTTTCCCTCGATTCTGTGCCGTACCGGTCTTGCCGCAAGCTTCCACGCTCGGCAAGATAGAACCCACCATGCGACATGTGGCACTTCCCGTACTTCCGGTGACGGCCGCACGCATCCCTTTTACCACCTCTTCATAATGCTGGCGGTCGATAGTGGGATAATGCGGAAAGCGGTAGAGGCTGTCAAGCTCACTGCCTTGTATCTCTTTTACGATATGTGGAGTGATGTAATGCCCGCGATTGGCAATGGTTGCAGCAAGGTTGGCTATCTGCAACGGAGTAGTGAGTATTTCTCCCTGTCCGATTGATATACTAATAACCGTCAACCCATTCCATGAGCCCTGATAGGCTCTGTCGTAGAACTTGGCATTCGGAATCAAACCACGCTGCTCTCCGGGAAGATCTACTTCCAACCGATAGCCGAACCCTTGAGACACCATATGATCTTTCCATACTGTGATGGCATTTTGTGGCGATCCGTACTTCTTGTCGCTGAACATGCGAAACAATCCCCAACAGAAATAAGAATTGCAGGAAGTGGCAATAGCGGGAATCAAAGGCAAGGGAGAGCCGTGGGCATGGCAGCCCACACGAAGATTGCCGTAATTGAAACCGTGGGAGCAAGGATAAGCGGGATAGTCTTCATGGATAATCTTCTCTTGCAGGAAAGTCAGGGCCTGAGCCGTCTTGAAGGTGGAGCCTGGCGGATAAGTTCCCATGATAGCACGGTTCAATAGGGGTTTCCGCTTATCCGTTTGCAATAGGCTATGATTTTTCCCCCGCTGGCGACCAATCATCAAATGAGGATCGAAAGAGGGGGAAGAAACCAAACAGAGAATTTCCCCGGTGGATGGTTCAATGGCCACAATCGCCCCTATTTTATGCTGCAACAAACGCTCTCCCAACATCTGCAAATCAATGTCTATACCCAATGTCAGATTCTTTCCGGGCACGGACGGACGGTCCAGTTTCCCGTCCATATAATGTCCTTGAATACGCCCATGCGCATCGCGAAGCAGAATTTCCACACCTTTCTCACCCCGCAGGTATTTCTCGTAAGATTTCTCGATGCCTTGTTTGCCGATGTAGTCGCCACGAATATAATAATCATCCTTCTCAATGTCTTTTTTAGACACCTCTCCGATGTCGCCCAGCGCATGACCGGCAGAATTATACGTATATTGCCTGATGGTACGCCTCTGGATATAAAAACCGCGAAACTTGAACAACTTCTCCTGAAACACCCCACTTTCTTCGGCAGAAAGCTGGGTCATGAACACCTGATGCGTATATTTGGAGTAGCCGGGATTCATCCAACGATTTCTGACATCCTTCATGCGCTTTTCAAATTGCTCAAGCGTAATGTTCAACGCCCGGCAAAGGTCAAGCGTGTCTAGACTGGTCACCTCACGAGGAATAAACGTAATGTCATAGGCAGGCTGATTGAACACCAGCAACTTTCCGTTGCGGTCGTAGATTGCTCCCCGGGAAGGATATTGTATCTTATTCAGAAAAGCGTTGCTGTCCGCATTTCTCTTGTAAGCATCCGTCATGATTTGCAAGTCAAACAAGCGGAACACATAGATGAGGACGATAGCAACAGCCACCGCCCCTATCACATACTTCCGTTTCTCCAATACATAATCTTTCATCTATCCTACATGCTACAACATCAAAATCTTCTATGCTAATGCCTGACGTCTAATCCCCTCCACCGCCATAATGCAACCCACCGTAAGAATTGTACTTACCGCAATTCTCACCAACAACGTACCAATATAAGCCAAAGAAAAGAATTCAACAACAAGCAACATTCCGTGGTGCACAAACACACCGACAACCAAATATTTCAAGAAAGGCGAAATACCCATTGTATGCACAGCAGGCACAATACCATCCAACGTATCACGAGGAACGAACAGACGAAAGACTATAGGACGCAAGAAAGCCAACAATACCGAAGCCGCCGCATTCATCCCCGGCGTATCGGAAAAGACATCCACGGTCAACCCCAGAAAGAACGCCCACAACATCAACTCATTGCGAGAAGCATCTGACTCGAATTTCAATATTAAATAAATGTATAGAAACGGTGTGGCATATCCCATGATATGCACATTATTCAATATCAGCACCTGCAATAAAACCAAGCCGATAAACCATCCTATTTTATATAAATAACTGATCACCATTACTTCATCTCCTTCTCCTCTTCCAATGCCTTTTGTTCTTCCTGCCCACTACGGGATATGACACGCACATTGCTCACTTTTCCGAAGTCGGTTGCCAACTTTATCTTCAACAGATAAGAAAGCCCGTCGTGGGAATCGGACATATCATCCACCGTGCCCACTACAATACCCTCGGGAAATACTGTCGAATAACCGCTGGTCACTACCGTATCGCCCAAATTGAATTCTGCGTGGCGAGGCAAATCTTTCAGGTAAGCAAAACGGGAATCCCCTCCCTCCCACTTCAGATAGCCGAAATAGTCACTGCTCACAATCTTACAGCTGATACTGGACTTACTGTTCAGCAACGGAATCACCAGCGAATAATGGGGAGACGTCTTATAAACGATACCCACTACCCCATTGGCATCCACCACTCCCATTTCAGGGGCAATGCCATCCAGCGTTCCACGGCTCAAGGTAATGTAGTTATCGGCCTTATTCAGGCTGTTCTTTATAACGTTCGCTTTGAAAATACGGTATTCGGCAGGAGCCAGCCGAGCCATGCTATAAAGTTTCACGGAATCGAGTCCTTTCTCTCTCAACGTATTCTCCAGAAAAGAGACACGCTGCTCTAACCACATGTTGCGGTCGAGCAGGTCTTCGTTGACCGACTTCAAATGAAAATAGGAAGTGATGCCTCCCGATAGTTCGTAAATCTTTCCCGCCACACTATTGGCAGAGGTGAAATACACACTCTGCTGGTAGCGGTTGAAGCGAAACAATAAAATAAAACTGGTCACCTCTAACAACAGAAAGAGGAACCAGTAATTGTATTTAATAAGAAAGTTCAGTAGATTCCGCATATCGACAAGCTATTGAATGGGGTTGTCCGTCATCTCATCAAGAACGAGAAGCGCTCAACATTCTTCAACGCTATGCCCGTACCTTTGGCCACTGCGTGCAGAGGGTCTTCGGCAATATGGAACGGGATGTTTATTTTATCCGTCAGACGTTTGTCCAATCCGCGAAGCAAAGCGCCTCCACCGGCCAGATAAATGCCGTTGTGTACAATATCGGCATAAAGTTCGGGAGGAGTATTCTCCAATGCATTCAGAATGGCAGTCTCAATTTTGGAGATGGACTTCTCCAGACAATGCGCCACTTCCTGATAGCACACGGGCACCTCCATCGGCAATGCCGTGATACGGTTCGGCCCATGAACGATATAATCTTCTGGTGCATCCTCACCCAAATCGGTCAGTGCGGCACCCACGTTTATTTTGATACGCTCGGCCATACGTTCGCTGACCCTCACGTTGTGCTGACGGCTCATGTACTCCTGAATATCGGCGGTAAGATCATCACCGGCAATACGGATGGAGTTATTGGCCACGATACCTCCCAATGAGATTACGGCAATCTCCGTAGAACCTCCGCCTATATCCACAATCATGTTTCCTTCGGGTGCCTCCACGTCGATACCGATACCGATAGCGGCAGCCATCGGTTCGAAAATCAGGTAAACGTCACGTCCGCCGGCATGCTCGGCAGAGTCGCGCACGGCACGCAGTTCCACTTCGGTACTTCCCGAAGGAACGCCGATGACCATGCGTAGTGAAGGAGAGAACAAGCGGTTGCGGTTATTCACCATCTTGATGAGTCCGCGAATCATCTGTTCGCAAGCATAGAAATCCGCAATCACACCGTCGCGAAGCGGACGGATGGTGCGTATGTTTTCGTGGGTCTTTTCGTGCATCATCTTTGCCTTGTCGCCCACGGCAATCATCTTATCGGTTCGACGGTCCAATGCCACTACCGAAGGTTCATCCACCACAATCTTACCATTCGTGGTGATGATGGTATTGGCTGTGCCAAGGTCCATCGCTATTTCTTGAGTAAAAGAGAATAATCCCATCTAACGATACTTTATTATAGGTTATTACAATTAGTGTTTAAAATGACGGAAGCCTGTAATGACCATTGCAATGCCATGTTCATTGCAATATTCAAACGACAGTTCGTCCTTGATGCTTCCACCCGGCTGAATAACGGCCGTCACTCCTTCGTTGCCCGCTATTTCCACACAGTCGGGGAAGGGGAAGAAAGCATCGCTTGCCATGACGGCACCATGCAGGTCGAACCCGAAAGTCTTGGCTTTCTCGATGGCCTGCTTCAACGCATCCACACGGCTGGTCTGCCCCACACCGCTTGCCAGCAACTGCTTGCCTTTAGCCAACACAATAGCGTTCGACTTACTGTTTTTCACAATCTTATTCGCAAAAAGCATATCTTCCGTTTCTTGAGCGGTGGGCGTCTTTGCGGTAACCGTCTTCAAATCGTCATGCGTTTCTACCTTCAGATCACGGTCCTGCACCAGCACACCGTTCAACAAAGAGCGGAACTGCTTCTTGGGCAGAGCCGTCTGTTTACGCACAAGGATAATCCGGTTCTTCTTCTGGCCGAGGATTTCCAACGCATCCACGTCATAATCGGGAGCGATAATCACTTCAAAGAAAATCTTATTGATTTCTTCGGCAACAGCCTTGTCAATCACCGCATTGGTGATGAGCACACCTCCAAAAGCAGATACCGGGTCACCGGCAAGGGCATCTTTCCATGCTTCCAGAACGGTGGGACGGGAAGCCAGGCCACAAGCATTGTTGTGCTTCAGAATGGCAAAAGTGACATCATCGAATTCGTCTATCAAGTCGACGGCCGCATTGATGTCAAGCAGGTTGTTGTACGAGATTTCTTTTCCATGAATCTGGTCGAACATGGCATCGAGGTTTCCGTAGAAATACCCCTTTTGATGCGGATTCTCACCATAGCGCAACATTTTCTGATTATTGGCCGATTGGCGGAACGCCGAGCCTTCCTCGGCATCAAAGTAGTTGAAGATGGCCGAGTCGTAGTGGGAAGAAACGGCAAAGGCTTCTTTGGCAAACCAACGGCGTTCTTCGAGCGAAGTAACGGCGCCGTGTTCCATCAACATATCGCGGAACGGCTGATACTGAACCTGCGAAGCAACGATAACCACGTCGCTATAATTCTTGGCTGCAGCACGAATCAAAGAGATACCGCCTATGTCTATCTTCTCGATAATGGCCGGTTCATCGGCACCGCCGGCAACAGTAGCCTCGAACGGATAAAGGTCGACGATGACAAGGTCTATTTCGGGAATATCATATTTACCGATTTGCTGCATATCCTGCTCCAATCCGCGACGGCAAAGGATACCGCCGAAGACCTTCGGATGCAACGTCTTTACGCGTCCGCCCAAGATGGAAGGATAAGAAGTGAGATCCTCCACAGCTTTACAGGGATAGCCCAAGGACTCTATAAATTGTCGGGTGCCTCCGGTCGAAAGAAATTCGACCCCTTCTTCGTGTAGTTTGGTGATGATTTCGTCCAAACCTTCCTTATGGTAAACGGATACCAAAGCTGTTTTGATTCTTTTTGTTTCAGACATGGATTTGCGTATTAAAAAGTATGCGTATGTATATACTATTCTGAATGTGCAAAGTTACAAATTTTGTTTATTCGTACATACATTCATATACAATAAATTAGGCATAATTAAAAAAGGCGACACCCGTCACCGGTTTGCCGCCTTTCTCAATAAGCATCTTTTTTGCCTTACCAAATAGAAACGCGCGTTTCTACCGGTAGGAACATCGGATCTTTCTCCGTGACATTGAATGCCTCGTACCATGCGCCGATATGTGGCAACGCACCGTTCACACGCCACTTGCCAAGCGAATGGACATCACTTTTAGTACGGTTCAGCACCTCTTCGGGACGGATATTGTTGGCCCACACACTGGAGTATGCGAGGAAGAAGCGTTGTTCGGGCGTAAAGCCGTCTTTCACAGCGAGCGGAGCGGTAGCTGTGGCTTTCTTGAATGCCTGATAAGAGACCTGCAATCCGCCGTGGTCGGCAATGTTCTCGCCCAAGGTCATGCGTCCGTTGGCATGTACCCCCGGAGCCACCTCGATACTGTCGAAGAAGTTCACCATCGTTTGAGTGCGCTCGTCGAAACGCTTGGAGTCTTCAGCCGTCCACCAGTCTTTCAAGTTACCGTCCTTGTCGTACTGGCGTCCTTGGTCATCGAATCCGTGAGTCATCTCATGACCTATCACCACACCAATGGCACCGTAATTGAAGGCATCGTCCGCATTCATGTCGAAGAAGGGGTATTGCAAGATACCTGCCGGGAAACAGATTTCGTTCGTGGTGGGATTGTAATAGGCATTGACGGTTTGCGGTGTCATGCCCCATTCATCCCTGTCTACCGGTTTACCCATTTTGGCTATCATTTCAGCGTGTTCCCACTCGCTGGCACGCTCCATGTTTGCCCAATAAGAATCGTTCTTGATTTCCAAAGTGGAATAGTCTTTCCATTTGTCCGGATACCCGATTTTCACATGGAAAGTGGCTAATTTCTCCAGCGCTTTAACTTTCGTGGAGTCACTCATCCATTGCAGGTTCTTTATGCGTTCGCCCAAGCTCTCCTGCAAGTTTTTCACTAAAGCCACCATACGTTCTTTGGCAGCAGCCGGAAAGTACTTCTCAACGTACATCTGCCCCACGGCTTCGCCTAAAGCCGCGCTAACGGTGCTTACCGCTCTCTTCCAACGGGGTTGCATCTCTTGTGTGCCGCTCATGGTGCGCTCGTAGAAATCGAAATTCTGTTCGGCCAGGGCATCGTTCAGATGACTTGCCGCAGCGTCAATCAATTTCCACTGCAAGTAAAGGCCTTGCCGTGTCACAGGAAGCGTATTCAGGATGTCGGCAGCAGCCTTCAACGAAGCAGGCTGGCCGATGATGATTTCTTTCACATTTTTCAGTCCTAAGGCAGACAAATAGGCGTCCCAATCAAAAGTAGGGTAATTCTTCTTCAGCTCTTCCATGGACATCTTGTTGTAATTGGCATGCGGATCGCGCAGCTCCGTGCGCGAGCGGTAGGCTTTGGCAAGGCGTGTTTCCACCTCCATCACCACTTCCATTCCCTGCTTGGCCACCGCCTCATCAAAGCCTGCCAGCAGGAACATCTTCTGCACATGCAAGCGGAATGCTTCACGAATTCGCGCAGTGGCAGCGTCATTCTCCAGATAGTATTCGCGCTCGCCCATGCTCAAACCGGCCTGATAGGTCTGGGCTGCATTCATGCTGCTGTTCATCTCGTCGGCACCCACATAGAGGATATTGTAGGCCACGATGCCTTTTCGTTGCAGTTCGCCCAAAAGCGCATACACTTGTTTCGTGTCCTTCAAGGAGCCCAGTCTGTCGAGTTCGGTCTTAATGGGGACCACACCGTCTTGATTCAGCTTCACGCTATCCATCACAATCTTATACAAATCACCGATTTTCTGCGCCACACTGCCCGCTTCGTGCGGAGCGGACGCCAACTCCTCGATAAGCCCTTGTATCTGCTTGCGGTTGTTTTCCGCAAGAATGGTAAAAGAACCATACTGAGAGTATTCCGCCGGAATCGGATTGTTTTTTACCCAGCCGCCGCAGGCGTATTGATAAAAATCGGTACCGGGCAGAGCCATTGTGTCAAGATTGGCAAGCTGAATACCGGCTGTAAGCTCGGTCTGTTGCTTGCCTGTACTGCAGGATGCCGCCATCAGGCAGAATGCCGCAAAGGGTAGTAAATGTTTTTTCCTCATACTATGAAAATTAGGTTATAAAAACGTCATTGTCGTTTTGCCTCCTCCCATTCGGAAGAGGCCGCATCCCACTCTTCCATCACACTGTCGAGCCGGGATTTCAGTTTTTGATGCTGTTCGTAGAGAGACATGTCCGACGCGCCTTCCGGCGTTGCCATCTTATCTTCTATGATGGCAATGGCCGATTCTATCTCTCCTATCTCCGCTTCACAGTCGGCCACGCGGCGTTCCAGCTTCTTCAATCTCTTGTTGAGTTCCTTCTGCCCCTCATACGAGAGTTTAGCCGCAGAGAACCGGCCGGTCTCGTTTTCTTTTACGTCCGCCTTTCTTTCCTTACCGGCGCTTCCCGCTTCTCCTGCCGAAGAAGCAAATACCGGTTGCAACTCATTGAGGTTTTCCAGTTGTTTCTTTTGCAAGAACTCGTAAATGCCGCAAAGGTGTTCTTTCACCAATCCTCCACCGAACTCATATACTTTAGTCGCCAGCCCGTCCAGAAAATCACGGTCGTGGCTGACAATAATCACCGTGCCGTCAAAATCACGAATCGCCTCCTTCAGCACATCCTTGGAACGCATGTCAAGGTGGTTGGTCGGTTCGTCCAGAATCAGGAAGTTCACCGGTTCGAGCAACAGTTTAATCATGGCAAGCCGTGTACGCTCTCCGCCCGAAAGCACTTTCACTTTTTTGTCCGAAGCCTCGCCGCCGAACATGAAAGCACCGAGTATGTCGCGTATTTTCAGCCGGATATCTCCTACGGCCACACGGTCTATCGTATCGAACACCGTCCGTTCGCCATCCAGCAATTGGGCTTGGTTCTGTGCGAAATAGCCGATTTGCACGTTGTGGCCCAGCGTCAGCTTCCCGGTATAATCGCTAATCTCGTCCATGATACATTTTACCAGCGTGGATTTTCCTTCTCCGTTCTTACCCACAAAAGCCACTTTTTCTCCCCGGTTGATGGTCAGGTTTACGTCATGAAAAATGACATGCCCGCCGTATGCCTTGGCCACATCCTCGCAAATGAGCGGATAGTTTCCGCTGCGGCTGCTGCACACAAACTTCAAGCGAAGCGCCGAGTTATCCTCTTCGTCCACCTCAATGCGTTCTATCTTTTCCAGTTGCTTGATGCGGCTCTGCACCTGCACGGCTTTGGTGGCCTTGTAGCGGAAACGCTCGATGAAATCCTCCGTGTCCTGTATCTGCTTCTGCTGATTCTCGTAAGCGCGGAGTTGCTGTTCGCGGCGTTCCTTACGGAGTGCCACAAACTCGTCGTACTTCACTTTATAGTCGTAAATGCGTCCGCAAGTAATCTCGATGGTGCGGGTGGTTACGTTGTTCAGGAAAGCGCGGTCGTGGCTGACGAGCACCACCGCATTGGCACGGGTGGAGAGGAAATTCTCCAGCCACTGTATGCTCTCTATGTCGAGGTGGTTGGTAGGCTCGTCGAGCAGCAACACGTCGGGACGGCGAAGCAGCAACTTGGCAAGCTCGATGCGCATGCGCCACCCGCCCGAGAACTCGCCGGTGGGGCGGTCGAAATCCGTACGCCTGAAGCCAAGCCCCTGCAAGGTGCGCTCTATTTCGGCACGATAGTTGGTACCGCCCATCATCAGGAAGCGCTCGTTTTCGTGCGTGAAGCGGTCAATCAGTTTCCGGTAGTCCTCGCTTTCATAATCGGTGCGCTCGGCCAGCTGGCGGCTCATGCGGTCTATGTCGGCCTGCATCTCGAAGATGTGCTCGAAAGCAAGTTCGGCCTCCTGCATCACGGTGCGCTTATCGCTGAGCACCATCACCTGCGGCAGGTAGCCGACGGTACATTCGCGGGGAACGGACACAGTGCCCGCAGTGGGTTGCTGCAAGCCTGCCAGAATCTTGAGCATGGTGGACTTTCCCGCACCGTTCTTGCCCACAAGGGCTATGCGGTCTTTTTTATTGATAACGTAAGAGATGTCTTCGAATAGAGGTGTGGCGTTAAACTCCACCTTCAATCCTTCTACTGATATCATAATGTCAATGAAATAATCGTTTTAGAGTGGCAAAGATAACGATTTCCAAATACATAACTCCCGATAGCCTTAAAAACTGCTTGGAACATCCGCAAGACAATGCGGCAAGCACGGACTTCACAGAACGGGCACGGCCATGAAGAGACCGTGAAACCAGTGAGACCCGTGCTTACAGATAGTGTAAAGATATTTGCGGAATACCTTTATGATAAGTCTTTCAATAAGGCGGAGGACTTAGAACAGCTTGGCAGGATATTCGCCCGCATCCACCAATGCCTGAATCTTGTCCACCACGCTTTGGCGGTCTTCCGGATAAGTGACGCCGAACCACTTGCTGGTCGTATCGAGCACTTCGCAGGTCGCCGTACCGTCATGAATCAGTTTGTCCACCATCAAGGGGATGAAAAACTCGCTCTTGAGGTTCTCCATGTTCTTCGGGTCGCTGAGGAAGGTCTTGAAGAAATCGGCGCTGTAAGCAAAATAGTCGGGAGTAAAGCCCCAGAAGTTCATGCTGACCGGAGTAGTCTCAGGAGTAACAGCCCACTCGCCGTTGTCGTCGATGTATTTCACTTCGCTGTCCATGCGCTGAATCTTGGTACGCTCTACCACGGAAGTCAGCAGGTTGCCGGCATCCGTTCCGCAAAGCCCGCGAGACACTGTACCGCTTTCGCTCAGCGTATTGCCGATGCGGAAACCCACCATGGAGTAGACATTCTTCGAACCTTCGGGCAGGGCAGAAAGGAATTTGCCCATCACTTGGAAGGAATCGCGGCCATAGAAGTCGTCGCAGTTGATTACGGCAAAAGGTTCTTTTATCACGTCGGCTCCCATCATGACGGCATGGTTCGTACCCCACGGTTTGGTGCGTCCTTCGGGGCAGGTGAACCCTTCGGGCAGGGCGTCGATGGACTGGAATACCAGTTCGCACGGGATGTGTCCTT
This sequence comes from Bacteroides zoogleoformans, assembly GCF_002998435.1. NCBI lineage: Bacteria > Pseudomonadati > Bacteroidota > Bacteroidia > Bacteroidales > Bacteroidaceae > Bacteroides > Bacteroides zoogleoformans. Next base: position 1,655,698 of record NZ_CP027231.1, on the reverse strand, counting down.
CGTATTTGGAAATAATCTTGTCGCGAAAATCTTGCTCGAAATCCTTGCGGATAACGAAAACGAGTTTGCCGAAGCCGGCATTGATAGCGTCGTAAATGGAATAATCCATGATTGTTTCACCGTTGGGACCCAGTCCGTCCAGCTGTTTCAAGCCACCGTAACGGCTGCCCATACCGGCGGCCAGTAAGAATAAAGTTGGTTTCATGTCAGTTGTTATTAAAAAAGGTTAGTGTATCAGCGTTGATTGCACCTGCAAACGTACGAAAAAATTGCCGAACTCAGGCAAAACGGAGAAACAAAAAACTCCCCTTGTCACTTGATAAGTTCCACTAAGAAGTGCAAATATTCTCTGTTATTATAAACCTGAATTAGGGATAAGAAACGTTGCTTAAGAAGTTGGTAATCTTAATATTTTTAGAACCTTTATTGCTGTAAATCAAATAATTATAAATTCAAAGGAGACTATAGTTATGGAGATTACCAAGAACAAAATTACTGGAATTTTCTGTATTATCGATGATTTTTGCCAGGAATATGACAAAGAGATATCCCGTATGGCCATTTGTGAGGCAGACGGACGCAAGCACCGTAAGCGCCAATGGAGCATGAGCCGTGCCGAGATCATGACAATTCTCATCTGTTTCCACTTCAACACTTTCCGCAATTTCAAGCATTATTACCTCTTTTATGTCAAGGTGTACTTGCGTGATTTGTTCCCAAGTCAGCTTTCATACAACCGCTTTGTTGAGCTTGATTCCAGGGTTGCGGTTGAGATGATGCTGTTCCTCCAACTGTTTTGTTTTGGAAAGTGCACGTGTTGTCAATGAAGCATAAAGAAACAGCCTTATTGCTGCCTGCTGCGCGGTTCGTGCAAAGCAAGTGCATTCTTTGTCCGGTCTTGCCAGGATTTGAGGTGGCGCATACTTGTTTCTCGTATGTCACTTTTATCCTTAGCATGTTATCTTGCTAAAGACCACGTGATTAATATGGTTTGATGTAATATGGGGAAAAAGAAATGTAACATAGAAAAGAAACATGTAGCACAATCAAAGAAACGTGTATCATAATAATAACGGTCGTATACGCATATGCTCTATCTTTGCTCATCCGGAAAAATAAAACAAAACGTTAATCATAAAATCTGCTTCTGATGAAAAAGAGACAAAACTCCAAACTTCTGGCGGCCTTGTTCGTCCTTTCCTGTATGTCGGGATTTTCTTGCGCTTCTTCCACTGCGGGGGTAGGCAGAACTCCGGTTGTGGCAAAGTCAACGGCTATGTTCGACCGCTTCACCTACAAAGGAGAAGATACCTTTTATAAAGAGCATCCGCTGCCCGATGCCGAGTCGTTCTACAATCCCATCCTTCCGGGTTGGTATTCCGATCCCAGTATCTGCACCAATGGCGAGGGGGATTACTTCCTTGTTACTTCCACTTTCACCTTCTTCCCCGGAGTGCCCATCTTTCACAGTACGGATTTGGTGAACTGGCGGCAGGTAGGCCATGTGCTCACTCGTCCCTCGCAGTTGGTCAACATGAAAGGCCAGCACGTCAGTGGCGGTATCTTCGCACCGGCCATCTCTTACAACCCGCACAACAAAACCTACTACATGGTCACCACCAACGTGGGGGCGGGAAACTTCTTCGTAAAGACCCGGAACCCTTTCGGTGAATGGTCCGACCCCATCATGTTGCCCGAAGTGGGAGGCATCGACCCCTCTTTCTTCTTCGATGAAGATGGCAGGGCTTATATTGTGAACAACGATGACGCACCGGACAACAAACCCGAATACAGCGGGCATCGCACCATACGCGTGCAAGAGTTCGATGTGGCGACCGACCGTACCATCGGCCCTCGCAAGATATTAATAAATAAAGGTGTGCATCCTGAAGAGAAACCCATCTGGATTGAAGGCCCTCACATGTACAAAATAAATGGAAAGTACTTCCTGATGGATGCCGAAGGCGGTACCAGCAACTGGCACTCCGAGGTGATATTCCGTGGCGACTCTCCGATGGGTCCCTTTACGCCGTGGGACAAAAACCCTATCCTCACGCAAAGACACCTGTCAGGTTCGCGCCCCAATCCTGTGACTTGCGCCGGCCATGCCGACCTGATACAAACCAAAGAAGGTGATTGGTGGGCTGTCTTTCTGGCTTGCCGCCCCATCGACAACAAGTTCGAGAACTTGGGACGTGAAACCTTCCTGATGCCCGTGCGCTGGAGCGAGGACGGATTCCCCTACATGACGCAGGGCGACGAGACCGTACCTCCGGTCTTGAAACGTCCCGGCGTGAAGCGCAACGAAACAGTGACCTTCGGCAATTTTGAGGAAATCGAAGAATTCGACGGTAAAACGTTGGGTATGCAATGGACTACGCTCCGTGCTCCCGCCACCGGTCTGTACTCCTTGTCTTCAGCCCCCGGCTATCTGGCGCTGAAGTGTGCCGATATCAGTGCCACCGAGCGCGATACCCCCGCGTTTGTTTCCCGCCGCATGCAGCACCACAATTTTGAGGCTGCCACCCGTATGCTGTTCAATCCCTCCGACGACAAAGAGGCTGCCGGCCTGCTGCTGTTCAAGGACGAACGCCATCAATACTTCTTCTGCGTGTCTCAACCCGGAGGAGTGCGCAGCATCTCCTTGAAGAAAATCGGTGCTTCCGCCGAAGAGGTGCTTGCCACACGGAAACTTCCTGCCAAGCAAACCGACATCCGTCTGAAAGTCGTGTCGCGCGGCACGCACTACGATTTCTACTACGCCACCTCCAAAGGCAAAGCGTGGACACTGCTGTGCAAGGACGTAGATGCCGGCTATCTCTCTACGGCTACGGCCGGAGGCTTTACCGGCAGCATGATAGGCCTGTATGCCACCCGGAAATGATTACACCTTATAAATACTATTATGAACACTGTGAATATGTATGACGATAGTTGAAACTGTTATCTGTAACAATTAATAATTAGAGAGAAAATGTAGTGATTAATTCTTAAACTAATGGTAATGAAAAATGTAACAAAAAAGATTCAGAAGATTCCCGGCCTGATCTTGATGATGCTGCTCTGTTGTTTGACGGTGTCGGCGCAAAAAGGAGTGACGGTGAAGGGAGTTGTTGTAGACGGCAACGGAGAAACTATCATTGGTGCTTCGGTCGTATTAAAAAGTAACAGCTCGGTAGGTACGATATCCGACATAGATGGTAACTTCGTCTTAAACGTACCCAATGAGAACGCCACTCTTGTTGTCTCATTTGTGGGAATGAAGCCGAAAGAAGTGAGAGCGACTTCCAAAGCTATTATGAGAGTGATGCTCGAAGACGACAGCCAGCAATTGGAAGAAGTGGTGGTAGTGGGTTACGGCCAACAGAAGAAAGCCTCAGTGGTAGGTGCCATTACCCAAACCACCGGTAAAGTGCTGGAAAGAGCTGCCGGTGTAAGCAACATTGGTGGAGCGCTCACCGGAAACCTGCCGGGCGTAATCACCACGCAAGGCACGGGAATGCCCGGTGAGGAAGATCCTAAAATTGTGATTCGTGGTGCAAGTTCTTGGAATAACAGCGAGCCTTTGGTGTTGGTCGACGGTATAGAGCGACCGATGAATAGCGTGGATATCAGTTCTGTACAGTCATTGTCCGTCCTGAAAGATGCCTCTGCTACGGCCGTTTATGGTGTGAAGGGAGCCAATGGTGTCATCTTGATTACAACTAAACGAGGAACCGAAGGCAGTGCGAAAATAGATGTGGGTTTTAATGCCACACTCAAGGCTCCTTCCAAATTGCCTAATAAGCTCGATGCATACGATGCTTTGATGGCCCGCAACGTGGCCATAGAGCATGAATTAGGCTTAACACCCGACTCTTGGGCTTATATTAGGCCGCAATCGTTTATCAATAACTACCGCAATCAGACCTCCGTCGAACAGATGGAACGCTATCCCAACGTGGATTGGCAAAAAGCACTGTTCAAAGAAACGGCCGTGTCCTACAATGCCAATGTGAACGTAAGCGGTGGTACAAAGTTTGTGAAATATTTTGCTTCGGCCGATTATGTTCACGAGGGTGACCTCTTCCGCGTATACGACAATAATCGGAATTACAACTCCGGTTATGGATACGATCGTCTCAATGTGCGCAGTAACTTAGACTTTAGTATAACCAAAACCACGTTGCTCAAGATCAACTTGGCCGGTTCGAATGGCGTACGCAAGTCTCCTTGGAATAATGTCAGTGGAGACGAGTGGCAGATAGGACAACAATGGGCAGGTGCCTATAACATTGCCCCCGATGTGTTTTTGCCGCAATACAGCGATGGTTCTTGGGGATACTATCCTCAAATATCCAATGTGTCTAACTCGGCTTCGAACATGGCATTGGGTGGTTATATGCAAACCACCAGTACCCGTATCAATACGGACTTTACATTAGAACAGGATCTGGGTTTTGTGACGAAGGGATTGAGTGCCCGCGCCATGGTGTCTTGGGATAATATGTTTGTAGAGAATCGGCGAGGTATCAACGACCTTTATAATCAAGCCCAACAGAAGTGGATAAATCCTGAAACTGGTCAGGTCGTACTTAAAAACGACTTCGATAGTGCAAATGGCTTCGACTGGCAACAAGGTGTGAACTGGACCACACAAGCCGGAACGGTAGATAATGGTGCTACGGTGCGTAATCTGTATTATCAGGCGCAATTAAATTGGGCACGTAGTTTCGGTAAGCATAATATTACGGCTATGGGACTGTTCAGCCGGCAGGAAAATGCCCGAGGCAGTGTGATGCCTACCTACCGTGAGGACTGGGCTTTCCGTACCACATATAATTTTGCCGACCGTTATTTCATTGAATACAATGGCGCCTACAACGGTTCGGAGAAATTCAGCAAGGAGAATCGTTTTGCTTTCTTTAATTCAGGAGCTTTGGGCTGGATGGTGAGCGAAGAACCGCTTTTCAAGCCTCTCAAGAAGTATGTTGATATGTTGAAGCTAAGGGTTTCTTATGGTGAGATTGGTGATGACAATCTGGGACCCAATCCTTTTGACCCAAGCAGACGATGGCTCTATATGAGCCAGTGGGCCTATGGAGGACATACCACCATCGATTTGAATCAGAAAGAAAGCATCTATACGTGGTACAGAGAAGCTGCCATAGGTAATAAAGATGTGAAATGGGAAACGGTGAAGAAGATAAACCTGGGTGTCGACTACTCTGTTCTGGGTGGTTTGCTGGCCGGTAGCTTGGAGTTTTTCCGTGACGAGCGTACGGACATCTTGGTGTTTGGTGCCGATCGTTCGGTTCCTTCTTATTTTGGAAGTACACCGCCCACTGCCAACATCGGTAAGGTTAGAACCAATGGATACGAATTGGAATTGCGCGTTAACAAAACATTTGCCAATGATATGCGCGTATGGGGTAACTTCAGCATGACGCATGCCAAGAATAAAATTCTGCAGAAAGACGATCAGGAATTGCGTCCCGGATATCAGAAAGCTGCGGGTTATAGCATCGGGCAATATATTTCATATATAGATGGTGGATTTATTCAGAATTTCGATGAACTCTATGGTAGTCCGGCTCATGATACGAATGACGCACACAAGTTGCCGGGTGACTATTACATCGTGGACTTCAATGGCGACGGTGTGATAGACAATAAAGACCAGGCTCCTTATGGATACACAGGAACCCCGCAGAACACCTTCAATGCGACCATCGGTTTTGAATGGAAAGGATTCAGCTGTTTCGCCCAGTTCTATGGAGTGACCAATGTAACGCGTGACGTATCTCTGAATAGCTTTGGCAGTAAACTCAATACGGTTTACAATATCGGTACTTGGTGGTCGGTAGACAATCCCAATGCTGATGTGGTGGTGCCGCGTTGGAACTCTACTCCAAGCTATAACACCGGAACTCAGTTCCTTTACGACGGTTCTTATATCCGCTTGAAGAATGTGGAGGTGGCTTATACCTTTACAAAAGGATTTGTAAAGAAGTTCGGAGTGCAGAATCTGAAAATTTATCTGAATGGAAATAATCTGTGGCTGTGGACCAGAATGCCGGACGACCGTGAGGCAAACCTCTCCGGAGCGGGCTATTTGGGAGCATATCCTACGGTGAAGCGTTTTAATTTAGGTATAAAATTCACATTATAAAAGGAGAATCTTATGAATAAAAGATACACAACATATCTGTGGACCGGCGTTCTGTCTCTTGCTTTGGGGATAACTTTTCCCTCGTGCGAGGATTATCTGGACAAAGAACCGGAATCTACATTGTCCGAGACGGATGCGTATAAAAACTTCAGGAACTTTCAGGGTTTCATCGAAGAGATTTATAACTGTATTCCCGATAAGGAAAAGAATAACTATTGTACATCGTGGAACTGGGGAGACGATGAAGTGTTTAATCCTGAGGGAAATGCACACATGACACATCAGGCTGATTTAGGAAACTTCAGAGCTTGGCAGTCAAACAACCAAAGCTGGTTGTATCGCACCGGTAGCAATCCCGCTTCTACCAATAAATTTAACCACTCTTTGTGGCCGCATGCTTGGTATTGCATTCGTAAGTGCAATCTGGGTATAGATAATCTGGATAAGTTTACCGGAACGGAAGAGGAAAAAAAACTTATCGAAGGACAATTGTATTTCTTCCGTGCATGGTGGCATTTTGAACTGATGCAGTATTTCGGTGGATTGGCCTATGTGGATCAAACACTGGATGCTTCTACTAAACTGAAACTGCCCAGACTGAGTTATCAGGAGTGTGCCGACAAAGCAGCTGCCGATTTTCGTAAAGCTGCCGATTTGCTGCCCATCAATTGGGATAATACCACAACGGGCAAGCTCACCGAAGGGAAAAACCAGCTGCGTATCAATAAGATCATGGCTTTAGGTTATTTGGGAAAGAACTACCTGTGGGCTGCAAGTCCGTTGATGGAGCATGGTGCTCAAATGGGCGGAGCTAAAACTTATAGCTACAATACGGACTATGCAAAGAAGGCTGCCGAGGCTTTCGGCGAACTGCTTGCTTTGGTAGAGAGCGGACAAACGCAATATGCCTTGGCGCAGTATGAGTATTCGGACATCTACAATCACGAAAAGGCTTCTTCCGCATCTACTTGTTTTTCTGATATCTTCTACACCCGACGCCAAAACTGGTTGATGCCGGGTAGTGTGGAAGCTATCTTCCGTGGTCCTTCGCCTGACGCCAATGGTTCGAACTGGAACGTTTCTAAACTGTTTGGCCCCAAGGTGGGAGGTATGGTTGAACACGACAACATTATTCACCAGCCCACTGCCAATTTGGTGAACATGTATGGTATGGCAAACGGATTGCCGCTGACTGACCCTAATTCGGGTTTCGATCCCGAATATCCGTTTAAGGACAGAGACCCTCGTTTCTATCACGACATCGTTTTTGATGGATTTAAATACGTAAACGGAACATTGAGTGCAGAGCGTGAGCAATACCGCTATTGTGAACTGTTTACCGGTGGTAATATGCGTCCGGTGGCCAATGGCAGTCGTACAGGATATTTCATTCAAAAATTGGTGCCGCATACTTGTAATGTGGGCGATAGAGAATACGATTGGGGTTCGAACTTGCACTGCTACCTGCCTTACATGCGCTTGGCAGACATTTATTTGATGTATGCAGAGGCATGTGCAGCCCAAGGTGGCGCCGGGGTGAGGTCCTCTAACTGTTCGTTGACGGCAGTCGATGCGGTAAATAGAATCCGCGAACGCTGTGGGGCCGGACACGTGGCTGAGTCTTTCTTAACCGACAACCGGAAGTTTATGGACGAGTTGCGCCGCGAGCGTGCTGTTGAACTGGCTTTTGAAGGATTCCGGTTCTGCGATTTGCAACGTTGGCTGTTGTTGACCGAAGCTCCTTATACCATTAAAACTTCTCAAGAATTCGATCGTCTGGAAAGCGCAGATTTCTTTAAAGAAAACGACCCGAGAGAGGCTAAGGTGGCAAACTTCAGAGAAGAGGTTATCTTGAAACGCATCTTCGGTACTAAACATTATTGGTTTCCATTGCCGGATGATGATGTGTACCTCTATGTAGAGTTCAAACAGAATCCCGGATGGTAATGCCGTTCGTGGAGAATGCATGTTTAATACTAAAAGAGTAAACAATGAAATATATACAAACGAAATTCATTTTATGTGCGATGTCGGTCTTTTCATCCTTTGCTGTCAATGCACAGACAATGGTCGAAAATGAAATGGATTCTTTGGCGACTGACAAACAGCCGCTTGTACAAGTCGCATATCGTAAGGTGGCACAAAATGACTTGTTGGGAGGTGTCTCCGTAGTGAATGTTGAAGAGCTGACCGACAAGAATTACAACACTTATAGCTTGGATAATATGCAAGGATATATCGGTGGCTGGACCGGTAACTCAATGTGGGGAATGGATGCCGACAATGCCGGATACTTGGTGTTGGTGGATGGAGTACCTCGCAGCACAGACAATGTATTACCCTCTGAAATTTCTCAGATAACATTCCTGAAAGGGGCACAGGCCGTAGTTCTCTATGGAAGCCGTGCGGCCAAAGGAGCTATCTTGATAACCACGAAACGAGGTAGCGAAGGAGATTTAAGAGTGAATGTACGTGCCAATACTCGGTTGGATGTAGCAAAAAGCTTTCCGGAATACTTGGGCGCTGCCGAATACATGACGCTTTATAACGAGGCTTCCTTGAACGATGGTAAGGGTATCTCGTATACGCAAGAGCAAATCTATAACCATGGTTCCGGATTGAATCCGTATCGCTATCCGGATATGAATTTCTATTCGTCCGATTATATTCGGAAGGTTTCTAACTATTCAGATGTGTCTGCCGAGATTACAGGAGGTGGAAAACGTGCTCGTTTCTACACTCAAGTAGGGTATGCGCATGGGGGTAGCCTGCTGAAGCTTGGTGAAGCCAAGAACAATGGTACCAACCGTTTGAATGTGCGTGGTAATGTAGATGTTACCATTAACGATTTTATCAGTGCCTACATCAATGCCAATGCTGTGTTTCATGATGCAAAGAGTGCAAAAGGCAATTATTGGTCTGATGCGGCTACCGTTCGTCCTAACTCCCACAACTATGTAGCTCCATTTATTCCGTTGGATTATATCGACCCTAATGCGGCTGCTGCATGGGAGTTGATCAATACTTCTAACAATATCATTGATGGTAAGTACTTCCTTGGCGGTTCCAGTCTTGCTCCTACCAACGTTTTTGCCGACAGCTATGCAGCCGGAAGCTTAAAACTAACAAGCCGTCAGTTCCAATTTGATGCAGGAGTGGATATAAACCTGAATAAAGTTTTGAAGGGACTTTCTTTTCATACGCAATTTGCAGTGGACTATGCCACCGCTTATACAACCTCATTCGACAATAAATATGCCGTTTACACTCCGACGTGGTCTAACTACGGTGGGAAAGACGTTATTGTGGGATTAGTGAAAGAAGGTAATGATGAGCGGACGGCTACACAGAATGTAGGTTCAAGTGCCGATACACAGACCATCGCGTTTTCCGGTCGGTTCAATTATGAGAGGACTTTCAAGAAAGACCATAACATTTCGGCCATGCTGATAGCTTCGGGTTATCAACAAACATTGTCGGCCAGATATCATCGCATCAGTAATGCTAACTTGGCTTTGCAGGCCGGATACAATTTCCGCAATAAATATTATGCAGACTTTGGAATGGCATTGATTCATTCGGCTAAGCTGGCCGAAGGACACCGCAACGCTCTCTCTCCTTCTTTGACATTGGGATGGAGAATGAGCAAAGAGGGTTTCTTGGCCGATTCTCCGGTAGTAGACGATTTGATGTTCAGTATATCCGGAAGTGTGTTGCATCAAGACATAGATGTAGCGCTGGGAGGAAACGAGTATTATCTGTATAAATCGGTATGGACTCAGAACGATGGTTATGGCTGGTACGATGGTTCAAGCGGAAGATATACTATCTCTACCCGTGGCGAAAATACAGATCTCACTTTCATTAAGCGTAAAGAGCTGTCTGTCAATCTGCGCACGTCATTATGGAAGAAACTGTTAACTGCCGATGCTTCGTTCTTTATCAATTCTATGGAGGGCTACTTGGTTAACCCCACTTCTTATCCGGGACATTTGGTTACCGGATATCCGGCGGCATCGTTTGTTCCTGTGATGAACTATAACAACAACCGTCGCGTTGGGTTTGACTTCAACGTAAATATGAATAAACGTTTAGGTAAGGTGGACTTTTCTTTGGGAGTGTCGGGAACTTATTACGACACCAAGGCTACAAAGCGTGACGAAATCTTCACAGATACCCGTAAGCGCGAAGGACGTCCGGTGGATGGCATCTGGGGATATAAGAGTGCAGGCTTCTTTAAGAACGACGCGGATATTGCCGCTTCTCCGGAGCAGAAATTGGGAGGTACGGTAAAACCCGGTGACATCAAGTACATTGATTTGAATAAGGATAACGTGATTGACGAGAAAGACCAGACCTACTTAGGCAAGGGCGGATGGTATGGAGCGCCTTTTACCCTCGGTGTGAACCTGACGGCAAAATGGAACGGGTTTACGTTCTTTGCTTTGGGTACGGGAGGTTTCGGAGCTTATGGCATGAAGAACAGTTCTTACTATTGGATTTCGGGAGAAAACAAATATTCAGCAATAGTACGCAACCGTTGGACACCTGAAACGGCCGAAACTGCCACTTATCCTCGTCTTACCACGGAGAGTGGAAGCAACAATTTCGTCTCTTCGGATTTCTGGATGTATAAAAACAACCGTTTTAATCTGGTCAAAGTGCAGGTTACTTATGACTTGCCCAAACAGTGGCTCCGCAACTCGTTCCTGCACGAAGTTTCTGCTTATGTGAGCGGAGGAAATCTGCTTACCATAGCCAAGGAGCGCAAGCATATGGAGATGAGCGTGGGAAGTGCGCCACAAACCCGATTCTATAATATTGGCGTGAAAGCGGTATTCTAAAAAATATAACAATGAACAATATGAAAATAAAAAACATCATAGGATGCGTGGCGTTGCTCGCCACATTTACGGCATGTGATGATATGTTTTCGCCTGCTATCGAAAACAATAGAGGTATACAGGAGATGTATAACGAACCGGCCTATGCCCAAGGACTTCTGGGATATGCCTATGCCATGCTCCCTTATGACACCCGAAGTGTGAGCGATGTGGCCACAGATGATGCCGTAACGAACGACCGGTCGAATAATCTGCAGAAAATGGCTCAAGGGGCTTGGAACTCTGCTAACAATCCGGTGTCTCAATGGCAGGCTCGTAAGGCCACCATTCAATATCTCAATATTTTTCTTGAAAATGTAGATAAGGTGGTGTGGGCCAAAGACGAGAAAGTCAATGCGATGTATTGCGACCATTTGAAAGGTGAGGCTTATGCGCTTCGTGCCTTGAACATGTATTATTTGCTGATGGCTCATGCAGGAAAAACATCGGATGGGCGGATGTTGGGTGTTCCTAAATTGACAAGCTCTGAAGGAGCTTCTTCGGATTTCAATCTGCCAAGAAATACGTTTCAAGAGTGCTTGGACATGATCTTTGAAGATATTGATGCTGCTTTGCAATTGCTTCCTTTGGATTATGTGAATGTGAAAGATGCTGATATCCCTGCAAAGTATAAAGCAAATGGTGTAACAAATGCCGGTGACTACAACCGGGTGTTTGGTACTTACATGCGTGGCCGTATGAGTGCGCGCATTGCAGAAGCCATTCGGGCACAAGTAGCTTTGTTGGCCACCAGTCCCGCTTTCATAGAGGGTACCACGATCAATCAAGCAACAGCTGCCGATTATGCTGCAATAGTGTTGGATCGCATAGGCGGTGTTTCAGGTATTGCTCCTAAGGGACATACGTGGTTTATGAATACGGCAGAGATTGATAATTTAGGTTCGGGAGCTGTGCCGGCCGAAATTATCTGGCGCGGAAATATATCCAATGGAGATGCTGATTGGGATATCGGGCTTCAGACCGAAAAAGACAATTTCCCTCCTTCGCTCTATGGCAACGGACGTATCAATCCTACTCAGAATTTGGTAGATGCTTTCCCTATGGCCAATGGATATCCCATTGATGATGCGTTGAGCGGTTATTCAAAAAAGTCTCCTTATGTTGGTCGTGACCCGCGTTTGGCACAGTACATCATCTATGATGGTGCAAACTTCAAAGGAAAAACAATTACTACAGGTACCTATACTTCCGACAATGATGGGCTGAACAAGCAAGCTACTTCTACTCGTACCGGATATTACATGCGTAAGCTCTTGCGTGAAGATTGTAGTGCCAATCCCAGTGCACTGAATGCGCAGAAGCACTATACGGCACGAATCCGTTACACAGAGATTTTTCTGGCTTATGCTGAGTCTGCCAACGAAGCATGGGGACCTACCGGTAAAGGAAATCACGCATACAGTGCGTATGATGTTATCAAAGCCATCCGTGCTCGCGCAGGGGTAGGTGCGGATAACGGGGATGCCTACTTGGAGAGCATTAAGAACGACAAAGACAAGATGCGTCAGCTTATTCGCAATGAACGTCGCATAGAGCTTTGTTTCGAGAATAAGCGTTTCTGGGACTTGCGTCGTTGGAAAGCTCCTTTGACCGAGCCGGCTCAAGGCATGCAGGTGAGCAAAGCAGGCGATGAACTGACCTATACGGAGATTAAAGTAGAAGACAGAGTATATAAGGATTATATGTACTATGGTCCTATACCTTATGACGAAACGATGAAATGGGGAAACCTGGAACAAAATGCAGGTTGGTAATCTATTGTGTGTAATAAAAAAAAGTAGAACGAAATGAAACTAATTAATATATTATCAGTATTGGCAGTGGGGGCATTGATGGCTTCTTGCGAAAATCTAACAGTTACGTTTCCTGATTATGAGGGAGGTACTTCCGTGTATTTCGCCTATCAATATCCGGTACGCACACTGATCTTGGGAAACAGTACAACCACCCCTGTGGATAATGACCGTAAGTGCATCATCTATGGTGCAATGGGTGGAGCTTATAAGGGAAAGGATATCACGGTAGACATTAAAGTGGACAACACCTTGACGGATAATCTTTATTTTCCCGATGGTTCGGTTGTGCAGCCCATGCCTGCCGAATATTATACCTTAGGAAGTGATAAACTTATTTATGGTGGAGACTATATGGGAGGTGTGGAAGTACAGTTCACTGATGCTTTCTTTGCCGATCCCAAGGCCTTGAAGAACACGTATGTAATTCCTCTGATGATGACGGGGGTAAAAGGGGCTGATAGAATACTGGCCGGCACTCCCCTGATTGAAGGCGATAAGCCTGCACACACAAATTCGGAGTATTGGAGTGTACAACCCAAAGATTATGTGCTCTATTGCGTGAAGTTCATCAACCCTTGGCATGCTACTTATTTGCGTAGGGGAGTGGATGTTATTACCGAGAATGGAAAAACAACAACGGTAGTAAGACATACCGGCGATGTAGAGAAAAATGAGGTATGTAAAATGACCACGTCGGGTCTGAAGCAAACGCTTTATCCCGTTACCACCACCGTGGCATCTACTCAGGCAAAACTGGCTTGCGACTTATTGCTTACCTTCAATGATAAGAATGAATGTGTGATTACCTCTGCCACTGCCGGATACACAGCATCCGGTTCCGGAAAGTTTGTGGAAGCAGGCGAGAAAAAGAGCTTTGGAAACAAAGACAGAGATGTGATGTATTTGGAGTATAACATTGATTTTGGAGCACAGAAGTATGCTACAAAGGATACACTGGTAGTACAAACACGTGGCGTGGTGGCAGAGTGGTTTACTCCTACATATAAAGCTAATTAAGTTATGAAAAACATGGAATTATGAGAAAGTTACTATCATTATTATTTGTGGCTACATTGTTCTCTTGCGCCGATGATGTGATTATGGACTACAAAATAGACAAACCGGCATCTTTGGAACAGTACGAATACCTCAACGCTTACGAGGCATTGAAAAATTATGTAGACCGCGCAAGCAATCCGAACTTTAAGCTGGGATTGGCCATTTCTGTCAATCAGTTTCTGGAGAAAGGTGGAGTTTATGCCCTGGCATGTTCCAATTTCGATGAGCTGACAGCGGGCAATGCCATGAAGTATAGCTCTGTGGTTAGAGATAATGGTGCAATGGATTTTTCTACTGTCGCCAATTTTGTGAATCTGGCAAAAGCTGCAAATCTCACTATCTACGGGCATACGTTGGCTTGGCATTCGCAACAGAACAATAAGTATCTGAATTCGCTGATCAAGGATAAGGAACTTAAGGTAGATCCAAATGCGGCGAATAATTTTATTGTCTACAATACGGGTACTGCCGGTGCAAATCCTTGGGATAAGCAAGCAATTTACTCGCTTCCGGTGGCATTGGAAGCCGGTGCTGACTATACACTGACTGTTGACATTAAAGCTTCTGATGCTTGCCAATGCGGCCTTTGGCCCATCTGGGATGCGAGTCCTAATAAGAACCAATGGGGTGGAAGTAATGATGTGCAATACTTGAATGAAAATACTATCGGTACCCAATGGGCTACTTATACATGGAAGTTCAATGCTGCATTTACTCACGATAAATTGCAGTTTGTGTTTGGAAAGCATGGCGGTACAATCTGTTTTGATAACCTTGTGCTTGTAAAAGATGGTACGGACGCCAACCTCATTAAAAACGGTGATTTTGCGGAGGCTGCTACAACCGGTTGGGGAAATAACTGGCAAGGGCCTTCCTTTGAAATTGGTAAGGAAGGTACAGCTTCTGCCATTTATTACCTTAATCAGGTAGAGAATAGTAAAATGCAGGCTGGAGGAAGCATGGCTAACTTTGTCGTTCGCGAGAAAGGTAAAGCTGATGTACCCGGTACTATTATTGAAGGACAAGGTCCGGAAGGTATGAATTGCACGAAGATAACTTCTGTTGCAAATCCTAGTCAAGATTGGGATACTCAATTCTTTATTTATACCCCTAATAAAGAATGGGCAAGTGGGCAGAAATATAAAATTTCTTTTTGGTATAAAGCTTCTGCTGAAGCAGATTGTTCAACACAATGTCATGGCGAACCGGGAGCTTATAAGCATTGGGCTATGCTTCCTCAAAATCCTCATTTCACACAAGAGTGGCAGTACTATGAAGCGACGGGAAGTATTCCGGCAGAGGGTGCCGGTATGAAATCTATCGCCTTTAATCTCAACGTAGACAAAAATGCCGTAACATATTATTTTGCCAATATTGTTTGGGAATCGGAGGAAAAGGGAAATACTATCCCCCTCACTCCTGCCGAGAAGAAAGACACCCTTACATGGGCTATGAACAACTGGGTGGAAGGT
The DNA here is from genome assembly GCF_002998435.1 of Bacteroides zoogleoformans. Lineage (NCBI taxonomy): Bacteria > Pseudomonadati > Bacteroidota > Bacteroidia > Bacteroidales > Bacteroidaceae > Bacteroides > Bacteroides zoogleoformans. The sequence goes on along the minus strand of NZ_CP027231.1, from coordinate 1,640,316 downwards.
ATGATGAAAGCAACGGGTGGTTATGTCACTACTTGGGATGTGGTGAACGAAGCCATCGCAGGCGGTGGCGATGACGGCGAAGGCTTCTATCCTTTGCAATCCGCCAAGAACGTATCGGCAGAAGATGCCAAGAACAACTTCTATTGGCAAGACTACTTGGGAAGCGAAGACTATGTACGTATCGTGATAGCTGCTGCCCGCAAGTATTATGCCGAAAACGGTGGTACGGCTCCGTTGAAGCTCTTCATCAACGACTACAATCTGGAATCCGACTGGGACGACAATAAGAAAGCCAAGAGTTTGGTACACTGGATTGAGAAGTGGGAATCCGACGGCGTGACGAAGATTGACGGTATCGGCACACAGATGCACGTAAGCTGCCATGCCAATGCTGCCATGCAGAAGAGCAAGGAAGAGCACGTGGTGAAGATGTTCGAGATTCTGGCCAAAAGCGGCAAGTTAGTGAAGATTTCCGAACTCGACATGGGCTATGTGAACGAAGACGGCAAGAGCGTGAAGACGGCAGACATGACCGAAGCGCAGCATAAAGCGATGGCCGAGTACTATAAGTTCATCGTGAAGAAGTACTTCGAGATTATTCCTGCTGCACAGCGATATGGCATCACCCAGTGGTGTGCCACCGACAGTCCTGCCGATTCGGGTTGGCGCGGTGGCGAACCCGTAGGTTTGTGGGATGCCAACTACAACCGTAAACACACTTACGCAGGCTTTGCCGATGGCTTGGCAGGAAAATAACCATTTAATCAATAACCTTGATGGTAGAAGGCATTACGCTTTCTACCATCTATACCTCATCAGTTAAACAAAGAAAACTGAAGTATTATCTTTAAGAGACATGAAGCATATTCCCGTTTTTTTCCTCTTTTTCTGCCTGTCTTTTTCTGCTTGTTCCGAGGAGTCTCTGCCACCTGAGCCGAAACCCAAGCCACAGCCGGAAGTGGAAGAGCCGCAGCCGAAGCCTGAACCGGAAGAGGTAGTGACCAATGTGTTGCCCGCCTTGAACGTGGTGGGGCGTTACTTGAAGAACGAAAAGGGAGAAATCGTCAACCTGCATGGATTTACGCAGACTTACAGCCCTTTCTTCAACAACAACGCATGGAACAACTATGATGTGCAAGCCTGTCTTGCATACAACAAACGCATGGTGGACGAGATACTGGCGGCAGGCTGGAAGTTCGACTTCGTGCGGATGCACCTCGACCCTTATTGGAGCGACGACCCCGATATGAAGTCCGTGCGCTACGAAGGACACGAACGCTTCTCCGAAGCCCGTTTCAGGAAATACCTCGACGCGCTGTTTGTGCCGATGGCGGAGTATTTCATCTCCAAAGGCCTGTATGTGGTGATGCGTCCACCGGGCGTATGTCCGCACGCTGAGCCTTACAAGGGTATCGAGTTGGGCGACAGTTATCAGTTCTTCCTCCTCAAAGTGTGGGACATCGTGGCGCAGCATCCCAAGCTGAAGAACAACACGGGCGTGATGTTCGAGCTGGCCAACGAGCCTGTCAACATCAAAGGGACTGACGGCACTTACGGCAGTTGGGGCGATGGGCACTTCAAGAATCTCAAGCTGTACTTTCAGGAGATAGTGAATAAGGTTCGCAAGCATTGCCGCAACGTCATCTGGGTGCCGGGATTGGGCTACCAGTCTTTGTATGCCGGCTATGCCAAGCATCGCATCGAAGGAGAGAACATCGGCTTTGCAGTGCATTGCTATCCCGGATGGTATGGCAGCGACGCCGAAGAAGACAGTGCCGAGGGCATAGGAGCATCTGTGGGTGGAGGTTACGAGAGCTTCCTGCGTGGATGGAAGGTACAGGTAGGGCCGGTATCGGCTTTCGCCCCCATCATGGTGACGGAGATAGACTGGGCGCCGAAGAAGTACAACGCCACTTGGGGAAAGAGCATCACCGGCGTGGCGGGAGGAAAAGGCTTCGGGGCTAACTTCAAGCGCATTGCCGACGACGAGGGGAACGTGTCTTGGCTGTTCTTCACCACGAGGTCGCACGAGTTGGCGGCTTTCAAGGACGTGGAAGGTACGCCGGGCAACTACACTTTCCTCAACGACCCCGAAGCATGCGCATGGCCCATATACCATTGGTTTAAGGAATATGCCGAAGCAAAGAACAACAATTAGCCCCAAAGCAGCCGGGGAGCATATAAAGAATAAGAATAAATAATACTTATCGGTCTGATGACCGGTTTGGGTTAAATAATCGACAAGCAAAAAAGAACGAAAAATGAGAAACAAGAAAACAGTATTGGCCGGCCTGCTTGCCATCGTGGTGGCGGCTTGCGGTGCGCAGACAGCCGTAAAGAAAGAGGCGACGTTGAAAGATGCGTTAGGCGATAAGTTCCTTATCGGCACGGCGTTGAACACGCGGCAGTCGTCCGGACAAGACACGAATGCCGTGAAGGTGGTGAAAAAACATTTCAATACCATTGTGGCCGAGAACTGCATGAAGAGCGAAGTGCTTCAGCCCGAAGAGGGGCGTTATGACTTCCGTCAGGCCGACGAGTTCGTGAAGTTCGGCGAAGACAACGGCATGACGGTGACGGGACATTGCCTTATCTGGCACTCGCAGTGCCCCCGTTGGTTCTTGGTGGACAAAGACGGGAAGAACGTTTCGGCCGAAGTGCTGAAGCAACGCATGAAAGAACACATCACAACTGTTGTGAGCCGCTACAAAGGCCGCATCCTCGGTTGGGACGTGGTGAACGAGGCAATTATGGAAGACGGTTCGTACCGCAAGAGCAAGTTCTACGAGATATTGGGCGAGGAGTTCATTCCGCTTGCTTTCCAATATGCCCACGAGGCCGACCCCGAAGCGGAGCTCTACTACAACGACTACAACATGCACGAACCCGGCAAGCGCGCCACGGTGGTGAAATTGGTGAACGACCTGAAGAAGCGCGGCCTGCGCATCGATGCCGTGGGCATGCAGGGGCACGTAGGCATGGACTATCCCGACCTGTCGGAGTTTGAGGCAAGCATGGAAGCTTATGCGGCAACCGGTGCGAAGGTGATGATTACGGAGTTCGACATGAGCGCACTGCCCACCATCAGCCGCTCGGCCAACGTGGCAGACAGGGTGGATTTTGAGAAGAAGACGTTGAATCCCTATCCCGACGGCCTGCCCGACAGCGTTTCACTGGAATGGAACGCACGCATGGAGACGTTCATGAACCTCTTCATCAAGCACGCCGACTACGTGACCCGTGTGACGGCATGGGGCGTGAGCGACCGCGACTCATGGAAGAACAACTTCCCGATGCGCGGACGCACGGACTATCCGCTGTTCTTCGACCGCGAATATCGTCCGAAACCTTTCGTGCAGAAACTCATCGACGGCGCAGCGAAGTAAAGTGCTCCTTGCCGTTATAATAATTACTTTTACTTAGTCTCCACCTTAAAGAATAAGATTCTGAATATGAAGAAGAAAAGACGGATGTGCCTTCTGATGACTGCTCTCGAAACTGCATATGTCGGTGTTGAAACCGTTGAAAACCGGCATTGTTTTCGAAAAGATTGTCGTGGATTACGGAGGTTATAGAGAGTTATTGGTTCATGAACGAGTCTCCTTGCAGGCGCGAGCCGTAGCGTTGGAACGAAAAACATCGGGAGAATCCCCGGTCGGATATACCTTGTTTTAAAATCTTTAATTGAAATATCATGAAAAAAGTTTTTTTATTTGTTGTCTGCGTCCTCTGCGCCCTGCTGGTGAAAGCAGAAAAAGAGCCATACCGGAATCCTGATTTAAGTTCGACGGAAAGAGCGAAGGACTTGCTCTCGCGTCTTACATTGGAAGAAAAAGCACAACTAATGTGCGACGTCTCCGAAGCCATTCCCCGGCTGGGAATCAAGAAGTTCAACTGGTGGAGCGAGGCGCTGCACGGCGTGGCCAATCAGGGAAACGTCACCGTGTTTCCCGAACCGATAGGAATGGCGGCCTCGTTCAACGAAGACCTGTTGTTCCGCATCTTCACCGCCACATCCGACGAGATGCGTGCCAAGTACAACGAGCGTATGCGCAACGGGCAGGAAGATGAACGCTTCCACAGCCTCTCGGTATGGACCCCCAACGTAAACATCTTCCGCGACCCGCGCTGGGGACGCGGACAGGAAACCTACGGCGAAGACCCTTACCTGACATCGCAGATGGGAATAGCCGTGGTGAAGGGATTGCAAGGCCCTGAAAACGAGAAATACCGCAAGCTGCTGGCCTGCGCCAAGCACTATGCCGTACACAGCGGCCCGGAGTGGAGCCGCCACTCGGCCAACTTGAACAACGTGAGTCCCCGCGATTTGTGGGAGACCTACCTGCCTGCCTTCAAAGCATTGGTGCAGAAGGCCGATGTGCGCGAGGTGATGTGTGCCTACCAGCGTCTGGACGATGACCCCTGCTGTGGCAACAGCCGTCTGCTCCAACAAATCCTGTGCGACGAATGGGGCTTCAAGTACATGGTGGTTTCGGATTGCGGTGCCATCTCCGATTTCTGGACTTCGCACAAGTCTTCGTCCACCGCCATGCATGCCGCCGCCAAAGGTGTGTTGGCCGGTACGGATGTGGAGTGCGGCTTCGGCTATGCCTACACCGAACTGCCCAAAGCCGTGAAGCAGGGACTGATTTCGGAAGAGGAGATAGACAAGCATGTGCTCCGCCTGCTCGAAGGCCGTTTTGAGCTGGGTGAGATGGACGACCCCTCGTTGGTGTCGTGGTCTAAGATTCCGGCATCGGTCATCAATTGCGACGCGCACAAAAAACTTGCTCTTGAGATGTCAAGACAAACCATGACCTTGTTACAGAATAAGAATAATGTGCTGCCGTTGAGCAAGTCTGCCGGCAAGATTGCCGTTATCGGTCCGAATGCCGACGAGAAGGCCATGCTTTGGGGAAACTACAACGGGACGCCCAACCGAACCGTCACCATTCTGGATGGCATACGCGGTAAACTCGGCAAGAACAAAGTGACCTACCTGAGAGGTTGCGACTTGGTGAACAACCGCATTCTGGAATCCTATCTCGACCAATGCGGGATAGACGGTAGACCCGGCATCAAGGCCACTTTCTGGAATAATCCCGACCGCGCAGGCGAACCGGTTTCCTCGCTTCGCACCACTCGCCCCATCAACGTGACCACTTACGGGCAACATACGTTCGGTCCGGGCGTCAACCTCGAAAAGTTCTCTGCCAAATATGAGACGGTGTTCAGACCGAAAGAATCGAGCGAGGTACTTCTCAGCATGGAAGGATGCAGCTATTTCGAACTGTTCGTCAACGGCGAGTCCATGCGCAAGGAACGCACGTGGCGTACCACCGACACACGCACCCTGCTGCAAGTGGAAAAAGGAAAAGAATATAAGATAGAGATATTGTATGCACAGGTAGAGAATTGGGCGGCCAACCTCAAGTTCAATCTTGGGAAAGAGACCGACATCGACTACGGACAGAGCATAGCCCGGCTGAAAGGCATTGAGACTGTTGTGTTTGTAGGAGGAATCTCTCCGCAATTGGAGGGTGAGGAGATGCCGGTGGAACTGCCCGGATTCAAAGGTGGCGACCGCACCGACATCGAACTGCCTGCCGTGCAGCGCAACTTCTTGAAGGCTTTGAAAGAAGCGGGAAAGAAAGTGATTCTGGTCAACTGTTCAGGTTCGGCCATTGCCCTGCTGCCCGAAACGGAGAGCTGCGACGCCATCCTTCAGGCTTGGTATGGTGGCGAACTGGGCGGCGAAGCGGTGGCCGACGTGCTGTTTGGCGACTATAACCCTTCGGGCAAGTTGCCGGTGACATTCTACAAATCGAGCGACCAACTGCCCGATTACGAAGATTATTCAATGAAAGGGCGCACCTATCGTTATATGTCCGATGCGTTGTTTCCTTTCGGCTACGGATTGAGTTACACCGACTTCAGCTTCGGCGAGGCACGGGCGGACAAGGCGAAACGCACACTGATCGTGCCCGTGAGCAACACCGGTAAGCGTGCCGGTACGGAGGTAGTGCAGGTGTACGTGCGTAAAGTGGGCGACACCGACGGACCGTTGAAGAGCCTGAAAGCTTATCAGCGTGTCTCCCTGAAGCCGGGCGAAAGCAAGGACGTGGTGCTGCAACTCTCGGACGAGGCGTTTGAATTCTTCGACCACAGCACGAACACCATGCGCGTGACGCCGGGTGCCCGGTATGAGGTGTTCTACGGCAACAGTTCCAAGGATGAAGACCTGAAGATGATAGTGATGGATTGAGAATAGAAAACGAACATTGCCCTTTTGCTAATGAAAAACAAATCAATCATATCGGCATTTGCCTTTCTGTGCCTGACGTTCGTTGCGACGCAGGCACAGAACCCCATTATCCGCGACCAGTTTTCGGCCGATCCCACGGCCAGAGTGTTTGAGGGAAAGATGTACGTCTACCCTTCTCATGACATACCAAGTCCCATAGAGCGGCTGAAGGAGTGGTTCTGCATGGCCGACTATCATGTGTTTTCCTCCGAAAACCTGACCGACTGGAAAGACCACGGCGTCATCGTCAGTCAGGAGCGTGTCCCGTGGGTGCAGCCCGAATCGTATTCCATGTGGGCGCCCGACTGCGTCTTTAAGGATGGCAAGTACTACTTCTATTTCCCATCCACGCCACGTGGCGGAGAGAGGGGCTTTGCCGTGGGAGTGGCTGTGAGCGATAAACCATACGGTCCTTTTATTCCACAGATGCGTGCCATAGAAGGCGTGAGGGGCATCGACCCTTGTGTGCTGACCGACAAGGACGGGCAGAGCTACATCTATTGGGCAGGCGGTGGCATGTGGATGGCAAAGCTGAAAGACAATATGCTGGAACTGGCTTCCGAACCCGTGCAAGTGCAGAAGTTGCCCGATGGGTTCAAGGAAGGCCCTTTCGTCTTTGAGCGCGGCGGCAAGTATTATTACACTTTCCCGTGGGTGCAGGACAAGACCGAAACATTGGCCTATGCCATGGGCGACCATCCGATGGGACCTTTCGAGTTTAAAGGAATCATCATGGACCAATCCCCTACCGGATGCTGGACAAACCACCACTCCATCGTGGAGTATCAGGGACAATGGTATCTATTTTATCATCATAACGACTATTCGCCGCAGTTCGATAAAAACCGTTCGGTGCGGGTAGATTCGCTCTCTTTCAATGAGGACGGAACGATACGCAAAGTAATTCCCACTCTGCGTGGGGTAGGAATCACGGATGCCCGTACCAGAATCCAGATAGACCGTTACAGCCGTACGGCTCCCACCGGAGTCTCCATCGCATTCTTGGACGAGGCCGATAAATTCCGGGGGTGGAAAGCGGTCTTCAGCAGAAAGAATGCGTGGCTGCAATACGACCGGGTGGACTTCGGCAATGAAAAGGTGGAGAGGCTGACGGTACGCGCCCGTTCGTTCTCTGCCAATGTGCTGCAAGTGCGGGCAGGCGGAAAGGACGGAAAGTTGATAGCGTCTGTGCCCATCCCGCGCAGCAAGGAGTGGACAGAGAGCTGTGTAGCTGTGGCCTCGGCTCCGCAGGGAATACATGATCTGCACATCTCGCTTCAGAAAGGCGGAAAGGTGGAAGTGGATTGGATAGGTTTCGATGCCCTTCCGTGGGAAGCCGGCGCGTTCGAGACGAGGCAGTACCGCAACCTGTTCGCCGAGATGGGATACAAGCAGGCCGACATCGACGCCAAACTGAAAGAGGCATTCGACGGCATCTTCTACGGACCTGACAAAGTCTATTTTGAAGTGGGCGATTCGATGGCCTACATCAGCGATGTCAAGAACCACGACGTGCGCACGGAGGGCATGTCCTACGGACTGATGATTGCCGTGCAGTTCGACCGCAAGGATATCTTCGACCGCCTCTGGCGTTGGGGAAAGAAATACATGCAGCATCAGTCAGGCCCGATGAAAGGATACTTTGCATGGAGCTGCAAGACCGACGGTACGCGCAACGCACAAGGTCCGGCCTCGGATGGCGAGTTCTATTACGTCACGTCGCTCATCTTCGCCTCCAACCGTTGGGGAAACGATACAGGCATCGACTATCTGGCTGAAGCCCGGCACATACTGGACTGCTCCATGCAGAAGACCGGAATGGATCGTGTGGTGCCTTTCATCCATACGGAGCGTAAGCTGATAACCTTTACGCCCGATCCGTGGGGCGGGAGCTTCACCGACCCCTCCTATCACCTGCCTGCCTTCTACGAGGTATGGGCAAGATGGGCGGACGACGGACGGGCAGGCTTCTGGCGCGAGTGCGCCCGGCAGAGCAGGGAGTATCTGCACCGCAGCATTCACCCCGTGACGGGACTCAACCCCGACTATAACAATTACGACGGTACATTGCTGGGCGGCAACCGCATCATCGGCGATGCTTTCCGTTTCGACTCTTGGCGTGTACCCATGAACATTGCGTTGGATTATTCTTGGGCATGCGAAGATGCCAAATGGCAGCAACAGTACGGGAACAAGATACAGAACTTCTTCTACAACGAGGGCATAGACACTTTTGTAGATCAGTATAATGTGGACGGCACGCAGGTAAAGGAGATTTTGGATGCCGGGGGATATAAAAAGTTACGCCACTCCTTGGGGCTGGTGGCCACTGCCGCAGCCGTGTCGCTGACCGTCACCCATTGCAAGAGCCGTGAGTTCGTAGACCGCCTTTGGAATGCAAGACATGTGCCTTATGAAGACGGCTATTTCGATGCCTATTACGACGGACTGCTCCGGCTGTTTGCTTTCATGCACCTGAGCGGGCAATACCGGATTATCTTTCCCGAAAGATGAGGAGCAGAAAAAAGGCCGGCAAGAGGCCGTTTTGCAGGGCATCGGTGTCTGCCTTCAAAACACTTGTGTTTGTCGTGTCAGGCACTTGTGTCTGTCAGCTCAAACACAAGTGCCTGTCGGCTCAAACACCGGTGTTTGACAAAAGGGCTGCGAATGCCTGAAAAAGAAACCTCCTCCTTGAGAGGCAGAACGCAGAACAAGAGCATGATACAGAGATATACAACAAACGATTTCCGGCAACGGAGAGGTCGTGATGGCGAATCAATAATCTATATGACATGAAAAAGGTTTTATTTTCCGTCCTTTTGTGGGTGGGGTTATTCTTGGCAGGAGCCGAGGCTTTTGCGCAAGACGAGAATTTTTATGTTTATCTGTGTCTCGGACAATCGAACATGGAAGGTAGTGCACATTATGAAGCACAAGACACATTGGTCAATCCGCGTTTTCAGGTACTGTCGGCGGTAGACAACAAAGAATTGGGCAGAGTGAAGGGCAACTGGTATCCCGCCCGTGCCCCGCTGTGCCGCCCTAATACGGGGTTGACGCCTGCCGATTACTTCGGGCGGACAATGGTGGAGAATCTTCCGGAAAACGTGCGGATAGGTGTGGTGCACGTGGCCGTTGGAGGTTGCAGGATAGAACTTTTCCAGAAAGACAAGCGTGAGGCGTACGTCAAGACAGCTCCCGACTGGATGGCCGGTATATTGAAGGCGTATGACAACGACCCGTACGGCCGCTTGGTGGAGATGGCCAAGATTGCCCGGAAAGACGGCGTGATAAAGGGCATCCTGCTGCATCAAGGCGAATCGAACACCGGTGAGCAGGATTGGCCGCAGAAAGTAAAGAGCGTTTATGAGAGTTTGTTGGCCGATTTGAACCTGAAGGCCGAAGAGGTGCCTTTGCTCGCAGGCGAAGTGGTCAATGCCGACCACGGAGGCGTGTGTGCAAGCATGAACCCGATTATCGCCACCCTGCCGCAAGTAATTAAGAATGCTGCCGTTGTCTCTTCCAAAGGCTTGAGCTGTGCCGCCGACCACCTGCATTTCGATGCTGCCGGCTATCGGGTGTTGGGACGTCGCTATGCCGAGCAAATGTTGAAGCTGATGGGCAAGGAGCTGATTACGGCGGAAGAGATAATGAAGAGCACGACGCCTGCTTCTACCAACATGCACGGGTGCGACTTTCCCCGGTTAGATAAAGAAAACCGTGCTTATTTCCGCATTCACTCGCCTCACGTGAAGCGTCTTCAGGTGGATATATGCGGCAAGAAGTACGATATGAGCAAGGATGAAAACGGCTGGTGGACAGCCAAGACCGAGCCGTTGGTGGTAGGTTTCCACTACTACTTCCTGCTGGTGGACGGTTTTTCCGTCATCGACCCCATGACCACTACTTTCTTCGGGTGCAGCCGCATGGCAGGTGGCATCGAAGTGCCCGAAGGAGAAGAGGGTAATTACTATCGCACGCAGCACGTGCCCCACGGACAGGTGCGCACATGCACGTACTACTCTGAGACGCAGCAGCGTTTCCGCCGTTGTGTGGTATATACGCCTGCCGAATACGAAACGAAGCCCAAGAAGCGCTATCCGGTGCTCTACCTGCAACACGGCATGGGCGAAGACGAGACCGGCTGGAGCACACAAGGACTGATGTACAACATTATGGACAACCAGATTGCCGAAGGAAAGTGCGTGCCGATGATCGTGGTGATGGAGAGCGGCGATGTGGAAGTGGGCTTCCGTCCCCGTCCCGGCAAGGATGTGAACGAAGAACGCAACCTGTATGGCGCCTCTTTTGCCAAGCTGATGATAAACGACCTCATCCCTATGATAGACAAAACGTTCCGCACCTATACCGACCGCGAGCATCGCGCCATGGCGGGATTGTCTTGGGGAGGTAAGCAGACGTTCGACATCACGCTGACCAATCTGGATAAGTTCTCCTATATCGGAGGTTTCAGCGGCGCCATCTTCGGCTTGAATGTAAAACACGCCTTTAACGGTGTGTTTACCGATGTCGCTGCTTTCAACAAGAAGGTGCACTGCTTGTTCCTCGGATGCGGAACCGAAGAAAACATGGGAACCGCACAATTGGTGAAATCGCTCCGCGACATGGGCATTCGCGTAGCTTCGTATGAGTCGCAAGGCACAGCGCACGAATGGCTTACTTGGCGCAGATGCCTGAATGAGTTCCTGCCGAATCTGTTTAAATAGACCATTACCTTTATTGCGATGAGAATATTCAGAATACTTTTACTCTTATGCGTACTATCGGGCGGCACACTGCTGCAAGCGCAACAAAGGGCAACGAACCCGTTGATTTATGCCGATGTGCCCGACATGTCGATGGTGCGTGTGGGCGACACCTATTATATGAGCAGCACTACGATGCACATGGTGCCGGGTGTACCTATCATGAAATCGAAAGACCTCGTCAACTGGGAGTTGGTGAACTATGCCTGCGACGTCCTGACCGGCGAATTGCCGACCATGAATCTGGACGGCGGACAGAACACCTACGGACGCGGGTCGTGGGCAAGCTGCATCCGCCACCATAAAGGAATGTATTACGTATCCACTTTTGCGCAGACCACCGGCAAGACCTATTTCTTTGTCACCGCAGATATAGAGAAAGGTCCGTGGAAGCGCATCGAGTTCTCGCCCTCCTGCCACGACCATACCTTTTTCTTTGACGATGACGGGCGCATCTACCTGATATACGGCAACGGCAAGCTGTTCATTGCCGAGTTGGAGGCAGACCTATCGGGTCTGAAGCCGGGCACCGAACGCGTATTGCTGGAGAATGCCAGCGCTCCGGCAGGCGATCGGATTATGCTGGGCGCCGAAGGTTCGCAACTCTTCAAGGTGAACGGCAAGTACTATCTGATCAACGTCGTCTGGCCTCGCGGCGGCATGCGCACTGTGTTGGTGCATCGTGCCGATAGTATCAACGGCCCATATGAGGGGAAGGTCGCCTTTCAGGATCGCGGCATTGCGCAGGGTGGACTGATAGATACGCCCGACGGGCGCTGGTTTGCCTACCTGTTTCAGGACTGCGGTGCCGTGGGACGCATTCCTTATTTGGTACCCGTTCGGTGGGAAGACGGCTGGCCGGTGTTTGGCGTCAACGGCGTGGCTCCCGATGAACTTGAACTTCCGGCAAGCAAAGGCCTGATGCCGGGCATTGTCTGTTCCGACGACTTCGCACGGAAACCCGGCGAGGCTGCGTTGCCGCTTGTGTGGCAGTGGAATCATAATCCCGACAATGCACTGTGGTCGGTCACTGCCCGCAAAGGCTACCTGCGCCTGACCACCGGACGTGTGGAGACTTCTTTCATGCAAGCCAAGAACACATTGACGCAGCGCACCATCGGCCCGGTTTGCTCCGGTTCCATTCGTTTGGATGTGGCGGGTATGAAGGAGGGAGACTTTGCCGGACTCTCACTCTTCCAGCATAAGTACGGACAAGTAGGCGTGAAGGTGATAGACGGTAAGAGGTGCATCGTGATGGTGAATGGGGAGACTGAAGAATCGGTGGAGGTGGAAAGTCTGCCTTTGAACAAAAAGTTGGTTTACTTCAAAGCCGAATGTGATTTCAGGAACCGTACGGATAAAGGACGCTTCTATTATAGCATGGACAGCAAGACATGGAAGCAAATAGGAGACGTGCTGCAGATGTCGTACACTATGCCCCACTTCATGGGCTATCGTTTTGCTCTCTTTAACTACGCCACGAAACAAACAGGCGGTTATGCCGATTTCGATTACTTCAAGCAGGAAGATAAAATATCGGTTCAGTAAAGCTTTACTCTAAATTCTTCTCCATGTATGTGCTGGGTGGCATACCGTAAAGTTCTTTGAATGCGGTGGAGAAGTAGGCTACGTTGGTAAATCCTGTCATTGCGGCAACTTCGTTGATACTGTGTTTCTTGCCGGTTAGCAGAGTGGCCGCTTGCTTTAGCCGTACATTTCGTATCAGGTCGCGAGTGGTCTGATTGGTCAGTTCCTTCAGCTTTCTGTGCAGATGTACGCGGCTGATGCCGACCGTTTCGGCAATCATTTCCACGTTCAAGTCAGGATTGCCCAATTGCTCGTTGATGACTTTCATGACTCTGTTCAGCAGTCGTTCGTCCGGTGACTCCAATTCGGGTGTCTGGATGTGCTTCTCTTGCTCTTGATTGCCCAGGAAGTTATTCTTCAGCACCTCCCGGTTCTTGATGAGATTGAAGGCGGTTTGACGTACAATCTCAATATTGAACGGCTTCGTGATATAAGCATCAGCCCCTATGCTGAGCCCCTCTATATTATCCTCTTCTCTGTTCTTGGCAGTAAGCAAGATGACGGGGATGTGGTTGAGGTGGATGTTGCTTTTCACTTTTCGGCAAAGCGTCATGCCATCCATTTCGGGCATCATCACGTCACTGATTATCAAGTCAGGCATTCGGTCGTGCACAAGGGCAAGCGCCTCTTTTCCGTTGGTGCATTCCTGCACGTGGAAGTCGGAGCTTAGTTCACGGCAGATGTAGCGTTGTATTTCTTCATCGTCCTCCGCCAGCAAAATGCGGTGTTTGGTTTTGGTCACTTTTCCATCGCTCTTTTCCGCCTCGGAGTATGTGAGGACGGTTACCGGTGTATCCGTATGGTGAATAGGTTCGGCAAGGGTCTCTTCTATCTCCGACTCACTGAGGTGTGCTTTCCCCAGCGGCAGGCGTATCATGAAGCTGCATCCCGGAGCATTGCTGTTGTTTCGCACCTCTATGGCGCCATGGTGCAACTCTACCAGCGAGCGTGTCAGGTGCAGACCGATACCTGTGCCCATGTTCGATTTGTTCTGGCTGTTCTGTATCTGGTAGAAGCGGTCGAAGATATGTTTCTCCTCATTCTCTTTAATGCCGATTCCGCTATCGCGCACCACGATTTCAAAGTAGTGGCGTAGAGCGGTGGAGGGTGCTTCGGGATTCTCGCCGATATGCAGGTCGATTTCTATCTTCCCTCCTTCTGGTGTGTATTTAAAGGCATTGGAGAGGATGTTCATGATAATCTTATCAAAGTTTTTCGGGTCGATAAATGCCGTCAACTCCTCTACTTCCGAGTGGAAGTTCAGTTCGATGTGTTTGGTCGAGGCGAGGTGCTCGAATGTGTGATAGATATCTTGCACGAACCCTACGATTTCGGTCTCTCTGAAGCGAAGCAACATTTGCCCCTTGTCTATCTTTCGTACATCCATCAGTTGGTTCACGAGTTGCAATATTCGTTCGGCGTTGCGGTATATCAGTCCGTAATTACGTTGCCGCTCTTTGTCCGTGTCTGTCTCGATTAGTTTTTGCAGCGGACTGATGATGAGTGACATCGGTGTGCGTATCTCATGAGAGATATTGATGAAGAACTGCAATTTTGCTTCGTTCAGTTGCTCGGCATGTATATGTCGCTGCATGGCTTGGCGCGTGCGGTAGCGTTGGCGTATTTGCAGGGCAACGAGGCCGATGATGATAACCGTAATCAGGATATAGAGACTCTTGGCCCACCACGAATCATACCAAGGAGGGGAGATGATGATTCTGATTTCTTTTGTTTCGGAATAATTGTTGTAGTCCTTGGCTTTCACACGAAATAAATAGGTACCCGGCATCAAATCGCTGAAAGATACCCGGTTGATGCCCGGTTGCAGGCCGACCCAGGTACTGTTGTTGAACGTGTAAGTATAGCTGATTCGTTCGGGGTTGTAGAATTCCATGGCCGAGAACTCGATACTGAACGAGTTGTCCTTATATGACAGCCGGAACTCTTCCGCATCCGTCACGGAGGTGGTTACGATGTCGTGACCGCCCGATTTCATACCTGCCCTCACTGCCTTGTCGTGTATGTAGAAATCGGCAATGCGTATTTCCGGCTTTTTGTCGTTATCGTTTATCCGGGCGGGAGTGAAGTGGGTGATTCCGTTGGTTCCACCAAAAATCATTTCTTTCTGCCTGCTTATGAGAGCGGCCCCTTTGCTGAATTCATTTCCTTGCAATCCGTCGCCCGCATAGAAGTTGACAAACACTTTTGTTTTCGGGTTGAGACGCGAAATGCCGAAGTTGGTGCTTATCCATAAATTGCCGGCGGAATCTTCCTTGATGGCAGCGACAGAGTTGCCGGAAAGTCCATCTTCCACCGTAAATTCTTGCATGTCGGCGTTCTTGGGAGTGAGATGCTTCAAGCCTTGCGTGGTGCCTATCCATATCCCCCCATCTGCATCTTCAAACAAGGCAGAAACTACGTATCCTGCCAGCAACCGATTGGTCTTGTAGGTGGAGACGAAGTCGTCGGTGGCAATATCGAGGCAGCCCAATCCGTCGTATGTGCCTATGTAGAGCTTGCCGTTTCGGGCGTGCAGCAGGCAGTTTATCCAGGCGTTGTGCAACATGTTGACTTCGATGCGGTATTCCAGCCCGTTTGCAAGCGTGGGATAACGGAACACTTCTTTCGTGTCGAGGTTCATGCGGAAGAGGCCGGCCCCCATGGAACCGATCCAGAGGTGTTTATTGCCGTCTTCCACCATGCAATAGATACTCTGTGCGTTTTGTCCGTTCTTGTCGGGCAGATGGATGTAGTCGCAACGGCCGCTCTGCGGATTAAGTCGGGCAAGTCCGTCCCGATAAGAGCCTATCCAAAGGCGTCGGTCGGAGTCTTCGCATATGCTCATGATGGTAGGCGACACAGAGTGGGCTTTATCTGTGGTCTGTGCAAAGTGTAGCTTCTTGTCTCCGTTGGGGTAGATGCCGTAGATTCCGTCGTTGTCCGTGCCCACCCACACTGTTCCGTCATGGCTCTGGCAGACGGACATGATGCAAGCGGAACCGATGGAGTTGTGCGTGGACGATTTGTAGCCGATATATTTGAAGCCGTTCGTAACGGTTGGCAGAATCATTACGCCCTTCTGGAAGAATCCTAACCAGATGTTTCCTTGCCGGTCTTTCAAGATGGAGTGTACCTTGGCTTTGTTCGAATCGAAGGCAGTGGCGATGACTGGGTTCTCTTCGATAGCTTGTTTTTGAATGTTATAAATCTTCATGCCGTTGCCATCCGTGCCGATGTAGATTTCATCCTCGCTTATAAGTTTCAGCGTCTTGATGGGAAGTTCGGATAAAGGATTGTAATCGATATGGATGAACTTGTCCGTTCGGACGTCATACTTGAACAATCCCTTTTTAAGACAACCGATATAGATATTTCCCCGGTTGTCCTCGCAAATGCAAGAAGGCCATATGAAATCTTTTCCGTTAGGATAATTCGTCGACTGCTTGTCTTTTGTAATGCGGTATATTCCTTTGTCGCCCGTGATGGCCCATAACGTTCCGTTACGGTCTTCGTGCAGTTGGTTGACAAAGAAAGCCGGCAGCAAATCGGGCATTTGCCGGGCTTTGATTTCCTTTTCTTCAGGATTCAGTAAGAAGACCCCATGCCCCGATGTTCCGATAAGCACATCGCCGCTCTTTCGTTCGATGATGGTTGATATGTTCGCATTGATGTTAGGGCCGCTGCTAAAGTCCATGGAAACGGTTGTGAAGCGTTCCGTGGTACGATCGTAGAGTTGAAGTCCGGTCAGCGTTCCCACAAAGAAGTGTTGCAGCCTGTCTTCAAAAAGTATGCGGGTATAGTCGTTCATCAAGGAGAAGTCGTTTTTCTCTTGATGCCTGTATGCTGTGAATTTGCTTCCGTCATAGCGGTTCAACCCGTCTTCGGTTGCTATCCATATAATGCCTTTCCTGTCTTGATAGATACTGTTGATCATGCTGCTCGACAGCTCTCGGTCTACGGTGAAAAGCTTCCCTTTTTGTCCGTGGCACAAGATAGGGATACATAGAAAAAGAAACAGGATGGTGATTTTATCTCTCATAGCGCATGATATATGTTGCAAAAATAAGAAAAAGAACCGCTTTATGGGTGTTTGGGGTGGTGAAAAAAGAATTAAGGTTCGTTCAGAGTTTTTCAAAAGCTGATTGGATTTATATAGATCCTCCAATTCCCTTAAACTTCTCAATAAAAGCTGCAATTTTTTGAAAGACACTTTGCTTTTTTGTCAGGTATTGCGGATTGAGCGGGCTCATCTTGGGGAGAATTGCGTTGAGGTCAGTTCCGTTTTCACTGGCAAACTCATGTTTCAGTGAAGTTTGAATATAGCGTTTTGCGGCTTCTATATTCAGTTTTTCTTCAGATATTAGGTTTTCAGCTTCTTCTTTTTGTCTCTTTTGTGCATAAGCGAAGAAAGCAGAAATGATACTGGCCTTGTCTTGGATAGGATCCAGATCTGTCTCATGAATGAAATCTATGACAAGTTCCTCCTTGGCTCTATTTCCTATGCTTGATCTGATAATCCGACGTACTTCGTCTACCAATGCGTCTTTATCTTTTGTCTTCTTATTATGTTCAAATACCAATTCAAGAATATAGTCAAGGTCTATTTCCTGTGATTTGAGCAAGTCAACCTCAAATACGACATCATCCCAATCTACCTTAGATACTTCAGGAGCTTTTCCTTCTCTTTCTTTTCTAAACCAGTCTCGAATATCATTATAGGTTGAACGATAATCCTGCGCAACTCGTTCTTGCAGTACATCAATCTCCATCATGGCAGATACTTCTTCTTCAGTTAGGAAATGTGTATCCTTGAATGTTTCAACAGCATTATGATTTTCCTTGTCTATCTTTTGTAACTCTTTCAGTTGTGTGAACTCGTCATAGTTTTGCAGAATGTTTTCTATCTTCAGGTAGTCACCGAAAAGTTTTACAAAAGCCTTCTTGTCAGCTTCGGTAATTATCTCGTCAGGTTGTGGAAATTGCTCTTTGAGTTCTTTCACAATGTCAACATAGCCTTTCCGTGCTTCGCCTGTTATAATGTCCATGAAACCTTTGAGATATTCTTCATAACTCTTTTCAAGCACCACATTCTTTGTGTTTTTGTCACCAAACAACGTGATGGCATCTATCGTGGCTTGCTCCAAATCTCGGAACGTGACAATATTGCCGAATGTTTTGGTGGAGTCATAGATACGGTTGGTGCGTGAGAATGCTTGCATCAGACCATGATAGCGCAAATTCTTATCCACAAACAGTGTGTTCAGCGTAGGGGCATCGAAGCCGGTGAGGAACATTCCTACTACAATAATAAGGTCAATATCCTGGTTCTTGACCCTTTTTGCCAAATCTCGGTAATAGTTCTGGAATTCCTTGCTGTCCACTCCAAAACTTGTTCTGAACATAGCATTATAATCTCCAATCGCTTTTGTCAGGAACTCTTTGGCACTACTGTCCATGGCTGAAGGTTCAAAGCTCTCTTCCCGAATATCGCCTATGGCGTTCTGTTCCTCATTAGGAGCAAAGGAATATATTGTAGCTATCTTTAAGGGCTTTTCGTTCTCTTTTTGTAGCGTGTTCAACTCTTCATAATACAGTTTGGCAGCTTCCACACTGTTCACGGCAAACATGGCATTAAAGCCTTTTCCGCTTCCTTGGTTTCGATGGGTCTTTATTCTGAAGTTCTGCAAGATATATTGAGATATTTCCCTGATTCGGTCAGGATGCAGCAGGAATTTCTTATTTTCTGCAGCACTTAATTTCACCTCGTCTTGTTCTGTTTCCAGATTTTTGAATTTGGTGGAAAAGCCACTCTACTTTGACCCTTTTGGCCAAACAGGATTGCCCATCTTGGCCATAATATGATTGCCCCTTTAAAGTCCTGGTGATAGGGGTCAATTTTATTTTATCCTTTTGATTCTCTAGTTTTTCTTAGACCTTAACTTGCGCATACTTTCACCGTACAACTCAATGGTATGGGCCGTATGAATGATTCGGTCAAGGATGGCGTCGGCTATTGTCGGATCACCAACCATGTCATACCAGTTGGACGATGGGTACTGCGAGGTTATGATAGTGGATTTCCTTTCATGCCTGTCCTCAATAATTTCGAGCAGGATGGGACGTTCCTTGGCATCAAGAGGTACAAGAAACAGGTCGTCAAGGATGAGTAACTGGCAACGCTCAATCTTCTTGAGCTCAGTTTCAAGTGTACCTTTGACTTTGGCAACCTTCAGTGCACCAAGCAGTTTGGGTGCATTGGCATAGAAAGTACGGAATCCCCTTTTGCATGCCTCGTGGCCAAGGGCACATGCCAGATAGCTTTTCCCTGTACCTGAAGAGCCGGTAATGAAGAGGTTCTGCCCCTTATGTACAAAGTCAAGGGTGGCGAGGCGTTCCATCTGATTGCGCTCAAGGCCCCGGTTTGTGGCATAGTCAATCTGTTCGAGATAAGCCTTGTATCGGAACGCCGCATTCTTAGTAAGCCGCACTATGGCAGCCTGGGCACGGTAATCCCATTCGCGTGCAAGGAGCATGGAAAGGAAGGTGTCCGCGGTCATGGACTGTGGAGTGGTGCCGGCAAGGCTTTCCCTGAAAGCCTCCGCCATACCGTGTAATTTCATGCGGCTCATCAAATCCAGTGATATGGTGTTCTGGTCTTGTTGTCCCGTTACGGGAGCTGTCTTATTATTTATTTCCATAATTTTAGCTTTATTGTTCCTGTTTGTCTTTTCTGTAATAGTCACGTCCACGTATATTCTTGTGGGTCAGTGGTGTCGGGGATGTCATGTCAGGCTGTATCCTCCCGTCCTCATCAGGAAGGAAATCCGCGTCTTCTCCCAGTTCAAGCACCTCGCGTAAGGCCTGATACCCGTATTGTAGCTTCTGTTCTGCGCAGGCGCAGGCAGCGACCAAACGGTCACGGCCGTATTTTTTCTCCAGCGTCAGTATGCCCCGACAGGATCTGAACGCTTTTGGAGGATATTGCATGACACGCTCCACTTCCCGGAGATAATTCAATACGATATTGTCTATTTCCGAGGCACGTCGGAAGAGTTCCTCAAGATCCTTGTCATAAGGACCATAGTGCCCCGGCAGGTTGTGCTCCTTTTTCCATGAATAGGTGTAGGGTATGTCACAGCGGTCGTGGATGGCGACAAGGTTCATGCTACAGTATATTTCCACCGTATCGGCATCATAGAGAATCGTCACACGCCTTCCTGCATATTCCTTCGGGACACTGTAATGGTGCCTGAACAACGAGACGTAGGAGTTCTTGCCCACGGTCATGAGTTTTCTCTCTTTCATCACGTAGCGTTTCTTAGGAAGCGGACGGAGATAGTCTTTCTCTCCACGCAGGAACATCTCCTTACGTGACGCCTCCCGACCGGCCATCACCTTTTCGTTGAAATCAAGCAGGGAAATACGGATGGCGGTATTGAGACCGTCCAGGCTGGAGAATGTCATCCCCTCTATGTCAAGGTAAACGGAACGGTAGAGAAGTTTCACGGTATTCTCAACCAGGGCCTTGTCCTTGGGGTGGCGTACACGGGCAGGATAGACTGCACAACCGTAATGCTCGGCAAAGGCGGCGAAATCATCATTGATGACCGGCTCGTTACGGTCGCTCCGTGTGACAGCTGCTTTCAGATTGTCGGGAACGATGGCCGCCGGGACACCCTCAAAATATTGCATGGCGTTCTCACATCCCCTTATCAGGTCTTCCTTGCGTTGTGACCATACGGCCTCACAGTAGGTATAATGACTGAACGGCAGGACAGCGACAAAGACCTCGGCCTTCTTCGTCTCGCCTGTCATCTCATCGACAACTTCAAGCCTGTCACCGGCAAAATCAACATACATCTGGTCGGCGGCATAGTGCTCGACATGGCCGACGACCTTGATGTGGAACTTGTACTGGCGGACTGCCCGCTTGAAGGAAGACAGCTGAAGACCGTCAGGATATTCAGCATGATACTCCTTAAACAGTTTTCTGACACTCATCCCTTTGCGTGTCAGGCGGGATACATATCCGGGAAGCAAAGCCTCTAATTCAATCCTTTTGGAAGAAGGCTCCCGACGTCGGGATTCCGTACCGCCAAACATCTCATGCAACTGCTCCTCGGAAAGGGAGAGAAGATGATCGATGCTTTTCCCACTTGAAAGGAACAGACGGACATACTTGCGGACAGTGTTACGGGAAGTATGGAACGTGGATGCCGTTTCCTTGATACCCATCCCTGCCGCATAACATCTTAAAATGTTCTTGATTCTTTTATTCATTTGCATAGATTTTATTATTACCCCTTACACCAGGACTCGGGTTCTCAAATCTACACAAAAAAAACTCTAACGACACTTGTACTAAGTGGTTAATGTTATTTTGGCCAAAAGGGGCAATCATATTATGGCCAAGGTGGGCAATCCTGTTTGGCCAAAAGGGTCAAAGTAGAGTGGCTTTTCCATATATTCGTCAAATAATTCTTTCGAAATATAAGCATTGGGCTTTTTGCCAAATGTTCCTATTTTGTAAAAGGGTATGTCACCACTTTCAAGAGTCTGTCCTTTAAGAATGCGCTTGCACATACGAATTTCTCCAATCTTATTTAAGGGAATAAGTTTTGTGTTATTTAACTTTTGCCCCCCCCTATTTAACATATCAAAAGATAATAGTTGGTTGCGGTAGTACTCATACTGCCGCTTGCGGCAGTCCAGCTCCGCTTCCAGCTCCGTAAACTTGTCGAGTATATCGACAAGTTTACGTTGGATTTCCAAGGACTTCTTGGAATCGTTGGGGCATGGGTGAGGGACTAAGAATTTCTCCAACATAGGTTTTCGTATAGAAGTTGCAGTTGCCCCGACACTTTTAGATATAATATATTCCTTAAAACATGTTCTCATAAAATGATAGATAAATTTATCCAATAGTTTGTCGCTATGTAAATGCACACGATAAGCTCTTTGATGAAGAGCATATTTACCCTTGACAAAGTGATATATATCACCTATTCCCCCTTCGCCAGGGATAATAATTGCTGTTTCATCAAATTGATAGGTAGCAGAACGTAATACGTTCTTTGAACGCACATAGAATGGGAATTCTCCATTTTCAACCTCATCTTGTCGGTTTGAACTTCCTGTTCCAATTTCCGCCACTTCTCCCAGTGGTATCCATTCTACTTCTGCTCCCTGCAATAAGTTTTCTATAAATTTCATGCTTCCAACTCTTTTATGATTTCATCAATATCTGCACGCAGCACATCAATTCGCTTCACGGTTTGTGCCACTTCTTCATTCAGTTTCGCAATGTCAATCACCTCTCGTTTGTCCTCTGCTTCCACGTATGAACTTACGGAGAGATTGTAATCATTCTCTGCTATTTTGCTGTTGTCTACTGATGTTGCAACATGTTTCACTTCCTCCTTGTTCCCGAAGATGTCTACGATACGGTCGATATGTTCGGGAAGCAGCACATTGTTATTGGTCTCTTTCTTGAAAAAGTCCTCGCCGCTGGCATCAATGAACTGTGTCTTGGCATCTGCCTTGTTCTTGGAGAGTACAAGGATGTTTACGGCGATGCTCGTACCATAGAACAGATTGGGAGGTAGGGAGATGACCGTTTCCACGAAGTTATTGTCCACCAGATATTTTCTTATCTTCTGCTCGGCGCCGCCACGGTAGAAGATGCCGGGAAAACAAACGATAGCTGCTCGTCCTCTTGCTGAAAGATAGCTGAGGGCATGAAGCACAAAGGCAAAGTCTGCTTTTGATTTGGGTGCCAACACCCCGGCAGGAGCAAAACGATCGTCGTTGATGAGCGTAGGGTCGTCACTTCCCACCCAGTTTACCGAATAAGGTGGATTAGAGACGATGGCATCAAAAGGTTTTTCATTGCCATATTGAGGGTTGAGCAGCGTGTCGCCCAAGGCGATGTCGAACTTATCGTAATTGATGTTGTGCAGAAACATGTTCATACGCGCCAAATTATAGGTGGTATGATTGATTTCCTGTCCGAAAAAGCCTTCTTCAATCAGATGTTCATCAAATTGCTTCTTGGCTTGTAACAGCAATGAACCAGAACCACAGGCTGGGTCATAGATTTTATTTACCGATTTTTGTTCCCAAAGGGCAAGCCGTGCGATTAACTTTGAGACATTCTGAGGCGTGAAGAACTCTCCTCCCGATTTTCCTGCATTAGCGGCATAATTGGAAATCAGAAATTCGTAGGCATCGCCGAAGAGGTCAATCTCATTATCTGCAAAGTCGCCGAAGTCAAGACTTTCCACTCCTTTAATGACAGCTGCTAACCGTTTGTTTTTCTCTTCGACAGTATTTCCCAAGCGATTACTTGTGGTGTCAAAGTCAGCAAAAAGTCCCTTGATGTCATGTTCGGACGCATAGCCATTGGCTGAATTTTCTATAGCATCGAATATCGCTGCCAAATCCGTATTCAGGTTGATATTGGTATTGGCATTCTTGGCGATATTAACAAACAATTGGCTGGGATAAATAAAGTAGCCTTTGGTCTTAGTGATATCATTTTTTATTTCGGGAGTAATAACATCGTCAGCCAAATGAGCGTAATCTACACTTTCATCGCCACCCTCTATGAAGCTGGTGAAGTTCTTGCTGATGAAGCGGTAGAAAAGAGTTCCCAAGACAAACTGCTTGAAATCCCATCCATCAACGGCGCCACGTACCTCGTTGGCGATTTTCCAAATGGCTGATTGCAGGTCTTCTCTTTGTTTTGTACTTGCCATTATTTCAGTTGGTTTTTATTCTTGATTTAATTTGCAAATATATGATTTTGTAGCGAGTAAGACGAAGAAAAGGGGAGCTTTGACATGGTAGGAGAGCAAAATTCTTGAATGAGGATAATGAAAACCTCTCTCAAGCTATCGGTAGCGATTGTCTGCGAACAAGCATTTGCTTAAAATCACTTACTCTCGAGTATGTTTTTTATTTACTGGTCACTTCTGGTTTTCAGATTTACCTCTATGTTTCTTGCTTTATCTTTGAGGCTATAAGGATAATTTCTCTTTTTGTTAAGATTATTCCAATCAACCCTTTTTACCTTTTTATCTCTCTCAAAACATCTTCTGGCAGGGGTGCTTGTTCCTCACCGAGAAACGATGCGTTCCTCACCGAGGAACACCCTCTTCCTCACCGAGGAACGAGGTCTTTCTCGGTGTGGAAGAAAAGGCTGAGAATATTCTTTCGGTTTGATGTAAAAATAAATTCTCCATCGGGCAGCTGTGGGAGAACAGCCGCGCGATGGAGAAAATGTGAAAATCGGCTGATTTGTGCCAGACTATGGTTTGCCTTCTATCGGTTGCGGTTCAGCAATCGGCTGTCGGGGCACTCGAAGTTGCTGATGGGCAGGACAATCTTCTTCAGCTCTTCCAATTCGTGTATGGGGCGTTCTATATTATACGGTATGGCGAGCTTTGAGAATTCCTGAAAATAGAGCAGGCAGGCGTCTTTCCACCAAATGGCATCGCGGAGTTGCGTTTTCAGTCGCGACTGCACGTCCCGGAAACGTTCGGCATCTATCAAACTCTCAACTCTGTCCCACGTCTTCTGGAACTCCCTCACTTGCTGCACACCACTGTCGTAGCGATGGCAAAGCTCATCCCACAGGGTGCGCCCGCTCTTCATGCGGTGACTCCACGAGAGGTGATGGAACCAAAGTAGGTATTGTTCGGGACAAGTGGACGGATTGTCGTACAATCGGCAAAGCGAGTCGGGATATTGAGCGGTGGCACGACTGCCCGTGTGGCTGCGGTCGAAGCCTATACCGCTCTCTTCGGCTCTGTGATAATAAGAAGGCATCCAGTCGGGGCGTGCACCCGGCACGTTGCACCAGGGTTCAGGGCCGTAGTGATGTCCCCAAGCAAAAATGTGGTGCAGGCCGAGCGGCATCATATAGTCCACTGCCGCTTCGTGGCTTTCGGCCATTAGCCGCCCGATGGGTTCTACGAACTCCTTTTCTTTGCTGAAAGTCTGTCGCAGCCACTCGTCGGCTATGGCTTCGGACGAGAGCGACGGATTCCACGCAAGACGCCCGAAGGCATACCAGTTGGCTTGGGCAAAAGGATGTCCGCACCAGTTGGC
Organism: Bacteroides zoogleoformans; assembly: GCF_002998435.1. Taxonomy (NCBI): domain Bacteria; kingdom Pseudomonadati; phylum Bacteroidota; class Bacteroidia; order Bacteroidales; family Bacteroidaceae; genus Bacteroides; species Bacteroides zoogleoformans. Next base: position 1,615,548 of record NZ_CP027231.1, on the reverse strand, counting down.
ATCGCTACCGATGTTGGAAACGCCGGCAACGGCTTTTAGCGTAGAGGGCGGCACAAGGCCGAAGAACTCTTTCCACATGGGTGCCAGATAGACGAGGTGGTTGGAGTGCCCCAGATACTCTTGGGTGATTTGGAATTCCACCATCAACGAAGTATGCCGCATGGCACCGAACAGAGGGCTGTAAGGCTCGCGAGGCTGAAAGTCCACCGGCCCGTTCTTTACCTGCACGATGACGTTCGGGCGAAAACGTCCGTCCAGCGGCTTAAATTCGAGATAAGCCTGCTTGGCACGGTCGGCATCCGAGGGACTATAGACGAAAGCGCGCCACATGACGATGCCTTTATGGGATTTCAGCGCATCGGCCAGCATGTTGGCGCCTTCGGCATGCGTGCGCCCGAAGTCGCACGGGCCGGGCTGCCCTTCGCTGTTGGCTTTCACCAGAAAACCACCGAAATCGGGGATGAGGCTGTATATCTCGCGGACTTTCTTTTTCCACCAGCCAACCACACGCTTGTCCAGCGGGTCAGCGGTGGGCAGGCTGTCGAGTGCCATCGGGCTGGCGAAGTTGACTGAGAGATAGACGCGTATGCCGTACGGACGAAAGACATCAGCCAGCGCCTTTACCTTGTTCAGGTATTCGGCGGAGAGAATCACAGGGGAGGCGTTTACGTTGTTCAGCACCGTACCGTTGATGCCGACGGAGGCATTGGCACGGGCGTACTCCTTATATCTTTCGGAGAGGTTGTGGGGCAGTCGCTCCCAGTCCCAAAGCGATTGTCCGGCATATCCCCGTTCTACGGTGCGGTCTATGTTGTCCCAATGGTTGAGGATGCGGAGCGTGTAGGCCGGGTTTTCTGTGGTGGAGGCGATGACTTGTTCGCTTTCTTGCAGGCGCAGCAGGTGGTAGGCGGCATAGAGCAGGCCGGTTCCGGTGGGCGAACTTACCCGCACTCTGCCTTCGCCGCACACGATTTTAAAGCCGTCGGCGGCAAGTGCCTTGTCTCTCTCGATGGAGAGGGTGACGGGATTCCCTTTCCACGCCTGCCGCAACTCCTCGGCAGCCAGATTCAGAGTGGCGGATGCACGTCTGGACGATACCTCGACCGATGCGCCGGCTTCTCCGCTCTGTCGTAACCACAAACGGCTGCCGTTTTCGGCAGCCATTTGGTTGATGAATGACAGAGTGATACAAATCAGTAGATAGAGTCGATGTTTCATGATATATTGTTTGCGGTTTACTCTCCTCCTCCGTCGATGGTCATGATTTTTCCTTCCGAGTCATATTCCAGTTCGCATACCTTCAGGCTTCGGAGCCACGTCCGGCCGTTGGATGGCACACAGTCGTGGTGGAAAAGATACCACTTCCCTTTATATTCCGTGATGGCATGATGGGTGGTCCAGCCCACCACGGGAGTGAGGATGACACCCTGATAAGTGAAAGGCCCGTAAGGATTGTCTCCTATGGCATAGCACAGGCGGTGCGTGTCGCCGGTGGAGTAGGAGAAATAATACTTGCCATTGTATTTGTGCACCCAACTGGCCTCGAAGAAGCGGCGTCCGTTGTCGCCGGCAGTCAGCGGTTTGCCATTCTCATCCAGAATCACCGCGGGTCTCGGCTCTTCGGCAAATTGCAACATGTCGTCGCTCAGCTTCACCACACGTCCCGGCAGGGCAGGCTCATCACCGGTGGGCAATACGGCACTTTCCAATGCTTTGTTGTCGCGGTAGCGTTGCAGTTGCCCGCCCCACAATCCGCCAAAGTACATGTAGTAGCAACCGTCGCCGTCGTCCAGAATGGCGGGGTCTATGCTGTAACTTCCTTTTATCGGGTCGGGCTGCGGGATGAAAGGCCCTTCGGGCGAGTCGCTGACGGCCACGCCGATACGGAAAATATCGTTCTTGTCTTTCAACGGGAAGTACATGTAGTATTTACCGTTTTTAAAGGCCACGTCGCTATCCCATAGCTGACGCCCTGCCCAAGGGATGTCTTCAGTGGCAAGCACCACTCCGTGGTCTTTGATTTCGCCGTGCATCACATCGTCGGTAGAAAAGACGTGGTAGTCTTTCATGTTGAAGTGGTCGCCGTTGTCGTTTTCGGGGATGCCGCTTTCCCAGTCGTGGCTGGGGTAGATGTACACTCTGCCGTTGAAGACATGCACTGCCGGGTCTGCCATGTAGTCTCCGGGTACTAAATATCTCATTTCTTTCTTCATATTGTTATTTTTTAGCGTTGTTTTATGGTAAGCACGAATTATTTGCAGTGCTCTGTTCTTTTCTTTTTAATAATCGTTTTTCATTCTTCGCTCCGTCAGTTCGGCCTGCATCCGCTCATTGTAGGTCTTGGTGATGGGGTAGAAGCAGAGGGCGATGACCCCTGCGAAGAACGTGGCTGCCGGTATCAGGCTCGACGAAAGCACGATGCCGTGAATGGCCGACTCTGTCTGTGCCGCTCCCGCTCCGCTGACGTATCCGAAGCCCGATAGCAGGAAGCCTAAGATGGCACCGCCGATGCCAAGGCCGGCTTTCAGGGCAAACACCACTCCGGCAAAGACAAATCCCGTGGCACGGCGGTAGTTGATGTATTCCGAATGGTCTGCCACGTCGGCGATCATGGCCCATAGCAACGGCACTGTCGGAGCATAGGCAAGGCTCTTCAGGAAGTTCAGGAAGAACATCGTTTCTATATCCGTTTCGTTGGGGAAGTAGAACATGGCGGTGAAAGCGGCCGTCAAAGCCAGACAGATGATGAATACACGCTTCTTTCCGTAGCGGTTGGCAAGGAAGCCCGACAGCAGGATTACTCCGAAGAACTGCACCAATGCGCCCAGCATGTTGAACACCCCGAAGCCTACTTCGTATGCCTTATCCGGACTGCCTACTATCAAGCCGAACGCATTGAGCAGGTTATATCCCAGGCCCGTGCCGGCCTGGGTGGTGACCAATCCCAATTTGTCGAGGAACGAGTATAGGGCATCGGCATCCACATAATTCTCAAAATAGTAGTTCATGGCACTTCCCCACATGGCCAGCGTGGTGAAGAGGAACAAGGTGAGGATGAACATGGCACGCCAGGGGATGCTGCGGAATACGTCCTTGATATCTTTCACGGTATCCGTCTTCTGCCCGGAGGGCGGCGTGATGCGTTCGCGTGCGGAGAAGAAGGTAATGACGAAGAATGCGAAGCCTATGATGGCAAACAGCGAAATGGTGCACAGCCAACCATGACCCTTGTCGCCTTCCGGACCGGCAAACTTGCTGACGAGAGGCAGCGTAAGTCCTTGCACCACGAACTGTGCGATGGTGGCGGCCACAAAACGGATGCTGGTGATGCTGTTGCGCTCTTTGATGTCGCTGGTCATCACACCGCCCAACGAGGCGTAAGGGGTGTTGTTGAACGAATAGAGCGTCATCAGCAGGGTGTATGAGATGGTGGCGTACACTGCCACCAATCCTTTGTCTTCAATGCCGGGATTGTAGAAAGCCAGTACGTAGAACACCATGAAAGGTAGGGCGGTCCATAACACCCACGGGCGATATTTGCCCCAACGGGTTTGGGTTCTGTCGGACAGAAGTCCCACGGTGGGATCTACAAAAGCATCTACTATGCGGGCTATCAGCATGACGCTGCCGGCAACTGCACCTTCCAGCCCGAATACGTCCGTGTAGAACTTGGTTTGATAAATCATCATCATCTGGAACACTAAGTTCGCGGAGCAATCGCCGAGACTGTATCCGATCTTCTCGGCCATCGATACTTTTTGGCTCATGTGGCTCATGGTGTTTTAATCTGTTGGGGGTTGATTGTTATTGTTTTTATTATAGTCTTTTATTATAGTCCTTACTTGGCCTGCCCGGATTCCGGCACGGCCCGTTCCGACACGGCTTCCGCCACGCGTTGTCCCAGCGTTTTCTTGTCCAGCGGATGGATGTCGTTCCACTCTCCGAGGTCGCTGTTCTTTATCAAGCGGGCGTTCGGGTTGGCTCGGGCTGTCTCGGCCTGCACCTGCCGCATTTCCGCCCATGCTCTGCGTCCGTACACGTCCTCTTTGGACAGGAAGTCTGCCAGTTCCACGATATAAAAAGGTAGCTTCTCCGATTGGAAAGTCCGTCGCCAATCGGCAATCATGGCAGTCAGCAACGATTGATATTCGTTGCGCCGTGACACGTTGGATTCCCCCTGATACCACACCACGCCCCGTATGCCGTAGTTCTTGAACGGTGCAATCATGGCATTGTACAGACATACGGGCTTGTAGCAGAAAAACATCATATCCGGAGCGTTGGTCATGGGAGCGCCGAGGTGATACTTCCAGCTCGTTTGGAGGTTGATTTCTTTGGCGGCTTGGCCGTTTGCGGCCTGATAAATAATCTTATAAGGCTTTTCTTTGACAAAGCCCGGCTGTCCGCCATTGCTGATGAGACGCACCGTGATATTGTTTTTCCCGGCTTTGAGCACGCCTGCCGGCACTTTATAGATGCGCGGCGGATATTGGTAGGTGGTGTTGCCCGCAAAAACTCCGTTCACATATACCGAGTCGGCGTCTGCCATGCAGCCCAATCGCAGGGTGGCTTCGCTGTTCGGCATGATGTCGGGGATGTTGACCTCCTGACGGAACCAATGCGAACCGCCAATCGGGTTCAAACCGTTGTTCCCCCAGTCGGAAGCGAACATGTCGATTTCTCGCCATGCACTGGCGTCGTACTCTTTGGCATACCACGGCGTGGCTTCGTGCAGTCCGGCGTCTCCGCGATACAATGCTTCGTTCCAGCGGCGGAAGTTCTCGCCTTCCACCTGTTTGATGTGCTCGCGGTAGCGGTCGTCCTCATAACGCCGCTTGTCGTTGATGTATAAGGGAAATTCTTTCAAACCCTCTTCGCTGACCCAAGCCTCCACGGGTGTTCCGCCCCAACTGGCGTTGATAAGTCCTATGGGAATGCCGGTCTTTTCATACAAGGCTTTGGCGAAGAAATAGGCCAATGCGGAGAACTCCATCACGTTCTCTTGGTTCAGCTTCTTCCAGGCGGTCTGTGGCATGTCGGCTTGCGGAGCGTGGAAATTGTACACTTTCGGCACGATGATGTGGCGTATCCTTTCGTTGTTGTAGCTCGCTATCTCGTCGGCAAACATGTCCGTCACCCGTCTGACGGGAAGTTCCATATTCGATTGCCCGGAACACAGCCATACGTCTCCTATCAGGATGTCTTTTATTTCCGTGTCGTTGATTTGCAGGACGTAAGGCCCTCCGGCTTTCAAGGGGGGGAGTTCGATGCTCCACTGTCCGTCGCTGTTTGTTGTGGTGATATAGGCGCCTTTCTGTTTCTTACCTTTTATGGAGAGCGGAAGAGCGGCTTTGCCGAAGCTCACTCGGATGCTCTCTCCGGTATCGGCTGTCCCCCATACCTTGACGGGTTGTTCGCGTTGCAGCACCATTCCGTCTGAAATTAAGGCAGGCAGCTTTACCTTCGCTTCCGCCATCACGACACCGCAAAGAAAAAGCAGCACTGCCATTTCTAACCTGATTTTATTATAACCACTAAACATCATATCTTACTTTCTTTAATGCTGAATTAAATTAATTTGAATTGATTCGATTCAATTCGATGTTGTTTGCTGTCGGCTTTGCTCCGTCTGTGCTTTTAAAGAAAAAATTAAAGAGCGTTGTTGAACGCTTTCCGAACAGAACAACCGTCGGTGTAATCTGCATGAATTTATCGCATTGGACTAAGAATTAACTTCTTCCGGATGCAAAGATAATGCTATGCAGATAAAGCCAAATATAAAAATGTTGCACAAAACTTTATTCAGGTAACATCAGTCTTTGTCCACGTTACATATACTTTCGCACAGCGTACATTCCCGGCTTTAGAGCCTCTTTATGGTACGTTTTTGCTTTCGTATGGTGTGTATCCCGGCTTTAGAGCCTCTTTATGGCACGTTTTTGCTTTCGTATGACGCATGCATCCCGGCTTTAGGGTCTCTTTATGGCACGTTTTTACTCTCGTATGACGCATGTATCCCGGCTTTTAGAATCTCTTTAAGGTACGTTCTTTTGCGGGAAGTGCCTTTGCCGTGAATCGTTAGTTTACTCGTTCTACATGCCAAGCTCCTTTGCTTCCGAGCAGGGCGTCTTCTCTCTATAGAGAAAACTTTTGAAGATCATGAAGAAAACTTGCAATCAGTAGGGAGTAAAGTTGTTCTTTTCTTTGGAGAAATCTCTGTTCGCGCACTGCGAACGGATATCCGCGCACTGCGGATAAGCGTTCGCAGTGCGCGAATATATGTTCGCACGTCTCGGACAGAGATTGCTAGCCGGAGTGATACATAAAATGTAGGGGATGTGATGATGTTTACATATAGAGGAGAGAAACTTTTCCAGCTGACAGCCTTTTCGACTGACAGCCTTTCCTGCTAACAGCCTTTTCAGATGACAGCCTTTTCGACTGACAGCGCTGTGTGTAATTCTTCTTTTTGAGGCAGCTATAAGAAAATATTGTTGTCCGGTAAAAATAAACTGAAAGCTCTACATTCCTTTATTTATCGATGTTGCAGCCAGCCGTCTAATTTATCTATGGGCTTGGGGTTCTGTTTCAAACAATAAGCATTACAAAATGTTCTTTTTGTGATAGGAAAAGACAAATAACAACCCATAAATACGGGAAATCATAAGTTTTAGTCTATTTTATCTAATACAGATAGAGAGCAAAAAGTTTTACCGGACAGCAATAATAAGAAAACAAATTGTGGCAGCTATAAGAAACAAAAATAGGATGTACCTCGCACAATGAGATACATCCTATTTTCAGGGACCTTTATAGGTTATGGATTTACTTTGTTTCTTCTGTTGCGGTTTCTCCGGCTTTCTTATTTTTCATAAGCAGGTAAGCGACGGGAGATGCCACGAACAAAGAAGACAGTGTGCCGAACACAACACCCAGTATCATGGCGAATGCAAAGCTGCGGATAGAATCACCGCCAAGGATGAAGATGCACAGCAATACGATCAGTGTACTGAATGAAGTGTTGATGGTACGTGCCAGCGTGGTGTTCAGCGAGTCGTTGAAAAGCTGGAACTTGCTGCGTTTCGGATAGAGGCCGAAGAACTCGCGTACACGGTCGAAGATTACCACCTTGTCATTGATGGAGTAGCCGATAGCCGTCAGGATGGCGCCGATGAACGTCTGGTCGATTTCCAGGGAGAACGGCATCCAGCCCCAACAGATGGAGTAGGCGCCCAGGATAACGATGGTGTCGCAAGCTAAGGCGGCCACAGAACCGATGCTGTAGGCTATGTTGCGGAAGCGGATCAAGATATAGATGCCGATGGCAATCAGTGCAAGAACAACCGACCAGATGGCGGATTCCTTGATGTCGTCTGCAATGCTCGGGCCCACTTTCTGCGAACTGATGATGCTGCCGCCGGTGTGGTTCTCACGGTCGATGAATGTTTCGAGTGTGATATTCTGGGTCAATACGGGCTTCAGGGTCTCGTACAGATATGCTTCTATTTCAGAGTCTACGTTGTTGCCTTCTTCCTCGATGCGGTAGTTGGTGCTGATGCGTACTGTCTTGCCGTCTGTTCCGATGGCGATAACGCTTACATTGGCATCGCCGAACTTGCTGGAGATTAATTCGCGGATTTGTTCGGGTTCTACCTTGTTTTCAAACTGTACCTTGAAGTTGCGTCCGCCGGTGAAGTCGATGCTTTGGCTCAATCCGCGGAGCGTAAGGAAGGCAAGGCATACCACTATGGCTGTTCCTGTGACTGTCAACCACAATTTGTTTCTTCCCATGAAGTCGAAGTGTACATTCGTCATCAGGTTCTTGGAAATGCTTGATGAGAATGTCAGGTTCAGCAACTTGTCTTTGCCCATGAAGTAATCATAGAACAGACGGGTCATGAATACTGCCGTGAAGAATGAAATCAAGATACCGATGATCAGTGTGGTGGCAAAGCCGCGGATAGGGCCGGTACCGAAGTTGAACAAGATGATACCTGTGATGATGGAGGTGAGGTTGGAGTCGAAGATGGCGGAGAATGCGTTGGAATAACCGTCGGCCAATGCTTTCTTCACGCCTTTGCCCGCGCGGAGCTCTTCTTTGGTGCGCTCGTAAATCAATACGTTGGCATCTACAGCCATACCGAGTGCCAACACCATACCGGCAATACCGGACATGGTCAATGCGGCTTGGAAGGATGAAAGGATGCCCAGCGTGAAGAACAGGTTCAGAACCAGTGCGCCGTTGGCAACCATGCCCGGAATGAAGCCATACATGGAGCACATGTAAATCATCAGCAGGATCAATGCTACCACGAACGATATGATGCCGGCGTTGATAGAAGCTTGTCCCAGTGACGGGCCTACAATGTCTTCTTGTACGATGTGGGCAGGGGCGGGCATTTTGCCTGATTTCAATACGTTGGCCAAGTCTTTTGCTTGTTCGGGAGTGAAGTGGCCGGTGATTTGTGAGTTACCGCCGGTGATTTCATTGTTGACATTGGGTGCGGAGTATACATAGCCATCCAATACGATGGCGATGCTCTTTCCGATGTTCTGTTTGGTGAGCTGAGCCCAGCGGCGGGCACCGTCCGTGTTCATGGACATGCTTACGGCGGGTTTGCCATATTGGTCGTATTCGTCTTTGGCATTCACCACTACGTCACCTTCCAGCGGAGCCTTGCCGTTACGTTCGGTAGAACGGATGGCGTACAGCTCGAAAGTCTGTGCTTTCGGGTCGTATTCAAAAGCCGATACTCCCCATTTCAGGCGCAGGTCTTTCGGCATCTCGGCCATAACTTCGGGCATGGAGAGGAGTCTGTTTATTTCGGCGGTGTCTTTGGCATTGGCATATCCTGCCACCGGACCATTGTTCGGGTTCACTTGCAAGATGGCCAGCAAAGGATGTTCTTTCTTGATTTGTTCCAAGTTGGCGGTCTGCTCTTTGCTTTCACCTTTCAGGGCAGCGGCAAGGCTGTCGGCTGTACTGGCTTGTGCCACGGCCGGTGCCGGGGCTGCACTGTCGGAAGCTGTGCTGTCTGCTTCTGCTTCATCGTTTCTCGATAAGATAGTGCGCAGTTTGGCGTCGGCAGACTGCAAGTAAGGGGCCACGTCTTTGGCTGTGTATGTTTCCCAGAATTCCAGATTGGCGGAACCTTGTAGTAATTTTCTTACACGTTCCGGTTCTTTGATACCCGGTAGTTCCACCATGATGCGTCCCATTTTGTCTTCCAGGCTTTGGATGTTGGGCTGCACAACGCCGAAACGGTCGATACGGGTGCGGAGTACGTTGTATGAGTTCTCAACCGCCGCTTTTACTTCTTCGCGCAATACTTTTTCAACTTCAGCGTCGGATGATTTCTGATTTACTTTGTCTTTCAACTGTTGGGTCGCGAACAATTCGGAGAGCTTGCCTTCCGGAGCCAACTTATGGTACTCCTTGACGAAGAGTGTGATAACGTCTTCCTGGCTTGTTGTTGCCAGTTTGGCGGCACTGGCCAAAGCTTGATTGAATGCTTCGTCCGTCTTGTTGTCTGCCAACACTTTGATGACGTCAGGCACGGATACTTCGAGGATGACGTTCATACCTCCCTTTAGGTCCAAGCCTAACCCGATTTCCATCTCACGACAATCTTTCAGAGTCCAATTGCCAAAATACACTTTCTCATTAGCCAGAGAATCAAGGTATGCTTGTTCTGCCCTCGCATCGCCTTTTGCGAACTCTTTTGCCTTATTGGTGTAATGGCGAGTCACAAAAGAGAAAGAGAGGTAGAATACGCACACCAGTGTGAGCAATATTGCAAAAACTCTTACAAATCCTTTGTTTTGCATGTTACTTTTAGTTTTTTATTATTGTTTTTGAATTTAATTCTGTTGTATACAAGGCTGCAAATATAGTTTTTTTTTCACAAATCTTACTTCATGCCGCGATTTTTTAACATCGGGTCTAATTGAGGTTCAGCACCTCTGAAGTTCTTGTAGAGCACCATGGGGTCTTCACTGTCTCCTTTTTCCAGTATGTTTTGGCGGAAGAGGTCGGCGGTCTGTTTGTCAAAGATGCCGTGTTCTTTGAATGCTTCGAAAGCATCGTTGTCCAAGACATTTGCCCAGAGATAACTGTAGTAGCCTGCGGCATAACCTCCGATGATGTGGTTGAAGTAGGTGGTGCGATAGCGCGGAGCGATTTCGGGTATCAGGCCGAGTTTTTCCATTGCTTCTTTCTCATAAGCCACTACGTCAATTCCCTCGGTGCTTGTCAGGTTGTGCAGGTTCATGTCGAGAATGGCTGCTGCCAATAGTTCGGTTGTCATGAAGCCTTGGTTGAAGGTCTGCTGGTTGAGAATTTTTTCAATCAGGGTGTCGGGAATTTCTTCGCCGGTCCGGTAGTGTTTGGCGTATATTTTCAACACTTCGGGTTCGGTGGCCCAGTGCTCGTTGACTTGGGAAGGAAGTTCCACAAAGTCGCGTACCACATTGGTGCCGGAGGTTCCTTTGTATTGGCATTGGGTCAGCAGTCCGTGCAAGGCATGGCCGAATTCGTGGAACAAGGTTTCCACTTCGTCGATGGTAAGCAGGGAGGGAGTATCGCCCACGGGTTTGGTGAAGCTGCACACATTGCATATCAGCGGGCGTACGTCTCCCCGTTGTTCGCGATAGTTGCTCATCCAGGCTCCGCCTCTCTTTCCCGGGCGCGGGAAGTAGTCCACATAGAAGATGCCCAGTTGTGAGCCGTCCCGGGCTTTTACCTCGAATACTTCGACATCGGGATGGTAAACCGGGACATTGTTGATTTTGGTCAGCGTGATGCCATACAGCTTGTTGGCGGCATAGAAAGCACCGTTGCGCACGTTTTCGAGTTTGAAGTAAGGTTTGATTTCAGACTCTTCCAGGCTGTATTTTTCCTTGCGCAGTTTTTCGGTGTAGTACCACCAGTCCCATGCTTCCAGTTTCTCGCCTTTGCCCTCTTTGTCCATCAACTTTTGCAGTTCGGATGCTTCGGCTTTTGCTTTGGGCAATGCGTAGCCCCACAGCTTGTTCAGGAAATCCATTACTGTGGTGGCGTTCTTGGCCATTTTATTTTCCAGAACAAAGTTGGAATAGCAGTCGAAGCCCAGCAGCTGTGCTTTTTCAAGTCGCAGGCTTATAATCTCGGTGATGATTTTCTTATTGTCATTCTTGTCATTGTTGTTGCCGCGGTTGATGTAAGCTTTGTAAATCTGCTCGCGCAACGGGCGGTTGGCTGCGTATTGCAGGAAAGGCAGGCGGCTGGAGTTGTGCAGGGTAAACAGCCATTTGCCTTCTTGTCCGGCAGCCTTTGCTTCTTCGGCGGCACTTTGGCAGAACCATTCGGGCAGGCCGGCCAGGTCTTCTTCTTTCTCGACAAACAATTTAAAGTCGTTGTTTTCGTTCAGAATATTGTTGCTGAAAGTGATGCCGAGCGTAGAAAGCTGTTTGTTGATTTCGCGCAGACGATTCTGCTTGTCGGCCGGGAGGTTGGCTCCGGAGCGGACAAATCCTTTGTATGTCTTTTCCAACAGTCTCTCTTGTTCGCGCGACAGACCGAGTGACTCTTTCTGCCGGTAAACGGCATCTATTTTCTTGAAAAGTTCCTGATTGAGCGAAATGTTGTCCTCATGCTCGGCCAGCATCGGAGCCAGCTTGATGGAGAGGGCTGTCAGTTCGTCCGTTGTCTCGGCTTCCGTCAGGTTGTGGAATACACCGCCGACACGGTCCAGTATTGGCGAACTATTGTCGAGGGCGGCAATGACATTCTCGAAAGACGGAGCCTCCGTATTGTCAATGATAGCTTGGATGTTGTCATTCTGCTCCTCCATTCCTTTTTGAAAGGCGGGTTCATAATGTTCCAACTTGATTTTATCGAAAGGCGGTACGCCATTGGGCGTTTGAAACTCGGAAAAGAACGGATTGTTGTCCGTCTTAGTGGCACAGGAGTACATCATACAACTTGCTGCTAAAATTAGAATACTTTTTTTCAACATGGTTTTCTTGGTATTAAATTGTTGTTACTCTTTGTTTACTCTTTTTTGGCGATATAGCACCATATCGGATAATGGTCGGAGGCTTTTATGGAATGGTCTACGGTGCAATTATAGGCTTTCAGATTCTTGCTTGTCAGGATATTGTCTATCCGGAAATAGAATTTATTCTGGTTATAAGATATGCCCAACCCGCGCCCCGACCGGATGAAGGCATCATCCAACTCCTGACTGATGACGCGATGGGTGTAAGAGATGGGGGTGTCATTGAAATCGCCGCAGACAATGATGCACGAATGCGGTGAGGCGGCTATTTCCTTTGCAATGGTGTCGGCTTGTGGAGCGCGGATGGCCGATGCTTCTGCCAGTTTGCGTATCAATAGGCGTATTCCATGTTTCACCTTCTCCTTTTCGGGAGCTTTGAGCATGTCTTCATAGGCAACCTTATCGGCTTGGGTCAGTTTGTTCGACTCCAAGTGATTGTTGATAAGTGTGATGGTGTCTTTGCCAATCTTCACTTCGTACAACACCGAGCCATTGTATCCGCTGGCATAATCCAATACCCGTGATGAGAGAATGGGGTATTTGGAATAGCAGGCTGTTTTATTGGTAAATCCTTTTCCGCTGCCTATCGGATGAATGGCTTGGTATGGATATGCTTTGAGTGCCTGCTCCACATCCTTTTGTGAGAGGTGGTGAGGCGATTCTACCGTGGCGTACTCTTGCAGGCAAAGTATATCGGCATTGCTCTCTTTCAGATAAGTCAGTATCGGATTCTTACCGTCTTGCTTGGTGGCGCGGTCGAATCCCATGATGTTGTAAGACAGAAGCTTTATGCTTCCTTCGGGCAGCCGGTCTGTATGGAGATTGATGGGCAGGTAAGCGCGTATTTGTGAATAGCACAACAGAAAACCAAGCAGAGGCAGCAATGCGGATTTATAATGTCGTATGAGCAGCCAGAATGCAAGGAAGCTTCCGTTTATCGCCACGAAGACGGGGAACATCAGCCCCAGACACGATTCTGCCGGATGTGCAATCGGCTGAATGTGCGGACTGTAGGCGGTAAGGAGCAACAAGCCTGTGAATAAGGCATTAGCCGCCAGAATCAGAAGGACTACGAGGTTTCCTAAGTGCTTCACGTCTTTTCCCTTTGCTTTAAAAAAACTTAGCGCTTGCTGGCATCGAACAGATTTTTCTTTTCCTCTGTCGTCAGACTTTCATATCCCGACTTTTTCAGCTTGTCGAGGATGCGGTCCAGTTCATCGGATTGAGCTTTCTTTCGGGCGTTATAATTGTAATCTTTTTCTCTGTCGGTGCCGTAATGTACTTTCATTTTCGGCTTTCGGGGTTTAAAGCTGAATAACGAAGATAGCATGTCCAATGATTTGTTTATCCATAGCACGATGTCTGTTCCTTTGCCGAGGGCCACTGCAAACCATAAACCGGCTAATGCGCCTCCTACGTGTGCGATGTGTCCGCCGGCATTGCCGGAAGTGATGAACAGCAAGTCGGTACCTATGACAATTAGTGCCAGATATTTCAGCCGGACAGTACCGAAAAGGAACAACCGTACGGGATAATCGGGTTCGCGGTATGCCGTGGCGGTCACAACAGCCAGTACGGAAGCGGAGGCTCCGAGCATGAAACTGCCGTTTATCATAGGTGCGAAGTACGGGAAAATGTTATAGGCGGCCATGTACAACAAGCCTCCGCCGATTCCTCCAAGCACATATACTCCGCGTAGGTGTTTGGCAGAGAAGAGCCTCTGAAACAGTGCACCGAACCAATAGAGCCATAGCATGTTGAAAAGAATATGCGGCAATCCGGCATGCATGAACATATACGTCAGCAGCGACCAGGGTTGCAGGGCAAATCGATGAAACGATGCCGGCAGTTCCAGCCACTCGAACATCCCTGCCACGCTGCGGTTGAAAAGCCGGAGCACTATCTCCGTCAATGTGGCGAGAACAAACACGCCCGCATTGATGTATATCAACCGGATATAAATCGTTCCTCTGCGAAAGTTATCCTTCAGTTCAGTTATAATAGTAGCCATTTCCTTTGTCCTTTTTTCTCCAATACATAATCAGGATAAAACCGAATATCATGCCGCCTAAATGTGCGAAGTGAGCAACATTGTCTCCTGCATTATTCGCAAGTCCCGCATATAGCTCAATCAGTGCGTAACCGATGACAAAATATTTTGCCTTGATGGGGAAGGGGAGGGGAAAGATGAACATCTGCTGGTTGGGGAATAGCATGCCGAATGCCAGCAGGATGGCATATACCGCTCCCGAAGCGCCTACGGTCGTAAGCATGTTGAGGTATTCTTTCATCGGAATGACAGACATCCCCGTGTTTACGCTGTCGTAGGCAGAAAGCACTGTCTCATAATGAATGTATTGCACCAGCTCCTGAATGATTCCGGCTCCTATGCCGCAAGCCAGATAATAGAACAAGAAGCGCTTCGGCCCCCATACCTGCTCTAAAATCCGCCCGAACATCCATACGGCGAACATGTTGAAGAATACGTGCGAGAAACCGGCATGCATGAACATGTAGGTTATCAGCTGCGCGGCATTGAAGTCTTCGGCAAGAAAAAAGTGCAGGCCCAGGTATTGGGCAAGATCCACACCGTAACTTTGGACTACGATGATGCCTAAGAACATCAATACATTGATTATTAATAGGTTTTTGGTGACAGTAGGTATTGTATTCATAATTCCTCATTCTAATATTTTCGGCAAGGTGAAAAAGGTGCCATTTGTCTGCATTTTCTTGCAAAAATACGAATAAATTCTGTTTTATAGCAGAAAAACTCTATTCTAAATCTTCTTTTTCGTCATTTCCCTATATTTTTTTAATATTTTTGTTTGATATTCAGAAATATTGCTCTATTTTTGTGGAGCTTTGTAAAAGAAAAAGGAACGATTTTTTTTAATAACATAATTAATTAATTTGAAGTATTATGAATAAAGCGGAACTTATCAGCGCTATCGCAACAGAGTCTGGCTTGTCAAAAGTAGACTCTAAAAAAGCATTGGATGCGTTTGTTGCATCAGTAACTAAGGCAATGAAAGCCGGTGATAAAGTATCATTGGTTGGTTTTGGAACTTTTTCTGTGGCAGAAAGAGCTGAACGTAGAGGCATTAATCCTTCTACGAAGCAAGCTATCAACATTCCCGCAAAGAAAGTTGTAAAATTCAAAGCGGGTACAGAGTTGACTGCTGAATAAGCGAGAAACATCATAAGGTATGACAGAAAAAGGGCGTGTCCGCAAGGCGGTGCGCCCTTTTTTATTCGCAAAATTTTATTCTGCTTTTGTTTTGCATTATCTTTGTCCCTCCGAAAATACATTAACATCATGGATATAGAACAGAAACTGGTAACGTCCGTCATTGGCGGACTGAAATCGCTGTACGGGCAGGAAGTGCCTGCCGCGCAAGTGCAGTTGCAGAAAACCAAGAAAGAGTTTGAAGGGCACCTTACGCTGGTGGTCTTTCCTTTCCTCCGTATTTCAAAAAAGGGGCCGGAGCAAACGGCGCAGGAAATTGGCGGGTACTTGCAGGCAAACGAGCCTATGGTGGCATCGTTCAATGTCATCAAAGGTTTCTTGAACCTGACCGTCGCCTCTTCTGCGTGGATTGAACTGCTTAATGGCATTCAGGCGGACGAACAGTATGGCATTCTATCTGTCACCGATGCGTCCCCGCTTGTGATGATTGAATATTCCTCTCCCAACACGAATAAACCTCTCCATCTGGGACATGTCCGCAACAACCTGCTGGGTAATGCTTTGGCCAACATCATGGCTGCAAACGGAAACAAGGTGGTGAAGACAAATATCGTCAACGACCGTGGCATCCATATCTGTAAATCAATGCTGGCATGGCAGAAGTACGGCAACGGCGAAACTCCCGAATCGTCCGGCAAGAAGGGCGACCACCTGATTGGTGATTACTACGTGGCCTTTGATAAGCATTACAAGGCCGAGGTAAAAGAACTGACGGCCAAATACCAAGCCGGAGGATTGAGCGAAGAAGAAGCCAAGGCGAAGGCCGAAGCCGAATCGCCTTTGATGAAAGAAGCACGGGAGATGTTGGTCAAATGGGAAGCCAATGACCCTGACGTTCGTGCCTTGTGGAAGAAGATGAACGATTGGGTATATGCCGGCTTTGATGAGACATACCGCATGATGGGGGTTACCTTCGACAAGATATACTATGAGTCCGATACCTATCTTGAAGGAAAGGAAAAAGTGCTTGAGGGTTTGGAGAAAGGCTTTTTCTACAGAAAAGAAGACGGGTCTGTATGGGCGGATCTTACCGGCGAAGGCTTGGACCACAAACTGCTCCTTCGTTCCGACGGAACTTCCGTATATATGACGCAGGATATAGGTACTGCCAAACTGCGTTTTGCCGATTACCCCATCGACAAGATGATTTATGTGGTAGGCAACGAACAGAACTATCACTTTCAGGTTCTTTCCATTCTGCTCGATAAGCTGGGCTTTGAATGGGGCAAGGGATTGGTACATTTTTCCTATGGAATGGTGGAACTTCCCGAGGGCAAGATGAAGAGCCGCGAAGGTACGGTGGTGGATGCCGACGACCTGATGGCCGAGATGATAGCCACAGCCAAGGAAACTTCCGGCGAGTTGGGCAAGCTGGATGGCTTGACGCAGGAAGAGGCAGACAACATTGCCCGCATTGTCGGATTGGGAGCCTTGAAGTATTTCATTCTGAAAGTAGATGCCCGCAAGAATATGACGTTCAACCCGAAAGAGTCGATTGACTTCAACGGTAATACCGGCCCATTTATACAATATACGTACGCGCGCATCCGGTCCGTGCTCCGTAAGGCTAAAGAGGCAAACCTCGTGATACCTTCCCGATTGTCTGCAGGCGTTGAGCTGAGCGAAAAAGAAGAAGGGCTGATACAGATGCTGGCCGATTTTGCCGCGGTGGTGAAGCAGGCAGGCGAAGATTACAGCCCTTCCGTTATTGCCAACTATATCTATGACCTTGTGAAAGAATACAACCAGTTCTATCACGACTTCAGCATTCTGCATGAAAAGGACGAAGCGGTGAAGGTGTTCCGCCTTGTCCTCTCCGCCAATGTGGCCAAAGTGGTGCGTCTGGGCATGGGGCTGCTCGGCATCGAGGTTCCGGATAGAATGTAAGAATGAAAAAGATAGGTGACGCTGAATGCGCACGACTTAAATGAAGAAGTCTGCGTGTTCAGCGTCATTTGCGTTTAAAAAAATCTTCTTGTTGAGGTCGGGATGATGATATCGGCTATTTCTTTTTAGTCGTTTTAACAGCTTTTGCTGTGCTTTTCACTGCCTTAGCCGTTCTTCTGGGCCTGTTTGCTTTCTCGCTTTGCAGCCTTACAAGTTCCAGGCAGGCGTGCAGGTTCAAGTCTTGCGGAACAATGTCCTTAGGTATTTTGTAGTTGCTGCCTTTATAAGCAATGTAAGGGCCGTATCGACCGTTCAGTATTTCAAGTTCCGGCTCCTCCTCAAATTTCTTGATATGCCTTTGGGCTTCTTCTTCCTGCTTCTTTTTCAGCTGTCCGGCGGCTTCTTCCAGCGTGACGGTCATCGGATCCATAGTCTTGGGCAGTGAGGTGTACGTGCCGTTGTACTGAATGTACGGGCCGAAACGTCCAGCTCCGATCACCACCTCCTTGCCTTCGTATTCGCCCAATGCGCGTGGAAGTTTGAATAGATCCAACGCTTCTTCCAAAGTGACGGTTTCGAGAGACATCTCTTTTTTCAGTTGGGCGAAGCGGGGCTTTTCATTGTCTTCCGCAGTGCCTATCTGCACTACCGGGCCAAAACGGCCTATCTTTACCGACACCTGTCTGCCGCTGGCAGGGTCGCTGCCGAGAATGCGTTCGCCGGCCTTATGTGCGCTCTTGGCGGCAAGTGTTTTTTCAACGGAGGGGTGGAAGTCTTTGTAGAATGTCTTCAGGATGGCGGTCCACTGTTTGTTACCTTCTGCTATCTCGTCGAACTGTTTTTCTACATTGGCGGTGAAGTTGTAGTCGAGAATGTTTGGGAAGTACTCTATTAAAAAGTCGTTCACCACGATGCCGGTATCGGTAGGCATCAGCTTCGATTTTTCCGCCCCGGTGATTTCGGTATGTCCCGTATCTGCTATCTCATTGTCTTTCAGCGTAAGCACATTGTATGCACGTTCCTCGCCCGCTTTTTCTCCTTTCACCACATATTCGCGTTGCTGAATGGTGGAAATGGTGGGAGCATAGGTAGACGGACGTCCGATGCCCAACTCCTCCAACTTATGTACGAGGCTTGCCTCGGTGTAGCGGGCGGGATGCTGTGTGAAACGCTCGGTAGCGGTGATATGATCGAATTGCAGTTGCTGCGCTTTCTTCAAGGGGGGCAGCAAGCGGGCTTCATCCTCTTGAGGTTCTGCATCGTCGTCATACGATTCTCTGTACACACGGAGGAAACCGTCAAATGTAATCACCTCTCCCACAGCCGTGAAGGTGTCCGATGCGTTGCTGATGCCGATGTTCACGGTGGTTTTCTCCACTTCGGCATCGGTCATTTGCGAAGCGATGGTGCGCTTCCATATCAAGTCGTACAGTTTCTTTTCCTGGGGGCTACCCTCTATCCGGGTGTTCTCCATATAAGTGGGGCGGATGGCCTCGTGCGCCTCTTGTGCTCCTTTGGTCTTGGTGGCAAAGTGCCGGGGATGTACATAGCGTTCGCCCATCAGGTTGGCGATGGTTTCCTTGCAGTCGTTCACGGCCAGTTCGGAGAGGTTCACCGAGTCGGTACGCATGTAGGTGATAAGTCCCGATTCATAAAGGCGTTGCGCCACCATCATGGTCTGTGCCACGGTGAAGCCCAGTTTGCGGGCGGCTTCTTGTTGCAGGGTGGAGGTGGTGAATGGGGCGGCGGGTGTCTTCTTCAGCGGGCGGGTGGTGATGTCGTTGATGGCGAAAGTGGCCGACTTGCAGCTTTCCAGGAACTTCAGGGCCTCTTCTTTTGTATTGATGCGACGAGCCAGTTCGGCTTTCATTTCCACGGTTTTTCCGTTGTCGTCGGGCACGAGGAAGATGGCGGTCACCCGATAGGCGGCTTCGACCCGGAAAGCTTGTATTTCGCGTTCGCGTTCCACGATGAGGCGGACGGCAACGGATTGCACGCGGCCGGCGGAAAGAGCTGGTTTCACTTTTCGCCATAATATCGGCGAGAGTTCAAAACCTACGATGCGATCCAAGATACGTCGTGCCTGCTGGGCATCTACCAAGTTGATATCGATGTCGCGGGGATTCTCTATGGCTTTCAGGATAGCATCTTGGGTGATTTCATGAAAGACGATGCGCTTAGTATGTTCCGGGTTGAGTTTCAGAACCTCATACAAATGCCAAGCGATGGCTTCTCCTTCGCGGTCCTCATCGGAAGCCAGCCAGACGGTTTCGGCTTGTTCGGCTTCTTCCTTCAGTTGGGCTACGATTTTCTTTTTGTCTGAGGGAATCTCATAGTGCGGCTCGAAGTTCTTTTCAATATTGATGCTGAATGCTTTTTTCTTCAAATCGCGTATATGGCCGTAGCTGGAAAGTACTTTAAAATCTTTCCCCAAGAACTTTTCGATGGTCTTAGCTTTTGCCGGAGACTCGACAATTACAAGGTTTTTCTGCATAATTTTCTCTTTTTGGTGGCTCCCGTCACTGAATTCGGGCGCAAAAGTAGGAAAAAAATTAGAAATGAAAGCTTACTCCACCTACAAAGTTGACGCCTTGGGCAGGATACATCCAATAATATTGATAATTCTTGTTCAATAGATTATTGGCACGCGCATATACAGCGATACCTTTGAAGAGTTCGTAGCTGCCGTTCAAATAGAGGTTGCCGATGGCTGCTACTTTGGGGTCTTCCACCTTTTCGCGCGAAGCGTGCTGATAGCCGAGCCCCACGAGTACGGACGATACGGGGCGTACATCGATGCGGAAGTTGGCCTCGAAAGCCGGTTTGAAAGCGAGCACCCTTGCTTGGGTCACTTCTTCTCCATCCGCTCTCCAGTTGCGATACACACCCGATGCGGTGAGGTGGATGAGGTCTTTGTAGCTGTAGTTTACTTCTGCTCCCGCATAGATATTCTTCGTATCGGTTTGCACCGTACGCAGCAAGAGGGTCATGGAGTCGTCGAATTCGGGGAAGAACATGAGGTCATCCTTCAAGCTTTGGTAGCCGCCGTAGAGGTGCAGCCAGACTCCGGGAGCCGGACTTGCCTTGAAGCCGAGGGCGGCATTCAGCTGTTCGTAGGTAGCGTCGGTCTGTTCCGTTATCAGTCCGTACGGATGGAGGGTCTCCAGACGGCGGAAGTCGTTCTGCAGCTTACCGCCTTTGGCCTGTGCGTAGAGGGTATAATTGTCGGAAAAGGTATATTGGGCTGCCACGTCGGGCGAGAAGCGCACCTTCTTGCCAAACCCGAATGCCAAGTCGGTATGTGCGCCGATGCGCACTTTCCAGTCTTCGCCCAGAAGCTGATAATAGGGATTGAAGTTCAGGGCGTGATGGGTCTGAAACTGGTAGTTGTTATAGAACGTGTTGTCCATGTGGAATGCCACGCCCACGAGTTGGCTTTCAGAGAGGTTACCGATGGTTTCTGCCAGCGTGCGCACTGTGGTCTCGTTGATGCCGTTGCCGATGAAGTCTTGCTGACGCTCGTAGAACATCAGGTTGGTCTCGGCCCGGAAGCGGAGTGTCAGGTCGTCGGCGGTAGACTTCACGCCGAAGTGTACGTCGCCCGAAGTGAATTTCTGCTTGTTCCTTGCAGAGAAGGGCAGGAAGTTGAAATTGCTCAACCCGAATCTTCCGGCAATGTCCATATCCACTTTGCTGAAGGCATGGGTGTAGCCCACCGAGGCGTTGGTGTGGTAGTAGTAAGAACCCCACTTCTCTTCGATTTCGGGTTGCTTCAGGTTGCCGTTCATGCCATCCATCTTGAACATCAGGTTGAGGCGGTCTTTGTCGGACAAGGTGAACAGATAGTTGGCATGTACATCAAGATTGCCATAGTTGCCATGTCCCAGACGCACATAGCCGGGGTGAGCCTCTGCTTGCGTTTCTTTGCCGCCATATACCGGCATGATGCTTGCTGGGATGTTTCCGGCGGGAGCGAGGGAAGCGTCATATTCCACTTCTTTTTTACTGGCGGCAGGCTGCTCCACTTGGGGCAACACATTTATTTTCGAGGCATCCATGATGTCCGGATTATACTCCTGTTCCACAATGACCGTCCGGTTCACGGTCGTGTCTTTGGCCTGCGTTTGTGCCACGGCTGCTGAAGAGGCGGCTGTCAGTACCATTCCGGCGAGGATATATCTTAACTTTCTCATAATTTCTCTTTTACGCCAATGCGTGGCTTCTTTTATTTCAGTTTTTCCAGTCTCTCGTTAATCATTTTCTCAATGTCGTCATCGGCGCCATAGTTCTGCTGCAAGCTCAACAGATATTGGCGGGCATCTATCTTCTTGTTCATGGCCACATACACATCCGAGAGCAAAATGAAGCTGCGTGCCAACCAATAAGCATGAGGAGTGCTTTGGTCGATGAAGTCGAGTATCTCCTTCTCGGCAGCGGCATACTCATGCCCTGCATAGAGTTGCTGCGCCACCAGATATTTGGCTTCCGCACCATAAAGGGTACGGGTGTCTTTGGCCAGCAACCGGAGGTTGTCCATGGCTTTCTTGTCGGCCTTCTGATTCAGATAGGCTTTGGCTTGGTGGTACAGTGCTTCGTTGCGCAGTTCCGGAGTGAGATTGGCCTCGGCCAGCAGAGCTGTGGCGGCATGAATCACTTCGGCATCGTTGCCGGTCAGTGCTCCGCAGCGCAGTATGCCGATGGTACCCAGTCGGCGGTGTTCGGCGGTGGAGGCTTTGGCCTGCAGTTTCTTGTAGTCGGCAAGTGCCTCGGCATATTGCCGGCGGTTGAAGAGGATTTCGCCGTGCATCAGTAAAGCTTCTTCGGAGTAGGGATTATCCGGATATTCCAGCAACTTCCCGGCATGTTCCAGCACAGCCTCCCCGTCCTTTTGTTCTTTTCCCGTCAGGCAGAGGTAGTAATGTGCGTTCAGGCTGAAGGCGCCGTTGGGGTAGCTTTGCAGGTAGCGAAGAAAGCTGCTTTTGGCTGCGGAAACTTCGCCCCTCATATATGTCTTCTCCGCGGCGATGTAAGTCAGCGAGTCCTGTTCGCTCGGTTCGAAGCGCACCGCCCCGGGCATCTGTGCGGCAAGGGCTGCAAACTCTTCCACGCGGTCGGTGTCCACATAGATTGACTTCAAATCGCGCATGGCAAGGCGGGCCTCTTCACTTCCCGGATAGCGGGTGACTACGTGTTTATAGGCTTCGATGGCACGAGCGTAGTCATCGCTTTGATAATAAAGCAAGCCGATTTCCGCGGCAGCTTTGCGGCTGACTGGACTCTCGGGGTATTTGTCCAACAGTTCGCCGAAAGCCGCAATGGCCTGTCGGTTGTTGTTGCTCTGCACATAGGAACGTCCTTTCTCGTAGAGGGCATTGATGGCATAAGGAGAATCGGGATATTTGCTTGCCAAACGTTCCAGAAGGACTATCTTGCCGGCATAGTCTTTTTGCAGACCGGTCACCAATGCCATCTGATAGTAAGAATAATCTCCTGCGGGAGTGCCCAGACTCTCGGTCTTTGTATAGCATTGCTTGGCTTCGTCGAAGCGGCGCACGTGCATGCAGCAGTCGCCGATGCGGTTGTAGGCATCGGCCAGCACGAGGGGATGCTCCCCTTTATCCAACCGGACAAAGTTACGGAAGTTGTTTTCTGCCGTTGCATACTCTTTACGGTGGAAGGCGATGTAGGCAAGGTTGTAGTAGGCAAGTGCGAACATCTGCGTATCCCTCTGTCGGGTGAGTGATAGATATTCGTTGAAGTTGCGCGAGGCTTCACGCATCCGGTTCAGGCGGTAATAAGCCTCACCGAGCCAGTAGGCCGCATCGGCTTTGGTCTGGAGATTGTATTGCCCTAGAGCCACACTGCGGTCGAAGTAGCCGATGGCCTGTTCGAACTGCGTATTGGCAAAAGACTGTGTGCCGAGCTGGAACAGAATCTTCTGCTTGGCTTCCAGAATGGCTCTGCCCGGTTGGGCAATGCGCTCTATGGAGCGGAGGGCCGCATCGTAGCTGCGCGTGTTCATATATACCTCCACCAGATAGCCGCTGATTTTGTCAGCATAGGCCGAAGAGGGGAATTCGTTCAGGAACTTCTCGAAAACGGTCACCGATTCGCCGAAAGCGGAATAGGATGTCTCGTGGATGCACAAGGCATGATTGTAGGCTGCCTGTTCTTTTATTTTACGGTCGGCGTTGCCGGCGGCTGCCTGCTCGAAAGCCATGCGCGCATTGGACTTGTCGGCCAGTTGCAGATAGGCCAACCCCATGTGCAGCCAGGCATTTTGTGCGAGGGCGTCTTGTTCGGTGGTTACCCGGCTGAGGACGTCAGCCACCTGCGAATACACGCCGCATTGGTAGCGAGACATTCCCAGCATGTAAAGAGCGTCCCTTCGGGGTGTAGCTTCGCTGTTATGTTCTAAATAGGCAGCAAGAGATTTCATGGCTTCGTGATACTTGCCGGAGTGATATTCGGCTGTTCCCAGCACACGGTTCATCTCGGCCGTATGGGCGTATGACAGTCCGTCGGAGTGAGCGGCCAAAGCATTCTTGGCCACCGCTTCGGCTTGGTCGTACTGCTTCTTTATCAGATAGATTTCGGCGATGTAGTAGGGGATGAGACTTCTGTATTTCTCGTTTTGCTGCAAAGTCAGAAAGCCGTTGAGTGCTTCGTCATGTCTGCCTTGAGTATATCGGATGTAGGAGATATGATAGGCGCAGTCGGCGGCATATCGCCGGCTTGTGCTGCGCAGGGTCTCGAACCATACGGCCGCTTCTTTGACGTTGCCTGTCTTCAGGTAAGAGGTAGCCAAACGGTAGGTCATGTCGTCTCGTTCCTCAGGTGCCAGCAGGTCGAGGCGGGTGGAGTTGAACATGGCAAGTGCTTCGTCGTATTTCTCTTCAAAGAAGCAAGTCGAAGCGATGAGCGCATAGATGCGGTTGGCATGGGGCGTGTCGGGATAATCATCCAGAAAAGCCCTCAATAGTTCCATACTCTTAGGGTTTCTTAGTTCGTAGGCGGTGCATACCAGCATATATTCCGCTTCCTGCCGTTGTCCCGTGTCGGGCAGCGGTTGTCCGTCTGCCTGCATTTGGCGTACATACATCTGTAGCGGAGAGACGGCAGCGGCGTAGGCTTTTTGCCGGAACAAGGTTTTACCTTCCTGATAGAGTCTTTGGGGAGATGTGTTTTTCTCGCCGGTCTGTGCTGTCGCGAGTAAAGGTGCACAGCAAAGTGCGGTGCAGAGTATTCGAGATATTCTATTTTTCATCCTTTGTTTTCGAATAGGTATTCTACAAACATACAGGTTTTAAACCATATTTGTTTTATCCGTTTGTTTTTTTTAGGATATTTGAAAGAGATTCTCCGGTGAAGATAATGAAGACCGGTTAAGGAGGCATGGCCCACCCGTACATCCTCCGCATTTTCTCCGCATCAGCTCCGTATATCCTCCGTATATCCTCCGTATCAACTCCGTATCACCTCCGCATACACGCTGTGCCTCCCCGGTTTCTGCTCCGTCTATATAGATACGGAGAAAATACGGCTTTGACACGGCTTTGATACGGATTTGCAGTGGGGATGCATCAGTCTGAGGCATATTCGTCGATGAACTTCTTCACTCCTTTTCGGATGGAATGTAGTCCGAACTCTTCCGGCCGTATGTCTTTCAATGGGAGGAAGAAAAGTTCTGCGGCATCGTCCATCGCCTTGAAATGTTGTGTGTCGGTCACTTTACACAGAAAAAACATATCCAGCGTGTGTACGGAAAAACCGGAATAAACGTAGATGTTGGGTAGTGAGAAGAGGTATTGTGCATCTGTCACCGTCATGCCTGTCTCTTCCTTTACTTCGCGGGCGACACCTTCTTCACCCGTTTCTGCCATGTCGATAAAACCGCCGGGCAGGTCCAGCGTGCCTTTGGCCGGCTCTTTGGCGCGACGGCATACAAGAAGCTCGTTCTGTTCGTTCAGAATGAACGCCACTGTGGCGGCCGAAGAGTTGAAGTAGTAGACAAAACCGCAGTCGGCACATCGTTTTGACTTGCCGTTGTGAATCTCGAACCGGGCGGAACCGCACTTCGGACAATACCGGAATTGAGAAAGGGGATGTTCCATTATGTTCTGTTCTTTATCTGATAGAAAGTGAAATAAGTAATTACTTCTTTTCGCAAAGATATGGCTAATTTTTCTATCTAAAGAAAATTCGGATAAACTCTATGGGCTATTCACAATAAAACGAAACGTTTTCTATTGTTAGGACCATTCTTTCATTGCATTTTATTTGCCAAGAATCCATTCATATTTGTAACATAGCATATCAAATAACTATTGTATTAGTATAATTTTGAGGAAAAAGATATGGCAAACCGCAGGGATAAAAAAGACTTCTTCTTTTTTATTTTTTGCAGTTCATTTTGCTGTACGGATGGATTTTTCTGACTATTTTTGGCATGAAGTTTTTAAAATATGGAAAATTTTGCCGCAATTGATTTTGAAACGGCTAACGAACAGCGTTGCAGCGTGTGCAGCGTAGGAGTGGTGGTTGTGCGGGATGGGGAATTGACGGACAGCTATTATAGTCTCATTCGTCCCGAACCGGAATATTATACTTATTGGAACACGCGTGTGCATGGGCTGACGCAGGCTGATACGGCGCATGCACCGCTCTTTCCGTCGGTCTGGCAAGAGATAGCTCCGCGCATTGAGGGATTACCGTTGGTGGCGCACAACAAAGCCTTTGATGAAAGTTGCCTGAAGGCTGTTTTCCGGGTATATTGCATGGATTATCCCGATTATGACTTTCATTGTACATTGCAAGCGGCACGCCGTGTCATCAGGGGACTGCCGAATTATCAGCTGCACACGGTGGCGGCCTGCTGCGGTTATCGATTGGAACAGCATCATCATGCCCTGTCCGATGCCGAGGCTTGCGCATGGATTGCGATGCAGATTTTCAAGTGAGTTTTTGATGAAGCGAAATACTCACCGCATGGAACGGTCATTTAAGAATAAAATGATGGAAGCAACCAACAATGAACTAAGGTCATTATTTAAAAAAAATGGGCTATGGACTCGAATAATCAAATCATCATATACCAGTCTGAAGACGGGCAGACACAGGTGGATGTCCGTATGGAGAACGAGACAGTGTGGCTGACTCAGGCTCAGATGGTGGAGCTTTTTCAAACAACCAAACAGAATGTAAGTCTGCATGTCGGTAATGTTTTTAGGGAGGGCGAACTGGAGCAAAAGTCAACTGTCAAGGAATACTTGACTGTTCAAAAAGAAGGAGAAAGAAAAGTCTCGCGTAAGGTAAAATAACGTGAGTTCGATGAATTATAAGTATCTGTAAATTTGGTGATATATCCATATTTAACCGATTCGTATTCCGTTGGTTATATTATAGCTCGTAAACTTTTCCCATAAGTCTCTTTAGGCGACAAGTATTTTGTCGTCCGGGCTAATAAAGTTTTTTACTTTCCTCTTCAGCCTGAAAGGACTACGCCGGTGTCCAATCCCTCTATGGATGCAATAATTTTGTAAACGCGCTCATGTGGAGACACAAAATTATATAGAAAACTCGATTTTTCTATATAATTTTGTAGATAGAAAATAATTGAGTGAAAAATATGGAGGATTTGAGAATACTGACAGAGGCTGTATGTCGCATAGCTCGCGAAGCGGGACATTTTCTGAAGGAGGAACGGAAGAATTTCCATAGGGAAGTGGTGGAGGAGAAACGTGCACACGATTATGTGTCTTATGTGGACAAAGAATCGGAAAAACGGATAGTGGCCGCACTCGGGCAGCTTATGCCCGATGCGGGGTTTATTGCGGAAGAGGGTTCTGCCGTTTATCGCGATGAACCTTATTGCTGGGTGATAGACCCTTTGGATGGAACCACGAATTATATCCATGACAACGCTCCTTATTGCGTCAGCATTGCTTTGCGTGATAAACATTCCCTCCTTCTGGGGGTAGTCTATGAGCCGTGCCGGGATGAGTGTTTTTATGCTTGGAAGGGAGGAGGATCCTATGTGAACGGGGAGGAGATGCGTGTTTCGGCCATCGAAAAAGCAGAAGAAGCCTTTATTGTTGCTGAACTGCCCTACAATTTTGAACAATATGCCCGTACGGGTGAACATTTGATACGCGAGCTATATGGAAAGGTGGCCGGCATTCGCATGAACGGTTCGGCGGCTCTGGCCCTTTGCTATGTGGCTGCCGGACGCTTCGATGCTTGGCTGGAGGCTTTCATCGGCAAGTGGGACTTCTCGGCGGCTGCCCTCATGGTGCTGGAGGCGGGTGGTAAAGTGACCGATTTCTATGGCAATGAGCATTTCATGGATGAACATCACATCATTGCCACCAACGGGCCTCTGCATCCCTTATTCGTGAAATTGGTACAAGAAGTTCCACCGCTTAATATGTAGGCATACCGGCCGCTTGAATTTCGACGAAATGAGGGATATACTTAAAACTTGGATTGATTCTTTTGTACGGTTGTTTTTCCCATGTCGGTGTGCGGTATGCGGAAACTCCTTACAAGAGGGGGAAGAGGGCATTTGCATGAGGTGCAACATTGACATGCCACGGACTGACTTTCATCTTCATGCGGACAATCCTGTGGAGCGCATGTTTTGGGGAAAAATACCTCTGGTGCGTGCTTCCTCTTTCTTTTATTATCGCAAAGGTAGTGATTTTCGTCATATCCTGCATCGGCTGAAGTATGGCGGACGGCAGGATTTGGGCGAAACTATGGGGCGTTTTATGGCGGCGGAGTTGCTGTCTGTCGATTTCTTTCGGGACGTAAACGTCATACTTCCCGTACCTTTGCATCCTCGTAAGCAGAAGTCGCGCGGATATAATCAGAGCGAGTGCATCGCCCGTGGCATATCCCATGTGACAGATATTCCTGTTGATGTCTCCTCAGTATCGCGCAGGAAGCATACCGAGACACAGACACGCAAGTCTGCTTATGAACGTTGGGAGAATGTGGATGGGATTTTCTGCCTGCATCGCCCGGAGCATTTTGCCGGAAAGCATGTGTTGATTGTAGATGATGTGCTGACTACCGGCGCCACTGTCACGGCTTGTGCCGATGCCTTCAAAGATGTGGAAGGTATTCGATTCAGTATCTTGACATTGGCAGTGGCCGATTCGTAAACGGTATGAAAAAAGGTTCGCCACAATGACGAACCTTTTTCGCTCTTCCTCTTGGACTTGAACCAAGGACCCTCTGATTAACAGTCAGATGCTCTAACCGACTGAGCTAAGGAAGAATGTTGCATTCAAGGACTTTTGCTCTTCCTCTTGGACTTGAACCAAGGACCCTCTGATTAACAGTCAGATGCTCTAACCGACTGAGCTAAGGAAGAGTGTTGCATTTCCTTAAATGCGGTGCAAAAGTAATAGGATATTTTGAAATATGCAATATCTTTGCGAAAAAAATATCACTGATGGATAAAATAATAGGGTCAGGCAACGCCGTATCGGATGTGTCGGTATATTGTGATACAAGTGCCGGAGACGGAGCTTTCGGCTGTTCAACGGGAAAAGGTTAGAGAAGAAATAATGATAGTCAACGATTAGCGAATATGAGGAATTTTTTACAAATACGCCGGATGGCTGCTCTGCTTCTTGTGGCAGGGGCTGTCTGTTTTCTTAGTTTCAAGAGTGGCGACAGTCACAATTTTAAAATAGCCAAGAATCTGGATGTGTTCAATTCTATCGTGAAAGAGTTGGATATGTTCTATGTGGATACCATTAATCCGGACAAGACCATTCGGGAGGGCATTGACGCCATGCTCTATTCCTTGGATCCTTATACGGCGTACTATCCGGAGGATGATCAGAGCGAGTTGGAACAGATGTTGAAAAACTCTTATGGCGGCATAGGCTCCATCATCACATGGAATGCAAAGTTGAAACGTTCCATGATTGCGGAACCTTATGAGAATATGCCGGCGGCCAATGTGGGTTTGAAGGCGGGAGATATCCTGATGGAAATTGATGGGAAAGACCTTGCCGGAAAAAACAATCAGGAGGTAAGCGAGATGCTTCGCGGTCAGGTTGGCACGAGTTTCAAGCTGAAAGTGCAACGTCCGGGTGTGGAGAAGTTGCTGGAGTTCGATATTGTCCGTCGTTCCATCCAACTGCCGTTTATTCCTTACTATACGATGTTGGATAACCACATTGGCTACATCAACCTGAGCACTTTCTCCGGAAATCCTTCCAGAGAATTCAAACAGGCTTTTCTGGACTTGAAGAAAAAAGGGATTACTTCTCTGGTGATTGACTTGCGAAATAATGGTGGCGGCTTGCTGGAAGAGTCTATCGAGATAGCCAACTTCTTCTTGCCTCGCGGCAAGACTCTTGTGACGACAAAAGGTAAGATGAGACAAGCCGGCAGCACTTATAAAACCTTGCGTGAACCATTGGATTTGGAAATACCCCTGGCAGTTCTTGTCAACGGAGGTACGGCTTCTTCTTCAGAGATACTTGCGGGCTCTTTGCAGGATCTTGACCGTGCGGTCGTCATCGGTAACCGGACTTTCGGCAAAGGCTTGGTGCAAACCACCCGTCCGTTGCCGTACGGAGGTACGATAAAACTGACCACGTCGAAGTACTACATCCCCAGCGGGCGTTGTGTGCAAGCCATAGATTACAAGCATCGGAATGAGGATGGCAGTGTAGGACGCATACCGGATAGTCTGACGACTGTATTTCATACGGTTGCCGGCCGTGAAGTGCGCGACGGTGGTGGGGTGACTCCGGACATAACGGTGAAGCAGGATAAATTGCCTAATATTCTTTATTATCTGGTCAATGATAATTTGATATTCGATTATGCCACGGAGTATTGTCGAGAACACACCGCGATTCCTGCACCGGAGAAGTTCAAAGTCACGGATGCTGACTATGCCGATTTTAAAGCAATGGTGAAAAAGACTGACTTTAAGTATGACCAGCAGACAGAGAAGATACTGAAGAACTTGAAAGAGATGGCAGAGTTTGAAGGTTATCTGAAGGATGCTTCGGAAGAGTTTAAAGCCTTGGAACAAAAACTGAAACACAATTTGGATCGCGACCTCGACCATTTCTCTAAAGAGATAAAAGCGATGATTGCCATAGAAATCGTAAAACGTTATTATTATCAGCGTGGCAGTATCATTGAACAGTTGAAAGACGATAATGACTTGAAGGAGGCGGTGAAAATTCTGACTGCCCCGGCAAAGTATAAAGAGATGCTGAGCTCCTTCTGAATTTGTTTTCGGTTTTTTGTCTGTTTCCCTTTGTCATATGACCCGCTATGTCTCTCCGAAAAACAGATAAAATTTCTCTAAATAATTCCCGGAAGGAGGCTGAAATAAAATCAAAAGAGCTCTTCTGAAGTAGTTGTCTCTTACATAATATAATCAATCAGCGAGATATTATCTCGCTGATTTTGTTATGATAAGTCTAAAATGTTCATATCATGGCAACTTGTATTTGGGGTATCTATTTCTTTTTTTTAAGTGAACCATGTGTTTGCCAATAAAGCAATAATTTATAAAATGGAGCTTGAAAGCTTTTTCCTGTTTTCTTTTCTGTGTGTTTCCGACCTTTTATAATTAAATATTTCTGTTCAATTTATTTATTTGGCTGTTTTTTTATTAAATATTTCTTGTTTAATAAAAAAATATATGTATATTTGCGTTGTTCGAAAGTGAAATTAACCGCATAAATAATAAAAAATCTATATTATGAAGTCTTTCCTTATAGCTTGTTTAAGCATTCTGTTTACGTCTTTTATACCTTATGATGATGCGCAGGATAATCAAATAGATGTACTCGTGGTGGGCGGTGGTGCCAGTGGAGTGACTTCCGGCATTCAGGCGGCAAGAATGGGGGTTAAGGCGCTAATTATAGAAGAAACCGAGTGGTTGGGAGGAATGCTTACCGCTGCAGGTGTCAGCGCCATTGATGGAAATTACAATCTGCCTGCCGGACTTTGGGGAGAATTAAAAAATCGCTTGTCTGACTATTATGGAGGCCTTGATGCGATGCGTACAGGCTGGGTCAGCAATCTGCTTTTTGAGCCATCGGCAGGTAATGCTGTTCTACACGAAATGACGCAGGCAGAGAAAAATCTGTCAGTCTGGAAACAAGCCACTTTAAAGGACCTCAAACGAGAAGGTGAATGTTGGTTGGCAGTTGTGCAAACCAAGGATAAGGGGCTGAAGACAGTTCGTGCCAAGGTGTTGATTGATGCAACCGAACTTGGGGATGTGGCAAAGTTGTGTGGTGTGAAGTATGATATAGGTATGGAAAGTCGCAGCGATACCAATGAAGATATTGCTCCTGAAAAGGGGAATAATATCGTGCAGGATATCACCTATGTAGCAATTCTTAAAGATTATGGAAAAGA
Source organism: Bacteroides zoogleoformans (assembly GCF_002998435.1). NCBI lineage: Bacteria > Pseudomonadati > Bacteroidota > Bacteroidia > Bacteroidales > Bacteroidaceae > Bacteroides > Bacteroides zoogleoformans. Next base: position 1,583,964 of record NZ_CP027231.1, on the reverse strand, counting down.
TGTCACTATTTCACAACCGGAGGGGTATGACCCGAAAGAGTTTGCTTGTGCATGTGCAAATCCAATCTGCATTACCCCTAAAGAGCCGGACCGCGTTTGGTCTAAAGAGATGATGCTGACCTATGGAAGGCTTCCTAATAATAAGTATATGATAAATTGGCCGATAGAGGGTAATGATTACTACATCAATTTAGTAGAGATGACTCCTGAAGAGCGAAAGAAAGCACTGGAATATGCCAAACACTATACCTTGTGCTTCGTCTATTTCATGCAACATGAACTCGGCTATAAAACATTAGGACTTGCCGACGATGAGTATCCCACGACAGATAGACTTCCTTTTATTCCCTATCACCGGGAGTCACGGCGTATACATGGTCTGGTACGCTTTACTTTGAACCATATTACACATCCTTATACGCAGGTGGAACCGTTGTATCGCACAAGCATTGCTGTCGGGGATTATCCGGTTGATCACCACCACACACGTTACCATGGTTATGAAGAGTTGCCTAATTTGTATTTTCATCCCATTCCTTCGTTTGGCTTGCCTTTGGGCGCACTGATACCTCAAGAGGTAGAAGGTTTAATCGTAGCAGAGAAATCCATTTCTGTCTCTAACATAGCGAATGGAACCACCCGCCTGCAGCCGGTTGTTTTGCAGATAGGACAGGCAGCAGGCGCATTGGCGGCTTTGTCGGTGATGCAACAAAAGAAGGTGAGTGAGGTGGGAGTAAGGAGTGTACAGAAGGCGATATTGGATGCTAAAGGTTATCTAATGCCCTATTTGGATGTTCCGGCAGAGGATATCCGGTTCAAGTCTTACCAACGAATCGGCTCTACGGGTATTCTAAAAGGAGTGGGACGCAATGTGAAATGGAGTAATCAAACCTGGTTGCGGGCCGATACTTTGCTCCTTGCATCAGAATTGCAGGGCTTATCGGATGTGTATCCCCATGTAAATCTTTCTCGGAGAGGAGATACACCGGTCACCGTGGAAGAGGCTGTTGAAATTATTCGTAAAGTAGCAGTTGAGGAGAACCTGAAAGGGAATATGATGAAGCGGGCAGAGCAGGTGTGGCAAGAATTCGGGATGAAGAACTTTGATTTGAAACGTGCTATATTGAGAGGAGAAATGGCAGTGTTAATAGATCAGCTGCTGGATCCTTTCAATAATAAGGAGATAGACATCAAGGGACAGTTTATTCAATAGGTTGATTTTAAAGGATATAATGTAACTCAAAACGTAAGAACTTATGGAAATGAATAGTAGAAGAAGTTTTTTAAAGAAAGCTACGATTGCTGGAGCTTCGGCTTTGGTGGCGCCTTCCTTACTGGGATGTGGGGAAAGGCAGAATAAAGAAACGGCAGAATCGGCAGTCGCCGGTGAATTTACCGGAAAACTGATTGTTCCCAAGAATCAGGGCTTGAAAATCACCGGAACTTTTCTGGACGAGATTTCACATGATATCCCTCATCAAAATTGGGGTGAGAAAGAGTGGGATTTGGATTTCCAACATATGAAGCGGATAGGCATTGATACCGTTATCATGATTCGCTCGGGTTATCGGAAGTTCATCACTTATCCCTCAAAGTATTTGTTAGGTAAAGGGTGTTACATGCCCTCGGTAGATTTGTTGGACATGTATCTGCGATTGGCCGAGAAACATGGTATGAAGTTTTATTTTGGTTTGTATGACTCCGGGCGCTATTGGGATACTGGCGATTTGAGTTGGGAGATAGAGGATAACAAGTATGTGATTGATGAGGTATGGCAACAATACGGCAGCAAGTACGGTAGTTTTGGCGGATGGTATATCAGTGGTGAAATAAGTCGTGCAACGAAAGGAGCGATAGAGGCTTTCCACTCGATGGGGAAACAATGCAAGGAGGTATCTAATGGGTTGCCTACCTTTATTTCTCCATGGATTGACGGCAAGAAGGCTGTTATGGCAAGTGGGGGTAAGCTTACCAAAGATGAGGCGGTATCTGTAGAAGAGCACGAAAGAGAATGGAATGAAATCTTTGACGGGATTCACGATGTGGTAGATGCTTGTGCTTTTCAGGACGGGCATATCGATTATGATGAATTAGATAGCTTCTTTACGGTGAATAAGAAATTGGCGGATAAGTATGGAATGCAATGCTGGACCAATGCTGAAAGTTTTGACAGAGACATGCCCATCAGGTTTCTGCCTATTAAGTTCGATAAGCTACGCTTGAAGTTGGAAGCGGCCAAGCGTGCCGGTTATGATAAAGCCATAACATTTGAGTTCTCTCACTTCATGAGTCCTCAGTCAGCCTATCTGCAAGCAGGACATTTGTATGACAGGTATAAAGAATATTTTGAAATAAAGTAGGTGTCATGAAGCAGGGTGTAAATATGGGGTACATGGTTTTTCTATCCTTTGTTGCTGCATTGGGTGGTTTCCTTTTCGGGTATGACACGGCGGTAATCTCCGGTACCATCACCATGGTCTCTCAATTGTTCCGTCTGGATGTGGTGGAACAAGGGTGGTATGTAGGGTGTGCCTTGGTTGGCTCTATTGCAGGAGTGGCTTTTGCGGGGGTGCTGGGCGATTATTTCGGTCGGAAAAAGACCATGCTGTTTTCGTCGGTATTGTTCTCTGTGTCGGCTGTGGGTTGTGCTTTGTGCCTGAATTTTGAGCAACTGGTGGTTTATCGTATTATTGGTGGAGTGGGTATAGGCGTTGTTTCCATCATCTCTCCACTATATATTTCCGAGATTGCTGTGGCTGAATATCGGGGGCGATTGGTCTCTTTATATCAGTTGGCTGTGACTGTAGGCTTTTTAGGAGCTTATCTATGCAATTTCCAATTGATGAACTGGGCGGACGGGCAGGTGATGGCAGGAACAGGATGGTTCGGCAAGATTTTCATTTCAGAAGTCTGGAGAGGAATGTTGGGCATAGAAGCTCTGCCGGCCGTCTTCTTTTTGTTGACTATCCTTTTTGTTCCTGAGAGTCCCCGCTGGCTGATTTTGAAAGGAGAGGAACAGAAAGCTCAAAAAATATTGGGCCGGATTTATGATTCTACCATGCAGGCAATGGTACAGTTGAATGAAACGAAAAGCGCGATAGCCTCTGATACAAAGTCGGAGTGGCGTGTTCTGCTGAATCCGGGTATCCGGAAAGCCGTTCTGATAGGAGCATCCATAGCCATCTTAGGACAGTTTATGGGAGTAAATGCTGTGCTCTATTACGGCCCTTCTATTTTTGAGAATGCGGGAATCTCCGGTGGAGACTCTCTATTCTATCAAGTGCTGGTAGGAGGAGTCAATATGCTTACCACGGTGTTGGCATTGTTTATCATAGATCGGGTTGGACGTAAAAGGCTGGTATATTATGGCGTGTCAGGTATGATTGTCTCGTTGCTGTTAATCGGGTTCTATTTCTGTTATGGAGAGGTTCTACAGATTCCCGCCTATTTCTTGCTGGTATTTTTCCTCTTTTATGTGTTTTGCTGTGCCATATCCATTTGTGCAGTCATTTGGGTTCTTCTTTCAGAGATGTATCCAACGAAAGTTCGCGGGCTGGCTATGTCAATTGCAGGCTTCTCTCTTTGGATTGGTACTTATTTAATCGGGCAGTTAACCCCTTGGATGCTTCAGAACCTTACTCCCTCAGGAACATTCTTTCTGTTCGCTTTCATGTGTGTGCCTTATATACTTATTGTTTGGAAATTGGTTCCGGAAACAACCGGTAAGTCTTTGGAAGAAATTGAGACTTACTGGAAAAACTGATAAATCGACCTTAATTTTAAACAGATATTGCAATGGTGAATTTTAGAGAATTAGCAGCCCAATATAAGAATGAATTGTTGGGTAATGTACTTCCCTTTTGGCTTGAAAATTCTCAAGATAAAGAGTGTGGAGGCTATTTTACGTGTTTGAATCGTGATGGAAAGGTCTTTGATACGGATAAATTTATCTGGCTCCAAGGCCGGGAAGTCTGGTTGTTCTCCATGCTTTATAACAAGGTAGAGAAGAAGCAGGAGTGGCTGGATTGTGCCATACAAGGTGGAGAGTTCTTGAAGAAATATGGGCATGATGGCCATTACAACTGGTATTTTTCTTTAGACCGTGAGGGGCATCCGTTAGTGGAGCCTTATAACATCTTCTCCTATACTTTTGCTACGATGGCTTTCGGCCAATTGAATCTTGCTACCGGAAATCAGGAGTATGCAGAGATTGCCAGAAAGACTTTCGACATCATTCTTTCTAAGGTGAACAACCCTAAAGGGAAATGGAACAAACAGCATCCCGGTACGCGTAATCTGAAAGGTTTTGCCCTGCCGATGATTCTCTGCAATCTGGCTTTGGAAATAGAACACCTGTTGGATGAAGATTTCTTGATGAAGACAATGGATACCTGTATTCATGAGGTAATGGAAGTTTTTCTTCGTCCTGAGTTGGGAGGCATCATCGTAGAGAATCTAAACGAGGACAACAGTTTGGTAGATTGTTTTGAGGGGCGCCAAGTCACTCCGGGGCATGCTATTGAGGCTATGTGGTTTATTATGGATTTAGGTAAACGCTTGAATCTTCCTGAGCTGATAGAAAAAGCCAAAGATACGGCTCTGAAGATGCTGGAATATGGATGGGACAAAGAGTTCGGCGGCATCTACTACTTTATGGATCGCAAGGGCTTTCCTCCTCAGCAGTTGGAATGGGATCAAAAACTATGGTGGGTACACATCGAAACATTAATCTCCATGATTAAAGGTTATCAGTTGACCGGTGATGAAAACTGTTTGGAATGGTTCGAGAAGATACACGACTACACATGGAGCCATTTTAAAGATACCGAGTATTCTGAATGGTACGGCTATCTGAATCGTAGAGGTGAAGTCTTGCTTCCTTTGAAGGGAGGCAAATGGAAAGGTTGTTTTCATGTGCCCAGAGGATTATTCCAGTGTTGGCAGGTATTAGAGACACTTTAACGTATTAAAACTATAACAATGAATGGACGACGTAATTTCTTGAAAGTGGCGCTTGCTTCTTGTTCCATGTTAGCCGGGAGCAAGTTATTGACAGCTTGCTCTTTGGATAAAGGCTCCAAAGTGGAAGAAGAAAACTTCCCGAGTTTTGCCACACAGGATGTCTTGAAAGGAATGCCTATTCGGGCTACTTTTTTGGATGAAGTAAGTTGGGATATCCCTCATCAGAACTGGGGAGTTCGTGAATGGAACGCTGACTTCAAGGCTATGAAGCAGATGGGTATCAATACCGTGGTACTTATCAGGGCAGGGCTTGGAAAATGGATTTCAGCACCCTATCGTTGTTTGCTTGAGAGGGAAGATGTTTACTATCCTCCCGTGGACTTAGTCGAGATGTTTCTGACACTTGCCGACAAGCATGGTATGGCTTTCTATTTTGGGATGTACGATTCCGGTAAATATTGGCAAGAAGGTCTTTTCCAGAAAGAGATAGACCTGAACATGGCACTGATAGATGAGGTCTGGAAGAAGTATGGTCATCATCGCTCGTTTAAGGGCTGGTATTTGTCGCAGGAAATCAGTCGGCGCACCAGGAATATGTCCAAAATATATGCTGAGGTAGGAAAGCATGCCAAAGAGGTATCCGGAGGACTGACCACTCTGGTTTCTCCTTATATTCATGGCGTGAAAACCGATCAGGTGATGGCGGGTGATAAAGCCCTTTCGGTAAAGGAGCATGAAGAGGAGTGGGACGAGATATTGGACAATGTGAAAGGTGCGGTCGATATTCTGGCTTTTCAGGATGGACAGGTAGATTATCATGAACTATACGACTATTTGGTCGTCAATAAGAAACTGGCTGACAGATACGGTATGCACTGCTGGACAAACATCGAGTCTTTTGATCGTGATATGCCTATTCGTTTTCTTCCCATTAAGTGGGAAAAACTGCTTTTGAAGTTAGATGCGGCTCGCAGAGCGGGAATGGAGAATGCCATCACTTTTGAGTTCTCGCATTTCATGAGTCCGAATTCCGCCTATTTGCAAGCGGGGCATTTGTATCATAGATATTGTGAACACTTTTTATAAACCTAATTCTAATAATGTAATGCGATGAAAAAAAGAATCAGATGGAATCTGAGGTTTTTAACCTCGTTGTTTATTGCGTTGATGTGTGCAATGAATGTCGCTGCACAAAGCGTGATAAAAGGAACAGTAAAGGACAGTCAGGGAGAACCTCTTCCCGGTGCCTCTATCCAAGTGAAAGGCTCTACTGTAGGGACGATTACAAACATTGAAGGCGGGTTTAGCATTAATGCTAAAAGCCGTGATATATTGATTGTGTCGTTTATCGGTATGAGATCAGAAGAAGTGAAGGTAGGCGGACAATCTTTTATTACCATCACTTTGAGAGACGATGTGGCTTCGTTGGACGAAGTGGTCGTTGTGGGTTACGGTACGCAAAAGCGTGGCAGCCTGACCAGTGCCATCTCAACGGTATCGGATAAGGAGCTGTTAAAGGCGCCCACTATGAGTCTCAGTAATGTGGTTGGTGCACGTGTGGCCGGTGTGGCTGCTGTGCAGAGCAGTGGCCAGCCGGGTGCCGATAATGCTACGTTGACCATGCGCGGACAGAGCGGCATCGTATATGTGATTGACGGTATCCGTAGGACTTCGGCGGACTTCAACGGACTCGACCCGAACGAAATAGAGTCTGTTTCTATCTTGAAAGACGCTTCGGCTGTGGCTGTTTATGGTCTGGACGCCAACGGAGTATTTATTGTTACGACTAAGAAAGGCAATGCGGACAAGATGTCCATAACTTATACCGGTTCGTATGGCTGGAGCCAGAATGCGGAACAGCAGGAATGGCTGGATGGCCCCGGGTATGCTTACTGGCATAACAAGGCCCGTGAGTTGCAGGGCGATCAGCCTATCTTTAATGCGGAAATGGTGAAGAATATGAGAAACGGGACCAATGGCTGGGGAAACACCAATTGGTATGACAAGATATTCGGTACAGGAACCCGCACGCACCATAACATATCAGCCTCCGGCGGTAGTGAACGCGTGAAATTCTTTGCTTCTCTCGGTTACCTGAAAGAGGATGGAAATATCGACCATTTTGACTATGAACGTTTGAATCTGCGCTCGAACATCGATGCGAAACTGACAAACAGCCTGACTTTCCAGTTGGGTGTATCCGGGCGCGTGGAGAAACGCGATGCTCCGGTATATTCCGCTGACCCCAACGCTTGGCATAATATCCCTCAGCAGATTATTCGTGCCTTGCCTTATGCGCAAGATTCGCAAACCATCGGAGGCAAGCAGTATCAGGTCGCTACTCCTACCGCCTCTTCGCCGGTGGCTCCGCTGGCTTCCATGAATGAAGCCGGGTATGCAAGATCTAATTATTCTTATATCCAGTCCAACTTTAGCTTGAAGTACGATGCTCCTTGGTTGAAAGGGTTGAGCGCAAAGTTTCAAGGTGCTTATGACTTGACTTATACTTTCAGCAAATCGATGCATAACTATTATCAGCTGGCTCTTATGAACTTGCCGAATGCTTCTACGAAAGAACTGACTTATACGAAGCAGTACGACCCGCGTTCGGGTTCAGTCAGCTTGACGGAATCTGCTGCCCGCGGCTATTCTTTTACCACACAAACCAGTGTGAATTATGACAATAAGTTCGGAGCACACACCATAGGAGCCATGCTGCTGGCAGAGACACGAGAAAATAAGAGCAATGCGCTGGGCGGTACCGGTTATGGACTGGATTTCGTTCAGTTGGACGAACTGAATCAGATTACGAACCAAACGGGAAACGGATCGACCAAATATCCTGTTATCAACGGCTATAGCGGACATACACGCATTGCGGGCTTTGTGGGCCGTATCAATTATAATTACGACAATCGCTATTATGCGGAAGTTTCGTTCCGTCGCGACGGAAGCTATCTGTTTGGCGGAATGAATAAACGTTGGGTCACCTTGCCGGGCGTTTCGTTGGCATGGCGCATCAATAATGAGAGCTGGTTCCATGCTCCTTGGGTAGACAACCTGAAGTTGAGAGCCGGTGTAGGCAAAACCGCTACAAGCGGAGTTAGCCCCTTCCAATGGAGAAACACGATGGGAATCAATAAAAACAGCGTCATCATAGGAGGTGTCAGTCAAAGTATGCTCTATGCCGCGACATTAGGTAACCCGAACTTGACGTGGGCACAATGCCTGAATTATAACATCGGTGTGGATGCCACCATGTGGAACGGTTTGTTGGGAGTGGAATTTGATGTGTTCTACAAGTATGAGTACGACAAGCTGTCTACCGTAACGGGTGCTTTCTCTCCTTCAAGAGGAGGGTATTATTTCTCGTCGGCCAATGTGAATGAATGTGATTACAAGGGCTTCGAGACCACTCTGACCCATCACGGGCATATCGGAAAATTCAATTATGGAGCTAAGCTGATTTGGTCGTATGCATACGGACGTTGGCTGAAATATGTAGGCGATTCGGAGAATGCTCCCGAATACCAGCGCCTCACAGGCAAACAAATCGGTGTAAAGAGAGGCTTTATAGCCAATGGACTGTTCCGTGACGACGCGGATATAAAGAACTCACCCACCATTCCGGGTAAGTCGGTGAGACCGGGATACATTAAGTATGTAGACCGTAATGGCGATGGCGTGATAACGTATGAACAGGATATGGGGTATGTCGGAAAGAGTGCCACTCCTAAACATACGGGTTCGTTGAATCTTTTTGGAAACTGGAAAGGCTTTGATTTCGATATGCTGTTCTCATGGGGATTGGACAACTCGGTAGCGCTGACAGGACAATATACGGCATCAGGCTCAGAAGGTATCATGGATAATACCTCTTATACCAAACCTTTCTATCACGGAGGAAACTCTCCGGTCTTTTTGGTAGAGAATTCTTGGAGACCGGATAACTTGAATGCGGAGTTCCCGCGCCTGGAGATTGACAATGTCAGCTCCAACAATGCGTTCTCTTCGACCTTATGGTATAGAAACGGTGATTACCTGCGTCTGAAGACGATACAGGTAGGGTATAATTTCCCCAAACAGTGGCTGGCTCCGGCAGGTATCCAAAATCTGAGACTTTATGTCGAGGGGTATAACCTGTTGACTTTTAGCGGACTGACGAAGTATAACATTGACCCTGAATCTCCTGCCGTGAATAATGGGTACTATCCGCAACAAAAGACTTATACGATGGGGATAAAACTAACATTCTAAAACTGAAAGTATATGAAAAGATTATTCATAAATATATCATTGGCATTGACATTGGTACTCATTTCCAGTGGATGCAACGATTGGTTGGATGGTGTGAAGCAAACATCCAATGTAAGCGATGAAATTGTTTGGCAAGATGAAGCGTATGTGAATATGAACCTTAACGCCTTCTATACCTTTCTTCATAAGTACGGGCAGTTTGGTACGGCACAGTTTCACGGCTCCTTGACCGAGAGTTTGACGGATGCTTTTAAGTACGGTTCAGTGGCTTTGGGCGATCGTGCGGGACATTCCAATAACTATGTGGTTAATCCGGACGCCATTACTCCTGATGGTTGTATTTACAATGTATGGAGCGGAGGTTTGGCTTACGGAAATATCCGCCAGATTAATCAGTTCTTAGATATGCAGCGTAAATATTCCACCTTCTCGGAAGAAAAGAACCTGAAGTGGGAAGCTCAGGCAAGGTTTTTCCGCGGATTTGTTTATTTCCAACTGGCAAAGCGTCATGGAGGAGTGATTCTTTATGATAAATTGCCTGAAGGGAATGATAAGGCGCGCAGCTCTGCTTCCGAGACATGGGATTTTATCTATCGCGATTTGAAGTTTGCCGCAGACAATCTGCCCGACAAATGGGATACCGAGAATAAGGGTCGTGTGACTAAAGGTGCCGCTTATGCCATGTTATCACGTGTCATGTTGTATGCAGAGCGCTGGCAAGATGCTTATGATGCGGCTGCCGAGGTGGAGAAACTGAACCTGTATGACTTGGAAGATGAATATTCTAACGCATGGAAGGGCAATAACAAAGAATCGATTTTAGAGTTTGCCTACGACAAGAACAGCGGCCCCAATCATACGTTTGACCAATACTATGTGCCTAAATGCGACGGTTATGAGTTTGGAGCATTAGGCACTCCTACGCAGGAGATGGTAGAATGTTATGAAGATAAGGACGGGAAAAAAGTAGATTGGACACCTTGGCATGGAACGACTTCTGCAGCTCCTCCCTATGACAAGTTGGAACCTCGCTTTGCCGCTACCGTACTCTATCGTGGAGCCAGGTGGAAAGGGAAAGTGATGGATTGCAGCGTGGGCGGTAAGAATGGAGAATTTATGCCTTATCGCGAACAGTCTTATTCGTATGGTAAGACAACTACCGGCTATTTCTTGCGTAAGCTGTTGGATGAAAAGTTGATAGACGTGAACAGTGTGAAGAGTTCGCAGACTTGGGTGGAAATACGTTTTGCAGAAGTATTGCTGAATAAGGCGGAAGCCGCTTATCGTCTGAATAAAGCGGAAGAGGCTCGTGTTTTGATGAATCGTGTGCGTGCTCGTAAAAGTGTGAACTTGCCGGGAAAGAACTCCTCGGGTGAAGCATGGTTTGCCGATTATAGAAACGAACGTAAGGTGGAATTATCCTATGAAGGACATCTGTTTTGGGATATGCGTCGCTGGAAATTGGCTCATATAGAGTACAATAATTACCGTTGCCATGGTCTCAAAATAGCCAACGGAACTTATGAATATATTGACTGCGACTATCAGGACCGTAAATTCTCTCAGAAGTTATATGTGCTTCCGGTGCCTGTGGAAGAGTTGAAGAACAATTCCTTGATAGAGCAATATGATGAATGGAAATGACAGAACTAAAATTCAGAACAATAATGAAGAATAAAATATTATCAGCAATTTCCCTCATTGTACTTATACTAAGTATAGGTGCATGTCAAAGTCCTGAGGAGTTGGACCCCGCTACTGTGGGACGGAGTGGAATAAATAATTTGATAGCATCGTTTGCGGATGATGACAGTGACGAGAACAGCTTTGAGAGTGAAATCAATCATGATACGCGTGTCATCACGGTGGTTTTCCCTTATAATTATCCCCGTCTATCGGATAATGTCCTTCAGGTTTCCGCCTTGAAGAAGATGCGTGTAAGGGCCTATGTGGACAACAATGTATATGTCACTCCTTCACTGCTTTACATGGATATGACGCATGAAAATACAATCACAGTAAAAGGTCTTAAGGGAAGCGCCGATTACAAAGTGGTTCCCGAAATCCGTAAAAGCAACGCTTGTGCCATTACTAAGTTCGAACTGCCCAGCGTAGGCTTATCGGGTATTATCAACGAAGAAGCGAAGAAAATCTCGTTGGTCGCATTTGAAAATATAGGCGAAGTATTGGCTGAAGTGACGCTGTCGCATGGAGCGACGATTTCTCCCAATCCCATGGTAGTGCCTTTGAACTATGACGAAAATGTCCAGCTTACGGTTACCGCCCAGAATGGCACCACCAAGGCTGTATATACGGTGACAAAGGAGATACCGGAAAAGTTAGCGGCCGGTATGAGAGCAAGCAGTGCCAAACTTCTGTGGGCAAGAAAGTTGACGGACATAGGAATTACTTCCAAACACCTCACTACGGGTATTGCGGTCACAGATGATTATGTGGTGCTTAATGAGCGAGGCAACGCCCAAGCTATCTATGTGAACGCCAAAACGGGAGAGAATGCAGGAAGCATCAATATCAGCCAGTTTGCGGGCAATCTGACAAACTTCTATGTTACGGCTGATGATGCCAACAATATCCTCTTTACGAATCTCACTCCGGGAGGTGGAGCTGCATTTACCGTATGGAGAGTGAAAGGCGTAAACGGCACTCCTGAAAAATACATCGAGTTCCCCGTCACTTCCGCTATGGGAAGAAAGCTTTCTGTCATCGGCAGTTTGGATGGCGATGCCATTATTACTGCTCCCTATTATGGCACGAGCGGCCAGTTTGCACGTTGGCAAGTAGTGGGTGGCAGTTTGAAATCACAGACGCCCGATTTGGTTATTGCCAAAGGATTAGGGTCATGGGGCTTCAACGCTGACGTCATTTATTCCAATCCGTCAGATCCTGCCAGTGATTACTTCGCTTCTTATTATTCTACACCGCGAGGACTTTCATGGTTCGATGGCGCTACGAATGAAATAAAATCCACAGGACGCGAAATCAGTCCTAACTGGATTCAGAATGCAGTGGACTATGCCGTATTCAATAAGGTTGCCTATGTACTCTCCAATTCAGTGAACAGCTTTACTTGGGGCAAGGACGATACAATCTATCTGTTCGATATCGCAGGAGGAACATTGGGGAATGAACCTCTTGATTTTGGAGACAATGGATTAAAAATCTTTGGAAACTACGGTGGTAATGCTTTAGGTGTACAGAATGCGAATGGTACCGGTGACGTAGCCTTGAGGGTATCTCCCGATGGATACTACCTGTATATATACTTTATGTTCACCAATGGTTATCTGGGCTGTATCCGTTGCGACTGCATGGATATGTAGGCCGGGATGCTGCTTATAGAAAAGATGAAAGGCCTGTGTGTTTCAGGCACAGGCCTTTCATTATAGTAACCCTCTGAAAGTTCGATATAAAGACGCACTGACTGTCGCTTCAGTCAGACTCCCTATTCATGCCTCTGTGTAAGAATTTTGTGTCTAAAAAAGTCTTCATGAAGAACTCCGGTTTTGTTTTTACTAAAAGTTCACCGGATTTTTACTAAAAACTCAGGGGATTTTTACTAAAAATTCGGGGAGAAATTACTAAAAATCGGGAGAGTTTTTAGTATAATCGTATCTCGTTGATTTTCAGATAAAGCCGAAGGTCTGATTTGTGAAGTATTATTGTCGTGAAATTTATATCGCCCCGGGTTGGTTATGAGCGTAACCGCATTGCCTTGAGCATGCATTGAAATATCATAAAAAGAAATATTTCTATGAAAACCATTCTGTTTTTACTAAAAACGTCAATCTGTCTGTGTGTTGTTTGTCTTTTCATGTCCTGTAGCCATACTTCTAAAGATTATTGGGAAGAGGGCACGGGAGAAGGTGGTGGCGGAAATAAGCCGGTTGAGAATCCGAATGCGGCTAAGCCTCGTTATATATGGATTGATGCAGCAGCCAATTTTCCTGATTTTGCCAACAGTAAAGAAAACATTTCACGCGACTTGGCACTGGCCAAAGATGCGGGATTTACGGATATTGTGGTAGATGTCCGCCCTACTACGGGCGATGTGCTGTTCAAGACAGATGCAGTGGATCAGGTGAAATATTTATATGCCTGGATAGGCCCCGCTTACACCAAGGTGGAACGTACAGCCACATGGGATTATCTCCAAGCTTTTGTCGATGAGGCTCGCAAACAAAACTTGAAAGTTCATGCCGCCATCAATACTTTTGTGGGAGGTAATACCATAAACGGCGGTACGGGCTTGCTCTTCCGGGAGGCTTCTAAAGCCGGCTGGGCCACACGGCTCAATCTGAAAACCGGTATTGTCAGTGTGATGAATACAGGTGAGAGCACCAAGTTCTTCAATCCTGCTCATCCTGATGTGCAAACCTTTCTTTGTAACCTGTTGAAAGACTTGGCCAAGTATGACCTGGACGGCATATTCCTGGACCGCGGACGCTTTTTGGGTCTCACTTCCGATTTCTCGGATGTGACTCGGAAGCAATTCGAGGCTTATCTGGGTGGTGTGAAGATTCAGAACTATCCCGATGATATTTTGGCTTCGGGAGCTTCTTCGCTGCCCTCCGCTTATCCGCAATACCTGATGAAGTGGTTGGAGTTTCGGGCAAAAGTTATCTGCGATTTTATGCAGAAAGCACGTGCGGCTGTGAAGAGTGTCAACAGCCGGATAAAGTTCGGAGTTTATGTAGGAGGTTGGTATTCTACCTATTATGATGTAGGAGTAAACTGGGCTTCATCTTCTTACGACCCTTCACGCCACTATAAATGGGCCACTCCTAAGTATAAGAATTATGGCTACGCCGAGCATATGGATCAGATGTTGATTGGGGCGTATGCTTCTCCGTTGAAAGTGTTCGGCACTACAGAGTGGACAATGGCAGGATTCTGTTCGCTGGCCAAGGAAAAGACGGCGGGCAAATGTCCCATCGTAGCCGGCGGACCCGATGTGGGAAACTGGGATACGGACAATAAAGCTTCTCCGGAGCAAGAGAATCAAGCCATCGTGCAGTCCGTGAAGGCTTGCATGGATGTATGCGACGGTTATTTTCTCTTCGACATGATTCATCTGAAGAAGGCCGGACAGTGGCAGTATGCCAAGCAAGGAATCGAGCGAGCCACCAAGTAATCCGAGAGGCTTTGCTCGCAGTAAAATTATATTAAGTTTAAAGAATAAATCATGAAACGAACAAGTGTATTATTTTTAGTGAGCCTGTGCGTCCTTTTGTTAGGAAGTTGCAAGGGTAATTCTGTTGGTGCGGGTGAGAGTGTAAAGCCTGCCCTGATGTGGTTTGATGCCGAAGCTAACTTCGCGCGGCTTAGCAATCCTGATTCTATAGACTATTATCTGACTAAAATCAAGTCATTGGGGTTTACTCATGCCATTGTCGATGTGCGTCCCATTACCGGCGAGGTGTTGTTCGATACCGAGTTTGCGCCCAAGATGCGCGAGTGGAAAGGCTATGAGCGCAAGGACTTCGACTATTTAGGGTACTTTATTAAGAAAGGTCATGAATTAGGCCTGGAGGTACATGCTTCACTCAATGTCTTCGTGGCCGGACATAACTTCTTTGACCGCGGACTGGTTTATACCGATCATCCTGAGTGGGCTTCCGTGATTTATACTCCCGAGGGGTTGAAGCCCATCACCGGCGAGAAGCGGAAATATTCGGCCATGGTGAATCCCGTGAACGATGATTTCCGAACTCACATCCTCCAAGTGCTGAAAGACTTGGTGAAGCGCTATCCCGAACTGGATGGACTGATGCTCGATCGCGTGCGCTATGACGGCATTACGGCCGATTTCTCCGACCTCTCTCGCCGGAAGTTCGAGACTTATTTAGGTGAGAAGGTGGAACGTTTCCCCGAAGATATCTTTGAGTGGAAATTGAATGATGACAAGAAGTACAGTATTGCTCGCGGCAAGCTCTTTAAGCAATGGATTGAGTGGCGCACCAAGAACATTTACGACTTCATGGCCCTTGCCCGGAAAGAAGTGAAGGCTGTCAATCCCGAAATCTCTTTCGGCACATACACCGGTGCTTGGTATCCTTCGTACTACGAAGTGGGCGTAAACTTTGCCAGTTGCCGGTACGACCCCAGTAAAGATTATGACTGGGCCACTCCAACCTATAAGAACTACGGCTATGCTGAGCTGCTTGACCTCTATACCACAGGTAACTATTATACAGACATCACCATTGAGGAGTACAAGAAGACCAATCACAGTGTGTGGAACGAGACTGACTCGGAAGCACAATCGGGCACCTGGTATTGTGTGGAAGGCTCTTGTCGGAACTTGCGTCACATCTTGAAGGACAATAAGTTCATGGGAGGCATTCTGGTAGATCAATTTTACGACAATCCTTCTAAACTTTCGGCCTCTATTGAGATGAACCTTAAGGCTTCAGATGGTTTGATGGTATTTGATATTGTCCATATCGTTGAGAAAAATCTTTGGAAAGAAGTGGAAACCGGAATGCGGGCCGGTGGAGCACTGAAATAACTGCCCGCTAATATTGAATATGAAACGCTTTTTTATATTGACTTTGTTCTTGTGTATCGGTTTGTCTCTGTGGGCAGGCGATAAGTATAGAACCGGCTTTCTTACGGGCACCGTCACCTGCAACGGCAAAGGAATCTCCGATGTAGTGGTGACCGATGGCACTTGTTGCGTCACTACAGACAAGAAAGGTACCTACAGGTTACCTGTACAGAGAGGCGCCCGCTTTGTCTATCTGTCCACTCCTGCCGGCTATCTGACTGAATGTGACCGTACCATTCCCCGCTTCTATCAGGAGATAGAGCCGGGCAAGACCCGCCATTACGATTTTTGCCTGACGAAGAACCCGAAGGATGATACCCGCCACTTGTTCGTGCTGGAAGCTGACGTGCAAGCCGGCCTGCCGGACCATTGGAAGCAATATGCTCCCATCGTAGAGGAGATTAACGGGCTGGTCAAGGAGCATCCGCGGCAAGACGTGTTTGGATTGAACTGCGGTGACATCTTTTGGGATACACCCCTCAAATCGTTTCCCGACTACATGGCTCAAGCGGAAAAGCTGGGGTTTCCCGTCTTCCGCACCATTGGCAACCATGATATGGATACTCACGGTCGCACGCACGAGACCTCTTACCGCACCTTCGAAGGCTTTTTCGGCCCTACACATTACTCATTCAATAAGGGGAACGCACACTACATTGTGATGAATAACAACTTTTACGTAGGTCGTGACTACTTCTACATAGGTTACTTTGACGAACAGACGCTGAGGTGGCTGGAAGAAGATTTGGCGTACGTGCCTCAAGGCACACTGTTGTTCGTTATCTGCCATATTCCCACCTGTGTCACCGAGAAGGAGCGTCCGTTTGAATACGGATATACGCGGTTGGGTGGCGAAACAACCAATGCCGGGGCCCTGCACCGTATGCTGGACAAATATGAAACTCACTTCCTTTCCGGTCATCTGCACTCCAATGCGAACATCGTCTTTAGCGAGCGGCATATGGAGCACAACACGGCTGCGGTATGCGGTATCTGGTGGAACGGTGACGTATGTGTGGATGGCACTCCTCGCGGATATGGTGTATATGAGGTAGATGGTAACAACGTGACATGGTACTATAAAGGCGCCGGGCATCCTCGCGACTATCAGTTTAGAGCCTATCCTGCCGGAACCTCACAGCAATACCCGCAAGACATTATTGCCAATGTCTGGAACTGGGACAAGGCTTGGAAGGTGGAGTGGCTGGAAGACGGAAAGCTTATGGGCTCCATGGTGCAATACACCGGTATCGACCCCTATGCCGACAGAGTGTGCACCGAGAAGCGCAAAACCATACAGAGCTGGATTGCAGCTGCATCTACCACCCATCTGTTTCGTGCCACGCCTGTGCGCGCTGACGCCGATATAGAGGTGCAGGTGACTGATCGATTCGGGCGGGTTTACAGACAGAGAATTTCAAAGAAATGACGTAAAAGCAGCATAGGAGATTTGGTTATGTTAGGAAAACCCTTATTTGTAGTAGCTTCTATCTTGTTTGCTTCTTTATTCTGTTCGTGCGGCGGAGAAAAGTATCCTGAACACGAATGGGAGTGGGGAGAGGAAAATGAAGCTGAGAAGAATCCTGATATCGTGAAACTGGGCTGGACACCCGTCACCGACCTGGGTAAGCTGCCTGACTATTTGCGGGTATATAAGTCGCCCTCACAGTTGGAAGGTGTTAGTGCCATAGCCTTTATTGCGGTGGCCGATATGGCTGCCGCACAGTTCAATGTTCTGGGTGATGTAGCCTATTCGCAGGAAGCCGGAGGCTACGTGGGTACTGCCCTCAAAACTCCTTCGGAGTTCTATGCTGATTCGCAGTGTCCTGTGGTCATCAATGCGGGGCTGTTCTATGGTGCCAAGAAAGGCAGTAAGACTTTCTATTATTCGCAGAACTTAGTGGTGCGCGAAGGTAAGTTGCTGGCTCCTAACCAGAACTATTATTCCAAAGACTGGGTGACGCTGTGGTATCCCACTCTGGGGGCTTTTTGCCTGATGAAAGATGGTACCTATCGCACCACTTGGACCTACTTCACCAGTGACGGGAAGAACTATTGTTATCCGGCTCCGGCAGCCAATAACATCAATGCTGCACCGTTGCAGGTTCCCTCGTCCACCTTCCCTGCGGGCGCCCGCGAACTTGATGCCGTGACCGGCATCGGTGGAGTGGGTGTGTTGCTGCGTGATGGACAGATAAAGAACACGTATGTCGAAGAGATGCTGGATGTATCGGCGGCAAGTAACCAGCCCCGCACTGCTATTGGCATCACGGCGGATAAGAAGATGGTACTCTTTGTGTGCGAGGGGCGCAACAAGACCGCGGGTGTGCCGGGATTGTCCACTGCCAAGGTGGCTGCTGTACTGAAATCGTTGGGCTGCGTCGAAGCGTTGAACTTGGACGGAGGCGGTTCGTCGTGCATGTTGGTCAATGGTAAAGAGACAATAAAAGGAAGTGACGGCAAGCAGCGTAAAGTACTGACGGCCGTGGGACTGAAATAGGGGCGTGAAAAGAAAAAAGCCTCTTATCGTTCTGTTAGAATAAAAACAAGAAAGTAACTTATACTATTCATTTGATTTGCTTACCATGAAAAGAGCTGATTCGCTGGATGCCTTCCGAGGATACGCCATCCTTACCATGATACTTTCCGGTACCATTCTTACTAATGTTTTGCCTGCTTGGATGTCTCATGCGCAGGTGGGGCCTCGGTCCGGTTTTGCTTTCGATCCCTCCATATATGGCATTACTTGGGTTGACTTGGTATTCCCGTTTTTCCTCTTTGCCATGGGGGCGGCTTTTCCGTTTTCTATAGGCAGAAAGTTAGAGAAGGGCGAGAGCAAGGGGCGCATAGCCTTTGACAGTCTGTTGCGAGGTGTCCGCCTGACGTTTTTTGCTATCTTTATTCAGCACATGTATCCATGGTCAGTGTCCACTCCTCAAGACATCTTGTCGTGGGGAGTGGCCATTACCGCCTTTTTCTTATTGTTTCCCATGTTCATGCGCTTTCCCAAGTCGATATCCCGATGGGTACGGGTGGCTGTGGAATTAGGGGCCTATGCTGCGGGCATTGGGATGATGCTGTTGATACCCTATGCCGGTGGTAGGGTATTCAGCCTCGGTTACAGCAACATCATCATTCTGGTGTTGGCCAACATGGCCATCTTCGGCTCCTTGATTTACCTTTTCACCTACCGCAACCGGTGGGCGCGCGTGGCGGTACTGCCGTTTGTTATGGCTGTCTTTCTCGGCAGTGCCACTGAAGGCTCGTGGATAGCCGAGGTGATGAACTTCACTCCACTGCCGTGGATGTATCGTTTCTTCTATCTGAAGTATCTTTTTATTGTCATTCCGGGCAGTGTGGCGGGCGAATACCTGCGCGAGTGGCTCGACGGACACAAAGAACAGACCGGAGCCCCCGCATGGCGCATAGTGCTGCCGGTCGCGCTCTTGGCTGTAAGTGTCATCGCATGGAATCTGTATGGGCTTTACACCCGACAGTTGGTGCTGAACCTGTGGGGCACGGTGGCGTTATTGGTGGCGCTGCATCTGTTGCTGCGCAGAAATACCCCCGATTTTTGTTACTGGCGGAAGCTCTACGTGGCAGGTGCCTATCTGTTGTTGTTGGGGTTGTGCTTCGAGGCCTACGAAGGTGGTATCCGCAAAGACGACTCCACCTACAGCTATTACTTTGTGACTTCCGGTCTGGCATTCATGGGGCTGATAGCATTCTCCGTCTTGTGCGATGTACGTCGGGTGAACCGCCTGGTGCGTTTGCTGGAATTGGTGGGGCAGAATCCCATGATAGCCTATGTGACGCCGCAGCTGCTCATCATGCCTTTACTGCATCTGACGGGGCTGGCTGCTTGGCTCGACCTGCTGAATCAGAATGCTTGGGCAGGCTTTCTCAGAGGTGTCATCGTGACAACGCCGGCGCTATGCGTAGCGGCCTTTTGCACCAAGAAGAAGTGGTTCTGGCGTACTTGACAGATTAATGGGCATCATGTGTGAAAACGGACATTGAAAGAAGACCATGAGCCTCATTCATGCGAAGGCGTTTCCTGCATGTGTACATTCGTTAGGCTGTTCAGTTATGATAATCTCCGTTTCTCTTTATCAACTCTATCAGTTTCTCTACGGCCTCTTCTTCGGGGATGTTCTTTTCAATACATTCTTTCTTTTTATAGAGACTGATTTTACCCCGTCCGGCGCCTACATAGCCGTAGTCGGCATCTGCCATTTCGCCGGGGCCGTTGACGATACATCCCATAATGCCTATTTTGAGTCCCTTCAGATGGGCGGTGGCGGCTTTAATGCGGGCAATGGTACTTTCCAAATCATAGAGTGTGCGTCCGCAACCGGGGCAAGAAATGTATTCCGTCTTGCTGGTGCGCACGCGTCCGGCCTGCAGGATGCCGAAAGCGATGGCATCTACTGCTTTGTCGTTTATTTCATCATTGCTTGCCTGGTTGAATAGGAAGATACCGTCGCACAAGCCGTCGAAGATGAGTGCTCCCATGTCCGCGGCCGACTTTATTTGGAGATTCTCCACTTCATTTTCAGCATAGTGTTCAAAGAATACTACCGGATTTCTTAAGCCTTCCTGCATCATCTGGTGTAGCAAAGCACGGTGTTCGCCTAAGCGGTTGGGATGGTTGCTTTGTGCCACGAGCACGACTTCCGGATGGTGCTTCAGGCAGGCAATGGCTTCGTCATTCAGCCCTATGTAGGTGATGAAGAGAAATTTCAAAGACGCGTTGCAGCTGCCGAGGAACGGAAGCTGGTCGCCTTTGAAAGCCGGCCAAGCGTTACTCTGTTCCATGCCGTTGTGTTGCCGTTCCATCCAGACATCGGCGTCAATGATGCATTGTATGCCTGCCGGGCATTGGACAGGCAGGGCACGTCCCGTATAGACATAGTCGGGCAGGAACTGAGGATTGAAATCCATGTTGCCGTCCAAGCGTGCGGTAATGACTACGGGGAGGTTTGTTCCGCCTATGTTGCGCACGGCTGACGTCTTGCGGCGGGCAGGGGATAAATAGTTGAATTCGGAAGCCTCTGTTCCGGGAATGTAGGGATGGCCTTGACGTTGCACGATGTAGTCCGCCAATTTGCGTGCTACGGGGATTTCCGCTTCGGGGGCTTCGCTCAAGGAAACCCGTATGGTGTCTCCCAAGCCGTCTGCCAGCAAGGCACCGATGCCCAAGGCCGACTTGATGCGTCCATCTTCTCCGTCTCCGGCTTCCGTCACGCCAAGATGCAACGGGAAGTGCATGTTCTCCCGCTCCATCACGTTGGCCAGCAGGCGCACGGTCTTTACCATCACCACCGTGTTGGAGGCTTTGATGGAGATGACTACATCTCCGAAGCGCTCTTCCACACAGATGCGCAAGAACTCCATGCACGATTCTACCATGCCTTTCGGCGTATCACCGTAGCGCGACATGATGCGGTCGGACAGCGAGCCGTGGTTCACACCTATGCGGATGGCTGTGTGGTTTTCCTTGCAGATATTGAGGAAAGGCACGAAGCGGTCGTGTATCTTTTTCAGCTCTTGCGCATATTCCTCGTCGGTATACTCCAAATGCTTGAAAGTGCGTGCCGCGTCCACATAGTTTCCGGGGTTGATGCGCACTTTCTCCACATACAGCGCCGCCACATCGGCCACCTTCGGATTGAAGTGAATATCGGCCACCAGAGGAGTCATATAACCCTCCTGACGCAGGGCTGCATTGATGTTCATCAGGTTTTCGGCCTCTCTGACGCCTTGTGCCGTGAGGCGCACATACTCACCGCCGGCATCGACGATGCGTTTCACCTGTTCCACGCTGGCTTCCGTATCTTGCGTGGCCGTATTCGTCATGCTTTGTATGCGGATGGGGTTGGAACCGCCCATCGGTGTGGCTCCGATATTCACTTCGGATGTTTCCCGTCGGGAATAGTTGAATAGATTCACGTTGATTAGTGTTTAGTGTTTAGCGATTAGTGGTCAGTGAGCGTTAAGCACTAATCGCTAACCGCCAACCGCTGATTTCAGTTTGTTTTGTATTCGTACTTCACTTCTTTCAAATCCTCGTTTGCCTTGACGATTTTCTTCTTTAAGCCTTCCTTGTAAGAGGCAAAGGTTTCCGCCAGTGAGGCATCGCTCAATGCCAGCATTTGCACGGCGAGGATGGCGGCGTTCATGGCACCATTGATGGCTACAGTGGCTACCGGGATGCCCGGAGGCATCTGTATGATGGAATAAAGCGCGTCTACGCCGTCGAGCACCGAGCCTTTTATGGGAACACCGATGACCGGCAAGGTGGTGTTGGCGGCGATGACACCGGGCAGGGCGGCAGCCATGCCGGCGGCGGCAATTATCACTTTGATGCCGCGTTGGCGGGCATTCTTGGCAAACTCTTCTACCGCTTCCGGTGTGCGGTGGGCAGACAAGGCGTTCATTTCGAACGGAACATGCAACTCGTTGAGCAGCTGTGCGGCCTTTTCCATGACGGGCAGGTCGGAAGTGCTGCCCATGATAATACTGACTGTTGGAGACATGTGATTAGTGCTTGGTGATGAGTGATGAGTGATAAGCGGTGGGCGGACAAGGGCGGGAGATTGCCGTACACCCGCCGCCCACTGCTTAAGTTTATTATTCTTGTTAATCGTTGAAAAACGTGCGGCCTTACTAACCGTTAACCGCTAATCATTAACCGTTAACAACTAATAGCTAACCGCTAACAACTAACCGCTAACAACTAACCGTTAGTCGCTATCGCTAACGACTATCCGTTAATCAACGCTTTGTACGCTTCCGCATCCAGCAGGCTGTCGAAGTCGGCATCGGCATCCGGTTTGATTTTGATGAGCCAGCCTTCTCCGTACGGATCAGTGTTCACCAGTTCGGGCCGGTCGGCGAGGGCCGCGTTCTGTTCCAGCACTTCTCCGCCCACGGGCAAGAAAAGGTCGGAAATGGTTTTTACCACTTCGATGGTGCCGAAAACTTCGTCGGCGGCCAATGTTTCGCCTTCGGTCGGGATATCTACAAACACGATGTCGCCCAATTGTTCCTGTGCGTAGTCGGTAATGCCTACATAAGCCACGTCGCCTTCTTGGCGAATCCATTCATGCTCTTTGGTGTACTTTACATCAGTAGGAAAGTTCATAATCATTAGTTTTAAAAGGTTGATACTATAATTGATTTAAAAAAGGAAAATTCTGAATAACGCATTGCTTAGGGGGTGGAGCACCAGCAAGGAGCAGACCAGCCCTACGGCAAACCCACCCATGACTTCGCCCGGCGTGTGGTGTTGCAGGATGATGCGTGCCGTGCCCAGTACGCCCGCCACCAAGATGAAGAGGCACAACCACCCTACGGGATTGTAGCCGAACAAGGCGCTGAAAGCCACCAGTCCGCCCACAACAGCCCCCGCGCCGGCCATGTGTTCGCTGAGCTTCCATTTCAGGTTGACGATGACGCAGATAAGCATCGTTATCAATGCGGCGAGGATGATGCCCGTCATGTACCAGGGAATATTCAGCCGTTGCATCATCAGCAGGCAGAAGATGTAGGAAGCGATGGTCAGGATAAAGGGAATATACCTCTTCTTCCTGTCCGCCAAGTCTTGCGGACTGAAGCCGTTGATTTTGCGGAAGATGAAAATGGTCAGCGTGGGCATCAGGATGGTGAAGCAATAGATCACGCCCAATACAATCAGCTTGTACTGCAGCGGCATGATGCGCAAGTACGAAAAGATGAACAGTATCAGAAAGGCGACGAAAGGAATGGAAAACGGCGTGAATAGGGCCGAGACCACTTTCGCGGTTCTAATCAGCGTTCTGTCTGCTATGATATGTTCTTCCATTTATTGCAAGTTACAAGTTTACTAATTATCGTCTCAGTCTTGCCACCGGAATATTCATCTGCTGGCGGTACTTCGCCACCGTCCGGCGGGCTATCGGATAGCCTTTCTCTTTTAATATTTCGGTGAGTTCGTCGTCCGTGTAGGGCTTCTTCTTGTTCTCGTTTTCCACGCATTCTTTCAGTATCTTGCGTATTTCGCGCACGGACATTTCTTCGCCGTCTCCGGTGGTATAGCCGTCGTTGAAGAAGAACTTCAGCGGATACACTCCGAAGTTGGTCTGCACGTATTTGCTGTTGCTTACGCGCGAGACGGTCGAGATGTCCAGCCCGGCGCGCTCGGCCACATCTTTCAGTATCATGGGGCGTAGCAGCGACTCGTCGCCCTCGAGGAAGAACGGGCGTTGCAGGTCGATGATGGCCTGCATGGTGGTCATCAGCGTATTCTGCCGTTGCTTCACGGCGTTGATGAAGCCTTGCGCCGCGTCCATCTTTTGTTTCAGGAACATCATGGCGTCCTTCGACGCTTTCGATTGGTTCGCCTTGTTCTTGGTATGCTCCTCCACCATTTCGGTGAAGTCGCGGCTCATGCGCAGTTCCGGCACGTTGCGGTTGTTCAGCGTCAGGTTGATGGTGCCGCCGTCATACGTATCCACGATGAAGTCCGGCACAATCTGTTGCATGTTCTTGCCGATGGTTTCGCCCAAAGAGGCACCCGGGCGGGGGTTCAGCTTGCAGACCTCCTTGATGGCCCGGTCGCAGACGTCTTCCGGCAGATTCAGCTTCTGCCGTATCTTCTCCCAATGTTTGCGGGTGAACTCCTCGTAGCATTGGCCGATGATGTCCTCTTCGATGCGCAGCAAGGAGTCGGGGGTAGTAGGCGACTGTTGTTCCATCTTGCGGCGAATCTGGATGAGGAGACATTCCTGCAGGTTGCGGGCCCCCAGTCCGGCGGGGTCGAAATCCTGAACCGTCTTCAGCGCCTCCTCCAGTTCCTGTACAGAGGCGTCGATGCCCGCATAAATGGCCAGCTCGTCGCTGATGCTGTCCAACGATTTGCGCAGCAGGCCGTCGTCGTCCAGCGAGCCGATGAGATACTCGGCCAGTTCGCGTTGCCGTTCGCTGAGGTTGCGTTCGCTCAGTTGCTCCTTCAGGGTTTCGTAGAACGAGGTGGTGTCCGAAAAAGGAATCTCTTCGGGCTGCTCGCCTTTGCTCCGGTTGTTCTCCTGCAATTTATAGTCGGGGATGTCGTCTTCGGTCAGGTAGTCGCTCAGCGAGTCGTAGTCGGTGTCGCCTCCGTCGTCCGTGCCGGCTTCGGGTGCGTCGGCATACTCGTCGGTCGCGGCTTCGTCTTTGCCCTCTTCCAGTGCCGGATTCTCCAAAAGTTCGGCACGCACGCGGTCTTCCAGTTCCATGGTGGGAAGTTCCAGCAACTTCACCACCAGAATCTGTTGCGGCGACAGCGTCTGTACCTGCTGTTGCGTCTGCGTCTGTATCTGTCGGGAACCTTGTGCCATGCTTTGTCGGAGTTATGAGTTACAAACTTGATGAATTCCACCGCAAAGATAATACAAACCGCTTGAGAAAGAAATGAACGGGGCAGTTTTTTATCCCATGCCGCTTTTATCTCATGTTGTTTTTATCTCATGCCGTTTTTATCCCGATATGCCGCGCGATTGCGGTTCATTGTCCGCAGCCGCCCATCCTTCCGCTTTTCGGACGGGTTCCGCCGATGTGTGGTGTGTGCATGCCTCCGCCGCCTTTCTCTTGTCGATACATGGGTGTTTGTCCGGTGGAAGCTGATACAAGTCGTTGAGGGTGGCATTGGACGTATTTCTCTTGTCGATACATGGGTGCTTGTCCGATGGAAGCGTGAGTGTGTGCTTGATGGGGGAGTGAATGTTTATTCAACGGGAGAGTGAATATGTGCCCGATGGAAGCGTGAGTGTTTGCTCAACGGGGAAGTGAATGTGTGCTCAATGGGGGTAGTGAATGTTTGCTCAATGGGGGAGTGAGTGTTTGCTTAATGGAAGCGTGAGTGTTTATTCAACGGGAGAGTGAATGTTTGTCCGGCGGAGATACGGAAGAAAAGTTGTTGAGACGGGCGAGAAAAATATCTCTTCACACGTTCGAAAACATATGCGTCTATAGTAAGTAATCTCTGTTCGCAGTGCGCGGACGCATATCCGCGCACTGCGGATATATGTTTGCGCACGCCGAATATATATCCGCAAGTTGCGAACAGAGATTTCTTACTGCTCTTATACAAGTTTCCGAGCTGTACTCAATAGGTTTTCTCGCCCGTCTCAACAACTTTTCTTCCGTATCTCCGTTCAGCAAGCACTCACTCTCCCCATTGAGCACATACTCACGCTTCCGTCGGGCACACATTCACTCCCCCATCAAGCACATACTCACGCTTCCATCGGACAAGCACCCATGTCTCTGCCGGGCAACGCAGGGGCGGCCGCAATGGTTGCCGAACCGCAGCCGAAGAGGGGAAGTGCCGGAAACCGAACGTGCGAGGTGCTAAGAAATACTAAAAACGCATGCTCTAAGCGTTTTCTTTTTTTATATTTGCGATATAACAACTAAAAAATACAGCGTTATGTTTGCTAAAGAAACGTATGTGCAGCGCCGGGCCCTGCTGAAGAAAACAATCGGCTCCGGAGTGTTACTGTTCTTGGGTAATGACGAACAAGGGTTGAACTACGAAGACAATGCCTTCCGTTACCGTCAGGACTCCACCTTCCTCTACTTTTTCGGTTTGTCGTTTGCCGGACTGTCGGCTGTCATAGACATTGACGAGGATAAAGAAATCATCTTCGGCGACGAACTGAGCATCGACCACATTGTCTGGATGGGAACCCAGCCCACACTCCGCGAAAAGGCTGCGGCAGTGGGCATCGGGGAAACGCGCCCCTCGGCCGATATTGTGACCTATCTGCACAAGGCCGTTCAGAAAGGGCAAGCCGTCAACTATCTTCCTCCCTATCGTGCCGAACACAAACTGAAGCTGATGGACTGGCTGGGCATTCCTCCTTCCCGTCAGGAAGGCTCCGTCCCGTTCATCCGTGCGGTGGTGGCGCAACGCAACCATAAGTCGGCTGACGAGATAGCCGAGATAGAGAAAGCCTGCGATGTGACCGCCGACATGCACATT
The DNA here is from genome assembly GCF_002998435.1 of Bacteroides zoogleoformans. Taxonomy (NCBI): domain Bacteria; kingdom Pseudomonadati; phylum Bacteroidota; class Bacteroidia; order Bacteroidales; family Bacteroidaceae; genus Bacteroides; species Bacteroides zoogleoformans. Next base: position 1,557,172 of record NZ_CP027231.1, on the reverse strand, counting down.
GCGGCCATAAAAACCGTACGCCCGGGTATGTACGAGTATGAGGTGGTGGCGGAGATGAACCGTGTGGCCGGACTGAACAATTGCGAGCTCTCTTTCGCAACGATTGCCACCGTCAACGGGCAGACCCTGCACAATCACTATCACGGCAACCGGGTGAAGCCGGGCGACCTGTTTCTGATTGATGCCGGCGCCGAGTTGCCGTCGGGCTATTGCGGCGACATGTCGTCCACCGTTCCCGCCGACAAGACTTTTACTCCCCGCCAGCGTGCCGTCTATGAGATACAGAACGCCATGCACCTTGCCTCTGTCGATGCGCTTCGTCCGGGCATCCCCTACATGGAGGTATATGAACTGTCCGCCAAAGTCCTGGTAGAAGGCATGAAGGCACTGGGCCTGATGAAAGGCGATGCCGAAGACGCCGTACGCGAAGGCGCCCATGCCTTGTTCTACCCTCACGGTCTGGGCCACATGATGGGGTTGGACGTACACGACATGGAGAACCTCGGCGAGGTGTGGGTAGGTTACGACGGCCGTCCCAAGAGCACGCAGTTCGGCCGTAAGAGTCAACGGCTCGCCATCCCCCTGCAACCCGGCTTCGTGTTCACCGTCGAACCGGGCGTTTACTTCATCCCCGAACTGATAGACCTCTGGAAGGGGCAAAAGAAGTTCGCCGATTTCATCAACTATGATAAGGTAGAAGAATACCGCCATTTCGGCGGCATCCGCAACGAGGAGGACTATCTGATTACGGAGACAGGCGCACGCCGCCTGGGCAAGAAGATTCCGTTGACGCCGGAAGAGGTGGAGGCGCTGAGGTAAAGGTACATATATATTCCCCTTGAGGCTGTCCGAAATGAATAGTATGCTTTCAACATAATAAGAGGCATACTACTTTTCGGAGAGCCTTTTTTGTATCGGGGCAGAGTTGCTGCAAACTTAAAATCTTTTAGTTGCTCATGGTTCGTGATGTACGGAAAATTATTTATTCTCAAATACCGAATTGTCTTTTGCCCATGCAGCTGTAAAGATGATAGGGGATATAAAATCACTGCCGGTAATCTTCCGGTTGAAATATAGAAGTAGCTCTGTCAAGGCATTGTCGCTCTGTACATTCATTTGGGCATTTCCGCCTACAATCATTACCCGGATATTGGAGTTTGACAATATAGCGTGAGATGTATCGGCTATTTTCTCCGGGTTGTTATAGTTTTGCATCACGTTGTCTATCGCGGCCTTCAATTTGCTCAAAGGTTGTTCCGATTCGATTAAGGCAACAGCCTTCCTGCCGAATGTAACCGAGTTTAAATAAATCAGCTTATCCGTCATCATGCTTGTCTCTATAAATGCTTCCCCAACAATAATAAGCTCGTGCTTGCATCTCGTCATGCTTATGTGCATCGTAATATTGCACGGCTATCCGTATCAGCGAATCATCCGTCTGCGTGATGTAGTTTTTGTCTCGTGCTTGTGTAAGCAACAGGGCATGGTAGGCAATATCTGCCTCTGTCTTCAGGTTGCCGGCGGGTATGCCTTGCAGTATGCGCAGGGCACTGTCGGGATATGAATTCAGCAACGAATCTGCCTGTGCCAACATTGCATCATGCTCCGTCGGAGCGGTACAGGCAATCGGTAGCAGAGTAATAAGTATAAACATGGAACTTACAACTTGTTTTATCATGCTGTCTGGTTATTGAATACATCGCAAATATAATGAATTCTCGGTATTTTTCCATCTCACTCCCATTTAGGTTGTATCAGCCACTCCGCATCTCCTCCGCATGAGCTCCGTATTACCTCCGTATGAGCTCCGTATCATCTCCGTATCATCTCCGTATCAACTCCGTATCACCTCCGTATATCCTTCGTTCTTTTCCTCTTCATAAAGATACGGACTTGGTACGGATCGGGTATGGAGTTGATACGGGCAGGACAAGAGAGGGACAGGTACTTAAAATGAATATTCTAGTTAGGAGAATGTTCTTTTCTTGTTCCGGGCAGATGAATATTGGAAGTGTAATGCTATCTTTGTAACTAAAATAGAGAGCAGATCCGTCGAAGGCCATGAAAACAATAGTATTATAAATGGATAGGATATGAAAAGCTTTGGAAAGAAACCTTGGCTGTTGCCACAGCCTGTATTGATTATCGGCACTTACGACCGAGAGGGAAAGCCCAATGCCATGAATGCGGCATGGGCGGGGACATGGGATGATGACACCATCATGATTTCGATGGGGACGCATTATACCACAAGGAATTTGAATGAAAAAGGGGAGTTTACCGTGGCATTTGCCACCGTGGATACATTGGTGGCCTCCGACTTCGTGGGTATTGTAAGCATGAAGAATGATACGGATAAAATAAAGAAGACAGGTTGGACGGTTGTCTCTGCCGAACATGTGAATGCGCCTGTGTTCAAGGAGTTCCCGATGACCATGGAATGCCGGGTGAAAGAGAAACTGAACACTTCAGCTACGGGTTTTTACCTCGTTGCCGAAGTGGTCAACATCTTCTGCGATGAAGCTTATCTTGCCGAAGACGGTAAGCCCGACATGACACGAATGAACCTGATTAGCTTCGACCCCATTCATAACCGATATATACGGATGGGAGACGCGGTAGGGAAAGCTTTTGCCGACGGTAGGCGATTGAAATAGGGCACTGCCCGTTGCCCGCCAGCGATGCCCATTGCTATCTGTAGAAAAGCTTGCCTTATGTATGCAACTCCAGCACAAACCGTGCTCCTTTGGTGTATCCGCCGTCCAGCGTCAGGCTGCCGTTCATCTTGACGGATATCAGCGAGCAGATGGGCAGCCCGAGGCCGTCGCCCTGCGTCAGGTCTTTGACTTCGGTAAAGGGCTTGAAAATGTTTTCGCACCGTTCTTCGGGAATGCCGCAACCGGTGTCGCTGACGATGAACTGATGGGTATGTGCGCCGCGTTTCTTGAAGTCGAGCCATATCTTGCCTCCGGCGGGAGTATATTCGGCTGCATTCGCAAGCAAGTGCAGCAGCACTCGTTCCAATGATTCCGGATTGATTTTCACATTCAGCTTGGGGGCATTGACGGCGAGTGTGACGTCTTCGCGCACTTTCTCTCTTATCTTGTCCATGAGCTGCTCACAGAAAATGGAAATGTTTTTCTCTTCCATCTCATAAGGTTGCGACAGGGAGTTTTCCAGCTCGGAGAGTTCCTGAATATGCGCGGAAAAAGAGCGGAGGGCTTGTACGCCAGGCTGTGAAGCGTCGAGTGTGTTCAGGGTAGGCTCCATCCGGACAGAGATGTTCCGGATGAACCGGGTCTTCAAATCGTTATGTTCGTTGGCTATGTCGATGGCCTTCTTTTGTTTGCGGGTAAGCACGATGAAGCGAAGCAAAACGATGCCTCCGAATATCAATGCGGCGCCCAGAATGGCAGCCAACACGCAAAGGCCGATGATGATATATTGCTTGGTGCTTAGGGAGTCGTCTTTCTCGCCGATGGTGGCGAGACTTTCATCATACTTCTTCTTCAGGAGATTCAACTCGTCTTGTGCGGTAAGGGCTTTTACGGAGTCGGTCCACAAGATGTATTTGTCGTAGGTGCGTGCCACAAGTCCGGCATTGTTGGCTTTGCGGGCTATGTTGATAAGAGTTTGGTAGCATTCGTTTACTTTGGCATAATTCTTCAGCTCTTTGTACTGTCCTATCAGCCGGTTGATGGCGGCGTCGCCCTGCGCATTCATGCCAAAGGTGTAATAATAGTTGGCCTGCGTATAAAGGAAGTCGTTGCTCAAAGAGTCGTTGCGAGCAGCCCTGGCTGTCTCTTCCAGCCGGTTGAGCAGTTCCTTGGCGCGTGCGGGGTTCTTCAGGTTGATATACATCTGCAAACGTTCTTTGTTGATGCGAAAATGCAAACCGGGCAATGCCTTGCCGCTTTTCTGTTCGCCGGCAGCCACCATCTGCTCGGCACTGCGCAACAATTCGAAAGCTTCTTTATAATAGTTCTCCCGATGATAGAGAGAAGAGGCGTTGACACCGCACTCCACGGCCTTGTCATACTTGTCTTGAGAGGCGAAAGAATTATAGGCTTGCAAGAAAAGGTAGCGCGCCTTGATGTATTCCTTTTTCGTAAGGTTTTCTTGCGCCTGTTTCATCTGCTCGTCCGTGCGACTTTGCGCATAGGCCCGGGGGCATAGACATAAAGCGCCCCAAAAAAGAAGTATGCTGATAGTTCTTTTCATACGTCATTCCGTTTTATTTGCATACAAAGGTAAAATAAATAATCAGTACTTGAAACTGCTTCCTCCTAAAAATTCTCTCAGCAGCGAGGTTGGAGGTATCTCCTTGTCCTGAACGGGTGTGAAATATTTGATGAATTTCAGCAACCGGTAGGCCTCGGCGTGTTCGGGGCAGTTGCGCGGCACGCTGTTGAGGATGGGCTCTGCATGGCTGCGTAGTACGGCGAATTCGAACAGCAGGGCGGAATTGAACATGACGTCGGCATTCTCTTGATAGGGGAATATCCATTTGTCTTCGCCGGCACGCACACTGGGCCAGCGCGAGATGGTTTCCTGTGCCGAGTAGCCGCGATAGTTGTGGTCGCGGATGATGCGGCGCAACAGGCGGTTGTCGGTGGTAGGAATCCAGTTGTGGTCGTCCAGTGAGATGGTGGTGAGGGCGGACACGTAAATCTTATACTTGCTTTGGGCGTCGATTTGCGGGGTCAGTTCGGGGTTCAGGGCGTGGATGCCTTCGAGGATGAGGATGGTGTGGTCGTCGATGCGCAGTTTTTCGCCGTTATATTCTTTCTTGCCGAGGGCAAAGTTGAAGCGTGGAATCTCTACCTCTTCTCCCCGGAGCAATGCCTGCAACTGGCTGTTGAAGAGCTTGAGGTCGAGCGCATAGAGCGACTCGTAGTCGTGGTTGCCGTTTGCGTCGCGTGGGGTGTCCTCTCGATCAACGAAGTAGTCGTCGAGCGAGATAGGATACGGGCGGAGGCCGTTGGTCATCAGTTGCACCGATAAGCGTTTGCTGAAGGTGGTCTTGCCCGAAGAAGAAGGGCCGGAGATGAGCACCAGTCTGACGCGATTGCCGTTTTCGCCACGATGATAAATGTCGTCGGCAATCTGGGCTATTCTCTTTTCCTGCAAGGCTTCGGCCACGTTGATGAGATCGGTGGCATGTCCTTCTTCACAGGCAAGGTTGCAGTCGCCCACGTTGCTCAGGCCCATGATGTAGTTCCAATGCAGATGCTCCTTAAAGACGTCGAGCATTTTCTCTTGCTTCACCACCTCTTCCAGCACGTCGGGGTTTTCTTTGTTGGGGATGCGCAACAGCAGGCCGTCGTAATACTTCACTACGTCGAACAGGCGGATGTAGCCCGTGGAAGGCAGCAGGTTGCCGTAATAATAATCTACGGTGTCGCCCAGCGTGTAATAGTAAGTGTAGAGTGAGCCCGAGGTTTCCAGCAGCTTCACTTTGTCGTTCATGCCTCGTTCGCTGAAGATGCGCACGGCTTCGGCCGTGTGACACTCCACCCGGTGATAAGGAATGTCTTCGGCAATGATTTCCTGCATCCGTTTTTTAATGGCCATCACATCTTCAAGCTCGATGGGGCGGCCGAGGCGCAAGTTGCAGAAATAGCCTTTGGACACAGGATGCTCCACGTATAGCTTACCTTTGGGGAACAGCTCGTTGATTGCCTTGTAGAGGACGAAGCAGAGCGAACGCACATAGGTGCGCATGCCCGAAGGATCGCGAACGTCGAGAAATTCGACATCCTTGTTATTGTATACACGGAAGTTCAATCCCTCGGAACGATTGTTCACCTTTGCACTGACCACCTGATAAGGGAGGTTGAAATTAAAACCGGAATAAATATCCAAAAGTGAGCTTCCGATAGGGAATTCTTTAGAAATATTATTATTTTTGCAACAAATTTGTAACATGTGTTCCATGATATCTCTTTTAATTTGGTTTACAGGTTAAATATAGGGTATAATAACACATCGTACAACGAACCCTTTAATTAATTAAAGATGGAATATTCTTTTTATGATTTTTTAAAGTTGCTCGGCTCGCTGGCTTTGTTTCTCTACGGAATGAAAATCATGAGCGAGGGGCTTCAAAAATTTGCCGGTGACAGACTGCGGAAGATTCTCACCGCCATGACAACCAATCGAGTGACCGGCGTGCTGACCGGTGTGCTGATTACAGCGTTAATCCAATCCTCTTCTGCCACTACGGTGATGGTGGTGAGTTTCGTAAATGCAGGGCTACTGACGCTTTCGCAATCCATAGGTGTCATCATGGGGGCCAATATCGGTACTACCGTCACGGCATGGATCATTTCAGCTTTAGGCTTTAAAGTAGATATTGCCGCTTTTGCCCTTCCTCTTCTTGCTTTCGGCATACCCCTCATGTTCTCTCAAAAAAGCTCGCGCAAGTCTATCGGCGAGTTCATATTCGGTTTCTGTTTTCTGTTCATGGGGCTATCAATGTTGCAGGCCAATGCGCCGGACCTGAGACAGAACCCCGACATGCTGGCCTTTGTGCAGGACTATACGGACATGGGCTATCTTTCGATTTTGCTTTTTGTGGGAATCGGTACCGTGCTGACGATGATAGTGCAGGCATCCGCAGCCACCATGGCCATCACACTGATTATGTGTGCCAATGGCTGGATCAGTTTCGAATTGGGGGCGGCACTGGTGCTGGGTGAGAATATCGGTACGACCATCACGGCCAATCTTGCCGCACTGACCGGTAACACACAGGCGCGAAGAGCTGCTTTGGCGCATTTGGCGTTCAATGTGTTTGGCGTGATGTGGGTGCTGTGTCTGTTCACTCCTTTCACCGAGGCTGTGTCTTGGTTTGTGGACAATGTGATGGGCACCAAAGATCCTGCGGTGGCTGTCTCTTTTAAGCTTTCGGCGTTCCACACCTGTTTTAACATCTGCAACGTGCTTGTCCTGATATGGTTCGTGAAGGCCATCGAACGTACGGTTTGCGCCATTATTCCGATGAAGGAGCAGGACGAGGAGTATCGTTTGCGCTTTATTTCGGGCGGTATGCTCTCTACGGCAGAACTTTCCATCTTGCAGGCCAGCAAGGAGATTCACCTTTTTGCCGAACGTACCCACCGCATGTTCGGGATGGTTCAGGACTTACTGCATACGGAGAAGGATGATGATTTCAACAAACTGTTCAGCCGTGTGGAGAAGTACGAGAACATCAGCGACAGCATGGAGCTGGAGATTGCCAATTATCTGAACCAGGTGTCAGAGGGACGGTTGAGTTCGGAAAGTAAGTTGCAGATACGTGCCATGTTGCGCGAGGTGACGGAGATAGAGAGTATCGGCGACAGCTGTTATAATCTGGCCCGTACCATCAATCGCAAGCGCCAGACCAATCAGGACTTTACGGAAAAGCAGTATGAACATATACACTTCATGATGAAGCTGACGGACGACGCCTTGACACAGATGATTGTCGTTGTGGAGCATCCTGAGCATGCGAGCAATGATGTGAACAAGTCGTTCAATATAGAAAATGAAATCAATAACTACCGAAATCAGCTGAAGAATCAGAATATTCTGGATGTGAACAATAAGGAGTACGATTATCAGATGGGAGTTTACTACATGGATATTATTGCGGAGTGTGAAAAGCTGGGCGACTATGTGGTGAACGTGGTGGAAGCCAGCAGTGATATAAAAGAAAAGAAAGTGTCTTAGGACACTTTCTCAAAATCTTCTTTGCCTACGCCGCAAAGGGGGCATACCCAATCATCCGGGATGTCTTCAAAGGCGGTTCCGGGCTCAATGCCGCTGTCCGGGTCGCCTAATTCCGGATCATAGACGTAGTCGCAAACTGTGCAAATGTACTTTTCCATAAATTTAAAATTTTAATAGTTTCTATCTGTAACACACAAATCGCTTGTTTTGTTTACTGCCTTGAACAGTTTTTTGATGAACAGTGCGGAAATGCCGTGGCGGGTGTGACGCACTTACTTTTTATTACTACCTTTGCCCCGCTAATTAAATCTGAAGATATGCATGATTGGAACAAAAGACGATTATAGTCATATGGGATTGACCGATGAGCAGGTGCGGAAGAGCCGTGCCGAGCATGGAGTGAACCTGTTGACACCTCCCAAACGCCCGTCTTTGTGGAAACTGTATCTGGAGAAGTTCGAAGATCCTGTAGTAAAAGTGTTGCTGGTGGCGGCTCTGTTTTCTCTTATTATTTCCATTATAGAAAATGAATATGCCGAAACCGTCGGCATTATTATGGCCGTTCTGCTGGCCACCGGCATCGGCTTTTTCTTTGAATATGATGCCGGCAAAAAGTTCGACTTGCTGAATGCCGTGAACGAGGAGACTTTGGTGAAGGTGATTCGCAACGGTCGTGTGCATGAGATTCCCCGTAAAGAAGTCGTGGTAGGGGATATCGTCTTGCTGGAGACCGGTGAAGAGGTGCCCGCTGACGGAAGATTGTTGGAAGCTATCTCCCTGCAGGTGAACGAGTCGAACCTGACGGGCGAGCCGGTAGTATCCAAAACCACTTTGGAAGCTGATTTTGACGAAGAGGCTACATATGTTTCCAACTGTATATTGCGTGGTACCACGATAGTGGACGGACATGGAACTATGTGCGTGGAGGCAGTGGGTGATGCCACGGAGATTGGTAAAGTGGCCCGTCAAAGTACCGAGCAGAACACCGAACCTACCCCCTTGAACATCCAACTGACCAAGCTGGCCGACCTGATTGGGAAAATCGGGTTCTCTGTGGCGGCCTTGGCTTTTCTTATCTTCTTTGTAAAGGATGTGGTGCCGGTCTGTGACTTTGCGTCTTTCCATGCCTTCGGCGACTGGCTGCCGGCGTTGCAGGCTACTTTGCGGTATTTCATGATGGCTGTGACCTTGATTGTGGTCGCTGTGCCCGAAGGCTTGCCGATGAGCGTCACGCTCAGTCTGGCTTTGAACATGCGCCGCATGCTCTCGACCAACAACCTCGTGCGTAAAATGCACGCTTGCGAAACGATGGGAGCCATTACGGTGATTTGTACCGATAAGACGGGTACGTTGACTCAAAACTTGATGCAGGTGCATGAGGCGAATTTCGGCGGGTTGAAGAATGGTTGTGTGTTGGGTGACGACGACCTCAGCCGTTTGGTGATGGAGGGTATCAGCGTCAATTCCACCGCTTTTCTGGAAGAGGGTGTGTCCGGCGAAAAGCCGAAAGGCCTGGGTAATCCGACGGAAGTGGCTTTGCTGCTCTGGTTGAATGAGCAGGATAAAGATTATCTTGCCCTGCGCGGACAAGCCACCATCATCAATCAACTGACTTTCTCAACGGAACGGAAATTTATGGCCACTTTGGTGCACTCTCCCCTGACGGGGAAAAAAATCCTCTATGTGAAGGGTGCTCCGGAGATTGTGTTGGGCAAGTGCAAGAATGTGGTTTTGGATGGCAAGTGTGTGGATGTCTCGGAATATCGTCCGATGGTAGAGGCGCAGTTGCTCAACTATCAGAACATGGCAATGCGTACACTTGGTTTTGCATTCAGGATAATTGATGAGGAGGAGCCGGAAACGGGAGAAGGAATACAAGAGAAAGTAAAAGACATGTCGTTCTTGGGGGTGGTCGCCATCAGCGATCCCATCCGCCCGGATGTGCCTGCCGCCGTCGAAAAATGTCGCTCGGCAGGTATCTGCGTAAAGGTCGTGACGGGCGATACTCCCGCTACGGCTACCGAGATAGCGCGTCAAATAGGCTTATGGTTGCCGGAAGATACGGAGCGCAATCGTATTACGGGGGCGGCGTTTGCCGAACTGACTGATGAAGAGGCGCTGGCCCGCGTGATGGATTTGAAGATTATGTCGCGCGCGCGCCCCACGGATAAGCAGCGGTTGGTGCAACTATTGCAGCAGAAAGGAGAGGTGGTGGCCGTGACGGGCGACGGAACCAACGATGCCCCGGCACTGAACCATGCCCAGGTAGGGCTTTCGATGGGCACGGGAACCTCCGTGGCCAAGGAAGCCGGCGACATCACCTTGCTGGACGATTCGTTCAACAGCATAGGTACGGCCGTGATGTGGGGACGTTCCTTGTATAAAAACATACAGCGTTTCATCGTGTTCCAGCTTACCATCAATTTCGTGGCACTCTTCATAGTGCTGTTAGGCTCTTTGGTGGGTACCGAACTGCCACTCACCGTGACGCAGATGCTGTGGGTGAACCTGATTATGGACACGTTTGCCGCATTGGCGCTGGCGTCCATTCCGCCCGATGAGGATGTGATGAAAGAAAAGCCTCGCAAAAGTACGGATTTCATCATTACCGCTTCTATGAAGGTTCATATCCTGGGCATGGGGCTGACTTTTCTGGCCGTGCTGATGGGGATACTTCTTTGGTTCGGCCATGAGGGAGGTGGTATGACGCCTCGTCGCTTGACGATTTTCTTCACATTCTTCGTCATGCTTCAGTTTTGGAATCTTTTCAATGCACGCGTATTCGGAACTTCGGATTCGGCTTTCAAAGGCATCACCAAGTCGTATGGAATGGAATTGATTATATTCGTCATCTTGGGCGGACAAATACTTATCGTGCAGTTTGGCGGTGCTGTGTTTCGCACCGTTCCGCTCGACTTGCCCACGTGGATAGCGATTGCAGCCTCCACGTCTCTTGTACTGTGGATGGGCGAACTTGTCCGCCTTGTCCGACGTTTAATGCAGAAGTATAAAAATGAGAAAAAGAGGAATTAAAAACCTTATTATTGATTTCGGCGGTGTGCTGATTGACTTGGACCGTCAACGTTGTATCGAGAAATTCAAAGCTTTAGGGTTTCAGGACGTAGAGGCAATGCTGGACATCTATCACCAGCAAGATTTCTTCCGGAATTATGAGAAAGGGCTGATCACCGGTGAGGAGTTTCACGATGTGATTCGCGGAAAGATAGGAAAGCCGGTGACCGATGTGCAGATAGACGATGCATGGAATAGTTTTTTGGTGGGCATCCCGATGAATAAGCTGAGTCTGCTCTTGAAGCTGCGCAAGGACTACGTGGTTTATCTGTTGAGCAATACCAACGACATTCATTGGCAATGGGCGTGCAAGCATGCGTTTCCTTACAGGGGCTTTCGGGCAGAGGATTACTTTGAACAAATCTTTCTCTCTTACGAAATGAAAATGGCGAAGCCCGACACCGCTATTTTTCAGAAGGTGCTCGACGAGACGGGCATTCTTCCGCAGGAAACACTCTTTATTGATGATTCCGAGGCCAACTGCCGTGCGGTAGAGTCGTTGGGCATCTCTACCTACACGCCGCAGGCTCACGAAGATTGGAGCCAGCTCTTCGGCCATCGGCAGTGAACGGGCAGCAGGGATGATGCATGTTGCGTGCTGAATGACAGAGACGATAAATTAAGAAATATACAGAAGTGCAATTACTTTGTGACACATCAGACTTTACCGGACGTCCGAGCGTAGCCACCATCGGCTTTTTCGACGGAGTGCACCGGGGACATCGCTACTTGATAGAGCAGGTGCGCCAGGTTGCTGCCATGCGTGGGCTTGCCTCATCGGTCATCACCTTTCCGGTTCATCCGCAGAAAGTGATGCAACCCGATTCCCGTCCGGAGTTGCTGACTACTTGCGATGAAAAAGTGTCCCTGCTTGCCCAATTGGAGATTGATTATTGTATCATGATTGACTTCAGCCCGGAGTTGGCTCGGCTTTCGGCAAGGCAGTTCATGTCGATTCTGAAAGAACGCTATCGGGTGCAGGCTCTGGTGGTTGGCTACGACCATCGTTTCGGTCATAACCGGAGCGAGGGCTTTGACGACTATGTGCGTTATGGGCGGGAATTGGGCATAGAGGTATTGCGTGCACGCGCCTACTCTTATAAGAAGACAGCCGTGGAAAAGTCTAAAGAAACAGCCTTGGAAAATACGGCAGCTGAAGAGACAAACGTAGTAGGGGAGGGCGGTGTTGGATGCACTGCCATGACAGCGGAGGAGACAGTCAGCTCTTCCGTCATACGTCAGCTGGTGCTGGGAGGCAGCGTTATGGCGGCGGCAGAATACCTGGGTTATGACTTCTTTTTGAATGGCACGGTAGTGGGCGGTTATCGGGTGGGACGGACAATCGGTTTTCCCACGGCCAATCTGCGGGTGGACGATCCGGATAAGATTATTCCTGCCGACGGAGTGTATGCCGTGCGTGTGCTTGTGGCCGGAGTGGAATATGGTGGCATGTTGAGCATCGGCTATCGTCCTACACTGGGCAATGGCTCTGATCGTAGCATCGAAGTACATATCTTCCATTTCGATGCGGATGTCTATGAACAAACGATGCGGGTTTCCTTTGTGCGTCGCACCCGTCCTGAATTGAAGTTCGACAGCATAGACGAACTGATTGAGCAACTTCATCGGGATGAAATCGAAATCAAGGCCATATTGTCTTGAACATCTATCGCGAGGGGGGGAAGATTGCTTGCGTTATGATATATGTGAAAGCGGGTTTCGCGGATTGGCTTGATTGTTTGTGCGCCGAATTCGTGAAACCCGCTTCCGAATCATTCTTTCAGATTATTCTTCCCATTCCGGTATTGCTGCCGACGGGTCGGGATTCAGCACGATGGCTTTGTTTTGGTTGGATTCATACTTGCTGAAGTAGAGTGTGAACCATGGCGCACAGTATCCTTCGATGGAGTTAAGACGGAAACCTACGGGACAGTTTGTCCCCGGATAACCGCGTGTGACGGAAAGATCCAATCGTTTGTAGTCCCAGTAAATGATGCCCTCGCCCCAGAATTCGATGCGTTTCTGCAACATGAGCGCTTGGCGAAACTCGTCCATTGTAGCCGCTTTGCAGGTATACGAGGCATAGCGATACGTCTGCATGAACGATTGGAGGGCAGCAACGCCTTCGGCCACTCCGCGGCTTCCGGCAATGGCTTCGGCTTCGATGAAATACATCTCTTCCACACGCATCAAAGGATAGTCTACTACCGCTCCAATCTTATAATCGTCCATATTACCGCTTTTAGGCTTAAATTTCAAGGAGGTATAAGCCGGCAGGTAGGTGAAATTGGTTGGAGAAAGAATGGTATGGTATTTCTTTCCCGGAAGCTTACCCTCATCTTCCGGTGCTATCCAAGTGGCTTTTCGCCAGTCATCATCCGATATCTGTTCGAACAATCGGCTGCTGATGGTGCGGATGGCCCAGTAGTAGTAATTGCCTACCCCGAATTTCTGTTCGGGACTTATCATGCCGATAAAGTTGATATAACTTGTATACATATTGTCCTTGGTCAGCATGGAGCCCCACATCCACGAGGCGGAGCCGATGGAGTTGAATGCGGTAGAGTAATCCTTGCCTCCGAACCATTCTTCTTCGGTCAGTGGAATGGCTCCGCTCTGCTCAATGGCTTCGCGTGCATGGCGGGCGGCTTTGGCATAACAATCTGCCGCCGACGCCACTTCCTGACTGACGTGCTCCTTGATGGCAGCCAAAGCTTCCGGATTTTTCTCCACACGAGTAGCTATATCCAACCACAGGCGTGCTTTCAATCCGCTTATCACAGCCTTATCCGGCAGATTCTTCCGCGAACGTGCATAATCCTTGAGCAAGGTTCCGGCACTCTCCAAATCGTCCGAAATAAATTTGTACATTGTGTAGAACTGAACGCGCGGGTTGTTGCGGGCATCGACCTCCGTGGTTTTTTCGCTCACGATGGGTACGGTCAATCCGTACACGTTGTTTTCGCGAGCCTCGTCGTCAAGCTTTGCTATACCGGTTTTCTTATATTCGTAGAATCGCGCCATATCCATATAAATCATGGCTCGAAAGGCCTTGGCAATGCCTATGTATTGTTTACTTGTTTCACTGGCCGTAGCCTCATCCACCACTCGAATCAGGTTATTCGTGTTGTTCAAGAATTTATAATAGTAATAGTATATCGCATTCGCCATGGCGTTTGCCGAAAGATTCTGGCATCTGCCGAAATAATCGAAATAGTCGTAATAGGCATCATATACATAGAAATCTTCGCACATCACATCGCGTGTGATGCCGAAAGCCGAATATCCGAAGTCGAAAGTATAATACTGGCCATAGGCATTGTATGCGTTCACAAAGTTTACAATCGCATTGATCTGTCCCATCTGGGCTGCCGATGATTCTGCCACTTGTTGCGCCGTGGCTATGCCGCTTTGTGGAAATGTCTCTTCGATGCAACCGCTGATGCACGGTACCGACAGCAGCCAAAGTGCGGCGTTGCGAAATATTGTTCTTGTTTTCATGATTTCCGAATGTTTTTAGGAAGTTGTGACTTAATTAAAATTGGAGCGTAAGTCCTACCGAGAAAGTACGCACGGGCGATACGGTCTGTGTGGCTCCTATGCCGGTGACCGACATGCGCGGATCCAGTCCTTTCCGTTTTGACCAATAATAGATATTGTCGGCCGATACATATACCCGCAAGCTGTTGACATACAGATGCGAAAGCACGCTTCGAGGCAGCGTATAGCCCAATTGCGCATTCTGGAAGTTCAGGTAACTGCCGTCGATGAGGAAGCGGTCGGACTGGGCCGCAGTGTTTTGATCGTTGAAGTGCCAGCGCGGAATGTTCGAACCGGTATTCTCGGGCGTCCAAGCTTTTGCCACATCCTTGTGCATGCGGTAGCCTAATCCTTCGGGAGTGGGATTTCCCATCAACGACGCATAACCGTAGTCGTAGGTCTTTCCGCCCAGCGAGTAGGTGAATTGCATGGAGAAATCGAACCCATAGAAACTGAGTGAAGTGCCGAAGCCGCCGAAAGCATCGGGATTCGGGTCGCCACACAAGTGATAGTCGCCGGTGGAATAGGTTGTAGTGGTTTTTTCCTCACCGGTTTTCTTATCGGTATAGTACCATTGCGAAAGCCCCTCGTCGGAGACACCGGCATAGCGTTTGATGTACCAAGTGTTGATGGGCAGTCCTTCGCCATAGTAGCGCGAACTGCTGAAGTAGCCCAAATAACCGTCTACTTCTTGAGTCTTCTTCTCATCGGGCAGAGAAGTGATACGGTTTTTATAAGACGTCAGATTCATATTGATGTTCCAGCGTACGTTGCGGGTGTCGACGGGCGTATAGTTCAGTTCCAGCTCCACACCGCTGTTTTTCATGTCGCCCACGTTGTCGTAGTAGCCTGCATAACCCATGGATAAGGGAATGGTAAACCAGTTTAGCATATCCGTCGTTTTGCGATAGAAATACTCCACGCCGCCGGACAGCTTATGCTTGAAGAGTGAAAACTCCACGCCCAGATTTATATTCGTATTGGTTTCCCATGTAATATTCTTTGTACCTTTTCCGCTAAAGTTCAAGGCCAGTTCGTCATTTCCGTTTTCTATGATGTAGCGGTCGACGTAGTTATAATTGCCGATATTGTCATTGCCTTGTTGCCCGATAGAGCCTTTCAGCTTCAGTTCGTCTACCCAAGAAAGGTTGAACCACTCTTCCTTAGTCATCTGCCAGGCCGCTCCCAATGAGTAGAAATTTCCCCATCGGTGGTCGGGATGAAATCGTGAAGAGGCGTCGCGGCGGAACGAGGCCGAAAAGAAGTATTTATTGTCGAAGTCGTATAAGCCGCGGAAGAAATATCCTTCAGTATTGTAATCGCTGGCCGACGAAGATGCCTCACCGGCATCTACAACGGCTCCGTCCAACTCGTGATTGCCCCAATAGGAGAACATGTTTTTCTTGGCAGCACTCAAGGTCACATAATTGTATTTATAGAATTCATGTCCCAGCAAAGCCGATACATTGTGCTTCCCGAATGCGTGCGAATAGTTCAGCAATTGTTGGAGGTTGAGTGTTGTAGTGCGGTCGTGCTCCACGCTGATATATCCCTTGTCTTTGGCCGAGTAGCCATAGAATGGGTTAGATGTTGAAAAACCTCTTCCTTCGTTGATTGTGGTACCTGCCGTGAAGTTGAATTTGAAGTCTTTGAGAAACATGATGTCAATAAAAGCATTTCCGGTCAGAGTGTTCCCGATAGTGTTTCCCTGATTGATAATATCGGTCTGTAGCGAAGTGTTCGGCTGGAACGGACGGTTGATGCCGAGTAGCGACCCTTGGGTGCCGTAGTCATAAACCTTTCCTACCTCATTCGTCAGGATATTTCCCGATGCGTCGCGCAGATATACCGGATAGATGGGGGCAACGGACTCCGTATAGCCCGGTAGTGTAACGGAAGAAGATTCGGATAACGAAGCCACTTTGCGACGGGAATAGTTGGCTGTTATTCCCAACTTCATCCACCTCTTGGCCTGATAGGTGCCTTTAATCATGGCCGAATAGCGTTCGTAATTAGAGTTCGGCAATACGCCGTCATCTTTCAGATAACCAAACGAACCGTATAGTTGAAGGGCATCGGTTCCGCCCGAGACATTGATGTTGTACTCCTGTCGCAGCGAGGTGCTGTAGGCCTCGTTTACCCAATCATCGGGGTAGAGCAGATAGTTTCCCACCATGCGTCCCAAGGTTGCATTGGGGTTCAGCTTGCCATCTGTTCCTATCAGGTATTCTCCTTCAGGATAAGAGTAGACATTATAGGCCAGTCCGCCCACATCCTTGGTCGCGGAAAGCATGTTCTTGTTTGCCCTTGCATGGGCTTCGGCCGCACTCAGTTTGCCGTCGGCCATCAGCTGGTTGTATAATGCGCGATAGTGCATTTCGTAATATTCGCCCGGATCTTTGATGTAGTCGTAGTCTATGGTTCCGCGTGAGTTTGCTCCCCATTTGGCTGTAGCTGTGACCACCGCCTCACCGCTCTTGGCCTGTTTAGTGGTGATGATGATGACGCCATTGGCTCCACGTGCGCCATACAACGAGTTGGAAGCGGCATCCTTAAGCACCGATATCGATTCCACATCGTTGGGGTTGATGTTATTCCATCCACCGGAATAAGGGATACCGTCCACAATGACCAGCGGAGAGGTGCCTGCATTGATTGACCCGATGCCGCGCAGGATAATGGCAGGGGTACTGCCGGGTTGTCCTGAGCTGGTGGTCATCTGCAAACCTGCCACTTGTCCGGCCAGTGCCTCGAAAACATTGCTCGTGGAACGCTTCGTGAGTTTCTCCGAATTGACGAACGTGGCCGAACCGGTAAATGCCGATCGTTTGGCTGTTCCATAAGCCACTACCATCACCTCGTCCAACAATTTGTCATCTTCTCTCATTTCAATGTTGATAACGGTGCGTCCATTCACTCCGATTTCCTGCGGTTTCATGCCCACATACGATACTATCAGCACAGCGTCTCGTGCCACGCCCGATAACAAGTATTTACCGTCGACATCTGTGACGGTACCTTGTGTTGGGTTGTTTTTCACAACAATCGTTGCGCCTATCACCGGTTGCTTACCGGAATCGGTGACCATACCCTTCACCGTCAGGTTCTGAGCCGCCAGTGCAGACACAAAGAAGAAACTGCATAAAAAGACGAATGCTCTTTTCAGCAAAAATAAACGATGTTTTTCCATAATTAATCACATGTTAAAAAGGTTGATGATTAAATAACTCTTGCCAAGTAGATACGACGAATAAATATAGAGAGAAAGTCTCTCTCTTGCATTTGAATCGCATTGGTTGTAACGATTTGTTTTTATTATTGCTTGATAAATTAGGAATAGTCATATATATGTTTGTTTGAGAATAAAGTTCTAATAATGAATTTATGGGCAAATATATAACAATATTTTAGAAACAAAAGATTTTTTAGCAAAAAAGAATACCATTGAGAAGCTGTCCGAATTTTAATGGAATCTTTTTTTATGTAAGCAGATATATCATTGTCTATCTTGAACAATATATTGCAAACGGCTGTATCCTTGCCGTTGAAACAGCCGAGGCTGTTTTTATTTATCGTAACTCGCACTTTTTTTATTGTTTATCGATAAAAAAGCTTCTTTTTTCTTTGTGGATTCAAAAATAACAGTTTTCTTTGTATATCGAAAAACGATAAATGATTATTGGAAAACAGAAAAGCGTATAATAATAAAAGGAGTTGAATTATGAAAAGAGCATTCATGAGCATTACGCTGCTGGTGTTGTCACTCTCCATGGTGTCGATGCTGTTGGTGGGATTTTTTGCTACCACCTGACGAGAAGACACAAGGCAAATATATATCTTTGTAATCTATTACGGAAATAGATAATGAAAACATCCATAAAACTGGTATTGATATACTTTTTAATGCAGATTTTAGGAGCGTTGCTTGCAGCGCCCGTCGGTTTGGTATATGGCTACATTGTTTACAATCGGTTGGCTATGGCCGAGATACAGCCAATGCTCATGAGTCTGGCTATGCTGTTCGGCTCCTTGTTTATGGGACTTTATTTGTGGCGCGAGGGCTATTTGAAGAATGACGGACGGTTGTATTCGCCGGTTTCGGTTTCTTACTTGACGATAAGCCTGATTGCCGGATGGGCGGCCATCTTCTTGGTGGATTTCGTGATGTCGGGGCTTCACTTCCTGCCGGATTGGCTGGATTCCACATTCGACGCTTTGCAATCAGACGTTTTGGGATTGCTTTGTATCACACTGTTGGGGCCGGTTTTGGAAGAACTGTTATTTCGCGGTGCTATTACGAAAGTGCTGCTCCGGAAATACGAACCATGGACGGCAATCCTGCTTTCGGGATTAATCTTCGGCATTTTTCATATCAATCCTGCGCAAGTGGTGGGTGCCTGCCTGTCGGGTTTTCTTTTGGCGTGGCTCTACTATCGGACGGGTAGCTTGATACCGGGTATCCTGATCCACATACTGAATAATATGCTGAGCGTTTACCTTAGTGTTGCCTATCCCGATGCGGATACCGTGCGCGAGCTTTTGGGGGAGTCGGTTTATCCTGTTTGTCTGGGTTTCAGTATTCTGCTGCTGATATTTTCACTGCTGATGTTGAATAAATATAAACTGCCTGATACTGACATAAAAAATCTTGAATTATGAAAAGACGATTGAACATCCTTTGTGTGATTGTGATGCTGGTGCTGGGCTACTCGGTGCTCGAAGCGGGTTATTATCTTTTTCTTGGTGTGAAATTAGGTGCAGAAGCCGGTATGGAGATAGCGAAGAGCAACAATCCGGATTCCTCGGAATACCGAGAGATGACGAACCTGAGAGTTATAGGATTGTTGCCGGATGGACTTTCTACAAAAGGCGTACGTCTTCTGTCCGATTCTGTTTACAATGAAAAGAGTGGGAGATATGTGCCTGCATCCTATTCGTCTATGGTAATCAGTGTGGAAACTCATACTCTTGCTTGGAAGAGAACGGTGAATGTACTGCTGGTCTTTTTACATCTGGGGCTCTCGGTTTGGGGGATGCTGTTATTTATTCGATTGATAATTTCCATTAATAAGTCTGATATATTCAACTGGCGGAATGTGCGTCGTTTGCGTCGTTTGGGCGTGGTGCTGATTCTTGGTTTCTGTTCTGTGTTGGCGGGAGCCTATATGGATTTGGCCTCTGTGCGTGAAGTCTTTTCGCTTCGCGGTTACGATTTAAGCATTTCTGAAATGGCGAATGTCACCACTTTGGTGCTTGGCCTGTGCGCACTGATTGTGGGCGAGGTGTTTGCCATCGGGCTGAAGATGAAGGAAGAGCAGGATTTGACTATATAAAAAATGAGGAGAAGAAGCGAATGATTATAGTAAACCTTGACATTATGATGGCTCGAAGAAAGATTTCTTTGGGAGAGCTGGCGGAAAAAATAGATATTACTCCGGCCAATCTTTCTATTCTGAAAACAGGAAAAGCGAGAGCCATCCGTTTTTCCACGCTGGAAGCCATTTGTAAAATTCTGGATTGTCAGCCGGGCGATATACTGGAATATCGGGAAGAGGAATAGCTTATTATTCCCCCTCTTTTACCTTGAATGCCAGTGCGTACATTCGCATCTGTTTCACCATGGATAGCAACCCGTTACTGCGAGTAGGCGAGAGGTGATCACTCAAACCAATCTTATCTATGAAGTAGAGGTCCGCGTTCAATATCTCTTCGGGAGTATGTCCTGAAAGCACCTTGATGAGCAGTGCGATAATGCCTTTCACTATCACGGCGTCGCTCTCTGCCCGGAAGACCAGTTTTCCTTCTTCTTCGTCTGCCTGAAGCCACACGCGGCTTTGGCATCCTTCTATCAGATTTTGTTCTGTTTTGTATCGCTCATCGAGCGGCTCTTGCTCATTCCCCAAATCAATGAGGAGTTGATATCGATCCATCCAATCGTCGAAATCGTTGAATTCAGCGATTACTTCATCTTGCAGTTCATTGATGCTCATATCTGTTTTTCTTTTCTGGTTTCTATTGTTGTTTCTAACGTCTGCCGTCTTTTTTTTCTAATATTTCACTTCTCTCCATACACCACTTCCAGTACTGTTTGTCCCACGGCATTCAGCGTAGCCTTGTCAATGAGGCTCATGTTGTCGTCCATTGTATGCCAGAAGTCTCCGAAACCTTTGTCGTTTTGGGGATCGTAGTTGATGATGTCCACACAAGGAATCTGCCGGAGGTTGTACACATATACATGATCGTCGGTTACTTCGGTGCCCCGTTCCTTAGGGAAGAAGTTGCCGAATCCCAAACGGTGGGCGGCGTCCCATACCTTCTTGACCTGCTTGTTGGCGGTGCGTAGGGAGAAACGTTCCTGATAGAAGGTGGCATTCTTGCCGCCTACCATGTCCAGTAAAATGCCGAAGCGGGCATTGTATCCCTCCACGTGGGGGATGCGTCCCCAGTATTGTGAACCCAGACACCATGTGTGCTCTTTGTAGCGTCCCTTGTAGAACGAAGGTATTCCATAGTCTTCGGCGTCGAAGAAGATGATGTCTATACCGATGGCGGGCGCTTGTTGTTGCAGTTGTCGGGCCACTTCGAGCAGTACGCCTACGCCACTGGCACCATCGTTTACGCCGAGAATCGGTTTCTTATGGTTTTGAGAATCACTGTCTTCGTCGGCATAAGGGCGGCTGTCCCAATGTGCACAGAGCAGAACCCGTCTTTTGCTTTCAGGGTTGTAGGCGCCGATGATGTTGCGGGCTTTCAGTATGGTATTGTCATACGCCACGAGGTCGGCATACTGGTTGTAGACCTTGGCGCCGAAAGATTCGAGTTTGCCGGCCAGGAAATCTCCGCAAGCTTTATGGGCTGTAGTGTTGGGCACGCGTGCGCCGAAGTCGGCCTGAGCCTGAATATAGTGATAGGCGCTGTCGGCATTGAAAGACGGTACGTTTACGGAATGTTCGGCGGTAGAGGTTTCGGGGCTGTCGGCCGATTTATCACGCTTGCTGCTGCATGCCACTGCCGCTATGACCGGCAAGAGAAACAGCGGAATGAAGGTGTAATGTCGTTTCTTCATTTTTCTGTATTAAAACTTAATTTAACTTCTCTTTTATCTACGGTTAGTTCAACTTCAGCCCCGTTTATCAAAGGGACATTCATGCTGACATGTCCGACGGGAAAATTGAAGCATACCGGATAGTCGTACTCTTTCATCAAGTCGGACAGTGCGCCATATAAATCTTTTCCTAAAGATTTGGTCTCTTCGTATTCGGTGAACCGGCCGATGATGAGGCCGGAGAGTTTTCCGAGTATGCCGCCAAGCTTCAGGTTGTACATCATGCGCTCCACGGCATGAGGGCGTTCGCCCACGTCTTCGACGAAGAGGATGGTGTTTTCGGCCGGAATGTCATAGGGAGTGCCGCGCAAGCCATAGAAAACGGCCAGATTGCCGCCACGCAGGATTCCCCGGCTTTTGCCTTTCTGGTTGAGTCTATGCCCTGCGCAGGTATAGCCACAGGCTGCTTCTCCTCCGAACGCATTGCCGAAGAGGATGTTCTTCAGTGACAGTGTGCAAAAGTTATCTTCCGGTTCCACGGTGAGATGCCGTGCCATGGGAGCGTGCAAGGAAGCAAAACCGTTCCGCTGGAAAATATTGTGGAGTACGGTGATGTCGCTGAATCCGATGAGCCATTTGGGGTGTCGCTTGAATCGGGTGAAGTCCATTTTCCCGGCCAGATGTATGGCACCGTATCCACCGCGGCTACAAAATATAGCTTTGGCCTTTTCATCGTCCATTGCTTCTTGCAAATCATCGAGGCGTTGACGGATGCTTCCTGCATATGTTCCGTGCGAACCGGCGGCATGCTTTGCCAATACTACGTCCAGGCCCCAAGCCTCCAAGCGTTTACAAGCCCCTTTCAGAAAAGACTTGTCTATTTTGCCGGAAGGAGAAAGAATAATGACTCGGTCGCCCTCTTGCAAATGTGGAGGAAAAATAAGGCTGCTACTCATATATGCGATATATTTTCTGCAAAAGTACATAATTCACCACAGAGGACACAGCGTGCCGCAGAGTTTTTTTGTTTATTTCACTGCTGCAATCTCAGAATGATTATTTTTTCTATCTTCTCGGATTTACTTTTTCACAAAAGAATGCTTTATATTCTGCCTTTTCCCACCTTTTCTTTCGATGGCTTGTGTCAAAAGGATATTAAACATGCAAAATTTAAGGGTGATACATGCTGTGTTTCTCGACATTTTTTTAGATATTTGCTGAAAATCTAACGTTATGGAACCAATTCGAAGTTTTAACCGGTTGACCGCCCATCTGAAAACCTTGAATAGAAGGAAGCGTATTGCGGTAGTTTGCGCCAATGACCCCAATACGGAATATGCCATTGCACGCGCGCTTGAGGAAGGTATAGCAGAATTTCTGATGATTGGAGATTCTTCCATTCTGGAGAAATATCAGACCTTGAAAAAATATCCCCGATATGTCAAGACCCTGCATGTGGAAGATTCCGACGAGGCCGCGCGCGAAGCCGTTCGCATTGTCCGTGAAGGAGGGGCCGATATCTTGATGAAAGGCATTATCAATACCGACAATCTGCTCCGGGCCATTCTTGACAAAGAGCACGGTTTGTTGCCCAAAGGGCGAATCCTTACCCATCTGGCTGTGATGCAGATACCCACATACGATAAACTGCTGTTCTTTTCGGATGCGGCCGTCATTCCCCGCCCCACATTACAGCAACGCATCGAGATGATAGGATATGCTCTTGACACCTGCCGTCACTTCGGCATAGAGCAGCCGCGCGTGGCGCTGATTCATTGCACGGAAAAGGTCAGCGCGAAGTTTCCGCATTCATTGGACTATGTGAATATTGTGGAACTGGCCGAAGCCGGAGAGTTTGGCAATGCCATCATCGACGGCCCGCTGGACGTGAAGACTGCCTGTGAAAAGACGAGCGGAGATATCAAAGGCATCGTGTCTCCCATCAACGGCGAGGCGGACGTGTTGATATTTCCTAACATTGAGTCGGGCAATGCTTTTTACAAGGCTGTATCTCTTTTCTCTCATGCAGATATGGCCGGGCTGCTTCAAGGGCCTGTCTGTCCGGTGGTATTGCCGTCGCGCAGCGACTCCGGACTGTCCAAATATTACAGTATGGCGATGGCCTGCCTGACTTGTGAAGGCGACTTGTGATGATGTGGCGGAACTTGCCGCACATCTCTCTTTATCTTTATTTATAACCCGTAACTTATTAATGTCAACAATGTATATACTTGCCGTAAATCCCGGTTCCACATCAACAAAGATTGCTGTGTATGAAGATGAAACTCCCCGGTTGGTGAATAACATCCGTCATTCGGTGGAAGAGCTCGCCAAATATCCTCGTGTCATCGACCAGTTTGAATTTCGCAAGAATCTGGTGCTCGAAGCACTGAAGAAGAACGGTATTCCTTTCCGGTTTGATGCCATCGTGGGGCGCGGCGGATTATTGAAACCTATTCCCGGCGGAGTTTACGAAGTGAACGATGCCATGCTGAACGATATTTCCCACGCCATGCATAGCCATGCCTGTAACTTGGGATGCGTCATTGCCGCCGATCTGGCCGCCTTGTTGCCCGGTTGCCGTGCTTTCATAGCCGACCCCGGAGTGGTGGACGAACTGGATGAGACGGCTCGTATCACCGGATCGCCCCTGATGCCTCGCATCACCATCTGGCATGCATTGAATCAGCGTGCTATTGCCCGCCGCTATGCTTCCGAGCGAAATACTCGTTATGAAGATTTGAGCTTGATTATTTGTCATCTGGGGGGGGGCATTTCCGTAGGAACGCATCTTAGGGGGCGTGCCATCGACGTGAACAATGCGCTTGATGGCGAAGGGCCTTTCTCACCGGAACGCGCCGGTACTCTTCCTGCCGCTCAACTGATAGACTTGTGCTATTCCGGCCGCTTTACGAAAGAAGAGTTGAAAAAGCGTATTTCCGGCAGCGCAGGACTGGCCGCCCATCTGGGCACAACGGATATTCCGGCCATTGTAGCGAAGATTGAGTCGGGCGACGAGCATGCCGAGTTGGTGCTGAATGCCATGATTTACCAGATTGCCAAATCTGTGGGAGCTGCCGCCGTTGTTCTCTATGGCAAGATAGATGCCATTTTGCTTACGGGAGGAATGGCTCATTCGGAATACATCACTTCACGCTTGAAGGAGCGTGTCTCCTTTCTTGCTCCTGTTCACGCCTATCCGGGTGAGGATGAATTGGGGGCATTGGCTTTGAATGCCTTGGGTGCATTGCGTGGTGAGCTACCGGTGCAAATTTATCGGTAAATGCCGTGAGTATGTGGGAAGAATACTGCAATAAATATTTACATATAGAGCCGTGCCATTATCCTTGCATATGGAAGCTACTTTCCAATACGACTGAAGTGGCTTCAGTTCTATTGGGAAGCGTGTTTCATTTGGAAGTGAGGAGGTGAAACTTTTGGTTCCATATAGGATGGAAAGAAATTTTCATCCTGAATACCAGCATAATAAAGGGGTGTAAATCTTAAAGATATTACCTCTTTTTGTCCGGTCCTTTTTCTGTTGATATGGAGTACGTGACATAAGTAAAAGAATGATACTTTTTATCAATTGCAATAATTCCAGATTTTTCGGATAAAAAAAGTTCCTTTGAAGAGATTTTTCTAATATCTTTGTCATTGTGTTAAGTTAATAAATTGATTAAGGTCGATTTTTTGACTGTTTCGGATCGGAAAGTATGGGGGTACTTTCCGATCTTTTTTTCTGAAGGTTTGTTTCGCTAAAGAGACGCAGTCCGGAAAAGTGCATCGGTCATCTTATCTCTTCCTTTGATGCATTGTTTCTGCTTGTGCGGGCATATTCTTTTCATAAACAAAAGGAATCGAATGATAGTAAGGTAACAAAAGGAAAGCCTTACTTGCCTGTTTCCCGGGCTGAAAATAAAAAGAAGCCCGACGGAAATGCCGTCGGGCTTTTATCATAAAGAATAGCGGGAGAGGTTTATTCGTTTCTGTTACCTCTGTCACGTCGTTCACGTCGTTCACCGTTTCTTTCAGGGCGTTCTACGTAACCTTCCGGTTTCGGCAATAAAACTTTGCGAGACAATTTGAACTTACCGGTCTTCGGGTCGATTTCCAATAGCTTTACTTCCAGTTCGTCACCTTCCTTGATGCCGGCTTCTTCTACTGTCTCCAAACGCTTCCAATCTATCTCGGAGATGTGAAGCAGACCGTCTTTGCCCGGCAAGAACTCGACGAATGCACCGTAAGGCATAACGCTGCGCACTTTACCTTTGTAGATTTCACCTACTTCGGGCATGGCTACGATGCCTTTGATAAGACGTATGGCGTCGTCGATGCTTTTCTTGTTTGTTCCGGCAACTTCAATTTTGCCTACGTTGTCCACTTCCTCAATCGTGATGGTAGCTCCGGTTTCTTCCTGCATACCTTGGATGATTTTTCCACCCGGGCCAATGACGGCACCGATGAATTCTTTAGGAATGGTTATTGTCTCGATGCGCGGTGCATGGGGCTTCAAATCCGTGCGAGGTTCGGCGATGCACTCGGTAAGCTTGCCAAGGATAAATTCACGACCTTCTTTGGCTTGCAGCAGAGCTTTCTCCAAGATGTCGTAAGTCAGTCCGTCGCATTTGATGTCCATCTGTGTGGCGGTGATACCGTCTTGGGTTCCCGTCACCTTGAAATCCATATCGCCCAAGTGGTCTTCGTCGCCGAGGATATCGGACAACACGGCATATTTCTCTTCGCCCGGATTCTTGATGAGTCCCATTGCAATGCCCGATACAGGTTTCTTGATTTTTACACCTGCATCCATCAGCGCCAGCGTTCCGGCGCATACGGTGGCCATAGAGGAAGAACCGTTTGATTCGAGGATATCGGATACTACACGTACTACGTAAGGATAGTCGGCAGGAATCTGGCCTTTCAATGCACGCCATGCCAAGTGTCCGTGGCCGATTTCGCGGCGGCCCACACCACGCTGTGCTTTTGCTTCGCCCGTAGAAAAGGGCGGGAAGTTATAGTGAAGCAAGAAGCGTTCTTTGCCATGTTCCAATACGTCATCAATGATTTTCTCATCTAATTTCGTTCCTAAAGTAACGGTAGACAAAGACTGTGTTTCGCCGCGTGTGAAGATTGAAGAGCCGTGAGGTCCCGGCAAGTAATTGGTTTCGCACCAGATAGGGCGTATTTCGGTTGTCTTACGTCCGTCAAGACGCTTGCCTTCATCCAAAATAGAACGACGCATGGCTTCTTTTTCCACGTCGTGATAATAGCGGTCTATCAAAGCGCCCTTTTCCTCCAGCTCTTCTTCCGAGAATTGGGCTTTGAACTCTTCGCAAATCGCTTCGAAAGCGGCGATACGCTCATGCTTGTTGTTATTGCCCGATGCTGCAATGGCGTAAGCCTTTTCGTAGCAAGCGTCGTGAACGGCTTTGCGAAGTTCTTCATCGTTCACTTCGTGGCAGTATTCACGTTTCACGGTGGAACCGACTTCTTCTGCCAGCTCCATCTGGGCTTTGCACTGTGTTTTGATGGCCTCGTGCGCGGCTTTCATGGCCTCCAATAAATCTTGTTCGGAAACCTCGCTCATTTCGCCTTCCACCATCATGATGTTTTCGTATGTGGCGCCCACCATCAGGTCCATATCGGCTTTTTCCAATTGCTCGAAAGTGGGGTTGATGACAAACTGCCCGTCAATACGTGCTACGCGTACTTCGGAAATCGGCCCGTTGAAAGGAATATCTGAGACTGCAAGTGCGGCGGAGGCTGCAAGACCGGCCAAGGCATCCGGCATGTCTACGCCGTCGGCCGAGAAGAGGATGATGTTTACGTATACCTCTGCATGAAAATTGTCAGGGAATAGGGGGCGGAGAGCGCGGTCGACGAGTCGGCAGGTGAGGATTTCGTAGTCGGAGGCACGGCCTTCACGTTTGGTGAAACCTCCGGGGAAACGTCCGAACGCGGAGAATTTCTCTTTGTACTCTACCTGTAACGGCATGAAATCTGTTCCGGGAACTGCGTCCTTGGCGGCACAAACAGTAGCTAAAAGCATGGTGTTGCCCATGCGAAGCATTACAGAACCGTCTGCCTGTTTTGCCAGCTTTCCCGTTTCGAGCGTGATGGTTCTGCCATCAGGAAGCTCGATTGTCTTAACAATAGGGTTAATCATAAAAAATGTTTTATATCTAATTTTCTTTCAAAATTCGCGCAAAGATACATATTTTATTCTTGTAAGACGGTGGAAATGAGATAAAAAGTTTTTATCTAACTGCTTTTTTGCAAATATCTGCATGTAAGAGCAAGGGAAATGCTTTGACTAAATCTGAAAAGAAGTATATTTGCAGGCACATTTGCCCGTGCCAAGTCTGTGGCAGACTCATGTCAATTTCGCATCTATAGGGGCGGAGTTGATACGGAACAGGCACCTTTCAGGTAGGGGTGAGGTGTGGAAAATAAATGAGGATGTGTGAAAGATAGTAAAACCAATATATGATGAAAAAAATCTTTTTTATGACGCTTGTTGCTGTTGCGATGAGTGCATGTGATTCCGATTCGAAGTTCAAAGTAGAAGGTGAAATCTCGGGTGCCGATGGAAAAATGCTGTATCTGGAAGCTTCGGCTTTGGAAGGTATTGTACCTTTGGATTCAGTGAAACTGAAAGGCGACGGCTCTTTTACTTTCAGACAAGTGCGTCCGGCATCTCCGGAGTTTTATCGTTTGCGGATGGAAGACAAGATTATTAATTTTTCGGTCGATTCTACGGAGACGGTTTCGGTGAAGGCTTCTTATGTCGATTTTGCTACAGCTTACACGGTAGAAGGCTCGCTCAATAGCTCTAAGATAAAGGATTTGACATTGAAGCAAATGAAACTTCAGAATGATGTGAATAGCTTGTTTCAGTCCGTGCAAGCCCGGAGAATGGATGCCGATGTCTTTGAAGACAGTCTTGCCATTTTGTTGAAAGCCTATAAGGATGAAGTGAAGATGAATTATATTTTTGCAGCTCCAAATACGGCTGCCGCCTACTTTGCCTTGTTTCAGAAGTTGAATGATTATCTGATATTCGATCCTTTGAATAGCAAAGATGATATCAAGTGCTTTGCAGCCGTGGCAACCAGTCTGAATAATTTCTATCCGGAGGCCGACCGTTCCAAGAATCTTTATAATATTGTGATAAAGGGGATGAAGAATACGCGTACCCCTAAGCAGAAAGTCATGGAAATAGCCGAGGAAAATATCTCCGAAACCGGACTCATTGATATCAGTCTGCGTGACATGAAGGGCAATGTGCGCAAACTGAGCGAGTTGAAAGGAAAGGCTGTGATTCTGGATTTTACAGTTTATCAAAGCGCCGTTTCTGCTACGCATAATTATACGTTGCGTAGCCTGTATGATAAGTATGCCTCTCAAGGTCTCGAAATTTACCAGGTTTCTTTGGATGCCGACGAGCATTATTGGAAAACAACGGCCGACAACCTGCCTTGGATCTGTGTGCGCGACGCCAATGGTGTTTACTCTACAGTAGCTGCCACCTATAACGTTCAAAATCTTCCCTCTGTCTTTCTTGTGAATAAAAACAATGAATTAAGCGCCCGTGGAGAGACGGTAAAAGATTTGGAAGCAGCTGTAAAGGTATTACTGTAAAATAGTATAAGTCAGAGACTTGTTTTTAATATGTTGCAAAACAGCCTTTTTTACTTGACACGCATTGTTTAAAAGACTATCTTTGTCGAGAATTTTAAGAAGAGGGTTCCAGCATGCTGACCATGTTGGAATTCTTTTTTGTTTATGGTATCAATAAAAACTAAATATATTTTAAGGAGGAAAACGTATGGCTTACATGTCAGAAGAAGGTTACAATAAATTGCTGGCCGACCTGAAGTATTTGGAGGCGGTGGAACGCCCGAAAATAGTAGCAGCTATTGCTGAGGCACGTGACAAGGGAGACTTGTCGGAAAATGCGGAATATGATGCGGCAAAAGAAGCTCAGGGAATGCTTGAAATGAAAATCAATAAATTGAAGGCGGTGATTGCCGATGCCAAGATTATTGACGAATCGAAACTGAAGACGGATTCGGTACAGATTCTTAACAAGGTGGAACTGAAGAACGTGAAGAATGGGATGAAGATGGTTTATACCATCGTTTCGGAAAGCGAAGCCAACCTGAAAGAAGGAAAGATTTCTGTGAATACCCCGATTGCGCAAGGCTTGCTTGGTAAGAAAGTGGGTGATGTGGCCGAAATCAAAGTTCCGCAAGGTGTGATCAATTTGGAAGTAGTAAACATTTCATTTTAATAGAAAGGCAGGTCTGCGTGCGGGCTTGCCTTATTTTATACATTACAGTTATGGCAACAATATTCAGCAGAATTATCTCAGGTGAAATACCTTGCTACAAGGTGGCGGAGGATGAACGGTTCTTTGCTTTTCTTGACATCAATCCGTTAGTGAAAGGTCATACGTTGGTTGTTCCCAAACAGGAAGTGGATTATGTCTTCGATTTGTCTGACGAGGATCTGGCGGCAATGCATGTTTTTGCCAAGAAAGTGGCATTGGCCATTGGCAAAGCTTTCCCCTGCAAGAAAGTGGGTGAAGCGGTGTTGGGACTTGAGGTGCCTCATGCGCACATACACCTGATACCGATGCAAAATGAGAAGGATATGCTTTTCTCCAATCCTAAGTTGAGACTGACGACCGAAGAGTTTGTCGCAGTGGCAGAGGCCATACGTGCAGCACTCTGATATTTTATTTCCTCCTCTGAATAAAAGATTGCGGGAGCCGGACAGTTATCACGTCTGGCTCCCGCAATCTTTTATTCAAGATGTTTGTTCTGAAAAGAAATTAAATATACTCTTCTCCCATCTTGATTTGTGCGTCATTCACGAATTTACGGATGACATGCTCTTCATCCTTTTTGCAAATCAGCAGCACATTTTCCGATTCGGCAATAAGATATCCCTCAAGTCCTTCGATTACTGCGAGTTTGTTGTCGGGCAATACTACGATATTATCCTTGCTGTCATAAAAAAGCGACTGACATTTTAAAGAGACATTTCCGGTTTCATCTTTCGGGGATAAGTCGTACAATGATCCCCAAGTGCCTAAATCGGACCAACCGAAGTCGCCTAACGAGACATAAACATTGTCGGCTTTTTCCATAACTCCGAAGTCGATGGAAATGTTGGGGCAGGTCGGGAAGTTTTCGTCAATGAACTGCTTTTCCAAAGGGGTTCCGTAGACATCTTTGCCGGGAGCCAGTTTTGCGGCCAATTCCGGCAATAAGGTTTCACCAGCTTTGATGATGGAGTTTACGTTCCACATGAACAGCCCTGAATTCCAATAGAATTCACCGCTTTCTACAAAGACCTTTGCAAGTTCCAGTTCCGGTTTTTCTGTGAAAGTCTTCACCTTATAGAAATTATCATCTGCCGGTTCGTCTATCTGTATGTAGCCATATCCGGTTTCGGGACGGTTGGGTTTGATGCCGAGTGTCAGCAGATTGTCCGATTTTGAAACAAATTCCAGTCCTTTTTCAATGGCTGCCAAGAACTCTCCTTCTTTTAAGATGAGATGGTCCGAGGGAGCGACCACTATATTGGCATTCGGGTTCAGGGCACGGATGTGATAAGAGGCCCATGCGATGCAGGGGGCGGTATTCCTGCGTGTTGGTTCCAGCAATATTTGCTCGGAATGGAGTTCCGGGAGTTGTTTTCTTACAAGGTCGGTGTACAAATCGTTTGTTACGATAAGTATATTCTCTACCGGAATTATTTGTTTAAATCGGTCGAAAGTTTGTTGTAACAATGAGCGTCCTATGCCGAAGAAATCCAGAAACTGTTTGGGCATTGTTTTACGGCTGAATGGCCAGAAGCGGCTGCCGATTCCTCCGCCCATGATGACGCAGAAGTTGTCCTTATTGGTTGTCATGCTGTTTGTTTTTTAATTTTCCGCTAATGTACTGCATATTTTACAAAGGAAGAATAATCCGCTTCTATTTTCTCATTTTTTTTGTCTTTTTTCGTGGAAAGTGTTGCAGGTTTGGAAAAAAGCGGTATCTTTGCACCGCATTTCAGAAATGATGCATGCCCAGATGGCGGAATCGGTAGACGCGCTGGTCTCAAACACCAGTGGATTCACTTCCATCCCGGTTCGACCCCGGGTCTGGGTACGGGATAAAAGGCTAAGTGGTTGATTTCTCAATACTTAGCTTCTCTTGTTTTACGAATATTCTCATATTGTTCCCAATTAGGGCTCAGCGGAATATTAGTGGGGGTTACTCTTTTTTCTTACTTTTGCCTTATGGATTTACTAAGAGAACTTGCCAGCCTGATGCTTCCCTCCCCAATCCTTGATTATTTTGAGGTAGTCAATGTCCATCAGAGTACTACATTGATAGAGATAGGTCTGGATGAGATTTATCCTGCTTCTTATAGGTCCGACACTGATATCAAGAGTAAGAGATTCCTTGATTCTACCACGATAACAGATTGCCCTATCCGTGACCATAAGCTTTTGCTTCACATACGTCGTCGCCGATGGCTTAATCGCAAGGACGGCGTGAGTTTCTGCTGTCCTTTAAGTCTTGTTGCAAAGGGAACGTGCTACTCCAAGGAGTTCGCGGCTTTTTTAAAAGAAACGTATGGAGAGTTCCCCAGTGCCCTGCCGTACGCTTGAGGAGTACTACCATGTCAAAGCCAATACCTTTGAGAAACAATATAAGGATCATCTGAGTTGCTTCCGCAACTGGGACCAGTTGGAGCATGCCGACCAATGGCTTATCTATCCGGAGAATATCGGTCCGAGCATCTGCATAGATGAGACGGCCCCGAGCAACGGTGAGCTTTACACCATCGTGACCAATCGTTCCGCCCGTGGAAGGAAGGGGACACTCATAGCCATCGTCAGGGGCGTATCGGCCGACAAGGTGACGGAAGCCCTCATGCGTATCGATGAGCGTGGACGGAACCTCGTTCAGGAGATAACCATGGATATGTCCAACTCCATGCGCCTTATCGCAAGGCGGTGCTTCCCTAATGCCAAGACGGGGAGCGAGCACCATCAGCCAGCACATGCGCCTTATCGCAAGGCGGTGCTTCCCTAATGCCATATAGACCATAGACCGCTTCCATATACAGAAACTCTCCAACGACGCATTGCAGGAAATGCGCATTGTGCACCGTTGGGATGCCATTCAGGACGAGACCGATGCAAGGGAAGAGGCCAAGTCCATGGGAGAGGCCTATACACCCGTAGTGCTTGCCAACGGTGACACCCCGAAGCAACTGTTGGCGCGCAACCGGTATCTGCTGTTCAAGTCAGCGGACAAGTGGACTGAAAGCCGGAAGCAGAGGGCTAAGGTCCTATTCGAGCAATACACAGACTTGAAGGAGGCTTATTCGCTTACACATTCTCTGCGCATGATTTTCTCTAAGAAGACCATCAAGGATGCCGCAAGACTCTCACTGGCAAGATGGTACAACAAGGTGGAGCATTCGGGATTCAAGAGCTTCAATGTTATTGCCGCTACCTTGTACGGGCATTACGACGAGGTGCTAAACTTCTTTGTAAACCGTGCTACCAATGCTTTTGCTGAATCATTCAATGCCAAGATTAAAGCTTTAAGAGCTGCTTTGAGAGGAAGCACTGATATAAAGTTCTTCTTGTTCAGACTTTCAATGATTTACGCTTAGACCCCACTAATATTCCGGTGAGCCAAAGAGAGAGGCTGCTAAAAATCGAGTTGACTGGCAATACAAAAAAGAAGGAAACCTTTTGCCTCCCTCAAAGGATTAGCTAATTTTGTATTGCTATATGAAACTTACATGAACGGTTTTCGCCAAAGGGTATGAAAAGTGGCTCTATTGTGGGAGTTGTTATTTACTGTCCATTTCTGTCCCGCATTTCAGTGATCCGCCTGGGGCTCGAACCCAGGACCCCAACATTAAAAGTGTTGTGCTCTACCTGCTGAGCTAGCGAATCAAACCTTATTGCTGTTAAGCGGCTGCAAAGATAAAGACTTTTGTCGAAAATACAAGTGAAATGAAAGAAAAAGTCAAATTTAATCTTTCCTCTCTTTTTCTCTTTTCTGATTATCAGATGGTTTAATGCCGTGAATGTTTTCCCGATTAATTATGAAGCGTTGATAGTAGGATAGCATAAGGGTGGTAAGAGGGAGGGCTATGATCATTCCTAACATTCCCATTAACGACCCCCAAACTGATAGGGAGAGCAAGATGATTGCAGGGTTCAGACCGGTGACTTTGCCCATGACATGGGGGACGATAATGCCATCCTGGATGGCTTGCACTACTGCAAGCACGATGATGGCTGAGGCCAGAATCCACCAGAAATTACCACCTGTGTCTGCGGCTTTTAATATGGCAAGCATAATGGTGGGGACAAATCCTATCACTTGCAGATAAGGAACCATGTTCAATATCCCTATAAACATACCTAATCCAATGGCTAAAGGGAAGTCAATGATGAGAAAACCTATGCTGCATAGAATGCCTACGCATAAAGCCACAAAGGCTTGTCCGCGGAAATATCTGTTCATGCCATTCTTAACGTCGTTCAGCACCCCGGCAACAATGCCTCGATACTTATGTGGTATCAAATGTATCCAACCTTCTGAGATGCTTTCATAATCTAACAAAATGAAAACGATATATAATAGTATGATGAAGAAGGTAAAGATGCTGAATAGTATGTTGAAGGTCTCGGACAGTACCGCCCAAATACCGGGAAGTGTTTCTTTGATGGTCTCTAAGGTGTATTCTTGGTTGAACAGGCGGGTTATGAGCTGCGTGTCTATGTTCTCTTGTAAAAACTCTGTGAGCGTCTGGGGAATATTTCCGTTCCGGGGATTGTTGGAAAAATAAGTTATCAGTAGATCTTTTACCCGACCGAACTCTTCTATCATGGGAGGAATCAAGAGATAAAAGGCTGCTGTCCCGATGGCTGCGAGAACAGATAATGCACAGAATATGGAGATAACCCGGCTTCTCAGTTTGAGTCTATATTGAAAGAAAGTGACCAGAGGATAAAGTAAATAAGCGATGATCCAAGCAATGAAGAAAGGCAATAGCACTCCGCTCAGGCGTTTAAAGAGCATTAGGACGCCGATGATGATGAGCCCGAGTATGACACCGCGGATAAAACTGTCGAATGTGATCTTTTTGCGCTCCATAAAGCTTTGCCTTTTATCGTTTCTTATTCATGAGGCGCCAGCCGGTCTGTTCGGATAGCTCGCAGGTAACATTCGCGGCACAAGGGCTCGTATTCGGCCGTTTCGCCGAGCAATACTTGCTTGTCGTTTTTCACTGTGCGGTGCGAGAAAGAGGCTAACCGGCCGCATTTTACACAGATGGCATGCACCTTGGACACTTCGTCGGCAATGGCACACAATCCCGGCATCGGGCCGAACGGCACACCGCGAAAATCCATATCCAATCCGGCAACAATGACACGTATGCCGTTGTTGGCAAGCTGATTGCATACATCAATCAATCCGGCATCGAAAAATTGGGCCTCATCAATGCCGACCACATCAATTTCTGACGTGAACAATAAAATACTTGCCGATGAATCTATGGGAGTAGAGGAGATGGAATGACTGTCGTGAGACACAACATCGGCCTCGGAATAGCGAGTGTCTATGGCCGGTTTGAATATCTCTACACGCTGTTTGGCAAACTTGGCCCTTTTGAGGCGTCGTATCAATTCTTCCGTTTTGCCGGAGAACATCGAACCGCAAATGACTTCGATTCTTCCTCTGCGTCTGGTCTCTTGTATGTGGTCTTCTGAGAATACTACCATGTTTTTCAAGTGTTGTTATTGAATTCTGTTTTGAATTTTCCGGTTATTTTTCTTTAAGAGCATAAGATATACTTGAATCTCTTTCTGGAGCACAAAAATAATACTTTTGTTTGCTTCCTGATATTATTTCATTATTTATTTCTACATTTGCGGCGTTAACACGTACAGTGTAAGGAACATGCAGACTTTATTGAATGATATAGAACTTGATGTTCAGGAACTGAAGTTTTTATTGCAGGCAGTTTCTGCTGACGGCAATCCAGCATTGCGAATAGTGGCAAAGCGGAATATCCGGCAGATAAAGACGCGATTGGATACATTGCAGCGATTGCTGGAAGAGGCGTCTGCCGAGGAAATGCCCGTTGTGGAACCCGCTGTCGTGGTATTGCCCGATGCGGAACGATTGGTTGTCGAAGACAAGATTTCTGAACAAGATGCAGCCTGGCCGTCCGTGACGTTTTCTTCCCCTATTTTGGCGGAGCGCATCAAACCGTCCGCGGATTTGCGACACACCATCAGCTTGAATGATTCGTTTCGCTTTGTGCGTGAGCTCTTTGGAGGGGATGTCGCAAAGATGAATGCGATTGTGGCGCGACTGAACGAAGCTTCTTCTTTGGATAAGGCCATAGAGATTTTTACTTCGGAAGTACATCCGGATGAGGAGAATGAAGTGGTTGCAGAATTTCTGGAACTTCTCAAAAAACATTTCAGTTGAATGCTCGATGATGGATATGGGAAAACTTTATGTAGTGCCTACGCCGGTTGGCAATTTGGAAGACATGACTTTTCGTGCCATTCGGATTTTGAAGGAGGTCGACTTGGTGCTTGCCGAGGATACGCGTACCTCAGGGATATTGCTGAAGCATTTTGAGATAAAGAATGCCATGCAGTCTCATCATAAGTTCAATGAGCATAAAACGGTGGAGCATGTGGTGGAAAGAATAAAGGGAGGGGCAACGGTAGCCTTGATTTCGGATGCCGGTACTCCCGGAATATCCGATCCGGGCTTCTTGGTCGTACGAGAATGCGTTCGCAACGGTATCGAAGTGCAATGCTTGCCGGGTGCAACGGCTTTTGTCCCGGCTTTGGTCGCTTCGGGCTTGCCGAATGAGAAGTTCTGTTTTGAAGGCTTTTTGCCGCAAAAGAAAGGGCGTACGACGCGCTTGAAGGCATTGGCGGAAGAGCGCCGCACCATGGTTTTTTATGAGTCGCCGTACAGGTTGGTGAAGACATTGACGCAGTTGGCCGAGCATTTTGGTGCCGAACGCCCGGCATCCGTTTCGCGCGAAATCTCCAAGGTACACGAGGAGACCAAGCGTGGCACTCTTACGGAATTGATAGAACATTTCACCCTTAATGAACCACGCGGTGAAATTGTGATTATAGTGGCAGGAATAGACGATTAAACAACTTCATTAAACAAAACGTAAAATAAAAACGTATGAAAAAGTTAGTGGTTTTAATTGTATGCGGAGCTGCAATGGCTTCGTGTGGTAACCTCTCCGGAGGTGACAAAGATAGGTTGAAAGCAGAAAATGATTCGCTTTTGATGGAATTGGCTCAGCGAAATGCTGAACTGGATGAGATGATGGGTACTTTCAATGATATTTCGGAAGGATTCCGTCAGATCAATGCGGCCGAAAGTCGTGTGGATTTGCAGCGTGGAGCCGTGGCGGAAGGTTCTTTGGATGCCAGACAACAGATTACTTCCGATATCGAATTTATCCGTAAGCAGATGGAGGAAAACAAAGAACAGATTGTTAAGTTGCAATCCATGCTTAAGAATAGTAAGAATAATTCTGCCCAGCTGAAGAAAGCAGTTGAATCGTTGACGTTGGAACTGGCAGCAAAGACTCAGCGCATCGAAGAGCTGCAAGCGGAGTTGGCCTCCAAGAACATCCGTATCCAGGAACTGGATGCTGCCGTTACGGGGCTGACTGCGGATAAGGAGACACTTTCTGCCGAGAATGAGGCAAAGGCTAAAACCGTTGCCGAGCAGGACAAGGCACTCAATACCGGCTGGTTTGTGTTTGGCACAAAGAAAGAACTGAAAGAACAGAACATCCTTAATAAGGGTGATGTGCTGAAAGAAGGCAATGTCAATAAAGACTACTTTACTCAGGTTGACATTCGTACAACAAAGGAAATCAAACTCTATTCCAAGAGTGCGGAGGTGCTGACTACTCATCCTGCCGGAAGCTTTGCTTTGGAAAAAGACGGCAAGGGGCAGCTTATACTGAGGATAACGAATTCGAAAGATTTCTGGAGCGTATCCAAGTTCTTGGTTATTCAGGTGAAGTAACGGCTCCTTCGTGAAGTAATTCATTGAATGCGGGTTCTTGCACATTCATGGTGGGACAAAATCCTTCTGTATGAAGTTGCAAGTGCCTGCTTTTTTTCTTCTATACTCTTTATAATGGCACATCGATATAAGAATCTTTTCTTTGATCTGGATGACACGCTGTGGGCATTTTCACAGAATGCACGCGACACTTTTGAGGAAATGTATCATAAATACGGATATGACTCTTTTTTTTGCTCTTTCCATCATTTTTACACCCTTTATCAGAAACGCAATGCAGAGTTGTGGGAGGAATATGGCAACGGGCAGGTAACAAAGGAAGAACTGAACCGCCGGCGTTTTCTTTATCCTTTGGAAGCAGTGGGGGCGGGAGATGCCGTTTTGGCACAAAGATTTGCAGATGATTTTTTCTCTGTCATCCCTACGAAAAGCGGGTTGATGCCCTATGCGCACGAAGCGTTGGAGTATTTGTCGGATAAATACAATCTGTACATTATTTCCAACGGTTTTCAGGAACTTCAATGTCACAAAATGCGTTCGGCCGGGATTGATGGTTTCTTCAAGAAAGTGATTCTTTCTGATGATATCGGTGTGCTGAAGCCATGGCCTGAGATTTTTCATTTCGCCTTGTCGGCCACGCAATCCGAGTTGAAAGAATCGCTGATGATAGGAGATAGTTGGGAAAATGATGTGGTTGGAGCCGGAGGAGTGGGTATGCATCAAGTATTTTACAACGTGAACGGAAAAGAAAATTTGCCTTTTCGTCCCACTTATGAGATTTTTAGTTTAAAAGAATTAATGCAGATTTTGTGAAGAGTGAGATTTAATTGTATTTTTGTCGTATGTAAACGTAAAAAACATGGTTATGGAATCTATTTTACCTTTCGCTTTGCTCTGTTTCACCTCTTTTTTCACTTTGACAAACCCTCTTGGCACAATGCCGGTCTTCCTGACCATGACACATGGCATGACGGAGAAGGAGCGTCGTTCAGTGGTTTCGCGTGCCACATTGGTAGCTTTTGTCACTATCATGACCTTTACTTTTGCCGGTCAATTCCTTTTTAAGTTTTTTGGAATCTCTACCAATGGCTTTCGTATCGCGGGTGGTTTCATCATCTTTAAGATAGGCTTTGATATGTTGCAAGCTCGTTATACGCCAATGAAGCTGAAAGACGAAGAGATAAAAACCTATGCCGACGATATTTCCGTCACTCCGCTTGGCATTCCGATGCTTTGCGGCCCGGGTGCCATAGCCAATGCCATTGTGCTGATGCAGGATGCCTATACTTTTGAGATGAAAGGCGTTTTGATAGGTATTATCGCTTTGATTTATTTGCTCACCTTCTTTATATTGCGTGCTTCCACTCGCTTGGTGGATGTGTTGGGCGAAACCGGGAACAACGTGATGATGCGTCTGATGGGACTTATTCTGATGGTTATTGCGGTGGAATGTTTTGTCAGTGGGGTAAAGCCGATTCTGATGGAAATATTGCAAAGTACGGTAGGTTGATGCCCCCTCTCTTTATGGCGCGGGAGATCTCAGTGTGTGAGCCTCAAGTACCGGTATCTACCGGCACCCAATCTGACGCATCCTGTAG
This sequence comes from Bacteroides zoogleoformans, assembly GCF_002998435.1. Taxonomy (NCBI): domain Bacteria; kingdom Pseudomonadati; phylum Bacteroidota; class Bacteroidia; order Bacteroidales; family Bacteroidaceae; genus Bacteroides; species Bacteroides zoogleoformans. Next base: position 1,518,083 of record NZ_CP027231.1, on the reverse strand, counting down.
GGCAGGAAGAATTGAGGCTGGTCAATCCTTATAGCATGGGAGTAAAAAAACAGGATTCAAGCATAAGACCTGAATCCTGAAGTTTCCTGCCATACAATCCGTATGGAGAGTTCTTATTGTTTAATACATGAGTGTGTAAAGAAATGTTTACTTCACTTCTATACCTTTGTTCTGCAAGGTGACATTCAGAACTCTGGCATAGTCGGCATACTGCTTCTCAGTCAAAGTTCTCTTCATCAGCTTCAGGTTTCCGTAAACGGCGTCGCGCAACAGCTTCTCCTGATTCTTCTTTGAGCTTGCGGCGCGTTCCATCTGCTCTGTGAAATATTCACATATATTTGTCACTTCCTCATGTTGGCCGGCATCCAGTTTCAGATACTTGCCCAATTTGGTTACGTTGATGTTACCTTCCCATTTTGCAGTTGTAGGTTGATTTCCTGCTGCAAATACTCCGGCAGTCAGGCAGACTGCTGCCGCTAATGTTAATCCTAAACGTTTCATAATACCTACTTTTAAATTTGTTAATCCTAAAAACTAATCTATAAAATCTAATACCTATTGAAAACGAACTTTCGTTTTTCCTTTTTACTTGTGCAAATATAGGAATATGTTTTATAACATGAAATTTTCACAGAAAGAAAGTGTACTTTATACTGCCATTTTTTGATTTATATCAATTTCAGGGTATGAAAAGGTGTGATTTATGGCTTTCTTGTGATAAGGATGTAATGTAACAATAATAAGTAGGTGTTATTTTGTTCTTTAAGCTCCACTTTTTGTAGATATATGATTTCCGGCATTCTTTCAAGAATGCCGGAAAGAATCAAATACAGGCTCTGATTCTTTTTTTTAGTTTATTCGTCATTCAGAAATTGCACTCTACTTCTTGTTCTTAGGAAACATAGAGGCTTCTGCAACTTCAAAGTCGGAGGTAGAGTTATTGTCGTCGACAAATTTATTTCCATCAAACCGTCTTACTAAGGCCTTTCCTGCGTGTTTATCAATCTTATCGTTCGCCGTTTCTTGCACACCCTTGTGTCCTTTGTCTACTTTTATATCTACCACTGACCATTTGAATTCTGTGTTGGGACAGATGGTCACTACATCTTCAACCCACTCATAAGGCATAATCATCAGGGTGGCTTCGTGACTGTGGTGTCCGTCAGTCTTGTAAGCAACATTTTTGTAGTACTTTCTCTTGGCAATGTCTTCTGCTTTCGTGTAACCAGATTCTTCTATAAAAGTTTTCTTGATATTTTCCGGTGTATCGCCCAATTTAATCAGGGCTATGACACTTTTGTTGGATACGTCAAAGTTGCTCATTTCATCTTTCTTCCATTCTCCTTGCGAATACCACAGAGCCATTTCACGCACATTGTTGTCCACACCACTGACTTCTTCTTTCGGTACCCACTGATAGTCGGCTTTACTTAAATCAATAAGTTGGTCCAATCTTTTGTAATTATCTAAATTCTCCTCATTGTCTTTTAAGTATTTTTCCCTGTCGGTTCTATGGTTAATCGCTTTCTTAGCGATGATAGCAGAGGCTCCTGCAGCTAATGGATGTTGAGTGCCGTTACCCCCGAAGAGGACGATGGTAGATACCCCGAAATGTGTTTTGATGAAGTTATATTCATCTTTGAGTTCTATTCTGTTACAGGGATCAAATGGATGTACGGCCAAAGCATAATTGTCTAAATAGATAGTCTTGGATGTGGGGTTATAGATCTTGATGTACTTGTCTTCATCATACGCTTGCTCGTACTCTTTCCCATCATAAGTTCGGGTAAAATAAGTACCACCATAATACACCTCTTGTATCAGAAGGTGATTGATTTTAGTTTCAGATGTTTGTTCGTTTTCGTCACCATCTCTGCGGCAACTTGTAAATACGGATAAACCAATTACTGCGAGCAATAGCCCGTTTTTCAAAAAGCTTTTCATTGTCTTATTTATTTAATTAGTGAAAAATATTTGTTAATAATTAATTAGCTTTCTATAAAAACCATGCACCAAAGCCTCCGTTTCCATGGGTAGTTACATTGAGGATGGCATCATACGCTTCTTGTGGTGTCAATCCTATCTCTTTCCCTAAATGATAGTAATACGGCTCGTTGGGGTCGGAATTAGTTGGGTCGGTGTCATAGGTATTAGTATATACTTTGAGTGGTATATTGAAACGAATCATCTCTTTCCATTCGGATTGCGGATTAGGATCATAATATGGTGCGCATATATACTTGCTTGCCCCCAGAGGCCTGCCTCCACTGCCCAGAGGCATGGGGATGATTGTTTTCTTGCCTTTCTCGCATTTCATTACCCTGACGGCCAGATAGAAATAGGGCAACAGGTTACTGCTCCTGCTGTAGATGCTTCCATTCCCAAGTGGAACAGGCCAGCCGTCGTATATCGGATCTACTTCTTCGGCAATGTCGAACTTCATGTGTCCTTTCAGTCCCACCCAGTCTTGGTCGTATGGTGCCGTGGCGCCGTCGGTATGGAATCTTTGGAACGGCGGAAGCAGTTTCTGATTGAACAGCTCGCGTACACCGTCGGCCATGTCTTCGGTAGTCCATGTGTCACGATAGGTATATTCAAACAGCTTGGGCGTCGATAATCTTAATCGGTCAAAGCTGTTTTGTCTTTTAAAGTATTCCGATTCAATCATATCCGGCTTATCTTTCCCGCGATAGCGTACATCTTTTACCATGAACGGCTGTCCCTTGTCATCGACATCACTGATGGAAATAAATGTTTGATACTGATCTGAATGTTCCAAAATACGGTTGTTGATAGGTTTTCCATTGCGGTCATAAAAAAACAGACACAATCCCCATAGTTTGGTAGATCCGCCAATGATGCGGACATACTGCGGCCCCTTTTTCCCTGAGAGCTTTTCCAGATAAGTCACTGTACTCGCGGTGTCTACCTCTACTTCTATTCCTTTCGCGGTGTTGTGGATAATCACAAATTCCTCTTGCTTCCAAGGAGCCTTCTCATAGATGAAGTTACCATGAAATTTTCCTCCTCCGTGCGGATGCCCTTCTTTGAACATGACGAGACATGTAGCCCAATCCCGGAGTGCGCCATCTGGATCGGGATTGGCTAATCCCGATTCTGTGACGATGGGAGGTTTGTATAAGTCGGCAGCAGATTGCGGCATTTTTTTCCGTGTCAGGGCATTGTCTTCATAGTCCACCTTGACATTGCCGAATATAAATTTGTCACACGACGAGCATAATGCTGCAACGGTGAAAATCAGTAGGACTGTTTGAATTATTCTTTTCATTTTAGATTGTTTAGAATATCATTTGTTTACATGGTTATCTTAGGAATACGGTTGAAAAAACTTTCATCCCCCCAGAACATGGCTTGCATATCAGTCTTGTCTGCCTTGGGGTAGAAGTGGCGGATATCATCCATACACTTCTCCCGATCTCCATCGAGGTCGGCAATCACCCTGAAGGCGATGGGATAGTCGATATCGAAACTGTTCCAAGCTGTCTGAAGTGCATTATAGTTGTATACGCCGCCATTGACGTTGTTGTCGGTGTTGCCGTACTTTCCTAATTGGTTCTCGTTGGCGGGGATGGAGACCCTATTTAGAATATGGCATATGCAGACTCTCATTTGGAATGCAATATTGGATTCCTTGAAGCGGAGCATGCCTTTGAAGCCCAAAGCATCGTAGGGTGCTCCGTCGTCCAGCGATCTTTTTTCCCTGAGTCGTATCACCGTGTTGCCTGAACGAAGCCGGTTCATGTCGTCATAATCGGTTAAATCTTTTCCAAGTTCCTCCTCAACTGGGTCGGTATCACGATACTCATAGCTGAAAATATCAGGTACCTTCTCGTTCAGTCTGAAATTGTTGATGGTTTGATAGAGCCTAAACCTTTTGCCTGTAACAGGGTCATCGTATGGCTCGGTTGCTGCAGGCTTCATGGAATTTTCAACGGATTTCTCCGTCAACTCATCACTGTATCTCACCCCATTGACTTGATTGTTATCATCGAGCGCATAGATATTCGAAGGAGAAATTCTGGATGCTGCAATTCTTTTCCCGTTAACATTTTCGGCGAAAGCGTATTTGCTGTAATAAACGCTGTCTAAAGACATGGGATAAACCAACTGCCGGCCATTCAGGGAATAATTTTGAATGGTAAAGAAGTGCTGGTGCACCAGCAGGGTGGAGTTATCCTCGTCGTCGGAATAATAACCCGAGAACTGATGGTTGATTAGCATACCGTTGACATCATAGTACTTCAGTTCAAGGCCATAGTGATACTTTTCCGATTTGATGACATCAAAAGCCTTCCTGTCGGATGTAATCGTGATGTTCCCGTTTTCGTCTTTCGACAACGCTATCTCCTGAACAAGAGGGATAGGAGTTGGTTTACTGCCACTTTCAAATGCGATGTATGTATCGTCTCGGTTATCTAATTTATGATCGGACTTCCGGGCCAGTCTCAAGATAAGTTGTACCGAGTAAATCTGCTCATGTCCTTTTACATCCCGTTCTATTGATGATGGCGGGGCTTTGACTATCTTTTTCAGAAAATTATCCACACTCTCTTCAGAGCAACTACCCAGCAACAAGAGTACACAAAGTATGGGTATTATAGAATGGATATTATTATTTTTCATTTTGTTAGAATTTTATTATTGTCTTGAATATTACGTTTGAACCTCTTGCATGGGCATAATACCTGAATCGGTCAGTGTATTCTTTATACAGGGTATTGAGTATGTTGTCACCTATTATCATCAGTTTCAATTCTCTCTGTCCGGGCAGTCTCATGCTCCATTCTGCTGTTCCGTTGAGCAAAGCATAGGCAGGTGGGGAGTCGGGTACCAAATCTTTATCCGGATCGAAGTGCGTTTGTTTGGTTACGTAGACACCCGATAACGATACGGATGCATTGTGTTTCCCTTCACGGCCGATTTTCCAATTATAGGTGCCCGACATGCCATAGCGGTCGGAAGGCATGAAAGGCAGCCATTCGTCTTGCGTGAGATTACGGGCATAGATCCATTCGCCCTTGGCCGTGATGGTGAGGCCGGCAATCGGAGTGACCGTTGCCGTAATGTCGCCTCCTGTCAACATCACATCATCTTGTCCGAAAATAAACTTCGGATATTTGCCACTGGGATGGTTATGGAATCGGTTCAACCCTTTCCCAATAGCGTCATAGATGTAGTTGTGTACACGCTGATAAAAGAAGCTCGGTTCTATGGAATACCATTCCGTGTGGTATCTCGTGCCGAATACAGCCTTGTATCCATGCTCGCTGGTCAGCTTTCGGTTACCCACCACCCAATGGGTGCCGTGATGCAACCCTGTGGCATAGAGTTCATTGATATCGGGCGGACGCCACGACCATCCGACGTTGGCACGTGCATCCCATCGGTCGGAGAGCTGATAGTGGGCGGCTAGGCTGGCTGTGAAGTTGCTGTATACTTTGAAATCCTTGTAGTATTTGTAACTCTTCAGACTGGTATACCCGTCCACATCCATCGCTCTGAAATCGTAGCGCATGCCGAGGGAGCACTGAAGTCGTCCGATTTTTGCTTGTTGCAGCAAGAATCCTCCCATGGTAAGGGCCGCATAGTTGGGAATAAAAGCTGGCTGTTTAGTACCCGGATAATTGTAGTTGGACTGATAGCTGCCCGAAAGTCCGGCTTCAGTCGTCATGTCCCATCGTTTCCACTTGGCATTCCACAACAGGTCTGTTTTGTAAGTAGTGAGGATAAGATCCTGCACAGGTATCCAACTGTACTTGTCTTGTTTCCGGTTTTCGAATTCCCATCTCAGGTTATCTTGATAAGAGAGGATGAGCGATAGCTTGTGATTTTTGTTGACATCCCATTTGATGTCGCCCTTCAAGGTGAAGTGTTGTGCCTGTTGGAAAGGTGGCTTAATGTCGTATGAGAACGGCTTGAACGAACTCTCGTCCGGTCTTCCTGCCGCAAAACGTGCCAGCAACTGGTCGATGTCGGAGATTCTGCTTGCATAATAGATACCGCTTCGCGAGTAATAAAGGCTGGTGTACAGCGTTGCTGTGATGTTCCTGTGCTGGTAACCGGCCAAAGCCGACATGCTGATGTTGTTGAATCCGGTATTGTTCAGGATATACTCGGCTGTCGAGTAATCTCCGGCTCTCTGATACATGCCGTGCAGGCGTAGCCCCACACGCTTATATCCCATTTCCATGGTTCCCGAACCATTATATCCCCGGGCATTGGTGTCGTAACCCAGATTTACGGTTCCCCGGGTTTTGAGGTGTTGATGTCCATAAGGAAGGGCAGCCTGATTGAGCAGTACTACACCTCCCATGGCTCCATAGCCATAGCGTATGGATTCGGCTCCCTTCACCACCTCTATCATGTTGGCTCCGCTGTAGTCTATCTCCGGTGCATGGTCTTCGCCCCAGCTCTGACTTTCCAGACGTACACCATCGTTGAGCAGAAGGATGCGGCTGCTATGCATGCCTTGAATGACGGGCTTGGCAATGGTGTTTCCGGTACTGATGGAGCTTACGCCCGGCACGGTCTCCAGCAGTTTGGCCAATGAGGTGTTTCCCACTTTCTCCATGGCATCTTGCCGGATGGTCGATGTCTGCTGCAATACCGAGGTTTGTTTGCGGTCAGCGACGATTGTGACTTCGGAGATTTGCTTGATGTCTTCGTGCAAAAATAAGTCGATGGTTCTCGAGGTATCGAGGCTGACGGTCTTTTCCAAGGTGCGGAAACCGATGTAAGTCACCTTCACCTTCACACTTTTCGGGTGCGTCTTCAAATCGATGACACACCGACCGTCGGTGCCCGTTACTCGCGGACTTACCGCTTCATCGCAATAGATTATTGCTCCCGCAATCGGTTCGCGGCTCCCCTCCAGCATCACCCTGAACGCTTGTTTCAGCTCTGTTTTATCCTTTGCCGTCGGTATGTCGGGCAATAGACCGGCACACGCATCACCGGGCGCAAAAAAGAAGAGCATGAATGCTATAAGCAGCACTTTATAAGATACTGCCCAAAAAATAAACTTCTTCATATAAATTATAAAAAATAGAATGTAAGATTAGGAATCGGTTCGGGCTTACACAGCATACGCTCTCTTACATCCCTTTCCCCGAAGACTTTTCCGTTTTAGTGAGAGGCCATGGCAGATTTGTGCGGCCGTTGTATGGCTCACCATGTTTTTCCCGGAAAGGAAATACGATCGGAAGAATACGGCACGAAAAACGGAACGGATGAAAGAGGTTGCTTCCAAACCAATAATACAGATGCGACTCCGAAAAGGAATCACTTCAAAAAAGATGTCCTATGTCAAAAAAAAGGAGGGGGAGCCCGGAGGCTGATGGTGTTATAAGAATTGCGGCACTTGACGCGTTCCGTCGAAAGGACACGCAACACATACATCAAGAACAGAAATACCGGTGCGGCCGCATAAGATAGGGTAAGAACAGGAGAGAGGAAAGCGGAAAGAAAGAAAATGGTCTCCACCTCGACTGCGGAGTGTTCATGTTCTCCCTTGAACGGGTGGGAATGCGAAATAATCACTCCATTCACCACATGTGAGTGAGTGAATAGCGTGATGCCTCCCCAATAGGCAATGAACAGTAGCGGGAGGAACCATTTCATTATATTCCTTAGCTTCTTCAAGGCTCCTGATAATTTTGGTTTGCGAAGGTAAATCTTTTTATGATAAAAAACAAGGGAATGCGCATATTTATGCAACGGTATGCTGTAAATACCTATTTTTTGGTATTTGTGACGGGTAGGCATAGGACGGCATATGTATAGACACGACTATGGGAGGAACATCTCTTGAGGTGAAAAAGATGACAGGATACGCCTTCTCGGAAAAAACCGAAATGGGGGATTTACGGCAGCGGGCAGGTATGCCGATGAAGCAGGAATGAGCTTTACACAAACATCAGATCACTGATGATGCCGTCGGAGATGAAAATGCCCGTACGGGTGAGGCATAGGTGATTATCCTTTATTTCCAGTTTTCCGTTTTTTAAATAGGGAGTTGCAGTATCCATGCAGTGCTGCCACAGGTCTATACCGAATCTCTGCTTTACTTCTTCCAAGGATACTCCCCACATGGTGCGCAAGGAGGTCATGACGCATTCATTGTAGCGGGTTTGTCTGTCCAGGCATTCGGTCTCGAAAGCGCGTTGCCCGCTCTCCATGGAGCGGATGTAGCGGCTTAGTGAGGCAATGTTCCATTCTCGCGTATCGACGTCGAACGAGTGTGCCGAGGGGCCGCAGCCCAGATAGGGGATTCCTTTCCAATAGGAGGTATTGTGGCGCGAGTACATGCCGGGTCTGCAGAAGTTGGATATCTCGTAATGTTCATATCCTGCCTTGCCGAGCTTGTCGGTCAGCATGCCGAAGAAGCGTGCGCTGCTCTCTTCGTCCACCTCGCGGATGCGTCGGGCTTTCAGCATTTGGTAGATGCGGGTGTTCTTCTCATACGTCAGGTGGTAGGCGGAGATGTGTTCCGCGGCGAGGCTGACGGCTTGTTGCAGATCGTGCTCCCAACGGCTGTCCGTTTCGCCCGGCAGCCCATAGATCAGGTCGATGCTGATGTTCCCGAAGCCGGCTTCCCGGCAATGCGTTATGGCGTTTACAGCCTGTCGGGCATCGTGCCGGCGATTCAGCAGCTTCAGTGTGGCGTCGTCAAAAGTCTGTATGCCTATGCTGATGCGGTTGAAGGGCAGGCTGTGCAGCATGGCCGCATACTCTTTCGTCAAGTCGTCGGGGTTGGCTTCGAGCGTTATCTCGTGGGCGGACTCCGATCCATATATCGCTTCGATGGTTTCAAATATCTGCCTGAAGTCCTCTTCTGCCAGTTGCGAGGGAGTGCCGCCTCCAAAATAGACGGTCTCTACCGGCTCTCCTTTCAGATAGTCTTTGCGCAACCGCAGTTCTTGGCAAAGGGCACGGACGTATTGCGATTTAAATTCCGGACGGGTGGTGGAGTAGAAATCGCAATAGATGCAACGCGTTTCACAAAAAGGAACATGAATGTAGATACCTGCCATGATACTGATGAAAATTTTGTTGCAAAAATAAGGTTTTGAGGGGAGAATATGATACCTCAGGTATGGGTTTGACTGAATTTTTACCCTTTTTGAAATAATAATGGATGTATAAACCGATGGGAAGAGCGTAATTTTGCAACATGGAAAAACGACTTAAACAGATATCATGAAAACAAAGAAATCCTTGTGGCTGCTCCTGGTAGCAGTCCTGTTGCTGCCTGCGCAGGGCGTGGCAGCCAAAAAGAAGAAAGAAAAAGAAGTGACCGACCGTGAGCTTTGGTGCGGTGTGCTCTATCGGATGGCCGCTCCCGTGCTGTCGGGCATGAGCGAGGGCAAGCTTCAGGAGCGCATGCAGGTGGAACTCAGCCCCACTTGGGACGGACGGGACAAGCGTGTGACCTACATGGAATGCTTCGGTCGCCTGATGGCGGGCCTGGCTCCCTGGCTCTCCTTACCCGATGACGATACCGTCGAAGGCAAGCAACGCAAACAGTTGCGCGAGTGGGCTTTGAAGAGCTATGCGCAGGCCGTAGATCCCGAAAGCGGGGATTACTTGCTTTGGCGCAAGGAAGGGCAGCCCTTGGTGGATGCCGCTTACGTGGCCGAGAGTTTTCTCCGTGGCTATGAGTCCCTGTGGTTGCCGCTGGACAGCCTGACGAAACAACGCTACATCGAGGAGTTCACCCGGCTGCGCCGTGTAGATCCTCCCTACACCAACTGGTTGTTGTTCTCCTCTACCGTGGAGTGCTTCCTGCGCAAGGCAGGGGCTAAGAGCGACACCTATCGCATAGTATCCGCCCTCCGCAAGGTAGAAGAGTGGTATGTGGGTGACGGCTGGTATTCCGACGGCCCGGGCTTTGCCTTCGATTATTATAACAGCTATGTGCTGCATCCCATGTATGTGGAGTGCCTCGAGGTCTTCACCAACAGCGGAAAGAACAGAGTGTGGAATGCTCCCGACTGTAACTTCCTGCGTGCGCAGAAGCGCATGCAGCGTTTCGGCCTTATTTTGGAACGTTTCATCTCTCCCGAAGGGGCGTTCCCGGTGTTCGGACGTTCCATCACTTATCGCACGGGTGTCCTTCAGCCCCTTGCCCTGCTGGCATGGCGCGGCTGGCTGCCCCAAGAGTTGCCCGGCGGACAGGTGCGTGCGGCCATGACCGCCGTCATCAAGCGCATGTTTGCCGACGACCATAATTTCAACGAACAGGGCTTCCTCACATTGGGTTTCAACGGCTCGCAACCCAACATCTCCGATTGGTACACGAACAACGGCAGTTTGTACATGGCATCGTTGGCCTTCTTACCCCTCGGCTTGCCTGCCGATCACTCTTTCTGGACAGACGCTCCCCTTCCGTGGACCTCGAAGAAGGCATGGGGAGGAGAAGATTTCCCCAAAGACCATGCTTTCTATGAGAAATAAGGCGAAAAGATGGACGCGGCTGTTCGTTCCGGTTGCACTTGGGCTTGGCGGTTGCCTGGGCACATTGTCCGCCCAAAGCGTAGCCACCGGCTTTCAGCCTGAGGTGCGCTTGGTAGAAGTAGGGAAAGGCTATAGCCGGACCTCTGTCAATACTACCGTATTTCGCAATAACTCCGTGGTGACGCATGGCGACGAACAGTACATCGGCTATTACGATGACGAGGGCTTTCTGACCTTGGGCAAGCGGACGGCAGGTTCGGACCAATGGACGCTCCACCGCACCCAGTATAAAGGAAATGTGAAAGACGCCCATAACGTCATCAGCATCATGTCGGATGGCGACGGCTATCTTCATGTGGCTTTCGATCATCACGGGCATCCGCTGAACTATTGCCGCAGCCTGGCTCCTTACTCTTTGAAATTGGGAGAGAAAGAGCCGATGACGGGCATCGACGAGCACAACGTGACCTATCCTGAATTCTATTCGCTTCCGGGGGGAAATCTGTTGTTTGCCTATCGTTCCGGTTCGTCCGGCCGTGGTAATCTGGTGTTGAACGGTTACGATGTGAAAAGCCGCAAGTGGCACCGCATACAAAACGTCTTGATAGACGGAGAAGAGCAACGAAGCGCTTATTGGCAGTTGTACGTCGACGAGCAGGGAACCATCCACTTGTCGTGGGTGTGGAGGGAGACGTGGCATGTGGAAACAAACCACGACCTATGCTATGCCCGCTCTTTTGACAACGGCGTCACGTGGTATAAGTCGGACGGTGAAAAGTATGAACTTCCTATCCGTGCGGCAAATGCCGAATACGCCTGCCGCATCCCGCAGGAGTCGGAACTGATCAACCAGACCGGTATGAGCGCGGATGCCGAGGGGCACCCTTACATAGCCTCCTATTGGCGAGATGCGGATAGTGACATTCCTCAATATCGTGTGGTGTGGCACGACGGGCAGAAGTGGAATAGCCGTCAAGTGTCCTCTCGCCATACTCCTTTCTCCTTGAAAGGGGGAGGAACAAAGATGATTCCGATTTCCCGCCCGCGCATCGTGGTAGATAAAGGTGAGGTTTTCTACCTCTTTCGCGATGAGGAGCGGGGAAGCAGGGTGTCTGTGGCGCATACGAAAGATGTCACGACAGGTACGTGGAGCATCTGTGATTTAACCGATTTCTCGGTGGAGGCCTGGGAGCCTTCGCACGACACGGAGTTGTGGAAGCGGAAACGCCTGTTGCATCTGTTCGTCCAAAAGACGATGCAGGGAGACGGAGAGCGGACAGTAGAGATTGCCGCTCAGCCCGTATACGTGTTGGAAGTATTGGAATAATGAGGTTTTCTCTGCATATCTCCGATGTGTGGAGGGTTAAATGGTTTGTTATTAATAAAAGAAGATGAAGAAGATATTTTTTATGCTACCGGTTTTTGCCTTCTATCTGGCAAACACTTTGTATGCGGCAAATGAGCCTAAAGCCGATGACGTTCTCGGCATCATAAATAGAGTGAATGCTTATTGGCAGAAGTCGCACCCCGTGCATGGCCGTTCCTTTTGGGATAATGCGGCCTATCATACCGGAAACATGGAGGCATTCTTTCTGACGGGTAACCCCGGGTATTATGAATATTCCAAGGCGTGGGCCGAACATAATGAATGGAAAGGAGCCAAGTCCGATAATAAGGCTGAATGGAAATACAGCTACGGCGAGAGCGACGACTATGTGCTCTTCGGCGATTATCAGATCTGCTTCCAAGTATATGCCGATCTCTATTCCGTTCAGCCGGATTCCGCCAAGATAGCCCGTGCGCGTGAAGTGATGGAGTATCAGATGAGTACGGCCGAAAACGATTATTGGTGGTGGGCGGATGGCCTTTATATGGTGATGCCCGTCATGACCAAGATGTATCGGATTACCAAGAATCCGCTCTATTTGGAGAAACTGCATGCGTATTGGGCGTATGCCAACGACATCATGTACGATGCCGAGACCGGTCTTTACTACCGCGACGCCAAGTATATCTACCCCAAACATAAAAGCGTGAATGGCAAAAAAGACTTTTGGGCGCGTGGCGACGGTTGGGTGCTGGCGGCGTTGGCAAAAGTGCTGAAAGACCTTCCTGAAACAGCCCCGTATCGTCAGGAATATGCCGACCGTTTCCGAACGATGGCCCGGGCTGTGGCTGCCTGCCAGCAACCGCAAGGCTACTGGACGCGCAGCATGCTCGACCCCGAACATGCTCCCGGCCCGGAGACCAGCGGGACGGCTTTCTTCACTTATGGCCTGCTATGGGGGATGAACAACGGGCTTTTGGACGAGGGCACCTATCGTCCTGTAGTGATGAAAGCGTGGCAATATCTCACAGCCGTAGCCTTGCAGCCCGATGGACGTGTGGGGTATGTGCAGCCAATCGGCGAAAAAGCCATTCCCGGGCAAGTGGTAAATGCTGATTCCACCGCAAATTTCGGTGTGGGAGCCTTTTTGCTGGCTGCCTGTGAGATGGTTCGTTTCCTGAATCGCTGATCGGATGTCCCTTAAGGATTTGTTTAATTTTTGCCCGGAATATTCAGTAAGCATGATTTTATAGAAAATCGGTTGCATCCCGGCAATTGCCTTTTCCGCATCCTGTCATTTCCGTGTCAACGCCGTGTCAACGCTGTAGTTTCTCCGTATCTATAGAAACGAAAGTTATGCGGAGTTGATACGGAGATGATACGGAGTTGGTACGGAGATCATACGGAGCTTATACGGAGCTTATACGGAGCTTATACGGAGCTTATACGGAGCTGATACGGAGCTGATGCGGAGGCGATATGGTTGGTTTTTAATGAGTGTATATGTTACGCAACATGTCTTTTTGTTTTGTCACTTGCATGATTCGTGTTACTTTTACACCGGGAAACTTATTTAATATAAAACCATTATAATGGAATCATGAAAAGTACCCGAATTCTAAGAAATAATATATAATGAAAAACAGATTGAGAGTATTTGCCGCTTTGCTGATGACGGTCATCTTGCCGTCGGCGGCGCAAGATGTGGCTGTGAAAGGGCCGGACGGCAAATTACAAGTCGCCGTTTGGTGTCCTGATGGCGGTGAGATTTCTTATGCCGTCTCTTACAACGGGAAGCAGATGCTGGAACCTTCGCCTCTGGGCATGGAAACGAATGTGGGGAATTTCAGCAATGGACTGAAACTGAAGGGATACAAAGTGACAGCCATAGACACCCTCTACCGGCAGTCGCGCATCAAGGCTTCGAATATACACTATCAGGCAAACGAATTGGTCTGCTCTTTTATCAATGGCGAGGGGAAGAACATGCAGATAACGTTCCGTGTGAGCAATAACGACCTCGCTTTCCGCTATAACCTGCCCAAAGAGCACGGCAAGGCGAGCGTCACGGTGAAGAGCGAGGCGACGGGATTCCGTTTCCCGATGCAGACCACTACGTTCCTTTCTCCGCAGAGCGACGCCATGATTGGCTGGAAACGTACGAAGCCCAGCTACGAGGAAGAGTATAAAGCCGATGCGCCGATGGGTGTCCGTTCGCAATACGGTCATGGATATACCTTTCCTTGTCTGTTCCGGGTGGGAGAGAGCGGCTGGGTGCTGGTCAGCGAGACCGGAGTGGACAGCCGTTATTGCGGTTCGCGGTTGAGCGATGCAAAGGACGGATTATATAACATAGCCTTCCCCATGCCCGAAGAGAACAACGGGAACGGTACTTCCGAGCCTGCTTTTGCCCTGCCCGGCTCTACGCCCTGGCGCACCATCACGGTGGGCGAGGACTTGAAGCCGATTGTAGAAACCACCGTCCCCTGGGATGTGGTGGAACCGCGCTATGCAACCACACATGAATATAAGCCGGGGCGCGGCACATGGAGCTGGATACTGTGGCAGGATGGAAGCATCAACTACGACGACCAGGTGCGCTACATCGACCTGGCGGCGGACATGGGCTACGAATACTTGCTGGTAGATAACTGGTGGGACAAGAACATCGGCCGCGAGCGGATGAAGCAACTCATAGACCATGCCCGCGGTAAAGGCGTGGACGTCTTTTTATGGTATAGCTCGAGCGGCTACTGGAACGACATCGAGCAAGGACCTATCAACCGGATGGACAACTCCATCGTCCGCAAGGAGGAGATGCGCTGGCTGCAATCGCTCGGCGTGAAGGGCATCAAGGTGGACTTTTTCGGAGGAGATAAGCAGGAGACCATGCGCCTGTATGAGGAGATTCTGAGCGATGCCGACGACCACGGTCTGATGGTGATTTTCCATGGTTGCACCCTGTCCCGCGGCTGGGAGCGGATGTATCCCAACTATGTGGGCAGCGAGGCGGTGCTGGCTTCGGAGAATCTCGTCTTCAATCAGCACTTCTGCGACAACGAGGCGTTCAACGCCTGCCTGCATCCGTTCATCCGCAACGCGGTGGGGAGCATGGAGTTCGGCGGCGTATTCCTGAATAAACGCCTGAACCGGAGCAACGATGGAGGAACGATTCGCCGGACAACGGACATCTTCCAGTTGGCGACTGCCGTATTATTCCAGAACCCCATCCAGAACTTTGCTTTGGCTCCCAACAATCTGACGGATGCCCCTCAACTCTGCCTCGACTTCATGAAGAAAGTGCCTGTCACTTGGGACGAGACGCGACTGATTGACGGCTATCCCGGCAAATTTGTCGTTTTGGCCCGTCGCCACGGCCATACGTGGTATGTGGCCGCCATCAATGCCACGCAAGAGGCGCTGAACTTGACACTGCCTCTTCCGATGTTGCAGGCCGGAGAAAATGTTTCCCTTTACCAGGATGACAAGAAGTTGCAACCGCAGCAGAAGGTGCAGAAGGTCAAGGCTGACGGCACGGT
This sequence comes from Bacteroides zoogleoformans, assembly GCF_002998435.1. Taxonomy (NCBI): domain Bacteria; kingdom Pseudomonadati; phylum Bacteroidota; class Bacteroidia; order Bacteroidales; family Bacteroidaceae; genus Bacteroides; species Bacteroides zoogleoformans. The sequence continues at coordinate 1,502,741 of NZ_CP027231.1, read as the reverse complement.
GCGGCTCACCGTCCGGCCTATGGGTGGTGCCGTGCTGGTGCAATAGGATGTACTCTATAAATATGAATGCGATGAAAAAACTCTTCAATTTATTGTTTGTCGGCTTATTGTCGGCTTGGGCTGCTACTTCGCAAGCCGGAACGAACCGTGTGACGAATGAGCCCGACTCAGTCTATCTCTTCTCTTATTCCCATCGGAATGGCAGCGGAGGATTGCGGTTTGCCTGGAGTGCCGACGAGCACAGATGGTTCAGTGTGGCCGACGGTTTTGCTTATGTCAATTCGGATTTCGGACCGTGGGGCAGGGCGAAGAAAATGTTCAGGCCGCACCTGATGCAGAGCCGTGTGGATGGACGCTGGCATTGTGTATGGGCGGCCACGGAGACGGGCAAAGCATGGGCTTATGTCTCTTCTCCGGATTTGCAGAAGTGGGGGCGGCAGAGCTACTTTGCACCGTCCGACCTCGATAAGTTCGTGCCCGGAGACGTTTATCCGACGTTGGAAAAGACTGCCTTGATAAACGGTGTGGAACAGGACGGATGGGTGCAGAAAGTGGCATACGGCACGGTGGGGCAACTCATTCGCTATGCCGAGCATAAACGCTATCGTGCGTCGCAGAATGCCGAGCGCATGGCACAAGACCCTGTACGTTTTGCCGGACTGGAGGCGTTGCAAGCCACCGTTACGCTGAAGCCCGAAAAGAGCAAGAAGATAAGCGGACACCTGACAGGCATTTTCTTTGAAGACATCAATTATGCAGCCGACGGCGGATTGTATGCGGAATTGATTCAGAACCGCGACTTTGAGTATGCTCCTGCCGACCGAGGTAATGACCGGAACTGGAACAGTACTCATTCCTGGGCTTTGACCGACGCAAGCTCAGCCACGTTCAGCGTGGAAACGCTCCGGCCGCTTCATCCCAACAATCCGCATTATGCCGTTTTGGAAGTGAAGTCCGCACCGGGAGCGGGGCTTGTGAATGGCGGTTTTGACGGCATTGCCGTAAAGAAGGGCGAGAAGTATGATTTTTCACTCTTCGGCAAGGTGCTCGAAGGCAAGGGCGGCAAAGTGGCGGTGAAGTTGTCCGATAAAGATGGAACAGTGATAGGGCAGGCATCCGTCACCATCACTTCGAAAGACTGGAAACGGCAGAAGGCCGTCCTCACTGTGACCGCAGACAGAACCGATGCTTCTTTGGGCATCTATCCGCAGGAGGCCGGCAAATTTGCCCTCGACATGGTTTCCCTCTTTCCGCAGAGCACGTTCAAAGGACGTAAAAACGGCCTCCGCGCCGATTTGGCGCAGGCGCTTGCCGACCTTCATCCCCGTTTCGTCCGTTTCCCCGGAGGATGCGTGGCCCATGGAGACGGAGTGGACAACATCTACGACTGGAAAGGCTCTATCGGCCCTCTCGAGGCCCGCAAGCCGTTGCGCAACCTGTGGGGCTACCACCAGACACGCGGCCTGGGATACTTCGAGTATTTCCGGTTTTGCGAAGACATCGGCGCTGAACCGTTGCCCGTGCTTGCGGCGGGCGTGCCTTGTCAGAACTCAGGCACGTGTGCCCATCATTCAACGGACGAGCTGACTTGCATGGGACAGCAAGGCGGCATCCCCTTGGAAGAGATGGACAAGTACATCCAGGATGTGCTCGACCTGATAGAGTATGCCAACGGCGATGCCCGCAGCACGGAATGGGGAAAGAAACGTGCCGAAGCCGGGCATCCGAAGCCCTTCAACCTGAAGTTCATCGGCATCGGTAACGAAGACATGATAACCGATGTGTTTGAAGAACGCTTTACGCTGATATACAATGCCGTCAGGCAGAAACATCCCGAAATAACAGTCATCGGGACGGTAGGCCCTTTCCATGAAGGCACGGATTACGAGGAAGGCTGGAAGCTGGCCACACGCCTCGGAGTGCCTGTGGTGGACGAGCACTACTACGTGGAGCCGGGCTGGCTCATCCACAATCAGGATTACTACGACCGCTACGACCGCCGCAAGCCCAAGGTGTATCTGGGCGAATACGCCTCTCATGTATCAGGCCGGCGCAACAACATCGAGACGGCCTTGACCGAAGCGCTCTACCTCACCTCGATAGAGCGGAACGGCGACGTGGTACTCATGACCTCTTACGCTCCGCTATTGGCAAAGGAGGGACATACGCAGTGGAACCCCGACTTGATTTACTTCAACAATACGGAAGTGAAGCCTACGGTGGGCTACTATGTCCAACAGATGTACGGGCAGAATGCCGGTACCGAGTACATACCCGCCGAGGTCAGCCTGAGCAACCCGTCGGATGCCGTGCGGAAGCGTATCGGCGTGTCGGTGGTGAAAGACGATGCCGGCGATTATATCGTAAAGCTTGCCAATCTGCTTCCCGTGAAAGTCTCTTCAAGAGTGAAGCTGGAAGGCATTTCTCCGGCAGGCGCATCGGCCTCGGCGACGCTTCTTGCCGGCAATCCTCAAAGCGAAGAGGTTAAGCCCGTATCTTCGTCTTTCGTCGTAGAAGGACAGGAGTTCGGTTATGAGATGCCGGCCTATTCATTCACCGTGATACGTGTACGGCAAGGGGAAAACAGGCATGAATAACGCACCGGTGCGATGTAAAAAGACGTCCCGATTCTGGATGGGATGTCGAACCAATACTGGTGCGGATGTCCAACCAATGCTGGTGCGGATGTCGAACCAATACTGGTCGGGGCATTCATCCAAATCGGAGTGGATTTTCAGATTAAAATTAAATTCAAACTAAATATAGAATAACTGTTTTAACCGATTAAGAACCATGAAAAGAGTATCAGTATGCGCACTCGCCGTTGTGGCGGCAGGCGCGGTATGGGCACAAAAACAGACGGCCCTTCATTCGGGCTATCCGATAGAGCCGGTTCCCTTTACTTCCGTCAAAGTGACGGACGGCTTCTGGGGGCAGCGTCTCAAGGCGAGCCGTGAGGTCACGGTCCCGTTGGCCTTCAGCAAATGCGAGGAGACCGGACGTTACGAGAACTTTGTCAAGGCGGCTCATCCCAGCGACGAATATAAGGTGGGAGGCCTTTCCTTCGACGATACGGATGTGTATAAAACCATCGAGGGAGCCAGCTACCTGCTTCAGACCTATCCTGACGAGAAGCTGAAGAAGTATATCGACAGTGTGCTGGTCATCGTTGCCGCCGCGCAGGAGCCGGACGGCTATCTTTACACCGCCCGCACCATGAACCCGAAGCATCCGCACGGATGGGCGGGAGCGGAACGATGGTCCAAGGTGGAAGTGCTGAGCCATGAATTCTACAATCTGGGGCATATGGTAGAGGGCGCCGTGGCGCATTATCAGGCCACGGGTAAACGCAACTTCCTCGACATCGCCATCCGCTATGCCGACTGCGTGTGCAGGAATATCGGCGATAAACCGGGACAGGAACGCCTCGTGCCGGGACATCAGATAGCCGAAATGGCGTTGGTGCGCCTTTATACGGTGACGGGCGACAGGAAATATCTGGATCAGGCCAAGTTCTTCCTCGACGCACGCGGAACCACCACCATTAAAGACCGCTATTCCCAGTCGCACATACCGGTTTTGGAACAGGACGAGGCGGTGGGACATGCCGTCCGCGCCGGCTATATGTATTCCGGCATGGCGGACGTGGCTGCCATTACGGGCGACAGTTCCTACATCAAGGCCATCGACAAGATATGGGAGAACATCGTCGGCAAGAAGCTATACATCACGGGCGGAGTGGGTGCCCGCCATCAAGGAGAGGCCTTCGGCGACAATTATGAGCTGCCCAACCTGACGGCCTACAACGAAACCTGCGCGGCCATTGCCAATGTTTACCTCAATTACCGTCTTTTTCTGTTGCATGGCGATGCCAAATACTTCGACGTGCTGGAACGTACGCTCTATAACGGATTGATTTCGGGCGTCTCGCTGGACGGCGGCAAATTCTTCTACCCCAATCCGCTGTCGTGCGACGGTAAGTACAGGTTCAACGCCGACCACACCATTACCCGCCAGCCATGGTTCGGTTGTGCTTGTTGCCCCAGCAACATCAGCCGCTTCATTCCTTCGCTTCCGGGCTATGTCTATGCGGTGAAGGATGATAAGGTGTATGTCAACCTTTTCCTTTCCAACCGGGCTGCGTTGAAGGTGAACAAGAACGACATCGTGCTGGAACAGCAGACTTCTTACCCTTGGGAGGGAGACATCCGCCTGACGGTGGCGAAAGGCGGCGGACAATTCGGCATGAACATCCGTATTCCGGGCTGGGTGCGCGGCAGTGTGCTTCCGAGCGACTTGTACTCCTATGCCGACGACCGGAAACCTGTCTATCGGGTGTCGGTAAACGGCAGTCTGGTGCAGGGCGAATTGGCGAACGGCTATCTCTGCGTAGAGCGTAAGTGGAAGAAAGGAGATGTTGTGGAGATTCACTTCGACATGCCTGCGCGTGTGGTGAAAGCCAACGACAAGGTGGAAGCCGACCGTGGGCGTGTGGCTGTGGAGCGCGGCCCTATCGTGTATTGTGCCGAATGGGCGGACAACGCTTTCGACCTGAACAGCGTCGTCTTGAACCGCCGGCCCGAATTTCAGGTAGTGGAAAGGCCGGACATGCTTTGCGGCATCAACCAGATTACGACGGCGGCGCAAACGCTGAGCCGCGACGCCGCGGGCAAACTGTCCTTGAAGGATGTGAAGCTGACGCTGATTCCTTATTACGCCTGGGCGCATCGCGGCGAGGGACGCATGGATGTATGGCTGCCGATAGAAATCATTACCCTGCCTTTGTGATCGCATGTCGTTTTACTCAACTATCACCATCTATTTATAAACACACTTTATCATGAAGCAACATTTCATTACCGCTTTGTTTGCCGCTTCGGCCTTGACGGTCGGCGCACAGTCTTTCAACGAATGGCGCGACCCCGAGGTGAACGCCGTGAACCGTGCCCCGATGCACACCAACTATTTCGCTTATGAGTCGGCCGATGCTGCCGCTCGCGCAGTAAAAGAACAATCGTCCAACTACATGACGCTGAACGGCACCTGGAAATTCTTCTGGGTGAGAGACGCCGATGCCCGTCCTGTCGACTTCTGGAAACAAGGTTTCAACGACAAGGGATGGAGCGATATGCCCGTGCCCGGCGTGTGGGAGCTGAACGGCTTCGGCGACCCTATCTACGTGAATGTAGGCTATGCTTGGCGTAATCAGTTCGAGAACAACCCTCCGTACGTGCCGACAGCGAACAACCACGTAGGCTCCTACCGGCGTGAAGTGACGGTGCCCGCCCACTGGAACGGCAAGGACATCATTGCCCATTTCGGTTCAGTGACCTCTAACCTCTATCTGTGGGTCAACGGGTGCTATGTGGGGTATAGCGAGGACAGCAAGCTGGAAGCGGAATTCAATCTGACTCCTTACCTGAGGCCGGGGCAGAAGAACCTGATAGCTTTCCAAGTGTTCCGCTGGTGCGACGGAACGTACCTCGAAGACCAGGACTTCTTCCGTTATAGCGGTGTGGGCCGCGACTGCTACCTCTATGCACGCGACAAGAAGCGCATCGAGGACATCCGCGTAACGCCCGATTTGGATGCCGACTACAAGAACGGCTCCTTGCGTGTGGCTGTCAGCCGGAAAGGCAGCGGCGATGTACATCTGGAGTTGCTCGACGCGGCGGGCAAGCAGGTGGCTGCGCAGACGGTGCGCGGCGGCGTTGCGGTGATAACGGTGGACAATCCGCATAAGTGGACGGCCGAGACCCCTTATCTGTACACCTTGCGCGCCACGATGCAGGGCAGCGGCGAAGTGATTCCCGTCAAGGTGGGTTTCCGCAAGATAGAGTTGAAAGATGCGCAGATTCTTGTCAATGGCCGGCCGGTACTTTTCAAGGGTGTGGATCGTCATGAGATGGATCCGGACGGCGGCTATGTGGTATCGCCCCAACGCATGATGCAGGACATCCAGATAATGAAGAAGTTCAACATCAATGCCGTGCGCACCTGCCACTATCCCGACGCCAACCTCTGGTACGACCTTTGCGACAAGTACGGCATTTACGTCGTGGCCGAGGCCAACGTAGAATCTCACGGCATGGGCTACGGCGACAAGACCCTTGCCAAAGACCCCGCCTATCAGAAGGCCCACCTGGAGCGCAACCTGCGCAACGTGCAGCGCGGCTTCAATCACCCCGGCATCATCTTCTGGTCGTTGGGCAACGAGGCGGGCTATGGACCCAACTTCGAGGCTGCCTACGACCTGGTGAAGGCCGAAGACCCGAGCCGGGCCGTGCAATACGAGCAGGCCCGCAAGGATGGCAAGACCGACATCTTCTGCCCGATGTATTACACCTACGAGGCCTGCAAGACCTATTGCGAAGACGCGTCGCAAACCAAACCGATGATTCAATGCGAGTACGCCCACGCCATGGGAAACTCCGAAGGCGGATTCAAAGAATACTGGGACTTGGTGCGCAAGTATCCCAAATTCCAGGGAGGATTCATCTGGGACTTTGTCGACCAGTCGGTGCGTTGGAAGGGTAAGAACGGCCGGACGATTTATGCCTACGGAGGCGACTTCAACCGCTTCGACGCCACCGACGGCAATTTCTGTGATAACGGCCTGATAAGCCCCGACCGTGTGCCCAATCCTCACATGTACGAGGTAGGGCATTTCTATCAGAGCATTTGGACCACTCCCGCTGATTTGCAACACGGCGAAGTGGCTGTGTACAACGAGAACTTCTTCCGCGACCTTTCCGCTTATTATCTGGAATGGGAGGTGCTGAAAAACGGTAAGGTGATTCGCACGGGGCGGGTGGACAACCTCCATGTGGCTCCCCAACAGACGGCGAACGTCAAGCTCGATTGGGGCAACACCTGCCAGTGCGCCGAGTGGTTGCTGAACGTTTCCTATAAACTGAAGAACCGTGAGGGACTGCTCCCCGCCGGGCATGCCGTGGCCAAGCAGCAGCTTACGCTGAATCCGTATAAGGCTCCCGCCATGGAGCCGGCAAACGCGGAGACCGTGAACACGCCCGCCGTAGCTCCGCGGATGCAGGAAAACGACCGTAACTTCCTCATCGTGGGCAATGACGCTTTCCGTGCGGAGTTCAGCAAGCGCAGCGGCTACCTGACCAAATACGAGGTGAACGGGCTGGACATGATAAAAGAGGGAGGCGCCCTGATGCCCAACTTCTGGCGCGCGCCGACGGACAATGACTTCGGTGCCGGCCTGCAACGCAAGTACGCCGCGTGGAAGAACCCCGAAATCAAACTGACGTCGCTCAAACAGCGCGTCGAGGACAAGCGGGTGATTGTGGAGGCCGCCTATGACATGCCCGGCGTTTCGGCCAAGCTGAACCTGACCTACGTCATCACCAACGCCGGCGCCATCAGGGTGACACAGAAACTGACGGCCGACAAGGACGCCAACGTTTCCAACCTCTTCCGCTTCGGCATGCAGCTGCCCATGCCCCGCTCGTTCCACACGGTGGAATATTACGGCCGCGGCCCGATAGAGAACTACATCGACCGTAACCATGCCACCGACCTTGGCGTCTATCGCCAGAGCGTGGCCGAGCAGTTCTACTCCTACATCCGTCCGCAGGAGACCGGCACGAAGACCGACATCCGCTGGTGGAAGACACTCGATGCGGCCGGAAACGGCGTGCAGGTGGTGGCAGCCGAACCTTTCTCGGCGTCGGCATTGCACTACACCATCGAGTCGCTGGACGAAGGAGCGGAGAAACGCAACGGCCACTCGCCCGAAGTGGAAGAGGCCGACCTGACGAATTTCTGCATCGACAAGGTGCAGATGGGACTGGGATGCGAGAACAGCTGGGGGCGCATCCCACGCCCGGAATACCTGTTGCCGTACGGCGATTACGAATTTACGTTCATCCTCTCGCCGGTGAAGCATGAGGTAGGGCTTGATTAAGGGTTTCACCTTTACCGGTCTATACTGAACGTACCTCTCTATACTACTGAAGCCACCTCCCAATACTACTGAGGTGGCTTCACTCGTATTGGGAAATAAAGTCTCAATACAACGAAGGGGGGGGTGAAACTTTGAGTTAATCCACTTTCTCCCAACGTTTCAGATACTCGGACGGGCTCAGTCCGAACTCATTCTTGAAACACTGCCTGAAGTAGGCCACGCTGCTGAAGCCCGTCATGTCGGAGATTTCGGATATCGAATACCGCTCCGAAAGCAGCAACTGCACGCCGTTTCGCATCTTCACCTTGCGGATGAACTCGTTGGCGGACATGTCGGTGACGCCTTTTATCTTGCGGTAGAGGGTGGAGTGGCTCATGCACATCTTGTCCGCAATGAAGGCGATGTCCATCTTTTCCATCTCCAGGTTGTCTTCAATGATTTTCGTGATGCGTTGCACGAATTCATTGTCCAGCGGACTCAAGGCCGCTGTGGCTTGGGCGGTCGGTTCCGTCTGCGGGCTGAGGGCGGTGAGGGTGGCTGCCATTCTTTTGCGCGCTTCCAGCAGGTTGTTGATGCGGCTGTGCAGCAGTTTGGCGCTGAAAGGCTTGGTCAGGTACGAGTCGGCGCCGGCCGTATAGCCTTCTTCCTTGTCGTGCAGCGAGTCTTTGGCCGTGAGCAGGATAAAGGGGATGTGGCTGGTGCGGATATCGTCTTTCACCAATCGGCAAAGCTCGATGCCGTCCGTCACGGGCATCATGATGTCGCTCACGATGATGTTGGGGATGCGCTCTTGCGCCAGTGTCCACCCTTGACTGCCGTCTTCAGCCGTCAAGATGTCGAAGTTGTCGCCGAGGGATTGGCGGATGTATTGACGGATGTCCGGATTGTCCTCCACCACGAGCAGCAGCGGACGCGTGTCGTCGACGGTTGCTTCTTCTTCGTCGGTGATTTGTTCCGGCAGGCTGCCCGCGGTTGCATCTCCCTTATCTTCACAGGCGAGGTGTGCGTCGGCATGCAGTGCGTTGGGGTAGATGTTGTCCGTCAGCAAGCGTAGTCTGAAGGTGCTGCCCACCTCAGACAGGCTGTTGACCTGGAGCGTGGCCTCGTGCAGGTCGGCCAATCCTTTGACTAATGCCAACCCGATGCCTGAGCCCGATGCCTGATATCGGCTGTTGGCCTGATAGTAGCGCTCGAAGATGTGCGGCAAGGCTTCGGGCGAGATGCCGTGTCCGGTGTCGCTGACGCTGATTTCGGTATATTTCACGCCGTTTTCCTCCACCGAACTCAAAGTGAGCGTAATGTCTCCCTCCGAAGTGTATTTGGCGGCATTGGACAGGAGGTTGTTCAAGATGGTGGTCAGCATATCGGCGTCATAGAAGAGTAGTGTCTCTGCTGTTTCGATACGAACATGGAATCGGACTTTGGGGTTGCGGTTCAATTCCTTATACCGTAAGCCGACTTCCTGCACCAGTTCCGAGAGGTCGCCCCGTGCCACGGACAGTTTTCGGTTCTGCGTCTCTGTTTTCCGGAACTCCAATATGCCGTTGATAAGATTCAGCAGGCGGGTGGCGCTGTCGTGTATGATGCTGATTTTGTTGGCATGCTTGGGCGAGAGGGTACCGTCGCTCAGCAAGTCTTCCAGCGGTCCCAGTATCAGGGTGAGCGGAGTGCGCAGCTCGTGGGTGATGTTGGTGTAGAACCGCAGGCGCTCGTCGTTCAGTTCCTGCTTGTTCCGGCTGTTCTTGCGCTCCACCTCTAAGCTGCTCTCTAAGTTCAGCTTCCGTTTGTAGAAGCGGATGATGACATAGACGAGGGAGGCGGCGGCCAGAAAATAAAGCAGCTTGGCGTACCATGCCAGCCAGAACGGCGGTCTGATGACGATGGACAGTGCCGCCACTCCCTGCTCCCATTCCTGGTTGCGGAGCCGGGTTCTCACTTTGAACCGATACTCTCCGGGCGGTATGTTGCGGAAGGTCACTTGATTCTCGCCTTGCGTGCTGTACCATACATCCTCCAGCCCTTCCATCATGTAGGCAAACTCCACTTGCGAGTTTTGCGTATAGTCCGGCACGTTGAAGGATATCTTGAAGGTGTTCTGGTTGTATGGCAGGCCGATTCTGTCTCTGATGGGCAACGACAGTTCCGTGTCTTTGCTTTCGGTCTGTCGGCTGTATACGAAAAAGCCGGTGATGGTGACTGGAACCACGGCCCGTATGGCGGAAAGCGATGACGGGTTGAAGTAGCACGTCCCGTTCTGCGAGGCGAAGTAGAGCGTCCCGTTGCCGTCGGACACGGAGGCTCCATCCATGAAGTCGCCCAGCGGGATACCGTCGCGATGATCGTAATTATAGAACATTTTTCTACTTTCGTTCAAGCGGGAGATGCCGGCATTGGTACTCATCCATATATTTCCGTCACGGTCTTCATGAATGGCACGTACCTGCGTGTTCCGCAGTCCCTCGCCGCTGCCGAAGATGATATAGTTTTCAGGATGACCGGTGTCGGCGAAGAGGACTGCGCCTTCGCGGGTGGCAGCCCAGATACGTCCTTGCGAGTCGGTCGTGAAGGCGTTCACCGCATTAGACGGAAACCCGTTCTCTTTTTGGTGGTTCAGCAGCAGCTTGCCTTGCGGGGTGAAGATAAAGACCCCTTTGCCGAAAGTTCCTACCCACAGTCGTCCGTGTGCGTCACGGCAGATGTCCTGCACAAGCAAGTCGGTCAATTGTGCGTTCAACCCCTCTTCCGGCGTCAGCTTTTCACAATGATAGCTGTACACGCCGGTGCGTGTGCCTATCCAGAGTTTGCTGTCCGGGTCTTCGGACAAGCATCGTACATCCGTGGGGAGGCCATCCTTACTGATGGACGTAAAGTGTCGCTTCTCCGGCTCATAGCAGAACAGTCCGGCTTCCCATGTGCCGATCCATATCCTATGCTGCCTGTCTTCATGGATGGCACGCACGTAGGCATGGGGATGCAAGGCAGATGTGGGCAGCGAGATTATCCGGAGCTGCTCTCCTTGCTTTAAAACGGCCAGTTCGTTCTCTCCGCCCATCCAAAGTTGTTCCTTATGGTCAAGGCAGAGGCTCCACACTTGTTTGTACCGGCTCTTTCCTTGCTTCTCTGCGGTGTAGTGCAGTCTGTTGAATATGTCGGGTTCATGACTGATGAAGTCCAGCCCGTCCCGATAGCTTCCTATCCAGAGATTTCCGAAGGAGTCTTGCAACAGCCGGCGCACGTATGCGCCGGTCAGGCCGTATTCGTCATTGGTCACCGTGATGTTGCTGAAACGTATGTCGCGGGCATCGGTGAAGGTATTGCTCTGAACGTCCAGTACGCTGACCCCTCCCATGTTAGTGGCGAAGTGTATGTTTCCATTCTTCATTTGTTTGATGTCCATGACGGTGCCCGGCAGGAGCGATTGCGCATCCCCTTTCTTGTGCTTGAAGGAGATGAACTTCTCCGTGTCGGGCCGGAAGAGGGCGGCTCCTTGGTTCGTTCCCACCCAGACGTTCTTGTTGCGGTCTATGCAGAGGGAATAGACCTCATCGCCGGGGAGGCTGCCCGGGTCGTCGGCACGGTGGCGGTAGCGGCGCAAGGTCTTCCGTTTGATATCGACGATGCTCAATCCATCCTTTACGTGTCCGATGTAGAGGTTGCCGCGTCCGTCGTCCATGGCTGTCCAGCATCCCCACGGCAGGTTGGGTATCGAACGATGGTCATAGTTCCTGAAAATGTTTTTCTTCGGGTCGAAATGTTGCACGCCCATGTGGTAGTGGGTAATCCATATCCCACTGTCCGTCGCCGCTGCCAGATAGGGGATGTCATTGCTTATCAGCCCGTCGTCGGGGCTTTTCAGTGCAGTGATGGTTTCGGCGGCATAGTCGAAGCAGCACAGCCCGTCGCGTTGCGTGCCTATCCACATCTTGTCTTCCGTTGGGTCGGTCAGCAAGGCGTTCAGCTCATTGCTGCTCAGGCCGGAGTTGCTTTTGCTGTACACGGTGAATTGCCGTCCGTCAAAGCGGTTCAACCCCGATTCAGTCGCAATCCAGATATATCCCCTCCTGTCTTGCGCCAGACTGAGGATGTAGTTATTGGAAAGACCGTTTTCCACGCCGAAGTGCGAGATGCTGTGCCGTTGCGCCGAGGATGTGCCCATTATAGCCAACAAGCTTAGAATGCAGGTAATGCGAAGGTGTGTCATGGCATAAGATTTTGATAGGTACAAAAGTAATGTTTTTTGTCGAATCTTTTCTTAGCATAAGGTGAGAATAAGATTCTGTCTTAGAATGAACGAAATTCTATCCTCATTGCAGAGTTTTTATCCCCTGCGTTAGAAGAATATGCCTTAAGTTTGCATCCAAAAGAAAACAATATTAAAACCTTTGAAGCTCATGAAAACATAAGAAACAGCCCTCCCACCCTTTATGGACAGAACGAACACAGTGTCTTCTCTCCTAATCGTATTTAATCATTCTCCTTATTCATCTAACAAAAACTGAAGAACAAACGATGAATCGCAATTTATTTCAAAGAAATCGAAAGGCATTTGCTGCCTTACTGCTTTGCGTCTGCTTCGCCGCCACCCATCCTTTGGCTGCTTTTGCCGAAGAGGGCACCGATGCCGTGCAAGCCATGCAACAACAGAAACAATCCGTTTCGGGTAATGTGAAGGATGCCGCCGGCGAACCGGTCATAGGCGCCAATATCCGCGAGAAAGGAAATCCCTCTAATGGAACGATTACCGATATCGACGGCAACTTCCACTTGCAGGTGGGGAGGGGCGCCGTGCTTGAAGTCTCGTTTATCGGCTATAAGACGGTGGAAGTGGCAGTCACGCCCGGCAGACCGGTCAACGTCATCCTGCAAGACGACAGTGCCCTGCTGGAAGAAGTGGTCGTAGTGGGTTACGGTACCATGCGTAAGAAAGACCTGACCGGATCGGTGGTGCAGATAAACCCCGATAAGATAGCCGACCAGAACCCCGGCTCGGTGCAAGACTTGCTGCGCGGTACTCCCGGTTTGCAGATTGGTTACGACTCTTCCGCCAAGGGGGGTGGAAGCATTCAATTGCGCGGTCAGAATTCATTGTACACCGATGGCGGCCACAACTCTCCGCTCATTATCCTTGACGGAATGGCGTTCAACGGCGAGCTGTCCGAAATCAATCCCGACGACATTGCGCAAATCGATGTGCTGAAAGATGCTTCGTCGGCTGCCGTATACGGCGCCAAGGCTGCCAGCGGCGTGCTGATTATCACCACGAAGAAAGGTAAGGAAGGCAAACCCATCATCAACATCGGAGTAAACCTTGCCGCCAATACAAAGGCCGCCTACCGCGACGTGTTCAATGCCGAAGAGTATATGAGGTATCGCGAAGACTGGTTCAAGGCAACCACCTACGGATACAACAATTCTGGACAGTGGGGCTATTACAGCAAGGAAAGCAAAATCCCCGCAGGCTACTACGACCACTACGAAAACGCATCGTGGTATGGCATCACACAAAATGCCTGGGCCACTTCGGGTCCTAAAACCTTACAAGCGGGCGAAAGTTTGAAGTCGCTCTACGCCCGTCGCATGGGTTTGGACAACGATGCTGCCTTGGTGATGCAGAACTTCTTGGACGACAAGACCTACGATTGGAACAAAGCCGTCTTCCGCACGGGCTTCAATCAAGATTACAATGCCAGCATCTCCGGTGCCACGGATAGAGTGAACTATTACCTCAGTTTCGGCTACCTGAACAACCAAGGAGCCATTCAGGGAGATAATTACCATGCCTTCCGCTCCAACATGAAGCTGAACGCGAAGATTACGGACTGGCTGGAGGTGGGTGCCAACATCAATTTCCAAGACCGCAGCGACGAATCGAACGCCGTGCCCTTGAACGGCAATTACTGGGATGCCAACCAGCTTCGCGAGTCTCCTTACGCACTACGCTACGATGCGGATGGCAATGAGTTGCAATATCCGCGTAGCGGCAATCCTACCAACGGCGGCTACAACTATCACTTCAATGTGCAGTACGAAGAGCTTGAGAAAGGATACACGGTATTGAACACTATTTTCAATGCCAAATTGACGTTGCCTTTCGGCATCACTTACCAGTTCAATATCGCTCCGCGCTACCAGTGGTTCTACGACCGCTACTTCATGTCTTCTGCCTTGCCTCACAGTACGCCTTCTACTCGGGGGGTGAACCGCAATACTTCAAAGAACTTCGACTGGTCGCTTAACAACACCCTTACGTGGGACAAAGTGTTCGACAAGCACCGTTTCACCGTCACGCTGGTGCAGGAAGCCGAAGAAAACCGTCACTGGTACGACGAAATCCATGCCCGCAACATCACACCTACCGATGTGCTGGGCTTCCACTACGTTTCCGGCGCCAACATGGAGCAGAGTTCTATTTATACTTCCGATACACACTCTACGGCGGCTGCTTATTTGGGACGTCTGTTCTATAGCTATAAGGACCGTTACATGTTCACCGGCACTGTCCGCCGCGACGGCTATTCGGCATTCGGTTCCAATAATCCTTGGGCCACATTCTGGTCGGTCGGCGGCAGCTGGGTGTTCTCTGAAGAATCGTTTGTCAATCTGCCCTGGCTCAATTCCGGTAAGCTGCGCGTTTCCTACGGAACCAACGGTAACCGTTCTTTGAGAGATACCTATCTGGCACTCTCCAATCTGAAGAACGGCGGTGTGATGGGGTATTATCACAATGGCGGTGCCAGCGTCATTCAGGCCCTGCAGATAGACCGGCTGGGCAATCCGAATCTGGAGTGGGAGAAGACTACTGCCTATAATGTGGGCCTTGACTTCTCCGTGTTGGACTATCGTCTGAGCGGTAGTGTGGAGTGGTATTACAAGAAGACTCACGACATGATTATGGCTCAGCGTCTGCCTAACTTCACCGGTTTCGGCAGCATCACGACCAATCTGGGGGAAGTTACCAACTCGGGTGTTGAGATCACGTTGAATTCGCGCAACATCGAGCGGAAGAACTTCACTTGGAATACCGGCCTCGGCTTCTCTTACAACAAGAACCGTATCAAGCACCTCTATTATGAGTATGATGAGAACGGTGATGAAATCAATGATACGTCCAATAATTGGTTCATAGGCAAGCCTATCGGTGAAATCTGGTACTGGGAAGTAGACGGCATATGGCAACTCGATGAAGCCGCCGAAGCCGCAAAAGTAAATCAGAAGCCCGGCGACCCGAAAGTCGTCAACCGCTATACCGGCGATGACAAGGCAGACGGCACTCCGGTCTACAATGATAAGGATAAGGCCTATCTGGGCATGACCCGCCCACCTATCTACTGGAATTTGCGCAATGATTTCACGTTCTTCAAGGACTGGTCGTTCTCTTTCTCCATGTATTCTTATATGGGTCATAAGAGCTTGTCCGGCAATTACTTGAACGGAGATAATTCCGGATCGATGTTTACCAATACTTGCAACACTTACAAGAAAGAGTACTGGACTCCCGAGAATCCTACCAACGAATATGCCCGACTGAATGCGGTAGGCCCCAGCGGCGCTACGGGTGTGCAGAAACTCTATAATCGCAGCTTTGTCCGCCTGGACAACATCACCATCGGCTATACACTGCCTAAGGAGCTTACGCGTAAGTTCATGCTGGAGAAAGTGCGCCTTACGGCCGGCATCAACAATGTCTGCACATTCGATAGTTGGGAGTACGGCGACCCCGAGACAGGCGGCTATGCCAACAGACAGTTCCAATTCGGCATCAATGTAACACTCTAAAATGTAAAAACGAGATGAAACGATATATCAATACTTTATATAGAGGCTGTGCGGTGATAGCTTTGGCTGCTGTCATGACAGCTTGTACCGACTCTTTCCTTAAGCAAGACCCTCTCTCTTTCTACGAGCCTACTGCTACCTATTCTACTGAAGCGGGTTTGCAATCTGCATTGACCATGTGTGACAAGCAGCTGAAAACCTATATCCTTGACGGCAACTGGAACAATGTGGGCTTGAGCACCAATTATTATCTGACAGATGTGGGAATGTATGCCAAGACAGACATGGGCGGAGGTTTCCAAGACAACTTCGATGCCAAACTGACGCCTACTTCCGGTATGTCCGGCGGTGGCGACGGCAACTACATGCAACGTTTCTGGAACGAAGGTTTCAATGCTGTGAAGTATGCCAACTCCGTACTTTCATATGTGGATAAGGTGGCAGGTCTGAATGAAGAGGTTAAGAACGCCTATAAAGGACGCGCTTACTTCCACAGGGCATACGCTTACTATAACCTGACCTTGCAGTTCGGCGATATTCCTTTGATTACGCAGCTGATGACAGTCCCTAAGCAGAGCTATAAGTCTACCAGCAAAGAGGCTATCTTCCGGATGCTTGTTCATGACTTAGAGTTCGCCGTACAGCATGTTCCTTCTCAGCAGAAGATGAGCTATCTAGGCATGATCAATCAGGAGGCATGCATGCACCTGTTGGTGAAGTGCTATCTGGTGACGGGCGAATACGTCAAGGCCGAATCCGTTGCCACCGACCTTATCAACAATCATGGTCTGAAGTTGATGACCTCTTCTTTCGGTGTATGGCAGCCATCGGGCAACGAGAAGACTTGGAAGGTGACCCGCAATGTGGTATGGGATCTGCATCGCACTCCCAATATTTGTCATGCGGAGAACAAAGAGCTTATCATGCCCATCATCAACTCCAACGAACAGAATTTCACGACCTACAACATTATGCGTGCCAACTTCGTACACTGGAGTAACAGTGTAATTCGCGACCCTCATGGGCTGGCAGGACCGGGTTCTAACTATGCACGGAACAATGCCAACTATAATCCCGAGCTTGACTGGGTGCGTGCAGCCGGGCGTGGCATTGCCTTGAACCGTACTTCATTCCATTATAACAAGACCATCTGGACGTATGACGGCGAAACTGACTGGCAAGACCTCCGTCACAACCGTGAAATGGGCAACTGGATGGAGATGGAAGACTTCAAGTACAACAATCCCAAGTCCGATTTCTATGGCAAGAACTATCAGTTGTATGCCACGGAAGATTACGTGAAGGATGGAAACGTGCTTGTCAGGAAGGGAGAGATTCTCTGCTCGGACACCATCCGCAGTTGGTATCCTACCCCTCTTTACCAGCTCTATATCCTTGATGCCGTGAACGAAGCGAACATGGGTGCTAATCAGTTCCAGGGAGCATCGGGCAAGGGTTGTAACGGCGATATGTATCTGTTCCGTCTGGCAGACACTTATCTGTTGCGTGCCGAGGCTCGTTTTTATCAAGGTAAGGCAGGTGAGGCGGCTCAGGATGTGAACGCTGTCCGTCAACGTGCAAATGCCAAGAAGATGTACACCACGGTGACTATTGGAGATATCATGGACGAACGTGCCCGCGAGCTCTATATGGAAGAGTTCCGTCAGGCGGAGATGGTACGCGTGTCATGGTGTCTTGCCAAGAGCGGCAAGCCCGATGAATGGGGCAATACCTACGACCTCTCCACCTGGGATAAGCAGGAAGGCACCGACTTGAGCGGAGGCAGCTACTGGTTTAAGCGTTGCACCACGTACAACGTCTTCAACCGTCCTTACGGTAAGGGTTCGCAAGGCAGTCAGACTTTTGAATATAAAGTGAACAAGCGCAACCTCTTCTGGCCCGTTCCTAACTCGGCCATTACGGCCAACAACAAGGCGAAGCTTCGTCAGAACTACGGTTACGACGGTTATGACGAGAACATCCCGATGTGGACTGATTGGGAGGAAGCGGTAGCCGATGAGCTGAAGATTGAATAAGTGTTTTATTGTTTTTTCAATAGGGATTAGTTTGGGCCCGCTCTTCAGTTGAGAAGAGTGGGCTCTTTGGTTATATGACACTTCCTTTGATTTTCGGTATCGATGTGTATAAAGTTAGGCAAGTATGTTAATAACTTCTTGGTATATATGTTGGCGTAAATCGTTATTTATGGGTATTGGATTCTTGTTGCGGCCTCTGTACTTTTGCGGCCGATAAAGAAGAATACAATGAAGGGAATATTTAAAAGGAAAAGTGTAAATAAAAAGAGGTTTTTGAGCATTGTAGCGGCATTGGTGATTGTCGTTGCGGCGGTTGTGTCGTGGAAAACATGGGTAGGTTATACTGACATCGCCTTCCTGAACTATCAGGTGGTGGAGCTGGGACAGATAGCCAAAGCCAATGACAACGGGATGATTCGCCTCAAAGAGATAACGACCGACGATTTAGACCGGCTCGGAGACTATGACATGATTCTGGTCAACGGCATGGGGCTCCGCCTCGACGAGCAACAGCGCGAGCAGCTGCAAGAGGCTTCGTACAGCCGCCCGGTGCTGACGCGCATAGCCACCAACCCGATGAACAACATCGTCTCGGTGGACTCGGTAGACGCCGACTTCCTCTTGCGTTATCTGGAGAACGGAGGTCGTGCCAACTACCGCAACATGTTCTCTTACATCCGCAAGTTCATTGACGGCAAACTGTTCAAGGCTCCCGAACCCGGCGTGCCGGACGAGCGTCCCGACTGCCTGTTGTCTCACTTCGACCCCAAGGACGAGGCTGCCGACGAGATAGGCTTCAACAGCGTGGCGGAGTATAACGCCTTCCTCACGAAAAACGGACTTTATAAGGAGAACGCGCCTGCCGTGATGCTGACCGGCACGATGGGGCAGGCCGCTGATATGGTGAAAGCCCTCGAGCAGAAAGGCTTCAACGTCTATCGCGTGGAGAAGTTTCAGGCGTTCGCCGGCGGAGGGCATGCGGACAGCATCGCCTTATCCGCCGTAATCAATATGGCCCACGGGCGTATGGGCGACCGGATGGTGGACTTCCTGAAGAGGAAAAACATCCCGCTCTTCTCGCCCCTGAACGTCAACCGGCTGACCGAAGAGTGGGAAGGCGACAAGCAAGGTATGACAGGCGGCTTTCTGTCGCAGAGCGTCGTTACGCCCGAGATAGACGGCGCGATACGCCCGTACACCGTCTTTGCCCATCGCGTGAATGCCGAGGGCTTGCAAGAGGTATACGGCATCCCCGACCGCATGGACAGCTTCGTAGAGAACGTGGCCGGCTACCTCTCGCTGCAACGGAAGAAGAACAGCGAGAAACGTGTGGCCATCTGCTACTTCAAAGGCCCGGGACAGAATTCACTGACGGCATCGGGCATGGAGGTGGTTCCCTCGCTCTACAACCTGCTGCTGCGGCTGCGTAGCGAGGGCTACCGTGTAGACGGTCTTCCCGCTTCGGCCAAAGAGCTCGAAGCCCTGATTCAGCAACGCGGCTCGGTGTTCGGCGCCTATGCCGAAGGTGCTTACGACCAGTTCCTCCGTTCCGGACATCCCGCGTTGGTGACTGCCGCCCAATACGATGAATGGACGCGGAAGGCGCTCTCAAGCCGGATGATAGCAGAGATGAATGCGCTGAACGGTCCGTTCCCCGGAAAATACATGTCCACTGCCGATGGCCGCCTGGCAGTAGCCCGGCTGGAGTTCGGCAATGTAGCCCTGCTGCCGCAGGTCATGGCGGGCGAAGGCGGCGACGCGTTCAAAATTATCCACGGCACCAATCAAGCGCCGCCCCACACCTACATTGCTTCTTACCTGTGGGCAAGGTTCGGTTTCGGCGCCGACGCGCTGATTCACTTCGGCACGCACGGCTCGCTGGAATATACGCCGCGCAAGCAGGTGGCGCTCGATAGCAACGACTGGCCCGACCGGCTCATCGGTGTCGTTCCACATTATTATATATATACCATCGGCAACGTAGGCGAAGGCATGATTGCCAAACGCCGCACGTACGCCCAGCTGCAATCTTACCTCACCCCTCCGTTCAAGGAGAGCGAGCTGCGCAATACCTATCGCCGACTGAGCGACGCCATCGACGCTTACAATAAGAAGCCCTCGGACGCGCAGTCGCTCAAGGTAAAGGCACTGACCGTAGAAATGGGAATAGCCCGCGAGTTGGGGCTGGACGACAAGGAGATGACCCGCCCTTATACGGAGGACGACATTACCCGCCTCGAGGGTTTTGCCGAAGAGCTGGCCAACGAGAAGATTACCGGTAAGCTATACACCATGGGTGAGGCGTACGAACCTCAAGACATTACCACCAGCGTCTATGCCATGGCTACCGACCCGATAGCCTACGGCTTGCTTGCCGTGGATAAGCTGAAAGGGCGCGCCGCGGCAGATGCCGAGAAGCACAAACAGCTCTTCGGCCGCCTCTACCTGGCCAAGGCGAAGGAGGAGGTGAAGCGCCTGCTCGGCTCGAAGGGCGAGATGACCGACGAGTACATCTGCCGCTTTGCCGGAATCACCTCCGACGAACTGCAGACGGCCCGCGAGGTGGAAGCCATGCACGCCGCTCCCGACCCCATCATGCTGATGATGCAGATGGCCGACAACATGGGCGCGAAACCGAAAGAAGAGAAAGTGGCGGATCGCCGCACCGTCAGCGAGATGCGTGCCGCCAAGGTGACCCGCAAGAGAAAGATACCCCAGATGAGCCGCGCCACATTCGAGAAGATGGAGCAAAGCGGCAAGTTCCCCGAGAAGATGATGACGAAAATCAAGGAGGGACAAAGATGGTATCAGGAAGAACTGAAGAACGGCCGGGCAAAGACGACGGCAAAACCCGCGTCGAAAGGACCGAAATATACCCGTGAACAGATACATCTGGCACAAGCCGTTACGGCCGTGGAGCGCGCACTGAGAAACGTGGCGAACTACGAGGACATGCTCCGCCGAAGTCCCGAATACGAGCTGGGCTCGCTGATGAATGCCCTGAAAGGCGGATATACCGAGCCTTCTCCGGGAGGCGACCCCATTGTCAACCCCAACACCTTGCCTACGGGACGCAACCTCTACGCCATCAATGCGGAGCATACGCCTACGGAAGACGCTTGGGAGAAAGGACAGGCGCTGGCCGATAACACGATAAAGATGTATCGCGAGCGGCACAACGGCGAGTACCCCCGCAAGGTGAGTTACACGCTGTGGAGTAGTGAGTTCATCGAAACAGAAGGAGCCACCATCGCGCAGATACTCTACATGCTCGGCGTAGAACCGGTGAGAGACGCCTTCCGACGGGTTACCGACTTGCGGTTGATACCTTCGGAACAACTCGGACGCCCGCGCATCGACGTAGTGGTGCAGACCAGCGGACAGCTGCGAGACCTTGCCGCCTCCCGACTTTTCCTCATCAACAAGGCCATCGAGATGGCTGCCAACGCCGAAGACGACCGCTATGACAATCTTGTCAAAGCCGGCGTGGTAGAATCCGAACGGGTACTTGTGGAGAAAGGCATGTCGCCCAAGGAAGCCAGAGAGGTGAGTATGTTCCGTGTGTTCGGGGGCATCAACGGCAACTACGGCACCGGCATACAGTCGATGGTCGAGGCCGGAGACCGCTGGGACAAGGAGAGCCAGTTGGCCGAGGTCTATATGAACAATATGGGCGCCTTCTATGGCAGTGAAAAAGATTGGGAGACCGTGCGGCAGGCGGCCTTCGAGGCTGCGCTCACCCGCACCGATGTGGTCATCCAGCCGCGTCAGAGCAATACGTGGGGCGCATTGAGTCTCGACCATGTGTATGAGTTCATGGGCGGCATGAACCTTGCCGTGCGCAACGTGACGGGCAAAGACCCTGACGCTTATCTTGCGGATTATCGCAATCATCAGCACATGCGGATGCAGGAAGTGAAAGAGGCCATCGGCGTAGAGAGCCGTACCACCATATTCAACCCCGCCTACATCCGCGAGAAGATGAAGGGCGGCGCAAGCAGTGCCGACGGCTTTGCCGACATTGTGACGAATACCTACGGATGGAACGTGATGAAACCCGCAGCCATCGACAAGGAGTTGTGGGAGGAGATTTATAAGGTGTATGTGAAGGATAAGTTCAACCTCGGCACCCGGGAGTTCTTCGAGCGGCAGAACCCGGCAGCATTGGAGGAGATGACCGCCGTGATGATGGAAACCATCCGCAAAGGGCTGTGGAAGGCTTCGGCAGAGCAGGCGGGCGACATCGCTCGTTTGCATGTGGAGATGGTCAATAAGTACAAACCTTCTTGTTCGGGCTTTGTCTGCGACAACCCCAAACTCCGCGAGTTCATTGCGTCGAAGACCGATGCCTCTGCCGCTAAGGAATACCGGCAGAACGTGAACGACATTCGCGAAGCCAGGAGCGAAGCCGGCAACAAGAGCATGGTGATGAAGAAAGAGTCCGTGGACGGCAGCGAGGGACAAACCACCACGACCGTCAGCGGTGTGGTGATGGCTGTGATTGTGGTCGTGGCTGTCCTGATACTCGTCGTTCTGGTCAAGCGTCGCCGCAGAAACATGATGTAGCTTTCCTGGAGTGGTATTTATGGAGACAGTAGTTGTTTTGATGATGATATCGGTTTGCTTCAGCTTTGTGCTGAAGCAGACATTCCACGGCGTGCGCGAGGTGATGGCCGTCTCGGTTGTTGTCATGGTGTTCACGGCGCTGATGTGGCCTTTCGCCATCGAGCAGTCCAAGACGCAGATAGCCTCCTGGCTTGCCGACACAGGACTGATGCTTGACGTGGCGGTGCTGCTGAGCGTCGATGTGGCGTTGACCATGCTGTTCTGCGTCATGTACGCCGACATAAAGACATCGGCTTACGTCAGCCGTCGCAAGCGGAGGGTGTTCGCTTTCTTGAAGTATTTCCCCGGTCTGCTTGTCTTTCCCGTACTGTTCAGCGGCCTGACGGCGGTGATATTTCTCCTTCCCGGCGTATCGTTCCAGCTGGTGGCGTGGACGTTGGGCGGACTGCTGTTTCTGGTTGTTCCCTTGTCGGTCTATGGGCTGTGCCGGCTTCTGCCCGAGCGTGAGATACGTCTGGAGATGCTCTTTCTTGTCAACATCCTGTTGGCGCTGATGGGCATCATCGCGACTGTCAACGGGCGTACGGCTGTGACGGGCTTCGACAGCATTGATTGGCGCACGCTGCTGTTCGTGACAGGTGTGGTCATAAGCGGTGTAGCCGTGGGATGGATGCATTATCTTGTACGAATGAAGAATTTGAAAAATAAAATAGAAAGAAGATGAATTACATTTCAGACGTATTGTTTTGGATTTCCACCGGACTGCTTGTGCCCGTGGTGGTGTTGTTGATTTGGTTTTTTGTGCGTGCGCTCCTGTTGCTCGGAGGTTTCTTCGGCCAATACCTCACCATGCGTAAGATAGGGGCACAGATCCGCCAGCAGATGGACACACTGACCGTCGATAACCTCGACACCTTGGGCGAGCGACTGCCCAAGAGCAAGCAGGCGGTGATAGTGACCTATATAAATAAGGTGGTGGAAGCACGTCGCAGCAAAGCGCAGGTAAACAGACTGCTCGACCGCTATGCGCAGTTTGTGGAGAAAGACATGGCACTGCCCACCACGTTGCTGAAGATGGGACCCATGCTCGGACTGATGGGTACGCTCATCCCGATGGGACCTGCGCTCGTGGGGCTTTCTACCGGAGACATCGCTTCCATGGCCTATAATATGCAAGTGGCTTTCGCTACGACCGTGGTTGGCCTTTCGTCTGCCGCCATCGGCTTCATCGCCAAGCAGGCAAAGAGCCGTTGGTATGCCGAGGATATGAGTAATCTGGAGTTCATAGCAGATTTGTCGGACGAGAGCAAGGCACAGTAAGATGAGACAGAGACGACGCAACCGTCTGGCACACGATGCCGACGATGACCCGATGAGTGTGGTGAGTAACCTCTTCGACGTAGCCATGGTGTTCGCCGTGGCCTTGATGGTGGCTCTTGTCAGCCGTTACAACATGACGGAGATGTTCAGCCGCGAAGACTTCACGATGGTGAAGAACCCGGGTAAGGAAGATATGGAGATCATCACCAAGAAAGGACAGAAGATAGAACGCTACACGCCGTCCGAAGATCAGAGTCAAAAGTCCGGCGCCAAAGGACGAAAGGTGGGCATCGCCTACCAGCTGGAATCGGGCGAGATAATCTATGTGCCGGAGGAGTGACGGACATTGAACAAGCAGGCATGACCAAAGGGAAGAAACGCATATTGACTTGGAGGGGTTACCATAAATGGGTCGGACTTGTGCTGGCGGTGTTTACCTTGCTCTTTTGTGTGTCGGGCATCATCCTCAACCACAGAAGGCTGTTCCGGCAGTGCGAGGTGAGCCGTTCGTGGTTGCCCGAAAGCTATCGTTTCCGGAACTACAACAACGGCATCCTGAAAGGTACGCTGGCCCTGGACGACAGTACGGTGCTGGCATACGGCTATGCCGGGATCTGGCGAACCGACAGAGACTTCTCCGACTTCGAGGACTTCAATGCGGGACTTCCTGAAGGAGTGGACGGGCGCACTATCAGAAATGTGGTGAAGACCGCCGAGGGCACTATCTGGTGCGCAGCCCTGTATGACCTGTACCGGTACGATGGTGTCCGGTGGGTGAAGCAGGAATTGCCGGGCAATGAAGAACGCCTCTCCGATGTGACGTTGAGCAAAGACAGTTGCCGGGTAGTGGCGTTGACGCGTTCTTCGGTCTACACCGTCTCCGCTTCCAAGGAACAGGGCGGTGCGACTTGCACGGCAGAACGCCATCAGCTCCGTTCCCCCGACGGCTATACTCCGAGAGTGACACTCTTCAAGACCGTATGGATGCTGCATAGCGGTGAACTCTTCGGAATTGCGGGCAAGCTGGTGGTAGACTTCGTCGCCGTGGTATTGGCCGCTCTTTGCCTGACGGGGATTCTGCTTTTCGTCCTGCCTTATGCCATGCGCAGGCACAAACGATGGATGCAGGGGAAACTCCGGAAGTGGGAAGGAAACGCACTGAAGTGGAACCTGCGGTGGCATAACCGTCTGGGAGCCTATCTGCTGCTGTTGACGCTTCTGCTGACCGTTACGGGCATGTGCCTCAGACCGCCGCTGATGATACCGTTGGTGTTGACCAAGACGGCGCCCCTTCCCGGCACCGTGCAAGACCAAGACAATGTGTGGCACGATAAGCTCCGGGCCATCCGGTGGGATCAAGCCGAAGACGGTTGGCTGATTTCTACTACCGAGGGCTTCATCAGGGTGGATGAGTCGTTCAGACAGTCCCCCGTTCTGTTGCCGGCAAAGGGCTCGCCCGCCGTCAGCCCGATGGGAGTGACCGTGTTTCAGGCCGCCGACGCGCAGACATGGTTGGTGGGCTCGTTCAGCGGAATGTTTCGTTGGCGTCCCGCAAGCGGAGAGGTCGTGGATTTCTTTTCCGGCGAACCGGTAAAAAGCAGGATGGGGCGCCCCGTCTCGTCGAACTTGGTCAGCGGCTATACCGGTGACCTGCGGGCTGCCCGACACGTGGTGTTCAATTATGCACAAGGGGCTTCGGGACTGCCGCCCATGCCGCAACTGCTGAAGAAACAGCCCATGTCGCTCTGGAACTTTGCCCTCGAGCTGCACGTCGGAAGATGCTACACTCCGTTCTTGGGGCCCTTCTCGGAACTGTTCGTGTTCCTCTCGGGGCTGTTGATTTCGTTGGTGATTGTATCGGGCTATATCGTCTATCGGAGACGAAAGAAGAAAAACAAGTGAGATTTTAGATTTAGAGATAAGTAGTATTAATTATTAAATTCAAAAAACAATGAAAAAGTTTAGAACAATGATTGCCATGATGATGGCAGCGGTAAGTTTGTGTGTAGTGTCAACCTCTTGCGGCAGCGACAAGGATGAACCGGCGTTGCCGGCAGCCAAAAGCGTTGAAGGCACTTATAAAGGGGATTTGAAATGTACGGTGATGGGTTCTGCACAGACATTCAACAATGTGACGATGACCCTGAAGTCTGTAGATGAGGCGACGGTGGATATTACTGTGAGCGACTTCGGCGAAAAAGGCATGAGAGTAGCAGGGCTTGTTTTCAAAGGAATCAAAGTGACCGGTGCCGACGGTGTCTATGCACTGCCGCAGACAAATTTCAGTGGTAAGACTGAGGCTGGAAAGAGTTTCTCGGGCCCGTTGCAAGGTGCATTCGCCAAAGAGGCACTGATCTTGAAGTTTACGCTGAATTACGGCGCCATGCCCATGCCTATGGTTTGCGAATTCACCGGAAAGAAATAAAAAGTAATACGGATGAAAGTTCGTTTTTTAGTATGGCTCCTCTTGCTTTGCGGACTGCAGTGCGGTGTGCTTCGGGCAAACGTCATCGATGTGACGGGACGTGTGCTCGATGACGCCGGCAGCCCGCTGGCGGGCGCACACGTCAGGATACCCAATCAGAAGCTCTCCGCGGTGACCGATCCGAACGGATGTTTCCGCTTGACGGTGAAAGAGAAGGGAGTGGTGAGGGTGCAAGTATCCTACATCGGATTTCAAACGGAGACATTCGTACTGAACACCGGAACCAGGCGAGACGAGCACGTATTGCGTCTGACGCCCGACGTGGCCGCGCTGGAACAGGTCGTGGTCACCGCAACACGCACACCCAAGGCCTTGAAGGAAGTTCCGGTAGTCACAAGGCTGATTACCCCCGCCGATATCCGCAAGGCAGACGCGACCAATGTGCAAGACTTGCTCACGGAAGAGTTGCCCGGTTTGGAATTCGGCTATGCCATGAGTCAGGAGACGTCGCTCAACATGAGCGGTTTCGGCGGCAATGCCGTGCTCTTCCTCGTAGACGGAGAACGCCTGGCCGGGGAGACGATGGACAACGTGGACTATAACCGCCTGAACCTGGACAACGTGGCACGGATAGAGGTGGTGAAAGGGGCTGCCTCCGCACTCTATGGAGCCAATGCCGTGGCCGGCGTGGTGAACATCATCACGCGCGAAAGCAGCGAGCCTTGGACGGCCAACCTCAATTCCCGCTACCGCGACATGGGCAAGGAGTGGAGGCATGGAGGGACGTTCAGCTTCAACTCGGGCAAATGGAACTCGCAGACCAACGTACAGCATACCACCATGGAGACCGTTGATCTGACAGGCGCTTTCGATACGCAGTCCAGGATACAGAAAGTATTCGGCGGGAAAACGCTCAACCTGAAGGAGCGCCTTGTCTTCAAGGCCACCGACAAGCTGAAGCTGATTGCCAGAGGAGGCTATTTCAAGCGCGAGAGCAACCGTTCCAATTACGACGACCACTACAAGGATTACAATGGCGGACTGAAAGCCGTTTACGATTTCAGTAAGGAGCAGAACCTCGAGGTGTCCTACGGCTACGACCAATACGACAAGTTGCGTTTCGTCGGCGGCAGCCGCACCCACGACCACGATTATACCAACCGGCAGCACATCGTTCACGCGCTCTATTCGCGGCAGTTCGGACAAAACATGCTCACCGTGGGAGGCGATTACCTGAACGATTACCTCTCTACCTACCAGTTCCGCGACAACGAGGCTCACCGGCAGTACACGGCCGATGCCTTCGCCCAGTTCGATTACAACCCCTTGCGATGGCTCAATGTCGTGGCAAGCCTCAGGCACGACTACTTCTCGTCGTCCAAGTCCGGTGCGCTGACCGCACGCCTTGCCACCATGTTCAAGTGGAAAGGCTTCTCCGTACGCGCCAACTACGCCGGCGGCTTCCGCGCCCCCACCTTGAAGGAGATGTACATGCACTTCGACATGGCCGGCATACAGATGATATACGGCAATCCCGACCTGAAGCCGGAGAAGAGCCACAACTTCAACCTGGCGTTGGAGCACAGCGGACATGTACGAGGTGGAAACCTGCTGACCGGCCAGTACAGCCTGACGCTGATGGGCTATTCCAATAAGTACGAGAAGCGCATCACCCTGGCCGAGTTCCCGGGCGATGCAACCCGCGAGAAAGGGGCCATCTATGCCAACGACAAGGGCGTGGTGGCGTCGGGCCTGGACTTCAGCGCCCAGTACCGCACGGACTATGGCTTCGGGCTGAAGCTGAACTACAACTACCTCCGTACGACCGGCCGCACCGTCGACTCGCAGTTCTCGCAGCCGCGTCCTCACTCCGCCACCTGGCGCATTGACTTCGACCGCCAGCTGTGCAGTGTCTATGGACTGAACGTGGCCCTTTCGGGACGATACCTCTCCACGCCCGACACCCGGCAGAAAGAGTTCGACAAGGCCTACCAGCTGTGGAAGTTCTCCCTGCAACAACGCATCTGGAAGGGCATCAGCCTGAACTGCATCATCGACAACCTCTTTGCCTACAAGCCGTCCGTGTATTACTGGAACTCCGCGCCGACTGCGGGGCGGACGTGGTCGGTAGGCGTTTCGCTGGACATCGACAGAATGGTCTCGGGGTTGTGATACGGTAAAGTACAGAAATGCGGCATGCTTTTCCTCTGAGGTCTATGCCGTCTTTATGTGTGTGAGCCGTGTATATTTTTTACTTCCTGCCACGTAGGTACGTGCCACCCGGGCGGAAACGATTCTTATTGTTTCCCCCGGTCGGTAGGCATGTTCCGCAGCAGGCAGTTGGCACGAACTTCGGCTTGCCGTGCGTGCATTTATTCTGAAAGTGACCAGATTTCCGGAAGCGTCTTTCAGTTTCAACACTTGGCGTACATAAAAATAGGCAGTGGTTCCTCTGACTTGAGTTTTGTAGGAATTATCTTCCACTGTGACGCCGAGGACGGTCAAAGTCAGATTCTCCAGCCTCTCTCCTTCTTTCCCCAGAAAGCGCCCATTGTTGTTTGTGACCTGCTTCGCCCTTCTTCGTTGGATGTCCAGACTGACCGAATGATAAATCCGGGCTATCTGCACGAAACGTTCTTGCTTCGGTATCCGAGGCCGGAACTTGAAAGCTATCCATGCAAGATAGGCGGGATCTATGCGAAGTATCTCGTGCAAAAAGTGTCCGTGATATTTGCCGAAAGAAATGATATCATCTCCTTTGCTTTGCATCCTTTTGGCATTATATTCCACCAATATCAGGCAGCGGGTAGAGTAAAAGCACAGCGAACTTGCCATTCGCAAGGTTTCGTGTACATCGGCAGAAAGATCGCAAACGAAGAAAACAGACTGTCGCTCAGGCAGAGGAGAATATACCCATAGAGAGTACAGTAGATGCTCGGGGCGAGGCAGCACGACAAGATAGGCGCCTGCTTCCTTGTAAGAGGCCCTTCCCTGATTGTACGTGCTCAGCTTACTGTACAACAAGTCTTGCTCTGCTTGGGTGATGCCCGGAATTTGCGGATTAGCCATATCCTGAATGCTGTTTCCTCAAATATATGTTTTTTCAGATTAAGATTCAAATTTTCCGCAAGGAAATGTTTGTCTGCAATTGAACGGCAAAATCCGCTTCATCTTCTTTGCGGAGAGTTTTAAAAGACAATGAGGATGTGGAAATTGCAGACGAACAAATTATCGTCTCTTCTGAAAAATATTACCAAAAAAACTTTCGACCAGACAAGAGAAGAAGGAGATCAGAGTTCACTTCTATATCGAGGGTACATCAGTGGTATACTGATGGTGCATCAGCCGTATACTTAGATATCCCTTTGTCAGAAAGCGTTCTGTCAGGGGAGTAGTGGCCTTCGGATTTTCTGTGAAAGCGGATGTGGAGAGGTAAAGATTGATTACAATGTAAATAGTCGGTATGTCGTTGTTCTATGATGAGATAAAATGTATTGTCCATCTGCGAATTATTGCTACCTTTGCTTTCGTGAATAAAAACAGTCGGTTATCGGAATTGCGGGCTGTTTAAACTTTCAGCCCGATGTGTTTGATGCACATAAGAGGCAATGAATAGGAAGAACTATTTGGCTTCCGGTAGTAACTTGTAGAATGAGTTGGAAATGATGGGCAAATCCGAGAAAAGAATATTGGTGGGCATGAGTGGAGGTATAGACAGTACTGCCACCTGCCTGATGTTGAAGGAACAAGGCTACGAGATTGTGGGCCTTACCATGTGGGTATGGGGGGACGAACTTGCCGAAGCCCGCAGGCTTGCCCACAGCATAGGCATCGAGCACCATGTGGCCGACGAACGTGAGGCTTTTCGTCGCATAATCGTGCAGAATTTCATTGACGAATATCGCCGGGGGCGTACTCCCAATCCTTGCGTAATGTGCAACCCGTTGTTTAAATTTCGCATCCTGACGGAGTGGGCGGACAAGTTGGGATGCGTATACGTCTCTACCGGACATTATACCCGTTTGGAGGAACGTGGTGGAAAGGTATATATACTTGTAGGAGACGATGATAAGAAAGACCAGTCTTATTTCCTTTGGCGGTTGGGACAGGATGTCTTGAAGCGATGCATCTTTCCGTTGGGCACTTATACCAAAGGGCAGGTGCGCGAATATCTTCGTGACAGGGGGTATACACTCAAGGCGGAAGAGGGTGAGAGCATGGAAGTATGTTTCATTAAGGGGGACTATCGGGATTTTCTGCGCGAACATTCTCCGGAGATAGACCGCAAAGTAGGTCCGGGGTGGTTCGTCAACTCGGAAGGAGTGAAGCTGGGAGAGCATAAGGGCTTCCCGTATTACACCATCGGGCAGCGCAAGGGGTTGGAAATAGCTCTGGGGAAGCCGGCTTATGTCTTAAAGATAAATCCGCAGAAAAACACGGTCATGCTGGGAGATGCCGAACAATTAAAGACAGAATACATGCTTACCGAACAGGATAATCTGACGGATGAAAACGAATTCTTTGCCACTCGGGAACTCACCGTGCGCATCCGCTACCGCAGCAAACCCATTCCTTGCACAGTGAAGCGTCTGGAAGACGGGCGTTTGCTGGTTCATTTCTTATCGGAAGCCTCTGCCATCGCTCCGGGGCAATCTGCCGTATTTTATATCGACAATCGGGTAGTCGGCGGTTCGTTTATTGCCTCCCAACGGGGTATCGGGATGTATATTGTTGAAAATAATAATGAAACATTAAATATATGAGGAAACTTTTTTTTCTTTTGACTTTCATTCTGGTCGTTTCGGGAGCATCGGCTCAACAAGACACGTTGAAATATCGTGTCAGTCTGAAAGACAAGGCCGCTACGGCGTATTCATTGAAACGCCCGGAGGCTTTTCTTTCTGAAAAGGCGATTGCGCGCCGCCGGAAGCAGAACTTGCCGATAGATTCTACAGACTTGCCTGTGTGCCGCAAGTATATAGACGAGATTCGTCGTCAAGGGGTGAACATCGTAGTGACCGGTAAGTGGGATAACTTTGTCACTGTGTCCTGCAACGATTCGATGTTGATGGACCGTGTTGCCGCATTGCCTTTTGTCTGCCGGACGGAGAAAGTTTGGACATTTCCCAAAGGAGACGGGCTGTTCATGGCCACAAAGCGCGATTCTTTACTGAACCGGCCGACGGTGCATCCTGACAGTATTTATGGACTCGCCATTCAGCAGATACGGTTGAGCAATGGTGATAAACTGCACGAAGCGGGCTTCAAAGGACAAGGGATGACGATTGCCGTCATTGACGCCGGCTTCCATAATGCAGACCGGATTACGGCCATGCAGAATATCCGCATTTTAGGTACGAAAGATTTTGTAAATCCTGAGGCCGACATCTTTGCGGAAAGCGGTCACGGCCTGATGGTACTTTCGTGTATCGGCATGAACCGCCCTGATATCATGACCGGTACGGCTCCGGAAGCTTCTTTCTGGTTGCTGCGCAGTGAAGACGAATATTCCGAGCATCTGGTGGAGCAGGATTATTGGGCAGCCGCTGTGGAGTTTGCCGATAGTGTGGGAGTAGATGTGATCAATACTTCATTGGGCTACTATTCTTTTGACGACAAATCCAAGGATTATACGTATCGTAATTTGGACGGACGCTATGCTTTGATGTCCCGACAGGCATCACGCGTGGCCGATAAAGGAATGATATTGGTGTGCAGTGCCGGAAATTCCGGTATGGGTTCTTGGAAGAAAATCACCCCTCCGGGCGATGCCGAAAATGTGTTGACGGTAGGCGCGATAGACATAAAGGCTGTTTTGGCTCCGTTTTCTTCTGTCGGTAATACGACCGACAACCGTGTGAAACCGGACGTCGTGGCCCTTGGCTTGGGAGCTGACGTGATGCGTACGGACGGTAATCAGGGAAAGGCCAACGGAACTTCTTTCTCTTCACCGATTATGTGTGGCATGGTTACCTGTTTGTGGCAGGCTCGTCCGGAACTGACGGCCAGAGAGGTGATTGAGTTGGTGCGTAGTGTAGGCGACCGTGCCGATTGTCCTGACAATATTTATGGATATGGAGTGCCGGATATGTGGAAGGGAAGCCTCTCCCCCTACCCTCTCCCCCATAGGGAGGAGGGGAGATAGCTTTGCTATCTGACATTTAATAATAAAAAGAAACAGTAATGCCGTTATTAAATCCGAAACATGAACCAAAGTAATGATCCCCCCCTCTCTATGGAGGAGGGGACAGGAGGGAGAGGCTTCCTCTCTCTCTTCGACCTGAATGCCCTGGTGCGTAGCTGCATGGAACAATGCCTGCCCGATGAATATTGGGTGCAGGCAGAGCTGAGCGACGTGCGCACCAACAGTACGGGGCATTGTTACCTGGAGTTCATACAAAAAGATGCTCGTGGCAAAAACTTAATAGCCAAAGCAAGGGGTACGATCTGGGCGAATGTCTTCCGCTTGTTGAAGCCCTATTTCGAGGAGACTACGGGGCGGGAGCTCGCTTCCGGCATCAAAGTACTGGTGCTGGTTACGGTCAGTTTTCATGAACTCTATGGATATACTCTTACCGTACAAGATATTGACCCTACCTATACTTTGGGAGATATGGCTCGCCGTCGCAGGGAAATCTTGAATCAGCTTGAAGAAGAAGGTGTCCTGACGCTGAACAAGGAATTGGAGATGCCGCTGCTCCCACAGCGCATTGCCGTCATATCTTCTTCTACGGCAGCAGGTTACGGCGACTTCTGTCACCAATTGGAGAACAATCCCCGCAACTTTTTCTTTTATACCGAACTGTTCCCTGCCTTGATGCAGGGCGACCGTGTGGAAGACACCGTATTGTCGGCTCTTGATAAAATAAATGCCCGTATGGACGAGTTCGATGTAGTGGTCATTATTCGTGGTGGAGGTGCGACATCCGACCTTTCCGGTTTTGATACCTACCTGCTTGCCGCAGCTTGTGCGCAGTTTCCGCTACCTATCATTACCGGTATAGGTCACGAACGGGATGATACGGTAATTGATTCCGTAGCCCATAGCCGCGTGAAGACCCCTACTGCTGCCGCCGAATTTCTGATAGACCGTATGGGCGATGCCGCCGATGGACTGGATATACTTGCCGCTCGTTTGCAAGAAGGAGCAAGAAGCCTGTTGGAGCGGGAACGGCGTAAAATCATCGGTTACAAAAATCGGATTCCTGCTGTCGTCTACCGTACCCTCTCGTCCGGACGTCTTTCTCTGATTACTTTGCGCAAAGACCTCATTTCGTCGCTTCGAGGGCGTTTGTCTGGCGAACGGCATCGTCTGGAGTTGTTGCAACAACGTTTAAAGGATGCCTCGCCGGAACACCTCTTGGCGCGAGGCTACAGCATTACGCTGAAAGATGGAAAGGTGGTGAAAGACTTCAAACAAGTACAAGAAGGGGATGAAATAGTAACCCGTATCTATCAGGGCGAATTGCTGTCTGTTGTAAAGGCATCCAAGAAAAGAAGAAATACAGTGGGAATATAAAAAACAATAATACAATGGCTACAAAGAAAAAAGAGAGCTATGCCCAGGCCTTGGCACGCTTGGAAGAAATTGTCAATCGCATGGGCAATAACGAGCTGGAGATAGACGAACTGGCCGAAAAGATAAAAGAGGCCAATGAGATCATCGCATTTTGCAGTGATAAACTGACGAAAGCCGACCGGGAAATTGAAAAATTACTATCGGAGAAGCGGGATTCTGAAGAATAAGAACTACATTTGTTGCGAAATGTACGTATTGACGTAACTAATACTTTGAGATATGAAAGAACTGGATTGGGCTAATCTGCCGTTCGGGTATATGAAGACAGATTACAACGTGAGAATTTATTATCGTAACGGACAATGGGGCGAACTGGAAACTTGCAGCGAAGAGACTATCCCCATGCACATGGCTGCCACTTGCCTGCATTACGGTCAGGAGGCTTTCGAAGGCCTGAAGGCTTTCCGCGGTAAAGACGGCAAAGTGCGTATCTTCCGTCTGGAAGAGAATGCGGCCCGGTTGCAATCCACCTGTCGGGGCATTCTGATGCCGGAACTTTCTACGGAGCGCTTCAGGGAGGCTGTCTTGAAGGTGGTAAAGCTGAACGAGCGTTTTATTCCGCCATACGAGTCGGGCGCTTCCTTATATATCCGTCCGTTGCTGGTCGGCACCGGTGCACAGGTGGGCGTACATCCTGCCAGTGAGTATTTGTTCGTGATATTCGTTACGCCGGTGGGCCCTTACTTCAAGGGCGGGTTCTCGACCAATCCGTATGTTATTATCCGTGAGTTCGACCGTGCCGCGCCTCATGGAACCGGTACTTATAAAGTAGGCGGTAACTATGCGGCCAGTCTGCGTGCCAACAAGAAGGCGCACGACTTGGGCTATGCTTGCGAGTTCTATCTGGATGCCAAGGAGAAGAAATACATCGACGAGTGCGGCGCTGCCAACTTCTTCGGCATCAAGGACAATACATACATCACTCCGAAGTCCACTTCCATCCTGCCCTCCATTACGAACAAGAGCTTGATGCAGCTGGCCGAGGATATGGGCATGAAGGTGGAGCGTCGTCCCGTACCGGAAGAGGAATTGCTGACTTTCGAGGAGGCGGGCGCTTGTGGCACGGCAGCCGTCATCAGTCCCATCGAGCGCATCGACGATGTGGAGAACGGCAAGTCGTACGTCATCGCCAAAGACGGAAAGCCGGGGCCTGTTTGTACGAAGTTGTATAATAAGCTGCGTGCCATTCAGTATGGCGACGAACCCGATACACACGGCTGGGTGACTGTTGTGGAATAAGAGCATGGGGAAAGGTAAATTGGCGAAGTTTGCCGATATGGCAAGTTATCCGCATGTATTTGAATGCCCGTATTCGGCCGTTTTCGATATTCCGTTTGATTTAAGAGGTAAGTGGGGCGAGTCATTCTTCGGGAATGACCGTCCCATTGTTTTGGAATTGGGATGCGGACGCGGCGAATACACCGTGGGATTGGGAAAGCTGTTTCCGGAGAAGAATTTCATCGGAGTGGATATAAAAGGAGCCCGCATGTGGTCAGGGGCTACGGAAGCATTGCAGACTGGCATGAAGAATGTGGCCTTTCTGCGCACGAACATTGAGATTATCGATCGTTTCTTTGCACCGGGCGAGGTCAGTGAAATCTGGCTTACTTTCTCCGACCCGCAGATGAAGAAAGCCACCAAGAGGCTGACCTCTACGTTCTTTATGGAGCGTTACCGCAAGTTCTTGAAGGACGGCGGATGGATTCATCTGAAGACGGACAGTAATTTCATGTTCACCTATACCAAGTACATGATAGAACGCAACGGCCTGCCCGTTGATGTGATGACCGACGACTTGTATCATGCGGGAATGGCCGACGAGATACTAAGTATCAGAACCTATTATGAACAACAATGGCTCGATCGTGGTTTAACTATCAAATATATCAAGTTCCGTCTGCCGCAAACGGGCGAGTTGCAAGAACCCGAAGTGGAGATTGAGCTGGACGAATACCGCAGTTACAACCGCAGTAAGCGTAGCGGACTGCAAACCTCTAAATGAAAACTCATTAAACTTATGAAACTGTATCCTAAACTTATATTGGATGCGCTGGCAACAGTGCGCTATCCCGGTAGCGGGAAGAACTTGGTGGAGGCTGAGATGGTGGCCGATAATTTGCGTATCGACGGGATGGCAGTCAGCTTCTCATTGACATTCGAGAAACCCACAGACCCGTTCATGAAGTCGATGGTAAAGGCTGCCGAAACGGCCATCCATACGTATGTGTCTCCTGAAGTGGAAGTTTCCATTACAACCGAAAGTCGTCAGACGGCACGTCCGGAGGTGGGTAAGTTGCTGCCAGGGGTGAAGAACGTGATAGCCGTCTCCTCCGGTAAAGGAGGAGTTGGGAAATCCACGGTGGCAGCCAACCTCGCCGTTGCTTTGGCGAAGATGGGTTATAAAGTGGGCTTGCTGGATGCCGATATTTTCGGCCCTTCCGTTCCTAAGATGTTTCAGGAGGAAGATGCCCAACCTTATTCCGAGAACATCGACGGGCGCGATTTGATTGTTCCGGTTGAAAAGTATGGTCTGAAGTTGCTTTCCATCGGTTTCTTTGTGAAGCCCGATCAGGCTACCTTATGGCGTGGCGGCATGGCGAGCAATGCCTTGAAGCAGTTGGTGGGCGATGCTGCTTGGGGTGAATTGGATTATTTCATCCTCGATACTCCTCCGGGCACCAGCGATATTCATTTGACCTTGCTCCAAACGCTCGCCATTACGGGGGCCGTCATAGTGAGCACGCCCCAGCAGGTGGCGCTTGCCGATGCTCGTAAGGGAGTGGATATGTACACCAACGATAAGGTGAATGTTCCCATCTTGGGGCTGGTGGAAAATATGGCATGGTTTACGCCTGCCGAGTTGCCGGAGAATAAATATTATATCTTCGGTAAAGAGGGTTGCAAGCAACTGGCGGAAGAACTTGATGTACCCTTGCTGGGTCAGATTCCTATTGTGCAGAGCATTTGCGAAAACGGCGATAAAGGTACTCCGGTGGCTCTGGATGAAAATTCAGTAA
The DNA here is from genome assembly GCF_002998435.1 of Bacteroides zoogleoformans. Lineage (NCBI taxonomy): Bacteria > Pseudomonadati > Bacteroidota > Bacteroidia > Bacteroidales > Bacteroidaceae > Bacteroides > Bacteroides zoogleoformans. The sequence goes on along the minus strand of NZ_CP027231.1, from coordinate 1,466,089 downwards.
CCGGGCGTGCCTTCCTGCAACTGGCCGCCGCCGTTGTCCGTCAGGTGGATAAACGGAACGTGGAGATGGCACCGACGCAGATTGTAGAGAAATGATGTAGGATTAGAATATCATAACATCGTACGTTATCCGTCGTTTATGTAACTCACATCAACGACGGGTTTCTTTTTAAAGAAATAGTAGGCTGCAATTGCCAATAGTGCACTGCTTCAAAGATACCCTATCATCAATGTTTCTTGGGGTAAACATGAAAATCCGGCTCTCGCTTTTGTCGTTGATTGTTATGCTAAGCATTGCATCTTTGCGAAGAATATAATCTTTCTCGGTGCCCAAATTATTCTCGGATTATTTGTATGGATCAAAACTTATATTTAATATTGCATGTAAGATGTATATAGATACATACGGTGTTAAAAGTTTGTTAACTTCTGATACGTTAAAAAAGAATGGCGCACAATCAATCGATTAATCTTAAATTGCCGTTTTTTTGTTTTGCTAACGGGTAATTATAAAATAATCTATAAATCTGAAGCAATCTTTATCGTTAAACTCAATATAAGAAGTCTTATGAAAACATTTAGTTCGTTTTTTTCTGTGCTACTTGTAATAGTATGTTGTGTCACTTGCAACGAGTATAATGAAAGAGTAGAAATTTATAAAAGCACTTTATCGGGATGCAAGAGTCAGGCTACTTCTCGTTCAAATGATAACTCATTACCACATGAAAGAGTGGTTTATGAGGTAAAGAACGGTATATTAACCATTCAGTTGATTGATTGTAATGTTTCGTGCGATTTAGAAAAAATGGATGCCAACATCTCTTGTGATGACCATAATAATTTGACCTTGCGACTAATAGAAGTAGGGGGAGAAGCTAATTGTATTTGCCCGATGGATTTTTCTTTTTCAATCAAAAATCTGACGCTTGGAGAAACTTATACGTGCACAATTGCGGAAAGAAACTATACTTTTAGTTTCGTTTTTGAGAACGGTGCCAGGGGTACTGTCACTCCCCAGAATGTTCAAAAGAAATAGCTTATGAGTTGGTTAAACAAATGATAAAGGAACCGCTAACCGCAGTAGATATTTATGTTTCTGATTGAATGATACCTGCAAATTCGGATATACCGATTTTAGGAGAAAATATACTCTCTCCAAATACGGATTCTTGGTTATTCTTTGTAGATGAAATGCCAAAACAAAATTGCTCACATCCTTGTCAATACATTTTTGTAAATAACGTGAGTTCGACGAATTATAAGTGTCTATAAATTTGGTGATTAGCGAAATTTGTTGTAACTTTATAGTAGTGAAATACAAAGAATTACAACTAAAAATCGCTATGATCACCGAGAGCAAAATTACAGAAATATTTTGTATGGCAGACGACTTCTGCAAGTTTTTTGATACAATGATGGCAAAATACACGCTAAAACCGCTCAAGAAGAGAAAATATCATCGTGACAGCACGATGTCAAAGGCGGAAATCATGCTTATCATGATTCTCTTCCACGACTCCGGCTACCGCTGTCTGAAACATTTCTATCTTGAAAAGGTGTGCGGGCATCTGCGCCATCTGTTTCCCGAAGTTGTATCGTACAACCGTTTCGTGGAATTGGAAAGAGAAGTTGCCATTCCTCTTGCACTGTTCATCAAGAAAGTACTTCTTGGGAAATGTACTGGTATCAGCTTCGTCGATAGCACTCCCCTGCGTGTCTGCAGGAATCAGCGTATCCATATCCATAAGGTGTTCAAAGGTATAGCGCAAAGGGGAAAATGCTCCATGGGCTGGTTCTTCGGATTTAAATTGCATCTGATTTGCAATGAGAAGGGAGAGCTGCTCAACTTCATGATAACACCCGGTGACATTGACGACCGCAAGCCTTTGGAATACAAGGACTTTGTGAAATTCATATACGGCAAGTTGGTTGGGGATAAGGGATATATAAGCAAGAGGCTCTTCCAACGGCTGTTCGTGGACGGAATACAGCTTATTACCAAGTTGAAAAGCAACATGAAGGGTGCGCTGATGAGCGTTTCCGACAAACTGCTGCTCAGGAAGAGGGCTATCATTGAGACTGTGAATGATGAACTCAAGAACATTGCGCAAGTGGAACACTCCAGGCATAGATGCTTTGAGAATTTCATCGTCAATTTATTGGGGGCTATTGCCGCATACTGCTTGTTTCCAAAGAAGCCGTGCATCAATGTAAAAAGAACATTTGATACGCAGCTTGCGTTATTATGAATTCGTCGAACTCACGTTAAATAAGAAGTAGGATATTTATTGTGGGAAAAAAGCATGTATCCATTGGAAAATTCATTATATCGAATGGAAAAATAGTGCTTCAACTATGATAGAGAAATTAAATGTTCCAATATGTTGCCTTGTTTGTCAACCATTCTATTATCCGTAGTAGATTTTCTTAGGGAGATATTGGTATTACCAATATCTCCCTAAAATATGTTTAGGGACGATTATTTATTTAGGAATATCTTTCTTTGCCCCTTGCAGGCGGAACACGATGGGCAGTGCATATCGCACATTCACAACTTCCCCTCTTTGCTTGCCGGGTTTCCACTTGGGCATGCCGGCTATTACCCGGATTGCTTCGGCATCTAACAGTGGGTCTACTCCCTGCACCACCTCCGGATTGGTGATGTTTCCTTCCGTGTCTACGACAAATCTTACGGAGACTCTTCCTTGGGTTCCGGCTTTCTGTGCCAATAAGGGATATTTGATGTTCTCGCTTAAGAACCGCATCAGTGCAGGCAAGCCGCCGGGAAATTCCGGCATCTGCTCTACCACTTCGAAAACAGTTCCTTCGTCTTTCAGCGTTCCTTTTACGGGGGCATATCCCGTTGCGACAACCTCTTCCAAGGGAGCGCCAATCGGTGCATATTCTTTCGTATTCTTGCCGTAACCTAATGAGAATGTAACTGGGACGGTGTACTTCACCCGTACGACTTTTGTCCCCTGCCTGCCGGGCTTCCACTTAGGCATGCCGCCGATTACACGCAGTGCCTCCGCATCCAAAGAGGGGGCAACACCACGGATAATTCTGGTATGGGCGATACTGCCGTCCTTTTCTACGATAAATCCCACGACAACCCTGCCTTGAATATTGGCTTCCTGTGCTTTTACCGGATATTTGAGATTCTTGCTCAGATAGCTCATCAGTCCGGACATACCGCCGTCGGGAAATTCGGGCATGTGGTCTACGACTTCAAAAACCCGGTTGTCGGGGTCTTCCTGTTCAACTTTCAGCACGGAGGAGTTTTCCTGCATCCGAATATCCGTTGCGGGTTGCTCCGTTCGTATGTCTACGGCCTCCATGATTTCTGCGGTAATCCGTCCGGTGGTGCGTGCCACGGTTTCGATGTTGCTCACAATCATAAGTAAGGCTGTCAAGGGAAGGAACATCAGGTATTTGGTCCTTCCGATTTCTTTCGTTCTTTTCTTGTTCATCATCTTGATACGTTTTTTTAGGGGTAAAACATTGAAATTATTATAGATGGTTGCTGCAGCCTTTTGATGAGACAAACCTAACAAGTGATACTGATAAGCCTTGGAGTCATAGCCGTTCTCCAGTACCCGGGCATCGGCCATGTATTCCAGATTGGTGCGCACTTCACGCTTCATAAGCCAGACAAAGGGGTTGAACCAGCAAAGTGCGCATGCCAGTTCGCCGATGACGACGTCGATGGAGTGCCATTGCCGTGCGTGCGTCTGCTCGTGGGTCAGTATCTCGTTGAGTTCTTCTTCGGTATGCGAAGAGGGGTGGATGAAAATCCAGTGGAAGAAAGAGAATGGGCCTCCTGCCTTGCGTAGCACGAAGACGTTCGCGTTGCCTATTCTTGCTCTGTGGCATTGGCAGGCCAAGCGGCTGATGCCTATTATCTGTATGACGATGCGCATCGCCAGCAGCGCCGCTATTCCTCCGTATAGGATGCCGATGTAATCGGTGGCATGGATGCTTCGGCCTGTTGCAACGGGTTGGGCGCCTATTGTAAATTCCGGCAGAATGACGTTGGCATAGAGGTCTGCCATTGCTGCCATCGGCTCTTGCGCGGTTATCCACGCTTGTATGTTCAACAAAGGTACGGCGGCGGAGATGACGAAGAAACAGAGCAGTGTCGCCCTACGCCAACCGAAGAATGTGTCTTTGTAGAAGAACAGCCGATAGAAAGCATAGAAGATTGCTATCGCTACGTTTACTTTTAGAAAATAGGCTAACATGTATATCGTTGTGTTACGGTTATTCTTTTCCTTTCTCTATCATAGTGATGATATCTTTCAGGTCGTTGGCCGAAATCTTCTGCTCTTTGGCAAAGAAAGATACCATTTCTTTATAAGAGTTTTCAAAATAGTTGCGCACGAAGCTGCTCATGAACGTACGTTTGTACTCGCTTTCGCGAATCAGGGGCGTGTATCGGTAGGTGTTTCCTACACGGGTGGGGCGGACGTACTGCTTCCGTTCCAGATTCTTCACGATGGAGGCCACGGTGGTGTAGGGAGGTGCCGGTTGCGGATATTGGGCAACAATGTCTTTTACGAAGCAACTGTCCAGCTCCCAGATGTACAGCATCACTTCTTCTTCTTGTATCGTTAATTTTTCCATGGATAAATGTTTTAATGAATTCAATGCAAATCTACGAATAGTTCGTAATAAAACAATAGACAGATGGTTAATTATTCAAAATATCAAAAAAACAGTATTGTTGGCATCCGTCTGTCTTCGTGTTCAATTTCGAGTCTTCACAGAACTATCTCCGAAGTCTGCGAAAACAAGTCGCTCTGTCTACGGAAATAAGTGGGACGGTTGTGCAACCTTCTCCATCTGTCGGTTGCAACTGTCCCACTTATTTTTGTACATAACGATAGCTATTTACGCTGAGTTGGAAGTCAGTTTTCCATAGTGCAGCGGTTGGCGGAGTTCATCGTCTTACCCCTTTTTCCCTTCCTCTTGCTTTACTGCTTTCAGCAACTCTTCCTTCATTTTGGCCACTCCGGGGAAGCCTGTGGATCTGAACTTGACGCTTCCTTCACGGTCTATGATGAGGTAAGTCGGCACTCCTTTCACTTCATGTTGTTCCCGCAGGAATTTCCATTGGTCTTCGGTTACGCGGAAGTGTTCGCCGTGTATGTCCGGAATCATGTTTTTCCAAGTATTCAGCGGAGAGGTTTCGCCGGTGATGTACAGATATACGATGTCTTCGGCTTTCAGTTCCTCTTTCATGGGGGCTATGGCTTTGTTGGCCATACGGCACGGTCCGCACCAGGTGGCCCAGAAGTCCACCAGCAGAACTTTTCCTTTATATCTGCCGATGATGGAGGCAAACAAGTCTTCATTGCCGACGTTCTCATCCACTTGGTTGATGACATAGCCCGTCTTTTCTTTGTTGGCTTCTATTTGGGCAAGCAGTTCGTCATTGGCGGCAGTCAGCATTTCGCGGTAGGCGCCGGGCATCGTGGCAAGGGTGTCTTTTTGCGCATCGGTGAGCGGAGTGAAATCTTTGATATTCCAATAGAAAGAGACGTTGCGGGCTATGTCGAAGAAGATGCCCTTGTCTGTCCCCCACGCTTTGGCCAGTTCGTTACGTTTATGGATGTATCTGATTGCCGCATTATGGTATTGGCTTGAAAGAACGGATTGGGGTACATTCAGCAGTGCGAGGTCGGAATAAGGTATATACTCGGCGGGAATCTTTTGTTGCAGTTGCTGATAAAAGTCTTGGGCGTCTTTCTCTTTGATGCGGTTGGCGTGCAGGGCGGATGATGTCAGCAGATTGGGCACGAAGACAAGCATGCTGTATGTCTCTAATCGGTTGTTGATGGAGAGCAGTTGGCGGGTGGAAGCGCTGCAAGGCAACTTGTCGATGTCAGACTGTGCTTCGTCGGACACTTTGAGGATATATTCCTTTGCAGCATCAATGTCTTTGTCTGCGAAGACGGCACTGCTTTGATATAATCTCGTCATCATGCTTTCACCGGACTGATAACGGTTCAGTTCCTGTGCCACGAGTTGCAACGGGCCGTTGATGTATGCCGGCTCTCCGTAAGGCTTCTCTTCGTTGTGGAATTTGGAGCTGCGGCGGGTCAACTCGCGCTGGTTGAGGTACACCTCCGTCGTCTTGCCCGGTTCCATGAAGAAGTAGATTTCGCTTCCCTGGTCTGTATAGATGCTGCAAGGAGTTGTTCCGAGCAGCGTCATTTCCTTACTGAAACTTCCGTCGGGGTTGATATCCAGCGTTATTCCCGATACATCTCCTTTCCAATTTTCCTGCACTACTACTTTGAAAGAGCTCTTCATGCCGGGGCGGAAGTCGAGCAGTTTCCCTGTCAGCGTGGCTTTTCCGTATCGAAGGGTCGGTTGGGGCAACTCGGCTTTTGCGTCGGCTTTGTGCACGATTGCGTTTGGAGGAAGAACCTGTTTCGGCAGTTTGTTTCCTTTCAACTGAATGCCCCAGATGCTGAAGCCGTTTTCTACTTCCTTGTCTTCGCTGAAGTCGACGGACGTTACGCCCTCGGGCAAGGGAGGAAATACGAGTTGAAATTCCGCCTCGCCCGATTCGGGCATCCAGAACTCCTTACCGGCTGTGATGCCGATGCCCGAACGCAGCGGATAAGTCTCGCCGTTGTTGTCTTGCAAATAGCTGTTCGGACCAATCTTAATCCAATACTTGGGACGGTATTTGGCATAGATGTGGAGCACGGTGGCCGTGTCGCTGAGAACGACTTTGCTTACTTCGATGGAAGTGGTGTTTCTGACAAGGAACGGCGGTCGCTCGATTACCCGGTTTCGGGCGTGCAGGCTGCAACTGATACCTATCAGCAGACCTGCTAAGATGAAATGTAAATGTTTCATGATGATAGTAATGATATTTTGTCCAAAAGTACGAATGTATCGTAAGAAGGCAAGCGTGAGGGGCGTTAATTGATGTAAAAGGCCTGTATGCTTTTATTTACCAAAGAAACTGTGTACCTTTGTCTTCGTGAGACTTACCGGTCTAAGAGTTGACACTAAACATAGAGTTCATCCGGGCTTTTGCCTGCTCTTCGGAAGAAACATAAGTACGGCTTCAACCGAACTTACAGTACGACTTCAGTCGAAGTTACAGTACGGCTTCAGTCGAACTTACAGTACGGCTTCGGTCGAAGTTACAGTACGGCTTCGGTCGAAGTTACAGTACGACTTCAGCCGAAGTATAAGGTGCGTTTCCAAAGGGGTATTGCTGAAGGTCAGGACGAATTCATAATATATAATGTATGTATGAGAACTAAAGTTTTTTTATCGGGCTTGTTGCTGGCTGTCGTCGCCAATGCCCAGGTTGTTTATCATGATGCTTCCGCTTTCCCTCTGCTGGGCAAAGCCACGGAATCTACTCTTACCCGTTACGAACGCTTGCCGGATTCTTTGCAGTCCGTTTCCCGCAAACCGCTGTGGGAGTTGGGGCGCAATAGTGCCGGACTTGCCGTGCGTTTCCGTTCCAACTCCACTTGCATTGCCGCCCGTTGGGAGACACGGAATAATTTCCGGATGAACCACATGACGCCCACCGGCATCTGCGGACTCGACCTTTACTACCTGCAAGACGGCCAATGGATGTTTGCCGGCAGCGGTCGTCCATCAGGGAAGCTCACTGAGGCAGTTATTGTCCGAAACATGTTGCCCGAAGAGCGCGAATACCTCTTGTATCTGCCATTGTACGACGGGGCCGTCTCGCTTGCCATCGGCGTGGATTCTCTGTCGATGATAGACAGACCGGCGGTTGATTTGCCGAAGCGTGAAAAGCCCGTCGCATTTTACGGCACCAGCATCTTGCAGGGCGGTTGCGCCTCCCGTCCCGGCATGGCACATACCAATATCCTGGAGCGTCGGCTCAATCGTGAGTGCATCAATCTGGGGTTCAGCGGCAATGCCTTGCTCGACTTGGAGATAGCCGACGTATTGGCAGGTGTGGATGCCGCCTTGTTTGTGCTCGACTTTGTTCCCAATGCCGGTGTGACACATATCAAAGAGCGTGCGGACAAGTTTTATTCCATCATTCGTGGCAAGCATCCCGATACTCCGATACTTTTTGTAGAAGACCCGATTTTCGTCCACGCTGCCCTCGACACAAAAATTGCAAAGGAGATAAAAGAGAAGAATGAGGCATTGGGCGCTTTCTTCCGCTCTTTGCAGCAACGCGGCGAAAAGAATATCTACCTGCTCTCTTCGCGCGACATCATCGGACACGACGGAGAAGCAACGGTAGATGGCATTCACTTTACCGATTTGGGGTTTATGCGGTATGCAGAGGTGCTTTATCCCATCTGTAGTAAACTGATATTTCAGTAAACCTGAGCCGACGCTTGAGGAGGGGACGTAAGTTCACCTCCTCAGGGGGAAAACAAATAAAAGATGAGGGATAAAATAAGCATTCGACAATATAAATCATCGTTCGACAGCATCGTCCGATACATTGAAAGCGACAATGCCAAAGAGCAAATAGAAGTATGGTTTGCCCGAGACGAGAAAAAAATAGAGCAGGCCTTGCAAAACCGCTACCGAAGAAGAAAAATGGAGATTAAGAACATACTAAACGGAATACTGCAAATAGAGCATGGTTTCCAGCATATCCTTGATGGGGCTGATGAAATTTTTTCAACATGCTCGAAGGAACAATGTCTTGAACTTGCTTTCGAACTATTCAAGAACGAAGCCTATCAACCTCGAATGTTGGCAACAACGATATTGGGTAGTTTGGCAACAGAGGATAATAACGCACTTTATTTTCTGAAAGAGCGAATAAGCACCGATGAAAATTGGCGTGTGCAGGAAATGCTTGCAAAGGCTTTTGATGAAGTTTGTAAACACAGAGGGTATGAAGTTTCCTTACCTCTCATCGAAGAATGGATGAACGATAATAATCCTAATGTTATCCGTGCTGTAACGGAAGGATTAAGGATTTGGACAAGTCGCCCGTTCTTCAAAGAAAATCCATCGGTGGCTATCGCTCTAATCGCTAAGCACAGAGCACATGCGAGCGAGTATCTTCGGAAATCCGTGGGAAACGCTTTGAAGGATATAAGCAAGAAACATTGTGAATTGATACGAGCCGAAGTACAGCAATGGGATTTATCCGACCCACGCGTTCTGTTTACGTATAAACTTGCAACGAAGTTGTTGAAATAAAAGATAGTACTATACACTTGGGAGCTCTTTCCCGATATTCAAAATGAAGTTGTAATGTAAGAAGACAAGGTTAAATCAACAAGAAACAAACGATGGAAGATTATTATAAGACGAACAAAGAAGCGTGGAATGCAAGGACAAAGATACATTTGCGTTCCTCATTTTATGATTTGGATAAATTCAAGAGAGAGGTAAAGTCTGTTCCCGACTTGGATGTATCTTTGCTGGGTGACATTCGAGGAAAGTCTATTCTGCATCTTCAATGTCATTTCGGAATGGATACACTTTCCTTATCAAAGATGGGAGCCAATGTAGTGGGGGTAGATTTCTCGGAAGAGGCTATACAAACGGCAGAGGCTTTGAACGCGAAATTAGGACTAAATGCACAATTCTGCTGCTGCAATATCTACGATGCACCTGCCGTGCTGCGAGGGCAACAGTTTGACATTGTATATACATCTTATGGCGTTGTTAATTGGCTGCCCGACTTAGTTCAATGGGGACAGGTGATTTCACAGATGTTGAAGGACGATGGAAAGTTCGTTATCGTGGAATTTCACCCCGTATTGTGGATGTTCAATGAAGATTTCTCGCAAGTCCGATATGCTTATTCGCGCAAAAAGCCTTACGTTGTGGAAGAAACCACCTATACAGATTCGGAAACGGATAATCGGCAAAAAACTGTTACGTGGAACCATGGGCTGGCTGAAGTTTTGAACGGCTTGCTCCGCAATGGTTTGCAGATAAAGTCTTTCGGAGAGTATGACTACTCGCCCTTCAACTTGTTTGGAAATATGATAACCCAAAAGAACGGAACGTTCAAAATTGCCGGAAAGAGTGGCAGAATACCTATGTCTTTTTCTGTTGTCGCCATGAAAACTTTTAATGTGATAGAAAATCATGACAAAAAGTAAGTATGTCATTGGTCAGGGGGCAGCGAAAGCGTTACAGTGCAGTTGCCTGTGCCAAGTATGCGCATCAGTTCTTGCCGGGTGATGTTGTCAATCTTTCCAATGCGTGTGAAATTCCATCTGTTGCGGTCGTAGTAAATACAGATGTTGCGCCCTTGATAAAGAATGATGTCACCCGGTTGGGTAGTGATGTCGGTATTGTTTTGTGGCAGTTCGATACCGATATCTCCCACTTTCTCGAAGTTTCCATAGTCGTGGGCCTCGTAAGTGATGGTGCCCTTTGCAAGTTGCTCCAGCAAGGCTGCGGTTGAAGAGTTGTCCACGAGCGTAGCTGTCAGCACGCGACCGTTTACTTGTATGTTCATCTTTCTGTTTCCTGTTGTCGGCGACGTTTCTTGTTCCGATTGTGCGTTTCCACTACATGCCGCCATATTTAGTATGATAAACAGTAGGGAACACATCGGCAGCCGTCTCTTATGAGTAAATTTCATTTTTCCTATTTTACGTTTTGCAGTTATGTGGGATGAATTTATCCTTTGGAAATCTTGAAGATACGATTTCTTATTCTTCCTTTTGTATCTTGTGTCTTTTGTATTCTTCAATCAGATGCTTCCTGCTTTTCAGTATCTGCCAGCGATATACCGCACAGGTGGTGATGAAATAGATGCCTGTTTGCAGCCACAGGGCATGATACTCGAAAGCGACCTCGTTGAGCGTGGCTCCCATGCTGTTGATGCGTACATATCCGTTGATTCCGAAGGTGGAAGGGAAGATGTACGAGAAATATCTCCAAAAAGCCGGCATGGCGCTTCCCGGCCACGAAATGCCGGAGAGAAACAGCAATGGCACGGAGGTGAAAACGAACAATAGCATGCATGTCTCGCGATTGCGGATGGCAATGGACGCTGTCATGGCAAAGAAAATGCAGGCTGACAGATAGGGTAGAGCGAACAACGTCAGTACGCCGGGTATGGCAATCTGGTTGAGGCTGAAAAGATGAGGAACCACACACAAGATGTATACGGCTACCAACGAATAAACCATGAAGTAGCTCAGCCCTTTTCCCATAACGATGCGCAGGGTGCCGTTGTAGTGACGGTTGATGGGTATCAAATCCTTGAAACGATTCTTCTCTCGGGCGGTTCCTACAGACAAACCGATGCCCAGCAATAAGGTTTGCTGTATGATCAGCATCAATACGGCCGGAATAAGGAAAGCGGCAAAACCGTTGGTGGGGTTGTAAAGAGCCACATCTTCGTATTCCAACGGGTAGGTGGTAATCTCGTCCTGACGGTTGGTGGTGTTGGTCGTGCGTTCTACTTTTATATCCGCATTCATTGCCAACGACACGTTGGTGTTGGCCATCAGCAAAGATTTGTAGTAGAGCAGTCCGCTCATGTCGCAGAAAAGGCTGACTTGCGTCTGCTTGCCGCGCACAATGTCGTCGCTGAAGGAGGAGGGGATGTAGATAATGCCATAGGCTTTCCGCTCTTTCAACATCTGTCTGGCTTCCTCCATATCCGCGCAATAAGCTGCAATGTCCACCTCGGGAGAGGCGTTCACTTTCCGCAGATATTCGCGGCTCAGCGAGGAACGTGAATTATCTACCACTACGGCAGGCACTTCCCGGATAGTTTCGTTGGTATAGATGAAGGCATATATTATCGGATAGACCAGCGGGACGAGCACGAAAAAGATGAGTACGCCCTGGTCGCGGAAGGTGGTGCGGAATTCTTGTTTCCATATATAGAACAAGTCACGGATGCCTTGTGTCACTTTTTGCTTGAATGTCAACTCTTTCATCAGGGTACGTATTTATAGTAAACCAATGCTTCCTTCAGTCTGCCGGAGATGAGGAATGGGAGTATCATGAAAATCAACAATGCCACATAGTTGACCCATGAATAAATCATAGGATAGCCGTTCAGTGCCTGATCTACATAAATCAGGAAGTAGTGGCGCAAGGGGAAAAGGTTGGTCAACGCTTGCAGGGTGGGATGCATAGCCATGGCGGGGAACGACAGTCCGCACATGGAGAAGGAGAGTACTCCCCACAGAGAGGCAAAGCTGAGTCCTAAACGGAGGGTGGGCAAGGTACCTATCATCAATATCCCCATACTTTGCGATGCCAGTACCAGACAGAGGGTGGCCAGCAACATGGGCAGAATGCCGCTGTTACAAGGAAAGTGCAGGAAACCATACAGATAGACATTGTATAGCACACCCATCAGAAAGAACACGGCTGTATGCGGAAGCAATTTACCCGCAAGGGATATCCAGATGGAGTCATTGCCCATAGACAGCCATTCGCGAGCTGTGCGGTCTTTTATCTCAACTCCGATGGAATAAACGGTCACCATGAAAATCAGCAGCATCAATATACCCGGCGCAAAGGTGTTGCACAGGTATACGGAGTAGTTCAGCCACGGGTTGTTGAGCGGATGCGTATCGATGACGATAGGTTGCAGGAAACCCATGGCTTGGTCTTCGGTGGCTCCTTTGGCATAAAGTGTGGTGCGGGCTGCGGAGCCTGCCGCCAGTTCGCTCATCATCTTCATGTCCTTGAAAAGCAGCGAGCCTGCTATGAGCATGGTATTGTTGGTGTAGAAAGACAGTTTAGGCTGTCGTTGTGCCTGCGCTTTGGACGAAGTGCCTTCGGGGATATAGTAGAAACCGTAAATCTCTCCCCGTTGCATGGCGGTACGGGCTTCTCTGACGTCGGGGTAATGAGCCACGACAGCGGTTTGCTCAAAGGCGTCGAGGTTGCGTGTCAGCCGGCGGGAAGTGGCGCTCTGGTCTTGATCTACCACTCCCACAGGCATGTCTGTGGGCAATCCGGAGTCCATCAGCGTGGTGAAGAACAAGTAGCAAAACAGTGGTGCTATCACCATGCAGAACAGATATAGCGGACGGGAGACGAGGCGGCGGCACTCGCGCTTCATCACGTCAAGTAAGAAAGAATATTTGGATTTACTGTTTACCATCGTGCTGTTACAATTTGACCATAGGGGTTACATTGAAGAAAAACTCATTTCTTCCATATTACAGACATGCCCGGGCGTAACCCTTCTACCTTTTCCATCGGAGAAGCTTTCACCTCGAATGTTTTCAGGTCGAACTGACCGGTGGTCTTCGTCGCTTTCCAAGCGGCATAGGTGCCGAGGTCTTTCATGTAATACACTTTCAGCAGGATGTTTTTGTCGAGGGCGGGAATAAAGGCTTCGAATTCAGTATCCATGCTTAGCCCCACCAACAAGTCTTCGCGTACATTGAAGGTTACCCACATGGTGTTCATCACGGCAATGTTCATGATGGGGGCACCTGTGCCTACGAGTTCGCCTACTTTGGGGAAGATTTCCGATACCTCACCGGCTGTCTGAGCAATCAAGTACGTCTCTTTGATGTACGATTCCACTTCGGCCACGGCTCCTTTGGCGCGCTCCACCAACGCTGCGGCAGCAGCTTTGTCTTCGCGTTCCGCACCGTTCCTGGCCATGTTGTACTGTGCATTGGCGGCCTTTTCTGTGGCTTTGGCGGCATCAAGCTGAGCGGTGACCTCATCCAATTTCTGAGCCGTCATCACGCCTTGCTCCTGTAAGTTCTTCACCCGTTTATACGATCTTTCGGCAATGGCAAGTCCGGCACGTGCTTTCTGCCACATTTCGTAGGCGGCTTGTATCTGTTCCTGCCGGGCACCTTTCAGGGCTTTTTCGTTTTGAGCCTGTGCAGCGGCCTCGGCGGCACGTGCTTGCTCCAATTTGGCTTGTACGTCCGGAGCTTCCAGAATGGCCAGCGTATCGCCGGCATTTACGCTTTGTCCTTCTTTGACGCGAAATTCCAGAATACGTCCCGGAACCTTGCTTGAGACACGATACTCCGTTACTTCTGCTTGTCCTTGTACGATTTCCGGCCCTTTGCGTAGCATAAAGAAACCCACAATGGCTACTAAGGCTATGATTCCTATCAATGTGAGGAAAGCCAGCAGCATGTTACTGTTTTGTGATTTTGTATCCATCTTGTTATTTTAGCATTTAAAATCTTTCCAATGCTCCGGAAAAGACTATCCGAAGTTCTGTTATTTCTCTGTTTGATTTATGGCGCATCCTATCATTCTGTTTCAGGGGTGCGCTACGGCAAGTTGTCCCATAGCCTTCTTCAGGTAGACTTCGGTAAGCTTCACGTCTATTTGTGCGTCTATCTTGTCCGATTGAGCCGACAGCCAGGCAGTATGAGCCTCAAGAACGTTGCTTGCGGCGATTACACCTTCTTCAAAACCGAGGTTGGCATACCGGAGGTTTTCGTTGGCCTTTTCAAGGTTCTTCTCGGCCATAGCCAGCTTTTTGGCGGCTTCATTTACCTTGAAGGCGGATTGGTTGACTTGCAGTTCTATTTTTTCTTTGGCTTCGTCCAGCTGATATTGGGCTATCCGTGCTTCGGATTTGGCCGCTTTCACTTTATATAACCCCTCTCCCCAATGCCAGATAGGAACGGAAACCATGACCCCTACATTCCACATGCCTTTGAATTTCTTCTCAAATCCGTTGAAGAGAGAGGGGTTGGACACCATGTATCCTCCCATCAAAGCCATGGATGGCAGGTGTTCGGCACGGGTCACGTTTACTTTCTGCCGGTAGATTCGGGTGGCAAGTTCCAGACTGCGCACTTCGGGACGGTTGGCATATACGTTTTCAATATCTATAACCTTGGCGGACACGGGATTGGGAGACAAGTCTTCTCTCTGTTCATCTTCCAATGTTACGGAGGTGCTGAGGTCAAGGCCGCACAGCTGGCATAGCAACATCTTAGAAAGGCTCAGTCCGTCAGTCACTTTAGTCAGTGTCATTTCCGCTTCGTTCACCTTGACTTTTACCGAAAGGCCGTCCGCTTTGGTGGCAACCCCCTGGGCAATCATTTTATCGACATCGCTATCCAGCTTCTGCAATAATTCCAAGTATCCTTCGGCCAGTTTCTTTTTGTGAGCGAGTGACACTACCTGCCAGTAAATCTGATCGGTGCTTAGGATGATTTCTTGCAGGCCGGTGTTGTGTTGCTGTTGTGCCAGCTCTTCGGCATATCGGGTGATTTTATTATAAGCACGTATCTTTCCTCCCATATAGAGTGGTTGAGTGAGTGTGAGTGCCCCTGCATACATGTTGCGGGTATCTGTGCGGAAAGCTTCTACGATTGAACTTCCCGCATTGTTGAGTGCACCCTCCATGCCTTGCCCGAGTTGTCCTAACAAACCTCCCAATTGCGGATTGACTTGTGCTATGCCTTGTATGGCTTTCCCCAATGGAGTGCTCAGAGTAGTGCCTATGCCGGACAATGCTCCTTTTTGCGCATCACTGAGTATGGACAGTTCTTTCTGGTTGCGTATGTAGCTGCCGGTTGCCGAAATGTTGGGAAGGTAGTTGGTGAATGCCGCCTTTTTTTGATAGTGGGCCGCCTTTATTTTTTCACGGCTTATCTGTAATTCTTTGTTGTTGGAAATGGCTAAAGCACGGCAACTATCCAGGCTGAGTGTCCTCTGTGAGAATGCCGGGATGGTCAGGCCTATTAACCAGATGAAACATAATGACTTTTTCATTGGGATTACATATTACAATGATGATGAAATGCTACTTTGCTAAGTAGCAATAATTGCATAAACAACGATGCAAAAATATAGGCTTTTAGTGATACTGCAAAATAAATTAACCTGTTTTATCATTTGTCTTTTTCGTAATGATATAGAGTCTGCTAATTTATTTTGACCAGACACCCTTGTGGTGGTGAATGGTCGGGATGGTCTTCTCATCGCTAAGATTCTTTACCTTGCACCATTATAGTCGAAAGAAGACAGTCTTCGTACCGGTCGTTTCTCTTCTATCGCTACAATCTGCTCACGTCGCAGCAACAGCGTTCGCCCCCAACGATCCGGCAAAGCATCCGAAAAACATCCAAATATATCTTTCTCCGGTTGCGTATATTGCTGTCCCGAATAATTATTCAGGTCATCGCTCAGAAACAAATCTCCGTGTTTTTTCAACCATCCATCATTGAAAGTAAAACAATAGCTGTCCGAGCCACGAAGAGCTTCATAGCCTAACTCACCAACGAGTTCTGTTTCTTTGAGCCAATCAAAATCGGCATATACATATAGCGTCTTCATCGTTTACTCTTTTTTCGAGGCACGTTCCCTTGTCTTCAAACTCAAATCCTGCAAAGCTTTTCCTAATTTATCTTCTTTGGCCAGCCACAGAATATCATCGTCAAGCTGCAGAGCATACAGCACTCGCAAGTATATTCCGATTGCTACTGTCGGTGCGCCTTTCTCTATTCGAAACACGGTCAACGGGGAACAGGTGGCACGTTCCGCCACCTGAGCCACACTCAGATTCCTCCGCAATCGAGCCAGTTTAATCTGCTCTCCCACAACCGACATCTTCTGCTCCAATTTTCGGGGCAACTTTGTTCCCATTGTATTCTTTGCCATACTTTATCTGTTTAAGGTGCAAAGCGACCGCACAAATGACTTTGCTATATCCAACCTATCATATAATATGCAAATATAACACTTTTTATTTACTTAATGATATATTGCATATACAATATCTAACATTTTCCAGTCAACAACGGAAGAAATCCAGTCTTTAGACGCATATTCCTTTTCAAACTCTGCCAAGTCTTCCTTTATACGCTCGCGAAAATTCTCTTCGCTATCATCGCCACTCATCATCCAATCTACGCGAGTTGCATATATCTCTGCTATACGAATTTGCCGATATGCCTCCTTCATTACATTTATCGTCTCATCTGACAGTTCCAATACATCAGCAACATCTGGATAGCGGTCATAATAGCAATGATGAATTGAGTATAATACCGGAATCCGTTCACCGTCAGAATTATTAAATCAAGCCAAGGTCATTTAGAAACTCTGGTCAAATGCCATCGATAATATACCTTGTATTTCCTCAAAAACTTCCACAGCCTCCTTTTCATTTAACCCAACTTTTACCGTCACAGCAAATAAATCTTCTTTTGTAGGTTCAATGCGATCATTGATAGAAGTCGTACGGAAGCCGTTTATTCCATCACTTGGCAACAGGTCGAATGCCGGAGCGAAATGCCAATCGCCATCATGATAGATGAAAGCAAAATTCTTGGCGTGGTCATCTTCCACATTTCCGCCACGCTATGCGTCAAAGCTAAACGACCGACCGGACGATTATCATAAATGACTTCTATCTGTTTTATACTATTCATTTTCCCCTTTTTCCCTCCGTTTGAAGACAAACTTAGGTTAAAAACATTAAATCTTCGGTTTTCGGCAAAAAACAAGTAAAATTTCGAGATGTCTATCTTTTAATTCATAAACTATTGACAATCAATTAGCATAATATGCTGCATCGGAATGTAGTTGCTGCATATCAGGCCCGTATCTCCTCTGTGTCTGCTCCGTATCTATAGGAGCGGAGCTTATACGGAGTTGATACGGAGATGATACGGAGCTTATACGGAGCTTATACGGAGCTTATACGGAGCTTATACGGAGCTGATGCGGAGGAGATGCGGAGCAAGTATGGAATTATTCCAATACGAATGATTGTGAACCGATGAGGGTGCCCTCTGCGAAGATATCTGCCCGATAGGTGCCGGCATAAAGAAACTCTTCCACATCCCAGTAAACGCTGACGGCTTGTTCTTCCCCATTATATTCTATATACTTTTTGATGGAGTATGCCAGATTGCGATTTTCGTATGTAAAGGTATTGGACAGGTTCTTGGTCAGCACATCGTTGTCAGGCTTGGTGATGCGGATGTATAGAGTGCGTTCGCCTGTTTCGGCTGTAATGTTCTTCACGATGCTGAAGCCGATTTTAAGCTTCACGACATCTTTGACTTTTTTGGCAATTTTCCCTCGTTTATTGGTGGCTTGCACAGAGATGTTGGTGGCATCCAGTTGGGCGGCGAGGGTCACGGTTTTGGTCAGATTCCTCTTTTCTTCGGCTAAGTTGCTGATTTGTCGGGAAGCTGCATTGTATTTCTGAGTGACGTCGGCTATGATTTCTTTCTGTTGGGCCGTGAGGCGATTCAAAGAATCAATTTGGTTGATGTAGCCAATCATGACTTTGCGCAGGGAAGCCAATTCTTTTTTAAGACGTCGTATTTCGGTGGCGTTGCTGCTTTTAACGGTGCGCAACTCTTCCAGAAGACGTTGGGTCTTCAGTTGTTCCTGCTCCAAAAGAACAGACAAGGAGTCGTTGGAAACACTCAACTTCAGTTCGTCGTATTGCTTGGCGAAGTCGGTATACTGGTTCTCCAAGTCTTCTTTCTCCAGTTGAAATTCCTGTGTCAGTTCGTAGTTGGTTTTCTTTTCGGAAATCAGCAAGACGGTGACTCCGATTAGCAACAGCACCAATATGGTTCCTACAATAATCAGGGATTTGTTCTTTGTCATCGATGGTTTTGTTTATTTTTTGTTTCTGATATGTGTCATTTGCAATGGTGCAATATGACCGCCTGATTTTGCGACAAAGATAGCTAAAAATCTAATTAATAAATTGAAAATTTTGTTTTCTCCTGTCTTTTTGTTTCATTTGCAAGCAATCTTTCTCTATAATTCTTGTGAAATGAAACGATTCTATTTATTCCTTTTGGGCATCTGCATGGTTTGTCTTTCTGCCTTGTCGCAAAACTATATGTTCAAGTGTCTGGAGGTGAAAGACGGACTGCCCAACAATCGGATTAATTCCATTTGCAAAGACTCGCACGGCTTTCTGTGGTTCGGCACGGCTTCCGGACTGGCACGCTATGACGGTTATCACTTCCGGACGTTCCGCCATGACGACGGTCGGACAACTTCTATCCCCGATAATTTTGTGGAGAACATTGTGGAAGACGGAGAAGGGCGCCTTTGGATGCGGGTGGGCGAAGCGAATTATACTTTTTTTGATCCTGCGACCGAGATTTTTGAGAACGATATGCGTGCCTATATGCGGAATATCGGCATAGAGGGGGTGCCGCAGGAAGTAATTGCGGACAGGGAGAAAAATCTTTGGTTTTATGTGCCCGGAATGGGGTGCTACCGACATCGTACCGGTGAGAAAAACGCAAGAAGCCTTCTTTTTGCCACTAAAGGATTGCCGCAAGGCGATATCACCGATATCATAGACAGCAAGGAAGGCATACTGCTGGCTTATAGCAATGGCCGCATTGCTTGTGTGGACAAGGAGCGCATGGCATTGAAGTGGATGCTGGCCGACATCATGAAAATGGTGGGAGAGGATTGTGTAGAGGTGTTTTCCTTGTTTGCCGATGCGGATGAGGATCTTTGGATATACGGTGTTCCGGGCGTGTGGGTTTATAATCTGAAAGACAAGGAGTGGAAGAAAAACTGCAACAACGAGATAAACAGCCTTTCGCACAATATGGTGCGGAGTATTGCTCAAGACCGCAAAGGGTGCATCTGGATGGGAAAAGACCAAGAGGGAGTGGATATTCTGGACAAGAAAACCGGGAAAATCACGTCCTTGATGGGACGCCCGGACGATGAGCGCGGGTTGCCCAACAATACGATTATGGATTTGTATAGAGATGCCGACGGCCTCATGTGGGTGGGCACCTATAAGAAAGGGGTGGCCTGTTATGACGAGAGTATCTATAAGTTTGCTTTGAACCCGTTGGGAGACGTGAATGCCATAGAAGACGGCCGAGACGGCTCCTTGTGGCTTGGGATGAATGACGGGGGATTGGTGCATTGGAATCCGGGTACGGGAGAGAAAAGGACCTTTCTACGACAGGGAGGACACTCGCTTACGGCAAACGTGGTGGTCAGTCTGCTGAAGGCAAAAGACGGCAGGTTATGGATTGGAACATTCTGGGGAGGATTGGATTGCTATGACGGACACCGCTTTGTTCACTATCGCCACGAACCGGACAATCCGAACTCTTTGGCGAACAACAATGTATGGTCTTTGGCCGAAGACGGGCAGGGGAATATCTGGATAGGTATGCTGAACGGGGGCGTGCAGCGTCTGAATCCTCGGACAGGCGTTTTTACCGACTATAATGTGGCGACTTGCGGACTGGCTTCCGATTACATAGCTTCCATCTGTATGGGGCGTAACAACCGCCTGATTGTGGGGACGGCTTCTTCGGGCATTTCCATCATCGATTTGGAGGCCGGGAAAGCCACTAATTATGTGGGGACGAAGTCGGGTGATGCGCGTTTCTCCAATCAGAGTATCAATCAGGTGTACGAGGACAGCCGGGGGCTGCTCTGGATTGCCACGCGCGACGGGTTGAATCTTTACGACCCTGCCTCTGACCGCCTGCATGTAATCTCTCTTCCACAGGAGATTTCCGGTCGTTTTATTTCCGGCATTGTGGAAGACAAAAACCGCAACATGTGGGTCACTGCTGCCGATGGTGTGGTCAATCTTGTAATGTCGAAGGACGAACGTTCGCAAGCATATTCTTTCCATTTCTATGTTTATAACGACAAGGATGGTTTGCAGGGCAGCGAGTTCAACCAACGCTCCATCAAGCGTCTGGTTTCGGGCGAGATTGCAATGGGCGGCCTCTATGGCATCAATGTCTTTCATCCTGATGCCATAACTTACAACCGCACGCTGCCGAAAGTGATATTCACGGGCTTCAGGCTTTTCAATGAAGAGGTGGAAGTGGGACGTGAATATGGCGGTCGCATTGTGCTGGATAAGTCTCTGAACGATGCGGACGAGTTGAAGCTCGATTATCGGCAGAATGTTTTTTCGGTGATGTTTGCGTCGGACAATTATGTGCTGCCCGAGAAGACCCGTTATGTTTATAAATTGGAAGGCTTTGATAATGACTGGATGACCTGTTCTTCCGATATGCGCAGAGCCACTTATACCAATCTGGCTCCCGGCACGTATGTTCTCAAAGTGAAAGCTGTGAACAGCGACGGATTTGCTGGAACGGAAGAGGCCGCACTGAAGATTGTGATTCTTCCGCCTTTCTGGCAGACAATGTGGGCGTACCTATTCTATGCGCTGTTGTTGGTGGGCGTTGTCTTTCTTGCTGTTCATGCCGTGCAGCGTAAAGAACGTAATAGGTTTAAAATCAGACAGATGGAGCAGGATGCCCGGAAGATGGAAGAGGTGAACCAGATGAAGTTCCGTTTCTTCACGAACGTCAGTCACGAATTGCGCACACCGCTTACGCTGATAATATCTCCGTTGGAAAGCATGATGAGAGAGGTGTCGGACGAAAAGCAATTGGGACGCCTGACGTTGATGCACCGCAACGCACTTCGCCTGTTGAATCTCGTAAACCAGCTACTCGATTTCCGGAAGAGTGAAGTGGCGGGCTTGCACCTTACTCCGGCCGAGGGAGATATGGTGGCTTTCGTGAAGAATATTTGCGCCTCTTTTCTGATGCTCTCCGAGAAGAAGAATGTGAACCTCACGTTCTATTCGGCTGTGGAGTCTTTGGATATGCTGTTCGATGAAGACAAAATGGGCAAGGCGGTGATGAATCTGTTGTCCAATGCTTTTAAATTCACACCCGACGGAGGGCGGGTGGATGTCTCGGTAGAGGTGTTGAAGGGCACGCCCGACCAACTGCTGCTGAAAGTCTCCGATACGGGAACCGGGATAAAGGACGAAGACAAGGAGCGCATCTTCGAGCGATTCTATCAGGTAGATCAGGCCAATCCGGATCATCAGTCCACGGGGAGCGGCATAGGGCTGAGTTTGGTACGCGATTTTGTGACGCTGCATGAGGGTACGGTGAAGGTGCTCGATAATGTGGGCTCCGGCAGTGTGTTCCTTGTGACCGTTCCCATCAAACATGTGGGGTGGGATGCTTCTTCTTTGCAACCCGACGGAGAGGCGGGACGGGAGGAAATGGCGGCAGAGGCGGCAATATCCGGGACGGCCGAAGAAGATGATTCATTGCCCGACGATATGGGCGGTGCCGCCGATGAAGGCTGTAAGCAACAGCCATTGGTACTGATAGTAGATGACAGCGATGATTTGTTGGCTTTCATGAAAGATAGCCTGAGTCTCTATTTCCGCATACAGACCGCTTCGAACGGCAGGAAAGCGTGGCAGATGATACCGGAGTTGATGCCGGACATCATTGTAAGTGATGTGATGATGCCCGAAATGGACGGCAACGAACTGTGTCGTTGGGTGAAGACGGACAAGCGCACCGAGAATATTCCGGTGATATTACTCACTGCCAAGCAGGCGGTGGAAGACAAGGTTGAAAGTCTGAATATCGGTGCAGATGATTATGTGACGAAGCCTTTCAATGTAGAAGTGCTGATACTGCGCATGCGCAAGCTGATAGACTTGTACGGCAGGCGCAGGCAACGTTTGCTGATTGATCCCGAGCCGAGCCGGATAGTCATAACCTCGCTGGATGAACAGTTGGTGGCAAATGCCATCAAGTATGTGGAAGCGAACATCGACCGCAGCGATTTGTCTGTCGAGGAGTTGAGTCGCGAGCTGGGCATGAGCCGGGTGCATCTCTATAAGAAACTGTCGCAGATAACGGGCAAAACGCCGATTGAGTTTATTCGTGTCATCCGCCTGAAGAGGGCGGCGCAATTACTTCGCGAGAGTCAGCGGAGTGTGGCGGAGATTGCCTACTGCGTGGGTTTCAACAATCCTAAATATTTCAGTAAGTACTTCAAGGATGAGTTCGGCGTTTTACCCTCCGTTTATCAGGAAAGAGAAGGGAAATAACAACAGATACCCGTTTCTGAAACATTTTATCATTAAAGGTTTCAAAAGGCACCCTTTGTCTCAACATCCGGTAGGTCTGTTCCGGAAGAGACTTCTTATTTTTGCACCGAAAGAAGAATCATTTTTTAAGAACTGCTAATTATGAAATTGAAAAACACTTCAGTTTATCTGCTTACCGGATGGATGTTTGCCGCATGTGCCGGTAGCGGATTTCAAAAGACCGAGAACGGTGTGATTGTGGAAGTCGTGCAGCAGCGGCCGACGGATGTGCGTAAGGTAAGATTGGAGGTAATGGGCGAAAAGCTCATTCATGTGTCGGCCACTCCGGAAAGGGAATTCTCGAAAGAACCGAGTCTCATTGTGGTCTCCCAACAACGAAAGACTGATTTTAAGGTGGAAGAGCAGGGTGACGAAGTGATTGTAAAGACTGCGGAACTGCATGCCATCGTATCCAAAACAACCGGCGAGGTACGCTTTACGAATGCAGCCGGCGACCCGATTCTGGCGGAAGACAGCAACGGAAGAACCTTTACTCCCGTCGAGGTGGAAGGAACAAAAGGATACAGTGTGCGGCAAGTCTTCCAATCGGCCGGTGAGGATGAGGCTTTTTATGGCTTGGGGCAACATCAGGCGGATGAGTTCAATTATAAGGGAAAGAACGAGGAACTGTTTCAATACAATACGAAGGTATCCGTGCCGTTCATCGTTTCCAACAAAAAATACGGCGTACTATGGGACAGCTATTCTCTCTGCCGTTTCGGCAACCCGTGCGACTACTCACAGTTGGGCGACGTATTCAAACTGTATGATAAGAATGGTAAGGCAGGTGCGCTGACCGGCACATACATTCCGGGCGATAAGAATGCGGAAATACTGGTACGCCGCGAAGATTCTCTCTATTTCGAACATTTGGATCGTGATGCCCATTTGAGTAAAGTGGTGAATCTGCCCGACGGATTCCCGTTTATGGGGGCGCATGTGACGTATGAAGGCGAAATAGAACCGTTGGAAACAGGCTTGTTCCGTTTTATCCTTTATTATGCCGGCTATACTAAGGTATATATTGATAATCAGCTGGTTGTTCCCGAACGCTGGCGTACGGCTTGGAACCCTAACAACTATAAGTTTGCAGTGAATCTGCAAGCCGGCAAGCGTGTTCCTCTGAAAATAGAGTGGGAGCCGGACGGATATGTTTCATATTGCGGTTTGAGGGCGTTGAAACCGGTGGAGGATGAAGAGCAGAACAAACTCTCCTGGTGGAGCGAAATGCAGAACGAGATAAATTATTATTTCGTTTACGGTGACACGATGGATGAGGTTATAAGCGGTTATCGCACCTTGACCGGCAAGAGTCAGATTATGCCGAAGTGGGCGATGGGGTATTGGCAAAGCCGTGAGAAATACAATACGAGAGATGAAGTGCTCTCGGTGTTGAAAGAATTTCGTGAACGCCGGATTCCCATTGACAACATCGTCATCGACTGGCTGCATTGGAAGCAGGATGCGTGGGGAAGCCATGAATTCGACCCCGAGCGTTTTCCCGATCCGAAGGGAATGGTCGATTCCATCCATGACATGCACGCTCGCGTGATGGTTTCCGTCTGGCCCAAGTTTTATGTGACCACCGAACATTATAAGGAGTTCGACGAGAAAGGATGGATGTATCGGCAGGCCGTCAAAGACAGCATCAGAGATTGGGTAGGGCCGGGCTATCTGGGCTCTTTCTATGATGCCTACAGTGCCGACGCGCGCAAGCTCTTCTGGAAACAGATACAAGACCATTATTATCCGCTTGGCATCGATGCATGGTGGATGGATGCCAGCGAACCGAATGTGCGCGACTGCACGGATATCCAATACCGCAAAGACCTTTCCGGTCCTACGGCTCTCGGCCCTTCTGCCAAGTTCTTCAATACGTATGCGTTGATGAATGCCGAAGCCATTTATGACGGTCAGCGCAGTGTCGAACCGAACAAACGTGTTTTCCTGCTGACCCGTTCGGGGTTTGCGGGGCTGCAACGCTATTCCACCGCTACCTGGAGTGGAGACATCGCTACCCGTTGGGAAGATATGAAGGCTCAGATTTCTGCCGGGCTGAACTTTGCCGTCAGCGGTATTCCGTATTGGACGATGGACATCGGCGGGTTCTGCGTGGAGAGCCGCTACGTAGCCGGTCAGAAGGTGCTCGACGAAACGGGACGCGAAAATGCCGACTATAAAGAATGGAGAGAGTTGAACACCCGTTGGTACCAGTTCGGCGCTTTCTGTCCGCTGTTTCGCGCACACGGGCAATACCCGTTCCGCGAGGTGTGGAACATTGCTCCTGAAGGGCATCCGTGCTATAATTCCATTGTCTATTATACCAAATTGCGCTATAACATGATGCCGTATATCTATTCGTTGGCGGGCATGACCCATTTCAATGACTACACCATCATGCGCCCTTTGGTGATGGACTTTACGGAGGATGCCAATGTGAATGACATCGGTGACCAGTTTATGTTCGGCCCGGCCCTTATGGCAGCTCCGGTATACGAATACGGCGCACGCAGTCGTGAGGTGTATTTCCCCGCGGGTTGTGGCTGGTATGATTTCTACTCCGGCAGCTATGTGGAAGGCGGACGCAAGCTGACCGTGGATGCTCCTTATGAACGCATTCCGCTTTATGTACGCGCAGGTGCCATTGTTCCCTACGGGCCGGATATGCAATATAGCAACGAAAAACCGGATTCGGAAATCACACTCTACGTTTATGCGGGACAAGACGGGGCATTTACCCTTTACGAAGATGAAGGTGTGAATTATAACTATGAGAAAGGAAAATATACTATCATCCCATTTATTTACAACGATGCGGAGGGAACTTTGACCATCGGCGATCGCAAGGGCGAGTACTCCGGCATGCTGAAGGAACGTATCTTCAATGTGGTGAAAGTGGAAAAGAATAAAGCTCAGGCTTTTGACTTGAAGGTGAAAGGCACGGTGGTGAGATACGACGGAAAGGCACAGCGTGTGAAATTTTAATCACGCCTGTTTGTGATGGGAATATCCGGTTACGATGCATAGGTGCCAAAACAGGCAATATGTGTTATTTCTTATTGCAGGTTTAAGATTTTTTACTATGTTTGCATATGGTTTTCTTAAATAAATACAACTTATGCAGACATCGTTTACCGGAGATCCCTCCACTACAATGCAGTATTTTCCCGGACTTTCCATTAAGATACATTGTTGCAGGTATTGGTGGCTGAAGAATTGGGAATACAGTACGCTGTCTTTTCCTTTTTGGCGGATTTACCATAACATCAGAGCGGGCGGTGTCATCGAATATCGGGGCAGGACGTATCACATGGAACCGGATAAAGTTTATCTCATTGCTCCCAATACGGATTACAGCTCGCACATCGAAGGAAACCACATCCCCCGTCAAGGAAACTGCCTGTGTGGAGGAAGTATTGCTTCCTTGACGGAGGATGAGCGGGAAGAGTTGCAAGCGGCCGGGGCCATCGGGCATTTGTTTGTCCATTTCTCGCTGGGATTTCCATACGACAATGCGCTGACGGGTGTCTTTCCCATCGAACTCACGGAAAGTCTGAAAGCGAAAGTCGACTATATGCAACACTACCTCCTGACCAGTGGGCAAATAACCACGTTCAGTTTAGGGGCGTTTCTGAAACTTCAGGCACTTATCTGTGAGATTCTTTTGAGTGTCGAGGAGGGGCAATGGAAACCGAATGCCGGCGATGTGCGCATTGCACAGACCATCAGTTATATTGAAGGGCATTACGAAGAGAATTTGTCCAACGAACTATTGGCGGATAGAGCTTGTATGGCCACCAACTCCTTTTCGCGTCTGTTCAAGAATGAGACGGGAGTCACTTTGCAGAATTTTGTCAAGAAAAAAAGGATTGATTATGCCTGTATGCTCATTATCCATACCGATATGAGCATTAAGGAAATAGCGGCCAAGACGGGTTTCTCCAACCGTTTCCATTTTACCCGCGTGTTTTGTGAGGTCATGAAAGTGACTCCGGGCAAGTATCGGGATATGTTCTTATTTCCTACTGCATAGAAATGCCGCCCGAGAAAGCGGTCTCTCTGTGATTTGTCATTCGTTTTACGGATATATTGGGAAGAAAAAGTCACTTATGAGATTACGGATGTTTGTTATAGATACAACATGAGACGTATTGGATATTTGTAAGCTCTGAATATTATCGTATGTTTGCATCCGTATTTTTTAATGTTAAACTAATCTAATTTTGCTATGATTAAAGAGAGATTATCTAAAGTGCTCTCCATTCCCTTGTTTTGGCTAATGGGGGGGGTAATTCTTTGTCCTTCAATCAGTTACGCTGACGCTAATGAGGCGTTGGTTGTTCAACAAACACGTACGGTGAAAGGAAACGTCAGTGACGAGATGGGGCCCATTGCCGGTGCCACTGTCCTTGTAAAAGGTACTCAGAATGGCGTTATCACCAATGCAGACGGACAATTTACGCTTTCCGGAATTAAGGTGGGCGATGTCATTGAAGTGTCATACATCGGTTATGCTACTCTCAGTGTGAAATACAATGGTGAACAAAACCTGAATCTCCAGCTGAAAGAAGACAGCCAACAGCTGGGCGAAGTGGTGGTGACGGCTTTGGGCATCAAGCGCGAAAAGAAAGCGCTGGGATATTCCATGCAGGAAGTAAAAGGCGGTGATATCCTGCAAGCACGCGAAACCAACGTGGCCAACGCCCTTTCCGGAAAGGTGTCCGGTTTGCAGATTATCCGTTCGGGTAACGGCCCCGGCAGTTCTTCTAAAATTCAGTTGCGTGGAAACAATTCGTTGACAGGTCTGAATCAACCGCTCATCGTGGTGGACGGTGTTCCGATGGAAAACTTCACCGGAGCAGCCAACAACGACTTCTGGAATCCTTCCGCCGATATGGGTAACGGTATTTCGGATATCAGTTCCGATGACATTGCTTCCATGTCTGTATTGAAGGGTGCCTCGGCGGCAGCTCTTTATGGTTCGCGTGCGGGCAACGGCGTAATCCTTATCACTACCAAGTCGGGACGTAAAACTGAAGGACTGGGTATCACGATTTCGGGAACGATATCGGCCGAAACCATCTTCATGTCGCCCAAGATGCAAGACTCATTCGGACAAGGTTCCAACGAAACGTTCGACAAAGACAGCGGTTCCAGCTGGGGCCCGAAAATCACGGGACAAGAGTATACCAACTGGAATAATCAGAAAGTACACATGCGCTCGTTCGACAACGTGGACAACTATTTCAAGACCGGTACCAATCTGACGGAAACTTTCTCGTTCACGCAGCAATACAATAAGACGGCCATCTATACGTCGCTCACCCGCATGGACGACAATAGCAAAATTCCCGGTTCCAAGCTGAAACGTACCAGCCTCACGGCACGTGCCACCTCTACATTTGGCAAAGACGACCGCTGGACATTCGATACCAAGATACAATACATCAATTCCGAGGCCAACAACCGTCCCATCAGCGGTAAGAACAACTCCAACCACTTCTTGGCCATGTATCTGTTGCCTCGTTCAATGGACATTCGCGACTTTTCTGCAGGGACTAATGCGGAAAACAAGATGTTGTGGTACGGCAGCAGTCAGCAAATCAATCCGTATTGGATGGAAAAGCATAAGTTGAACAGGGATACACGCGACCGTTTTTTACTGAACGGCTCATTGAAATATCGCTTCACTTCCTGGCTGGATGCCGAGTTGAGAGCCGGATCGGATATGTACTTTACCGAGTACGATAATAAAACTTATTCGGGAAGTTCGTTGAAAAACACCTATTCCATTAAACAAGAGCGCTTCTATGAAAACAACTATAGTTTTCTGGTCAGCGCCCATAAGGACAATCTGTTCGGAAAATGGGGCGGAGGCGCCACGTTCGGCGGCAACCTGATGGAACGTCGTCGTCGTGGTGTATCGACCAGTCCGGGCGTACTGAAAGTTCCCGATTTGTTCACTGTAAACAATGCGAGTGAGAAAGTCAGTGTAGGAGAAGACTTCAGCCGGAAGAAAATCAACTCGCTGTATGGTACCGCTCAAATCAACTACGACGGCTTCCTGTTCATCGACGGAACATTCCGCAACGACTGGTCATCTACTTTGTCGAAAGAGAACCGTTCGTTCTTCTATCCGTCTATCTCCACATCATGGGTCATCTCGGACATGCTTGAGAAGATAGATAAACCCTTGCCCGAATGGTTTACTTATGCAAAACTGAGAGGCTCGTATGCCGAGGTAGGTAATTCGCTTGAACCTTACCAACTTTACAACACATACTCCATCGGTCAGGCACCCGATAATACAACTACGGTTTCTCAAGACAAGACGCTCTATAACAGCAATGTGCGTTCCGAGCTGATTAAGTCGTGGGAGTTCGGAGCCGAAATCCGTTTCTTCAATAACCGTTTGGGATTCGATTTCTCTTGGTATAAATCGAATGCCACCCGTCAGCTTATCAATCTGCCGATGGATAACCTTTCCGGTTATGAAAAACGTAAGGTCAATGCCGGAAATATAGAGAACAAAGGTTTCGAGTTGATGGTGAACGCACGTCCGATAGAGACGCGTACAGGTTTCAGTTGGGATTTGATGGTGAACTTCTCTGCCAACAAAAACCGCATCATCGAACTTTATAAAACAGCCAACGAAGAGGTCAATCTCTATCCGTTGGGCGGTTACGACAACCTGCAGGTATATGCAAAAGCCGGCGGTAATTATGGAGAAATCTGGGGAACCGTACTGCAGCGTGTAACCGATAAGAAATCACCCTACTACGGCAAGCTGATTACTCAAAACGGTTTGCCTACGGCAACTACCGAAAAACAGAAAATCGGCGACCAACAGCCGGACGCTTTGTTGGGCATCAGTTCTACCTTTAATTACAAAGGGTGGTCGTTGAACTTCCTGATTGACTCACGTTTTGGCGGTGATATCTTCTCGGGAACTCAGCAGATGATGCAGGTGACAGGTACATCGAACAAGACCGTAGTCAACGGCGAACGTCCCAAAATGGTAGTAGACGGTGTATTCAAGAATGATAAGGGAGAGTATGAAAAGAATACTACCGAAATCACTACGCAGCAGTATTGGAGTGCCGTGGCCGGAGGAAATCTCGGCGTGGGAGAAATCAATATTTATAGTGCAACCAATGTTCGTTTGCGCAACTTGGGTCTCTCTTATGCCTTCAATAAGCAACAGTTGAAAAAGACACCTTTCACGCAACTGAAGTTGGGTGTTTCTTGCAACAACGTATGGATGCTGAAGAGCTATATGAACGGTATTGACCCCGAATCTATTTATGCTACGAGTACCAATGCTACCGGATTTGAATACGGTAGTTCACCTACTTCGCGCACTTATCTGTTTAACGTTACTCTTGGATTCTAAACTAAAAACATTTTGCGAATATGAAAAACTATAGATATCTATATGCGCTTCCTGCCGGACTGCTAACAATGGTTTCATGCTCCGACTTCGAGGAAGTAAATACCAACCCTACGGCAGCCAATCTCGAACAGGTTCGCGTGGAATATGCCATTAATGAGTCGATTACCAAAACACAGCAGGATCCGGAAGTGGCCGAACGTTGCTTCGTGCTGAACTGGCAGGTACCCGCACGGCAAGTAGATCCGAACACGAACGGAGGACTTGCGGTCGGTGAATATAACGACGATTGGATTAGTAACTATTATTCACATTATGCGGATTGGATGTCACCTATCGTACTGGCCATCAATTTGGCTGAAGAGAAGCTGAAAGGCGAGCTGAATGCACACGATGCCCAAGTGATTCCCAACCTGAAAGAGGTGGCACGCATCTGGCGGGTGTATCTGATGAGCGAGTTCACCGATAGTTTCGGCGCTATGCCTATCGAAGCTTTTGCAGGCAAGAATCCTCAGTTCAACTCTTGTAAGGATGTTTATTACTTTATGCTGGCCGAGTTGAAAGATGCTGCCAGCAAGCTAAAAACCGACGTAAAGGTAGAGGATGATGAGAAAAAATGCGACCGCGCCTATGAATTCAACTTTTCCAAATGGGTGAAGTATGCCAACTCCATGCGTATGCGTTTGGCCATGCGTCTTTCCGAAGTGGATGCTGCTAAGGCCAAAGCCGAATTTGAAGACGCGGCGAAAGCTGCATACATCACCGAAAGCGGTGATAACTTCACGGTAAAAGAAAGACCGGGATGGGATGCCTTGACGGGTGTGATGACTCGCGAATGGGACTATTTTCCTATTTCAGCCACGATGAATAATCTGCTCGTCGGTTTGGGCGGTATTACATCAGACCAACAACTTGCAGACAGAGCCGATTTGCTGGCTCGCATCAAATCTGCGGACTATATGGGAGTACATTATGCCAATCATTATGCACTGACCACGAACGATCCGGCCAAGGGATTTTGGTTTGACGGTTTGCATAAGGTCATTGACCCTCGTGCCTATGCACTGTTCTCTATCCCCGGCGATTTCGATAATGCCAACTATTGTAAGTATCCTTCATGGAACTCGAACCATAAAGTGGTGAAACGTAAACTAATGAAGGACAAAGACGATAAGGACGGTTTGGTGGAACTCGACGCCACGTTTACATGGAATACCGGCGCTTGCGGTGAATGGGGCGATAAAGGTTCGCTGAACAAGATGTACTACTGGCCGTGGGCTATTCCGCATTTGGTTTTGAAATATCGTAAAAGCGAAAACTCGCGCATTTTCTTCGCTTCTTGGGAATCTTACTTCCTGTTGGCGGAAGCTGCTCTCAAAGGATGGAACGTACCTATGACCGCGAAAGACGCTTACGAAAAAGGTATACGCGAGAGCTTCGCTTATCACAATGTGAGCGGTTTCGCAGATGCATATCTGGTTTCTGAAGACTACAACAACGTAGGAACTTCGGTGAAGTGGGAGCATACTGCCGAACCGGCAGCTACCAAAACCATGAAGATGGTGGACGGATATACCAAAACGGAATCTACCTATACCTACACTTATCCGGTGGCTTCGGAAACGCTGTACGGCAAGGCTTTGAATGACCATCTGACAAAGATTATCACGCAGAAATACATCGCCCAGATGCCTTGGCTGCCTTTGGAAGCATGGAACGACCAGCGCAGATTAGGTCTGCCTTTCTTTGAAACTCCCGCCGTGGAGCAGGCCATTCGTACGATGCCTACCCTCACCGCATCCAATTACATGAAGCAGACGACGAAGTTCTTTCCGCAACGCCTGAAGTTCCCGTCGAGCTTGGAAAACAGCAGCCCCGATGGCTATAAACAAGCTGTGCAGCTGCTTGGAGGAGCAGACGATGTGTTTACACCGTTGTGGTGGGCTAAAAAGTAAGAAGATAGCGTGAGGGTGTGCTTGCCCTCTAAAAGGCACATTTCTTGCTTATCTTATGAAAACCCGGGTTTACGGCATTTGCCCCCTATCAGAGTTGCTGTAGGGGCGATTTAATGCCGTGAATCCGGGTTTGGACGTTTTTGCATTTCTCCTTTTTGATTTGTGAGGGCGATGTATGGCGGTATCAGAAAAAAATAGTACGTTTGTATATCTTTTAGATAACAATGTGGTACCATGAAAAAAATATTCTTTCGCTTGCTGTTGCTGATGACAGCTTCCTATTGCTGGCTTCCTTTGTATGCATCGTTATCGGTTCCGGCCGATGATTGTAATCATCAACTGTATTACACGGCTCCTGCTTCCATTTGGGAAGAGACACTCCCTTTGGGAAACGGTAGGCTTGGTATGATGCCGGATGGGGGAGTATGCCGTGAGCGCATTGTCTTGAATGAGATCTCTCTTTGGAGTGGTTCGGAGGCTGATTATAGTAATCCTGATGCGGCAAAGAGCCTGCCTGCCATTCGCCAACTTTTGTTTGAGGGAAAGAACCGAGAGGCGCAGGAACTGATGTATCGCAGCTTTGTGCCTAAAAAAGAGGAAGCGGATGGAAGGTATGGTACTTATCAGATATTGGGTAACCTCGACTTGGAGTTCGATTACCCTTTGCTGAAAGCCAAAGAGGAAAGAGAAGTTGCCGTTGCATTACAATCCGATGCTCGCCCGGTGGACTATCGTCGGGGACTGAATCTGCGTGATGCCCTGGCATATACTGCTTTTACGCTGAACGATGTCGCTTATCGGCGCGAATATTTTATTTCTCGCGAGAAAGACGTTATGTTAATACACCTGACAGCCGGACGTAAAGAAGCTCTGAATTTTTCTGCCCGTTTGAGCCGCCCCGAGCGTGCTACTGTCGCCATCGAAGGGAATACGCTCTTGATGAAGGGAATGCTCGACAGCGGACAGCCCGGTCGGGACGGAATGAAATTCCGTGTTGCCATGCGGCTTGTCTCGAGGGAGGGGAAACAGACAATGGATGCCGAAAGGGGTATTGCTTTGGAGAAGGGGCAGGAAGCTTGGCTGGTGATTTCGGCAACCACTTCTTATGAAGCGGCAGGCACCGACTTCCCCGGAGAATGCTATGCTTCAGTTTGCGACAGCCTGCTGGATGAAGTTGTACCTTCCGGTTCTTCATTCGCCAAACTGAATGCGCGGCTGGAACGAACGATGAAGAAAGAAACGGTTCACCGCTTGCTTTACGACCGTGTTTCCCTCATCTTGCCCGTCACGGAAGATGATGCACTTCCCACTAACGAGCGTATCCTTCGCTTTGTGCAGAAAGAATCTCCCGGACTGGCCGCTCTGTATTATAACTACGGACGCTATCTGCTCATCAGCAGTACTCGTCCAGGCAGTCTGCCCCCCAATCTGCAAGGGCTTTGGGCAAACACGTTGCAGACGCCGTGGAACGGCGACTATCATACCAACATCAATATCCAGATGAATCACTGGCCGTTGGAGCAGGCCGGCCTTTCGGAACTCTACGGGCCGCTCATCACTTTGGTGGAGCGTCTTTTGCCTTCGGGTAGAAAGACTGCCCTTGCTTTCTATGGCGACAAGGCCGAGGGCTGGGTGCTCCATATGATGACAAACGTTTGGAACTATACCGCTCCCGGAGAACATCCGTCTTGGGGAGCGACCAACACCGGAGGGGCATGGCTTTGCGCCCATTTGTGGGAACACTATCTTTATACGCAAGACAAGATGTACTTGCAACGCATTTATCCGATTCTGAAAGGTGCTGCCGACTTCTTCCGCTCCACGATGGTACGTGATCCGGCGAACGGATGGCTGGTCACCGCTCCTACTTCTTCGCCGGAGAACAGCTTCTACATGCCCGGAGACAGTCTGACGCCTGTGAGCATCTGCATGGGACCTACGATGGACGTGCAACTGCTGACGGAGCTCTATTACAATGTTATTGCTGCCGCTCTTACGCTGAATCGTGACGCGGACTACGTGAAGAAGCTGCAAACCGACCTGAAAGAGTTTCCGCCTATGATTATCAGTAAGGACGGGTATCTGCAAGAGTGGCTGGAAGATTATAGAGAAGTTGATGTGCACCATCGACACGTTTCTCATCTGTACGGTCTGCATCCCGGAAATCTTATCTCTCCGACCAATTCACATAAAATGGCCGAGGCATGCCGTGCCACCCTGAATCGTCGTGGCGATGGAGGTACGGGCTGGAGCCGTGCATGGAAGATAAACTTTTGGGCCCGTCTGGGTGATGGCAATCGTGCGTGGAAGCTTTTCAAGAGCCTGTTGAATCCGGCGGTAAACGCTAAGACAGGGCGGCATGGCAGTGGCACTTTCCCCAATCTTTTCTGTTCGCACCAGCCTTTCCAAATAGACGGCAACTATGGTGGTGCCGCAGGTATCGGCGAGATGCTTTTGCAGAGTCATGAGGGTTTTATCAATCTGCTGCCTGCTTTGCCTGATGGCTGGAGTACCGGGAGTTTCCGTGGCATGCGGGTTCGCGGCGGTGCTGCCGTCGATCTTGACTGGAAAGATGGCTGGGCAACGAAAGCTGCCATTACGGCTCTTGTTTCGGGCAGGTTCATCGTGAAAACTCCTGCGGGAGTAAGTCTTGCAAAGGTGTCGAAGAATGGAAAGATACTTGAGTTCAAGGATGATGCCTTTGCATTGGATTTGAGAGCCGGAGAATCCTGTAAAGTAATGTTCTTTTAATCTTGGAGGCATGAATCGTGTCACACTTGCTTTGAAGCGTCCTTTCGTCTGGTTGCGGCGGTTTCGCTATCGCTGCGGCTATGGAGTACACTCGCCTTTTGCCTTTAATTTGATTACGCAGGTGATTTATGAGAAAACACCTTACTATAAATACAAGGAATTGGCGGAAAAAGAACAGGCATATAAGAAAGGCGGACCGGGGACGGATGAATCGGAAAAAGTGAAGCGGCTTCTGTTCAGGTTGGTGAACTATGCTCAGCCTGATACGCTTGTCGATGCCGGTACTCTTTCTGCTTCCTCGCTCTATCTGAAGAGCGGACGAGAAGCGGCAAACTATATTTCCGCCTCTTCGGCTTCCGAACTTTTCCGGAGAGAGGACATTGTGGTCGATTTTCTTTATTTGCACAACTATCGTCAGCCGGAGTTTGTGGAAGAGGTGTTCGATATCTGTGCTGCCCGTGCAATGCCGAAGTCGCTCTTTGTGGTTGAAGGTATTCGTTATACTCCGCAGATGCATGTTCTTTGGAAACGCATGAAACAGGATGAACGGGTGGGCGTAACTTTCGACCTTTATGATTTAGGTATCCTCTTTTTTGATAAAACAAAGATAAAACAAGATTATATCGTCAATTTCTGATTCTTAAAACATACTTATATCGGTTACTAATGAAAAAGAGCTTTATTTATACCAAAACCGGAGATAAAGGTACAACTTCGCTTGTAGGTGGTACTCGTGTGCCTAAAACGCATATCCGGCTCGAGGCGTATGGAACGGTGGATGAATTGAATTCCCATCTCGGAGTCCTTATTACGTACCTCTCTGACGAGCAGGATAGGAAATTCATGCAGCAAGTGCAGAACAAGCTTTTTGCTGTAGGTTCTCATTTGGCTACCGATCGTGGGAAAACCGAACTTAATGCGGCCGGTGTCATTCATACAGAAGATGTGGAGGCTATGGAACGTGAGATTGATAGGTTGGATAACCTTCTTCCCGCCTTGTCGGCTTTTATCCTTCCCGGAGGAAGTAGGGGGAGTGGGGTGTGCCATGTTTGTCGTACAGTGTGTCGTCGTGCCGAACGTCGGATTTTGGCTTTGGCCGAGCAGGTGGAAATCTCTTCGGAATTAATAGCATATATGAACCGTTTGTCTGATTATTTATTCGTTTTGTCTCGTAAAATGAATCAAGATGAGAAAAAAGAGGAAATATTTTGGAATAATCGTTGCAAGTGAAATTTTTTATTATACTTTTGCCGAAAATTAGAAGTAGGACTTATATTTACAGTTTAAGACTTAAAAACTATGTATTGGACATTGGAATTAGCATCCAAATTGGAAGATGCTCCTTGGCCGGCAACCAAGGACGAACTGATAGACTATGCCATGCGTTCGGGCTCTCCGCTTGAAGTGATTGAGAACTTGCAGGAAATGGAGGATGAGGGCGAAATTTATGAAAGTATAGAAGATATTTGGCCTGACTATCCAAGTAAAGAAGATTTCTTTTTCAACGAGGAAGAATACTAAAATCGTCAGATAAGCTAAACAGTTAAATAGCAGTGCGATAAACAGTGGAAATTTGTTTATTGCGCTGGTGTTTTATGGGGGCAGATGGCGCAATTTGTTTGTCCTCAGGAATATGTGATTAAGTTGAGTGTTAATCTTGTTCCTCTATCCACTCTCTTAATTTTGCTTGTAGCAGCTGTTTATCAGAAAGGCTCATTAATGCACCTCTCATGTTGCTTTTCAACTTGGTAATAAGCTGTATGCCGTCAACGAATAGTCTTTGGAAGAGGCTCTTGCTGATATATCCCTTATTATCTCCAACCAACTTGCCGTATATGAATTCCACGAAACGATTGTACGAGACAACTTCCGGAAACAGATGGCGAAGATGCTTGCACACCTTGTCAAGGTAGAAATGCTTCAGGCAACGATAGCCGGAGTCGTGGAAGAGAATCATGATAAGCATGATTTCCGCCTTTGACATTGTGGAATTGCGATGATATTTCCTCTTGCCAACTGATTTTAGCGTGTATTTTGCCATCATTGCATCAAAAAACTTGAGAAGTCATCTGCCATACAAAATATTTCTGTAATTTTGCTCTCGGTGATCATAGCGATTTTTATTTGTAATTCTTTGTATTTCACTACTATAAAGTTGCAATAAATTTCGCTAATCACCAAATTTACAAGCTCTTATAATTCATCGAGCTCACGTTGTTTAGAGATTGTTTTGATGTTATTTCGGTTTCTTAATTCCCATTCATGATTATGATGAACATCCAGGAAGGAACAACACGTCGGTTGCCGGCGCTGAAAGAAAGGTGCCTGCCCGAAACATGCAGGGCGGAAATCGGTGAACTGATGACGGAAATTTACGGTTACAAGCAATTTCGCAAGCTTGAAATCTATAATGATTTATTTAAGGGAAAAGATAAACTCAGTATCTCGCAAGGACAGTTGATAGAGAGTGTCGTTCTTGAAGCGGAAAAGGCGCAACGGGCGGAACCGCAAGTGGATAATATTTTGCTGACCGCTCCTACCGGCTCGGGTAAATCATTGTTGTTCCAGCTTCCTGCCATTTATCTGGGGAGAAAGTATAAACTGCTGACTATCGTCATATCTCCATTGAAAGCTTTGATTGTAGATCAAGCAGAAAACCTGATGGATCTGGGGTACACCCGTGTGGCGTATGCCTCTTCCGACCTTTCACCCGAACAGAAAGCCGAAGTCTACCGTCGGGTGCGCGAGGGCGAGATTGATTTGTTCTATCTTTCACCGGAGTTGCTCCTTTCTTATGACATCAAGCACTTTGTCGGTGAACGTCGTATCGGTTTGGTGGTTATCGATGAGGCGCACACGGTCACTACGTGGGGAAAAGAGTTTCGGGTGGATTATTGGTTCTTAGGCCGTTATTTGAAAATCTTGAAGCAGAGCCTGGGGTATAATTTCCCGCTGTTTGCGCTTACGGCTACGGCTGTATGGAATCCGAAGGGAGGCAATGACATGGTGTTCGAAACCATCCGTTCTTTGCAAATGGAACCATGTGTGCTGCATGTCGGTACGGTAAAACGAAGAAATATCGGTTTTGACATCCGGCAGATGCAGATAGAAGAGGGGGAGACCTACGACAAAGCCAAACAGCGTGTGGTCTCTGCCCGTATAGATTGCTTTCTGGATGCCCATAAGACGTTGCTCTATTATCCTTTTGCCGGTGGAATAGACATGCGGTTGAAGACGTGGGTGAAGCCTGCCGACCGGCATCTTGTGGCTTCTTATTACGGCAAAAAGGACAAAGAGCAGAAAGCGGCCATCGTACAGGAGTTCAAAGAGGGAACCAAGAAACTGATTATAACCACCAAGGCTTTCGGTATGGGAGTAGACATCAGTGATATCGATCGTGTATATCATGTGGCTCCGTCCGGCACGTTTGTCGATTATATTCAGGAAATAGGCCGTGCGGCGCGCGACGCAAATATTCAAGGAGTCTCTGCTACAGATTATCACGAGCGCGACTTCTATTACATGAAGCGTTTGCATCAGACCGGCAACATCGCTCACGAACAGTTGGCACTCATTCTGCGGAAGTTGATGGAGGTGTACCGGATGAAGGGCGAAAAGCCTGAAATGCCGGTGTCTCTTTCCGATTTTGAGTTTGTGGTGAAGCTGCCGCGTATGAAAAACAAATTGGAATATGAGGCGGAGTTGGGGCAACTCATCAAGACGGCTTTGTTGTGGTTGGAAGAGGACATAGAACAGCGCTATGGTACAAGCCTGTTTGAAGTCTCTCCCAAGAACCTGTTGACCGAGGGGTATGTGCAGGACAAAACAGGTGATGCCTTTGCCCGCGAGTTCGGTGCTTATCTGACTGCCGTTGAAGGCGAGGAGGGCGTTTATAAAGCACGCCTGGAGGAGATTTGGGAAGCGCGTTTCCCGGAATTGGGCTACAAAGAGTTCAAGCAGAAACTCAACAACGGTACTTTGTTGGAAGGTTCTCGTGCCGTGTCGGTGGGTAAGCATGAAGTGCTGCTGAAGGAGGATGCCGGCGAGATAGGCCGGCGCATGGACGCTTTGTTCAAAGACTTGACGTCAATGATGAAGATGGCTCTGATCAAGTCGAAAGGCAAGTTCGATGAAGAAGAGCTACGTACCGTCTTTGCCGGGCATGGCATGGATGTGCGTTCTGCCAAGCGTTTCATAGGCTCGCTGTTGGAGAGCCGCACTGAAGAGGGGCGCAGCGTGAGCTATATCAGCAGTGCGAAGAAGAAAGATTCCAATGAGCTTTCTTTTACGGTGACAAGAGGTTTCGATTTGCTTTTATCCCGTTTTCAAAAGCTATGCGCTCAGCGCATTGTAGGCAATAAGGGCGACCGTCTGCTGTTTTATTGTACTCCGTTCTCTGACCTGAATATGCTTCTCAACCTGCTTTCCATGCTCGACTGCCTCTCGTTCAGTGTCGAAGGTGGTGGTATTCCTTGTGTCTTTATACGTTTTAATGATCCTGATAGATTGAACCAACTGGCATCCGGCGAAAGCTATCGCAATTTCATCTTGGATACCAACGAACAGATTTTTCAGGAGCAGATTGAACTGTTCACCTTTTTCTTTGGTACAGACCGTTTGACGGACGAACAGCGTTGGGGCTTCGTAGAAGATTATTTCACGGGAACGGGTGTGGAAGAATTGAAAAAGAAGTTTTCCGTTCTCTGAAAAGCCAGCCTCTCGTCTCCATTGGCCAGAAAGATGATGCCGCAATATTGGAAGCCATGTTTCTGCAGGATGTGTTGCAGGATACGATTATCCCGATGAGTATCGGCACGCAGGTTGGGGATTTGCTTGTAGCACCATTGCAGGCAGGCTTGTGCCACCCCTTTACCGGTCTCTGTGCCTGCCAGTCGATGAATCACGCCATAAGGAGAAATGTCATCTGCCCACTGTCCTTCGTAAATATGTGTATAAGTGGGGTCATTGCCCCGGATAAAAGCGAAAGTCCCGATAATCTCTCCGGTGTTGTCGATGCATACGTAGCTGTTTCCTTTTTCGATGTCTGCCATGATTATCTCTTTGGAAGGATAGTTGCCGGTCCATTGCCTCATATTTCCGCTTTTCCGCATGATGCGTTTGGCTTGCTCGAATACGTCCATCAAGACGTCCACTTCTGCGGGTTCTGTTTTTCTGATTGTTATCATAGGTCGGTCGGCTGACACACTTCTTCCGGGGAGAGCGGAAAGAGTGGGATTCAAACCCACGGAACAGCATAAGCCGTTCGCCGGATTTCGAGTCCGGTCCATTCGATCACTCTGGCATCTTTCCTTCAATTGCGATGCAAATGTAATCTGTTTTACGATTCGTTGTTCTTTTTTTCTCCACTTTTTTTCTCCGGAGAGCTCGATTCCTGTGTTTTTGTTTGGCCGTGCGTCTCCTTTTTCTCTTGAGGAGAATAGAAAAAAGAATATAAATGACTGTAAATAAACAAATAAAGAAATGCTTTTACTCTATTTGAAAGATTTTTGTATATATTTGCCTCGTAATTTATATCTGTTTAGATTTGGCTCGACATCATTTCGAGCTCCTTTTTGAGGAAAATCCAAGCAGGCTTTTAAACTCGACTCATTATGAAAAAAGTATTTGGTTCTTTAGTGATAGCCATGTGTTGCATGCTTGTGGCTATGCCCGCCCGTGCTCAATTATTGAAGTGGGGTATCAAGGGCGGTGTAAATCTTTCGGAGATTGATTGGAGTGGCGGATATGCCGGAAACAAGAATCATTCTACAGGTTTCTTTATCGGGCCGATGGCCGAGCTGACCATTCCCATAATAGGCTTGGGCGTTGACGGAGCCTTGATGTACTCGCAAAGAGGAGATAAATACGATGTTTCGGGAAATTCCCTCTCCGGCTCGGTCGACGCAAGGCAGCAAGGCATTGAGATTCCTGTCAATTTGAAGTACACAATCGGTTTGGGGAGCTTGCTTGGCATATACATTGCAGCGGGTCCCGATTTCTTTTTCAATTTTAAAGACATAGACCTGAAGACTTCCGGAGGTACGGTGAATACCGATGAAGCGGCCAATTCGAAGAAGGCGCAGGTCGGCCTCAATGTAGGGGCGGGTGTGAAGCTTCTGAAGCATCTGCAGATAGGTATCAACTATCAGATTCCGATGGGCGATACCTTTTCTATCAGTGGCGCTGCAAACACCCTATGGCAGGATGTTTTGGGTAAGAAAGCCAAAACAAAGACCTGGCAGATTTCGGCCACTTATGTCTTTTGATGCGGCGGTATCCATCAGATTGTGTAAATAGAAAACTACGAGAGAAATCCCGTAGTTTTCTATTTACACAATCTGATGGATAGACCCAAAACATGAAAGCAAAAAGCTTTTGTGTTTTCTGAAGACTTGTGGGCAATGTCTTTTGGGGCAGGTCTGCCACGGCTTTCCGAATCAACACCCCCATTTCTGCGGCTTCCAAAGCCCTTTTACGATCAGCTCTCGTGCCGGTATACACAC
This sequence comes from Bacteroides zoogleoformans, assembly GCF_002998435.1. Lineage (NCBI taxonomy): Bacteria > Pseudomonadati > Bacteroidota > Bacteroidia > Bacteroidales > Bacteroidaceae > Bacteroides > Bacteroides zoogleoformans. The sequence continues at coordinate 1,424,642 of NZ_CP027231.1, read as the reverse complement.
GTTCGAACAGGCGGGGGATGTAGGCGGCATACCCCTTGTCGACAGCCCGGTTATAGGCTGAACGCACTGTTTTTATATAAGTGGATACGGTATTCCAGCTACAGTTGCGATGGCGCAGATACATCTCGAATTCTTTCAGCAGCATAGGGGTAATTTTATTCAGGGGCTGTTCTTCGTGCTCTCTGAATGCTTCGAAAGTATTCAATGTGGCTTCATAAATATGGGCTGTTCCCCATCTTCTGTTCTCTCGAAGTTCTCCGGCAATTGCCGACAACATTTCTTGTAAAGTCTTCTTTCTCATAATAACGTTTTGTTTTTAATACTTAATATAGAGGCATGACTGCTTGTCAAATCATCTCTTCCGTATCAAGCCCATACCAACTCCGTGCCTGCTCCATGTCTATAGGAATGAAAAAACGACGAACCTGATGCGGAGTTGATGCGGAGTTGATACGGAGCAGATACGGAGCTGATACGGAGCTAATACGGAGGAACCTCCCTGTTGCTATTCGCGGAGAAAAGGTCAACCGGTAAAAGTTTTCTCCCCAAAGAGCGGAATTTTATTTGGAAGAATGGATGCAAACTCTCATTAACAGCCAATTGGACACTCGTTCCTTAATAAAAATATACTTTTTGATGTAATCTTTTAAGTTAGTTATAAAAAAATAGCTCTTTTATTTGCTTGTTTATCGAAAAACGCTTATGTTTGCGCAGAATTTCTTCCGTTACCTGCGAAGTAACGGGGTTTGATTGTGTATTAAGAAGATGAGGGTTGACGAACCCTCAATAGTGATTTTGTTAACTGTTTTTGTTTTTTTATAAATTAAATTCATTCTATTATGAACAAGAAGTATCTAAGTGTAATCTTGTTTGGAGCCTTAATGACGGCTTCTACAAGTTTGTTCACATCTTGTAAGGACTATGACGACGATATCAAGAACTTGCAAGAACAGGTGGATAAAAAAGCTTCGTTAGAGCAACTAACTGCGCAGGTAACAACTTTGCAGAATTCAATCAATGATGCAAAGAGCGAAGCTACAGCTGCTAAGACAGCTGCCGAAACCGCCAAAACCGAAGCGAAAAAGGCTTTGGACAAGGCTAATGCGAATCAAGGAGGAGTAACGGCTGCCGAATTGGCTGCTCTGAAGGAAGCTCTGGAAAAAGCTGACAAGGACTTGAAAGCTCAAATTGACAAGCTGGCCACTTTGGAAAAACTTTCCGCAGAGGTTACTGCTCTAAAGAAAGAAATGGACAGTAAGATTGCTGCCTTAAAGACCGAAATGGACGGTAAGTATGTTAAGACAGCAGATTTGGCTGCTAAAGTGGATGCTCTTACAGCCAAGTTGATGACTGTACTCGGACATCGTTTGTCTACGCTGTCTGTAATAACTACTTCGCACATCAACGGTATTGCAGCTATTTCATTGACTACTTTGCAGTACACGCCGCAGAGGTATCAGGCTCTTCCGGATCACACCACTCCTCATGCCACTCGTCCTGTATTGGATCACGTAAACGCAGGGACTCCTCTTTACATCTCTACAGACAACAACGAGGCTTATTTCCACGTAAGCCCCAGTGTAGGTGTTCGCACGCAAGATGTTGAGATGCCTTCTTTCGATTGCATCATGTCTGAAAACATCGTGACCAGAGGTGCCACTATTAAGGAAAACGACCCGGTTAAGCCCGTATCTTATTCTATCGACAAGAATGTGATGACTGTGAAGTTTAAGAAAACAGTTGTAGGTTCTATCATGGGTACTCAGCTTAGCCCGACAAACAACAGGGAAACATTCCACATGGTTTCTTTGAAGACTCCTATTGCCGAGGCTAATTATACAGCTCAAGAAAAAGAAGCCGGCAAAAAAGTATATGTGAACTCTGAATATGTTCGTCTGCACGAAAGAATTAAAGTTCCTTATATCGCCAATAGCAGAACTGATTTCAGCAAACCGGTTGCGGTGAATGAGTTTGCCGATGAAGTACAGACCGACCTTACTGAACAACCGAATCCGTTCTACGTGCACTACAGTGACTCTGTAGATATGTATAAATCGCTGGCCAATATTAGAGTAGATTACAAATGGCAATACAACAAGCCGCTCGACCTGAAGAAATTGGTAACTGTCTGTGTAACCGATGCTACCGATGGCTTGAAGAACCACGCCGGCCATTCAGAGCTGAAGAACTACAAAGATTATGGTTTGACTTACCGTTTCTACAAGGCTGCTGCACCGTATATTACAAAGGGTGGTCCTGAAGGGAATACCAACTTGACCGACCAGCAGAGATTTGCTCAAATCGATTCTCCGGCAAACGGTATCCTGACTTCAGGAGTTTATACCATCACCGATCCTAATGCTACTTCTGTAGGTCGTGAACCGATTATCCGTGCTGAGTTGATTGACTCTGTGAACAAGAAACTGGTGGCTATCCGTTACTTCAAGATTAAGTGGGTGAAAGAAACGGGCGAACGTCCTATCTCTATTGCTCTTAACGACGAAATCTATAAGTGTGGCAATTATGACGGTGTTATCGGCACTCAGTACATGAATGAGAAGATTTATGCTCAGGCTAAGGAAGGTGGTATGACGAAGCAAGAATTCCATGCTGTTTATACCGATCCCGGCTTCGACGGAACAAGCGGCAAGGGTCAAGGAACTGCTACGATCAGAATAAACTCTGAAAGCGGTGTAGATTCTTATAACATCATCTGGACATTGACTCATACAGATATCGTGACTAAGTATCCTGATTGGAACAAGCAGGAAAAGATGGACTTCTCTAAGATTATCTACTGGAGAGATCCGTCAGGTGCATATCCTACTTTGGTTATTACGCTGACACGTACTATCTACAAGCCGGTATTCAACTTGTGGGGCTATGATGGTCGTTATTGGAAGCAAGGTACCGATTGGTCTGTATTCAACGTGAACCCGATTGTTTACAATACTACAGAGTCTAACCCGGCTTGGGGTGCCAACACAACGAACAACCCGACTTGTAACATCTATACCGACTTGTTGAACGGTTACTTGGATGACCTTGGCAAGAAACCGACTACCGGTGCCGATGGTGCTATCTGGTATGCAAATAAGAACGTGGCCGGTAAGAAGTTCTACTATTCAGTAGATTATCCTACTACTGCTCCGGGACATTTGGGAGTAGCAGGTGCACCCACTTACGAAAAGAATGGTGTACGCTTCATCTTCGATGCCGAGAAACTGGCTACGGTTGCTTATAAGTATGACTACTTCAATGGAACTAAGGTTGTTCCGATGAGCGCAACTGTAAGTCCCGATGGTACACGTCTGTATATCAACGCCGAGCTTGCTGCTACAATCGTTAATACGACACCGAATAATCTGGATCCGACAGAGTTGACTTACAACATCAAGTTGGAAGAAAATAATCCGGCTCACACTCCGTTCTCTGACCTTCTGAATGACAAACCGACTGAAGCCGCTAAAGCTATCGTAGGTAAATTAGTGCCTATCAAGATGGTTGCCGACCTCTGCTATGATGGTCCTCACGCTCGTGCTCACACAGTTCTGATTAAGGCATATGATGCATTCATTATTGAGCCGTTGAAGGTGAAAGAAGGTACTACGGATAACTTTACGGATGCTACTATCACAGGTAGTACAATCAGTGTGAAGAACGCCTTTACTTATATTTCTTGGAATGCTGACGCCAGTGGTAATTTCTACACCGTGAAGAGAGTAGGTACTCCGTTGGAAGTCGCTTTGTGGAACTTCTATGAAGCAACCGAAGCTATATGGCAGACGGATAGAATCACTTCTAACTTGAAACTCGTAGGCGGTAACTTGATTCCGACAGCAGGTGTAACAAATGGTCCGCTGCCTTCTAATACGAAAGTTACTTACGACTCGACGAAAGAAGAATTGACTTACTACAACTACAGTGGTACTCCGGTTAACTGGGACTACAAACTTTACATCCCTGTTAAATTCGGTTACAAGTGGAAGACTTTCACTAAGACATTTGAAGTGATTGTTAAGAAGAACGCCGGTACTCCGGGTGAATAAGTGTTGTCTATCGTCAAGATAATCAATAAATAAGGAAAGAGGGTGTTCTCTGGTGAGGGCACTCTCTCTCTTTTAATAAACGAATGAAAAATATGAAAGCAACTTTTTGGACAGTATTGATGATTGTTTGTTTGTCCGCATTGTATTCGTGCGGCAATATGGGCTCCGGTTCTAAATCGGCGGATGAATCTCATCCTTTTGCCGGAACATTTTATACGGAGACCGGAATACGCTTTGAATTGCACGAAGACTCTACAACCCTCATCACATTCTCTGACTCGGTGACGTATGAAAGTACGTGGAAAGCCTGCAAATCAGATGACAATTTGGAGTATGCCAACATCGAGTTTGCCGGTAATCAGGAATTCTATTACCTGAGAAAAGGAAAACTCTATCGCAGCGAACGCGAAATGAGGCATGAAACCATGGGGGTAGAGGTGAAGTATCAGTAAACGGACCAATATTTTGCCGACAGAATTAGGCTGTCTCCTTTCAATAAAAAGGAGGCGGTCTTTTTTTTATTCTCTCTTGCTTTGTCGTATCTTTGCCGTCAAGATGAAGAAATTCGTGGATGTCATATTGCCATTGCCTTTGCACGGTAGTTTCACTTATTCCTTGCCGGAAGAGTGGGCGGATGAAGTACGGGCGGGATGCCGGGTGGTGGTGCCTTTCGGACGGAAGAAGTACTATACGGCGATTGTGTGTAAGGTGCACCGGTGCGCGCCCACCGAGTATGAGGTGAAAGAGGTCTCGGCATTGCTGGATGCCGCCCCGATACTGCTTCCCGGGCAATTCGCTTTTTGGGAATGGCTGGCCGATTACTATCTCTGTACTTCGGGTGATGTCTATAAGGCGGCCTTGCCATCGGGGCTGAAGCTGGAAAGCGAAACAATCGTGGAATATAATCCGGATTTCGAATCCGAAGTCCTCCTTCCGGAGAAAGAACAGAAGATTCTGGATATACTTTCGGCCGAACCGGAACAGAGCGTCACCAAATTGGAGAAAGAAAGCGGTATCAGGAATATCCTTTCTGTGGTGAAGGCGTTGCTCGACCGAGAAGCCATCTTTGTGAAAGAAGAGTTGCGGAGTACTTACAAGCCTAAGACGGAAATCTGTGTGCGCCTGACTGCTGCCGCGAGCAATGAGCGCCGGCTGCATTTCTTTTTCGACGAGTTACAGCGCCGGGCGTCCAAACAGTTTGAGCTGTTGATGAAATACATCGAACTTTCCGGTTGCCCGGGAGGGAGCGAGGTAAAAGAAATCTCCAAAGCAGAGTTGTTGCAGCGTGCGTCTGCCACCCCGGGTGTATTCGGCGCATTGGTGGAGCGTGGCGTCTTTGAAGTTTATTCTCGGGAAGTGAATAGGCTGAACACGGTACAAACCAAACAGCCGGTTCCCGTCAATGAGCTGAACAAACATCAGCTGCAAGCACTCTATGATATACAGGAGAATTTCCGGACAAAGAATGTCTGTCTGTTGCATGGGGTAACGGCAAGCGGCAAGACCGAGATTTATATCCATCTGATAGAAGAAACCATCCGTAGGGGGAAGCAAGTGCTGTACCTTTTGCCGGAGATAGCTCTTACCACCCAGATTACGGAACGGCTGCAACGTGTCTTCGGCGCTCGTCTGGGCATCTATCACTCTAAATTCCCGGATGCGGAGAGAGTAGAAATCTGGCAAAAACAGTTGACGGAAGAGAGTTATGATATCATCTTGGGGGTACGTTCTTCTGTATTCCTTCCTTTTCGTAACTTGGGGTTGGTCATTGTGGACGAGGAGCATGAAAACACTTACAAGCAACAAGACCCTGCCCCTCGCTATCATGCCCGCAATGCGGCCATTATGCTGGCATCAATGTGCGGAGCCAAAACCCTGTTGGGCACGGCCACCCCTTCGGTAGAGACTTGGCACAATGCCTTGTCGGGTAAGTATGGGCTGGTGGAGCTGAAAGAACGGCATAAAGAGCTGCAATTGCCCGAGATTATTCCTGTGGACATCAAAGAGCTGCACCGCAAGAAGAGGATGAACGGCCCTTTCTCGCCCTTGCTGCTGCAATACGTGCGCGAGGCGCTGGAGCGGAAAGAGCAGGTCATTCTGTTCCAGAATCGTCGCGGCTTTGCTCCCATGATAGAGTGTAACACGTGCGGGTGGGTGCCCAAATGCAAGAATTGTGATGTGAGTCTGACCTACCATAAGGGGCTGAATCGGCTGACTTGTCATTATTGCGGTTATACCTATCAACTTCCGCGCGCCTGTCCGGCATGCGAAGGCGTAGATTTGCGCAATCGCGGGTTTGGCACGGAGAAGATTGAGGACGACATCAAAGTGCTTTTCCCCGAAGCCCGTGTGGCCCGGATGGATTTGGATACAGCCCGTACACGCGCCGCATACGAACGCATCATTTCCGATTTTGAGCAGGGGAAAACGGATATCCTGATAGGTACGCAGATGGTATCCAAGGGGTTGGATTTCGACCGCGTCAGTGTGGTGGGGATTCTCAATGCCGACACGATATTGAATTATCCCGATTTCCGTGCTTACGAACGGGCCTTCCAGTTAATGGCGCAGGTGGCGGGGCGTGCCGGACGGAGAAGTGGACGGGGAAAGGTGATATTGCAGACCAAAAGCGTGGATCATCCCATTATTTCGCAAGTCATTGCCAATGATTACGAGGCCATGGCCGGCGGACAGCTTGCCGAGCGGCAGATGTTCCGTTATCCGCCATATTATCGGCTGGTGTATGTCTATCTGAAAAACCGGAACGAGACGTTGCTCGACCTGATGGCGCAAACCATGGCGGCCAAGTTGCGTGCCGTTTTCGGCAGTCGGGTGCTGGGTCCTGATAAACCGCCCGTGGCACGCGTGCAGACGTTGTTCATCCGTAAGATTGTCTTGAAAATCGAGGCAACGGCTCCGATGGCACGTGCGCGCGAGTTGCTTGTGCAGGTGCAGAAGGAGATGGTGGCCGAAGACCGTTTCAAGTCACTGATTGTTTATTACGATGTAGATCCCATGTAGGGACTTTTAGAGGTTGTTTATCCATTGTTGTGCAGGCAAGCGACCAATGATGTGCAGGCCATCGGTCGATTATATTGGTCTCAAGTAGAAAACCTGTTGAGTTCAAGGAGAAAAGTTGTATGAGAAGGGGAAGTAAACTTGTGCTTTGCCTGAGCAAAATATCTCATAAGAGAAGCTAAAATAAAATTAAAACAGATTCTGATTTCAAACAAGAATTGCGATTTAGAAGCGTTTAGTTATCATATAGGAAAAGTTTTTGTATCTTTGCGAGAAATAGTAAAATATAAAATAATTAAGGAGTATGTTAAAGGCAATTGTTCTGAGAGACTTCTTTTCCTTTAAGGGTGAAAAGGAGATTAAATTGAAAGATGGCCTAAATCTTCTATTGGGTATAAATGGAAGTGGAAAGAGTTCTTTCATTAACTCCTTACGTATACTGAGTGAAGGAATTGTAGGTGAAGGCTTAGTAAAGCTTATTCAAGAGCAATGGGGTGGATATGACCAAGTTGTAAATTTTAATGGTGATAGAAAAGCTCCATATGCACAAATCACATATGTGTTTGATTATAAAAAGCTGAATGCTATTAACATTGCTGCAGATTTTAAATCGGATGTATATTACCGTATAACAATCCGCCAATCAGGCACTAGTTATACATTAAATGAAAAAATGTATACGGAGCATAAAAGGAGAACAGGCTCATCATTTACATATTTGGAGTTTAGTAACGGCAATGGTAAAATCAGCACACGTACTCAAGATTCAGCAATTTTATTTCAAGATTACACAGATAGTGATATCTCCGGGCAGGAATTAATTCTTCGCCAAATAAATGACCCGAAACATTATTTACCTGTTCATACATTACGTAAAGCGATAGAAGCGTTTTCTGTGTATAGTAATTTTAATGTAGAGGAAGGTAGCAGGGTGCGTTCCATTACTGAGTTTTCAACAGATGTCCGTTTAAGAAAAAATGGAGCAAACCTATCTCAGATTTTAAATCTGCTTAAACTTAATCACACCTTTGATTTTGCCCGTTTAGAAGACACCTTCAGGAATATCAATCCCAATTTTAAGAGTATAGAAATTACCAATTTGTATGGTCAATCATATTTATCATTACTCGAAAAAAATATGAGTCGTGCCATAGGAGCCTTACACATATCGGATGGAACATTAAGATTTTTGCTGTTAGAGAGTGTCTTTTACAATCCCTTGCGTGGAGCATTAGTGGCAATAGATGAACCGGAAAGAGGATTGCATCCTGATATGATTCGTTCAGTAGCTGAAATGATAAAGTATGCTGCCGGACAAACCCAAGTTATTGCCGCAACTCATTCACCACACCTCTTAAATCAGTTTGAACTGGAAGATGTTCTTGTTTTTGAGAAAAATGAAGAAAATTCTACAGTCGTTCGCACTGTGTCAGAAGATGATTTCCCTGATTGGGAGGGGGATTATCTGCCGGGGCAGATGTGGCTGTTAGGTCAAATTGGCGGCAAAAGATGGTAAAGTTAACTTTAATAGTTGAGGGCGGTGTTTACACCGAAAATGTATCTGCGGAAACCGCAAATAATGCAGAAGCATTAAGGGAGTCGCTGTATAAGTTTTTTACAAGATTACTTGGCAGAGATGATGTTGAAATAACAATCTTTATGGGAAAGGGATACCGTAATGCGACAAAACTGTTCATTGAAACTTCGACAACGATAGGGCTTTTTGTTGATTCAGACTTGCCTCCGAAAAATAAACATTTATGGTTTAATAAATTGACAAATAGTGAACATCCTGAAAAAACGATTATAATCCCTGAGGGGAAAAGGGAAGCCGTTTTTTTTATGATTCAAGAAATGGAAGCTTGGTTTCTTAAACAACCATATTGTTTGGATGAATGGGCCCAAAAAGAAGGATACACGAAAAAGGATAGTACAAATATTGCAGGACATTCAATTTTGAAGAATAAGGATGTCGAAGAAATATCTAAACCTTCTGAAAAATTAAAGATAATAATGAAGCGTTTTTTTATAAATATCAAGAATAAGAAAAGTGCAAGGTATGGAAAACTTAAAACTGCACCGGTATTATTAGACGCTTTAGATGTTACAGCATTAAAGGCGTTGGACAATGAATTGCAACGTTTTTGCTTGTTTATAAACAATTGACATAAATATCTGGATAAATCCTCCTCAATGACAAACTTTCATTGAGGAGTGATAGCAACTCGTTTAGCTTCTTTTTCTTTCTGGACACCCTTTCTGATGTAGAATAACCTGTGGCGGCAGTTGATTGTAAAGCACTTCCATGGCGCTTATTTTTTTAGTTCGGGATAACTGATGCGGGTATGATATATCGTTTTAAGTTTTTCCTTGAACACGTTTTTTACTGTGTCGATATCCTTGAAGGTGATGGGGCATTGTTTGAAGAATCCTTCTGCCACCTGCGAGTCTATGATCTTGTCCACAAGGTTGCCGATGCTCTCTTCGGTATATTCGGGAAGGCTGCGTGAGGCTGCTTCGACAGAATCGGCCATCATGAGGACTGCCTGTTCTTTGGTGAACGGGTTGGGGCCGGGGTAGGTGAACAGTTCCTCGTCGGGCTCTTCGCCCGGGTGCTCGTTCTTCCAAGAGATATAAAAATACTTTGTCTTGCCGCGGCCATGATGAGTGGTGATGAAATCTTTGATGACTTTGGGCAGATTGTGCTTTTCCGCCAGCTTCAGTCCGTCCGTCACATGGCTGATGATGGCTTGTGCGCTCTGCTCGTAACTTAGGTTTTTATGCGGATTGACGTTCCCCGACTGGTTTTCGGTGAAGAACACCGGGTGCTCCATCTTCCCGATGTCATGATACAGTGCTCCGGTACGCACCAACTGGCTTTTGGCCCCGATGCGGTTGGCGGCTTCTGCGGCAAGGTTGGCGACCTGCATTGAGTGCTGGAACGTGCCGGGAACAGTTTCGGCCATGCGGCGTAACAAGCTGTTGTTGATATTGGACAGCTCCACCAACGTGACATTGGACGTGAAGCCGAAGGTTTTTTCCACGAGGAAGAGCAAGGGGTATGCAAACAGCAGTAAAATCCCGTTGATGATGAAATAGGTGTACATGCTTCCGTTGAGTTTCGACAAATCGTTTTCCGTAATCAATTCGAAGGCCAAGTACACGGCTGCGTAGGTCAGTATCACAAGGAAAGCGGTGCGAAACAGCTGCGAACGTTGTGACAGTTCCCTCAGGCTGATGATGGCGACTAATCCGGCGGAAAGTTGCAGAAGAATGAATTCGTGCGGATAACGCAGGCAGATGGAACATATCAGTATGGTGGTCACTTGGGCGGTGAATGCCGTGCGCGAATCGAGGAAAACCCGTATGATGACAGGCAGCATGGCATACGGAATGATGTAGACATTGAAGAAATTGTTGGCAACCATGATGGCTGTCAGCACACAATAGAATGTGACTGAAGCAAAGAGTAAGGAAAGGCTGCCTCTACGCTTGTAGTAGTCTTTGCGGAATAGATCGAGATAGAGCATAAAGCACAGCATGAAGATGCCGGTGAACAGAATCTGCCCGGCCAGTATCAGTCGTTTTTGTCCGATGGACTCGCTGCGCTTGATGGATTCTTTCCGAAGGCTCTCGAGTATGTTGTATGTCTCTTGACTGACGATTTCTCCACGGTCGATGATTTTCTGACCGCTCAGTACGATGCCGTTGGCCCATGAATAGTCGTTGAGTATCTCTTTTCGGGCGGTTTCTGTCCGCTGCTTGTCGTAAGTCAGATTGGGGAACAAATATTCGTTCAGGGAACATTGGCGAAGAATCTCCGGCCGGTATTTACTGCTATCGGCGGTGAGGATGTAGTGGTAGGCATCTTTCACCGAGTAGACCTTTTCCGTGAGTTGCTGATAGGCCATTTTGTCCTTGATTATCATGATGGAAGCGACGCTGTCTTCATATAAATTGTTCAACTCTTCGGTGGCAACGATGCCGGCACGATATATCTCGGATAGCGTTCTTTCCAGAAAACGGACATAGTCTGTGGAGGGAAGCAACTCGCGCAGGTGGCTTTGATAGTCGGTTTTCAGTTTGGCAAGGGCCTTCTTTTCAACCTCTTTGTCGAACTGGAAATAGGGCTGGAAAGAAGATAAGATGCTATCTTGTTCGCGCTTCACCACTTCGTCGGCTTTGTATATCGGGAAGTCGAATGTGGCCATGAGTTGTCCGTATTTCCAAGGCTTGTCGATGTCAAATTGATAGTTGAATTTACCGTCTCGGGGCAAAAAATAGACAATAAGCCCCACTGTGCCGATGAAAATCAGTGCTCTGTATAGCAAATCTCTCAGAGAGAATTCTTTTTGGGGATTGAAGTAACTCATAACGACTGAAATTTTTGCGAAAAGTACGAAAAAAAACATTAGTGTGAAAAAAAAGGCTTAATTTTGCCATTCAAAAGCATATTTAATGCAGAGAAACCGATAAATAAGGGATTAAATATTTATAAGTTAAGATAAGGTATGGCAGAAAGAAAGGTCAGAGTCCGTTTTGCTCCGAGTCCTACGGGAGCGTTGCATATTGGTGGCGTGCGTACAGCTTTGTATAATTATCTCTTTGCCCGCCAGCATGGCGGTGACTTGATTTTCCGTATTGAGGATACGGACTCCAACCGCTTTGTGCCGGGTGCTGAAGAGTATATTCTGGAGTCTTTCAGATGGCTGGGCATTCCCTTTGACGAAGGAGTGAGTTTCGGTGGAAACTATGGGCCGTATCGCCAGTCGGAACGTCGGGAAATATACAAGAAGTATGTGCAGGTTCTATTGGAGGCAGGGAAGGCATATGTGGCTTTCGATACCCCACAGGAGTTGGAAACCAAACGTGCCGAAATTGCGAATTTCCAGTATGATGCCTCTACTCGTATGCAGATGCGTAACTCACTGACCCTTTCCAAGGAGGAAGCGGATGCCTTGATCGCTGCCGGAGAGCAATATGTGGTGCGCTTCAAGATTGAACCGGACGAAGATATACACGTTAACGACCTGATTCGCGGCGAAGTGGTGATAAACTCGTCTATCCTTGACGACAAGGTGCTCTATAAATCGGCCGACGAGCTACCTACTTATCATTTGGCGAATATTGTGGACGACCATCTGATGGAGGTGTCTCATGTGATTCGCGGTGAAGAATGGTTGCCTTCGGCTCCCCTGCATGTATTGCTCTACCGTGCTTTTGGTTGGGAAGATACCATGCCAGCCTTTGCTCACTTGCCCTTGTTGCTTAAACCTGAAGGTAACGGAAAATTAAGCAAACGCGATGGTGACCGTCTGGGCTTTCCGGTTTTTCCGTTGGAATGGCATGACCCCAAATTGGGGGATGTTTCTTCGGGGTATCGCGAGTCGGGATATTTGCCGGAGGCGGTAATCAACTTCTTGGCTTTGCTGGGATGGAATCCCGGTAACGATCAGGAACTGATGACGATGGACGAATTGGTGAAACTTTTCGATTTGAGTCATTGCAGCAAGTCGGGTGCAAAGTTTGATTATAAGAAAGGTATTTGGTTCAATCATGAATACATCATGATGAAACCTGATGAAGAGATTGCTTGTTTATTTAAGCCGGTGCTCAAGGTCAATGGCATTGATGCGGACAAATACAGCGATGAGTTCTTGGCCAAAGTGGTTTCTCTCGTGAAGGGCCGTGTGAACTTTGTAAAGGAATTGTGGGAGCAAACCCGTTTCTTCTTCATTGCTCCTACCGAATATGCTGAAAAGGATGTGAAGAAGCGCTGGTCCGAAGAAACGCCCCGCATCATGACAGAGCTGATGGATGTATTGAAGGGCATCGCTGATTTCTCGTCCAAACCTTCGGAGGATATTGTCATTGGCTGGATTACGGAACGTGGCTATCACATGGGTAATGTGATGAATGCTTTTCGCCTGGCCGTGGTGGGAGAGTGCAAAGGTCCACATATGTTCGATATTACCGAATTGATAGGAAAGGAAGAAACGCTGGTTCGCATACAATGCGCCATCGATATTCTGAAATGAAATGAATAATGAAAGAATTGTAGTAGTATGCTATACAATCTTGCCATAGTCGTTTATGATTTTTTGGTACATTTGGCTGCTCCGTTCAGCCGGAAGCCCCGGAAGATGATGAAAGGACATTGGGTGGTTTACGAACTGCTTCGCCAGCAATTGGAGAAAGAGAAACGTTATATTTGGTTTCATGCCGCTTCTCTCGGAGAATTTGAGCAAGGACGACCGCTGATAGAACAAATTCGTGCCCAATATCCGGATTATGGCATTTTGCTAACTTTCTTCTCTCCCTCGGGTTATGAAGTCCGTAAAAATTACAGGGGAGCCGACGTTGTTTGTTATCTGCCTTTCGATAAACCTCGCAATGTAAAGAAGTTTTTGGATATTGTGAATCCTTGTATGGCTTTCTTTATCAAGTATGAATTCTGGAAGAATTATTTGGATGAATTGCATAAACGCCGTATTCCGGTATATAGCATTTCTTCCATCTTTCGTCGTGGGCAAGTGTTTTTCAAATGGTATGGCGGTGCGTATAGGCACGTGTTGCGCAACTTCGACCACTTGTTCGTTCAGAACGAGCGCTCTAAGCGCTATTTGGCAAAGATAGGCATCAATCGTGCTACGGTGGTAGGGGATACGAGGTTCGACCGTGTGCTGCAAATACGTCAGGAGGCCAAAGAGTTGCCTTTGGTGGAGCTTTTCAAGAACAATACGATGACGTTTGTGGCAGGAAGTTCTTGGCAGCCGGATGAAGATTTGTTCATAGAATACTTTAACGAGCATCCGGATGTGAAGCTGATTATCGCTCCGCATGTCATCGATGAGAATCATCTGGTGGAGATAATTCGTAAGTTGAAACGTCCCTACGTGCGGTATACCCGTGCGGATGAGAAAAATGTATGTAGGGCTGACTGTCTGATTATAGATTGTTTCGGGCTACTCTCTTCCATTTATCGCTATGGCGAAATCAGCTATGTCGGAGGCGGTTTCGGCGTGGGGATACACAATACGCTGGAGGCTGCGGTTTATGGCATTCCGGTCATTTTCGGACCTAAATACCAGAAGTTTCAGGAAGCTATCCATTTGATTGAAGCCGGAGGGGCTTTCTCGGTGAAGGATTATGATGAGTTGAAGGGTCTGCTCGACCGTATGCTGTCAGACAAAGAGTTTCTGCATGAAGTGGGGGTGAATGCCGGTAAATATGTGACCGACAATGCCGGAGCAACGGATAAGATAATGAGCATGATTAACTTTTAGTGCTTTGGGTGAGAAGAAAACTCTGATGGCTTTAATTGGCCTCGAATGTCGTGGAGAGGAATGTATGTCAGTCAGCCGGAAGATTTTCTCGGCTGACATGCGTTATTACTCTTTGTACCAATTGGAATACATCAGATAGTTGTGAGCGATTTTCTCATTCAGTTCTTTGGCTTGGGCAGGATCTACCTTCTTGATAAATTTGGCAGGGACTCCTCCCCAGATACTGCCCGGCTCGATAATGGTGTTGCTTAGTACCAAAGAACCGGCCGCCACAATGGCCCCTTCACCGACAATGGCATGGTCGAGTATGATAGAGCCCATCCCTACCAAAGCATAGTCCTTGATAGTGGCTCCGTGTATGGTGACGTTATGCCCTACGGACACGTGGTTGCCTATTTCTATGGTTGACTTTTGGTACAATGTGTGAAGTACGCTTCCGTCTTGAATATTTACTCCATTACCGATGCGAATGGAATTTACATCTCCTCGCAGTACTGCACTGAACCAGACGCTGCAATCGTATCCCATTTTTACATCGCCGATGATGGCTGCATTGTCAGCCAAAAAACAATTCTCTCCTATTTCGGGGGTGAAGCCCCTTACTGATTTTATGATTGCCATTTTTTTTAGTGATTAGTTGGTTAGTGATTTGTTAGTGGGGCGCAGGCTTCTCTCAACCATTCTTGTTCTTCTTTGTTCAAGTCTGGTGAAAGACGTTCGTACACTTTCTGATGATAATCGTTCAGCCATTCGATTTCTTCTGTTGTCAACAACTCTTTGCGAATGCCTTTTTGGCAGATGGGGCAGAGGGTGATTGTCTCGAATTTCAGGTATTTTCCGTACATGCCTTCACCGGCCTCTACGGTAAGGAGCAGGTTTTCTATGCGCACTCCGTGGCTTCCGGCTTTATAAATTCCCGGTTCGTTTGATGTCACCATTCCGGCTTGCAAACAGGTCGGATTTTCATTCATGCGGATACTTTGCGGACCTTCGTGTACATTGAGAAAATGTCCTACTCCATGTCCCGTTCCATGAAGGAAGTTCATGCGATGTTGCCACATCGGCATGCGGGCCAGTACATCCAATTGCGTTCCGCGTGTACCTTCGGGGAAAATGGCCATCGCTAAATTTATGTGTCCTTTCAGAACCAAGGTGTAGTCTGTCTTTTCTTCTTCTGTCAATTCTCCCAGAGCAATGGTACGGGTGATATCTGTGGTTCCATCCAAATACTGTGCGCCCGAGTCTAATAACAGAAAACTTTTCGGCTTTAGTGGGGCATCGGTCTCAGGAATGGCTTCATAGTGTACGATGGCTCCATGCGGTCCGTATCCGGCAATAGTGTCGAAACTCTCTCCCATGTAAAGAGGTTGGGCAGAGCGAAATTCGTGTAACTTTTTGTCTATGCTGATTTCCGTCTCTTGTTCGGTGGGCACTGTTTCTTCCAGCCATTTCAGGAATTTAACCAAAGCTATTCCATCGCGTTGCATGGCTGCCCGGATGCCGGCTATCTCCTGCTCATTGCGGATGGCCTTCAAAAGAGTTATCGGTGACGTTCCCTCGATGATATGGCATTGGTGACTTATGGCCGAGTAAACGGCATAGTTTGTTTTGGCAGGATTCAACAAGATGTTTCCGGCAGTGATGTGGTTGAGGAAAGGCATTATTTCGCCATAGTCGTGGATGGATACTCCGGCTTCTTCGAGGTGGGTGGAAAGAGCTTTTGTCACTTTCTGCGGGTGGATAAAAAGGTGGACAGTATGCTCTTCTATAATCAGATAGCTCAAAACGACCGGGTTGCAGTGCACATCGTTGCCACGGATATTCAGTGTCCATGCTATTTCATCCAGTGAAGAAACAAGCAGAGCGTCGGCACCGTTCTTTTTCATCTCTTTCCGGATGGCAGTCAGTTTTTCTCGGGGTGTTTTTCCTGCATGTTGTGTGGGGTATATAAATCCCGGCTCTTCCGGCATGGCAGGGCGGTCTGCCCATATACTATTCATGGGGTCGGAGATGCTTTTTATGAAAATATTGTTTTTCAGCAACAGCTTTTCAAGTTGTCTGACTTCCTCCACAGAGAACACTTCGCCGTCAATACCTACGGTATCTCCATGATTGAGGTTTGCACCCAGAAAGGCGGAGATAGTAGGCGTTTCAGGTAGCATTTCCTTGTATAGCTCTATTCCGCTGTTTTTCAATTGCCGGTCGGCTTGTAAGAAATAACGAGAGTCGGTCCATAGACCCGCCTTTTCGCAAGTGATGACTACGGTACCTGCCGATCCGGTGAATCCGGAAATCCATTCCCTGGACTTCCAATGTGGCGCTACGTATTCGCTGAGATGCGGGTCGGTGCTGGGTACGATGAAAGCCGCTATGTTTTCTTGACGGAACATGATGCGCAAGGCTTTTATTTTTTCACAGACTGTTTGATTCATTTTTTTAGATTTTTATATTCTTTCTCCAAAGTTACTTACTTTCTTTGAAAAAAACTATATCCGCTTTATTTTCTCTGTTTAAGACTTGGAATCTGTTCTGATTTTTAAGATTTTATCACTCATTTATGAGCTTATTTTCGGTCTTTTTGTTTTCTTTTGTCACATAGACCGCTATGCTCTTCAGAAAAAACTGACAAAAATCCTCAAAAATGACTTCCGGAAGGAAACGTTGTTCGACTTCTGGTAATGCGGTTTTTACTTCTTCTTTGGATACTTCTTTTATCCTGGGTTGATAGTTTTTTTTCAGAAAGTTTTGTGAATAAAGAAAGTATGTGTAATTTTGCCGCTCGATTTAATCGTGAAACTTTAAACCATTAACATTTAATAAAAAGAAAATGATTGTAGTACCTGTAAAAGAAGGCGAAAACATTGAAAAGTCGCTGAAGAAGTTCAAAAGAAAATTTGAAAAGACCGGTATCGTTAAGGAATTGAGACGCAGGCAGCAGTTTGACAAACCTTCTGTGATTAAGAGACTTAATAAAGAACGTGCCATTTACGTCCAGAAACTTCAGCAAGTAGAAGATTAATAATTCGTAAATTCCTTTGAATTATTGAATTCTTTTTTATACATTCGTCACATGATTTAGATATGTAGCGAAATGTTGTTGACAGATTCTTTTCTTGACTACCTTTTGCATGAGCGGAACTATGCCGAAAACACAGTAGAGTGCTATAAGGCGGATATTATGGAATTGCAAAAGTTTGGTGAAGAACAGCTTGGGAGCATGACGCCCGAGAAGGTAGATGCGGAGCTTGTTCGTGATTGGATTGCATCCTTGATGGACGAGCGACGGTGTGCTTCTACCATCAACCGTAAACTTAGCTCCATAAGAACGTATTTTCGATTTCTCCTGCGGGAGGGATTGGTGGCAGCCGATCCATTGCAGAAAGTGGTAGGGCCTAAAAAAAAGAAGCCGCTTCCGGTCTTTCTGAAGGAAAACGAGATGGACCGTTTGTTAGATGACGTAGATTTCGGAGAAAGTTTTGAAGGTTGCCGGGATCGTATGATTATTGAGATGTTTTATGCTACCGGGATGCGTCTTTCGGAATTAGTGGGGTTGAACGATGCGGATGTGGATTTTTCTGCGGCTTTGATAAAAGTGACGGGAAAGAGAAGCAAGCAGCGCCTAATACCTTTTGCTAAGGAGTTGGAGGCGTCTATGCGCGAATATGTCAACAAAAGAAATGAGAAATTTCCGCTACGGTCGGACGCCTTTTTTGTCAGAAAAGGCGGACAACGGCTTTATCCGAGTTTTGTGGCAACATTAGTGAAACGGAATCTATCAAAAGTGGTGACTGTAAAGAAAAGAAGTCCCCATGTGTTGAGGCATACCTTTGCGACGGTCATGTTGAATCATGGCGCTGATTTAAATTCCATAAAGGAGCTTCTCGGGCACGAAAGCTTGGCGACAACGGAAGTTTATACGCATACCACTTTTGAGGAACTAAAAAAAGTGTATAACCAGGCTCATCCGCGAGCCTAAGTAAAAAGGAGGTAAGTATGGAAGTAAGAATTCAATCGATTCACTTTGACGCGTCAGAGCAGCTGCAGGCCTTTATCCAAAAAAAGGTGGTCAAGTTGGAGAAGTTTTACGACGATATAAAGAAAGTAGAGGTGTCATTAAAGGTTGTAAAACCGGAAACAGCTGAAAATAAAGAAGTAGGAGTAAAGGTAGTGGTCCCCAATGGAGAGTTGTATGCCAATAAGGTTTGTGATACATTTGAAGAAGCGGTGGATCTTTCTTTGGAAGCTTTGGAAAAACAGCTGGTGAAATATAAGGAAAAACAGCGAACTAAATAATTTCCCGCTAAAATTTTGCGGGTAAAAAATAAATGCCTAAATTTGCAGCCGTTTCGCCCGCTATGATACGTGACGGTTGCATTTTTAAGTTTGCCTCTTTAGCTCAGTTGGCCAGAGCACGTGATTTGTAATCTCGGGGTCGTTGGTTCGAATCCGACAAGAGGCTCAAGCCTTCAACGTTTTTTGTTGGGCAACTTGAAGAAGGAAAAAGTTTTTTGACAATAAGAGGGGCAAATACCAGAGTGGCCAAATGGGGCAGACTGTAAATCTGCTGGCTTACGCCTTCGGTGGTTCGAATCCATCTTTGCCCACAACTCTATATCTTGCTGTTATAGCTCAGTGGTAGAGCACTTCCTTGGTAAGGAAGAGGTCCCGGGTTCAAGTCCCGGTAACAGCTCATAAAAAATGTAAAAGCTGATTATTAATCAAATAAATAAACAAGTAAAGCTATGGCTAAAGAGAAATTCGAACGTACCAAACCGCACGTAAACATTGGTACTATTGGTCACGTTGACCACGGTAAGACCACGTTGACTGCTGCTATCACTACTGTGTTGGCAAAAAAAGGTCTTTCAGAATTGCGTTCTTTCGATTCTATCGACAACGCTCCTGAAGAAAAAGAAAGAGGTATTACAATCAATACTTCTCACGTAGAGTATCAAACTGCTAACCGTCACTATGCGCACGTTGACTGTCCGGGTCACGCCGACTATGTGAAGAACATGGTTACCGGTGCTGCTCAGATGGATGGTGCTATCATCGTGGTTGCTGCTACTGACGGTCCGATGCCTCAGACTCGCGAACACATCCTGTTGGCTCGTCAGGTAAACGTTCCCAGATTGGTAGTGTTTATGAACAAGTGTGATATGGTGGATGATGCCGAAATGTTAGAGCTTGTTGAAATGGAAATGCGTGAACTGCTTTCAGCTTACGAATTCGACGGTGACAACACTCCGTTTATTCAAGGTTCTGCTCTTGGCGCATTGAATGGTGTTGAGAAGTGGGAAAATAAAGTGATGGAGCTGATGGATGCTTGCGATAATTGGATTCCTCTGCCTCCGCGTGATGTTGATAAACCGTTCTTGATGCCGGTTGAAGACGTATTCTCAATCACTGGTCGTGGAACTGTAGCAACCGGTCGTATCGAAGCCGGTGTTATCCATGTAGGTGATGAAGTTGAAATCCTCGGTTTGGGTGAAGATAAGAAATCTGTTGTAACAGGTGTTGAGATGTTCCGCAAATTGCTCGATCAGGGTGAAGCCGGTGACAACGTAGGTTTGTTGCTCCGTGGTATTGACAAGAACGAAATCAAACGTGGTATGGTTCTTTGTAAACCTGGTCAGATCAAACCTCACTCTAAATTCAAAGCTTCTATCTATGTTTTGAAGAAAGAAGAAGGTGGCCGCCACACTCCGTTCCACAATAAATACCGTCCTCAATTCTATCTGCGTACGATGGACTGTACAGGTGAAATTACTCTTCCGGAAGGAACTGAAATGGTAATGCCTGGCGATAACGTAGAAATTACTGTAGAATTGATTTATCCGGTAGCTTTGAACGTAGGTTTGCGTTTCGCTATCCGTGAAGGTGGTCGTACGGTAGGTTCCGGTCAGATTACAGAAATTCTTGACTAATAAATATCTTAATCAGCTCTCGGTATAGTCGGGAACTGATTATGTTCAACGGGAGTAGCTCAGTTGGTAGAGCACCGGTCTCCAAAACCGGGTGTCGGGAGTTCGAGCCTCTCCTCCCGTGCTAATATTTTTAAAATGAAGAAGATAGTAGCTTATTTTAAAGAAACTTACGACGAACTTGTTCATAAAGTGTCGTGGCCTACGTATTCTGAACTTACTAACAGTGCAGTAGTTGTTTTATATGCTTCCCTACTAATTGCAGTGGTAGTATTTGCGATGGACTTCTGTTTCCAACATCTGATGGAATTTGTTTATCCACACTAAAGTTAAGGAGAAATGTCTGAGATAGAAAAGAAATGGTACGTCTTGCGTGCTATTAGCGGAAAAGAAGCTAAGGTAAAGGAATATCTTGAAGCTGATATTAAAAACAGCAACCTTGGTGATTACGTTTCTCAGGTATTGATTCCTACCGAAAAAGTATATCAGGTTCGCAATGGTAAAAAAATTGTGAAGGAGAGAAGCTATCTCCCTGGTTACGTTTTGGTGGAGGCTACTCTTGTAGGTGAGGTGGCTCACCACTTGAGAAATACTCCTAATGTAATAGGGTTCTTAGGTGGATTGGATAAACCTGTTCCTCTGAGACAGTCAGAAGTGAATCGTATACTTGGTACGGTCGATGAATTGCAGGAGTCCAGTGAAGAGCTGAATATTCCGTACATAGTCGGCGAGACCGTAAAAGTGAATTATGGTCCGTTTAGCGGATTCAGTGGAATCATTGAAGAAGTGAACACCGAGAAGAAGAAACTGAAGGTCATGGTGAAGATATTCGGACGGAAAACTCCGCTCGAATTAGGCTTTATGCAGGTTGAGAAAGAATAGTGCAGGTGTTACGCTGTAGTATTCTTCATTAATGTTTATATATAAATCAATAAAAAATGGCTAAAGAAGTTGCTGGACTAATCAAATTACAGATTAAAGGAGGCGCGGCAAATCCATCACCTCCCGTAGGACCTGCTTTAGGTTCTAAGGGTATAAATATCATGGAATTTTGCAAGCAATTCAACGCCAGAACCCAAGACAAAGCAGGAAAAGTACTTCCTGTGATTATCACTTACTACGCAGATAAGTCTTTTGATTTTGTGATCAAGACTCCTCCCGTGGCTATCCAATTGTTGGAAGTGACGAAACAAAAGAGTGGTTCTGCTGAGCCTAACCGTAAGAAAGTTGCCGAGATTACTTGGGAACAGGTTCGTACGATTGCTCAGGACAAAATGGTTGACTTAAACTGTTTCACTGTAGAGGCTGCCATGAAAATGGTTGCCGGTACAGCTAGAAGTATGGGTATCGCTGTAAAAGGGGAGTTCCCGGTTAATAATTAATAAACTTCAATTAGAATGGGTAAACTGACAAAAAATCAAAAGTTGGCTGCAGAAAAAATTGAAGCAGGGAAAGCATACTCTCTCAAAGAAGCCGCTGCATTGGTAAAGGAAATTTCCTTTACTAAGTTCGACGCTTCTCTGGATATCGACGTACGTTTGGGCGTTGACCCGCGTAAAGCTAACCAAATGGTGAGAGGTGTTGTTTCACTTCCTCACGGTACAGGTAAAGTTATACGCGTTCTGGTGCTTTGTACACCGGATGCTGAAGCTGCTGCAAAAGAAGCCGGAGCTGACTATGTTGGTCTTGATGAATATATTGAAAAGATCAAAGGTGGATGGACTGATATTGATGTGATCATCACTATGCCGTCTATTATGGGTAAGATTGGTGCGCTCGGTCGTGTGCTCGGTCCTCGTGGATTGATGCCTAACCCGAAGAGTGGCACTGTAACTATGGATGTTGCTAAAGCTGTTAGAGAAGTAAAACAGGGTAAAATTGACTTCAAGGTTGATAAAACCGGTATTGTTCATACTTCTATTGGCAAAGTTTCATTTAGTGCTGACCAAATTCGTGATAATGCGAAAGAATTCATCTCTACGTTGAATAAATTGAAGCCGACTGCAGCCAAGGGTACATATATTAAGAGTATTTATCTTTCTAGCACGATGAGTGCGGGTATCAAAATTGACCCGAAAACAGTAGAAGAAATCTAATAAAACGGAGTAGTAATGAGAAAGGAAGATAAAAGTGCGATTATTGAGCAGATTGCTGCTACAGTGAAAGAATACGGTCATTTCTACTTGGTAGATACCACTGCGATGAATGCCAGTGCAACCAGCGCTTTGAGGAAAGCTTGTTTCAAGGCTGACATCAAATTAATGGTGGTTAAGAATACATTGCTTCACAAAGCATTGGAAAACTTGGAAGAAGACTATTCTCCGCTTTATGGTTCTCTGAAAGGTACGACAGCCGTGATGTTTTGCAATGTTGCTAACGTTCCGGCTAAATTGCTGAAGGATAACTCAAAGAATGGTATTCCCGGACTGAAAGCTGCATATGCGGAAGAAAGCTTCTATGTTGGTGCTGACCAGCTGGATGCTCTCGTAAGTATCAAGAGTAAGAATGAGGTTATTGCCGATATCGTTGCCTTGTTGCAATCACCGGCCAAGAATGTTATTTCTGCTCTGCAATCAGGTGGAAACACCCTCCACGGAGTTCTTAAGACTCTTGGGGAACGTCCCGAAGCGTAAAATTCGGAAATATTGTAATATCAATTTATTTTAGTATCTAAACAATTAAAATCATACAAAAATGGCAGATTTGAAAGCTTTTGCAGAACAATTAGTTAACTTGACAGTAAAAGAAGTTAATGAACTTGCAACAATCTTGAAAGAAGAATATGGTATTGAGCCTGCTGCTGCAGCTGTTGCTGTTGCTGCTGCTCCTGCAGCCGGTGGCGCTGCCGCCGCAGAAGAAAAGACTTCTTTCGATGTAGTATTGAAGAGTGCTGGCGCAGCTAAACTTCAGGTAGTTAAGGCCGTTAAGGAAGCTTGTGGTCTTGGCTTGAAAGAAGCTAAAGATATGGTAGACGGTGCTCCCAGTGTAGTAAAAGAAGGTTTGGCCAAAGACGAAGCAGAGTCTCTGAAGAAAACATTGGAAGAAGCTGGAGCTGAAGTTGAACTTAAATAACATTGACCTGTAAATCAGGTATTTCGGTTAGGAACCCTTCATGAAAAGGGTTCTTAACCTTTTTGTGTATATATTTAAAATTAAGTTCTACAAATCCATCATTAACAGATGTCTTCAACTACTGTAAATCAAAGAGTTAATTTCGCTTCGACTAAGAATCCGCTTGAGTATCCGGATTTTCTGGAAGTACAATTGAAGTCATTCAAAGACTTTCTACAACTAGACACCCCACCTGAGAAACGTAAGAACGAGGGATTGTATAAAGTATTTGCTGAAAACTTCCCTATTGCCGATACAAGAAATAATTTTGTTCTTGAGTTTTTAGACTACTATATTGATCCGCCGCGTTATACCATCGATGAATGTATAGAGCGAGGGCTTACTTATAGTGTACCCTTGAAAGCGAAATTGAAGTTATATTGTACCGACCCTGACCATGAGGACTTTGACACGGTTATTCAAGATGTGTTTTTAGGTCCTATTCCTTATATGACGGATAAAGCGACATTTGTCATCAATGGTGCGGAGCGTGTAGTTGTATCTCAACTTCACCGTTCACCCGGTGTATTCTTCGGGCAAAGTGTACATGCTAACGGTACCAAGTTATATTCAGCACGTATTATTCCGTTCAAAGGCTCGTGGATTGAGTTTGCTACCGACATCAATAACGTCATGTATGCGTACATTGATCGTAAAAAGAAGTTGCCTGTCACTACTTTGCTAAGAGCTATCGGCTTTGAAAATGACAAGGATATTCTTGAGATCTTTAATTTGGCAGAGGATGTAAAGGTGAACAAAACCAACCTCAAGAAAATTATGGGGCGTAAGTTGGCTGCTCGTGTATTGAAAACATGGATTGAAGATTTTGTAGACGAAGATACCGGTGAAGTTGTTTCTATTGAACGTAATGAGGTCGTTATCGACCGCGAAACAGTGATTGAGCCGGAGCATGTTGACATTATATTGGAATCAGGCGTTCAGAATATTCTTGTACATAAGGAAGAACCGAATCAGTCTGACTTTTCTATCATATATAATACGCTGCAGAAGGATCCGAGTAATTCGGAAAAAGAAGCAGTGTTATACATTTATCGTCAGTTGCGTAATGCCGATCCTGCTGATGATGCAAGTGCTCGTGAGGTAATCAATAATCTTTTCTTCTCGGAAAAGAGATATGACTTGGGAGATGTAGGGCGTTATCGTATCAACAGAAAGTTGAATCTGGCGACCGATATGGACGTGCGTGTGTTAACTAAAGAGGATATTATAGAAATCATCAAATATCTGATTGAGTTGATTAACTCGAAGGCTGATGTGGATGATATTGACCATTTGAGCAATCGTCGTGTACGTACGGTAGGCGAGCAATTGTCCAATCAGTTTGCCATTGGTTTGGCACGTATGTCGCGTACTATCCGTGAACGGATGAATGTTCGTGATAACGAGGTCTTCACTCCGATAGACTTGATTAATGCCAAAACGATTTCTTCCGTAATTAATTCATTCTTTGGAACGAATGCCTTGTCGCAGTTCATGGATCAGACTAACCCGTTGGCTGAAATAACTCACAAGCGTCGTATGTCTGCTCTTGGTCCCGGCGGTTTGTCACGTGAACGTGCCGGTTTCGAAGTTCGTGACGTACACTATACACACTATGGGCGTCTTTGTCCTATTGAGACGCCTGAGGGCCCGAATATCGGTTTGATTTCTTCACTCTGCGTGTTCGCTAAGATTAATGAACTGGGATTCATAGAAACACCTTATCGTAAAGTAGAAAATAGTAAGGTGGACCTTTCGGACGAAGGTTTGGTTTATTTGACTGCCGAGGAAGAAGAAGAAAAGATTATCGCGCAAGGAAATGCGCCTTTGAATGATGATGGAACGTTTATCCGTGACAGAGTTAAATCACGTCAGGATGCCGATTATCCGGTTGTTCCTCCTTCGGAAGTGGAACTGATGGATGTCTCTCCACAGCAGATTGCTTCTATCGCAGCCTCTCTGATTCCTTTCTTGGAGCATGATGATGCTAACCGTGCATTGATGGGCTCGAACATGATGCGTCAGGCTGTTCCTTTGTTGAAAAGTGAAGCTCCGATTGTAGGTACAGGTATTGAACGCCAATTGGCTCGCGATTCTCGTACTCAGATTACTGCCGAAGGCAATGGAGTAGTTGATTTTGTAGATGCTACGACTATTCGTATATTGTATGATCGTACGGATGAAGAGGAGTTTGTAAGCTTTGAGCCTGCATTGAAAGAATATGTCATTCCTAAGTGGCGTCGTACCAACCAAAACATGACGATTGACCTTCGTCCTATTTGTGAGAAGGGGCAGCGTGTGACAGAGGGGCAGATTTTGACAGAAGGCTATTCTACTGAAGACGGAGAATTGGCTTTGGGTAAGAACTTGTTGGTGGCTTATATGCCGTGGAAGGGTTATAATTATGAGGATGCCATCGTATTGAACGAACGTGTGGTTCGTGAAGACCTTTTAACTTCGGTACACGTGGAAGAGTATTCTTTGGAGGTTCGTGAAACGAAACGTGGAATGGAAGAATTGACTTCTGATATTCCTAATGTAAGCGAAGAAGCGACCAAAGATCTTGATGAAAATGGCATTGTTCGTATTGGTGCCCGTATTGAACCGGGTGATATCTTGATCGGTAAGATTACTCCTAAAGGTGAATCTGATCCTTCTCCTGAAGAAAAATTGCTTCGTGCCATCTTTGGTGATAAAGCCGGTGATGTGAAAGATGCTTCTCTCAAGGCTTCTCCTTCTCTGAAGGGAGTTGTTATAGATAAGCGTTTGTTCTCGCGCGTTGTCAAGACTCGTAGTTCCAAACTGGCAGATAAGGCTTTACTCCCGAAAATTGATGATGAATTTGAAGCTAAGATTGGCGACTTGAAGAAGATATTGATAAACAAGTTGTTAAAGCTGACGGATAATCTCACTTCAGAAGGAGTGAAAGACTATATGGGTGCTGATGTTATCTCTAAAGGTGCCAGATTCACCGTTTCAGATTTCAGTGATTTAGACTTTACTGCTATTCAGTTAAGTAATTGGACGAAAGATGAACATACCAACGATTTGATTCGTGCTTTGGTGATGAATTTCATCAAGAAATACAAAGAACTTGATGCCGAATTGAAGCGTAAGAAGTTTGCTATCACTATCGGTGATGAATTGCCTGCCGGTATCATCCAAATGGCTAAAGTTTACATTGCCAAGAAACGTAAAATTGGTGTTGGTGATAAGATGGCGGGACGTCACGGTAATAAGGGTATTGTTTCTCGTGTAGTTCGTCAGGAGGATATGCCGTTCTTGGCAGATGGTACTCCGGTAGATATCGTATTGAATCCGTTGGGTGTGCCTTCGCGTATGAATATCGGACAGATCTTTGAAGCTGTTCTTGGTCGTGCAGGAAAGAATCTGGGTGTGAAATTTGCTACTCCTATTTTCGATGGTGCTTCTTTGGATGACTTGAACGAATGGACGGACAAGGCCGGTTTGCCTCGTTATGGCAAGACTACATTGTACGATGGCGGTACAGGTGAAGCTTTCGAACAGCAAGCTACGGTGGGTGTGACTTATATGTTGAAACTTGGTCACATGGTTGAAGATAAGATGCATGCACGTTCCATCGGCCCGTATTCTCTTATTACACAGCAACCGTTAGGTGGTAAGGCGCAGTTCGGTGGTCAGCGTTTCGGAGAAATGGAGGTTTGGGCACTCGAAGCTTTCGGTGCCGCACATATTCTGCAGGAGATTCTGACAATTAAGTCTGATGACGTCGTTGGACGTTCCAAAGCTTACGAAGCGATTGTGAAAGGTGAGCCTATGCCTACTCCGGGTATTCCGGAGTCACTGAATGTATTGCTGCATGAGCTGAGAGGTTTAGGCTTGAGCATCAATCTGGAATAATTGATAATTGGGGATGAAAATTGCTTTTCATTCCCAGTTATGAACTCATTTCTAATTATCAATAGTCAATTATCAATTATATATAAAGTATGGCTTTTAGAAAAGATAACAAGATAAAGAGTAATTTCTCGAAAATCTCTATCGGTTTGGCTTCTCCCGAGGAAATCCTTGAGAATTCGAGTGGTGAAGTGTTAAAGCCTGAAACCATCAACTATCGTACGTATAAGCCTGAACGAGACGGTCTGTTTTGCGAACGCATTTTTGGCCCCATCAAGGATTATGAGTGCCATTGCGGTAAATACAAGCGTATTCGTTATAAAGGTATTGTCTGCGACCGTTGTGGTGTGGAAGTGACTGAAAAGAAAGTTCGTCGTGAGCGTATGGGACATATTCAACTGGTTGTTCCGGTGGCTCACATTTGGTACTTCCGTTCACTTCCTAACAAAATCGGTTATTTGTTGGGTTTGCCCACTAAGAAATTGGATGCCATTATTTACTATGAGCGTTATGTTGTTGTTCAGCCGGGTGTATTGTCGGGCGAAGTGGCTCAATATGATTTGCTTGAAGAAGGTGAATACTTGGATTTGCTGGAAAAGTTGCCGAAAGATAATCAGTTTCTTGAAGATTCAGACCCCAATAAGTTTGTTGCCAAGATGGGTGCGGAAGCAATCTATGATTTGCTGTCTCGCATAGATCTTGATTCTTTGTCTTATGAATTGCGTAACCGTGCAGGAAGTGATGCTTCGCAGCAGCGTAAGACTGAAGCGTTAAAGCGTTTGCAGGTGGTTGAGTCTTTCCGTGCTTCACGTGGACGTAATAAACCCGAATGGATGATTGTGCGCATTGTTCCGGTTATCCCGCCCGAACTGCGTCCATTGGTACCCTTGGATGGCGGTCGTTTTGCTACGTCTGACTTGAATGACCTCTATCGTCGTGTCATCATTCGTAATAATCGTTTAAAAAGATTGATTGAAATCAAAGCGCCTGAAGTGATTTTGCGTAATGAAAAGCGAATGTTGCAGGAGGCCGTTGATTCATTGTTCGATAACTCGCGTAAATCGAGCGCAGTGAAGACTGATGCCAATCGCCCACTGAAATCTCTTTCCGACAGTTTGAAAGGAAAGCAGGGACGTTTCCGTCAGAACTTGCTGGGTAAACGTGTTGACTATTCTGCACGTTCGGTTATTGTCGTGGGGCCGGAGCTGAAGATGGGCGAATGTGGTATTCCTAAACTGATGGCTGCGGAACTCTACAAACCGTTTATCATTCGCAAGTTGATTGAACGCGGCATTGTGAAGACAGTGAAGAGTGCCAAAAAAATAGTGGATCGCAAAGAACCTGTGATTTGGGATATTCTGGAACATGTGATGAAAGGACATCCGGTACTGTTGAACCGTGCTCCCACGCTTCATCGTTTAGGTATTCAAGCTTTCCAGCCTAAGATGATCGAAGGTAAGGCTATTCAGTTGCATCCATTGGCGTGTACGGCTTTCAACGCCGACTTCGACGGTGACCAGATGGCCGTTCACTTGCCTTTGAGCAATGAGGCGATATTGGAAGCGCAGATGTTGATGCTTCAATCGCATAATATATTGAATCCTGCTAATGGTGCTCCTATTACTGTACCTGCACAAGATATGGTGTTAGGATTGTATTATATCACCAAGTTGCGTAAAGGGGCTAAGGGTGAAGGTTTGACTTTCTATGGCCCAGAGGAAGCACTCATCGCTTATAATGAGGGGAAATGTGATATCCATGCTCCGGTCAGTGTTGTTGTGAAAGATGTTGATGAGAATGGTGACATCGTAAATAAAATGATGCATGACACCTCTGTGGGACGTGTGATTGTCAACGAAATCGTGCCTGCGGAGGCTGGATATATCAATACGATAATATCCAAGAAATCACTTCGTGACATCATTAGCCATGTAATTAAGGTGTGCGGTGTGGCCAAAGCTGCCGATTTCCTTGATGGTATAAAGAACCTTGGTTACTATATGGCTTTTAAGGGGGGCTTGTCGTTCAACTTAGGAGATATAATTATCCCTGAAGAGAAAGAAGTATTGGTGCAGAAAGGTTACGATGAAGTGGAGCAGGTAATAAACAACTACAACATGGGTTTCATTACCAATAACGAGCGCTACAATCAAGTAATTGATATTTGGACTCATGTGAACTCCGAACTTTCTAATATTCTGATGAAAACCATTTCGAGCGATGACCAGGGATTTAATTCGGTATACATGATGTTGGATTCCGGAGCTCGTGGTTCTAAAGAACAGATTCGTCAGCTCTCCGGTATGCGTGGGTTGATGGCTAAACCTCAGAAAGCTGGTGCCGAAGGTGGTCAGATTATCGAGAACCCGATTCTTTCTAACTTTAAAGAAGGATTGTCGGTGTTGGAGTACTTTATTTCTACTCACGGTGCGCGTAAGGGTTTGGCAGATACCGCCTTGAAGACAGCCGATGCCGGATATTTGACTCGTCGTTTGGTTGATGTTTCGCATGATGTGATTATCAATGAAGAGGATTGTGGTACACTTCGCGGACTGGTTTGTACAGCTTTGAAAAATAACGATGAAACGATTGCCACCCTTTCTGAACGTATCCTCGGTCGTGTATCGGTACATGATATCATACATCCTACTACGGGAGAATTGATCGTGGCCGGTGGCGAGGAAATAACTGAGGATATCGCGCAAAAGATTGAGGATTCTCCGATTGAGAGCGTTGAAATACGTTCGGTACTGACTTGCGAATCCAAGAAAGGCGTTTGTGCCAAATGCTACGGACGTAATCTGGCTTCCAGTCGTATGGTTCAAAAGGGAGAAGCCGTCGGGGTCATTGCCGCACAGTCTATCGGTGAGCCTGGTACGCAGTTGACGTTGCGTACTTTCCACGCCGGTGGTACGGCCGCTAATATTGCAGCCAATGCCGGTATTGTTGCCAAGAATCCCGCACGTCTGGAATTTGAAGAACTTCGTACGGTAGATATTATAGATGAAGCAGGTGAACCCGCTAAGGTGGTAGTGGGCCGTTTGGCTGAAGTACGTTTTGTGGATGTCAACACGGGCATCGTACTTTCTACGCATAATGTGCCTTATGGCTCTACACTGTACGCCACTGATGGTGAAATCGTTGAGAAAGGTAAACTCATCGCCCGTTGGGATCCGTTTAATGCGGTCATCATTACTGAGGCTACCGGTAAGATTGAGTTTGAAGGTGTTATTGAAAATGTGACCTATAAAGTGGAGTCTGATGAGTCTACCGGTTTGCGTGAAATTATCATCATCGAATCTAAGGATAAAACGAAAGTACCTACGGCCCATATTATGACTGAAGATGGTGAGTTGATCCGTACTTACAACTTGCCTGTAGGTGGACACGTGGTTGTAGAAAACGGACAGAAGGTAAAAGCCGGTGAAGTGATTGTGAAAATACCGCGTGCTGTAGGTAAAGCTGGTGATATCACAGGTGGCCTTCCTCGTGTCACGGAGTTGTTCGAGGCGCGTAATCCGTCCAACCCTGCTGTCGTTTCAGAAATCGATGGAGAGGTTACAATGGGGAAGGTGAAACGCGGCAATCGAGAAATCATCATTACTTCCAAGACCGGTGAGGTTAAGAAATACCTCGTACCTCTCTCCAAGCAAATCTTGGTACAGGAAAACGACTATGTACGTGCCGGTACCCCATTGTCTGATGGTGCCATCACTCCAGCTGATATTCTTGCAATTAAGGGCCCCACGGCTGTGCAAGAATATATCGTGAATGAGGTTCAGGATGTGTATCGTTTGCAGGGTGTGAAGATTAATGATAAGCATTTCGAAATCATCGTTCGCCAAATGATGCGTAAAGTCGAGATTGATGAACCGGGCGATACTCGCTTCTTGGAACAACAAGTGGTTGATAAACTGGAGTTCATGGAGGAGAACGATCGTATCTGGGGTAAGAAAGTGGTAGTCGATGCCGGCGATTCACAGAATCTGCAAGCGGGTCAGATTGTAACAGCCCGTAAATTGCGTGATGAGAACTCTATGCTGAAACGCCGCGACTTGAAAGCTGTTGAAGTGCGCGATGCTGTTCCTGCAACTTCCATTCAGATTCTTCAAGGTATCACTCGTGCCGCTTTGCAAACTTCGAGCTTTATGTCGGCTGCCTCTTTCCAGGAAACGACCAAAGTACTTAATGAGGCCGCTATCAATGGTAAGGTTGACCGCTTAGAAGGAATGAAAGAAAATGTAATCTGTGGCCATTTGATTCCTGCCGGTACGGGACAGCGTGAGTTTGAAAAGATTATAGTAGGTTCTAAAGAAGAGTATGACCGTATGCTTGCCAACAAGAAGACGGTACTTGACTATGCCGTGGATGAGTCTGTAGAAAATTAACGCTACTAATACAATCAGTTTATTATTAAGGAGAGATCACTCAAGGAAGGGTTGTCTCTCCTTTTTTTGTATCACAACTGCTTACTAACATGGAAAGTTTTTTTTGTTCGCTTAGGGCGGATATGCATTCTCTGTATGCGAACAGATATTCAAGAGCTTCAAATAAAGTTTCTAAAAACAACGGTTACTGATTTTACATACAACGTCTATTGTTCCTTAAGAGGATCCCTTTTCAGACAAAGTTTTTTGTGTGTTGAGAATAAAGAATTATCTTTGTCTATCTCTAAAAGAATATTGAATATGGAAAACCAAGACAACAACGGTCAGTTGCAAATAGAATTGAACGTAGAAGTAGCACAGGGTACTTATGCCAATCTCGCTATTATTACTCACTCCAGTTCGGAGTTTATCCTTGATTTTATACGAGTGATGCCCGGAATGCCTAAGGCCGGAGTGAAATCGCGTATTGTTCTATCGCCCGAACATACCAAGCGTCTGCTGCGTGCATTGGAGGAGAATATAGGGAAATACGAACGTTCTTTTGGACAGATTCGCATGCCTGATGAGCAATCCTACCCTCCACTTCCTAACATAAAGGGAGAGGCTTGAAAACAAAAAAACTTGTAGGACATTGATTATTCAAAACTTATTCGTATCTTTGCAGCCCAAAAGTGTATAGTTTTGAATTAATATAAACAATAATAACATATCATTAAAAAACAATTACAATGCCTACAATTCAGCAATTAGTAAGAAAAGGACGCGAAGTGCTGGTGGAGAAAAGTAAGTCTCCAGCCTTGGATTCATGTCCTCAAAGACGTGGCGTTTGCGTGAGAGTGTATACTACCACTCCGAAAAAACCGAATTCAGCTATGCGTAAAGTCGCTCGCGTGCGTTTGACCAACGGTAAAGAAGTAAACTCTTATATCCCGGGTGAAGGACACAATTTGCAAGAGCACTCTATCGTATTGGTGCGTGGCGGTCGTGTGAAAGACCTTCCGGGTGTGCGCTATCACATTGTACGTGGAACTTTGGATACGGCAGGTGTGGCAGGTCGTACGCAAAGACGCTCCAAATACGGTGCAAAACGTCCGAAACCAGGTCAAGCGGCTCCGGCTAAGAAGAAATAAAACCAGTATTGGTCACTAAGAAAAGTAAAAAACATTTATTTACGTTTTAGTTTGTTGGATATGCTAAAGGTTGAGTAAACTTTCCGGAGGGAGAGTTGAAGAAGACAGAAGTAAACAGCCAAGAACGAAAAACATTATTCTTTCAGACAAATGAGAAAAGCGAAACCAAAGAAACGCGTTATCCTGCCGGATCCCGTGTTTAATGATGTGAAAGTTTCCAAGTTTGTAAATCACTTGATGTACGATGGCAAGAAGAATACCTCTTATGAGATTTTCTATGCAGCTTTGGAAACCGTGAAGAATAAGATGCAGAATGAAGAGAAGTCTGCTCTTGAAATCTGGAAAAAGGCTCTGGATAATGTAACTCCGCAAGTGGAAGTGAAGTCACGTCGTGTAGGTGGTGCCACTTTCCAAGTTCCTACCGAGATTCGTCCCGACCGTAAGGAGTCAATCTCCATGAAGAACCTGATTGTCTTTGCGCGCAAGCGTGGGGGTAAATCAATGGCCGATAAGTTGGCTGCCGAAATTATGGATGCCTTCAACGAACAAGGCGGTGCTTACAAACGTAAGGAAGATATGCACAGAATGGCTGAAGCCAACCGTGCGTTTGCGCATTTCAGATTCTAATACTGTAAGAGATAAAATTCAAAATTAAAAACTTAAAGTAAAAGAATTAGAATGGCAAAACATGATTTACATTTGACGCGCAATATCGGTATCATGGCTCACATCGATGCCGGAAAAACGACAACCTCCGAACGTATTCTTTTCTATACGGGTCTTACCCATAAGATCGGTGAAGTGCATGATGGTGCTGCTACGATGGACTGGATGGAACAGGAGCAAGAGCGCGGCATCACTATTACCTCGGCTGCTACCACCACTCGTTGGCAATATGCTGGCAATACATATAAAATTAACTTGATTGACACTCCGGGACACGTTGACTTTACAGCTGAAGTAGAGCGCTCTTTGCGCGTGTTGGATGGCGCTGTGGCTGCATATTGTGCAGTAGGTGGCGTTGAACCGCAATCTGAAACCGTTTGGCGTCAAGCAGACAAGTACAATGTTCCGCGTATCGGTTATGTAAACAAAATGGACCGCTCGGGGGCAGACTTCTTTGAGGTTGTTCGCCAGATGAAAGACGTTTTGGGTGCTAATCCTTGTCCGGTTGTTATTCCCATTGGTGCTGAAGAAACTTTCAAAGGTTTGGTAGATCTTGTGAAAATGAAAGCTATCTTCTGGCATGATGAAACAATGGGAGCCGATTACAGCGTAGAAGAAATCCCTGCTAACTTGGTTGACGAAGCTATTGAGTGGAGGGATAAGATGCTTGAGAAGGTTGCAGAGTTTGACGATACTTTGATGGAAAAGTATTTTGACGATCCTTCCACTATCACCGAAGAAGAAATCCTTAGGGCTCTTCGTAACGCTACAGTGCAAATGGCAATTGTTCCGATGCTGTGCGGTTCGTCGTTCAAGAATAAGGGGGTACAAACTTTGCTTGACTACGTTTGTGCTTTCTTGCCCTCTCCGCTGGATACTCCGAATATCGTGGGAACTAATCCCAACACAGGTTTGGAAGAAGACCGCAGACCGGATGATGATGAAAAGACTTCCGCTTTGGCGTTTAAGATTGCTACCGACCCGTATGTGGGCCGGCTGACTTTCTTCCGTGTGTATTCAGGTAAGGTGGAATCCGGATCTTATATTTACAACTCTCGCTCCGGAAAGAAAGAGCGTGTATCTCGCTTGTTCCAAATGCACTCAAATAAGCAGAATCCTGTAGAAGTAATCGGTGCCGGTGATATCGGAGCCGGTGTAGGGTTTAAAGATATTCACACGGGTGATACTCTCTGTGATGAGTCTGCTCCGATTGTTTTGGAATCTATGGACTTTCCCGAACCGGTAATCGGTATTGCCGTTGAGCCTAAAACACAGAAGGATATGGATAAGCTATCCAACGGTTTGGCTAAATTGGCAGAAGAAGACCCGACGTTTACAGTTAGAACTGATGAACAGAGTGGACAGACAGTAATCTCTGGTATGGGTGAGTTGCACTTGGATATTATCATCGATCGTTTGAAGCGTGAGTTTAAGGTTGAATGTAACCAAGGTAAACCTCAAGTTAACTATAAGGAGGCTATCACTAAGACCGTCAACTTGCGTGAAGTTTATAAGAAACAGTCTGGTGGACGCGGTAAGTTCGCTGATATCATCGTAAACATCGGCCCGGTTGATGAAGATTTCAAAGATGGCGGGCTGCAGTTTGTGGATGAAGTGAAGGGTGGTAATATTCCTAAGGAATTCATCCCCTCTGTACAAAAAGGTTTTAATACAGCCATGAAGAACGGCGTATTGGCGGGCTATCCGTTGGATTCATTGAAAGTAACTTTGGTTGATGGCTCTTTCCACCCGGTAGACTCTGACCAGTTGTCTTTTGAGATCTGTGCCATCCAGGCATATAAGAATGCTTGCTCTAAGGCTGGCCCTGTCTTGATGGAGCCCATCATGAAGTTGGAGGTTGTCACTCCGGAAGAAAATATGGGTGATGTTATCGGTGACTTGAATAAGCGTCGTGGTCAGGTAGAAGGTATGGAGTCCAGCCGATCGGGTGCTCGTATCGTGAAGGCAATGGTCCCGTTGGCCGAAATGTTTGGCTACGTAACAGCTTTGCGTACCATTACTTCTGGCCGTGCAACTTCTTCAATGGTATATTCTCATCATGCTCAAGTTTCTAACTCTATAGCTAAGGCTGTGTTGGAGGAAGTGAAAGGGCGTGTTGATTTAGTCTAAAAAAACAGGGATTCCGTAGGCTAGCGAATGACTCTTAGTCTACGGAACCTTATTGTGTAAAGTATAAAATTATTAATAACTAAAACAGTAATGAGTCAAAAAATTAGAATCAAACTGAAATCTTACGACCACAACTTGGTTGACAAGTCCGCTGAGAAGATTGTAAAAACAGTGAAGACCACGGGCGCCATTGTTAGCGGCCCTATTCCTCTTCCTACGCACAAGCGTATCTTTACCGTGAACCGTTCGACTTTCGTTAACAAGAAGTCGCGTGAACAATTCGAACTTTCTTCTTATAAGAGATTGATCGATATCTATAGCTCGACAGCTAAAACTGTAGATGCTCTGATGAAGCTGGAATTGCCCAGTGGTGTGGAAGTAGAAATCAAAGTGTAAGTATTAAAAAAATAAGTGAAATGCCAGGATTATTAGGAAAAAAAATCGGAATGACATCCGTTTTCAGTGCCGAGGGTAAAAATGTACCATGCACTGTTATCGAAGCAGGTCCTTGTGTTGTTACTCAGGTGAAAACAGTAGAAAAGGATGGCTATGAAGCTGTTCAATTGGGCTTTCAAGACAAAAAAGAAAAGCACACTACGAAGCCTTTGATGGGGCATTTTAAGAAAGCCGGAGTAACTCCCAAGAAACACTTGGCTGAGTTCAAAGAGTTTGAAACAGAATTGAATCTGGGTGACACAGTTACCGTAGAACTGTTCAATGATGCAGCATTTGTTGATGTTGTAGGTACTTCTAAGGGTAAAGGTTTTCAGGGTGTAGTTAAGCGTCACGGTTTTGGTGGTGTGGGGCAGACCACTCATGGTCAGCACAACCGCGCTCGTAAACCGGGTTCTATCGGTGCTTGTTCATATCCTGCGAAAGTTTTCAAAGGAATGCGCATGGGTGGACAGCTTGGTGGTGACAGAGTGACTGTTCAAAATTTGCAGGTATTAAAAGTAATTGCGGAACACAACC
Source organism: Bacteroides zoogleoformans (assembly GCF_002998435.1). Taxonomy (NCBI): domain Bacteria; kingdom Pseudomonadati; phylum Bacteroidota; class Bacteroidia; order Bacteroidales; family Bacteroidaceae; genus Bacteroides; species Bacteroides zoogleoformans. The sequence goes on along the minus strand of NZ_CP027231.1, from coordinate 1,388,089 downwards.
TCCTTTTGATTAAAGGATCTGTTCCTGGTTGCAAAGGTTCAATCGTAATAATTGAGAAATAATGGAAGTTAACGTATATAACATTAAAGGTGAAGACACTGGGAGAAAGATTACGTTAAACGAGTCTATCTTCGGAATTGAACCCAACGACCATGCTATCTACTTGGATGTGAAACAGTTTATGGCTAATCGGCGTCAGGGTACACATAAGTCAAAAGAGAGAAGCGAAATCAGTGGCTCTACTCGCAAAATCGGTCGTCAGAAAGGTGGCGGCGGTGCACGTCGTGGCGATATGAATTCACCGGTGCTTGTTGGTGGTGGGCGTGTTTTTGGCCCCAAGCCCAGAGACTACTATTTCAAATTAAATAAAAAGGTAAAAGAATTGGCCCGTAAGTCAGCTTTGGCATATAAGGCTCAAAATAATGCGGTTGTAGTTGTAGAAGACTTCTCCTTTGAAGCTCCGAAGACAAAAGATTTTATCGCAATGATAAAAAACCTTAAGGTTTCTGATAAAAAGCTGCTTATGATTTTACCGGAAGCAAATAAAAACGTATATTTGTCGGCTCGTAATGTAAAGGGAGCGAATGTGCAGACCATCTCAGGGTTAAATACTTACAGAGTATTGGACGCTGGGGTTGTTGTGTTTGCTGAAAGTTCGCTTTCGGCTATTGACAAAATCTTAATGTAAAAAGGAGGCTTAAATAATGGGAATTATTATTAAACCGTTAGTGACAGAAAAAATGACTGCTATTACTGATAAGGCGAACAATCGTTTCGGCTTTATCGTGCGTCCTGACGCTAATAAATTGGAAATTAAGAGTGAAGTTGAAGCCCTTTATAATGTTACGGTAGTTGACGTAAATACAATGAAGTATGCCGGTAAAAGTAAAACCCGGTATACAAGAGCAGGTATTATCAAAGGACGTACGAATGCCTACAAAAAAGCCATCGTTACGTTGAAAGAAGGAGATACTATTGATTTTTATAGCAATATTTAACAGAAATGGCAGTACGTAAATTTAAGCCCACAACGCCGGGGCAAAGACATAAAATTATTGGTACTTTCGAAGAAATTACTGCACGGGTACCAGAAAAGTCTCTTGTATTTGGAAAGAAATCTTCAGGTGGTCGTAACAACCAAGGTAAAATGACTATGCGCTATATTGGTGGCGGGAGTAAGAAGATTATTCGTATCGTAGATTTCAAGAGAAATAAAGACGGTGTGCCTGCAGTGGTTAAAACAATAGAATACGATCCGAATCGTTCGGCTCGTATTGCTCTTTTGTTTTATGCAGATGGAGAGAAAAGATATATTATTGCTCCCAATGGATTGCAAGTTGGTGCGACTTTGATGTCAGGCGAAACAGCAGCTCCGGAAATCGGGAATGCACTTCCGCTTCAGAACATTCCGGTTGGAACCGTAATTCACAACATCGAATTACGTCCGGGTCAAGGCGCTGCTTTGGTTCGTTCAGCCGGTAATTTCGCTCAGTTGACTTCAAGAGAAGGTAAATACTGCGTTATCAAGTTGCCTTCGGGTGAGGTTCGTCAGATTCTTAGCACTTGTAAGGCTACTATCGGTAGTGTAGGTAACTCAGATCATGGATTGGAAAGCTCCGGTAAAGCCGGACGCTCTCGTTGGTTAGGACGTCGTCCGCGTAACCGTGGTGTTGTAATGAATCCGGTTGATCACCCGATGGGTGGTGGCGAAGGACGTGCTTCAGGAGGACACCCGAGATCTCGTAAGGGATTGTACGCTAAGGGTCTTAAGACAAGAGCTCCGAAGAAACAATCGTCTAAGTATATTATTGAGAGAAGAAAGAAGTAATCTGATTAATTGAGTAAATTATGAGTCGTTCATTAAAAAAAGGTCCGTATATTAACGTTAAGCTTGAGAAAAAAGTGCTTGCCATGAATGAATCAGGTAAGAAAGTGGTAGTTAAGACTTGGGCCAGAGCTTCAATGATTTCGCCTGATTTTGTTGGGCATACTGTTGCAGTTCACAATGGAAATAAATTTATTCCTGTTTATGTTACCGAGAATATGGTAGGACACAAGTTGGGTGAATTCGCTCCAACTCGTACTTTCAGAGGACATGCCGGTAATAAGAAAAAATAAAAACAGGTTTTTTATCTGAAATAAAAAAGTAATAATATAATGGGAGCAAGAAAAAAAATATCGGCTGAAGAAAGAAAGGAAGCCCTTAAGACCATGTATTTTGCGAAATTGCAAAATGTTCCTACTTCCCCCCGTAAAATGCGTCTTGTGGCTGACATGATTCGCGGGATGGAAGTGAACAGAGCACTCGGCGTTTTGAAGTTCTCTTCTAAAGAGGCTTCTGCCAAAGTGGAAAAATTGCTGCGTTCTGCAATAGCTAATTGGGAAAAGAAAAACGAGCGTAAGGCAGAAGGTGATGAATTGTTTGTAACCAAGATTTTTGTTGACGGTGGTGCTACGCTCAAGAGGATGAGACCGGCTCCGCAGGGGAGAGGTTACAGAATTCGTAAACGTTCAAATCACGTGACGTTGTTCGTTGGTTCTAAAAGTAATAACGAAGATCAAAATTAAGGTAAATGGGACAAAAAGTTAATCCAATAAGCAATCGTTTAGGAATTATCAGAGGATGGGATTCCAATTGGTATGGTGGCAAGAATTACGGCGATTCTCTGCTGGAAGATAGCAAGATTCGCAAATACTTGAACGCTCGTCTTGCTAAGGCAAGTGTCTCAAGAATTGTAATCGAACGTACACTGAAACTCGTGACTATTACCGTTTGTACTGCACGTCCGGGTATCATTATCGGCAAAGGCGGCCAAGAAGTTGACAAATTGAAAGAGGAGTTGAAGAAGGTTACTGATAAGGATATTCAGATTAATATCTTCGAGGTAAAAAGACCTGAGTTGGACGCTGTTATCGTGGCTAACAACATCGCTCGTCAGGTTGAAGGTAAAATAGCCTACCGTCGCGCCATCAAAATGGCCATTGCTAATACAATGCGTATGGGAGCGGAAGGTATCAAGATTCAGATTTCAGGACGTTTGAACGGTGCTGAAATGGCTCGTTCTGAAATGTATAAGGAAGGAAGAACTCCGTTGCACACTTTCAGAGCCGATATAGACTATTGCCATGCAGAAGCATTGACTAAAGTTGGTCTTCTCGGTATAAAAGTTTGGATTTGTAGAGGGGAAGTTTATGGGAAGAAAGAATTGGCTCCAAACTTTACACAAAGCAAAGAGAGTGGTCGTGGAAGCAATAGCGGAAGCAATGGCGGAAAGAACTTCAAAAGAAAGAAAAATAATCGCTAACGAATTTGATTTTTAGGAATTATGCTACAACCGAAAAAAACAAAATTCAGAAGACAACAAAAAGGCCGTCAAAAAGGTAATGCCCAGAGAGGAAACCAGTTGGCTTTCGGATCTTTTGGTATTAAGGCTTTGGAAACGAAATGGATTACAGGCCGTCAGATTGAAGCTGCGCGTATTGCAGTAACAAGATATATGCAACGTCAAGGACAAATTTGGATTCGTATATTCCCCGATAAACCCATCACAAGAAAGCCTGCTGATGTGCGTATGGGTAAAGGAAAGGGTAGCCCCGAGGGATTCGTGGCTCCTGTTACACCGGGTAGAATTATTATTGAAGCCGAAGGAGTATCTTATGAAATCGCAAAAGAAGCTTTGCGCTTAGCGGCACAAAAGCTTCCTATCACAACCAAGTTTGTTGTGAGACGTGATTATGATATTCAAAATCAAAATGCGTAAGAAGTATGAAAATTGCAGAAATTAAAGAGATGTCTACCAATGATTTGGTAGAAAGGGTAGAGGCTGAGGTAGCTAATTATAACCAAATGGTTTTAAATCATTCTATTTCTCCTTTGGATAATCCTGCTCAAATCAAACTTTTGCGCAGGACTATTGCGCGTATGAAGACAGAATTACGCCAAAGAGAACTTAACAATAAATGAGGAGCTTGATGGAAGCAAGAAATTTAAGAAAAGAAAGAACAGGGGTTGTGCTGAGCAATAAGATGGATAAGACCATTACTGTGGCAGCTAAATTTAAGGAAAAACACCCTATATATGGTAAGTTCGTTAGTAAGACGAAGAAGTACCATGCTCATGATGAAAAAAATGAGTGCAATATTGGTGATATTGTACACATCATGGAAACTCGTCCTTTGAGCAAGACTAAGAGATGGAGATTGGTAGAAATAATTGAAAGAGCTAAGTAATTATGATACAAGTAGAATCCAGACTTACAGTATGTGATAATAGTGGGGCAAAAGAGGCTCTCTGTATTCGCGTTTTGGGGGGTACAGGACGTCGTTATGCCTCAGTAGGGGACGTGATTGTTGTTTCTGTAAAGAGCGTTATCCCTTCAAGTGATATTAAGAAAGGTGCAGTGTCTAAAGCTTTGATCGTGCGTACAAAGAAAGAAATTCGTCGTGCTGACGGTTCTTATATACGTTTTGATGATAATGCTTGCGTATTGTTGAATAATGCAGGTGAAATAAGAGGAAGTCGTATTTTCGGTCCGGTAGCTCGCGAACTTCGTGCTACCAATATGAAAGTTGTGTCACTCGCTCCTGAAGTGCTTTAATATTGTAAAAGAATTGAATAATGAGTAAATTACATATTAAAAAAGGCGATACAGTTTATGTAAACTCCGGCGAAGATAAGGGTAAGACTGGTCGTGTATTGAAGGTTCTTGTTGATAAAAACCGTGCAATTGTCGAAGGTGTCAACATCGTGTCTAAAAGCACAAAACCGAATGCAAAAAATCCGCAAGGTGGTATTGTGAAGCAAGAAGCTTCTATCCATTTGTCAAACCTAAATCCCGTTGATCCCAAAACAGGCAAAGCAACGCGTGTTGGTAGAAAAGTGAGTGTCGATGGCACTTTAGTGCGTTATTCTAAAAAATCAGGAGAGGAGATTAAGTAATGAGTAATACTGCTAGCCTTAAGAAAGAATATGCAGAGCGTATTGCGCCTGCATTGAAATCACAGTTCCAGTATTCTTCTGCAATGCAGATACCCGTACTTAAGAAGATTGTTATCAATCAAGGTTTAGGTATGGCTGTCGCAGATAAGAAGATTATTGAAGTAGCGATAAATGAAATGACGACCATCACTGGCCAAAAAGCCGTGGCTACTATTTCTCGTAAGGATATTGCGAATTTCAAATTGCGTAAAAAAATGCCTATTGGTGTTATGGTAACTTTGCGTCGTGAAAGAATGTACGAATTCCTTGAAAAATTGGTTCGTGTAGCTCTTCCTCGTATACGTGATTTCAAAGGTATTGAAAGTAAGTTTGATGGCAAAGGTAACTATACCCTTGGTATTCAGGAGCAAATTATCTTTCCTGAAATAAATATCGATAGCATTACCAGAATTCTCGGAATGAATATTACCTTTGTGACCTCTGCGCAAACAGATGAAGAAGGGTATGCTTTGTTGAAAGAATTCGGTTTACCGTTTAAAAACGCTAAAAAAGATTGATAATATGGCAAAAGAATCAATGAAAGCACGCGAAGTTAAGCGTGCTAAATTAGTAGCCAAATATGCCGAGAAGAGAGTTGCATTAAAACAAATTGTTAGAACAGGTGATCCGGCAGAGGCTTTTGAGGCCGCACAGAAATTGCAGGATTTGCCTAAGAATTCTAATCCGATTCGCATGCATAACCGTTGTAAGTTGACAGGTCGTCCTAAAGGATATATCCGTCAATTTGGCATCTCCAGAATTCAGTTTCGCGAAATGGCTTCCAACGGTCTTATTCCTGGTGTAAAGAAAGCAAGCTGGTAATTTTGTTTTTTAAATATTGTCAGGGTAGTCCTGATTAATTTAATTTATTTTATATGACTGATCCAATAGCAGATTATTTGACGAGGTTACGGAACGCTATTCAGGCGAAACACAGAGTAGTGGAAGTTCCGGCTTCAAATTTGAAAAAAGAAATCACAAAGATTCTTTTTGAGAAAGGCTACATTCTTAATTATAAGTTTGTAGAAGATGGCCCTCAAGGTACAATTAAAGTTGCCTTGAAGTATGATCCGGTAAATAAGGTTAACGCAATCAAGAAGCTGGAAAGAATTTCTTCTCCGGGTCTGCGTCGTTATACCGGTTACAAAGATATGCCGCGTGTTATTAATGGTTTGGGTATTGCTATAATATCTACTTCCAAAGGTGTAATGACCAACAAAGAAGCTGCTGACCTGAAAATCGGTGGTGAAGTATTGTGTTATGTATATTAATAGGAGGAAATAGTAATGTCAAGAATAGGAAAATTACCCATTAATATTCCCGCTGGAGTAACAGTAATCTTGAGAGATGATGTGGTTACCGTGAAAGGCCCTAAAGGTGAAATGAGCCAATATGTAAATCCTGCTATCACTGTTAGCATTGAAGAAGGAAATGTTGTTTTGGCTGAGAATGAAAACGTAATGCAAGATAATCCTAAGCAAAAGCATGCATTTCATGGATTATATCGTTCGCTGGTACACAACATGGTTGTTGGTGTGTCAGAAGGATATAAGAAAGAATTGGAACTTGTCGGTGTGGGTTATCGTGTTTCTAACCAAGGTAATATTATAGAACTGGCTCTCGGATATACTCATAGTATTTTTATACAGCTGCCTCCTGAGATTAAAGTTGAGACTAAGTCTGAGAGAAATAAGAATCCTCTGATTATATTGGAATCTTGTGATAAGCAATTGCTTGGTCAAGTTTGTTCTAAAATACGCTCTTTCCGTAAGCCTGAGCCATATAAGGGTAAAGGTATTAAGTTTGTTGGCGAAGAAATTCGTAGAAAGTCTGGTAAATCAGCCGGTGCTAAATAATCATTTAATTTGATAGATATTATTATGACAACAAAAATAGAAAGACGAATTAAGATTAAATATAGAGTGCGCAACAGAATTTCAGGTACAACTGAATGTCCGCGTATGAGTGTGTTTAGAAGCAATAAGCAAATTTATGTCCAAATTATTGACGACTTGTCCGGTAAGACTTTGGCCGCTGCTTCTTCTTTGGGTATGACTGAAAAGATGCCGAAAAAAGAACAGGCTACTAAAGTTGGTGAATTGATTGCTAAGAAGGCTCAAGAAGCAGGTATTACTACTGTTGTTTTCGACCGTAATGGATACTTGTATCATGGGAGAGTAAAAGAGGTGGCTGATGCTGCCCGTAACGGTGGACTTAAATTTTAATCATTATGGCAGGACTTAATAATAGAGTTAAGATTACAAACGATATAGAACTGAAAGACAGATTGGTTGCTATTAATCGTGTGACCAAAGTAACCAAGGGTGGTAGAACTTTTAGTTTCTCTGCTATTGTGGTGGTAGGAAATGAAGAGGGAATCATTGGTTGGGGACTTGGTAAAGCAGGTGAAGTAACTGCGGCTATTGCTAAAGGAGTTGAATCTGCTAAGAAAAACCTGACAAAAGTGCCTGTTCTGAAAGGAACAGTTCCCCACGAACAGTCTGCTAAGTTTGGTGGTGCCGAGGTATTTATCAAACCTGCTTCTCATGGAACAGGTGTGGTTGCGGGTGGTGCTATGCGTGCAGTATTGGAAAGTGCAGGTGTAACAGATGTTCTGGCTAAGTCAAAAGGTTCTTCAAACCCGCATAACTTGGTGAAGGCTACGATCTTGGCTTTAAGCGAAATGCGCGATGCCCGTATGGTAGCACAGAACAGAGGAATTAGTGTGGAAAAAGTATTTAGAGGATAAGGAGGAAGAAAATATGTCGACTGTAAAGATTAAACAAGTTAAAAGTAGAATTGGTGCTCCTGCTGATCAGAAGAGGACGTTGGATGCGCTGGGACTTCATAAGTTAAATCGTGTGGTTGAGCACGAATGTACTCCTTCAATACTTGGAATGGTAGATAAGGTTAAACACTTGGTTGCCATTGTTAAGTAATTATTTGTTGAATATTAAACGATTACAATATGAACTTAAGTAATTTAAAACCAGCAGTAGGATCTACTAAGACAAGAAAAAGGATTGGGCGTGGTCCCGGTTCTGGCTTGGGTGGTACTTCTACTCGAGGTCATAAAGGGGCTAAATCAAGATCTGGCTACTCTAAGAAAATCGGTTTTGAAGGTGGGCAGATGCCTCTTCAGCGTCGTGTTCCAAAGTTTGGCTTTAAGAATATCAATCGTGTAGAGTATAAAGCTATCAATTTGGATACAATTCAAAAATTGGCTGAAGCAAAGAACTTACAGACAGTTGGTGTTAATGATTTCATCGCTGCCGGTTTTATTTCTGCAAGCCACTTGGTAAAAGTGTTAGGTAACGGAACTTTGACTGCTAAGTTGGATGTACAGGCACATGCGTTTTCTAAAACGGCTGTTGCCGCCATCGAAGCTGCTGGTGGACAAGTCGTAAAACTCTAATTCAATGAGAAAAGCTATTGAAACATTAAAGAATATATGGAAAATTGAGGATCTGAGACAACGGATCCTCATTACCATATTGTTTGTGGCAATTTACCGTTTTGGTTCGTATGTCGTTTTACCGGGTATTAATCCGTCAATGCTGGCACAATTGCATCAACAAACAAGCGAAGGTCTTTTAGCCTTGTTAAATATGTTTTCTGGTGGAGCATTCTCCAATGCCTCTATTTTTGCATTGGGTATCATGCCATACATCTCTGCCTCTATTGTGATTCAGTTGTTGGGTATTGCGGTTCCGTATTTCCAGAAACTGCAGCGTGAGGGTGAGAGTGGTAGGAGAAAAATGAATCAATACACTCGTTATTTGACGATTCTTATCCTTTTGGTTCAGGCTCCTTCTTATTTGCTCAATCTTAAAATGCAGGCTGGTCCTTCCTTAAATGCTTCATTAGATTGGACTTTGTTTATGTTTACTTCTACCATCATCTTGGCGGCAGGAAGTATGTTTATTTTGTGGCTTGGTGAGAGAATAACTGATAAAGGAATCGGTAATGGTATTTCGCTCATTATTATGATTGGTATCATTGCTCGTTTGCCGCAGTCTTTATTTCAGGAATTGATTTCCCGAATGACAGATAAAACGGGTGGTTTGGTAATGTTCTTGATTGAGCTTGTCGTTCTGCTGATTGTTATAGCATTTGCTATTCTTTTAGTGCAGGGAACAAGAAAAATTCCCGTTCAATATGCAAAGAAAATAGTAGGTAATAAGCAGTATGGTGGTGCCAGACAATATATTCCTTTGAAAGTGAATGCAGCTAACGTGATGCCTATTATTTTTGCTCAGGCAATCATGTTTATTCCTATTACACTCGTGGGCTTCTCAAATGTTAATGAAGTAAATGGTTTTGTACGTGCATTAACAGATCATACAAGCTTTTGGTATAATTTGATTTTTGCTGTATTGATTATACTGTTTACGTATTTCTATACCGCAATCACTATTAATCCGACTCAAATGGCTGAGGATATGAAGAGAAACAATGGCTTTATTCCGGGCATTAAGCCTGGAAAACAGACAGCAGAGTATATTGATGTCATCATGTCGCGTATTACTTTGCCCGGTTCTTTCTTCTTAGCTTTGGTTGCTATTATGCCTGCTTTTGCCGGTATATTTGGCGTGAAAGCTGAGTTCGCTCAATTCTTTGGCGGTACATCTTTGTTAATCCTTGTAGGTGTGGTACTCGACACTCTACAGCAAGTGGAAAGTCATTTGCTGATGAGACACTATGATGGTTTGTTGAAGTCCGGACGTATTAAAGGGCGCAGTGGTAATATAGCTGCATATTAATTTTTTTGAGAAATGATATTTCTTAAGACTGAAGATGAAATAGAATTGCTTCGCAAGAGTAACTTGCTCGTTGGAAAAACATTGGCTGAGATAGCTAAGATTATAAGGCCGGGAATAACGACCAAGGAGTTGGATAAAGTGGCAGAAGAGTACATTAGAGATAATGGTGCAGTACCTACTTTTAAGGGCTTTCCTAACCAATATGGTGAACCTTTTCCTGCTTCAATTTGTACTTCTGTAAATGAACAGGTGGTACATGGCGTTCCGGGAGATGTAATACTGAAAGATGGTGATATTGTATCTGTTGATTGCGGTACTTACATGAATGGTTTCTGTGGCGATTCGGCCTATACGTTTTGTGTAGGTGAAGTTGATGAGGAGATACGCAAGTTACTGAAGGTTACTAAAGAAGCATTGTGCATAGGAATACAGAATGCCGTTCAAGGAAAACGGTTGGGTGATATCGGATATGCGATACAGCAACATTGTGAATCTAATTCTTATGGTGTAGTGCGTGAATTTGTGGGACATGGGATTGGAAAGGAAATGCATGAAGATCCTCAAGTCCCTAATTATGGGAAGCGTGGCTATGGGACAATGTTAAAAAAAGGTTTGTGCATAGCTATAGAACCCATGATAACCTTGGGTAACCGACAAATCTTGATGGAAGGTGATGGCTGGACGGTTAGAACCAAAGATCGTAAATGTGCGGCTCACTTTGAACACACAATAGCTGTAGGGAGGGGTGAGGCTGATGTTCTGTCATCATTCAAGTTCATTGAGGAAGTATTAGGAGATAAAGCAATTTAAGAATTTAATATGGCAAAACAATCTGCAATAGAACAAGATGGAGTTATAGTTGAAGCATTGTCTAATGCAATGTTTCGCGTTGAATTAGAAAACGGACATGAGATCACTGCACATATTTCCGGTAAGATGCGGATGCATTACATCAAGATTTTGCCGGGTGATAAAGTAAGAGTCGAAATGTCTCCTTACGATTTATCGAAAGGAAGAATTGTATTTAGATATAAATAAATTAAGATATGAAAGTAAGAGCATCCTTAAAAAAACGTACGCCAGAGTGTAAGATCGTTAGACGTAATGGCCGTTTGTATGTTATTAACAAGAAAAATCCTAAGTATAAACAACGTCAAGGATAATATTATTATTTTTGCAAGAAAAATAATTTAGTATATGGCTATAAGAATAGTTGGTGTCGATTTGCCTCAAAACAAGAGAGGCGAAATTGCGTTGACCTATGTATATGGTATAGGTCGTAGTAGTTCAGCAAAGATTTTGGATAAAGCAGGTGTTGACAGAGACCTAAAAGTAAAAGACTGGACAGATGAGCAGGCTGCCAAGATTCGTGAGATCATTGGCGCAGAGTATAAAGTAGAAGGCGACCTTCGTTCAGAAGTTCAATTGAATATTAAACGTTTAATGGATATAGGTTGTTATCGTGGCGTTCGTCACCGTATCGGTCTTCCTGTAAGAGGGCAGAGCACGAAAAATAATGCTCGTACTCGCAAGGGTAGAAAGAAAACCGTTGCTAATAAGAAAAAAGCTACTAAATAATAATTGTTGATATGGCAAAAAAAACAGTTGCAGCAAAAAAGAGAAATGTGAAAGTAGATGCTAATGGACAGTTGCACGTTCATTCGTCTTTTAATAACATTATTGTGTCTCTGGCAAATAGCGAAGGGCAAATCATTTCTTGGTCTTCTGCTGGAAAGATGGGTTTTAGAGGTTCTAAAAAGAATACTCCTTATGCAGCACAGATGGCTGCTCAAGATTGCGCTAAGATAGCGTATGACCTTGGTTTGAGAAAGGTAAAAGCATACGTGAAGGGACCGGGTAACGGACGTGAGTCTGCTATTAGAACCATCCACGGTGCAGGTATTGAAGTTACTGAGATCATTGATGTAACTCCTTTGCCGCATAATGGTTGTCGTCCTCCCAAAAGACGTAGAGTTTAAGATTTACCTTTAATAAGTATGACACTTGATTTTGTTTTTGGATTGTACACTTTCTCTCCACAATCGCGGCTGCGACAAATTGAGTTCATGAATAAACAATTAAATATTTAAAAGAAATGGCTAGATATACTGGACCAAAATCAAGAATTGCCCGTAAATTCGGTGAAGGTATCTTTGGAGCAGATAAGGTTTTATCAAAGAAGAACTATCCTCCCGGACAGCACGGAAATTCTAGAAAAAGAAAGACTTCTGAATACGGTGTACAACTTCGTGAAAAGCAGAAAGCAAAGTACACCTACGGTGTTTTGGAAAAACAATTCCGCAACTTGTTTGAAAAAGCAGAAACGGCTAAAGGTATTACCGGTGAGATTCTTCTTCAGTTGTTGGAGGGACGTCTTGATAATATTGTATTCCGTTTGGGGATTGCTCCTACTCGTGCGGCAGCTCGTCAGTTGGTGGGCCACAAACACATTACTGTGGACGGTGAGGTTGTGAATATTCCTTCGTATGCAGTAAAACCAGGTCAAGTGATTGGAGTTCGTGAAAGGTCCAAATCTTTGGAAGTGATTGCAAATTCTTTGACAGGTTTTAATCACAGCAAATATCCTTGGTTGGAATGGGATGATAATTCTAAGGTTGGTAAGTTACTGCATGTACCTGAGAGAGCAGACATTCCTGAAAACATTAAAGAGCATTTGATTGTAGAATTGTATTCTAAATAATAATTAATTTCATGGCGATATTAGCATTTCAAAAACCTGATAAAGTATTAATGTTAGAGGCGGACTCTAAATTCGGGAAGTTCGAATTTCGTCCTTTGGAACCGGGTTTCGGTATTACCGTGGGTAATGCATTGCGTCGCATCCTGCTTTCTTCATTGGAGGGTTATGCTATCACTACTATTAAGATAGAAGGTGTTGAGCATGAGTTTTCTAATGTTCCGGGAGTAAAAGAGGATGTTACTAACATTATCTTGAATCTTAAACAGGTGAGATTCAGGCAAGTAGTTGAAGAATTCGAGAGTGAAAAAGTTAGCATTACAATCGAGAATTCAAGTGAATTTAAAGCAGGTGACATAGGTAAGTATTTGACTGGATTTGAAGTGTTAAATCCTGAGTTAGTTATTTGTCATTTAGATTCAAAGGCAGCTATGCAGATAGATATTACGATAAACAAAGGTCGCGGTTATGTTCCTGCTGACGAAAATCGCGAATATTGCACCGATGTGGACGTAATTCCTATCGACTCTATTTATACTCCGATACGCAATGTGAAGTATCAGGTCGAAAACTTCCGTGTAGAACAGAAGACTGACTATGAAAAACTGGTGCTTGAGATTGCTACCGATGGTTCCATTCATCCGAAAGATGCTCTGAAAGAAGCTGCAAAAATACTTATTTATCATTTCATGCTTTTCTCTGATGAAAAAATTACATTGGAAAGCACCGATACCGATGGTAATGAAGAATTTGATGAAGAGGTTCTGCACATGCGTCAGTTGTTGAAGACAAAACTTGTCGACATGGATCTTTCTGTTCGTGCCCTCAACTGTTTGAAGTCCGCCGATGTAGAGACCTTGGGAGATTTGGTGCAGTTTAACAAGACTGATTTGTTGAAGTTCAGAAATTTCGGAAAGAAATCGCTTACCGAGCTTGATGATTTGCTGGAAAGTCTGAATCTGTCGTTTGGAACCGATATTTCTAAATATAAATTAGATAAAGAATAAAAAATGAGACATAATAAGAAATTCAATCATTTGGGTCGTACTGCTTCTCATAGAAATGCGATGTTGGCTAACATGGCGTGTTCTTTGATTAAGCACAAAAGAATCACTACGACTGTTGCAAAGGCTAAAGCTTTGAAGAAGTTCGTTGAGCCTTTGATTACAAAAGCTAAAGATGATACGACAAATTCTCGTCGTGTGGTATTTAGCAACTTGCAAGATAAGCATGCTGTAACAGAATTGTTCAAAGAAATTTCTGTGAAAATAGCCAATCGTCCGGGAGGTTATACTCGTATAATCAAGACTGGAAATCGTTTGGGAGATAATGCGGAGATGTGCTTCATTGAGCTCGTTGACTACAACGAAAACATGGCTAAGGAAAAAGTTGCCAAGAAGGCTACTCGTACTCGCCGTTCAAAGAAGGCAGCTGCTGATGTTGTACCTGCCGTAGAGGTTGGCGCATCGGGCGCTGAGTTTTCTGAAACTGAGGGAACTAAGGCAGAGTGATTAGCTGTTTATATATAAGGGCATCCTTTTGATTTGCTCCCCCCCCAAAAAAACAGCGATTTGTTAATTGATTTGAGAAAGAGCTCGATATTATATCGGGCTCTTCCTTCTAGTGATATGTTTGGCATGCGTATTGTTTTTAACGGGAGGGAGGCCCGAAGAAAGGTCCACGCCATCCGGCTCAATCACTTCGGTTTCGAGTACAGGCAGGTCTTCCATCATTTTTCGGTTCTGCCGCTTCTGTTTCTTCTCCTCGGCGGACTCCTTTTCCATCTTCTCCACCGCTTCGTCACGCTTTTCTTCGGCCTTTCGCTGCAGGCCGGCAAATTCATCCGCAAAGAGATCCGGCATGTTGGGGTCGTAGACAGGAAGCTTTTCTGCTTTACGGCCAAAGAGCTGGCGGTTCAGCCATGCGACCTGAGCCGTCAACTCTTTGATACGTTCCTGCAGCTTTTCATTCTGCTCTGCCTGTTTTTTGTTGATGGCAGACAATGAATCAACAGAGGTATTCAGCCCTTCTATCGTCTTGAGTAATGTATCTTTTTCATCCATTGTCTGTCTCTTTTTATAGATGTAAAGACACTAGTGGGCACTTTAAATTAAACATCGTTCTTTGAAATCTTTGATAATCGCATAGTTATGTATCTTTTTGTAGCGTGACGATTTGAATTGAAAAGTTGTTTTAGCTTTGCCCAAAAGCTCAAAACAATGAATCAAGGCAAATATATCTTCGCTCAACTTACAGATTTTCTTCCCCGTCGTGTCTTTGACCGTTTGGTAGAGAAGTATTCCGGGAATAAGAAAATCAGAACATTCACCTGTTGGAATCAGATGCTGTGCATGATCTTCGGACAACTGACCGCCCGAGACAGTATGCGTGATCTTATGCTCAGCCTTGAGGCACACAAGAACAAGTATTTTCACTTGGGATTCGGTGCAACAGTTAGCCGTACCAATCTGGGGAAAGCAAACCGGAATAGAGATTATCGTATCTACGAAGAATTTGCTTATACCCTGATTGCGGAAGCCCGTAATAGCTACAACAAAAATGACTTCGAGGTGAAAGTTGACGGTAATGTTTATGCCTTTGATTCCTCCACCATAGACCTTTGTCTGAATGTTTTTTGGTGGGCGGAATTTAAGAAACACAAAGGAGGCATCAAACTTCATACCTTGTATGATGTAAAGACTTCCATACCGACAATCGTACTGGTAACCAATGCTAAAGTACATGACGTAAACATGCTGGATGAGTTGAGTTATGAAAAGGGAAGTTTCTATATCATGGATAAAGGATATGTTGACTTCACCCGTTTGCATAAGCTTCACACCAGTGGTGCTTACTTCGTTACACGTGCAAAAGATAATATGAGATTCCGTAGAATGTATTCCCGTGAAGTCGATAAAACAACCGGAATAAAATGTGATCAGATTGGAATGCTTGAAACGTATAAATCGCTCAAAGCATATCCGGACAAACTCCGGCGGGTTAAATACTACGATGAAGAACTGGACAGAGAATTTGTGTTCATCACCAACAACATGGAACTATCAGCAGAGGAAATTGCTTTGCTATACAAGAACCGTTGGCAGGTGGAACTATTTTTCAAATGGATAAAGCAACACCTGAAAGTAAAATCTTTTTGGGGCACCACGATGAATGCAGTCAAGATACAAGTGTACTGTGCCATCATAACATACTGTCTGGTTGCCATTATCGCTTACAGATTGAAAGTTAACCGTCCAATCTACGAAATTCTACAAATTTTGAGCTTTTCTCTACTGGATAAAACGTCTGTAAGAGAGATACTTGCCGATTGCGATTACAAAAATGTCAAAGAACTAAATTATAAACAATTGAAAATCAGCTGGGATTAAGTGCCCAGCAGTGGTATTAAACCTTTATATATAACAATAGCGACTGTCACTATGAGCTAATAGTTGCAGTCACTATTGTTATTATTACTGTCCGCTAAACTTTTAAGCATCTAAAAAAAATCAGGGCTGCACCTATTTTGGGTACAGCCCTTTTCCTGTTATTTTGCAGTTGGTAACTATATCAAAATAACATGGGCAAAAGTACACATTTCTTCGGACAGCCGATATTCGGTCAATTGATAAAATCACTGGATAAGGATAAGATTATTCAAATCAGCCGCGAATACGGTGGAGAAAGGTATGTGAAGAGTTTTGACGGGTACACACATCTGCTGACGATGCTCTTTGCCATGATAATGCGTTTCGACTCGCTTCGAGAGATGGAGGCCGCCATGACCGTTGAGGTGAGGAAGTTGAGCCACCTTGGTATAGATAAGGTTCCCAAGCGTAGCACTTTGTCCGATGCCAACTCCAGACGACCGGAGAAATTCTTCGAGATGGTGTATCGCGACTTGTATGCGGCAAACAAGGAGCGGCTTTCTTCGGACAGCCGATGTGGTGGCGCCGAGGCATGGTTGAAGAGGTGCTGAAAACGGATGATATCCACCTACCCAAAACGGGGATATCCGTTCACTTTTCTGGCTCTTTAGTCTAATGGCGATGTAAAATTAGTAATTTCTCTCGATTTCAGTACATTTTAGGTTGCTTTTTTGACGTAGAGAGGCTCCTTTTAACTCGAAGCGCACACTAGTGTGCACAAAACGGTCAAGGATTGCGTCAACTGCAGTGGTGTTTCCCTTCATCACGTCATACCGGTTCGAGACGAGCAACTGCGAGATTATGATGGTGGCTTTCTGCCCGTGCCTGTCCTCAATGATTTCCATAAAGTCGAGCATTTGTTGTCCATTGAGCACCTTCATGCCGAAGTCATCCAGTATGAGCAGGTCCGTTTGGGCAAGGGCTATCTCCTCGAAGAGGCGGTAGACATTGTAGTATGCCACCTTATATCCGTTCATGCAGGCCTGATGACCGAGGGCTGTTCCAAGCCAGCTCTTGCCTGTTCCTGCAGCTCCAGTGATGAGTACGGATACTCCCTTGCGCACATAGTCGCATGTGGCCAAGTTTAGCACCTTCTGCTTGTCCACTCCACGATTGCTGTCGCAGATGACCTCGCTGATGGATGTCTGGTAGCGGAAGCGGACTTTCTTCACGAGACGTGAGTTCCGGCTTGTTGTTCGGTTATCCAACTCGGCCTGTATAAGCAGTTGCAGGCCATCTTTGAGGGAGAGCGAGTCATGCTGACGCGTCTCCTGCATGGTAGTCCAGTAATACGTGAGTTCGACGAATTATAAGTGTCTACAAATTTGGTGCTTATCGAAATTTGTTGTAACTTTATAGTAGTGAAATACAAAGAATTACAAATAAAAATCGCTATGATCACCGAGAGCAAAATTACAGAAATATTTTGTATGGCAGACGACTTCTGCAAGTTTTTTGATACAATGATGGCAAAATACACGCTAAAACCGCTCAAGAAGAGAAAATATCATCGTGACAGCACGATGTCAAAGGCGGAAATCATGCTTATCATGAGTCTCTTCCACGACTCCGGCTACCGCTGTCTGAAACATTTCTATCTTGAAAAGGTGTGCAGGCATCTGCGCCATCTGTTTCCCGAAGTTGTATCGTACAACCGTTTCGTGGAATTGGAAAGAGAAGTTGCCATTCCTCTTGCACTGTTCATCAAGAAAGTACTTCTTGGGAAATGTACTGGTATCAGCTTCGTCAATAGCACTCCCCTGCGTGTCTGCAGGAATCAGCGTATCCATATCCATAAGGTGTTCAAAGGTATAGCGCAAAGGGGAAAATGCTCCATGGGCTGGTTCTTCGGATTTAAATTGCATTTGATTTGCAATGAGAAGGGAGAGCTGCTCAACTTCATGATAACACCCGGTGACATTGATGCCCGCAAGCCTTTGGAATACAAGGATTTTGTGAAATTCATATACGGCAAGTTGGTTGGGGATAAGGGATATATAAGCAAGAGGCTCTTCCAACGGCTGTTCGTGGACGGAATACAGCTTATTACCAAGTTGAAAAGCAACATGAAGGGTGCGCTGATGAGCGTTTCCGACAAACTGCTGCTCAGGAAGAGGGCTATCATAGAAACGGTTAACGATGAACTCAAGAACATTGCGTAAGTGGAACACTCCGGACATAGATGCTTTGAGAATTTCATCGTCAATTTATTGGGGCTATTGCCGCATACTGCTTGTTTCCAAAGAAGCCGTGCATCAATGTAAAAAGAACATTTGATACGCAGCTTGCTTTATTATGAATTCGTTGAACTCACGTTAACTTTAAGCATTACTATCTCGGATGTGTATGCCGGCATTGGAAACATCTCTTTCCAAAGGCGATTTTATAGAACTGGGACAAAGCGGCACATTTATTCCTGTTCCGTCATTTACCGGTCAGAGCGGCCGTAAACCCAAAGGAGAATCATCATCCGGATTTAAAAGTATAGAGATACGTACATCAAAAGGAGATGCAATACGCATTCAGGGAGAGCTCAGCCCACAGGAGATTTATTCAATAATTCAAGCCTGCAGCCATGTTTAACCTTAACGACAGTCTTCATTATCTGCTGTACAACCGTCCGACGGATATGCGGAAGAGTTTCCATACACTCAGTGGTATAGTGACCGATGTCATGGGGCATGACCCGTGTAACGGGAATGTTTACATCTTTATGAACAGGGCACGCAACCGTATCAAGCTTCTCCACTGGGAAGCAGGTGGAATGGTACTTTATTCCAAGCTTTTGGAGACCGGTACATTTGGCAAGCCCGGCTCCTTTAGTAAGGACGACATCTGCGAAGCAATAGAATGGCGTGACCTTGTAATGATCGTGGAGGGTATTATAGAATCCGGAGATTCACGTAGAAACAGACTTGAAAACTTGAGAAAACTTCGCAAGTAACCGGTATTTAATATACTGTAAGGTTGTGTATTCCAGCATATTTTATTATCTTTACAGTATAATAAGACGATGGAATTCAGATGTTTACGGAAGAACAGATAAAGGCAATAATACGGGAGAATGAAAGGCTTCGCAAGGAAAATGATGCACTTTCAGGGAAAGTGGCATCCCTGGAACAATCTCTTTATTGGCTTAGAAAGAAGATGTTCGGCCGTATGAGTGAGAAGAACCTTCCTCTTGACCCCAACCAGTTGTCGCTGTTTACACAGCAGGAAATGTCTTCCGATGAGAAGGCTGAGCTTGAAGAGGAAGTACGCAAGGCAGAAGAAGAGATAACAAGAACCATAAAGGTCAGGGAGAAACCTGTCCGCAAGCCTCTTGATACCTCCTTGCTGCCTGTAGATGAAATCAATCTTTACCCTGAAGGTACTACCACAGAAGACGGTGAGCTGAAAGAGGATTTCGTTGAAATCGGAACCGAGGAGACTCTTCGTCTGGAACGTATCCCAGAAAAAGTCTATATAGTAAAGACCATCCGCCACAAGGTAATAAGAAAATCAGAACTCAAGGAAAAGCATCCGGAAGAGAGGCATATCCTTATCAGTCCGCTTCCTTTGGTGCCTGTGGGCAAATGTATGGCAGGAGCATCCGTACTGACAGACATTATCATCGGAAAGTTTATGTATCATCTGCCATTCTACCGCCTTATACAACAGTACCGTGAGTCCGGCATAACCATCAGTGATTCGACCATGGGTGGATGGTATGAGGCGGCAGTGGAAAAGCTGAGGCTTCTCTATAATCTCCTTAAGAAGCAGATACTCTCGAGTGAATATATACAGATAGACGAGAGTGTGATACCTGTTATAGACAACGAAAAGCACAAGACGAGAAAAGGTTATGAGTGGTGCCTGCGGGACGGTATCACCGGAGACGTCGTGTTCCATTATGACCGTGGCAGCCGTAGTGGGAAGGTTGCCCGTGAACTCCTCGGCAATTATGTCGGGCTTGCGCAGTGCGACGGTTATGATGCCTACGAACAGTTCGAACGGATGAAAGGCATCACGCTGTTCGGCTGTTGGGCCCATGCAAGGAGAAAGTTTACGGAAGCGCTGGACGAGAACAGGGCACTGGCTACACAGGCATTATGCCATATAGGCAAGTTGTACAAAGTCGAATCTGAAGCTGACGAAGCCGGGTTTTCCATAGAAGAACGCAAGGAAAAACGTATCCGGGAGTCTTACCCTGTGATACTGGAATTTGAAAGGTGGATGCAGGATGCATACCTTAAGGTGCTGCCTAAGAGCCGTACCGGGAAGGCTATAGAATACACCTTATCACTTCTTCCCAGACTCTCCAGATATGTAAATGACGGAAGGGTGAATATCGACAACAATCTCATTGAGAATGCGATAAGGCCTTTGGCTTTGGGAAGAAAAAACTATCTGTTCTGTGGCAACGACGCATCGGCATACAGAGCGGCCATTGTATATTCCCTTATCGGGACCTGCAAGTCTGCCGGAGTTGACCCTAGAGTGTGGATGGAGGATGTACTGAGGAAAATACCGTATTATGAAAGGGATAAAAAGGATATGACAGAACTTCTTCCACGGAACTGGGTGAAATCATAACAAATCTGTTCCGAATTGATATAATTTGATGCTATTAGTCCCGACTCGGAGGCGAATCTGAACGAATCGTGCCGAGTCGGGACTAATTTTTTGTATTTTGCAATACGTACTTTAACGGAGGCTTACATTGGAAAGAGAAGTTGCCATTCCTCTTGCACTGCTCATCAAGAAAGTACTTCTTGGGAAATGTACTGGTATCAGCTTCGTCGATAGCATTCCCTTGCGTGTCTGCAGGAATCAGCGTATCCATATCCATAAACCTGAGTTCGGGATAAGCCAGGCTGTTAATCCCATCTTTGTCCAGTTCTCTGGTAGGGACATGACACATCTGCCATCCAAACTCCTTGGATGCCTCTCAGAAGCAACCTGCAAAAAGGTTGTTGGTTCGACAGACAACTTACCGTATAACGGCAAGCCGTCCATCAACATTCTCAATGTAGTAGTCAATGTTGATGGACGGTTTCTTTTCGAAGAAGCTGTAAGCTGCCAAAACGGAAAGGACGTTCATGGCAAAGTTGAACACGCTGCGATGTCGCGAGTGCACAAGTTGGGCTACGTTTTTAAGCTCGTCGTTGATGGTCTCAATGACAGACCTTTTGCGCAGCAGTATCTTGTCATATAGTGGCATGAGTTTGTTTTTCATGTTACACTTCAGGCCCGTTACCATTTCGACACCATCGTTGAAAAGCCTTTCAAACAATCCCTGAGATATGTATCCCTTGTCTGCGAACAATTTCCCAAACACGTTGTCTGTCAATCTGTTGAACACATCAGGGTTTCTGTCGTCAACATTCGCCTTAGTGAGCATGAAATTGAGCAACTCGCCCCGCTCATTGCATATGAGGTGTAGCTTGAAGCCGAAATACCACCCCATGGTGCTCTTGCCCACCTCAGCATAACCACGAAACACCTTGTTCCTTTTTATGCGTTTGTTGTGGCATACAGGGACGCACGTGCTGTCAATGAAGCTTATGCCCGTGCACCTCCCAAAACAAAACAGTTGGAGGAACAGCATCATCTCAACCGCAACTCTGGATTCAAGCTCAACAAAGCGGTTGTATGAAAGCTGACTTGGGAACAAATCACGCAAATGGACTTGTACGTAGAAGAGGTAATAATGCTTGAAATTGCGGAAAGTGTTGAAGTGGAAACAGATGAGAATTGTCATGATCTCGGCACGGCTCATGCTCCATTGGCGCTTACGGTGCTTGCGTCCGTCTGCCTCACAAATGACCATACGGGATATCTCTTTGTCATATTCCTGGCAAAAATCATCGATAATACAGAAATTTTCAGTAATTTTGTTCTTGGTAATCTCCATAACTATAGTCTCCTTTGAATTTATAATTATTTGATTTACAACAATAAAGGCACTAAAAATTATTGAGATTACCAACTTTTTAAGTAACGTTTCTTATCCCGAACTCAGGTCATAAGGTGTTCAAAGGTATAGCGCAAAGGGGAAAATGCTCCATGGGCTGGTTCTTCGGATTTAAATTGCATCTGATTTGCAATGAGAAGGGAGAGCTGCTCAACTTCATGATAACACCCGGTGACATTGACGACCGCAAGCCTTTGGAATACAAGGACTTTGTGAAATTCATATACGGTAAGTTGGTTGTGGACAAGGGATATATAAGCAAGAGTCTCTTCCAACGGCTGTTCGTGGACGGAATACAGCTTATTACCAAGTTGAAAAGCAACATGAAGGGTGCGCTGATGAGCGTTTCCGACAAACTGCTGCTCAGGAAGAGGGCTATCATAGAAACGGTTAACGATGAACTCAAGAACATTGCGCAAGTGGAACACTCCGGACATAGATGCTTTGAGAATTTCATCGTCAATTTATTGGGGGCTATTGCCGCATACTGCTTGTTTCCAAAGAAGCCGTGCATCAATGTAAAAAGGACATTTGATACGCAGCTTGCGTTATTATGAATTCGTCGAACTCACGTTAATTAGACTTATCCGGTCATAGTCGCTGTTTAGCTGATGTCTTTCCATAAACCTTAACAATAGAATTTATGGAGATAATTTGTCCGGAATTTGCGTAACCATTCTATTCTCCGCCTTGACGCACATTATTCACAAACCTACCTTTACGTCATAACCTTTAGCGATAACGATTATGGCAAAAGAGAAAGTAAATTATCAGGAGGTATATGACCTCTACCAGTTATGCAGCGAGACCAAGGATCTCCGTGAGTTCTGTGCGGATTACGGAGTAAATTACGACCAGTTCATGAACAGGCAGCGCCACTAGTTGTGGAGCGAGAAGTTAGGCAAGACAGTTCAGGTTGAACATCCCAAGGTAGCCAAAGTCCAGATAACCGGCAAACCATGCAACAGTCTAACCGTGAAAATGGAAATGAAACAGCCTGAAGGCGAACCACCGATAAAATGGGTGAAGTTGTAGCTGAGGTCTGGCGCAACACTGTTCCTGATAAACACCACAGTTCTTGATTTGAGCCTGTTGCTTAATAAAATGATAGGATGATATGCTTGGACTGAGTGCTAATCTGAACTATTACCTGTTTAACGGTAATGTGGAGTAAGCATTCGAACAAATACCCCTTTTAAACCTTGAAGTTGGATTGTATATGCTACTGCAAAGCTACAACCAAACCCCAAGGTTTAAAAGGGGTATTTGTTCGAATGCTTACAGATAGAGGGTATAGAGGTGTACCCCAGTTCGGGATAATCCTTTTTGTTAAATATAAGTTTTAGTGTCTTCGGCTAGGTACACAAGAAGCTCTCCGTTCATGGGACATGGACGGTTATGCTGAAAATGTTTTCTTATTAAAAATGCGTTGCGCTTAAAAAAGGCTCAACAGTTTGGTGCTCTCGATGGTGTATCCACCAAGGGCTTTGGGTTTGTTCCCAAAGAAGCAGTATGCTCCCAATGCGGAAATGATGTTCATGATGAAATTCGCAAGGGACCTGTGGCGTGAATGCACTAATTGCGCAGTGTTTTTCAGCATGTCGTTGATGGTTTCAATGATGTGTCTTTTGCGCAGCATCATCCTGTCATAAAAAGGCATCAGTTTGTTCTTCATGTTCACCCTTAGCCCAGTGACCAGTTGTATGCCATCCTCGAAAAGGAAGTCAAAGAGCTTTTTCGAGATGTAGCCTTTGTCGGCAAAGAGCTTGCCGTACAGTCGTTTAGCCAACACCTCAAACACATTTGGATCCTTGTCGCTGACATTTGCGCCAGTGAGGACAAACGCAATAATCTCGCCTCTGTCATTGCAAGCCAGATGGAGTTTGAATCCATGGCACCAGCCCATGGTTCCCTTGCCATCATCCGTTGCAATGCCCTTGAACACCTTGTTGGCATACCGCCTAAGATTGTGGCACACGGGTATCATGGTGGAGTCCACAAATGTAATGCCCGTGCATCTGCCGAATGCTTGGAGGTTCAGGAAGAACATCAGGGGGAAGAACACACGGCTCTCGAGTTCCACGAAACGGTTGTAAGACACCGCGTCAGGGAAAAACGACTTCAACGTACCCTTGATGAAGAACAGATAATAGTGTTTGAAGTTGCGGAACGAACCGAAGTGGAAATAGAGCAGAATGGTCATGATTTCGCTGTCAGACATGGATGCCTTGCGTCTTCTGCACTTCACTCCGGCCTCACCCAAAAGCAGTTTTCCCGCATTTTCTGACTCAAATTGTTTGCAGAAATCATCAATAACACAAAATAAAGCAGTAACTTTGTAATCGATAGTCTTAATCATGATGTTTACGCGAGTTCGGGATAAGGATTTATAATAATTTTCCTCTCTCATCGAGCCATACCGGTTTGGGCGACCGTATTATGGTCGCCTAAACCGGTCGCGCACTAATATTACTTCCAAAGGACAAGTTTCCCATCCGTTGGTGCAATATCAAAGTTAAAGTTGACTTCCGGCTTTACAGCAAAGAAACAATATGCTCCAATCGCGGACAACAAGTTGATCAAGAAATTATGCACGCTGCGGTGGCGAGTATGTACGAGTTGTGCCACATTTTTCAACATATCATTGAGGGATTCGATAATGCTTCGTTTACGCAGCATCAGTTTGTCATAAAGGGGTATGAGCCGTTGTTTCATGTTTGAGCGAAGACCTGTAACAATATGTATTCCGTCATTAAACAGCTTTCCGAAAAGAGTCTGCGAGATATACCCCTTGTCAGCGTATGGTTTGCCGAGCACCTTGTCCGTCCGCGAGCCGATTACGTTTTCGTTACGGTCGTCCGCATTGGCTTTGGTCAAGACAAAGTTGATGATCTCACCTTTCTCGTTACACAACAAATGAAGTTTAAAGCCGATATGCCATCCCATGGTACTTTTCCCTTTTTCTGCAATGCCCTTGAACACTTTCATGGAATACTCTCTCTTGTTGTGGATCACAGGAATGCAGGTACTGTCAATGAAGCTGATGCCTGAGCATTCTCCGAAACAGGACAATTTAAGGAACATGCTCATAGCGACAAAACATCTTGGCATAATCTCGACAAAACGGTTGTATGAGAAAGTCTTTGGAAAGAGATGTTTCCAATGCCGGCATACACATCCGAGATAGTAATGCTTAAAGTTACGGAATGAATTGAAGTGAAAACAAAATCAGTATGGTGATGACCTCAGCATCCGACATCATGCGCTTTCGTTTGCGTTTGGGGGCGTCGGGAGTGGATGGAAGTGCATTTTTAGCCATCTCTGCTTCAAATTCTTTGCAAAAATCATCTGCAATACATGCAATACAGAAAATTTCAGAAACTTTACTTTCGGTAATCATGATAGGGTATTTGTTGTTTTTCACCTCTAAAATACTAATTATCATAGATATTACCAAAAAAATCGGCAGCCTTATCAAACTGCCGATTTTTTTTTGCAAAGGTATGGCTTATCCCGAACTCGCGTTCTTAGTAAATCCATAAGGCAAAAGTAAGAAAAAAGAGTAACCCCCCCACTAATATTCCGCTGATCCGGTTAAACCACGCTAAATTCAGCACCCTTTAAAAACAAAAATCAGATAGAAATCTTTCGATAACTATCTGATTTTCAGAAGAGCGGAAGACGGGACTCAAACCCGCGACCCTCAGCTTGGAAGGCTAATGCTCTATCAACTGAGCTACTTCCGCATTGTTTTGTGGGCAAAGATGGATTCGAACCACCGAAGGCGTAAGCCAGCAGATTTACAGTCTGCCCCATTTGGCCACTCTGGTATTTGCCCTTTTGCTCTCAATTCTCTCATTGAGTAGGTTTGTTTCTCAATTGCGGTGCAAAGATACTGCTATTTTTGAAAACTCCAAGCATAATCTGCCATTTTTATTGCGGTGATGGCACATTCGTCGCCTTTATTTCCTAATTTCCCGCCTGCCCGGTTTTCAGCTTGTTCCATAGTATTAGTGGTGATTAATCCGTAAATCACTGGTGTATCGTAGGTTGCATTTAGTTGGGCAATACCTTGGGTGGTGCCCATACAGACATAGTCGAAATGTGGAGTATCTCCTCTGACTACACAGCCAAGTGCGATTACGGCGTCTACGTCGCAATATTCGATAAATTGATTGGCTCCGAATATCAGTTCGAAGCTACCGGGTACCATCTTTACCAAGATATTTTCATCTTTTGCGCCATGTTTCTTAAGAGTGTCTATTGCTCCTTTTAGAAGGGCTCCTGTAATGTTATAGTTCCATTCGGATACAACGATGCCAAATTTCATATTTTCCGCATTAGGCACGGAGTTGAAGTCGTAGTCTGAAAGGTTGTGAAAAGCTGTTGCCATAGTTTTTCTGGATTTATAATTGGAATCGGGAAATGAAGTGTGAGCTGAAAGAGGGAAAAGAGACATGGATTACATGAACTTCACGGTGGTTATTCTTTCCGTGCTTTTCATGTAATCCATGCTCTGAAATATCCTGTCAACTGAGAAACGTTTTACTTCTTCATCAATTTGGCTTGCTCGATATATCTGTCGATGTCCATGGCCTGATAGGAGCGGAAGTATTTATCTTTAATAGTAGTGTAAGTTTTGATGGCATCGTCATATTTGCCTTGTTTCATAAGTATTTCTCCGGCTTGCAACAGATAGATGGGGCTGAGTGAGTTGTTGTCTGCTTTATCGGCCGCTTTCAGCAGTATGTCGGCTGCTTTGTCCATTTGACCAAGCTGTGCATAGCAATTTCCCATGGCGGCTATCATGGCAGGAGCTACCATCTGGTCGTTTCCGTCGAAGCTATCCAACGCTTTTACAGCTTCATCGTATTTGCCGAGTTGCGCATAGCAGA
This sequence comes from Bacteroides zoogleoformans, assembly GCF_002998435.1. Classification (NCBI taxonomy): domain Bacteria; kingdom Pseudomonadati; phylum Bacteroidota; class Bacteroidia; order Bacteroidales; family Bacteroidaceae; genus Bacteroides; species Bacteroides zoogleoformans. The sequence goes on along the minus strand of NZ_CP027231.1, from coordinate 1,361,371 downwards.
TACCCATATAGGCTTTTGAAAGGTTGGCGGCTTTGGTTCCGCTGTATTGGTCGGCTATTTTAATAAAACCAGCATAGCCGATGCTGTCGCCGTTCAATGCTTGTGCATAAGCGTCTGCCTCGAAATATTCTTGTCCTTTGAACAGGGCAGCCTGTGCTTTTTCTTCACGGGGAGCCGCATAAAGGTTTTTATACATCACTACACCGGCGACGATGATGATAACTGCTGCTATAGCACCGATGATTGCTTTCTTGTTCTTAATGAAAAAAGCCTCCGATTGTGTCAGTGCGTCTTCCACGTTCAAGGCGTCATTCGTTTTTTTCAGTTCTGTCATTTTATGTATTTTTTTTGTTATTATTCTGAAAAGAGTTATTTCGACCTGCAAAAGTAAGTTTTTTATATCTATCAACGAAATTTAGCGGCATCTTTTTTAGTATGCATCTCAAAAACCTATAAGAAAGTTTTGCTTTTTTATAGGTAGAGTAAGGGTTTCATTCAAAATTCTGCTGAAAAATAAACATGCTTATTTGGTACAGCTTCGGGTTTACGCTATCTTTGCGATTGAATTCATCATCAGCCTATGATACTGAAACGAATATCGATACTTAATTATAAAAATCTGGAGGAGGCGGAGTTGGCCTTTTCTCCTAAATTGAACTGCTTTTTCGGACAGAATGGTATGGGGAAAACCAATTTGCTCGATGCCATCTATTTCCTGTCGTTTTGCAAAAGTGCCGGCAATCCCGTCGATTCTCAGAACATTCGTCATGATGCGGACTTTTTCGTCATTCAAGGATTTTATGAAGCGGACGACGATACACCGGAGGAGATTTATTGCGGCATGAAGCGCAACCGGAAAAAGCAGTTTAAGCGAAACAAGAAAGAGTATAGCCGCTTGTCGGATCATATTGGTTTTTTGCCGTTGGTGATGGTATCTCCGGCCGATGCAGAGCTGATAGGAGGCGGCAGTGAGGAACGTCGTCGTTTCATGGATGTGGTTATTTCGCAGTACGATAGGGAATATCTTGAGGCATTGATTCATTACAACAAGGCGTTGGTACAGCGAAACACGCTGTTGAAAAGTGAGCGGCCGGTGGAGGAGGAGTTGTTTCTCGTGTGGGAAGAGATGATGGCGCAAGCCGGTGAAGTAGTTTTCCGGAAACGGGAGGCTTTTATTCGCGAGTTCATTCCTATCTTTCAATCGTTTCATTCGTTCATTTCTCAAGACAAGGAGGAGGTGAAGCTGACTTACGATTCGCATGCCCGTGATGCCTCTTTGTTGCAGGTATTAAAAGAGAGTCGTGCACGCGACCAAGTCGTGGGGCATTCTTTGCGCGGTGTGCATAAGGATGAGTTGAATATGCTTTTGGGAGATTTCCCGATAAAGCGGGAAGGTTCGCAAGGGCAGAACAAGACTTATCTGATTGCCCTGAAACTGGCACAGTTCGACTTCTTGAAGCGCACCGCTGCAAGCGTGCCTTTGTTGCTGCTGGATGATATTTTTGATAAATTAGATGCATCGCGTATGGAGCAAATCATTAAGTTGGTTGCCGGTGACCGCTTCGGTCAAATCTTTATTACAGACACCAATCGTGAACATTTGGACCGCATTCTGCAAAAGGTCGGTAGTGATTATATGATGTTTATTGTGGAACAAGGGACTATTTTCGAAATGGAGAGAAGAGATAAAGATGAAGCGTAACAATGCCGAACAGATAGGAATGCTTATCCGAAACTTTCTACGACAAGAAAGTCTGGAGACGCCGTTGAATGAGCATCGGCTTATTAATGCTTGGCCGGAGGTGTTAGGCTCTGTAATAGCTTCTTATACCCGGGAAATTTACATCAAGAATCAAGTGCTTTATGTGCACATCATGTCGGCAGCCCTCCGTCAGGAGTTGATGATGGGGCGTGAGTTGCTGGTGCGCAACCTGAATTGTTATGTAGGGGCGCAAGTCATTACCAATATCATATTCCGATGAGAAAATAAACTCGGCGTTGAACGTTGCTGATTTCCCTTAATGTTCCTTACGCGCTGTTCTTTTTAACCTTGCAATGTAATGACTTCATCCATACGGACATCGAATGGTTCGGAAGGAACTTCTTCTACGAGTTGATAGGGAAAACAAATCCCCGCCTTATAGGCTGAAGGAATGTTGGGGAGAAGACGATCATAATAGCCTTTGCCACGTCCCAATCTATTGCCATTACGGTCGAATGCTACACCGGGAACCAAAATAAGGTCAATGCTGTTGTAGTCACAGAATGGTGCTCCTGTAGGTTCTTTGATGTCGTATGCGCCGGATATAAGGCCTTCCGGGCCGTTATACACCCGTAATTCCAAATCATTGCCGACAACTACTGGAAGCAATATTCGCTTGGCACGGCTCCATTTTCGGATAAAGTCATGCGTGTCTACTTCGTCTTTCAGCGAATGATAGAGTAATACGGTATTTGCCGCCCTGAAAGCAGGATGTGCTTCGAGAGCGGCAAGTATTTCAACAGATTGATGCGTAGACAAAGCTTGGTGTTGCGATTTTAATGAAGCCACCAACTTGCGCAGTTCTTTTTTCCTTTCCATCATCCTTCTTGTTCTCCATGATTGCTGCCTTTTCCGGAGCCTTGGGAAAGGCTTCGCTGTTTTCTAAAATTTCCAATGCCTTTTTTACGGTGGGGTCACCTTGGTTGATATAACGTATGTAGGGCTCTCGACCCAGAATGTTATAAATAATGTTGCCGTACAAGCTTCTTTCCAGCAATTTATATGATTTATTGATAAGGAGATTGCGCCTCTTTATGCCTTTGGAGTCGGCAAAGTGTATAAACTGTTCTATAATGCCTTGTTGTCGCAGATACCTCAACAGGCTTGTCTCGTTATCATATTCGTTTAACTTAGAGCGGTTACGATCTGTATATTGGAAACTGAATTGCAGAATCAATCCTTTGTTGCTGACCTCTATCATGTAAGAAGATACACCGGTGGTATCTTGTGGTACAAAGATGTCCGGCATGATGCCGCCACCACCATATACCACTCTTCCCAAGCCGGTGGAGTAGCGCAGACTCTCGTCCATTTTGATGCTATCTTTTGAGAAAAATTCACCATGCTCGTAACGGGTAATCCAGTCCATCTCGTACTTGCTGTCTTTTCCATTCTCGTACGGACGTTGTATGCAGCGCCCCGAAGGAGTGTAGTAACGAGCAATGGTCAGTCGGATGGCTGATCCGTCGCTGAAGTCGATAGGCTGTTGCACTAGTCCTTTTCCGAAAGAACGGCGTCCTACAATGGTGCCGCGGTCGTTGTCCTGAATGGCTCCTGCAAAGATTTCACTGGAAGAGGCCGAGCCTTCGTTCACCAGCACTACCAACGGCATCTTCTGGCAACTGCCGGTGCCGTTGGCATATTCTTCCATACGAGGATATTTGCGGCCATTGGTATATACAATCAGCTTCCCTTCCGGAAGAAACTCGTTGACCATGCGTGTAGCGGCCTCCATATAACCTCCGGTGTTATCGCGTAAATCAATGATCAGCCCTTTACATTTCTCATGACTCAGCTGTGCGATGGCATTCAGCAGTTCTACATGTGTGGTGCGTCCGAACTTGCTGATTTGTATGTAACCAAAGTCTTTGTCTATCATATAGGCGGCATCGATGGTGTTTTGAGGAATGTCGCCGCGGGTGATGGTGAAAGAGAGCAGCTCCTTATCTGTGACACGTTTTACGCCCAGCTTTACCAGACTGCCTTTCGGCCCTTTCAGTGTACGCATCGCTTTTTCATTGTTCAGCCCTTTACCCACAAAGAGGCTGTCGTTGACCATCACAATCCGGTCGCCGGCCATCAAGCCCACTTTTTCGGAAGGACCACCCGGAATGACACTGTTCACGTGTATCGTGTCTTCTTGAATCGTGAACTGAATGCCAATGCCGCTGAAGCTGCCTTCGAGTTCGGAATTGACTTCTTCCAGCTTTTGCGCCGGGATGTAGGTGGAATGGGGATCAAGTTCCGCCAATATCTGCGGCATGGCTTTTTCTACCAAGTCGGTCATGTTGACGGTATCGACATATTGGTCGTCGATGACACGTAGCAGAGCGTTAAGCTTGTTGGACGAGCTGTTTATGATGCCCAGTTTATTACCGGCAAAATGTCTTGCATAAAACGTTCCGATAAGAATTCCTACCACTACGCTGATTGCTATGATAAGCGGCGTAAAGCGGGAAGTGCTTTTTGTACTCATGTGTTTATTTCTTTATTTTTTATATAATATACGACTTTCTTTTTGAAATTCACAGTCAGTCTGCTCTGCTAGCCGCTAATCAGCAATCATTGTTCATGATTCGTTTCCGATAAATATCACTTCAATTCCGGCCCGCTTCAGAAGTTCTATTCCGTCTTCCAGACGGTATTTCTCGGAATAGACCACCCGTTTGATGCCTGCCTGAATGATTAGTTTGGAACATTCTATGCAGGGCGAGGCGGTGACATACATGGTAGCGCCGTCGCTGCTGTTGTTTGAGCGCGCTATCTTCGTGATGGCATTGGCTTCGGCATGGAGCACATAAGGTTTGGTGACATTGTTCTCATCTTCACATATATTCTCGAAGCCGGAAGGGGTGCCGTTGTAACCATCGGAGATAATCATTTTATCTTTTACAATCAGTGCCCCCACTTGGCGTCGCTTGCAGTATGAGTTTTCCGCCCAGATGCTTGCCATGCGTATATAACGCTTGTCCAATGCTTCTTGTTTGTCTTTTGTAGAATCGTCCATGACTTTTGGGGTTTATCGTTTGCGGGAGAATCCCATGATTCGTGTGACGTTTCCATCTTTAAAGAAGAGAGTCAGGGAGTTTGCATCTCCTTCGTATTTGTAGATAGCTTTCAGTCCGTTAATGAACGCCTTGCCCAAGGCATCACTTTCCGAGCCCTTGATTTCCGGATAGAGTGTCAACGATTGCGACTTGCCGTTGGCACTCCAGCTTCCGTTGAAACTCGCACGGATGCCTTGACCGCTGATTCTTGCTCCCATCAGTTCGCCATTCAATTTAGAGCCTTCAAAAACCAAAGTGAAGCTATCATCGGCTTTCAATGCTTCTTTGCTGTTTTCGGCAGCTTTCTCGTCTTGCCACAAGCCAGGATAAAACTGTGCACTGCTGTCTTTGTTCGTCAGACGGCTGAGCTTCCATGTTTTTCCCGTAAAAATTCCTATGATGTCATCCTCATTGTTGCATCCGCTCAGTACGGGAAGCAGAGAGAGCAAGAGCAACAAGCAGCCAATATCTCTTATGATGCTTTTCATTTTTTTATACCGTTTCTTATTAATAATGCGTCGATTGTAGGTTCTTGTCCGCGGAACCGCTTATAGAGCGTCATCGGATGTTCTGTGCCTCCTTTTGACAGAATGTTCTCACGGAAAGAGTCGGCCACCTCTTGACTGAAGATGCCTTTTTGCTTGAATAAAGAGAATGCATCGGCATCCAATACCTCCGCCCATTTGTAGCTATAATATCCCGCAGAGTATCCTCCGGCAAAGATGTGGGAGAATTGTGCACTCATGCAAGCTTCTTCAACTGTAGGAAGAATTTGTGCCTTTTCCCAAGCCTTCTTTTCATATGTTTTCACATCACCCTCAAACGGAGTGTTGCGTGTGTACCACGCCATGTCAAGCAATCCGAAGCTGACTTGTCTCAAGCAGGCATAGGCGGCGTTGAAGTTCGCAGAGTCTGTAATGCGCTGTATCAATTCGTCGGGCATCAATTCTCCTGTTTGATAGTGTCGGGCAAAGGTGTGCAGAAAATCTTTCTCGACGGCGTAGTTTTCCATGATTTGCGAAGGAAGTTCCACAAAATCCCAATAAACGTTGGTTCCGCTTAAACTTTCATAGGTGGAATTGGCAAACATCCCATGCAGGCTGTGTCCGAACTCGTGCAAGAATGTTTCTACTTCATCGAAAGTGAGCAGAGCCGGTTTATCTGGTGTCGGTTTGGTGAAGTTCATCACCACGGATACGTGCGGGCGGCTGTTCTCCCCGCTGTTTTTATCTATCCGTTGTCCCTTATAGCTTGTCATCCATGCGCCCGAACGCTTTCCTGCTCTGGGGTGGAAGTCCGTATAGAATACGGCAAGAAATTTGCCGTTCTTGTCGAATACTTCGTAAGCGTCCACATCTTTGTGATAGACGGGAATGTCCGGAGTCTTCTTGAAAGTGATGCCATACAAGCGAGTGGCCAAACCGAATACGCCCTCCTTAACCTTGCTCAGTTCGAAGTAGGGACGGAGCATTTCATCGTCGATATTGAATTTCCGGTCTTTCAGCTTATGAGAATAGTAGGCCCAGTCCCACGGCATCAGCGTAAAATCTTTTCCTTGTTCTTGGCGTGCCAGTGCCTGCACCTCTGCATGTTCTTGTTGGGCTGTGGGTGTATATGCATCCAGCAATTGATTAAGCAGTTTGTACACAGCATCGCTGTTTTGTGCCATGCGCTCTTGCAGATTGTATTCCGCAAAATTATCGAAACCCAACAGACGGGCAATCTCCATACGGACATTGGCCAGTTTCTTCACTATTTCCAGATTATTGAAAGCATTGTCGTGAGTGCATTTTGTATTATATGCCATATAAAGCTCGCGACGTAATTCCCGGTTGTCAGCATACATCATGAAAGGACCGTAGCTTGGAGCCTGTAGAGTAAATGCCCAACCATCGACAGATTTTTCTTTCGCAGTTTCTTTCGCTGCTTCTATTGCGCTTCCGGGCAGTCCGGCCAACTGTGATTGGTCGGTAATGACAAGTCGGTAGGCATTCGTTTCTTTCAGGTTGTTCTCACTGAACCGCAATGTCAGCAGGCTGAGTTCTTTGGACAAGGCACGGTATTTCTCTTTGGCTTCCCCTTTCAGGTTTGAGCCGTTGCGCACAAAGCCGTTGTAAATTTCTTCCAGCAGTTTCTGCTGTTCAGGATTCAAGTTTTCTTTGTCTTGTTGCTCATGAACGGTCTTGATGCGCGCAAATAACCGTGCGTTCAAGCTGATGTTGTTGGCATGCTCGCTCATCAGCGGCATGATTGTCTTGGCAAGTTCTTGCAGTTCGTCATTGGTCTCTGCGCCAAGCAGATTGCTGAATACGGAACTGACACGTTGAAGCATTTCGCCCGATTTCTCGTAAGCCGCTATGGTGTTGGCAAAAGTCGGACTTTCGGGATTTGTGATAATGGATTCTATTTCTGCATTTTGCCTGCGAATGCCTTCCTGTATCGCAGGTTCGTAGTCTTCCGTCTTAATCTTGTCAAAAGGAACAACTCCGTGTAATGTGGAGTATGTTTCAAAAAAAGGGTTTTGAGACGATATGTTGTTCATACAGCAAAGCGCTATTAAAGTTAGTATAATCTTTTTCATGTAGCCCGGACGGACATACAAGTGAACTGCTCGCAAATTTGCAAAAAAAATAGGCGACTTTTACAGAAGTCGCCTATTTTTTATTATTTTCTAACTGTATATTAGCAGTTAACCGATGCCATGTGAGCAATCAGGTCGAGCACCTTGTTGGAATAACCTATTTCGTTATCATACCAAGATACAACCTTAACGAAAGTATCAGTCAAAGCTATACCTGCTTTAGCGTCGAAGATAGAAGTGCGAACGTCACCCAAGAAGTCGGAAGAAACAACCGCGTCTTCAGTGTAGCCCAGAATACCCTTCAATTCGCCTTCGGAAGCTTCCTTCATGGCGGCGCAGATTTCAGCGTAAGTAGCGGGCTTGGCCAAGTTTACGGTCAGGTCAACTACAGATACATCCAAAGTCGGAACGCGCATTGACATACCTGTCAATTTGCCGTTCAGTGAAGGAATCACTTTACCTACAGCTTTGGCGGCACCGGTAGAAGAGGGGATGATGTTGCCTGAAGCAGCGCGGCCACCTCTCCAGTCTTTCATGGAAGGACCGTCAACCGTCTTCTGAGTAGCGGTTGTAGAGTGAACGGTGGTCATCAAACCGTCTGTGATGCCCCATTTGTCGTTCAATACTTTGGCGATAGGAGCCAAGCAGTTGGTGGTACAAGAAGCGTTAGATACGAATTGAGTGCCCTTAACGTAAGTCTTCTCGTTAACACCGCAAACAAACATCGGAGTGTCGTCCTTGGAGGGAGCAGACATTACAACATATTTTGCGCCGGCCTCGATGTGAGCCTGGGCTTTTTCTTTCGTCAGGAACAAACCGGTGGACTCTACCACATATTCTGCATCTACTTCATTCCATTTCAAATCTGCCGGATTCTTTTCTGCCGTAATACGGATAGCTTTGCCGTTTACAATCAGCTGGCTATTTTCTACGTCGGCTTCGATAGTTCCGTCGAACTGTCCGTGCATGGTGTCGTACTTCAGCATGTAAGCCAAGTAATCTACCGGGCAAAGGTCGTTAATACCAACGATTTGAATATCGTTTCTTTTCTGTGCAGCGCGGAATACGAAACGTCCGATGCGTCCGAATCCATTAATACCTACTTTAACCATTTTTGTTTAAACTTTTAAAGGTTCTTATAATATTTATTCAAATATATCTCGAATTGAAAATGCTTTTTTTAGATTTGCGGTGCAAAAGTACGAAATTGTTTTTATATTTGCACTGAAAATCATAATTAAATAATTCAAAAGATGGGAAAAAGTTCATTTTTGCAAGATTTTAAGGCCTTTGCCATGAAGGGGAATGTAATAGACATGGCTGTCGGTGTAATTATTGGTGGGGCATTCGGGAAGATTGTTTCTTCTATAGTGGCCGATGTGATTATGCCTCCTATCGGCTTACTGGTAGGTGGTGTTAATTTTACCGATTTGAAGTGGGTGATGAAACCTGCCGAGATGGTGAATGGAGAAGAAGTTGCTGCAGTGACTCTGAATTATGGCAACTTTTTGCAGGTGACCTTCGACTTTCTGATTATTGCTTTCTCTATCTTCTTGTTTATAAAATTGATTGGCAAGTTGACAGAAAAAAAGAAGAAAGAAGACGTTCCGGCCGCTCCGACTGCACCGTCTAAAGAAGAAGTGTTGCTGGCGGAGATTCGTGACTTGCTGAAGGATAAAAAATAAGTATCCCACCTGTATGGCGGTCTTTTCTGCCGGAGTCGGCAACTTTATTTATACTTCCGTGCAAGGAATTTTATATGTAGGGGATGAGCCATAAAAAACGTCGAGGAAATTTTTACTAAAAATATATTACTGATTATCAGTGTGATACAAGCAGTATCTTAAGCTATTCCGAAAGACTGTGCGGGATAACGAACCTCTGCGTAGCGCGTTGGGCAGGGTGGAGTTTGTTGAGTCATTCATTAAAAGTTGTATTTTGCCTTTGCCCATATTTCTGAATTGTGTTTGTATGAGCCAAACATTCCTTCGTTGCCTTCGAACAGGTCGCAGCCTGCCGAGAGAAGAATGTAATCATTCAGCGCATATTCGGCGGCAAAGCGACTGAACCATCCCTTATGGTTCATATCGAAGTAGGTGAAGTCGGAGAGCCACAACGTGCTTCCCAATAACTTTTTTGACACGTTGAGTGTGAGGAGTGTGCTATGCTGAGGCTGTGCAATATGGCTTTTGTATCTGAAAATACTTTCGGAAGAAAATTGTGCCGTCACCATCCATTCATGAGGACCATACCAGTCCATCCCCACGAGATAATTCAATGTGTTAAATCCTTTTTGCGTTGTGGCATTGTTCGTAGGCTTGTAGCTGAAGTGCTTCCCTACATTGAAGGCTGCTTCGCCACGCAGCACGAACTGTCCCAGCGGCTTCGACACATCGCCTCCGAAGAATCCCATGCGATAGTAGCGCGGAGACATTATGAGGTGGGTGGCTGATGGTTGGCATGTGATGACGGGCATCTTGTTCCACGTGTGCAGTGCGGCAAGAGAGAAGTCTACTCCCGGTAGGGTGAAACAGAGCCTGCCACCGTATTCCATGTTAGAGAGTCGGAACTTGGGATGACTTCCTTCCTCGCTCCATACAGGAGGTAGAGGAGATGTTTCGGGAAGCACGCTCCAGGGGTTGGTGTCGTCGGTGGGCAGTTTATACCCTTCGAGAGTGGGTACGGCAAGCAGCTCGAATTTCATTTTGTCATTAAAGACGAAGAAACGTAAGGCATTGACTGACATACGGATGTCATCGTATTCTTGTGCTAGAAATTCGGTCATATCCATGGGTGAAACCAGGTCAGTAATGCGCACGCCGTCTGCCGCTCCCCAGATGACAAGTTGCCTTCCAAGGCGGAATCCCCAATGCTCTTCCCGATGGTCGAGATACGCTTCTCGCAATTCAAAGCCTGTGCGATCTTTTAATAAAGCATTGTGGGTGGCATTGAACGAGACAAAGAGTGATGAGCTGCCAAAGTTTTTGCCTATCTCACCCCTTATCCGGGTGCGCGAAGACATAAAATCGTTTGGCTTTTCGGTACGAATGGCGTGATAGGTATCGACAAAGCCTTTAATCTGCCACGTCGATTCTTCTGCCTTTTGCCCACATGTGGGGGCATGTAAAGAAAAGAGCAGAAAAATCGATAGGAGAAATCTTGCCGGGAAATTACTTACGCTTGCCATCAGAACCTGCCTTTCTCCAAAGTGGTAACATTGAATCCGGTTTCCTCTATAGGGATGTTGTATTTCGGATTCTTAATTTCAAGAATCGTCTGATGTTCCGTCTGCACATTGGTCATGTGCATTTTTCGGGCTGTCCAGAAACCTTCGACCTTGGCAATGTCCGATATTTCGAGACGGCGGTGCAACTTACCTATTTTGTCGTAAAACTCGACCCTGACTGGTATCAGGCAGTCTTGCCGTATCAGGGCTGTTTTCTTGGAATAAATATCTCGTTTGTCTTTAGGGGTGGACTCTAACTTCCAGCACTTGTATCCGCCGATGGTTTCTTCGCCCAATAGTTTGTGCGTGTCTTCATCCACATTGCGGCTGCCCATGTCGTCATAGGTAAAGTCGCTGCCCATAAAATAATCTTGCTTGGCAGACGAACCGCTGATGCGACGGGTTTTCTTCATTGCGGGCAGATAGAGCCATTTGTCGTCATCCTTGTTCGGGTCATCGTAGTCCCACGTGAGGAATCCCGTACCTTTTACGTCTCCGGGATATTGAAAAAACATGATGCTTTTGCGGTCTTTCTTCTCTTTGCCCACATCAATGGAATAAGAGATGAGTTTACGTTCACGCACCGCGCCGCGCTTGTTGACCAGTTTCATCGTCAGTTCCGATTGACGGGTGTATCCATCGGGGCGGTCTTTTACTTTTTGGGCGATTTCTCTACCCGTTTGTGCTATTGCTGAGGCTGTGAATACGACGGCCGTAGCTGCCATTAAGATGAATCTTCTCATTGTTCTATGTCTATTTGTTAATCTTCTTTATTCATCGGCTGTCTGTTTTCCTTATCGGTTTCCTTACCGAACAGACGTAACTTTTGGAATAATATGGGGGTGGCACAGAGGTCGGCAAGCAATGCCGACATGATGCCGGCTACGGACAGCATACCCATGTGCATAAAGGATAGACTTTCGGATGTGGTATAGATGGCGAAGTTGGCGCAGATTACGACACTCGTCAGAATGATAGGTGTTCCGATGGTGCGGAATGAACGCAGAATGGCTACACGGTAATTGCCTTGGCGGTCGAACTCCAAATGTCCGTGGTTGATAAAGTGGATGGTGTCATCCACTGCTAAGCCCAAAATCATTGGCATGATGGTGGCTGTCATCATGTCTAACGGATAGCCCAGCCAACCCATCAGGCCGCCAACCACCATAGCCGGAGTAATATTGGGTATCAAACCGATAAGTCCGATGCGCACACTGCCGAAGACAAGAGTCATCAGCACTCCGATAACAAGGAGTGCGATGGCGAATGAAATCATTTGTCCGCGAGCCACATACTGCATCATCACCGTAAATTGAGGAATGCTTCCCACGGCGGTGACAGTGGCTTGAGGGAAAAGTTTGGAGGCATAAGCTGTAATATTGTTCAACTCTCGTTTTGTTTCCCCCGAATCGTAGTTGTTCATCTCCACCATCAGCCGTAGACGGCGGTAGTCGTAATCAATCCAGTATTCCGCTTCGCTACCGCCTGCATTTTCATAGAGAAGCAGTAGTTGGGCCACCTCGTCCGGGTTCCGGGGAATGGTATAGTATGTGGCATCGCCATCATGCAAGGTTTGATTCAGATCTTTGAGGATGTTCAACACCGTAGTCGTTCGTTTGGTCAGTTTATAGCCATCGGCTTCTTGTGCTAAGGAGTCTAATCGTACGAGCATTTCGGGAGATTTTGCTAATCCGTCTTCAGGAAAATCTATCATTATATCATAGGTGTAGACAGAACCAAGTTCGCTTTCGCCGACGTCCAACAGGTTGTTTACATAGGCTATCTTTCGTCCCATGGTGCGCTCCACGTCGAAAGCTGTCTCTATTTTGGAGAACTGGTAGATGAAAACTACTGTAAATAATCCGGCAATCCATAGAATTAACGTGCTGTGCCTAAGTACGCTTTCTCCCCAATGTTCCAATAGGCAATCAAGCTGGTGTCCACCTGTTTCCTGTACTTTGGGATGTGGCTTGCCGTTCTTGCCGAAACTTAATGACACGGGCATCAAGGTGATGGCGATAAAGAACGCCAGCATCACGCATGAAGAGGTGGCGATGCCGACAAATCGCATGGGCTGCATCGGTATGGCAAGAAATGACAGTAAAGCGGCAAAAGTGGTAAGCGCACTGAACAATACCGGCCAGCCCATCTCGCCCACGGTTTCTTCTACAGCTCGTCTTCGCTCTCCGTGCATGAGGAATTGCCGTTTAAAATAAGAATAAATATGTATGTTGTAGGCTATCGATACTGCAAACGCCAACAGCATAGGTATCATCAGCATGCCACTGTCTATTGTCATACCGATGTATCCTAATATGCCATACACAATTATGATGGAACTCACAGCCGTGATGAGCGGCACTATAACTCCCCTGAATGAGCGTGTTACCAATAATAGAATCAAAATGGAAACAAGAGTGGCAAAGCCCATGACCCGAGGTACTTCTTTGTCTATCCATTTCATCTTCATGGCTGTGATGTAGGGCAAACCCGAACCTTTGGGATGGAGACTTTTGTATTTGTCTTTAGTGATGATATGTTCCAGTTGGTTGCCGGTAAGCACTTCCGGAGAAACCGGCTTCTTCCCTTTATTCCAGACAGAATCTTCAGGAAAGGTTCGCAGCTTGAGGATAATCCACGAGAGAGTACCGTCTTTGGATACAAGTCGCTTGGCAATGTGTGATTTCAGATAAGCTTTGCGGCGTATTTCTTCCAAGCCAGAGGCGGTATCGGGGATGATGTCCGGCACAATCTGTTCGATAGTCATTCCTTCTTCACTGCCCACCATAAACTCGATGTCGGTGAGTGACGTGATTTTGTCAGCGTATGAAAGGCTGTCCATCATCTCGTTCGTGAGTTCGCGGATAAGCTCTAAGTTTTCTTTCGTAAAAGAATTATCGCATTGGGTCAGTACAGCAGCAAAGTTGTCATTGCCGAATATGGCTTTGAATTCGTCTGTCTTGACAAGCATCGGATCGTCTTCGAGGAAATAGTCGTCCCATGAGGCAGTTATCTTGAAATATTTTAGCCCCATAAAGCCTATGACAAAAACAAGAATAAAGCCGCCTAATACTTGCAGGCGTTTTTGCACCATCCATTTGCCTCGCAGGGCAAACCACTCGTTGATTCTTTCTATTTTCATTATTTGTTATTTGTAAGTTGTTTCAGTTAAATGCAAGAATAGAATAGTGCGTCAGCAGTCCAAAAGAGAACACCGCTCCGTTTCGTTCAAAAAAAACAAAGCGAGCCGCCCTTTGCCGGCGGCTCGCTTCATGGAATACATTGCTGTCATGTTTCGACCTGTCTTTATTGAGCCTATAGGAAGATTCAATTGTTTCATTTTTTTTCTTTTATTTTATAACAAAGTTCGTTATATATCCGTTGAATTACAATACCTAAAAATGGTGATTTTGTGCTAAGAAAGAACTTGTCTTGCCGTGACAATTCTTTTAAATTATGCTTGGGCCTCTTTCCAAACGCTTTAAGAAAGTATTTTCTTGGTTAAAGCAAGGACGACATTCTAAACGAGTTAAAAACAGGGTCTTGATAAATTTCCTTTAACGTATCTTTTTTAAGGGAATGTTATATTGTTTGGTAACCGATTTTTCTTACTTTTGCATCCCATAAAGAAAAACATAACGATTTGATATGCAAGAAAAAATTCTAATTCTTGATTTTGGTTCGCAGACCACACAGCTTATAGGTCGCCGTCTGCGCGAACTGAATGTCTATTGCGAAATTGTACCTTACAACAAATTTCCATACGGAGATGCGAGTGTAAAAGGAGTTATCCTTTCGGGTAGCCCCTTTTCCGTTTATGATAAGAGCGCTTTCAAGGTAGATTTGAGTGGAATTCGCGGGAAGTACCCCATTTTGGGCATCTGTTACGGTGCGCAGTTCATCTCTTATAGCAACGGCGGAAGGGTGGAACCTGCCGGAACCCGCGAATACGGGAGGGCGCATCTCAGTTCGTTCGATTCGGCAAATGCCTTGTTCAAAAGGGTGAAGAAGAACACGCAGATCTGGATGAGTCATGGAGATACGATTACTGCCATTCCTGATAATTTCAAGGTGATAGCTTCTACGGATAAAGTGGTGATTGCCGCCTATCAGATACAGGGAGAAGATGTATGGGGGGTGCAGTTTCATCCCGAAGTATTCCATTCGGAAGACGGTACACAGATTTTGCGCAACTTCGTGGTGGAGATTTGCGGATGCAGCCAAAGCTGGAGTGCCGCATCGTTCGTAGATACTACAGTGGCAGAACTGAAAGCACTGCTTGGCAATGACCGTGTTATCTTGGGACTTAGCGGTGGTGTGGATTCGTCTGTGGCTGCCGTATTGCTGAATCGCGCCATAGGCAATAACCTGACCTGTATATTTGTGGATCACGGTTTGCTTCGTAAAGACGAGTTCAAGAATGTGATGCATGATTATGAGTGCCTGGGACTGAACGTGGTTGGAGTGGACGCTTCCGATAAGTTTTTCAAAGACTTGGAAGGCATTACAGACCCTGAAACGAAACGCAAGATTATCGGTCGCGACTTTATCGAAGTGTTCGATGCGGAAGCGCATAAGATAACCGATGCGCGTTGGTTGGCACAAGGCACTATTTATCCCGACCGTATCGAAAGTCTGAACATTACAGGTAAGACAATCAAAAGCCATCATAATGTAGGAGGTTTGCCCGAGGAGATGAATCTTAGGTTGTGCGAACCGTTGCAGTGGCTGTTTAAGGATGAAGTTCGTCGTGTGGGGCGCGAATTGGGTATGCCCGAACAATTGATAACCCGCCATCCTTTCCCCGGGCCGGGACTGGCCGTGCGTATTCTGGGCGACATTACACGCGAAAAGGTACGTACACTGCAGGAGGCCGATGATATTTTTATTCAGGGCTTGCGCAACTGGAAAGTGAAAGATGTCGATGGTAACGAAACTTCTCTCTACCATCAGGTATGGCAGGCGGGTGTTATCTTGTTGCCC
This sequence comes from Bacteroides zoogleoformans, assembly GCF_002998435.1. Taxonomy (NCBI): domain Bacteria; kingdom Pseudomonadati; phylum Bacteroidota; class Bacteroidia; order Bacteroidales; family Bacteroidaceae; genus Bacteroides; species Bacteroides zoogleoformans. Next base: position 1,345,772 of record NZ_CP027231.1, on the reverse strand, counting down.
GTGCAGAGTGTGGGTGTGATGGGCGACGAACGCACTTACGAGCGTGCCGTGGCTTTACGTGCCGTTACTTCTACCGATGCCATGACTGCCGATTGGGCGCATTTGCCTTATGAGTTTTTGGGCAAGGTGTCCAATGACATTATAAATAAGGTGAGAGGAGTGAATCGTGTGACTTATGATATTTCCTCAAAACCACCCAGCACCATAGAGTGGGAATAATGCTTTCTTTTTCAGGTATAAATTGATATGGATTCCACGGATTTAGGCAGTAAGAACAAACTATCCGTGGAATTTTTGTTTGATGATACATGCTTATAAGAGTTTTTCGGCATCAGGGATGACGATTTCACCTCTATGCAGTTCAATCAAGCCTTTCTTCTGCATATTGTTCAGCACTTTAGATACTCCCAGGCGAGTGTCGTTCATCACTTGAGCCAAAACTTCCATCTTGATTTTTAAAGCTTTCTCGCCTGACGGGCGCTCAATATGTGACAAAATAAAATTTTTGATATGCTCTTCAAGACTTGGGGCACTTTTAGTCCACAAGCGGTTGTTCAAGTTCTGGGTACGATTACTGATGATGTTTATGTAATTCAGGCGGAATATCTCATATTTGAGGAGTTCGGTCCTGACAAAGTCCTTGCTTACACTTACCGTGTGCACTTCTGTCCGGGCCGTAAGCGTTGAGACATGAACAGTATTCATGCCGAATGGTGATTGCGGTTCTATAAGATAAGGGGCTTGGAAATACTCTGTGAAACTATATGAGTTATCCTTGGATAGGGTAGTTGAAGCAACTTCTCCTTTCAAGGTGAATATGAGTCTGCCGCACACGTCACCGGCTTTTACAATGACTTCACCGGCTTTGTGTTTTGTAAAGCTAAGTTTTATCTTTTCCAGAATGTTGGTGAAATCTTCCTGAGCGAGGCCCTGAAAGAGCGGCAGTTGCAAGATGGTATCGAACATTGTATTCATGATGGTTCTTTAATCTTCTGGTTTGGTGACAAAAGTAGGCATTATCAATGTGTGCACTAAACTCCAAGTGTCTCTTTTTATTTTTTTTATTATTTCTTAAACGTGCTACTCAGAAACAGTATTCTTTTCTTTCTTAATCTCTTCTTCTTCCTCTTCATCATCGGCAAACGGTTCGGGGCGTTGCGGTCCGCGGTGCATGAACCCTATGGCGGATAATGTGCCTGCTATGGCGCCGCTGATATGCCCTTCCCAAGAGATGTTTGTCCGGACAAACTGCGGGAACATATTCCACACCAGACCGCCATATAAGAATGTGACCAATAGGGAGATGGCAATGAGCGGTACGTGACGGCGCAGTATACCGCTTAAAAATAGGAAGAAAGCCAATCCGTAGATGATGCCGCTGGCACCGATATGCCATCCCGGCTTACCTATCAGAAAGGTGAGTATGCCGCAACCTATCCAAATGGAAAAGAAGATGTAGGAGGCTATGTGCCGGTAAAAATAGAAAAGGCACCATGCTAGGAAGAATAATGGTATTGTATTGGCCATCAGGTGCTTGAATCCGCTATGTGCCAAAGGGTATGCGAAAATTCCAAACACGCCGCGTCTCTCCATTGGATATACACCCAGGTGGGTGAAGTCCCAGTTCATACCTATCTCCAGGACTTTCAGGATGTATAGAATGAATAGTAGAAATAAGGGTATAGCGGCTGCCAATGCCATTTTGCGCATTTCATTTTTCATCGTTTAGCAGGTTGATTTGTTTTTTTCTACAATACTACGGAATATTTGACTGAAAGCCGAAAAAAAAACTACTTTTTATTTTCTCTATTAGCTTTAATTCGTATTTTTGGAACTGTTAGACACATTGTTGTCTGGTTACCTGAAAAATTAACCTTTAAATAATAATGCACAACTATGAGTTATTTACGATTTGATAAGACTTTAATGATTAATTTGCAAGAATCTTTGCCAAGAGAGATTCTTCGGACAAATAAATCCGGAGCTTATCATTGTACAACAATCGTGGATTGTAATACACGCAAATACCATGGGCTTTTGGTGATACCCGTTCCTAATTTGGATGATGAAAACCATGTCTTACTGTCTTCTCTGGATGAGACTGTAATCCAGCATGGAGCAGAGTTCAATTTAGGGTTGCATAAGTATCAGGGAAATCACTTCAGTCCCAACGGGCATAAGTATATTCGAGAATTCGATTGCGAAAAGATTCCGGCTACTACTTATCGTGTAGGCGGTGTGATTCTACGTAAGGAGAAGATTTTTGTACATCATGAAAACCGGATTTTGATTCGTTATACCTTGGTTGACGCCCACTCGGCAACTACGCTTAGGCTCCGGCCTTTTCTTGCTTTTCGTAGTGTGCGCGAGTACACACACGAGAATGGGCAGGCAAGTCGAAATTATCAGCCGGTGGAGAATGGCATTAAGACTTGCATGTATTCCGGTTATCCGGAACTTTTCATGCAGTTGAATAAGAAAAATGAGTTTCACTTTCAGCCCGATTGGTATCGTGGCATTGAATATCCCAAGGAACAAGAGCGCGGGTATGATTTCTACGAAGACCTTTATGTGCCCGGCTATTTCGAAATAGATATCAAAAAAGGAGATAGCGTTGTCTTTTCTGCCGGTATCTCGGGGATTGCCCCCCGCAACTTGAAGCGAATTTTTGATTCGGAGGTGGAGGATCGTACTCCGCGTGACAGTTTCTATCATTGTCTGAAAAACTCTGCGCATCAATTCCACAATAAGCAAGGAGAGGAACATTACGTTTTTGCCGGTTATCCTTGGTTTAAATGCCGTGCCCGCGATTTGTTTATCTCTTTGCCGGGATTGACGTTGGGCATTGAGGAGCAAGAAGAGTTTGAGGATGTCATGAAAACTGCTGAAAAGGCTATCCGGCAATTTGTCAACGGAGAGCCTTTGACATATAAGATTTACGAGATAGAACATCCGGATGTGCTTCTGTGGGCTGTATGGGCATTGCAACAATATGCCAAGGAGACGTCTCGCGAGCGTTGCAGACAGATGTATGGTGCGTTGCTTGAGGAAATAATGAGTTATATTCTTGGTCGTAAACATAGCAATCTCTTTCTACATGAGAACGGACTGCTCTATACAAACGGTACAGAGAAAGCCGTGACATGGATGAACTCTACAGTCAACGGAAAGCCTGTGACGCCCCGTACCGGTTATATTGTAGAAGTGAACGCTTTATGGTATAATGCACTTCGTTTCACGGCCGATATGTTCCGTGAGGGTGGGAACACACTCCTCGCTGACAATCTGGATGCCCGGGCAGAAATGGCCGGCAAATCTTTTGTTGATGTATTCCGCAATGAGTATGGTTATCTGTTTGACTATGTCAATGGGTATATGATGGATTGGAGTGTCCGTCCGAATATGATATTTGCCGTAGCCTTCGACTATTCTCCTTTGGACAGAGTGCAGAAGAAACAAGTGCTGGATATCGTGACAAAAGAATTGCTGACTCCGAAAGGCCTGCGCACGTTGAGCCCTAAGAGTGGCGGCTATAATCCGAACTATGTCGGCCCTCAGCAACAAAGAGACTATGCTTATCATCAGGGTACGGCGTGGCCATGGTTGATGGGTTTCTATATGGAAGCATACTTACGCATTTATAAAATGAGCGGTATATCGTTTGTCGAAAGATATCTGATTGGTATGGAAGATGAAATGACCTCTCACTGTATCGGGGCCTTGCCCGAGCTTTTCGACGGCAATCCTCCGTTCGTGGGTAGAGGGGCGGTATCTTTTGCCATGAATACGGCCGAAATCCTGCGTATCTTGAAGCTGTTGTCTAAGTATAATTTATAAAGGAGGAATTGAAGATGAAAGTTTTAATGTTTGGATGGGAATTTCCTCCCAAGATATATGGCGGTCTTGCTGTTGCTTCTTACGGGATTACCAAAGGGTTAAGTCTACAGGGCGATGTGGAAACGGTATTCTGCATGCCCAAGCCCACCGGAGAGGAAGAAGACTTCCTGAAGATAGTAGGAATGAATCAAGTGCCTGTTGTGTGGCGTGATGTTGATTACAACTATTTGAAGTCTCGTCTCACCGGTAAGATGTCCCCTGAAGACTACTGGTCTTTTCGGGACCATATTTATGCTGATTTTTCTTATTTGCATGTCAATGACATCGGTTGTATGGAATTTGCAGGTGGCTATCCCGGCAACTTGCATGAAGAGATAAACAACTTCTCTATTATTGCCGGTGTGGTGGCACGTCAGCAACAATTTGATATTATTCATGCGCATGATTGGTTGACTTATCCCGCAGGAGTGCATGCCAAGATGGTGAGTGGCAAGCCGCTGTGTATCCATGTGCATGCCACCGACTTCGATCGTTCGCGTGGTAAAGTCAATCCCACTGTTTATGCCATGGAAAAGAACGGCATGGATTATGCCGATTGCATCATGTGCGTATCCGAACTTACTCGTCGCACAGTCATTAATGAGTACCATCAAAATCCTAAGAAAGTGTTTGCGATGCATAATGCCGTTTATCCGCTTTCGCAGGAGTATCAAGACATTTCTCGCCCCGACCACTCCAAAGAGAAGGTGGTAACGTTCCTCGGACGCATCACCATGCAGAAAGGACCTGAGTATTTTGTGGAAGCTGCGGCTCTTGTTTTGAAGCGTACGCGGAACATTCGTTTTGTGATGGCCGGTTCGGGAGATATGATGAATGCGATGATCAATTTGGCAGCCGAACGGGGTATTGCCGACCGATTTCATTTCCCCGGCTTCATGAAAGGGAAACAGGTATATGAGGTATATAAGAACAGTGATGTGTTTGTCATGCCTTCCGTTTCCGAGCCTTTTGGTATTGCGCCGCTTGAGGCAATGCAATGCGGTACCCCTTCTGTCATTTCCAAACAGTCGGGTTGTGGCGAGATTCTCGATAAAGTGATGAAGACCGATTATTGGGATATTCATGCGATGGCCGATGCTATTTATTCCATTTGTACAAATCCTGCTCTTTTCCATTATTTGCAGGAAGAAGGAAAGAAAGAGGTAGATGGAATAACTTGGGAAAAAGTGGGTCTGAAGATTCGTGCTCTCTATGAGGATGTGTTAAGAAACTATGGTAAATAATAAAAAACTAATGGATATGAGAACTATCTGTCTTTATTTTGAAATACATCAAATCATTCATTTGAAGCGTTATCGCTTTTTTGATATAGGTACCGATCATTATTACTACGATGATTATGCCAATGAGATTAGTATAAATGAGGTTGCCGAACGATCTTATATACCGGCTCTGACCACTTTGATTGAGATGGTGAAGACGTCCGGCGGAGCTTTCAAAGTTGCCTTGTCCATTTCGGGTGTGGCGCTTGAGCAGTTAGAAATCCATGCTCCTGCCGTTGTTGATTTGCTGCATCAGCTCAACGATACCGGTTGTTGCGAGTTCCTTGCCGAGCCTTATTCTCACGGACTTGCGTCTTTGGCCAACGAAGATTGTTTTAAGGAAGAGGTGATGCGACAGAGTGCAAAGATGAAACAAATGTTTGGTAAAGCTCCGAAAGTGTTCCGCAACTCAAGCCTGATTTATAATGATGAAATCGGTGCGATGGTGGCTGCTTGGGGATTCAAGGGAATATTGACCGAGGGCGCCAAGCATGTTTTGGGCTGGAAGAGTCCGCACTATGTATATCATTGTTCCATGAATCCGAATCTGAAATTGTTGTTGCGCGATTTCAAATTGTCCGATGATATCAGTTTGCGCTTCTCCAATTCCGAATGGAATGAATATCCCTTGTTTGCTGACAAGTATATCGGTTGGATTGATGCCTTGCCACAGGAAGAGCAAGTCATCAACATCTTTATGGAACTTTCTGCTTTGGGCATGTCTCAGCCCTTGTCTTCCAACATTTTGGATTTTTTGAAGGCTTTGCCTGTTTGTGCCAAGCAGAAAGGTATCACTTTCTCTACTCCTACGGAAATCATTACCAAGCTGAAATCCATATCCCAGTTGGATGTGCCTTATCCGATGTCTTGGATAGACGAGGAAAGAGATACGAGTTGCTGGTTGGGAAATGTGATGCAGCGTGAAGCATTCAATAAACTGTATAGCGTTGCCGAACGGGTTCATCTTTGCGACGACCGTCGCATTAAACAAGACTGGGATTATTTGCAGGCAAGTAACAATTTCCGGTTTATGACAACCAAGATAAACGGTGTCGGCTTGAATCGCGGCATCTATGAATCCCCTTATGACGCATTTACAAACTACATGAATATCCTCGGTGATTTCATGAAGCGGGTTGATGCTCTCTATCCGGTGGATATTGACAATGAAGAGTTGAATGCCTTGCTGACGACCATCAAAAATCAGGGGACTGAGATAGAAGAGCTGCATAAAGAATTGGATAAGATGCAGGCTAAACTGGAAAAAGCAAAAGGTGTGGAGAAGAAAGAGACTAAAGCGGAAGTCAAAGCTACCGCAAAGAAATCCCACCCGAAAGGAAAAAGAATAACAGGTTCTGCCTTAAAGAATGCGGATAAATGATAGGACACTCTTCTTGTTATTAATAAAAATCCTCCTGATTCTACTGTGAACAGGAGGATTTTCTATTATGGTATGCTACTGCTGTTATTGCTTATTGAAACTTGTATAAGTAATTTCTATTTTTAAAGGATATTTTACTTGTCCATCAGCATCTGTTTCCGGACCGCCTTTCAGCTTGGCATACCCTGGTTTCAAGTCATTATGAATGCCGGTAATGGTTCTGCTGCTACCGTTGGAAGTGTTGCTGTCATAGGTGATTGAAATAGGAATCAATAACACTTTATTCCAGTCTTTGGTGCCCTCGTTGTGATTCCAGCCATATTCCCACTCGACTTCATTCCAAGAGTTACCGGCTTTTTCTTTGGCGGCTTTCTTGGCAGACTGCTTCTCATTAATACAGGTGGTTACTAAACGTGCGATGTTGCTGAATACGTATTGATTGGTAGCAAAAGCGTTGTGGCTTACGGTGAATGATGTAACATTATCTCTTATCTTATTTTCTTCGAAGAAGCTTTTAAGGTCTTGTTTACGTATCAGTAGCACATCTGTGGGAGCACTCATGCTGTATTTATAGTTGCTGTTTATGTTATAGTTCATAAAAGTCAGCTTCACGGCATTAAGAGTGTCCTTGGAGAGCTTGTTGTATATTTCATCGTATGGCATGGTTGCTTCGGTGAAGATGCCGGCAGGAGATTTGATGTATGTATGTGTTGTTTCGGCCGCTTTCTCTTTTATCTGATCGGAATTAAGGAATTGATTGGCTTGAATCACTTCTTTGGTAGAGGCGAACACTGTCCGTGTGCTGTAGAATAAAGAATCTGTCCCGTCTTTTTTCTTCAAAGCCACACCTGTTTTTTCATTCACATGATGGAAGCGGAACTGCATGCGCAGAGCTACATGATCTACATACAAGATAGTGCCATCTCCATAGTCACTCTTTATATATACCCCTTTGAAAACCTTGTCGATAAAGGTAGTGGCATCTTTAAAGTATTCGGGATGTTTTCTATATACTTTCAAGATTCTTTCTTCGCCAAATGTTTTTTTGTCCAATGGGAATGTAACATTCGGGTAGAAGAGCGGACTTCCATTGCTGTCTTTTGCTTTTCTGACTGAATCGGGAACAGAGCTGTCGTGAGCCGAATAGGCTTTGCGTCCGAGCAGTGACTTGGAGTCGTATTTATTATAGTACGCTTCCGGATTAATATTCGTGTAACGATTTTTGTCAAGTTTTTTGTTGAGCTCATATATACTCATTCTGCAAGCGTTCAGAGAATCGCCAAACCATTGGGTATAAAAGACGGACAATTGAACGGATACGACGGAATCTCCTGCCATTGTACCCGTTGCTTTGGTCGGATTTCCATCACTGTCCTGCTCTGTTATTTTATAAACTTTGGGCAGGGAGAAGTTCTCCGTACAGTTCAATTCAGTGAGGAAACTTGTCTCGTAGTACCCGAAATCGGGATCAGAGAACCTACCTACATAGCCGGTGCTTGTTTTGGCAAACACCGAATCTACAATAAAAGAACGTGTGGTTACGTCAAAAGTCGTGGTATGTGCTGACATGCCGTCAGAATCCGGTAACATTCCTACTCCTAATGTTCCGGTGGTATCATCACAGCCAAAGATAGTCAGGCATGCTAAAAGCAACAGTCCTATATGCTTTACTTTCATAGCTCTCATCGTATAAACTTATTTTATATTTATTCTGCCGCCCATATTTTGTCGTAGAAGTCATTGCAGGCATCGGCAAAATTCTCGGGCGATTGATAATCTAATATCATTTTTCCGGATTCGCGTGCATAGTTCATAACCTCTTCATTGACATGCTTGCTTTGTTGGATAATGCCATCGGAAAAGTCTGTAGCCAATTTACAAAGTGCGGTATAATCAACAGAGTCTTTCAGTCCGGCAACATCTTTCTTAGTGATGCCTTTCAGGGTTAATTTGTTGGAAAAATCAGGATGGAACGGCTGTTTGAATTCATCGCCGTAGAGAGAAAAGACTACCTTGGCATCTCTGAAAGAAGGTTCGTCTTTGTAGGCCTTCTTGATGTATAGAGGGGCTAAAGCAGTCATCCAGCCATGGCAGTGGATGATGTCTGGACACCAACGCAGCTTCTTCACCGTTTCCAATACGCCGCGGGCATAGAAGATGGTACGGGCATCGTTGTCTTCATACTCTTCACCATTTTCATTGGTCACTTGCAGGCGGTTTTGAAAATAATCATCGTTATCTATGAAATAAACCTGCATGCGGGCAGATTGAATGGAGGCGACTTTGATGATGAGCGGATGGTCGGTATCGTCAATGATAAGGTTCATGCCGGAGAGGCGTATCACTTCATGCAATTGGTTTCTGCGTTCGTTGATATTTCCCCATTTAGGCATAAACGTCCTGATTTCTCTGCCTTTTTCCTGAATAGCCTGAGGTAGGTTTCTGCCTACGAGAGACATTTCCGATTCTGAAACATAAGGGGTAATTTCTTGTGTTATAAATAAAACCTTATTTGCCTTTATCATAATAACAATGTTCTCAATTATTTTGCAAAGATATAAAAAAAAACGGGCAATAAAGCAAATTGCACCGTTCTATAATTCCTTATGAATTGTTAACTGCTTGTTTTTCAGCGAAAGGAGAACGGTGTGAAAAGTATGGAAATGGGGTGGCGGTTGCATTAATTTATAATATCTCTTCTTTATGTGGTAAATAATAGTTTATTTTGCAGCGCTTTTGTGAACAAAAAGTTGTTATATAACCAATAAAGATGGAAATAGTACATACTATCAAGAACTTGCAGGCTGCTCTTTCGGATTTACGGGTTCATGGCAAAAAGGTGGGTTTAGTGCCTACGATGGGTGCCTTGCATGCCGGTCATGCCTCATTGGTGAAGCGTTGTGTGGCCGAAAATGATGTTGCTGTGGTAAGCGTTTTTGTAAATCCTACTCAGTTCAACGACAAGAATGATTTGATAAAATATCCTCGTACGCCGAAGGCCGATTGCCGTCTGTTGGAAGATTGCGGTGCGGCATTTGTTTTTGCTCCTTCTGTGGAGGAGATGTATCCGGAGCCTGATACGCGTCGATTCAGTTATGCGCCTTTGGATACCGTGATGGAAGGAGCTTTTCGTCCGGGACATTTCAATGGGGTATGCCAGATTGTGAGCAAGCTTTTCGATGCCGTGAAACCGGATAGGGCGTACTTTGGTGAAAAAGACTTCCAGCAGTTAACGATTATTCGTGAAATGGTGCGTCGGATGAAGTATCCTTTGGAGATTGTCGGTTGCCCGATTGTTCGTGAAGCCGATGGACTTGCCTTGAGTAGTCGGAATGCTCGCTTATCTGCCGAAGAACGTAAAAATGCCTTGAAAATTTCGCAGACTTTATTTGAAAGTCGTACCTTTGCGGCATCACATACGGTGCCTGAGACGCGGAAATTTGTCGAAGATGCCATTACAGTGGCTCCCGGATTGCGTTTGGAATATTTTGAATTGGTAGACGGGAATACATTGCAGAAGATAACCGATTGGGAAGATACCTCTTATGCGGTGGGTTGTATTACTGTATTTTGCGGTGAAGTACGCTTGATTGATAATATCAAGTACAAAGAATAATAAATTATAAAAAATCAATCTTATGATGATTGAAGTGTTGAAGTCGAAAATCCATTGTGCCCGTGTCACCGAGGCTAACCTGAATTATATGGGCAGTATCACGATTGACGAGGACTTGATGGATGCCGCCAACATGATTGCCGGTGAAAAGGTATGCATTGCCGACAATAATAACGGTGAACGGTTTGAAACTTATATCATTAAGGGAGAGCGCGGCTCAGGTAAGATTTGTCTGAATGGCGCTGCTGCCCGTAAGGTTCAGCCCGATGACATTGTTATAATCATGTCGTATGCTTTGATGGATTTTGAAGAAGCCAAGTCGTTTAAGCCGACAGTCGTTTTTCCCGATCCTGCTACGAACAAAGTGATGAAGTAATCTCTTTGATGAATAGAGGAAGCCCCACTTGCGTTCATTGCGCAAGCGGGGCTTTTCTCGATTTTCCCTATAGGAAGATGGCATCCGCATGAATCGAAAGATGCTTTTACTTCTAAAAGAGCACCTTGGTTTGAACGAATCACTTCTTCAAATTCTCGTGCATGGCGGCCGCGGCTCGTCGTCCGTCGCCCATGGCGAGGATTACGGTGGCTCCGCCACGTACAATGTCGCCTCCGGCGAAAATTGCGGGAATGGACGTTTGCATGTTGTCATTCACGGCAATTGTGTTTTTGCGTCCCAATTCCAATCCTTTGACGGATTTTGGAACAATGGGGTTAGGGGATACACCGACAGCGACTACAGCCAGGTCGATATCCAACGTGACGGTTTCCCCCGGAATGGCAATCGGACTGCGGCGTCCGCTGGCATCAGGCTCGCCCAATTCCATTTTCTGTAAAATGACTTGTTTCACGGCACCTTTTTCGTCTGCAATATACTCCATGGGGTTGTGTAAAGTGAGAAACTCAATTCCTTCTTCCTTAGCGTGCTTCACTTCTTCCAGACGGGCGGGCATTTCGGCTTCGCTGCGTCGATAGACGATGCGTACTTTTTCAGCCCCCAGGCGTTTGGCCGTGCGACAAGAGTCCATGGCCGTATTCCCACCGCCTACTACGATGACACTTTTGGCCGGATTTAGCGGAGTGTCGGTTGTCGGGTCGGAAGCGTTCATCAAGTTGACGCGTGTCAGATATTCATTGCTTGACATGACGTTCACGCTGTTTTCTCCGGGTATATTCATGAAGTTGGGCAGTCCGGCGCCGCTGGCAATGAAGAGGCCTTTATATCCTTCTTTTTGCAAATCCTCTACGTTGATGGTCTTACCTACGATGCAGTCTTTTACAAAGCGAACCCCCATCTTTTCCAGATTGTTGATTTCCACATCTACGATTTCGTTAGGCAGGCGGAATTCCGGAATTCCGTATTTCAGTACACCGCCCACTTCATGCAATGCTTCGAACACGGTGACATCGTAGCCGTATTTCACCATATCGCCCGCAAAGCTCAGACCGGCAGGTCCTGAACCCACTACAGCTATCTTCGTTCCATTTGGGGGAGCCAATTCCGGCAAGGCTATATTTCCGCTTTCGCGTTCGTAGTCGGCTACGAAGCGCTCCAGATTACCGATGGCTACGGCGGGTTCGTTCATCTTCAGATGGATACACTGGCTCTCACATTGCTTTTCCTGTGGGCATACACGACCGCAGACTGCTGGCAGGGCAGAGGTGTGTTTCAGTATACGGGCAGCTTGTAGAAACTCTCCACGTTCCACGTTTTTGATGAAGGAAGGTATGTTTATGCTGACCGGGCAACCTTGCATACAGGTAGGGTTGGCGCAGTCCAAACAGCGTTTGGCTTCCGTGATCGCTTGTTCTTTGGTATATCCGGTGTTCACCTCTTCCGTGCGGGTGGTGGCACGATACACAGGGTCGAGCTCATTCATCGGGCAGCGGGGAATGGCGGTACGTTCTTTCGGTTTCAATCTTTTGCGAAGAACTTCGCGCCAAGGGGCTTTACGGTCCAAGAGTTCTTCCATGGAGGGCTGTGCCACGCTGCTGTCGGCTGTTTCTGACGGAGAAGTAGAAGAGGTGTGGAGGCAGTCTGAGGGAAGCGCTTGGCAGGCGCTGTCTTGCAGGTGGTTCATTTCTTCGCGTTCTACATCTTTAAATGAGCCCATGCGCTTGAACATCTCGTCGAAATCCACCTGATGACCGTCGAATTCCGGCCCATCTACGCAAACAAAACGCGTCTTCCCGTTTACAGTGATGCGACAAGCGCCGCACATGCCGGTACCGTCTACCATAATTGTATTCAAAGATACGTCGGTGGGTATTTTGTATTTCTTGGTCAGCAAGCAGCAAAATTTCATCATGATGGCAGGCCCGATGGCAAAGCATTTATCCACCTTCTCGCGTTTGATAACGCTTTCAATGCCTTCGGTGACAAGCCCCTTGTTGCCATAGGAACCGTCATCGGTCATAATGATGATTTCATCGGACGATTTTCTGACTTCTTCCTCCAGAATGATCAGTTCTTTGCTTCGGCCGGCCAGTACAGAGATTACCCGATTGCCGGCTTCTTTCAGCGCTTGTATGATGGGGAGCATAGGGGCGACGCCTACACCGCCTCCGGCACAGACCACGGTGCCGAAGTTCTCGATGTGTGTAGCTTGTCCCAATGGGCCTACTACGTCAAGGAGGTAGTCGCCTTCGTTCATCCGGCACATCTTGGCGGAAGAAAGCCCTACGTTCTGTACTATCAATGTGATTGTACCTTTCTTTACGTCGGCACCCGCAATGGTGAGCGGCATGCGTTCGCCTTTCTCGTCTACACGGATAATGACGAAATGCCCGGCACGGCGTGACTTGGCGATGAGCGGCGCTTCCACTTCAAATTTGAACACTTTCTCGGAGAATTGTTCTTTGCTAATGATTTTATTCATTATCTAACTGTTTTTGTTGGTATAATTACGTATTACCACCTGTCAGATTGGTGTTTTTGCAAATATATGGTTTATTTGTCAGAACAAACCCTGTTTGCTCCTGAAATCCTGTGCGGGAAGTGGAAAAGCATGATGGCCTGTTTTGTGCTTCGGTATGCATCTGCTTCCGAAAAACGATGTGGATTAAACTTCCGCTTTCAGCGGTATCCGGAAAAAGAAAGTGGTGCCTTCGGCCTCGTTGGTGGTGAACCATACTTTTCCTTTCAGGTAATTCTCGCCAAAGAGCTTCATGCTGTACGTGCCTATGCCGCGGCCTTCTCCTTTGCTGGAGAGCCCGAAGTGAAAAATAGAACCGCGGAAGTTTTCGGGTATAACGCCGGGATTGTTGACAGAAAAAAGCACGGAGTTTTCCTCTGGTGCGGCGGTAAGAGTGATAATGCCGCCTTCTTCGGAAGCTTCTGCGGCATTCTTCACCATGTTCAGAATGATGCGGTGCAACAGTTTCATATCGGTATAGAGTGTCATGCCGCTTTCGCAGTTGTTTTGGATGGCCAATTCGCATTTTCGGGCTTCTACCATCGGGCAGAGTGAATGGGAGGCATAAGACATGAACTCTTCTACCGTGATGTCGCCGGGCTGCAGGGCGAGTATGCCGTTCTCGGCATAAATCAGTTCTTTTTGCGTGGTCAGTTCGTCCATCAGCTGGTCGGTCAGCCGTTTTACTTCATTGAGTATTTCTTGTTCGGGAGTTTCTTTCAGAATATTTACGAAGTTGCCTAATGCGCCTACCAGATTCATCATGTCGTGAAAGAACACGCGCTCCAGCATTTGTTCCTGTTTGCGCTCGGACACGTTGATTACAAAGATAGCCGCATATTTATTACCCTCAAACTCAAACGGCGTGGCGGTTTCTTGCAATATCATTTTCTGGTTATAGTCTACCGACAAGACCACTTCCTCATGGACAACTCGGCTGCTGTCCAAGGCTTCTTTCACAGAATTGCGGAGTTTGCATTCTGCACAATATTCTGAGCTCCCACAACCGCCTGGGCTGTGGGTGGCGTTGGTGCAATGCAGGAAATCTCCCGGCTGTTGCAACTTCCCGTCTGCTTTACATGCTTCTTTGCTGTTGTGATAGAGTATGTTTAAGCTGTCGTCAACGACGATGAACGTCGACTTGGTCGATTCCAGCCAGTGAGATTGGTCAAATACCTTTCCTACGTAGTGACTTAAAGCGTCTTTTTGTGTCATGTAAGAGATACGTTGATGGTTCTTCAATTAGTCTATCATCTCGAATCCACAATAGGGTATCAATGCTTTAGGCATGCGGATGCCTTCCGGAGTTTGATTGTTTTCCAGCAAGGCGGCGACGATACGGGGCAATGCCAATGCCGAGCCATTCAGCGTATGGCAAAGCTCGGTTCTCTTTTCGGCTGTACGGTAACGGCATTTCAGGCGGTTGGCCTGATAAGTGTCGAAATTGGAAACGGAACTCACTTCCAACCAGCGTTTCTGCGCCTCGCTATAAACCTCGAAGTCGTAGCAGATGGCTGCGGTGAAGCTCATGTCGCCGCCGCAAAGGCGGAGGATGCGATAGGGAAGTTCCAGCTTCTTGAGCAGGCTTTCCACGTGTTCCAACATCTCTTGGTGAGATTGCTTACTGTGTTCCGGCTTGTCAATGCGCACCAGCTCTACTTTGGAGAACTCATGCAGGCGGTTCAGTCCGCGTACGCCCTTTCCGTAAGAACCTGCTTCACGGCGGAAACATTCGGTGTAGGCGCAGTTTTTGACAGGCAATTGCTTCTCGTCCAAAATGACATCGCGATAGATATTGGTCACGGGAACTTCGGCGGTTGGAATCAGGTAAAGATCATCCGTTTCGCAATGATACATTTGTCCTTCCTTGTCGGGAAGCTGCCCGGTGCCATAGCCGGAAGCGGCATTGACCACTGTGGGGGGCATGATTTCCGTATAGCCGGATGCGCGGGCTTCATCCAGAAAGAAATTGATGAGTGCGCGTTGCAGGCGAGCGCCTTTGCCTTTATATACGGGAAAACCGGCGCCGGTGATTTTTACTCCGAGGTCGAAGTCTATGATGTCATATTTCTTTGCCAATTCCCAATGGGGCAGGGCATCTTTAGGCAGTTCGTTTTCCATGCCTCCTATTTTCACAACCACGTTGTCTTCCGCTCCCGCGCCCTCGGGCACTTCTTCGTAAGGCACGTTCGGTATCGTGTAGAGCAATGTCTGTAAATCTTCTGCGGCCTTGTCCATGTCTGCTTGCAGGCCTTTGTTGCATTCTTTCAGGGTGGCTACACGCTCTTTGGCAGCTTCGGCCTCTTCTTCTTTCCCCTCTTTCATCAACATGCCGATGGATTTGGAGAGAGAGTTGACTTCCGAGAGATTTTTATCAAGTACGGCTTGTATGCTTTTCCTTTTGTCGTTGAATGTAACTGCTTGGCTGATAGTTTCTTTGGCATTTCTGAAGTGTTTCTTCTCCAGCCCGTTGATCACTGCGTCGGTATTGTCTGTAATTTGTTTGATGGTAAGCATGTTTTATATCAATTTTTTTATTCTCTAAGAAGCCTGTTTGAGAATAGTTTATCTTTTCAATGTTTTCGAGCACAAAGATAAGGAAAAAACAGAAAGAATGTTGTCTTTTGTATAAAAAGAAAGGGATGCTCATCTTCACGGATGGCATCCCTTTCTTTTATCTTTCTTTCGGAAGTTTATGCTTCCGCGTTTTCGGTAGGGACAACAGATACGTAGCGTCTGTCTTCTTTGCCTACTTTGAATTTTACAGTACCGTCAACTAAAGCGTAAAGGGTGTGGTCGCTACCCATACCGATGTTGTTACCCGGATGGAATTCAGTACCTCTTTGACGAACGATGATGTTGCCTGCTTTGCAAACTTCGCCACCAAATATCTTAACGCCTAATCTTTTGCTGTGTGATTCGCGGCCGTTCTTAGAACTGCCGACACCTTTCTTATGTGCCATTTCTTCTTACTTTTTTAATTGATTAAGCTACTACTTCTTTGATTGTTAACTCTGTGAATTGCTGGCGATGACCGTTCAGTTTGCGATGGCCTTTTCTTCTTTTCTTGTGGAAAACGATCACTTTATCGCCTTTTACCATGTCTGATACAATCTGGCAAACCACTTTTGCGCCTTCTACAGTGGGGGCGCCTACGGTGATGGAGCCGTCTTTGTCTACCAAAAGGACTTTGTCAAATTCTACTGTCGCACCGTTTTCTGCATTCTGAATGTGGTGTACGAACAGCTTCTTGCCGGCTTCTGCTTTGAATTGCTGGCCGTTGATTTCTACAATTGCGTACATTTCTTATATATAATGTATAAGTTAGCTCCGTCGGGTGGTCTCTAATCACTTAGAAAGCACTTGGTCGAACCCGATGCGGAATAATCGGGCACAAAAGTACTTTTTTTATTTGATATGGGCAAATGTTTCTATTATCTTTTTTGATTATCAACAAGCCCTTCATCAACATTGACTACTGTATAGAGAAGGTTGACGGACAGCTCACCATCATCCAGTAAGTTGCTTCCGAACTTAATGATTGCATATTAGTCGTCATTCAACTTGCTTGAATGACAGATGAGGCATGCCCATCACTGAAACCTACCTGGGGAAAGCCTAGACGTGTGGCTTATCCCGAATTCAGATTTATAGGCATCCCAACTGAGATGATCCACATAAGTGTAACCGCTCACGATGCTGGCGCCAATTCAATCCGGAGAGAGACTCATGGAGCTCAAACAAGTCGTGAATACGATATTGAGAGTAGTATTTCATATCGTTTCTTGTAGAATTTAACACTCAAAGGTCTTTTTTTGCGAATCAAGAGAATATTAAACAAGTTAATTTACTAATTTACAATAACTTGAATTAAATTAGTAAACCCTGATTATACCGCATTCAGGTCACACAAGCCAACCGGCAATGGTGCAGACAAAAGTAGAGACGAATGGAAGCTATTCGAGTTTTGTGATTTATTCTCGTGAAGTTCAAAGCCATTGTTTGTTTTCTTCTTCAGAAGCGGAGGGCAATAGCGACCGGTACATCACCTCTTGTATCCGCGTGCGAATATCCAACTGCATCAGTTTGTTGTTCCATACATTCGGATAGATGCGGTTGCTGAGGAACACATACACCAGGTTATTCTCCGGATCTGCCCAAGCGCAAGTACCGGTGAAGCCCGTATGCCCATAGACGGAGGCTGGTGCAGATTCCGCACAAGGACTTTTCTGCGGATTGCGAGTATCCGGCTTATCAAAGCCTAAACCTCGACGACTGATTTTCGAAACGGCCGTGGTGAAAACCTTGCAAGTGGCTTTACTTAAATAGCGTTTTCCATTCAGCTCGCCTCCATTCAGCAGCATTTGATGAATCTTCGCCACTTCTTCGGCATTAGAGAACAAACCGGCATTGCCCGACACTCCTCCCAGAAAAGCTGCTGATTCATCATGCACAAAGCCTTGCAACGTTGTTTTCCGCAAGAATGGGTCGATGGAAGAAGGCACGATTTCCTCTTTCTTCATGAAACGCAAAGGCAAATAGCCCGTCCGCTTCAAGCCCATGGGAGCATAGAACTCTTTGACAAGGAACTTATCCAACGTCATCTGCGTACGCGCCTCAACCAGCTGCTGCAACAGAATGAAGCCCACACAACTGTAACGGTAGGTTTTCTGCTTCAGAGGTGTATCAGCTATCTTATGCAAATATTCCTTTTTGAAAGAGTTGTTTAACCATAAGCTGTCCGCCACCTGCATGGTATGCTCTGCCGTTTGCATCTTTGAGATGAGGCCCGACCGAAAACGAAACTTCGGATTGGCCCATGTTTGACTGCCAATGCGCAACGGATGCCGGGCATCCTGCTTTCCTCGGAACAAACTTCCGGAATAGCTCTTCGGTTCAATGGCATCCTGATAGAACAGCAAAGTGGAAGGTAAACCGGATTCATGCAACAGTAAATCACGCACCGTGATGTTTTCCTTGTCGGTATCGCGCAAGAAAGGCAGATGATCGGATACACGATCTGTCAGACTAATATATCCTTTATCATAAAGTTTCATCACAGCCAGCAAAGTAGCAGTGGTCTTACTCAACGAAGCGATGTCATACGCATCTGTTTTCCGTACCGGTAATGGGCTCTCTGTCGCACTTCCGCCTCTGGTATGCGTACCAAAGGATTTGTTGTACATTTCTCTGCCGTCTTTCAGTATCACTACCTGACAACCGGGATAAGCTCCCTCCCGAATACCTTCTTCGGCTATTTCGTCTATTTGTGCCAGCAGACGAGAATCCATACCATATTCTTCGGGCACAAAATGGGGCATGGAGTGAGGGCCTGACCTCTCACCCATACCGGCAGCAAACAAGCCACCTATAGACGCCGAAAGACGCCCATCTGCTCCTGCATCGCCATAGAGCACTTCTGCCACGTGCCGCTGCACTTCCTCGTCGGCAGAGTGAGCCAACACCACAGCTTCTGCCGCCGAAACGCCCCGATGAATCTGCAAAAGTTGCTTTCCGGGGATAAAGAAGAGATAAACCACCGGCACTTCAGGCGCAAACTTGGCAAAAAAAGCTTGATAAGCCGCCAACCGATGCTCTGTAACGCAAACCAGAATACGCTTATAACTGGCCAGACTGCCACGCAGATACTCACATTCTGTTTCCGGCAAGTTTTCTCCCAACTGATGTACCACAGGGTGAGTATAACGGGACAGTTCTTTCAGAAAAGGTTCTATCACCTTGGCATCCCCTACGTTAAGCACCGCCATGTCTTTGACAACAGGATCCAAAGGCAATACGCCCGTCCGATTGCCCAACACCGTAACTGCCGCCAGATTCAGGTATTTTATCAAAGCACGTGTGCCCGGCGTATTTATGCGGTTCTCCAGACCTGACAAGCGGATATACGGCTTTCGGTTCAACCCCAACGCATATTTATACATCAAAACTTTCTGGCATTTCTCATTGATGTCTTCCTCTGTCAACTCTCCACACTTTACAGCCTCTACCACACTTTCCAGTTCTTCTTTGATGCGGCGGGGCACCAACAACAAGTCATTGCCCGCTTTCAAGGCTTGCAGGCAAACGGACGCATGGCCTGACACCCCTTTC
The DNA here is from genome assembly GCF_002998435.1 of Bacteroides zoogleoformans. Classification (NCBI taxonomy): domain Bacteria; kingdom Pseudomonadati; phylum Bacteroidota; class Bacteroidia; order Bacteroidales; family Bacteroidaceae; genus Bacteroides; species Bacteroides zoogleoformans. The sequence goes on along the minus strand of NZ_CP027231.1, from coordinate 1,326,593 downwards.
ATGGCAAGTGCATCCGTGAAGATAAGCCCTTTGAACTTCAGCTCGCGGGTAAGCAAGTCATAGACCACATTGCGAGAAAGAGAAGAAGGTAACCCGCTTTCAGTCTCGAATGCCGGGACCTCAAGATGTCCTACCATAATGCCGCTCAATCCATTCAATATCGCTTGTTTGAAGGGATATAACTCCACACTGTCCAACCGCTCGCGGGTAAAAGATAAAGTAGGTAGGGCTTTGTGGGAGTCCACATCTGTATCTCCATGTCCGGGAAAATGTTTGCACACAGAAAGTATTCCTCCTTCTTCCAACCCTTTGGAATAGGCTAGCACTTTTTTCGACACCCTGACCGGGTCTTCACCAAAAGAGCGAGTGTTGATAACCGGATTCTGAGGATTGATATTCACATCTGCCACGGGAGCGAAATTCACCTGAATACCCAGTTCTTTGCATTGTCGCGCCATCTCACGGCCGTACTCGTACACCAAACTGTCACCTTCGATACAACCTAATACCATGTTTTTAGGAAACACCGGCGTTCCTCGCAAACGCATGGAAAGTCCCCACTCCGCATCAGCGGTGATCAGCAACGGCACATGGGCCATCTCTTGAGCCTCGTTAGTCATCATAGCCTGACTTTGCATCATTCCACCTGAAAAAAGCAGTCCGCCCACCTTATATCTTTCCACCACTTTGCGCAATAGTTCCCTGTTACGTTTGTCTCGCTGAGGTGCAATGGTATAAATAAAAAGCTGGCCGATACGTTCTTTCAGACTCAACTTTTTCATGACAGAATCGACCCACGCACTACATTTGGCATCATCCAGATAAGGCCGCATCAGTATAGTCTCCACCGGAAACTCCGGAACAGGCGGTATAAGAAAACGCTTGCCGTCCGATACAAAATGGGCAGAACAAAGCAAGACAAGCAGTGCGAACAAAAAGGTTCTCTTCATTATTCCTTCAGACTCTCATAAATCAGGTCTTGTATACTCTTCGTTATATACATATCGCCCAGTTTCGTATTCCATACATTGGGACAAAGACGGTTGCTGAGAAATACATATATCATCTTGTTGTCGGGATCGACCCAAACTGCGGTACCGGTGAAGCCGGTATGTCCGTACACGGATGCCGGAGCAGAAGCAGAACAGGGGCTGTTCTTTAAGGTTGAAAGGTCGGGTTTGTCAAATCCAAGTCCACGGCGACTGATGACCGACTTTTCTGTCGTAAACAAACGACAGGTAGCCTCACTCAAGAAGCGCTTGCCGTTGAATTCGCCTCCGTCAAGCAGCATCTGGTAGATTTTTGCCACTTCCTCAGCCGTGGAGAACAACCCTGCACTGCCGGATACGCCACCCATACAAGCAGCTATTTCATCGTGCACATATCCGCATAGGTCTTGACGACGCAGAAAATCATTGGTTGCCGTAGGCATGATTTCGGTCTTTGCAAACTTTGTCAAAGGCAAAAACAGAGTACGCTGCAACCCCATCGGGGCATAAAACTCTTTGGCAAGATAGGCATCCATGGACATCCCCGTACACGTTTCCACCAGCTGTTGCAAAAGCACGAAGCCCAAATCGCTATGAACATAGCGTTTTCTATCCAACTCCGACCGGACTATCCGCTGAAGTATCGTATTTTTAAAACTCTTGTTCAGCCACATATTTTCTGCCATGTGCAGGCTATGTTCCGAAGTCCGCTTGGCGGATATCATATTTTTCTTGAACTTGAAGTCAGAACTATAATAGCTGTTCTCACTTACGCGGGTAGTATGCCACTTATCTAACCAACTCTGCAAATATGGGCCATGCACGGAGTTCGGTTCAATAAGTTCTTCGTAGAAACGAACATAAGGACTCAATCCCGACTCATGCAACAACAACTCACGAATGGTGATATGCTGTTTGTCACCGGCACGCAAGAAAGGTAGGTAAGTGGATATTTTATCGTCTAACCTTATTTTCCTTTCATCATACAACTTCATAACGGCAAGAAGCGTAGCCGTTGTTTTGGTCAATGAAGCTAAATCGAAAAGAACTGAAGGGCGAACAGCTATAGCATCTTTATCAGAATGAGTGCCAAACTGCTGATCATATATAGGTTTTCCATCTTTCCATACCAATACGCAACAGCCGGGATAGGCTCCCGCCTCTAACCCCTTCTGCACGATGCTGTCTATTCGTTGCAGCACATACGACTTCATGCCATAGTCTTCCGGAATGTTCTTTCCCGATTCCATACCCGGTTCAATCACACAACCTGTGCCTGCCGGGAAAAAATGGCCGACGTTTACCGATATCTTACCATTGGCCACTGCTTTCGCAAAAAGTACATCTGCCACATATCGCTGCAAATCGGCATCTGCTGTGGGTGCCCAAACCACTGCACTCGATTTAGTAAGCGCTGGAGTAAAAAGTTGTAACATGCGATGGGAAGTGAAGCAAGTATAGACTAAAGGAGCCCGCAAGTGCAACCCCTCAAGGAAAGCCATGTCACGCTCACTGATATAGACCGATCCCACAACGCAGACAATCACACGACGATATGCTTTCAACCGCTCAGCAATCGCTTGTCTGGCAGCCTCATCGGCGTTCCCCGATAAATAAAAATGGTCAATACCGGCGTGAACTTTCATGCGTTCCACAAAAGGTTTCTCCCATTCCTGCTCTCCTACACTGAGTATAGCCATATTCCCTTCTACCGGATCTAACGGAAGAACATCAAAATAATTGCTCAATACAGTAACCGAGGCACAGCGAAGCTTCCCGGCCAAGTCTCGGGCCGCTTTCGTATTGACACGATAACTCATGCCGCTGACTTGAAGCTGCGGTTGTTGTTTTCGCAAGCCCAGCATATATTTATATGTCAATACTTTGCGGCACTTGTTTTCGAGTTCTTTTTGACTCAAACGGCCATCCTCTAAAGCCGCTGTCAATTCGTGCACCGCATCTTTCACGTTAGCTTTCACCCTCACCACATCGTTTCCTGCCAGCAACGTTTCGGTCACTTCATAAGGGCTCTTACTGAGAAGACTCACATGTGTCACCGGCTTCAATAAGTCCACATCAGCATGCCCGGTGAACGCAAGATTAGTATGTATCCCCAATTGACGAAACTGGCGAGCAACCTCACGTTCGTATCCTTCCACCAACTTCCTGTCTTCAATACATCCCAAGGCTACGGTACCGGGATACTCCGGACTATCTTTCAAGCGTATGGATGCCCCCCATTCTCCATCGATAGCCATCATGACAGGAATCTTGGATTCTTTCCGGGCTATATTGGCCAGAATGGTCTGCTCTTCCGGTGTCCCTGCGGAGAAGAGCAAACTGCCCACCTTATATTTCCGCACCCATTCACGTATCTGCTTTTTAGCCGTTTTATCCACTTCGGCCGGCATAGTAGCAACAATGAGTTGCCCCACTTTCTCTTGTAAACTCAAACCGGTGAAGACCGAATCAACCCATTGACGACACTGGCTTTCTACATTCAAAGACAAAACCGGAGCTTTTGTCTGAGCATGAAGAGAAGATGCTCCTACAATAAAACTTAAAATCCATAATAGCTGTTTGATTGATTTCATGTTTTTTTTATTTCGAGACAATCTGCAAGTTATTTTTTTGTCAGGGTAAGTACCATTTCTCCTACATAGACACCACTTCTGCCGGAATGAAGTATAGGAACATTCTGCCCATTGGCATTCAGATATACCATCGGTTTTTCCATAAAAGAGTGAGTATGTCCGCCCAAGATAATATCGATGCCATACGTCTTGGCCACCAACTGTTCATCGTCAATATCGCTTGATGCCAACCTATGTAAGCCCAGATGTGACAAACAAATCACGACATCGCATCCTTCCTTTCCTCTGAGAAGGTCGCTCATTTTCTGTGCCACCGTTATCGGGTCTTTATAAGTCACCCCTTCCCTTTTATCTGCTTGCACCAATCCTTCCAACTTCGGAGCCAGGCTGAAGATACCAATCTTCAAACCTTCACGTTCCAATGTGATATAAGGTTTCACCAATCCTTCAAGCACCGTACCTGTCATTTCATAATTGGAACAAACTATCGGGAATCGAGCCAAACGGAACAAACGTGCCATATTGTCCAAACCGAAATCAAACTCATGGTTTCCTATCGCCATGGCGTCATAGCCCATAAGATTCATCATCTTTACTTCCAGTTCGCCTTGAAAGAGATTATAATAAGGCGTACCTTGCGATATGTCTCCGCAATCCAGCAACAACATCTCGGGATGCTTGCCGCGATACTGCTTCACAATCTCGGCACGACGCACCACCCCTCCCATTCCGGCATACTCGTCGGCAGCTTCCGGACTGATGGGATCTATGCGACTGTGCGTGTCACTGGTATGCAGAATAAACAATTGCTTTTCCAAAGCGCCGGATTTTCCCTGTTGTGCCGAAAGCGAAAAGGTAAAAAGCAGCAGAACTGCCAAAGAATATATACGTTTCATCGAACTTCTGTTTTTTTATCTTTATTTTTTTACTATCACTCTTCCCTCTATGTGCGAGGTAATCTTTTTACCGACTGCCGAATTCTTTTCCACATATTTTGTGAATATTCCACGCACTGTGGCTCCTTTAGGACATACTCTCTTATCGGCCTGCATGAATGCAATCATGCCATCGTTCCCATCGGCCAGATAGTCCACAGTGGCAACCGTATATGTCCGGTCGTCCTCTATTGGTTTTCCGCCTATGAGCGCACGCAGCACCTTACCGTCTTTGCTTATTTCCAGCTTTACACCGCTCACACCTTCTCCACCCCTCGCTGCTATATTCTCAAACAGGAGTTTCATAGCATTCCCTTTCATGCTCAGTATGCAAAGCGAATTTTCAAAAGGCAACACTTCAAAAATATTTTCAATAGTAATAGCTCCCTCGGTCAAAGAGCTACGGATACCGCCTATGTTTATCATCCCCATATCAACAGGCATGCCCTGCACCTCCATAGCATCCTCTCGCAACACATCTGCAATCAAATTAGACAAAGGACTTTCAGGCCTGAATCTGTCCATTGACACTTCGGCTGTTCCAATCACACGGCACATCACACTATCTATCTGTTTTTTATAAGGAGCCAGTAAAGCCATTGCTTCGGCATCCGGCACAGCATCCCACGTAGAATCTACGGAGATTCTACCACCCTCCACCCGGGTCACTTGGTAAGAAGAATGGCAGGAAGCCAACAAAAGCGCAACCGCCATTATCCCCCGGGAAAGGATACGAAAAATCAATCTTTTCATACATTTTTAGTTTTAATCAATTACAAATATACTTTTTTTTTACGATTGAGCCATACAAAAGTAGATAAAAATGAAGATTATTGATGACTTTATTTTCGCTTACTACTACCGCTTCGGTGTTTCTTTTTATCGTGCATATTAAATTTTTTATGGCGGAATGCAAATGACAGAGGTCAAAATTGCGTTCCGCCTTTATTTTTGCTATACAAAAATACGAATTAACATCTGATATACAACTTTTTATCGTTAATAAATAAAAGAGAAACACTTTGTTTGCCTTGATAGAACCATCATGGCACAGTTGAGAAAATTCGTAAATTCAGTACCGGAATATCACAGAACCGGTAAGGGTAATTTCAAGCATCGTCTTTCAGACTTGTTGATGCTTGTAATAATGGCTCGCTTGAGCAAGTGCGTAACAAGACAGGAAATCCTGTCTTTCGGCCGACATAATTTGCAGCGCCTGCAGGCAATGGGCTTATTGAAAAGAGGATTACCCTCCGAACCTACGTTATGCCGTGTATTCAAAAGCATTGATGACGAGGAGATGGCACATTGCCAGTCGGCCTTTTCAGAGAGCTTCAGAAAAGAAATACGAAAATCGGAAATGGAAATAATCTGTGTTGACGGCAAAGCGATGAAGGTTACCTTTTATGATAACGGCCGTAATCCCGACATCGTGTCCGCCTATTCCGCAGAAGCCGGGATAACCCTGGCCACGGATGTGTGTGAGGAAAAAGCAATGAGATAAAGGCCGTCCCGCTGCTTCTTGTCAACAAAATCGACATCTGCGGAAAGATTGTTACTGCCGATACCATGTCCATGCAAAAGGACATCATTGACAAAATCAGGGAGGAAGGCGGCGATTTTCTGATAGAACTCAAGGCCAACCAGCGTTCGCTGTGTTATGGAGTGGGGGACAGGATAAAAGAGCATGCACCGCTTTATTCGTATACCGAGGGTCCCGAACTCGGTCATGGCAGGATTGAAACCAGGACATATCGCATCTGTGACGGACTGGATATTATTGCAGATAAGGAGAAATGGGGTGGCAATATGACGATTATAGAATATGAATCCGACACTGTCAAAAAGCCCTCAGGGGCACATACCTCCGAGAAACGGCTGTACGTGAGCGGTCTGCCAACAAACACTCCGGCATTGGGTTCCATAGTGCGCAAACACCGGGCAATAGAAAGCATGCATTGGGGGCTGGACCTTAATCTTCTGCAAGACAAGGTAAAACGAAAGTCTGTAAAGGCTGCACGTAATCTTGATACCATGCAGAGAATAGTATATTCTCTGTTCTCAATATGGAGAGGACTACGCAAAAAGCAGTCTGACAAAAGACAAAAGAAAAGGTATGGCTGGACTTATGAGGCACATTTCTATGAGCTTTACCAGATTCTTGTATTTTTTATCTCAAAATTGAAAATTATTAGATTTGGATATAAGGATAACTTTTTGATATACAACTATAACAAATTATCCGGTTCGCGATGAACCGGGTAAGGGGAGGTATGGCGTTACTTTAATTGTAAATGAAAGAGCCGTGACCTCTTATCTGTATAGAATGATAGAGACCATATTGCCGAATGGCTGAGTAGTTGCCGGGCCTCTCGATAATTGTTAATTTGACTAAAAACAGAGTAAACAGACGGTCTTTCATTTTTATTGTTTATTTTTGTGAGGTCGATGGCAAGATTATTGCCATCAAGAAAATGCCAGCTATATTGATTAAACACAAATGAGGACTTCCAAAATGAACGACGGTACGACGCATAAGTCGAAAAATAAAAGGTCGAAAAGCAAGAAACAAGTAAAGAAAATTCCTTGGCAGTATAAACCGGAAGGAGTGGACTTAAAGACATGGCAGGTGCTATTACGCAAACAAGCGGCCAAAGATTTGAATATGACTGTATGCTGTGCCGACGAGAAAAAGTCTCCCGGAGAATACATAGTAAGGAACAGGCATCTCGGCAGAGAATACAAAGTCGTATACCGTGGTGCCAAGAGCCCTTGGAACTATTGTTCTTGCATGGATTTCAAAACGTCACAATTGGGAACTTGCAAGCATCTGGAGGCCGTCAAGTTGTGGATAAGGAAAGGAAGACGCGTCCATTCCGAGATACCTCCTTATACTTCGGTTTACATTGATTATAGTAAGGGCCGGCAGGTACGCATCCGTATCGGCAGCGACCATGCGGAAGAATTCCGTATGCTTGCAAAAGATTATTTCAATAAGGATGACAGTCTGAAACCGTCTTCTTATAAACATTTTAACGTATTCCTGCAACGAGCCCGCGAGATTGACAACACTTTCCGTTGCTATCAGGATGCTCTTAACTATGTATTGGAAAAGCGCGAACATGAACAACGTGAAAAATGGGTGGGTACATTGGTTAAAGAAGATTTTGAAGACCTCCTCCGCACCCGGCTCTATCCTTATCAGGAAAAAGGCATTCTGTTCGCTGCTGAAGCCGGACGTTGCATTATTGCTGACGAAATGGGATTAGGTAAAACCATTCAAGCCATCGGTACATCGGAATTATTGCGTAAAAAAGGTTATGTAAACAGTACCCTTATCATGTGTCCTACCTCCTTGAAATATCAATGGAAAAGAGAGATTGAACGGTTCACAGGACAGACCGTACGGGTAATCGAAGGAGATCACTTGAAACGGCGTGAGCAATATGGCGCGCCTGAGGCCTACAAAATTGTTTCTTATTACGCAGTTTGCAACGATATCAAGGTGTTAGGAGACATGGAGGCCGATATGCTGATTATTGATGAGGTGCAGCGGCTGAAGAATTGGGATACGCAGATAGCCAAGGCCGCACGGAAGATTAAATCGCACTATGCGGTAATTCTTTCCGGTACACCTTTGGAAAACAAGCTTGAGGAACTTTATTCCATTATCGAACTGGTGGATCAATTCTGCTTAGGACCTTACTATCTATTCCGCAACCGTTACATCATCACGGATAATAAAGGCGCTACGCTGGGGTATCGGAATTTGAACGAGATAAGCGGGCGGTTGAAGCCGTGCCTCATCCGCAGGAAGAAAAGTGACGTGAAGCTCCAGATGCCCACACGCCAGGACAAGAACTTGATGGTCCCGATGACAAAAGAGCAGATGGAGGTACATGATGAGGCAAAATGGCGTGTGTCGTGCCTTTTGAAGAAATGGGAGAAGATGCATTTCCTTTCCGAGACAGACCGCAACCGGCTGATTCAAAATCTCCAACAGATGAGGATGGTCTGCGACAGTACCTACATCCTTGACCAAAAGACACGTTTCGATACGAAAGTGGACGAGGTGATGAACATTGTAAGCAACATTGTTGAGAGCGGTGATGAAAAAGTGGTTATATTCAGCCAATGGGAGCGTATGACACGACTGATGGCCAAAGAGATGGACGCGAAAGGAATCCGTTACGAATATCTTCATGGCGGTGTGCCTTCCATCAAGCGTAAGGATTTGGTCAACAACTTCACCGACATCCCCGAAATCCGTGTGTTCCTTTCTACGGATGCCGGAAGTACGGGATTGAACCTTCAAGCAGCTTCCGTCCTCATCAATATCGACTTACCTTGGAATCCTGCTGTGTTAGAACAACGCGTGGCCCGCATCTACCGCATTGGGCAAAAGAAGAACATACAGGTGGTAAACTTAGTATCTGCCCATACCTTCGAGGAGGATATGCTTGGTAAGCTGCGGTTTAAGGCATCAATGTTCGAAGGCGTACTGGACGGAGGCGAGGATACAATCTTTGCCGGAAACAGCAAGTTCAAGGATATGATGGAACAGCTCAGCACCGCCATGGACGATTCTGAGCGTGGGTCTTTCGCAGATGAATCTACCATTGACAAAAGCGATGAAGAGCCGAAACGGCAGGAAGAGGAAAACAGCGAACCTATTGTTCACACTACAGATGAAGAAGATATCTTGCAAACGGAAAGGTTCTCCGACACAGCTGAGCAGCAAGTAGGTCACAGCGGCTTGGATAGCCAAGGGAAAGAGCATGAAAAACATAATACTGTCGATTCGCGCAAGCTTGCCGAACAAGGATTATCATTTTTCAGCGGACTGGCTCACATATTACAGTCGCCGGAGACTACACGGGATTTTGTGAATGAAATAGTCGAAGAGAATCCCGAAACAGGCGAGACAGTGCTAAAAATTCCGGTTAAAGATAAAGAAACGGTAACCCGGCTCCTTAGCGGCCTTGCAAATTTATGGGAAACGTTGTCAGTCCAAAGTACAAAAGAGAACTACTGAAGACAGCTATTGGGAGGACAAAAGTGCCGTCAAAGTCATTCTAAAGACGAACAGGTTATGTCCTTTTTCAATCTTTTATTCCAAAATAACTATCTGGGGAGATATTCCGAGCAAGACGATAGCTTGAAAAAGAGTATTGAGACATAACCGCTCTTCTATTTCTCTCCTTTCCGGATACCGATGATCTTTCTTCGTATGGCGAATATATTCAGCAACGATACGATAAGGAATAGGAGAGAGCCTGTCAAGAAACAAGGAAATAACGAACTTTCTTCTAACTGTGGAAAGAAAGACTGAATCGTTTCAATATAACAGGTGCGCACCTGCATGACGCCACCTATGGAAAGTAACAAGACGGCGACATTCAGCCCTATCGTCAGAATATGGTAAGGAAGTGCCACTTGAGTGGGGCTGTATCCTATCAGTAAAAGATTTTCCAGTTTCGCCGTATTCTTTTGCAGCAGTAAGAAGATGCTCAACATCAGGATATAGAATGACAATATGCTGATAAACAGACCGACTGCCATGACAATGCCCGTGATAAGGCGCAGAAAATAAGTCGTTTTTCCGGCATCGAGGCTGTCACCTTCGGTTTCATAGCCGTTTGCCGAGAAGTATTCGTTAATGGCCGTGTCCGTGGGATTCTTCACCTCCACAATGAGGCGTGATGGTTTGCCTTCTTTGCCGGGAGCGAAGCTGTTGTTGGCCCAATCCATGAACGACTGTGGCACAAGAATAGTATTCAGCCGGTTGGAGAAGCCTACGATATTTCCTTTGTACTGCTCCGTCCGTTCGTTGCCCCGCAGCACGATGTCCATTTGTATCATGCTTATCAACCCCTCGGATAGCTTCGGCAGACTACGGCTTTGGGCAAAACCGAAATTGTATAGATTCAGATAGTTGCGAGGGATTATAATAGGGATAATATGACTCTCCTCATCAAAAAGCCATTTCTTCAAACTGACATCTACATATTCGTCGGGCACAGACTCGAAAAACATTTCCGTGGATAGGTGTATGCCTGCTTCTTGCATGCCCACTCCGGCAGAGACCTTGAAGAGGGAAGGCGTGAAGGCCCCCACACTACGTGTGAAAGATTGTTCTCGTATGTCCTCGATGTCCTCCTTGCTGAACGTATTGCTTTTCCCGGTGATACCGCCTAACGTACTGATTTTCTTTGTAGCTATAATATAGTCTCTCTTCATGAAACTGTCTCCGGAAGTAAAGACGGAGAGTACGTCGGAGTAAAACTGTACGCTCAGCAGCACAATCATCATCCCGAAAAGATTGGCAAGGAAAAAACCGGCCAATTGGCCTATGCTGATATGTCGGCGGAGAAGTTTCCAAACAAGTTTATTCATACCCTTTTAAATTGAAAATGGAAGGTGGAAGATATCATAATTTGAATACGTGGTCATATTCCATCCTTAAGTGTTTCCCGATAGAAGTTATCAGAATGCCCGCTCCTTGCCTTTCTGCTTCGTCCGAAAGGATGCGGCTCATGACGGCTCCGTTCTCATCGTCCAAATGGCTGACCGGTTCGTCCAGAAAGATGAAGTCGAAAGGTTGGCAGAGGCAACGGACGAAAGCTACTCTTTGTTGCTGGCCGAAAGAGAGTTTTCCTACTTTTTCGTTTCCTTTGTCGGCAATTCCGAGTTGTTCGAAGAGGGCAAGGATATCCTTCTTCTTTTTATAATCGGTGAGTCGGTTCTTTAATTGTACGTTCTCAAGTGCAGAGAGCTCCGGAAAAAGGCGCAGTTCCTGAAAGAGGATGCTGAGCGATTGTTTGCGGATATCCACCCACCCGTCAACAGAAAGAGAGCGTATATTCTGCCCGTCAAAATTGATGATGCCTTGATAGTCGTGACGATATCCGTATAGGTAGCTGCATAGCGATGATTTACCGGTGCCGGAGGCTGCTTCTATCAAATATCGTTTCCCTTTGTCGAACGTAATGTCTCGGTGCCATATATCCGAAGTGATGGCGTTGCGGTCGGCAAATACAGTGGGGAGTGTTTTCTGTAAGCGGATACTGTTCATGTTTCTATCTTATTCGTTGGTCATTACAATCACAACCCTATGAATTGTTTGCCAAAATCAGCGAGCTGCTTTAAGGAGTTGTTTTTTTTGTCCTGCAAAACAACGGTGAAGGTGGTACGGTTGCTGTCGCCCCGTGCATTCAATACATCAATTTTGTTGATAAGTTGATAGAGGGTCTGAACTTCAGGCTCATCGGCTGCGAATACCATGAGGGCTCGCAGATTGGTCACGGTCAGCAGTTCCTCTTTAGTCAGTTCTATGTTGAAAGGTACACCCTGCATCATTTGTGCCATCGCCAATTGCAGTTCTCTCGTGTTCCGGGGATGAAAGGGTTGATTGCTTTCACGGGTTTCTCCGTTGAAACCGGCACGTTGCAGGCAAGCATATATTCTTCCGTTCTCAAACAGCAGATAACCGTAGAGTTGCGTGCCTTGCGGCCAGTTCAGCACACCGCGTATGTCAAAAGGCAGGGTGTCGGGAGTAGCAAGCAGGCGTATGTCTCCTTTTTGTTTCATCATAGGTGCGAAGAAAGGATTGGCATGTATACTTTTATCGGCGGGCTGCTTCATCAAAGCAGTGACGGCTGCCGATAATTTCTTTAGCCGTGCAGCGCTTCCACCATAGACAACTAGCAATGTGCCGTCATTAAAAGCCAGTTGTATGCCTGCTTCTCCAATGTTGGTCGTGTAATATCCGTCCGCCTTGACAGGAGCGTTACAGAAATTCTTCTCGGCAAGTGTCTTAATCAGAACCTCCAATTTCTTCAGGTCGTCCACTTTGATGGTGGCAACCATGCTGTGCAGTGAAACTGCTTTGAATGCGAATATTGGTGCATTCCAGTCTATTCCCATTTCCTCTGGATGTTCTGCTATGGCCTCCAACTGTTTGAAAAGTGCAGGATTACTACCATCAAGCAGCAGACTGAAGAGTTTCTGCCACATTTCCCGATTGGCGGGAGTGTTTAATCCCGCTTTCTCTACAATGGCTTTCATGTCGATGGCAGCCACTTCGGTCGCATTGGCAGGGATGGCGTGGGTATATTCCGTTTTTTCGGTTTTACTGCATGCGCAGAGTATGAACACCAGTGTCAAAAGGGGTAACAACCGGAATAATAAATTCTTTTTCATACGTACTATCGTTGGTTTTGTAAGTTTAGCAGGTGGCATGCCACAAGGGCTGCCGTCTCTGTGCGCAGGCGTGATTTCCCCAGACTGACAGGACGGAAACCATATGCTTCGGCTATCTGCACTTCTTCTTCACTGAAATCTCCTTCGGGACCGATAAGGATTACAACATCGAGGCCGGGAGTCAGCACCTCTTTCAGCAACGGTTTCTCGCCTTCGTAGCAATGGGCTATGAACTTTTGCCCCTCAAAAGGCTGCGCCACGAATTTCTTGAAGTCGGTCATTTCGTTCAGGCGGGGCAGGCGTGCTTTGAGTGATTGCTTGATGGCAGAGATGAGTATTTTGGAAATACGCTCTGTTTTGATGATCTTCCGTTCGGAAAAGCGGCAATTAAGGAATGTCAGTTCGTCAAATCCTATCTCGGTGGCTTTCTCGGCAAACCATTCCGTGCGATCCATATTCTTGGTGGGGGCCATGGCTATGTGGAGATGCCCCTCCCATAAAGGAGGTTGAGGGAGAGTTTCCAGAATATGGACAAGACAACGTTTGTGAGTAGCGATAGTGATTTCGGCACAATAGAAATTCCCTTTTCCGTCCGTCAAAGTCACCTTGTCTCCGGCTTGCAGGCGCAATACGCGTATGGCATGTGTGGCTTCTTCCTCAGGAAGTTCCGCGCAAGTTCGTATGTCAGGTGTATAGAAGACATGCATGGCTTTTTATTTTATTCTTTCTCCAAGTTTCTGATTTGGTCTCTCAAAAAGGCTGCGCGCTCATAATTCTCATCTTCGATGGCTTTTTGCAGTGCTTCTTTCAGCATCTCAAGCGAATCTTCCTGTAAAAACTTTTCTTTGTCAGGATGACTGCTTGCTGTAGGATCGGCTGCTTGCCCTCCGGTTTTCAGACTCTCTGCTTCCAGAATGTCTTCGTAGATAAAGATAGGGGCATTCATGCGTAAAGCCAAAGTCACGGCATCGCTGGTACGGGCATCAACGCGGAGAATCGTTTCTTCAGCCTTCAGGTAAAGGTAAGAACAAAAAATGCCGTTTTCTGCTTTATAGATAAGGATACGCAACAATTTTACGCCTAACGTCTCGAGCACGGAGGCGAACAGGTTGTGGGTCATCGGACGAGGAGGGAGTATCTTTTTTAGTTCGATAAGCATGGCTTGGGCTTCGGAAGCACCGATAATGACCGGGAGCTGTCTGTCGCCTCCCACTTCACCCAAAACCATGGCATAAGCACCTGCCTGTTCCTGACTGTTGGAAATGTTCTGCACTTGCAGTTCTATCTTTTTCTTATTCATAGGGCTATAAATCCTTATTCTTTATTTGCTCTCAGGTCGGTGTTTGTATTTAAAGACAAGTGAGAAAATCACAGCTACCACCAATGCGTAAAGGGCAAAAGTGTACCAGGCAGATTGCCACTGTGCTATCTGTGGCGCCGCGTTGTTGAAATCAACGAAATAATTGACAACAGCCTGTGCTCCCAGCGTACCTATGGTAGCGCCAAAGCCGTTTGTCATGATGACGAACAATCCTTGTGCACTGGAACGAATATTCTTGTCGGTTTCTCTGTCCACAAACAAGGAGCCGGAAATATTAAAGAAGTCGAACGCCACTCCATAGACTATCATAGAGAGCACGAACATCCATACACCACCACCGGGATTCCCGCTACCGAATAGGGCAAATCGAAGTACCCATGCCAGCATGGCAATGAGCATTACCTGCTTGATGCCGAAACGTTTCAGGAAGAAAGGAATCAACAGAATACAGAGTGTCTCGGAGATTTGTGACAGGGAAATCAGTATGTTGGCATGCTGCACACCGAAAGTGTCGGCATACTCGGGGATGTTTCCAAAACTGCTGATATATGGATTGGCAAAGCCATTGGTTATTTGAAGTGATACGCCTAAAAGCATGGAGAAAATGAAGAAAAGGGCCATTTTTTTCTGCTTGAACAACGTAAACGCACGTAAACCCAAAGCTTCCACCAGAGATTTTGTTTGTTCGCCTTTGCTGATGGGGCAAGCGGGCAGAGTCAGAGCATAAATACTATATACCATTCCGATGAGGGCGCAGGCTAAGAATTGCCCGTAATTGTTTTGAAGCCCCAGCAAATCTACCATCCACATGGAACAGATGAATCCGATAGTGCCGAAAATGCGGATAGGAGGGAAAGTCTTGATGGTGTCCAAGCCGGCTTTGTCCAACGCAGTATAGGCCACTGAATTGGAGAGTGCAAGAGTGGGCATATAGAAAGCCACGCTTATAGAATAGAAAGTGAAGAGAATGCCGAAATCCGCATCTGTGCCTGCGCTCATGCCATAATAACCCGTAAGTCCCAAATAGGGCGGCAATGAAATGGCTGAGGCTAAGCAATTTCTGTGCCGGTATCCAACGGTCGGCAATGATGCCCAGAATGGCAGGCATGAAGAGTGAAACGATGCCTTGCATGGCGTAGAACATACCGATATGGCCGGCCAGCCCTACATTCACCAGATAGCTGCCCATAGATGTAAGATAAGCTCCCCACACAGCAAACTGCAGGAAGTTCATGATAATTAAGCGTTCTTTATAGTTCATATTTTTTCTTTAATTATGTGTTTTTCTAAGAGACCAAAATGAAATCAAAATAGTTTTCTTGGTTATATACACCGCAAATGTAGGGATTTTCTTGGAAAGGAAGAAGTGGGAAAATAATAAAAAAAGAAGGCTATCTATCCCAGACAGCCAACCTTCATTAACCTTAAATCTAATACCATGAAAAACACAGTGCAAAGGTATAAGATTTATGTTATACAACATGAAAATTCTTCTTTTTTCTCCAATTATTAACCTTATTTAACAATTAAGCAGCTTTTCTAAGAGTGGTTAAAAGCTCAGTTTCAATCCTGCAAAGTAAGTGCGTGGAGTGCCCGGACCATAAATGTAACCGGAATCGCGGCTTGCCCCTTTATCAAAATCCTTTTGATAGGAATTGAAGATATTCTGCATGCCCGCATTAAGCTGTAAACAGATACCGGAAAAGTCGATATCGTATGCCAGTTTAGCTCCCAACTCAAAGAAACTCGGACTCTTCACCAATACATCTGCCGTTTCGTTTACCTCCGACAGCAAATGAGGCACATACATCCGTCCGGTATAGTTTCCGTTCAGAGCTATTGAGAAAGCCTTTGCGGGGGTATACGTGGCAGTAAAGTATCCATATACATCGGGAGTACGGAGCATTTTGTCGCTGCGGCGTGCAGCCTCTGACAGATGTTCTTTATCTTCACTCCATTCCACGGGCGAATCGTAAAGGCTGCGCTGCAAGGTCAGCCCTGCCTGCATCTGCACCTTGTCACGATAAGCAATCTTGCCCTCCAGTGTGCCTCCGTACACTTTTGCACCGGGACCGTTAATACGGGTTCGTATCAGATAGTTGCTGCCCTTCGGGTCATCTACCGGAGGTGTCAGGAAAAACGGGTCGATAAGTCTGGTATAGAACCCTTCCACCAATAGGTTTGCCTGAAAGTCTCCGAAATAATGATACCAGTCCACCGAAGCGTTGACACTGCGCGAGCGTTCTTCCTTCAGCCCTTTGGCGCGTACGATGGATACCAATTCTCCGCCCACGTTGCTGATGTGCAAATCTTCATCGAAAGCCTGCGGCGCACGGAAACCTTCGGCATAACTTAAACGGATATTCACATCCTGACTGGGATTGTAGCGGATATTGGCACGAGGACTGAAGATAGCTTTGTCCATGATGCTGTTCTTGTCTATGCGACCGCCAATCAAAAAGCTCCACTGCTCATTTTTCCATTCGTTCTGCACGTAGGCGCTTGCAATGTTGACAATCTGATTCAACGGAGCAGGTGTATATTTGGCTATCAGTTGCTTCAGTCGGTCGCCCGTCGCATTGGGGTCTTCCTTCAAAGCGGCATTGCGGTATTTCTGCCTGTCCGTTGCCTTGTCGTGCAGGTTGTCGTGATTAAACTCCACGCCACCCGTCAGGTCGGAAGGCATAAACAAGCATTTGTCGAAACGATAGATGTATTGGGCACCCAACACTCCGGTAAAGTCGGTCGTCATGCCGTAGGCGCTATAATAGCTGTCGCGCGCAATATGCTGGGCAGAGGCGTATGCGCTGAACGTATGCTTTTGGTCTTTGGAAAAGGCGGTAAACTTCAGTCCGCCGGCATCGATGGAGTGTTTCAGTTGCTCCACAAGTCCCTCCTCGCCCGTGCCGTTCAAGTCGGCATCCTCAGCGATATGGGGAGGCAAGTCAAAGCCGCTTCCTCCGCGACGGAATTCTTCCATGTGGTGGTATTCCAGACTCAACTTGGAGTAAGTGCTTGTTCTATAATAAGCATTCATGCCGATGGTCTGGTTTTTCAGTTTGGGCAGTTCGGAGAAGCCGTCGCTGTTAGAGTCCCATGCCGAACGATGTCTGTTCTGCCCATATACGTAAGCTCCCATTTTATTGTCCGAGGAGACCAGAGAAAAGTTCAACGCCGTATTGTTGTCAAACGAACCGGAGCCGTTGAAATTGGAAATGGTGTGAGAGAACGTGCCGGAATTGCGGACAGGTTCTTTCGTAATGATATTCACCGTTCCCGCAATGGCCGAGGAGCCGAACAAAGCGGAACCTCCTCCGCGCACCACTTCCACACGCTCTATCATATTGGCGGGAATCTGTTCCAGCCCGTAAACGCCTGCCAAAGCCGAGAAGATGGGGCGTGAATCTATCAGTATCTGGGTGTATTTTCCATTCAGTCCGTTGATGCGCACTTGCGAATAGCCGCAATTCTGACAGTCGGTCTCTACACGTACGCCGGGCTGAAACACCAGACCTTGCGACAGCGTGTGTGAGTTAGTCAGTTCAAACAATTTCGGAGTGACCACCTTGACCAACGTCGGTGCCAGACGACGGGCAGTCTCGTTACGGTTGGCGGAAACAACCACACCGTCCAACGCAATCATATCCTCTTCCAATTCAAAGTTTTCCTCCAAGGTTTTACCGCGTTTCAGTACAACCTTATGTTCCTGCGACTTATACCCCACCGCACTGACCAGCAGCGTAAATTCTCCTTCGGGCAGGTTCTTCAGGAAATAATGTCCGGTGGCATCGGTCATGGTTCCAATGGTAGTCCCTTTCAAGGAAACGGATATGTAAGGCAAATGCTCACCTGAGTTTTTTTCAATCACGTGACCGACGATATTGGCATCGGTACTTTTCAAATCTTCGGCATAAACGGTGGATGAGAGTAACAGACATAGTGCCCCCATCACAAAACATATATATTTTTTCATTGTTTTCTGAATTAAATAGTTTCATAAAAAGTGTTCATATTCTACTTCTCAAGTACGAATAAAA
This sequence comes from Bacteroides zoogleoformans, assembly GCF_002998435.1. Classification (NCBI taxonomy): domain Bacteria; kingdom Pseudomonadati; phylum Bacteroidota; class Bacteroidia; order Bacteroidales; family Bacteroidaceae; genus Bacteroides; species Bacteroides zoogleoformans. The sequence continues at coordinate 1,308,515 of NZ_CP027231.1, read as the reverse complement.
ACGAGCCCACGAATTTCGACATAGCAGGAAAAACGTTCTTTACTTCTGCCACACCGCACTCAGGACTTTTGGTTTCAAAAGAGACAAGGAGGAGCACGCAGGCTGATGCCGCCGCGAGACCTGCGACATTTGATGCGTTCTGTTGCAAGAACAGGAAGTACGCACAACAAAACGAAGAAGACAGAGGCGGCTGTATAACATAAAGTGAGAGAAGGAGAGACAAAAGAAGCCAAATAAAAAATGGTTTCCAGCTGCATCTCGGTATGTTCATGTTCTCCCCGGAACGGATGGGAATGCACAATAATCACACCATTCACCACATGCGAGTGGGTAAACAGCGTAATTCCTCCCCAATAAACAATGAACAACAGAGGCAGGAACCATCTCATTATATTTCTGTACTTCTTCAATGTTTCCTATAAAATTGAAATGCAAAGGTAGCGGTATTTACAAAAAAACACAAACAAATGGTTCTGTTTCCGCAGATAGTGGTCGAAAATACCTATTTCTTGTCATTGCGTCGAGACGTTATACGGATAGCCGTTCACCTCTTTTTTCTGATGTAAAATCACCAATTACATGAACATCAGCCACCTAAAACAAGGGCTGCTTTATTGTCTTTTTCGCGTCAGCGAATTATTTTTGCAAAAAAGTACCTGTTGTTTGCAACTTTATAGAGGAGACAATTCGTCTAACGGACAAAGCAACAAATAAAAAACATAGATTTATGAAACGTATCATTTTAGGTTTAATGCTTGCCATGACTTTTTTCAGCTTGGCACAAGGGAAAAACAGAATCGTAAGAGAGAATGACAGTGAAGGGAACACGAAAAGAGTCATCGAACTGAGAGACACCATGGTCAATGGGGAAACCCAAACAGACACACTCAGCATCATGACCTATGAAAGCAGCCAAAGCGGTGAAAACAACTCCTACTCCGATGACTACCGGAATGAGAGCCGCCAACGTCATAACAATTGGAGCTGGGATGAATTCGACCTTAGCGGCCATGCTTCTGAAACATTGATCGCCATAACAGCCATCGTTTTCGTATTCGGATTGCCCCTGCTCATCATATTCACCATCTTCTTCTTTCGTTACAAAAACCGGAAAGCCAAATACCGCCTTGCCGAACAAGCTTTGGCCAACGGACAACAACTTCCGGGAAACTTCTTCAAAGAGACATCGGATACCGACAACCATACCAAAGGCATCAGCAGTATATTCACCGGCATCGGTCTGTTCATCTTCCTCTGGGCCATCACCGGCCGCTTTGCCATCGGTTGCATCGGGCTACTGATCATGTTTATCGGTTTCGGACAATTGGTCATCTATTACACACAGCAAAGCAAAGGAGAACACCCTTTCATCCGCACAGATAGAGATGAAAAAGACAAGAACAGCGACGTTAAGACCAGAGGCATCGAAAGCAGCAACCGCGAAAAGAAGAATGAGGAGAAATGAACCAACTCGATGACATCTCGTTAGTCGCACAGGTCGTGGCATTTCACAACACCAAAGCTTTCGACCGGCTGGTGAAGAAATACCAATCGCCCGTACGACGGTTCTTCTTACACCAGACCTGCGGCGACCGAGAATTGAGTGACGATTTGGCGCAAGACACTTTCATCAAGGCTTATACGAACATCGCTTCATTCAAAAATCTGTCCGGCTTCTCCACCTGGCTCTATCGTATTGCTTATAATGTTTTTTATGACTATATTCGCAGCCGGAAAGAAACGGATGATTTGGAGACATACCAAGTGGATGCCCAGTGCAGCACGCTACAGAAAGACATCGGACAAGAAATGGACATCTATCGCGCATTGGCTTCACTGAAAGAAATGGAACGCACCTGCATCACGCTCTTTTACATGGAAGACCAAAGCATCGAGAAGATTGCGGGTATCACCGGATGCCCCGCGGGAACGGTAAAAAGCCACCTCTCGCGGGCAAAAGAAAAAATGGCTTCCTATCTAAAACAAAATGGTTATGATGGAAAATGACAATGATAAACTCCTGACTTCCTTCTTCGCCGAACACCGGAAAGAAATAGCCGACAACGGATTCAGCCGCCGTGTGCTGCGCCAATTGCCCAACCGCAGCCAACGCTTGTCACTGGTTTGGAACATCTTCTGTATCACGCTTGCCCTTGTGTTGCTCATCACTCTTGACGGACTACAGGCAACACTCAACACCCTACGCGAGGCTTTCCAGGCAGTAGTGCAATGCGGAGCTGCAGAACTCGATTATGAATCTTTGGCTATAGCCGCAATGGTACTGCTTTATTTCGCCTACCACAAGATTTCCTCGTTGGCATAAAACCGCCTCATGTTCCTACATCACAAGCTTTCTTGCTCCATTGCACAGACAAAGAAAGCCGATTTCCCTACCCTGCAGGTATGGAATTCAAGGTTTTTGTGTACCTTTGCCCACTCTTAAAATGAAATAAGGAAATCCGGTTTTGAAGCATCTTCTACTTACTATATTATTTATTCTCTCTGCCTGTAATATTCAGGCGCAAACAGCGAGCGACTCCATTGTCATGGAATATCTGAAAGAGATAGGATATCCTGCTACACGAAACAATGAAGTAAAACTTCTGACGAGCGGCCGTGAAAAGTTTACCGATCTCTTTGAAAGCATTCGTCATGCCCGGCATCATATTCATCTGGAATACTTCAACTTCCGAAACGACTCCATAGCCAATGCGTTGTTCGAACTGTTAGCCCGAAAAGCAGATGAGGGTGTGGAGGTGCGTGCCATGTTCGATGCTTTCGGCAATTGGTCCAACAACCGCCCTCTGAAAAAGCGCGACCTCCGGTCCATCAGAGCACGAGGCATTGAAATAGTGAAATTCGACCCCATCACTTTTCCTTGGATAAACCATGCCGCACACCGGGATCATCGAAAAATAGCTGTGATTGACGGGAAAATAGGTTATACCGGCGGCATGAATATCGCCGACTATTACATCGACGGCTTACCCAAAATCGGTGAATGGCACGACATGCACCTACGCCTCGAAGGAGAGGCCGTGCATTATCTGCAAAGCATCTTCCTGACGATGTGGAACCGTGAAACCGGACAGCATATCGGAGGGCCTGCCTACTTTCCCCCTCCTCCTCAACTTCCTGACAGCATAGCAAGCGAAATAACCATCGTTGATCGCACTCCATTAGAAACCCCGCGCTCCATCAGCCATGCCTATACCGCTTCCATTCAAGCGGCACAGAAAAGCATCCGAATCGTAAACCCCTACTTCGTGCCTACCAAATCCATTCGCCAAGCAATAAAAAATGCCTTGAAAAGAGGCACAGAGGTGGAAATCATGATACCCGCCGTATCCGACATTTACTTTACTCCCGAAGCTTCATTCCACATAGCGCATAAACTAATGAAGAAAGGAGCCGGAATTTATCTCTTTAACGGCGGTTTCCATCACTCCAAAATCATGATGGTGGATGGAAAGTTCTGTACCGTAGGCACTGCCAACCTCAACAGCCGCAGCCTGCGCTATGATTATGAAACGAATGCTTTCATCTTCGATGCGGCAACTACCGACCAACTGAACCGGATGTTTGAACGAGACAAACAGAACAGCACGCTGATGACTCCGGAATATTGGAAGAAACGCTCAACATGGAAAAAGTTCGTGGGGTGGATAGGCAACCTGCTGACACCTTTTCTGTGATTTCGCTGATAATAAGCCGTTTACACTTGTACAAGTGTAACTATGTCTTTTGGCTTGTTTGCCGGAATTATCAGCAAAATTAGTGCGCTAACCATTTTACAATATGTAAATTTCATCAACAATAAGCCTATAGGCAGAATTAAGTATGCACTAAATTAATTCCGCCAACGGGTTATTTTTATTATTACACGTATGATTCTTATGCTTTTCATTTTGACATTATGAAAATGGTATAAGCTTTGGCAATGAGCATAGGCTATTCGCTTATCTTGGTAATTTATCTATCATAATACTGTTTTGGCGACGATTCCTTACTATTTTCAACCGATGACATGATCTCTACATTCAAGACCTCATCCTTACCTAACAATTGTCTCACAAGTCGATAAACCGTCGTGCATGGATTCTGATTTGCGTAACGAGCATCTGTGTATTCAAGATGCTTGGCTTCTGCGAACTGCATCGCCGAATCCATAGAACCATAGGTAGTCATGATGTCGTAGTTGCTAGGATCTTTCTTTGTGTATAGATATTTCTTCTTTGACTGGTATTTTGGGGAAGCATTCACAGCCGCAGAAATCTTCTCTTCATAATGCTTTCTTGAAACACCTGTTGTCACATTTTGGAAATGATATAAATACCACAACTCGAATGCTTCATTGCTCCAAGCTATCTCAATGCCATTATTTTGCCCCATTAAAATTGCCTCATTGAAATCTTTAGCAGGAAATTCGTCTTTATCAAACACAGCCCATACCCGATCGTAATTGTTCTTATTTTTCAGTTCAATTGCTTTCTCTACAACACCCTTTGTCCCACGACCAAGCCCTTTGACTTCGATATCGTAAACAATCACTCCTTGCTGTTTTTCAGCAAATGCCTCAAAATAGTTGGGTTCAGTCTTAGTCCCTTCACATACAATTAATATAGAACAACGTATAAACTTTTGCTTACGTCTCTGTGACTGTCTCTTGAATTTCAAGGAAACATTATCAATCTTTATTTTCTTTGCTGTCATAGCCTTAAAATTAATCGTTAAGGATATAAGGAATAGCACCATATCGTCCGGCAATATAGTTTCTCTCGTAGTTGGCATCGTTGCGAGGCTTTGTACCATCAGGAAGAACTATGTCCATCAGACTATACAAGTCCGTCTGCTCCTTCGAGTCCTTCTCTGTAAACCAAATCTGGTCGCGACGAAGAATTTTCTGTGACAGCAAGTGTGTGTCGTGAGTAGTAAAAATCAGTTGAGCGTTCTTAGGATTTGTTTCAGGATTATTGAATAACTCAATAATATACTGAGAAATCAAAGGGTGCATCTTTGCATCTAATTCGTCAATAACAAGTACGGCACCAGTATACAAGGTTTCAAAGATAGGACCGGAAAGGTCAAACAATTTGTTTGTACCGGACGACTCCCTCTCCTCAAACGAAAAATTAACTGAGCCCACGACCTTCCCTCTATCCGAGTAGATGTTATGTACGGAATCCAATTCAATGCTTTTCTTTCCTTGCATTTCTTTTTGGAAAATAGCTCTCAACTCAGTCGGTAAATCCATTGCCACATTTGGATCTTCTTCATGAGTAAGAATGCTATTAAATCCAAGTCTCAGTTTCTGAAAGAATTTAAGTGCTTCTGCACTGGATTGTTCTTTTTTATGGAAGAAAAGCTTTGAATATGATCTATACTGCTGATTGTTCAACCCGGAGATCACGTTAAAATCCGACTGAAACCAAGAGATAACCTGTCGAGATATTTCTCCGCCCAATTGTTGGCACAATGACAAAAACAATCGATTATCATTGGTCTTTTCTTCATACCCTACTCCTTCCGGAAAATTATTCTCCTCTACGCAAATTCCTTCCTCATTTCTGACGAACATCATCTGTTCTTTAGAACGAGGTGTGCTTTTACGCAACAGCCACTCATCAACTATACGTTCAAAGTTATACCGGAATCCATATCTGTAGCAATATTCACCTTTGAGGAATATCACCTCAAACATAGTAGGTCGCTCATTGTCTTTTAAAAGAAGAAACGGATCATACTCCAATTCTTCATTGTCATTTAACTTCACAGACAACAATATGCACCTTGCCATCGTGAGCATCGCACTAACAAGATTCGACTTTCCACTAGAATTTGGTCCATATAACGCAAGTGTACGGAGCAAAATATGCTTGTTACAGGAAAATAGATTAGTATCCGAGCATTCTTTCAGTGCCTTATCAGCTTCTAATACCAAAGTCTTCTTTCCATAGAACGACCTGTAATTCTCTACTGTAAATTCAAGTATCATATGATTTAACCTTAAAATCCTTATTTAGAATAATATTTCAGATACAAAAGTACATAAAAAGCATGAGCTTTTTACACCGGCATAATAAAGAAATCATTTTTTTCTTTAGAGGAAAGGTAATAATAAAGTTTCTATTCTTTCTTACCTATCAACAACAATGAATTTTGCTCTATTTTAATCCGCATTGAAATAGAGCAAAAACGATTAAAAAGTAGTATTGGGGCTGGCGAAAAGAAAAAATCATGAACTATGCAGCCAAAGCTTGTCTTTGTTAGGGTAAAAGTGGTTTAGTTTAGAACTTGAAGAGATATACAACAAACAAACTAAACCTATTGATTGGTAGATTCTTTAAAAACACTAACTTTGCAATCATAAATCCAAAGGCAATCTCTCAATGAAACAATATTTAGACCTGCTCAATCGTGTACTGGCCGAAGGTGTGGAAAAAGACGACCGCACCGGCACCGGTACCATCAGCATATTCGGACATCAAATGCGCTTCAATCTGGAGGAAGGATTTCCATGCCTGACCACCAAAAAGCTACATCTGAAATCCATCATACACGAACTACTGTGGTTTCTGCAAGGAGATACCAACGTGAAATATCTACAAGACAACGGTGTACGCATCTGGAACGAGTGGGCAGACGAGAACGGTGACCTGGGACATATTTACGGCTATCAATGGCGGTCGTGGCCCAATTATAAGGGGGGCTTCATCGACCAGATCAGTGAGGCTGTAAACACCATCAAGCACAATCCCGACTCGCGCCGAATCATCGTCAGCGCATGGAATGTAGGCGATTTGGACAATATGAACCTGCCCCCATGTCACGCATTCTTTCAATTCTACGTTGCCGACGGGAAGTTAAGCCTGCAACTATACCAACGCAGTGCGGATATCTTTTTAGGCGTGCCTTTCAACATTGCTTCTTACGCCTTGCTCTTACAGATGATGGCACAAGTCACCGGATTGAAAGCCGGTGATTTCATCCATACATTGGGAGACGCCCATATCTATCTCAACCATCTGGAACAAGTAAAACTCCAACTGACACGCGAACCGCGTGACTTGCCGCAAATGAACATCAATCCGGATGTAAAAAGCATCTTCGACTTCCGGTTCGAAGACTTCGAACTGGTCAATTACAACCCCCACCCGCATATTGCAGGAAAAGTAGCCATATAACAGATTCAACAGTATTATGATAAGTATCATCGCAGCTATCGACCGCCGCATGGGCATCGGTTACCGGAACAAGCTTCTGTTCTGGCTTCCCAATGATTTGAAACGTTTCAAGGCCCTCACTACCGGCAACACCATCATCATGGGCAGAAAGACATTCGAGTCTCTGCCGAAAGGCGCTTTGCCCAATCGTCGTAACGTGGTTCTCACTTCACGCCGGGATGCAACTTATGCCGGAGCGGAAGTGTTCTTTTCATTGGAAGATGCACTGAATAGCTGCCGCCCCGACGAACAGGTTTACATCATCGGCGGTTCAAGCGTATATCATCAAGCACTTCCCTTGGCCGATATGCTCTGCCTGACCGAAGTGGATGCGGCAGCCCCTCTGGTTGACGCCTACTTCCCGGCAATAGACATGAAGGTATGGCAAGAAAAAAGTAGGGAATCTCACCCTGCCGATGAGAAGCATCCCTACCCTTATGCTTTTGTCGATTATAGCCGCCGATAGAACCCCAAGCGGTTTCTCAATCTTTTCCTTCTTCTATCTCTATCGGCATCTGGCGCTTGATGGCTTCGTGGAATGAAATCAAGGTTTCAGTACGCGCCAATCCCAAGGGCTGTAATTTCTCATGTATAATGCTTAGCAAATGATGGTTGTTGCGGGCATAAAGCTTTATAAACATATCATACTTACCCGTCGTGAAATGGCATTCCACAACTTCGGGAATAGTCTCCAAAGCATTCGCCACCGCATCAAAAGAAGCGGGATCCTGCAAGAAGAGCCCGATATAAGCGCAAGTCTCATAACCTATTTTTTCAGGGTCGATGACATATTCAGAGCCTTTCAATATCCCCATGTTAGTAAGTTTCTGAATGCGCTGATGAATGGCTGCTCCCGACACATTGCAAGCTCTGGCCACTTCAAGAAAAGGAATACGCGCATTGTCGGCAATAAGCTTCAATATCTGCTCATCCAAAGTATCCAATTGATGATGTCCCATATTAAGTTCTATAATGATTAATAATTTAAAAGCCTTGTATGTATAAAGGCAGAGACGCAAAGTTAATTATTTTTTTGCCATTAAAGATGTGATTTATAACTTTATCTTGCAAAAAAACGTTTTTTTTCGGCAACAAAGCACCAAACAGGTGCAAAAAAGTCACCTCTCTCGAATAAATGATTGCAGATAAACTTAAAAAAATATATCTTTGTGGCAGAACCAATTACTGATAGTCATGAAAAAATACATTGTGTTTTTAGTATGTCTGGTTGCTGTAGCGACCATGCGTGCCCAAAATTTTGCCGATTACTTTGCTGACAAATCTCTGCGTGTCGACTATCTTTTTACAGGAAATGCGGCAAAACAAGAAATCTGTCTGGATGAATTATCCTCCTTGCCCGGATGGGCGGGAAGAAAGCATCATTTGGCCGAACTTCCGTTACAAGGAAACGGACAAATCGTGATGCGTGATGTGGCCGGCGGCAACATCATTTATAGAACCTCGTTTTCTTCACTCTTCCAGGAATGGCTGGAGACAGACGAAGCGCAAAGCGTAAGTAAAGGCTTTGAAAACACATTTCTCCTTCCTTACCCTCTGCGCCCGGCCGAGATAGAAATAAAAATCCTCGACCCGCGCAAGAATATCCGTACCCGCTTGAAGCACCTGGTCAATCCTGACGATGTCCTGATACATCAGAAGGGAACAGCTCACGTCACGCCGCATTCCTATTTGCTCCAAAACGGCAAGCCTGACGAATGTATAGACATTGCCATTCTTGCAGAAGGATATACGCCCGATGAAATGACGCTATTCCATCAGGATGCGACCATAGCCCTCGAGGCCCTGTTCTCTCACGAACCTTTTCAATCCATGAAAAAGCATTTCAATGTTGTGGCAGTGGACAGCCCGTCGGAAGACAGCGGAGTGAGTGTACCCCGCCTCGGAGAGTGGAAAAGAACGGCATTCGGTTCACATTTCAGTACATTCTACTCTGACAGATACCTGACAACCTCGCGCGTCAAATCCATACACGACGCTCTGGCGGGAATCCCTTACGAGCATATCATCATTCTGGCCAATACGAACGAATATGGCGGGGGCGGCATCTACAACTCTTATACATTGACAACATCCCATCATCCCTTGTTCCGCCCTGTTGTAGTACACGAGTTCGGTCACAGCTTCGGCGGACTCGCTGATGAATATTTCTACGACAACGACGTGATGACAGACACCTATCCGCTGGACATAGAGCCATGGGAACAGAATATCACCACACAGACCGACTTTGCGTCCAAATGGCAAGACATGCTGGCGAAAGGAACACCTATTCCTACTCCCGTCGCCGACAGTAAAAAATTCCCCGTAGGCGTATATGAAGGAGGTGGATACTCCTCCAAAGGAATTTATCGACCGGCGGACAACTGCCGCATGCGCACCAACGAATATCCTGAGTTCTGTCCGGTTTGCCAGCGAAACATCCGGCGTATCATCAAATTCTATACGGAATAAGAAAGCAATCAAAACCCAACAATGATAAGACTTCAGCGCATTACAACAGCCGATGCGAATTTGTATCACTACGCGGAAAGACTTATGATTGCTTCCTTTCCTCCGGAGGAGTATAGGGAACCTGAGGAACAGCGCAAGAACACAGACACTCAGCCTGCGTTTCACAGCAACATAATCTTTCAAGATAGCGAACCGATAGGCTTCATTACATATTGGGATTTCGGACAGTTCTATTATGTGGAACATTTTGCCATCTCGCCTGAACACCGCAACGAAGGACATGGCAAAAATGTGTTGAAGCACTTATGCCGACAGTTAGAACGTCCCATCGTGCTGGAAGCAGAAATGCCGGAGGGAGAAATGGCGCAACGCCGCATCCGTTTTTACCAACGCAACGGCTTTGCCTTATGGGAGAAGCCTTATCAGCAACCGCCCTACAGGGCAGGAGACGGCTATCTCCCCATGCGGCTCATGGTATATGGAGATATGCAATGCAACGAGTTCTTCGATATCGTAAAGGAGGACATCCACCGCAATGTCTACAACATCAGTCCATAGCCACACGCTACGAACCGTCAGTCCACAGCAGAAGAAAGAACCGGCCACATTTCAAAGAAAGCGGCCCGAAAAGAAGCCTCCCTCACAATGACTTTTTCAGGACACCCCGATGAAATTCACAGTGCTCATATAGAACAAAAGTCGCTTGGTATCTCCCCAAGCGACTTTTATTCTATAATCCTAATCGACTACTTACTGACGCGGTTGCGCAGAATAGTTAATCTTTAACGCATAAGCTTTACGAAGAGCCTCTTTGATATCGGTCACGATACCCATCTTGGTATCTTGGTCCACTTTCAATGACACGGTCATCTGCGGCTGATCTTCTTCTTTCATACTGGCACGTTCACCAATAATGTAATCCTGAATTTCAGCAACTTCCGCATAGCTGTCGTTCAATTGAATACGGCTCTCATTACCTAATTTCTTACGAAACTCGGCAGTAGGTTTTCCTACATAGATAAACGTAACCAAAGATTTCTTTTCAAGTTTCTCCAATTCTGTGGCTTGCGGAACCTTAAACTCAACCTTTAATGTTACCTCACGCATGGTTGTTACAATCATGAAGAAGAACAACAAGGTGAAGATAAGGTCAGGCAGAGAAGAAGTGTTCAACGCCGGCATCTCACGTTTACCAGTCTTATTAAATTTTCCCATTACTTCTTTTCTCCGTACTTTTTAGGTTCTGCCTCAGAGATTTTCTGAGAATAAATTTCACGAATTGCGTCTTGCTGCTCCGCATCCAAATCCGCATATCTCTTCTGCCATTTTTCCTGAGCCAATTCGTCACGCAACTCATTATAAGCTGCCACCAACTCATTCTGCACGGCCAAATATGCCTTATATGAAGAGCCACGGTCACAACGCAAAGAAATCACATGTCCATCCGTCACTTGAACAGTACCGAAGAAAGGAACATTCTTTGCTATCTTTTCCGGTTTTGCTTCATCATTATACGGATTGGCGATAAATTCTTTCGCTTTTGCACGCAATTGGTCTACTCCGATATATTCATTACCACACATCAACTGGTCGTTCATATTCAGGAAGACTTGCAATACGTTACGTTCTTTCTTCTTCACATCATCTATTTTCTGATCTTTCTCCGGCGGAGGAGGCAAACGTCTTGCCAAACCGCGGTCAGTATCCATAGAAGTTGTAATCAAGAAGAAGATGAGCAACAGGAATGCAATATCCGCTGTAGAACTGGAGTTAATATCAGGTACTTTTCTTTTTCCTTTTGCCATTGTAATTACTCTTTAAATCGGGATTCCCCCAATCAGTTATGATAATTTCTTCTTAATACTACTACAGATGATAGCAAGCACTGTTGCACCAAACAATATGTAGATAGAGTAAAGGAACATATCAGTAATCTTCAACCAGAAAGGAACATTATCTGCACCATCATAACCCGGAATATTGAGCGGTTGATCACTACCCATAGCCCAAGCCACAACTACCACAGCAGCTAATATTATTACACCAATCAAAGACTTCAATGCTTTTCCCGGGTTATCTTTCAAGGCCGAACCGAATTGGAACAAGAAAGCAACCACCGTAGCAATCACAGCCAAAAAGAGCAAACCGTACATCAAGAAGATCAAGCTGTCTGTCTGAGCCGGTTGCCACATTTCTGCGTCAACATTCATCAATACTGCATCGCCCTGAGCGTCTCCACCGAAGTAGAACAAGCCCAATACCGCCAAAATGGCGGCAAACATGGCGTAGAGTACGTAATATGATACTTTATATGATAACTTAGCCATCTTTATTATTTTTTGTATTTCAAGTCATATTTGATAACCATATCCAACAGAGAGATGGAAGAATCTTCCATTTCACTTGTCAGAGCTTCAATCTTAGACAGGATGTAGTTATAGAACACCTGCAGAATCAAAGCAACGATCAAACCGAAGATAGTAGTGATCAAGGCAACCTTCATACCACCTGCCACAACCGTCGGAGAGATATCACCTACTTGTTGGATTTTATCAAATGCCTGAACCATACCGATTACAGTACCCAAGAATCCCAAAGACGGAGCCATGGCAATGAACAATGTGATCCAAGAGCAACCTTTTTCCAGATAACCGGCTTGTACGCCACCGTAAGATACTACAGATTTCTCCACCACGTCAATGCCTTGATCGATTCTCATCAGGCCTTGATAGTAGATAGAGGCAATGGGACCTCTTGTGTTGCGTGCAATGTCTTTAGCGGCTTCAACGTCACCTTTTTCCAAAGCGGCCTCAACAGCAGCCATAAATTTCTTAGTGTTGATTTCAGCCAAGCTCAAGTAAATGATACGTTCAATGCAGAAAGCAAGACCGATAACTAATGCGATGGCAACCAAACTCATGAAAGAAGCAGTACCTTCAATAAACTTTGTTTTAAGTTCTTTGTGAATACCTCCTTCTTCAGCTTCAACGCCGGCAGGAGCAGCAGCTTCGTCAGCAGCGGATGCTACAGCAGCTTCAGCTTGTTCCGTTTGTTCAGCAGCAGGAGCATCTTGAGCCTGAGCAAGTTGAGTTGAGCCAAATGTTAAGACTCCCATCACAGCAACAATTGCAAATAACTTTTTCATTGTGTGTCTAATTTTTAAGATTAATTAATTTGTTTATTTGTTATACATTTATTGTTTTTCAACTTATATCCGTTTCCAATCGCGGAGAGACGGGGATTCGAACCCCGGATACCCTTTAGGGGTATACACGCTTTCCAGGCGTGCCTCTTCAACCACTCGAGCATCTCTCCTCGTAACGTCTTTTTGGAAAACGGGTGCAAATTACAAAAAAATTGCGAACCGCAAGTGATTTCAGCTACAAATGTATCCTTTTTTTTGTTGTTCCACCCTATTCTCTTCGTTTTATATTGAATAAAATATCAAAATTAATAAACTTTAAAATCTTCATGCGGTGATTCGAGCATTCCGAATATCTTAAATGCGGCATCGGAAGTAAGCTGTGCCAGCTTTTCCGGAGAGCAATCGTACACCTGGGCCACCTTCATCAACGTATCTCTCAGGTAAGCGCTTTCATTCCTCTTGCCTCGATTGGGCATCGGGGTCAGATAGGGAGCATCCGTCTCCAGTACAATGCGTTCCGGCGGAATTCCTTTCAATACTTCGGGCAAAGTAGATTTTTTAAAAGTGACCACCCCGTTGATGCCAATCATAAAGCCGGGAAACTCCATTATCCGGCAAGCCTCCTCCAATGTGCCCGTGAAGCTATGAAAAATGCCTTTGAGGGCAGTACTCCTATAAGGCTTCAACACATTATATATAAGGTCAAATGCCTCACGACAATGAATCACTACCGGCAAATCATATTGCAAAGCCCATTCAATCTGCTTATTCAGTGCCACTTCCTGTTCTTTCAGGAAGGTCTTGTCCCAATATAAATCCATGCCGATTTCTCCAATCGCCACATACTCGTCCGATGATTCCAGCTCCCGGGCCACCACCTCTAATTCCTGAGCATAATCCGCATTCACAGAAGTAGGATGCAAACCTATCATCGGATAACAGTATCCCTTGTAGGCTTTGCACACACGAAGCATAGGCTCGATGGTCGTGCTGTCAATATTGGGCATAAAAACATGCGTAACCCCCGCAGCACGGGCACGGGCTATCACCTGCGGCAAGTCATCCTTGAATTCTTCCAAAAAGAGGTGGGAGTGCGAATCTACCAGTTTCATTCTTCGGTTCGTTTTTAACGTTTCTCTCCGGAACGGTAATAATACACAAGTCCGTAATCGCGGCACAAATCCAGTCGCGCTTCATTGGGAGACACCTCTCCAAACTTTGCCTCAACCTGGTTCCAAATATCCAAAATCAGTTCGTCCGCCTCTGCGCGCATCGAAGCTAAAGTTTCCAGGCTTCGCGCCGTCAAAGATTGATAATTCCGTTGTTTTTCATAGCTATCCGCGAAAATGTCATAATGCACTTTGACTTTGGCTATTGTAGGATTGTAAATAGGTATGCCGCCTTGAGATAGACGCCGGGTCTCCCCATCCACTATTTTACGTCCCCATTCCACCAACGCCGACTCTGTAGACAAATCCGGCACATTATTTTTACTGTCCTCCAAGCCATAGTATGCCAAATGTGCCGTACGCACCTCCGAACGTATGACAGCCAGATGCAAAACCTGAATGAAATGGGAAAGATACAGACGGGCGGTCTTCACATTCGCCAGATGCTTACGCCCGGCGTGCGCCTGACGTTCAAAGCACTCCATGTAATAGGCTTGCGCCGCCTCGAACTTGGTAAGGAAATTGCGAGCCTCGGCGAGGCTTTTCAAAGATACAGCCAAATCATAGACGTTGCACACCTCTCCCTTGACGACCACTGCTTTCAGCGCCCGTATCCTCGCTTGATCTGTATTCGGCAATCTTCTATATGGCATGCTTATCCCGGTTTATCGCTATACTTCCCTATGCATCAGTTCAGTCATCAGCAGTTCGAGTTCCTTTTTCTTTTCATCCTCCACTTTCACGGCAGCAAGGCTCTTCATGGCACGTCCACAGTATTCCTCCATTTTTTGTTCACAGAGCTTCCTGACGCCAATCTTGTTATACAAACCGGTGACAGCCTCTATTTTCTCCGCGGGGGCGAATGAAACGGCATCCACCCACGCATTCAGTTGGCAAAGCTGCCCATCATCGGCATGTTCAAACGCTTTTATCAGCATATAGGTCTTCTTGTTGCACAAGATATCACCTCCGATATTTTTCCCGAAAACAGCGGCATCACCATAAACATCCAGAAAATCATCTTTCAATTGAAAAGCGACACCCAGATTCATGCCGAAATCATAAAGACATTCTGCATCTTCGACAGAGGCGCCACCTAAAAGAGCGCCCATCTTTAAACTTGCAGCCAGCAGTACCGATGTCTTCAGGCGTATCATCTCCAGATACTCCTCCTCCGTGACGTCCTTACGGTGTTCAAACTCCATGTCCAATTGTTGCCCTTCACAGATTTCCAATGCGGTTCGGCTGAAAAGTTCCATCACTTCCTTCAGACTTTCACCCGGGCATTGAGCCATGAATTGATAAGCCAGCACAAGCATTGTATCCCCCGAAAGGATAGCCGCATTGTCGCCCCATACCCTATGCACCGTCTCCTTTCCGCGACGACGCTCGGCTCTGTCCATCAAGTCGTCGTGCAAAAGCGTATAATTATGATATACCTCGATACCCGCGGCCGGAGCCAATATACGGGTTATGTCTTCGCGATACAGATTGTAGGCCATCAACATCAGCACCGGACGCAGCCTTTTCCCTCCCATAGACAAAACGTAAGCGATAGGAGCATACAACCCTTGAGGGGTACGGGCGAACCGCAATGCCGAGATATGGGCATTGATTCTTTCTAAAAGCGCAGAAGCCGTAAACATACTTTTCTCTTCAACAAAATTAAGGAACAGAGGTAAAGAAAAGAGGCTGCAACCGGCAGCCTCTTTTCTTTTTCAAATATTTCATTACTGCAATCTAAAGGTTACAGGTACCGTATATTTCACACGTACCGGTTTACCGCGTTGCATTCCCGGTTTCCACTTCGGCATACCCATAATCACGCGGACAGCTTCTTTGTCCAGATACGGGTCAACACCTCTCAGCACTTTAGCGTCAACGATACCACCGTCTTTGTTAACCACAAACTGTACGGTGACGCGGCCTTGAGTTCCGTTCTCCTGTGCAATGGTAGGGTATTTAATGTTCTTGCTCAGATATTGCATCAAGCCTGCCATGCCACCTTGCGGAAATTCGGGCATATTCTCTACCACCTCAAAAATAGTCTGTTCTTCAGGTTCTTCTTCTTCCACAGTGACGGGAACATATTTGATTGTCACAGCCTGATTCAACTCTTCGGAAGAAACAATAGCCGTTTCTTGAACATCGGCTTCGTTCTCCACAATAGTCAGCGTTTCCGCAATGGAAGGAGTTTCGGGGGGCGGGGGAGTGACCTGTTCCGGTTGCTCCGTAATAGGAATGATTTCCTCTTCAAATACTAAGTCGGAGATAGCCTGGCTCGTGTCAATCTTGATGTCGCGTTTGGTCCATTCAAACGCTACAAACATGAAAGCGAGCACAATTACATAACCGACCAACAGCCAAGTAGACTTTTTGTTCTCCAAGTCTGCCTTAGGTGATTTCTTAATTTCCATAATCTATTATTATATAATTAGTGTTTCTCATTTGGGGCAAATATAGTACTTTTCCTATAAAAGCACATGCCTCGTTGTCTTTTTTCACACAAAGAACTTTGCTTTTTCATTTTTTTAATCCTTCAAAAGCCTGCACATGCTTTTATGCCGCAAATGTAGCCGGATATTTTAAAAATACCGTATCTTTGGCAGGATTTTTAATGCTCCGTTGAGATTTTCTTTTTGCAGGTATCATCCTATATAACTTAACAGACAAAAAACGATGAAAAAGATAACAATAGCGATAGACGGCTTTTCGTCTTGTGGAAAAAGCACCATGGCCAAAGACCTTGCCCGCGAAATTGGCTATATCTATATAGACAGCGGCGCCATGTATCGCGCAGTTACGCTATATGGCATAGAGCATGGCATTTTTCAAGACGACCGCATAGACACGGAAAAGCTGAAAAAGCAAATCGCCGACATCCATATTTCTTTCCGATTGAATCCGGAGACCGGCCGGCCGGACACTTATCTGAATGGCGTAAACGTGGAGAATAAGATACGTACGATGGAGGTCTCATCACGCGTCAGTCTCATTGCCACACTGGACTTTGTACGCAAAGCCATGGTGGCGCAACAGCAGGAAATGGGAAAAGCCAAAGGCATTGTCATGGATGGACGGGACATCGGCACCACCGTATTTCCGGATGCCGAACTGAAAATCTTCGTGACGGCTACTCCCGAAATCCGTGCGCAACGTCGCTACGATGAGCTGAAAGCCAAAGGAGAAGAAGCCCGCTTCGATGAGATTCTGGAAAATGTAAAACAAAGGGATCATATCGACCAAAACCGTGAGGTAAGCCCCCTCCGCAAGGCCGAAGATGCTTTATTACTGGACAACAGCCATATGAGCATCCCCGAACAGAAAGAATGGCTGACCCAACACTTCAAACAAGTTGTAGCAGACTGATAAAGTAAAATATCATACCTGCACCGTATCAACTCCCTACCAACCCCTTGTCTGTTCCGTATCTCTTCCGTACCTATATATGCGGAGGTTATACGGAGGTTATACGGAGATGATACGGAGTTGATACGGAGATGATACGGAGGTTATACGGAGGATATGCGGAGGTAATGCGGAGGATATGCGGAGCAGACAAGGTTCCGACATAAGTATAATGTAACACATAGGAAAAACAGTTATGGCAAAAGTAGAGATAGACGAAGGGTCAGGCTTTTGTTTCGGAGTTGTCACCGCAATAAATAAAGCCGAAGAAGAATTGGCAAAAGGAGGAATCCTGTATTGCTTGGGAGACATCGTGCACAACAGCCGTGAGGTGGAGCGTCTGAAAGCCATGGGGTTGGTAACGATCAATCATGACGAATTCAACGACCTGCGTAATGCCAAAGTTTTGCTGCGTGCCCACGGAGAGCCACCCGAGACGTATGAAATTGCCCGGAAAAACAATATCGAGATCATCGACGCCACTTGCCCGGTAGTACTCCGTCTGCAAAAAAGGATAAAACAAGAACATATTCAGGACGAGAATAAAGACAAGCAGATTGTGATTTATGGGAAAAACGGACACGCCGAAGTTTTGGGACTGGTAGGGCAAACTGCGGGAGAAGCAATCGTCATCGAGAAGCCGGCAGAAGTAAAAAAACTGGACTTCAACAAAGATATCCGTCTTTATTCCCAAACGACAAAGTCGTTGGACGGATTTCGGGATATTGTGAAGTATATCGAGGGCCACATCTCACCTGAAGTCACATTTGAGTCATACGACACCATCTGCCGGCAAGTGGCCAACCGAATACCCAACATCCGGCGCTTTGCCGCTTCGCACGATTTGATTTTTTTTGTCAGTGACAAGAAGAGTTCCAACGGCAAGATGCTGTTCAGCGAATGTAGGAAAGTCAATCCTAATTCGCATCTGATAGCTAATGCCGGAGAGATAGAGCAATCACTGCTCTCGGGAGTGCACTCCGTAGGCATCTGTGGGGCCACCTCCACTCCGAAGTGGCTGATGGAGGAAATCTCCGAAGCCATAAAATCGAAATTCCAGGAGCTCGTTTAGTTTCTGTCCGGCATTCCTTTGAGAATTCTTCTCGAGGAAAATCAAACCGGCACTAAAGCTCACCGGTCATCCGGCAGAGACTGCAAATTAATGTAAATTATCAGTCACAGCCTCAGCTTTTTATTATCTTTGCCCCATCAAAAAGACAGGCATGCACACAAATGCGCAGCAATTATTAATACTAAATAAATACTAAACAAGAAGATTGTTATGGGAATGGTTAAGTGTATTGGAATCTTGACATCCGGAGGTGATGCTCCGGGAATGAACGCGGCTATCCGCGCCGTGACACGTTCCGCTATCTACAACGGACTTTCGGTAAAAGGCATATATAGAGGTTACAAAGGCCTGGTGACAGGTGAAATAAAAGAATTCAAAAGCCAGAATGTCAGCAACATCATCCAGCTGGGCGGTACTATCCTGAAGACGGCACGCTGTAAAGAGTTCACCACTCCCGAAGGTCGGCAAACAGCATACGACAACATGAAGAGAGAAGGAATAGACGCGCTGGTGGTGATTGGCGGAGACGGCTCCCTGACCGGCGCCCGCATCTTCGCACAAGAGTTCGACGTGCCTTGCATCGGATTGCCGGGAACCATCGACAATGATTTGTATGGTACGGATACCACCATCGGATATGACACGGCACTGAACACGATTCTGGATGCTGTTGATAAAATCCGCGACACAGCCACTTCCCACGAGCGCCTGTTCTTTGTGGAAGTGATGGGACGCGACGCCGGCTTCCTTGCCTTGAACGGCGCCATCGCTTCGGGAGCGGAAGCTGCCATCATCCCCGAATTCAGTACGGAAGTGGACCAATTGGAAGAGTTCATCAAGAACGGATTCAGGAAATCAAAGAACAGCAGCATCGTATTGGTGGCCGAAAGCGAGCTGACAGGCGGCGCCATGCACTATGCGGAACGCGTAAAGAACGAATACCCACAATATGACGTGCGTGTCACCATCCTCGGACACCTGCAACGCGGCGGAAGCCCTACGGCACACGACCGCATCCTTGCCAGCCGTCTGGGAGCGGCCGCCATCGACGCCATCATGGAAGGACAACGCAATGTCATGATTGGCATTGACCACGACGAGGTAGTATACGTCCCTTTCACCAAAGCCATTAAAAATGACAAGCCGATAAAAAAAGATCTTGTCAACGTGCTGAGGGAACTGTCCATCTGACAAAGAGCCGGACAATGCTTAAACGCCACAGACACGCGGCTTACCGACTTAAAGACACATGACGAAGAAAGAACTTCCTTTGCAGGCATGAAAGAACAAGAAACGAACAGTCCTATCATACACCTTCAACGGCAACAGAGCTTGCTGCGCATGGAATATGAATACGAAAAGGAGGAATTCAAACGGCAGACAGAGAACATGGGCGTGGCCCGGAAAGTCAAACGGGGACTTTGCTGGTACCCCGCCACTCCGGGAAGGAGTTACTACAACTCGCTGAATCAGTTGGTTATAGAGATTACACGTAGCGAGGATACCGACATGGAACATAGTTTTGAGTTCGGTCGCCCCGTTTGTTTTTTCCGCCGGTCGGCCGATGAGAAAATCACTTACATGAATTTCACCGCCACCGTGAGCTATGCCGACGAAACGCGCATGGTGGCAATCATGCCCGGGCCGGTCGCCGTCATGGAGGTGCAAGCCGCCGATAACCTCGGTGTGCAGCTCTATTTCGACGAAACATCCTACCGCACCATGTTCGAGGCACTGGAAGACACACTTCGTGCCAAAGGTAACCGCCTGGCCGAGCTGCGGGATATCCTGCTGGGCAGTGCGAAAGCCGGATTCCGTGAGCTTTATCCGGTGCGCTTCCCGTGGCTGAACGCTACTCAGGAAACGGCAGTGAACAAGGTGCTGTGTGCCCGCGACACAGTCATCGTACACGGTCCTCCGGGCACCGGAAAAACGACTACACTTGTAGAAGCCATCTATGAAACGTTGCACCGTGAACCTCAGGTATTAGTGTGCGCCCAAAGCAACACGGCCGTCGACTGGATATCGGAGAAATTAGTGGACAGGGGCGTCAACGTGCTGCGCATCGGAAACCCTACCCGCGTGAATGATAAAATGCTCTCTTTCACCTACGAACGACGTTTTGAGAATCACCCTCTCTATCCCGAATTATGGAGCATCCGGAAGAATCTTCGCGAATTGGGCGGACGTGCCCGCCGGGGCAGTTACGAAGAGCGCGAAGGCGTGCGCAACCGTATGAGCCGCCTGCGCGACCGTGCCACGGCACTGGAAATACAAATCAATGCCGAACTCTTCGATGGCGCTCATGTCATTGCATCTACTTTGGTGAGCAGCAATCATCGCCTGCTCAACGGACGCCGCTTCGCAACGCTGTTCATCGACGAAGCCGCCCAAGCACTCGAAGCCGCCTGCTGGATAGCCATCCGCAAGGCCGACCGCGTGATACTGGCCGGCGACCATTGCCAATTGCCGCCTACCATCAAATGCTACGAGGCCGCCCGCCGAGGCTTGGAGCGAACGTTGATGGAGAGAGTGGTGGCCAATAAGCCGTCGGCCGTCTCTTTATTGAAGGTGCAGTATCGCATGCACGAAGACATCATGAAGTTTTCTTCCCAATGGTTCTATAACAATGAATTAGAGGCAGCTCCCGATGTCCGCTATCGCGGCATTCTGGACTGGGACATCCCTATCGGTTGGATTGATACGTCCGGGATGGATTTCAAGGAGGAGTTTGTGGGAGAGACGTTCGGACGCATCAACAAGGCAGAAGCCGATTTGCTTCTGTCGCAGCTGAAAACCTATATCGACCGGATCGGCGGGAACCGTATTCTGGAAGAAAGGATTGACTTCGGCATCATCTCCCCCTACAAAGCACAAGTGCAATACCTCCGCAACAAGATAAAGGCGGATGCCTCTTTAAAGCCTTACCGCAGTCTGTTCACCGTACATACGGTAGATGGCTTTCAGGGACAAGAGCGCGATGTCATCTTCATCAGCTTGGTTCGTGCCAACGAAGAAGGACAGATAGGCTTTCTGAACGACTTGAGAAGAATGAACGTGGCCATCACCCGTGCCAGAATGAAGTTGGTGATACTGGGCGACGCCACGACGCTGAGCCATCACGTCTTTTACAAAGAGCTGCTGAAATATATCGATAGAAAAGGCTGAGAAGAGATGGAATCCTGCTTCCCGGCAGTAAAAGAAGCGTCCCTCTCTCCGTTCCTCACAATCTGTATCTTTGTCCGCGATTTCATTAACCCTATAAATCATGATACAGATGCTTAAGATTCTATCTTATTTCAAGAGTGCGGACTACCTCTGCCGCCTCCCAAGAGCAGTCTTCGCCGGTAAAAGAGACAAGAAAAAAGAAGAGAAGGAGAAAGACAAAAAGGAAGAGAAGCCGGAGGAAGAGAAACCCGAGGAAGAGGCGAAAGTACGGAAAGAACGGAAAGAGCAGAAAGAGCAGAAAGTACGGAAAGCATGTAAGTTGCAGAAACGGCGGAGAGAGCGTGTCGCTCCCCGGCTTTCCGGTTTCGTCCACGCGGCCGCCGAAGGTGTAAGCCCCTCCACCCAAGAGAACTACCGCACGGCCGTTCGCTCTTTCATCCGCTTCAGCGGCGGCACGGACGTGCCCGTATCGGCGCTCGACGCCGACAGTGTGCGAAGTTACGAGCGGTGGCTGCGCGACCGTGGTGTGTGCCCCAACACTTCCTCCTGCTACATGCGCTCCCTGCGTGCCATCTACAACAAAGCCGCCACGAAACGCCTCGTGAAGGACAAAGAACCCTTCAAGGGCGTGTTCACGGGCAACGAGCGGACGGTGAAGAGAAGCATAGGGGAGAAAGAGATAAGGAAGCTGAAAAGCCCCCGAAGTCCCTACAGCCCCTACAGCCTCTCCCCCGGCCCCTCCCCCATAGGGAGGGGGGAAAGGGAGTGGGGTTCAGGGGCTTCCGACCTCTTCCTCTTCTCTTTCTACGCCATGGGCATGCCCTTTGTTGACCTGGCTCACCTGAAGCGTTCGCAGATAAAGGACGGGGTGCTGACCTACCGCCGGCGCAAGACGGGACAGCAGGTCAGGGTGAGGCTGGAACCGTGCATGCTCGATATACTGGACAAGTATAAGACAGAGGGGACGGACTATCTCTTCCCTATATTGTATAAGGTGAAAGACGGTGCGAAAGACCGGATGGGCAGTGAAACGGATAAGGGAAAAGACGGCGATAAAGGCGGGCCGGCAGGCGGCAATCTTGTCGAGGTGTCCTATTCCTCGGCCCTAAACCGCTACAACCGCTCGCTCAAGGAGCTGGCACGGCGGGCGGGCATCAAGGAGAACCTCACCTCCTACGTCGCCCGCCACTCGTGGGCGAGCATCGCCTACGAGAAGAATATCGACCTGCCCGTCATCTCCAAGGCACTGGGGCATACCGACACCAAAACGACACTCACGTATATCAGGGAAATAAACAACGAACAGCTGGCACAGGCCAACAACAAGTTGCTGAAAGAGGTCTTCACGTCTTGAGGAAAGGCCCTCCGCACACCTCTTGGTAAGAGGTGTAATGCCTCCCGTAACCGCCTGCAAATAAAAGGCTTTTATTTAATATATACAAATATTTTTAAGAAAAACCACATCCCCGTCCTATGCAAACGGCTGTACCGTGATATTTACAACCTCATATCCTGCCCTCCCATTGCAACAGGTTGAACCTAACGAATATCCCGCCTTCCTCTCCCCTTTCCCCAATGGAAATTCCCTTATGCCTTTTCCCATCCCTCACACCTCTTACCAAGAGGTGGGCCGCGGGGCGTTTTCCTCCCGCTATCGACGATACGCCGTCCTTCCCCCTCCTCTTACCAAGAGGTATGCGTCCCGGAACACCTGCCCGAAGCCCCTCCAATAAGGATATGACAAGTTCCCGAACGAACGGCCGGACGGAAGAACAGACAGCCGATACGGTTATCTGTTCAAGATGAAAAAGAAGATATAAACCTTTAATCTTTCGTGATGAAACGAACCTTTATTCTCCTCTTTCTCCTGCTTTTTCTCGGGCATGCCCGGGGACAGGAATCCGACACGCGCCGGGGCACGGACTCCGTGCGCGTCTATTTCCGTCAGGGCGAATCGCGCCTCGACCCTTATTTCCGTGATAACGGCGCACGCATACGCGCCTTCACCGAGCGTTTCAGAACCCTGCTGCAAGACCCATCGCGGCGCATACGGGGCCTGCGGGTCACCGCAGGAGCCTCCCCCGAGGGAAGCACGGCGTTGAACCGGCGCCTCTCCGAGCGGAGGGCCGAGGCCATCCGGCAGCTGGTCTCCGGCTACTTCCCCCATGAGTTCGGGTGGCTCTCCACCGTGCCCAAGGGCGTGGACTGGCAGGGGCTGGAAAAGCTCGTGCAGGCGGACGAGTACATGCCCTACCGCCACGAGGTGCTCGACATCCTGCGCTACACCCCCGAGTGGATTACCCGCGAGGGCAAGGTGGCCGACGGGCGCAAGCGCCGGCTGGTCATGACGGGCAGCGGCTACGCCTGGCGCTACATGGAGAGCCGCTTCTTCCCCGAGCTGCGCGCCTCCACCCTGCACGTGTGGTACGAGTCGGAGGAGGTGCGGGAAGCCGCCAAGGACACCGTCTACATCCTCCCGCCCGAAAAGGAGGAGACGGCTCCTCCCTCCCGCGAATGCAGACCTTTCTACATGGCGCTGAAGACCAACCTGCTCTACGACGCCGTGGTGCTGCCCAACCTCGGGCTGGAGTTCTACCTGGGCCGCGGCTGGTCGGTGGCCGGCAACTGGATGTACACCTGGCTGAAGAGCGACCGCCGCCACCGCTACCACCGCATATACGGCGGCGACCTCGAGGTGCGCCGCTGGCTGAGCTACGGCCGCAAGCCGCTGACGGGGCACCACATAGGGGTGTACGGGCAGCTGCTTACCTACGACCTCGAGTGGGGCGGCAGGGGGTACCTCGGCGACCGGTGGAGCTACGGGGGCGGCCTGTCCTACGGCTACTCCGCCCCCATCGGCCGCAGGCTGAACCTCGACTTCAGCATCGGCATCGGCTATCTGGGCGGCGAGTACTACGAGTACATCCCACAGGGCGGCGGCTACCTGTGGCAGGCCACGAAGCAGCGGCGGTGGTTCGGCCCCACGAAGGCGGAGGTGTCGCTGGTGTGGCTGCTGGGACATGACAATTACAACGGGAAACGCAGGTCACAAATCGGAAAATAAGAAATTCATGAGAACGACAGAAATAACATCCACGAGAAGCATGAGAACATCCATGAGAAAAAAATGTCTGCACGGCATCGCCTTCCTGTTGGGGGCGTTCGTGCTCATCCTGCTTGCGGCGGGCGTCGCCTCGCTGCTCGCCTCCTGTGACCATAAACCCTTCGCCTTCGCCCCCGATTCTTCGGTACGGGTGCGGGTGATTTTTGACTGGCGCAATGCTCCCGGGGCATCGGCCACGGGCATGAGCGTCTATTTCTTCCCCTCCTCCGGCAGCCCCTTACGCAGGGACTTTCCCCGTGAGGGAGGTCCGACCGAACTTCTGCCGGGCACGTACCGCGTGCTCTGCCTGAACAACGACAACGAGTCCGCGCTCCTGCGCGGCACGGACACCCCGGAGAGCTTCGAGGCCTGCGCGCCTCCTCTCCCCGTGCAGGATGGGGACGGACAGGAGCCGGCGGTCTCCTCTCCCGGCATGCTCTGGGGAACGGGCGGCACGGACTTCACCGTCACCGTCCCCTCGGAGCTGCCGGCCCCGGAGAGTCCGCTCGTGCTCTGTCCGGAGGAGCAGAGCTACATCTACACCGTAGAGATAGTGAACGTGCGCAACCTTGCGGGTGTCTCTTCCGCAGCCTTCTCGCTCTCCGGCATGTCCGCCTCGCTGTTCCCGGGAACCGGGCACCGTTCCCCCTCACGCTCGTCCCTCCGCTTCGAAGCGGGCATCGAGGAGGGCACGGCACGGCTCACGGGCCGGGTGCTGTGCTTCGGGGTGAGCGAGGCGGAGGACACGTCGCACCGGCTGACGCTCAGCGTCACCCTGCGCGACGGCAGCTGCAGGCGCATTTCGTTCGACGTGAGCGGACAGGTGAACCGCGCGACCGACAGGCGGCACGTGCATATACGGCTGGACGGACTGACGATCCCCGCGCCCGCGGGGGAGGAAGGAGGAGGATTCCAGACGGGAGTGGACGACTGGAGCACGGAGACGCGGCCGATAGACCTGTAGCCTTTCGGGCGCGGATGCCGCGGATGACACGGATTGTGTTTTTAACGCGGATGATGATTCTTCAGACGGAGATGATGCGGATTCCCTGTTTTACAAGCGGATGATGACGTGAAAGTGAATATGTGGAATATATGATATAACTGACAGGCAACTGGCAGTGTTTTTTCTTAATCTAATTTTATTAATCCTAACAAAAACAAGTATGAAAAAGAAACTTGTGGGCTGCCTTCTGGCAGCAGGCCTCATCGGCCTCAGCTCCTGCTCGCAGGACGAAACGAACGCTGTGAACCGCAGCGAATCCATCAACTTCCATCCCACGCTGGGTGCTTCCACCCGCGGGGCGGTCACCACGCTGACCAACCTGTCGCCCTTCAAGGTGACGGCATTCAAGAGTTCGGGAGGAACGAACCTCTTCGAGAACGCCGAGGTGAGACAGACGGGCGGCAAATGGGAAATGACCGATCCTCAGACGTGGCCCGGAAACGACGAGGTGAAGTTCTTCGCCTACGCTCCGGCCAACCTGCCTGCCGGCGCATCGGTGTACATCAACAGCGGCACGCAGAAGATATTCAGCTACGTGACACCGCAGAAGGTCTCTGATCAGAAGGACATCGTGGTGGCCCACAACACCGGCAGCCGCACCACCTCCGCATCGGGCGTGGCACTCAACTTCAAGCACATCCTCTCGCAGATAGAGGTGAAGGCCAAGTGCTCCGACCCCACCGTCACCATCAAGGTGCAGGGAGTGAAGGTATGCCAGGTGAAATCGGCGGCCAACTTCACCTTCCCCACCTCGCCCACGACCGCTTCCGGCCCGCTGGCGGGATGGGACGCGCCGAACGCCCCCGCCAGCTTCTCGGCCCGCCTGTCCGCCCCCGTCACCCTGACGGCATCGGAGCAGAACATCACGGGAACGGAGAACTTCATGCTGCTTCCGCAGACATTAACGCCGTGGAGCGGTGCCGCCTCTCCGAACGGAGCCTATCTGGCCGTGCTCTGCCAGGTCACGAAGAACGGTACGCAGATTTATCCGCCCGCTTCAGGAAAGTACGGCTACTCCGCCGTGAAGATAGACTCTGCCTGGGAAGCCGGGAAGAAGTATATCTACGCGCTGAACTTCTGTTCCCCGGGCGGCGGCGCGGGTAAAATCGATCCGATTCCCACCGACCCCGTGAATCCCAGCGACCCGACCATCGACCCGAATCCGGGAACGGGCGGAGACCCTGTACTGGGCAACCCCATCACCTTCACCGTGACCGTGGAAGACTGGACGGCGGGAAGCACCGAGATAGGGATGTAATCAGTGATTAGCGGCAGGTGCCTGGCTGTTGTCAGCGGTCAACACTTACTCCACGCCGGGCACTTGCCGCTGTTTACCAGCCACTTATCATTCATCTATTCATCACTAATCACTAACAACATCTATATGCAAAGAGTGACATTGTCAGTATTGGCAGGCGGGGCACTGGCCCTGCTGACTGCCGGAGTTTGCTCCTGCGACGACTCTCACGAAGAGGGGGGCGCGTATCCGGGGCGCAGTATCGGATTCAAGGTAGAGGCATTGGGGATGCCTGCAGGGGAAACACCGCCGGCAACACGGGTGTTTGCCCTGCAGGACTCCCTGACCGGGGGAGGAACGCCGCTCTACCTGCACGCCACGGTGAGGGAGGGCATGGTCACGGACGGGGAAAACGCTCTTGCGGGGGACGTGACAACGGGCGGCGTCTCCGTTACAGAAAGCCGTCCCGCCACGAAAGCCGCCCCGGTAGACGCTTCCACCATGCACGCCTCCATGGGCGTGTCCGCTTTCGTATATCCCGCCGCGGAAGCGTGGAACGACACGCGGACACCCGACTACATGTATGACACGGAGGTGAAGAAAGCCGGCGGATGGACGACGGACAGCCGCTGGCCGGGGGCGGGCTCGAAGATACGCTTCTTTGCGTACGCTCCCTACAAGAGCGCACTGCCGGCATCGAGCCTGGCACTCTCGGCCAAGAGCGCGGGCGGCGCACCCGTGCTGACCTACACCGTTCCTGCCGACGTGGCCGGCCAGACCGACCTGCTGACGGCCGCCACCGACGAGATGCCGGGCGGCGGAGGCACGCCCGCCCTGCTTACCTTTAAGCATGCGCTGACGGCCGTGCGCTTTGTCACGGGCAATGACCTGCCTGCGGGGACGATTACGAACGTCACGCTGAAGGGCGTGTACGGCAAGGGCACGTACCGCATAGGCGAGAGCGCATGGGAAGGCCATGCCGACAGGAAGGACTTTACGCAGGCGCTGACGCCTGCGGCCACTATACCCGAAAGCCAGACACCCGGCACGGAGATAACGCCTGCGGCGGCCACGTTCATGATGATTCCGCAACAGCTGCCCGCGGGGGCGGAACTGGAGGTGAAGTACACGGACAGGCTGACAAATGCCGTGCGCACGATGAAAGCCTCCATAGCAGGCAGCCAATGGGAAATGGGAAAGACGGTGACCTATCAGGTGTCGGTGACAAGCATGGTGATTACCCCTACGCTGGAGGTGACGCCTCCGGCGGAATACGACTACCGGGGAGGAAGCAATAGCTACACGGTAAAGAGCTGCGCCACGGTATCGGGCGGAGGGGTGGACAAGGTCGTGCCCATCTCCTGGGAGGTGGAGTTCTCCGAGGACGGGATAGTCTGGAACAAAAACAAACCGGAGTGGCTGACGGCATTCACCGAAAACGAAGCGGGAGGCACTTCGGCGGCATCGTATACCGCCACGGTGGCGGCGCAGGTGAACAGCACACCTGACAATCCACACACTGTAGCATTGAAGAACGCTACTCCGGTGAACGACGGGACGAATACTAATATATACGATCTGTCCACGCACGACTATCAGGGAAACAACGCACCCATGCGCACGGCAAACTGCTACATTGTGAATGCGCCGGGGCGGTATAAGCTACCCTTGGTGTATGGCAATGCGGTGGATTATGTCAAAGTGCCCGGAGGCCCAAATCCGGGATGGAATGAATCTGCCTACACCTCCACTGCAAGCGGGGGCAATGTGCTTAAACCGTTTATCAACCACCGGGGAGTAGGTATTATCGACCCGTACATCTACAACAATACCAATTGTACACCGGCAAGCTGCACGCTCATTTGGCAGGATGCGCTGAACTTGGTGACCGACGTGGCGCTATCTTCCGACGGCCATTTCCTCGAGTTTACCGTGGGGCAGGCCACCATCTGCCAAGGCAATGCCGTGGCAGCGGTGCGCGACGCCTCGAACACCGTGCTGTGGAGCTGGCACATCTGGGTGACGGACTACAAGCCGGGCGCAACAGGGACAACCACACCCGACAAGGAGATCACCAACCACCAGAACAAGAAATACAAGATTATGACCCTCAACCTCGGCTGGTGCGACGGAAAAGAGGTGGCATATGCCGAGCGCACCGTGCAGGTACGCTTCAAGCAGAAGCCCACAGCAGGGTACACATCGGCTGACCCAAAGACATTCACTGTAAAGCAAAAGGCGCATACCATTACAGAGACTTGGAATCAAACTTATTACCAGTGGGGACGGAAAGACCCGTTCGTGGGGGCATTTGAAGATCCGGACGGAAACTCGAAAAGCATCAACAAGACATGGTATGATGTATCGGGAACAACCCACACCAACGAGCTTCCTGCCTTCCAAAACTTTTCTACCGGCAGCGCTTGTATCACTCGCGGTATCACGGAACCCGGCACGTTCAGTATCAACTCTTCCATGGACGGCCTATATTATAACCTATGGGATGCGAACAATAACACTACCTCAGCCAACGACAATCTCGTAGTAAAGACCATCTACGACCCTTCGCCTGTGGGGTATAAACTTCCTCCGAGTAATGTATTCACGGGATTTACTATAACAGGAACAAATGGCACATGGAACGAAGGTTGGAACTTTTATTGTGATCCAAGCAAGACTACTTCCGTCTTTTTCCCTGCGTCGGGCCATCGGTGGAACTATAACGCAGTGTCCACCAGCGTAGGGAGCATCGCCCACTACTGGACGGCGGGGCCGTACAACACGTACTACGGATGGATCATGATCTTCTACCCGAACAGCGTGTACACGCAGTACAAGGCCGAACGGAGCCGCGGCTACTCGGTGCGGGCAACCCAAGAATAAAAGGGAGCGAAGCGACCGTGTCGGCTTCATTTGTTTCATTGGCTTTATTCTCCTGCGGCTGAAAGCCGTAGGAACCCGATACCGGCGAAGCCAGTCGAAAAAGCCGAGAGTATCACGTTTCACTTTATACGTAAATACAATGGGATATACAAGTCGTGACTTTATGGATGCGGAACGAGACTTGCGGCCGCTGAGGCAAGAGGAGGGCAGGCGCGGATGATTTTTAGGCGCGGATTGCGCGGATGACGCGGATTTTATTTTGTCTTGAATCTAATGCATGAATGCTAATGTTCTGATATGTACGGTCTTAATGTCTGATGTCAGCTATATGTGTGAGGGGTAGCGATGTCACTGCGGTGAGATAGGAGATGACACCGCAGTGAGACAAGCAACGTCACTGCAGTGAAATGGGTGATGTCACTGCAGTGAGACAAGCAACGTCACCGCAGTGAGACAAGAAGCGTCACCGCAGTGAGGTAAACGGCGTCTCCACAGTGAGGTAAGTACCCCTCCTGCGGGGACATTCAAGGGAATTAAAAGAAAAGGCGTTCACACGCCGACTGTGAGTTATTATCATTTAATTATTAATTAAAACTTTATCAGTATGAGTATCAGTTACAAATTGGTGCAGAAGAAGCACCCGATGAAGAAGAATGACCCGGCTAAGTGGTATGCCGTGCCAAACAGTGCAAAACCATTGTCTCCCAAAGCTTTGACCCGTGCCGCAACGGTACATACCACCACGGCACCCATCGAGCTGGAGGCAGCCATGGAGCTGCTGGCGGAGTTCATCCCCCAACAGTTGCAGCAGGGACACACGGTGAATGTGCCCGGCCTGGGTACATTCCGCATCACCTTTAAAAGTGCAGGCGTGGAGAAGATAGAAGATTTCAACGTGGGCACGATGATTAAATCGCCCCGCGTAACGTTCACACCTGCCCGGGAACTTCGCGGCAGGATTATCCGAGAACTCAGCTTCGAGGACGGAGGTGTGCTGGAGGCCGGCGTAAACTATGCCTCGATGGCGGACTACCGCAAAGCCAAAGGACTGCCCACACCTGCACCGGGAGGTAGCGGCGGAAGCGGCACGGGCGGCGGTACTACCGGCGGCACAGGCGGTCAAGGGGAAAACCCGCTGGGATGAAGCCCTGAAGCCTCTCCCCCAACCCCCGAAGCCTCTCCCCCAACCCCTCCCCCATAGGGAGGGGGGCGGGCCGCAGGGGCCGGGGGAGGGCGGCGGGGTTTCTCGGAGGGGGTGATTCTTCAGACGCGGATGACGCGGATTTTAATTTTTATCCTTTCCTTTTCCCTTGCGTCCGACATCTAAGGTATAAGGTTTATTCTCTATTGGCTAATATTACCTCTAATCTTACCTTTAATCTCACCTCTAATCCCACCACTAATCTCTAATGCTTATGAAAACTTATCAGACTATGAAACGAATGAAGGCGGCGGAGGCACGCGAGAACAGCCTTATAGATATTGACATGACGGATGGCGCATTCACGGCGTACGACTGCTCCGCTCTGGTGCTGCACGCCCTCTATCCGCAACTGCCGTTCCGGCACGTGACCTGCGAAGACGGGGAAACGCACCCCATGGTGACGGACATCCCGCAGGAGATTGTACTCGAGGTGTGCCGCAGGTACCGGCTGGTGGATGCGGCGGCGAGGCTGATAAATGGGGATTAGACGCCGTAAGAGGTAAGAGATTGGACGGCAGACTTCAGACGGCAACCGGTTCTTTACCCAATGCGTGCAGAGCTTCTCTGATTTGGTTAATCCGCTCCTCACTCGATGATAAGAGGTACATAAACTTTATTGTAAATTTGATGACTACGTTTAAAATATGTATTTTTGCCGATTGTTTGGATAAATCAACGAAAACTTAAAAAACGAAATAGAATGGCAGTAGAATTGAAAGACCTGACCAAACGTAGTGAGAATTATTCTCAATGGTACAATGAGTTGGTGGTAAAGGCCGATTTGGCAGAACAATCGGCTGTGCGCGGCTGTATGGTGATTAAGCCTTACGGATATGCAATTTGGGAGAAGATGCAGCGTCAACTGGACGATATGTTCAAGGAAACGGGACATGTCAACGCCTATTTCCCCTTGCTTATTCCGAAATCCTTCTTAAGCCGCGAGGCGGAGCATGTGGAGGGTTTTGCCAAGGAATGCGCCGTAGTGACGCACTATCGCTTGAAGAACGACCCGAATGGCGGTGGCGTGGTGGTGGATCCTGCTGCAAAGCTGGAAGAAGAACTCATTATCCGTCCCACTTCCGAGACTATTATTTGGAACACGTATAAGAATTGGATCAATTCGTATCGGGATCTGCCTATCCTATGCAATCAATGGGCCAACGTGTTCCGTTGGGAAATGCGTACGAGGCTCTTTCTCCGCACTGCCGAGTTCTTGTGGCAGGAAGGACATACCGCGCATGCCACCCGCGAAGAAGCGGAGGCCGAAGCGATAAAAATGCTGAACGTATATGCCGAGTTTGCTGAAAAGTACATGGCAGTGCCTGTGGTGAAAGGAGTGAAATCGGCCAACGAACGTTTTGCAGGTGCGCTGGATACTTATACCATCGAGGCGATGATGCAGGACGGTAAAGCCTTGCAAAGCGGCACGTCTCACTTTCTCGGACAGAACTTTGCCAAAGCGTTCGATGTACAGTTCGTAAACAAAGAGAATAAAATGGAATATGTGTGGGCCACATCATGGGGCGTTTCTACCCGTCTGATGGGTGCTCTTATCATGACTCATTCCGATGATAACGGATTGGTGTTGCCTCCGCATTTGGCTCCTATACAGGTAGTCATTGTACCTATTTATAAGAATACGGAGATGCTGGAGAAAATTGATGGAAAGGTTGCTGGTATTGTATCCAAACTGAAGTCGATGGGCATTTCCGTGAAGTATGATAATGCCGACAACAAACGTCCGGGATTCAAGTTTGCCGACTATGAAGTGAAGGGCGTGCCCGTACGTTTAGTGATGGGGGGCCGTGATTTAGAGAACAACACGATGGAAATTATGCGCCGCGACACACTGGAGAAAGAGACACGTTCCTGCGAGGGCATCGAAGAATACGTAAAGAACTTGCTCGAAGAGATTCAGGCAAACATCTACAAGAAAGCACTTGATTATCGCAATAGCCGCATCAGCAGTGCGGACAGCTACGAAGAATTCAAACAGAAGATTGAAGAAGGCGGCTTTGTATTGGCTCATTGGGATGGTACTACCGAAACGGAAGAGAAAATCAAAGAGGAAACAAAAGCCACTATTCGCTGCGTGCCGTTCGACTCCTTTGTCTCTGATGATAAGGAACCGGGCAAGTGCATGGTGACAGGTAAACCTTCGGCCTGCCGTGTGATTTTCGCACGTTCCTATTGATGTAGCTTTTGTTTCAGAAGTTTTGAGGTCGAATTCCGTGTTTGCTCTATCAGTAGGACTTCAGAAGAAATGACTTAATTGTGCATTTTCATCTTTGTAGTCTTCCTTACTGCAATTGGACATTTCTGTTGATTCTTGTTCAGAGGGAAAAGATAGGTTTTCTGAAAAATTATCATACTTTTTAATCCAACTGTTCAGCAAGGCAGGGCTACAAGTTAGTAAATGTGTCTATCTATATCAGTATAAGACATCAGAGGTTTTTATGGAGGACTTGAGATACTCGATAATTTCTGCTTCTTGTGCCGGATGAAACCAGCGGATTTCTTCATCCCGTTTGAACCAGGTCATCTGTTTGCGGGAATAGATGCGGGAATTCTGCTTTATTTTCTCAATGGCAAACGGTAATGTCCATTCGTCGTCAATATACTTGAATATTTCCTTATAACCTACCGTATTCAGCGCATTGAGTGCTCGGTAAGGGTAAACTTTCCGGGCTTCTTCTACCAGTCCGTCCGCTATCATTTGGTCTACACGGTGGTTGATGCGGTCGTAAAGTTCCTCACGGTTGCGTGTCAGACCTATCTTGACGATGTCGAAAGGCCGTTCTTTGGTCTTTTGTGTGCGGAAGGAGGTGTAGGTTTTTCCGGTCATGTAGCAGATTTCCAAGGCATGGACTATACGTTTGGGATTCTTCAGATCTACGATTTTATAATATTCCGGATCCAGTAGCTTAAGTTCCGCACATAGTCGTTCTAATCCTTCAGTTTCGTATTTGTGCAGCAGTAGCCGGCGAGTCTCGGCATCTACGGTGGGGATATCGTCAATGCCCTTGCAGATGGCATCGACATACATCATCGAACCGCCGGTCAGCACTACGGTGTCATGCTTGGTAAATAAGGTTTCGAGGATCTTCAGAGTTTCTGTCTCATATTGAGCGGCGCTGTAATAGTCGGTCAGCTTCAAAGTGCCTATGAAATGATGCTCCACCCGTTGGAGCTGTTCCGGGGTAGGGGCGGCTGTACCTATCTTTAAGTCGGCATACAGTTGTCTTGAGTCGGCCGAGATAATGCAAGTGTTCAGTTGTTCTGCCAGCCGAAGGCTTAGTTCCGTTTTTCCCACTCCGGTGGGGCCGATAAGTACGATGAGGGTGTGCATGTTGCGAGGGGGGAAATGATAAAAGCACGGACTACGCCCCTTTCACGAATTTAGTTTATGAAAGCCGTGTTTGTCCGCGTAGCTCGTGCCCGATATGGTGATGTCTCGAAAAAGTAGAGAGTTGGTTCTTAATATCTCTCTTCTTCGTACGAAGTATCCGAAGCACTGTCATCAAAACCGCTGAATCCGTCTTTATCGAAGTCTTCCATGTCAAAATCCTGGTCTCCGTAGAAGTTTTCGCCCAAATCGAGTGAACCTGCGTTTGCGGCCATCTCTTCAAAGTCAACGGTCTGCTTGGGAGCTTCGCCCGATTTCTTGGTACATTTGGCCCCTTTCATGTCTTTACCGGTGATGATTTCGGAAAGTTCAATGAAGAAACAGCGTTCCGTCATGTAGTCGAATACATACAACAGCTTTTGCTTTTCGTCCTCAATCAGTTCGTTGAGCGGGGTATCTTTCATCACCCAGCTGTCTATTTCCGGATTGTCATACATTTCTTCCAGCGTGACTTCTTTTTCTTTTTCCCAGTCATCGTCGCAGATGAAGAAAGAAGTCATTTGATCATCGGCATAGCCTGTCGATTGTAAGATAGCCTTGTGAAAGTCGTAGAAAGTGGTTTCCGGGTCTATCTGTATTTCTCTGACAAAATCGTCCACCTCGTCCGAGATGATTGTAAATCTGTAGATCATTTTGATTAATGCTTTATACGAATAATATTAAAACGAACTCCGAATCTTTCTTATTTGCCGGCGGGGATAATGCCGCGGTTCGATTCGCGTATGAAATTCACAATATAGCTTATTTCAGGTGTCATCTCCATTTCACTTTCAATCTTTTTCAGAGCGTTGGTGTTGTTCAGTCCGCTTTGATAGATGATGCGATAGGCATTGTGGATGTTCTCTATCGTTTCGTTGGAGAAACCGCGACGGCGCAGCCCTACGACATTGATTCCGGCATAGCAGATAGGCTCTCGTCCGGCGATGATGTAGGGCGGAATATCTTTACTGAAGCGACAGCCTCCTTGCACCATCCCATACCCGCCTACGCGGCAAAACTGGTGCATCAGTACGCTTGCGCTGATGATGGAGTTGTCATCGATGACAATTTCACCGGCCATTTTAGTGGCATTTCCGATGATGCAATTATTGCCGACGATAGCATCGTGGGCTACGTGTACACTTTCCATCAGCAGGTTGTTGTTGCCTATAACCGTCTTGCCTTTAGCGGCCGTGCCGCGATTGATGGTTACATTTTCACGTATAAGGTTGTTGTCGCCGATTTCGGCAGTACTTTCTTCTCCTCTGAACTTCAGGTCTTGGGGGATGGCACTGATAACGGCGCCCGGAAAAATGGTGTTCCCGTTGCCGATGCGCGCACCGTACAGAATGCTGGCATTCGCCATAATTTTATTATTATCGCCGATTTCCACATTCTTGTCTATGAAAACAAAAGGAGCAATCTCTACGTTTTCACCGATTTTCGCTTCGGGATGAATATAAGCTAAAGGACTTATCATATCTTCTTTAATTGCAGATTTCTTTACTTGTTCTTGACTATTTGTGCCATGAATTCAGCTTCGCAGACCACTTTCTCGCCTACGAATATATAACCTTTCATGGTTGAAACTCCACGTCGTATGGGAGCCATCAGCTCTACGCGGAAAATCAGTGTATCGCCCGGCACTACTTTCTGACGGAACTTTACACCGTCTATTTTCATGAAGTAGGTAGAATAGCTATCCGGATCGTCTACGGAGTTCAATACCAGCAGGCCGCCTGTTTGCGCCATGGCCTCTATCTGCAATACACCGGGCATCACGGGCTCTTGCGGGAAGTGCCCTTGGAAGAAAGGCTCGTTGGAGGTTACATTCTTGATACCCACGATGTAATTGGCCCCTATTTCGATTACTTTGTCCACCAATTGCATCGGATAGCGATGGGGCAGAAGTTCGCGAATGCGGTTTACGTCCATGATTGGTTCGCGGTTGCAGTCGTAGGCAGGGGCTTGAATGTCGTGCAGGCGGATTTCCTTACGCATTTGACGGGCAAACTTATTGTTGATGGTGTGGCCCGGCCGGGTAGCGATGATACGTCCCTTGATGGGTTTGCCTATCAAGGCTAAGTCGCCGATTACGTCGAGCAGTTTATGGCGGGCACATTCGTTAGGCCATACCAACGGTTTGTGGTTGATGTAGCCCAATTGTTTGGCATCCATGTGAGGTACGCCCATAATGTCTGCCAGCTTGTCGTAGTTCTCCTGCGACATTTCACGCTCGTAAATCACAATGGCATTGTCCAAATCACCGCCTTTGATGAGGCCGGCTTGCAACAGCGGCTCGATTTCGCGCACGAAAACGAATGTCCGGCTGGCTGCTATTTCGTCCTTGAACCTGACCATGTCCTCCAGAGTGGCGAACTGGTTGGGGATAATGGTCGAATCGTATGATACCAATACGTTCAGACTGAAATTCTCATCCGGCAATACTATGATGGATGAACCGGTCGTTTCATCTCGGAATTCAATCTTGGACTTGATGATATAGAAATCTTTGACGGCATTCTGTTCGATGATGCCTACCCGTTCTATCTCGTTGACGTAATCTTGGGCACTTCCGTCCAAAATGGGAAATTCCGGTCCGTTTACTTGTATCAAACAGTTATCTATACCCAATGCATAAAGGGCTGCCATACCGTGCTCTATCGTACTGATTTTGATTCCGTTCTTGGAAAGTACGGTGCCACGGGTGGTTTCGGTCACATTGTCGGCAACGGCATCTATGATGGGCTGTCCTTCGATGTCGATGCGTTGAATCTTATATCCGTGGTTATCTGGAGCCGGATTGAAAGTAACGGTTAGGTCAAGTCCCGTATGAAGACCTTTTCCGCTGAGCGAAAAGCTTTCTTTTAGAGTCTTTTGTTTTAACATTGGTTACTTGTTTATTTGTTGTTTAAGTTCGTTCAATTCCTTGCGGAGCGTATTCAGTTCCGCATACATGTCCGGCAGCTTGCGGAAAATGGCTGCTGATTTGAAATAAGGCTTCAGCTCCATCGGAGGTGTACCAATCAGTTGGCTGCCGTCCTTGATGTTGCCGGGAACACCTGATTGTGCGCCAAGGTTTACTTGGTTTCCTATGTGGATATGACCTGCAATGCCTACTTGACCACCTATCATACACCATTCTCCCACTTTTGAGGATCCGGCAACGCCTACCTGTGCGGCCATTACCGTGTGTGAGCCTATTTCATCGTTGTGTGCTATCTGGATTAAATTGTCCAGCTTTACACCGCTATGTACAATGGTGGCGCCCATGGTGGCCCTGTCTATACATGTGTTTGCACCTACTTCCACATTGTCTTCCAGAATGGTGATGCCGATTTGGGGAATCTTCTCATATCCTTCGGGAGTCGGGGCAAAACCGAATCCGTCTGCACCGATCACACAACCGGCATGCAGGATGCAATGATTGCCTACGCGGCAGTCGTGATATATGGTTGCATTGGCATAAATGATGCAATTGCTGCCTACCTTTGCGCCGCTGCCGATGGTGACGTGCGGATGAATGGCAGTATTGTCGCCCACTTCTGCATGTTCGCCGATGCAGGCGAAAGGAGCCACATAAACATCCTTTCCTATCTTTGCACTCTCGGCAACAAAAGCCAAAGGACTGATTCCTGTCTGTTTCGGTTTGCTTTGCTCGTAAAGGTTGAGTAGCTTGGCAAGGCTTTCATAGGCGTTGTCTACTTTAATCAGCGTTGCTTTTACTTCTTGTTCCGGGGTGAAATCCTTGTTTACCAGAACAATGCTTGATTGGGTTTCATATATGTAGGAGGTATATTTGGGATTGGATAAGAATGAAATGGCCCCCGGTATTCCCTCTTCGATTTTCGCAAAGGTATGAACGGTGACATTCTCGTTCCCGATAATTTCTCCTTGGATAAATGTAGCGATTTGTTTAGCCGAAAACTCCATTTTACTATTCTTGTTAGATGGTTTCAAAGCACAAATAACGGATTTTTTTTTAATATATCCTTGCCCTGTGATGAATATTTTATACTTGTCTATGCAAACGTTGATAGCATAGGTAGTGTTTTTTTACTTTCTTGGACAGGAGGGAGATATTGAGCATATCCGATGCTTCGGCAATGTTTTTGATGCTGCCGTCATTATAGAGTATGTCAATACTGTCGTCTGCCTCGTCATACATATTCTTCTCAATGCTGGGGGTAGAAATGAAATAGCTTGCTTCGGCGAGGGAGATGTCCAATTGTTCGCTGATTTGCAAAGTCAGTTCTTTTTTCCGCTCCTCGCTGAAAGGCTCGGTAGAAATCTCTACCTTGAAGATGTTGCGGTTAATCATGCCGGTGCTCAAAGTAGATAGCACCTTGTCCGGATGGTCGCTCCAGACTTTGAGAGCTGTCCAGATGTCGTTGTCGTCCAGTCGGATGAAATGCTCCAGGCATTCCGGGTTGCTGTAGAATATCTCTCGGTTGATGTCATTGTAGAGAAAGAATCGCAATGCGGGCGAGGCAAATAACTCTTCTCTCCGGCCGGCAAGCTCTTTGGCGCGCAACAGGGTGCTGATAAGCATTCTCTCGTAGGCCACGGATGTTTTGTGCAAATAGACTTGCCAATACATCAGACGGCGTGCGGTGAGGAAATTCTCGATGGAGTAAATGCCTTTGGACTCGATCACGAGGTGGTCGTCCTTTACATCAAGCATCTTGATGATACGTGCGGAACCTATATTCCCTTCCGTCACTCCGGTATAGAAACTGTCGCGGCGGAGGTAGTCGAGGCGGTCCATGTCAAGCTGCCCGCTCACCAGTTGATGCAAGAAGCGTTTGGGATATTCGTCTTTGAAGATTTGGATGGCAAGCGTCAGCTGTCCGTTCATCTCTTTGTTGATGCGTTCCATCAGCATCAGCGATATGTCTTCGTGTGACACACCACGCACAATGGTGTCCTCCAGCACATGAGAGAAAGGTCCATGCCCGATGTCGTGCATCAGAATTGCTGCTTCTACGGCTTCGGCCTCACTATCGAAAATGAAGTTGCCTTTGGCAGTGAGCTGTTGGATGGCTTCGCTCATCAGATAATACGCTCCCAATGAGTGCTGAAAGCGTGTGTGTTGTGCGCCGGGGTATACCACAGACGACAAACCTACTTGTCTGATGCGGTTTAAACGCTGTAGAAGGGGATGCCGGATGAGGTCATAGAGCAGTCCCTTGGGTATGTTGATGAACCCGAAGACCGGGTCGTTGATGATTTTCCTTTTGTAGGACATGTGGTTGAGATTTGCGGCAAAGGTAATGCCTTTTTAGGAGACGGCAAAACGGAAAGAATATTCTGTAAAAGTAGAAAATAAGAAGGCACTGATTTTGCAACTAAACAGATTCCTTCCCCTGTCACAAAATCTGTGCTTCTTGATTGGTCCATTCAATCGGTTCTTATCCGATATAAACATTTATTCCCAATGAAACATAGAGATCATCTCCTTCAAGGTGAATTTCAATCTTATCCTCGCGAGCCAACCATCCTAAGGCGGCTCCAAGTTCTCTATCACCCAATTCGGATCTCTCTTTCAAGGTCTCATACCTCCATTTGGCATTATCGCTAAGCAAATACCAAATTCTTCCTGCATTAAGCCCAATTTCCCTTTTGTTCATAGCAACATCGATTTAATAAGTTATTGATTAGGTTTCTGTTTTTAAAGATAACAATTTTTCTTGAAAATAGGGCGCATAAAGAGTAAAAAAGAACGTTTTTTTGCGATTTTTATGATAAATGAAAACCGCAATGTCGCTAAAGACATTGCGGTTTCCTATGTTTCGTTCAAAATAAAGAGAGATGATTACATCATTCCGCCCATGCCTCCCATTCCGGGAGCACCCATCGGCATTTCGGGTTTATCTTCTTTCTTTTCTACAATGACACATTCGGTGGTGAGGAACATTCCGGCTATGGAAGCTGCATTTTCAAGAGCCACACGGGTAACTTTTGCAGGGTCTACCACACCGGCGGCATGTAAGTTCTCGTAGACATCGGTGCGGGCGTTGTAGCCGAAGTCACCCTTGCCTTCACGCACTTTTTGCACAACAACGGCACCTTCTTTTCCTGCATTGGCTACAATCTGGCGCAACGGCTCTTCGATGGCGCGCTTGATGATATCAACGCCTGTGGTTTCGTCTGCATTGTC
This sequence comes from Bacteroides zoogleoformans, assembly GCF_002998435.1. NCBI lineage: Bacteria > Pseudomonadati > Bacteroidota > Bacteroidia > Bacteroidales > Bacteroidaceae > Bacteroides > Bacteroides zoogleoformans. The sequence goes on along the minus strand of NZ_CP027231.1, from coordinate 1,267,880 downwards.
ACCCTTGAATCCTTCCAAAGCTTCGAGTGCGCGAATATAGGCTACACCTCCACCGGCAACGATGCCTTCTTCGATGGCGGCGCGAGTAGCGCGAAGCGCATCATCTACGCGATCTTTCTTTTCCTTCATCTCAACTTCGGAAGCGGCACCTACATAGAGGACAGCTACGCCACCTGACAATTTGGCCAGACGTTCTTGCAGTTTTTCTTTGTCGTAGTCTGATTTTGTAGCGGCAATCTGAGCCTTGATTTGTTCGCAGCGTTCCTTGATGTTTTCTTTGCTACCGGCACCGTTTACGATTGTAGTGTTATCTTTAGATACGGTTACTTTATCGGCCGTACCCAACATCTCAATTGTTGCCTGTTCCAATTTCAGACCTTTTTCTTCACTGATGACAACACCGCCGGTCAATATAGCAATGTCTTCAAGCATTTCTTTGCGACGGTCACCGAAGCCTGGAGCCTTCACTGCACAAATCTTCAACTGAGAACGCAGACGGTTCACAACCAAAGTAGTCAAAGCTTCGCTATCCACGTCTTCTGCAATAACCAGCAGAGGACGGCCGGTCTGTACTGCCGGTTCCAGGATGGGCAGGAAGTCTTTCAGGTTGGAAATCTTTTTGTCATAAATCAGAATGTAGGGTTTTTCCATTTCACACTCCATCTTCTCCGTATTAGTTACGAAGTAGGGAGAAAGGTAACCGCGGTCAAACTGCATACCTTCTACTACACCGATGGTTGTATCCGTACCCTTTGCTTCTTCGATGGTGATGACGCCGTCTTTGGAAACTTTACGCATGGCATCCGCAATCAGCTTACCGATAATGGGGTCGTTGTTGGCAGAAACAGTACCTACTTGTTCTATCTTATCATAGTTATCACCTACCTTTTCTGATTGGTTTTTGATGGATTCTACCACTTTGGCAACAGCCTTGTCGATACCGCGTTTGATGTCCATGGGGCTTGCACCGGCGGTCACGTTTTTCAAGCCTTCGGCTACAATGGCCTGAGCCAATACGGTAGCGGTCGTGGTGCCGTCACCTGCATCGTCACCGGTCTTAGAAGCAACTTCCTTTACAAGCTGTGCGCCTGTATTCTGATAAGCATCAGCCAGTTCCACTTCCTTAGCTACAGTAACACCATCTTTCGTGATGTAAGGAGCGCCGAACTTCTTTTCTATGATTACGTTACGTCCTTTCGGGCCGAGAGTTACCTTAACTGCATTTGCCAATGTATCAATCCCTTTCTTCAATTGGTCGCGGGCATCGATATTGAATAATATTTCTTTTGCCATAATTCTATCTATATTTTAATGTTAGATTCATAATTTGTAATTTATCCCAAAACCGCAAGCACATCGCTTTGACGCATGATAAGGTACTTGGTTCCCTCAACATCCAGTTCCGTTCCGGCATATTTGCCATACAGCACTGTGTCGCCGACCTTCAATACCATTTCTTCGTCTTTTGTTCCGTTGCCTACTGCAATTACTTCACCTTTCAAAGGTTTCTCTTTTGCCGTATCGGGAATGATGATTCCGCCAATTGTTTTCTCTTCTGCGGGTGCAGGGAGTATCAGTACTCTGTCTGCCAGTGGTTTAATGTTCATAGCTTTTTGTTTTATGTTATACATTATTACATTAAATGTCTTGCTTTAGACAAGCACCAAGGAATTTACGAAAACTGTGCCAAAAGGATGATGGTGCTTATTTGGCAGATAATGACTGACAAAATGACGCTACGACCTTTGTGCTTGTGCAAGAAGCGGGAGTGATTTTCAGTCTATGGTCTTGTCAGATATTTCTTTAAATGGTAACGTCCCTTCTGTCGGGTTGAGTTTTTATATTGTATAACCTCATGAGGGCAAATATGTATGCAGGCCATGCAATGGATGCACCCTTTGCCCCAGACAGGGTGTTTTTCTTGTAAGCGGATATTGTTCATCGGACACGAATTGACACATGCGCTGCAAGACGTGCAACCCTCATCCGACCGAAACCCTTTGGAGTGAATCACGAAACGGTTGAACAGCGGATTGACGATGTAGGTTTTCAGCCATGCAGCTTTTCCTTCATGTACCTCCCATACATGTTTCTGTGCAAGGATATCTTTGGCTATGGAAGATATGCGGATACGCGCTTCTTCTATTTTCTTAAAACAGAGGGTATCGTCATCCAGCTCGAACATTGGGATGTATGTATTGGGCATAGCTACAGACCAAGCTGCGTCTAAACGGAAATGTCCGGAAAGACGTTGCAAGCCTTTACCTGCATCATCGCCGCAGGTACATACGGCATATCGGTAGGTCTGATGGGGTAAATGGATTTGTTGCAGGAACTCAATCAATATACGAGGAGCATACCATGAATGTATTGGAAAGATAATGCCGAAAGATTCCCCTTTCATCAACTTTTCCGTTATCTCCCTTTTCTGCTCTGTTAAGTGGGCGATGTTGATGGCTTTTTCTTTTGTTTCTTCCGCAAGACGCTCTGCCACCCAACGAGAATTCCCGGTTCCGGTAAAATAAAGTATCATAAGCTTTGCTTTTGTTGGCAAAGGTAACAAAAAACAGAGGTATGCCGGCCTGCTTTTTATTCCAGCATTTCTTCGATTGAGTAGTTTTCCCAAAATGTTTTTGTGGAATGCACTAATGAACTCCCTATATAGAGTAGGAACAATATCGCAATGACAATCATCAGAAAACTGACCAGCGCATTGTGCTTTTCTTGTTTAAGTCCGACAGAAACCATAAGAACCTCCTTTGTTTTTATTATCCTGCAAAATTAGAAGTTGCAAACTACATACTACCTACATTCTCATGACATTATATGTTGTAACTTCTTTTGTGCCATAAATATATAAAAAAAGGAGCAAATATTGCTCCTTTTAAAAGTTTTTTCAGTTTTTATTAACTCAATTCGCTAATTAATTCTTTCGGAGAAACAAGTCTTTGTTCACCGGTTTCCATGTTTTTCAATGTAACCTTTCCTTCGTTCATTTCATTTTCTCCTACCAACGCGACAAAAGGTATGGCTTTTGAGTTGGCATAGCTCATTTGCTTCTTCATCTTACCGGCGTCGGGGAAAATTTCGGCACGGATGCCTGCCGCACGTACTTGGAGCAATACTTCCAAAGAAAAAGCTGCTTCTTGCTCTCCGAAGTTGATGAACAAGAGTTGAGTGGAATTCACTGCTTCCTTGGGATAAAGGTTAAGTTGATTCAATACATCGAAGATGCGATCGGCGCCAAAGGAGATACCCACTCCTGAAACTCCCGACATCCCAAACACTCCGGTCAGGTTGTCATAGCGGCCGCCACCGGTAATGCTGCCAATCTGTACATCCAAGGCCTTGACTTCAAATATGGCACCGGTGTAATAGTTCAAGCCACGGGCAAGAGTCAGGTCAAGATCAATCTCGTTCTTCAAGCCGATGGCTTTAAGTGTAGAGAGAATAAATTCGCTTTCTTCCACCCCTTTCAGGCCGGTCTCACTATCTGCAAGAACTTCCTTCAGAGTAGCGAGCTTCTCTTCGTTGCTACCGCTCAGCAGGATGATGGGTTGCAACTTACCAATGGCCTCATCGCCGATACCTTTCTCTTTAAGTTCGGCATTGACATTATCAAGTCCTATTTTGTCCAATTTGTCTATGGCTACGGTTATATCGACAATCTTATCTGCCTCGCCAATGATTTCGGCAATGCCGCTCAAAATTTTGCGGTTATTGATTTTGATGCAAACTCTAACGCCGAAGCGGGTAAATACAGTATCGATAATCTGCATTAATTCCACTTCGTTCAGCAAGGAGTCACTGCCCACTACATCGGCGTCACACTGATAGAACTCACGATAACGTCCCTTTTGCGGACGGTCGGCACGCCAAACGGGTTGTATCTGATAACGTTTGAAAGGGAAGGTGATTTCATCACGGTGCATTACCACATAGCGGGCAAAAGGCACCGTAAGGTCATAGCGTAAACCTTTCTCACAAAATTTGGAGGCCAGTTTGGCTGCATTTCGGCTTAATAATTCCTCGTCTGTCAAGCCGGAGAAATAGTCGCCGGAATTTTGTATCTTGAACAACAATTTATCGCCTTCTTCACCATATTTCCCCATCAAGGTAGAAAGCATCTCCATCGAAGGTGTTTCTATCTGCTGGAATCCATACAGGTGATATACTTCGCGGATGGTACTGAATATATAGTTTCGTTTCGCCATCTCTACAGGCGAAAAGTCGCGGGTCCCTTTCGGAATACTTGGTTTTGTTGCCATAATCGTATTGGTTTCTTTTAAAATAGGATGCGGCAAAGTTACGTTTTTTATTGAATAAGAAAAAAAGATACTCGCACTCTTTATCCGTAGTGCGGGTATCTCTTTATCCGATTTCGCAAAGGCTTACTCTTAATGCTTGTGTCTGTGCGTATCCATTGAGGCAGATTTGCAAGAAACGTTATCTTTATAACAAGCTGTCCTTTAATCTCTGCGGCCCAAGAATATCATGATATAATAAATTAATGTGGCCAAAGAACCAAGAGCAGCCACTACATAGGTGTAAGCGGCCGAATGGAGCGCATCTTCGGCTTGTGCATGGTTGTAAGAATTTGTAATACCTGATTTGCTAAGCCACACTAATGCGCGTTTGCTGGCATCAATTTCCACCGGTAAAGTAATGAAGCTGAATAGGGTAGTGGTAGCAAACAGGATTATACCGGCCAATAACAGTTGCGGGAAGGAGTTCAACATCAAGATGCCGGCCAAAAGCACCCATGTCATCCATTGTGAGGCAAAGGAGACTACCGGAACCAATTTGCTACGCATGGTGAGCGGGGCATAGGCTCGTGCATGCTGCACGGCATGCCCGCATTCGTGAGCAGCAATGGCGGCAGCCATTATGCTGTTGCTGTTATAGACGCCTTCACTCAAATTCACAGTTTTGTCGGCAGGGTTATAGTGGTCGGTCAAGTGTCCCGGCGTGTGTGTCACGGTGACGTCATAAATCCCATTATCTTGCAGCATTTTTAAAGCTACATCTGCTCCTGTCATACCATTCCCTATGGCTATTTTGGAGTATTTTTTGAACTTGTTCTGCAAATTCATCTGCACCAACCAACTGATAACGGCAATACCGATAAAAATAATCCATTGCATTCCTATCATTCCTGTTCCCATAATTTTCTTTCTTTATTTGTGAATAAAATCTATTGTCGATAACTGTATAGCAAATTGTTTGCCAAAAAAGAAGAATAAGGCAGTCAGCTACCTCAACGCCCCCTTGCCGAGCTGTAATTCTACAATCGTATCAATATCTGTTGGGATGTCAGATAAGTATAGCATCACACCTTTTTCGCATTTTTGAAATTTCAGGGGAGCTTTATCGGCAAAGCGGACGGCTTTCTTAACTTTTTTCCCTTCTAATGGCAAGAATAGGACTTTGTCTTGTAAGTCAAGGATGTGCACAAACAATTTATCTCCTTTCTGCGTAGTTACGCCCCAAGGTCGTGGAGCGATACAACCTCCGCGGGTGCCATAAATGGTTTCTCCATACTGTTTCATCCATTTTCCTACTTCTGCCAAACGTTCCAATGCTATAGCCGGAAGTTCTCCGTCGGGTTGAGGCCCTATATTCATCAGCAAGTTGGCGTCTTTGCCTGCCGCTTTTACCAGATAATGGATCAATGTTCTTACCGACTTATAGTCTTGATCTGTAATCTTATATCCCCACATGCCATTCATGGTTTCGCACGTCTCCAAAGGAAGGGAACTTATGTCTTGCCCCGATAATCCGGCACGATTCTCACCCGGCAGATCTCGTTCAAATATCTGGATGTCTTCTCCGGTAAAAGGCGTCTGATGATGATTGTTGCCAATGAGGCAAGCCGGCTGCAGGCGGTGTATCATTGCATACTGTTCCGGCAGTTGCCAATCAAAATCAGGATTCCGGTCTTGATCCCACCAGCCATCGAACCAAATGGCACCAATCTTACCGTAGCCGGTCAGCAGTTCGGTCAACTGGTTATTCATGAAGTTGTAGTAACTATTCCAGTTTCCTGCCGCGTTGGGGCGTCCGGTACCGCGTCCGGTACGTCCCCACGGGGCATCTTCACGAAACCAATCGATGTGCGAGTAATACAGATGAAGGCGAATGCCTTGCTTGTGGCACTCGTCTGCCAGTTCTTTCAGGATATCGCGTTTGAAGGGAGTGCCGTCTACAATATTGTAATCGGAGTAGCGGGTGTGGAACATAGAGAAGCCTTCGTGATGACGAGTCGTAAAACAGATATACTTTGCCCCGGAAGCCTTGATGGCGGATACCCATTGAGTTGCGTCAAACTTAGAAGGGTAAAAGCCACCCGCCAATTTGGCATATTCTTTATAATTCAAATTCTTGTTGGTCATGGTCCATTCGCCGGTAGCCAGCATAGCATAAAGCCCCCAATGAAGAAAAATGCCGAATTTGCTGTCGCGGAATTCTTGGCGAGACTCTAAGTTCTCCTTCGTGGGTTGATAAGTTTGCGGTTTTATGGAAGCCGGAAACAGAATCAATAATAAAAACGATAAAAAATGAGTTTTCATGGCAATAAATAATGTGAACTCTAACAATTGTAGTGAATCCTAAATATCAATAAAGCAACTGATTATCAACCTTCTTTATCTTGAATAAATTCATCGAACTCACGTTAAATAAGAAAAAGACACAAGATTATCCGGAAATTTACAGTTTCTCAGCTGAAGCCGTAAAAATCGTGTAATCTTGTGTCTTCGGTTTTGATTTCTTGATGTTATTCTTCTGTGTAACGCTCGATGGTCTGTTCGCGGTCGGGCCCTACTGATACGAATTTGATAGGAACTTCCAATTGCTCTTCCAAGAAGGCCAGGTATGCGTTGAACTCTTCCGGAAATTCATCTTCGCTTTGCATCTTGGTCATATCGGTTTGCCAACCGGGTAATTCAACATAAATAGGTTCCACCTCTCCTTGAATGTCAAATGGGAAATAGTCTATTTCCTCACCGTTCATTTTATAAGCCACACATGCTTTGATGGTTTCAAACGAATCGAGTACATCACTTTTCATCATGATCAATTGGGTCACACCGTCTATCATAATGGCGTATCTCAATGCCACCAAATCAATCCAGCCGCAACGGCGTTTACGCCCTGTTACCGAACCGAATTCATGCCCCAGTGTGCAGATCTGGTCACCTGTCTTATCAAATAATTCTGTAGGGAACGGCCCGGAACCGACACGTGTGCAATAAGCCTTGAAAATGCCGTATACCTCGCCAATTTTATTGGGAGCTATGCCAAGACCGGTACAAGCTCCGGCACAAACCGTATTGGAAGACGTAACAAACGGGTAAGAGCCAAAATCAATGTCCAACATCGTTCCTTGTGCTCCTTCGCATAATATCGACTTGCCCGAAGTCAGCAGATGATTCATCTCATGCTCGCTATCCACCAGCCGGAATTGTTTGAGATATTCTATGCCTTCAAGCCACGATTGCTCCAATTCCGTAAGGTCGTATTCGTAGTTTAAGCTCTTCAGAATCTGTTCATGTCGTGCTTTGGCATCGGCATACTTCTTTTTAAAATCGTGCAGGATATCACCTACTCGTATACCATTACGGCTCACTTTATCCGTATAGGTCGGGCCGATACCCTTGCCGGTGGTTCCTACTTTCGAGTCACCCTTGGCTGCTTCGTATGCTGCGTCTAATATACGGTGGGTAGGCAGGATGAGGTGTGCTTTTTTGGAAATGTGCAAGCGTTCTTTCAAGTTATGACCGGATGTCTCCAACGCTTCTGCTTCTGCTTTGAAGAGAGCCGGATCCAGCACCACCCCATTACCGATGATGTTTACTTTGTCGCCTTGAAATATACCCGACGGGATGGAACGGAGTACATACTTCTGTCCTTCAAATTCGAGTGTGTGCCCTGCGTTCGGCCCACCCTGAAAACGAGCTACGGCATCGTATCTCGGAGTTAACACATCAACGACTTTGCCTTTTCCTTCGTCGCCCCATTGTAATCCTAATAGTACGTCTACTTTCATTTTTCTTTCTTATGATGATTATTCTTTTTCTTCCGTTTATTGGCGCGATCACACTTGCTGCACAATCCATACAGATATAAAGAATAGTGCGTAAGGTTGAAATGGCTCAATTTGGTATTCTCGATGGCATGCTGCAATTCTTCATTTTGAAATTCTGTCACTTTGCTGCACTGTGTGCAAATCTGATGATGATGGGTGTCACGGTTGTAACATTTTTCGTATTGGGAAGAATTGCCGAATTGGTGCTTGATGACCAAATGGGCATTTATCAGTAAGATAATGGTATTGTAAAGCGTTGCTCTACTGACGCGGAAATTACCTTGATTAGCCATTAGTGAGTAGAGCGTGTCAATATCGAAATGGCTGTCGATGGAGTAAATGGTGTCAAGTATTGCATAACGTTCGGGAGTCTTTCGATGCCCGTTCGCATTCAAGTATTCAGTGAATATCTCCTTAACTGTATCCTTCACGTTCTGATTTTCCATTTGACCGCACAGTTTTTATAGCGAACAAAGTTAATCCTTTTTTGCGGAAAGCAAGAGAGAAAAAGATAAAAAATACAGGATGAAAGGAAAAGATGCCGTATTCTTTCAGAAAGACGTTTCTATATACTCTTTTACCCATCTGTATAGCAGCTGTTCCGATTCATGTGCGGAATCCTCCATCTTTTCCACTTGGCGGCAAACCCGGAAAGTGTTCTCTTCGCCATGCTGCATGTAACAACGGATGGCTGTCATTGCAGCGTTGCGAGTGTGGTAAGTGCCTGATAGGAATGCAGTGATTGCTTGGTCGAGAAACTCATTCTCAACCCGTTCGTTCATGTCGCCTTTCTTATTCAACAAGCGGGCTATGGTCAGAAAACCGCAAATCTGTATGTATTCTCTGTCATCGGCAATCCAATGGAAAGATTTGGCAGGGGCATAGGGCAGATGCTGGAATAAATTCATGCAGGTGAGTTCTGCTATTTCGATATTGCGGATATCTTCTACCCAAATATCGGCTATTTCCGGCAGAAAACTATCAATCGGTTGCAGAAGTCCGGCGAGGATTTTACATTCTCGAATCTCTTCTTTCCATAAGGCTTGTGCCAAGGCATGGCTCTTTTCGAATTTTGCGGCAATGCCCTTTATGCGGGGTAGCTCTACGCCGAAGTTCAGCTTATACACCAGTCCTTTCTCGCGCATGCTTTGAGACACTGCGCCGTTCATTGAGAGGCGGAGCAGCGTCTTTATTTCTTTGAGTTGTTCTTTGGTTTCCATAAGTCGTGTAGCTGTCAAGTATCTTTCTTAAAGCTTGGCCTCCTTTGAGGAGGCCGGCCGGAGCGGAACTCCAAAAGAAAATCAAAAACAGTTTTTAGTTATTGACGGATGGCAATGTGGAATAATCTCTGCTATAGCGTAGCATCTGTTCAGCATAACCTTCATCATAAGTCACTGTCACATCGGTGATATTACCGTTAGCATCTGTCACGGTCTCATATTTGGGATTGACAAAGCCTTTATATGGAGCAAGATTCAATTTCTTATAGCGATCCAGCACTTCGGCGTGTAATACAGGATCTACTTTCACGGCATACGTTTCCACTAAATTGCGGGCGGCGGCAAAATCTCCGGTAGATTTGATGCGTTGCACTTCGGCCAGTAATTGGCCGAACAAGGTGCGAAGTTTTTCATAGTCGTTTATTATGATGTAGGTCTTTCCGTCTTTTTTTACCATCTCCACCACCTTGTCGGCAGCACCTTTCTCATAGACCCAACGGGCAATAAGCTGGCGGTTGCGCATGTGGGCTTCTTCTACATTGTTGCCCGGTTCAATCCGGACAAGCTGAGTCATCAACCCATTCATCAGGTAGGTATAATACTCGGCTTTATAGGCTTCGGCATTGGGCGTCAATCCTAATTCCATCAATTTAGAGTCGGCTACGTAATAAAGACCAAACAAGTCGGCTCGGGCTTCCTCGATGGTAGAGCCGTAAGCTTTCAGCGCATCTGGGTCTACGCCCGGCAGCAGTTTGCCCGAACCATGCCCCAAGCATTCGTGCAAGTCGGTATGAAGTTCGCCTGTCAGGTCGGCATATTTATCAATCAATTGCAGTTCGGTCTTGCCATATACAAATTCTTCATTGAAACCATTGCCGTGCGCAGCCTTGTTGTAAGCATCGGTGATATTGCCAATGGTGACTGATTTGGAACCGTGGCGGCTGCGTATCCAGTTTGCATTAGGCAGGTTGATGCCGATTGCTGTTGCCGGATATAAGTCTCCCGCCAAAATAGCCGCTGTGATGACTTTGGCCGATACACCTTTCACTGTCTCTTTTTTGAACTGTTTTTCTACCGGAGAGTGATCTTCGAACCATTGTGCATTGTTACTGATCAACTCGGTACGGCGGGTGGCGTCAAGGTCCTTAAAGTTGACCAGCGATTCCCAGCTTGCTTTCATGCCAAGCGGGTCGCCGTAACTCTCTGTGAAACCATTCACAAAGTCGATGCGCGAGTTCAAATCTTTCACCCACAGGATGGAATACTCGTCAAATGTCTTTAAATCACCTGTTTCATAGAATGCCGTCAGTTTGCTTATCACACTCTTTTGCTCGGGTGTTTCGGTCACTTCTTCCGCTTTCTTCAGCCAATATACTATCTTTTCAAGTGCTTGCCCATATAACCCGCCTATTTTCCATACTTTTTCTTGCACCTTGCCGTCAATCTTCACCAGACGGCTGTTTAAACCATAGGAGACCGGAGTTTCATCTTTGGGATTTTTCAATGCGTTATAGAAATCTTCGGCTTCTTGCTGTGTTACCCCTTCATAATAGTTACAGGCGGAGGTTAGCACTAAATCTTCATCTGCTGCTTGATTTACTCGTTTCTGCATGATATGAGGATCGAAAATAACAGGAAAAACTTCTTCGCACAGTTGTTCTACGCTCTGTCCTTCCGCAAGTGGCAATGTGGAAGCATCCACGCTTAGTAGGGCTTGTTTGAAGAAGTCGGAGGTAAAGCCCGGCACAAACTTCTCGCAGCCATAGTGATGATGGATTCCATTGGAGAACCATACTCGTTTGAGATACTGTTCCATCGCTTTGAAGTCGGATGTGTTCTTATCTCCTTTATAGCCGGTATATACGGCCTCTAACATTCTGCGTATGCGCAGGTTGTATTTTCCGTTCTGGTCGAAAAGTATATCCCTTCCCTGCAAGGCGGCCTCTGTCAGGTAATAAACTAATTTCTTTTGATTGAGGGACAGACCCTCGAATCCCGGTACGCGATAGCGTAAAATCTGTAAGTCTGCAAATTGTTCCACTGTATAGTCAAAATTTTCTGCCTCGGCAGTTGTTTTTGGAGTTCCGCCACAAGCAGTCAGCAAAGAGAGGGCGGTAACCAGGGTGATGATTGGTTCCTTCATGTGTGAATGTGTGAGGAAAATTATAAAAAAACAGAACAATATCTTCAAAAAAAGGAAGTATCCCGAATCTACAGTTCCGAAATATTTCCTTTTTATTCACTCAGCCATGTAGAATTATTTCCTCTTGCCATCCATGTGCTTTTTACGATAGCCGTTAGGAGTTTCACCTACATTCTTATAAAAAGCGGCATAAAAAGATTGGCGGTTTGCGAATCCCACCATCGTACTGATTTCTTCAACATTCTTGTCAACATACCTTTTGTCTGTCAACAAATGTTGCGCTTCTTTTATTCTATATTCATTCAGTAGGCAAGAATAATTCATGCCAAAACGCGAATTAACCACTGCTGATAAATAGCGGGTATTGGTCTCTAATTCTTTTGCCAAATCTTTCGCGGAGAACGCGGCATCTCTGTACTTCTTGTGTACAACGAGGATGTTCAATATCTTGTCATACAACTCGTCTGCCAATTCCGGTCTGATTAAAGAACGATAGACAGCATCTTTCTCTTTTTTTTCGCGCAGGTTGTAAGGACGTTTCTTTACTCCTTCCTCCTGAGCTTTGTTTTCTAAATCACTCATTGAATTAAACTGGTTAGGGTTGTTGTTAAAATCGGAAAATCCAAAGGATTAGCCTATTAAATTTCACAAAAGTCATATTTTTTTTTTAGATATGCAACTTTTTAAGTATGGAATTTTGATGTAAGAACAAAGATTATGAGAAACTTTAATTTCTATTGACAGATATGTGGTGTAAAAGCTTGAATAGTTACTATTTCTGGTTTATACAATAAAATAATTAGTGTACCTTTGTCGGCAGAATTTTAGATGCCCAATCATGCTGAAAACACTTAAGACATATTTCGGTTACGATAGTTTCCGCCCTTTGCAGGAGGAGATAATCCGCAATGTACTGCTTCGTAAAGACGCCTTGGTGCTGATGCCTACGGGAGGTGGCAAGTCCATCTGTTACCAACTTCCTGCTCTGTTGAGCGAAGGTACGGCGGTAGTGGTTTCTCCTCTTATCTCTCTGATGAAAGATCAGGTGGAAGCGCTTTGTGCCAACGGTGTTGCCGCCGGTGCGCTGAACAGCAACAACGATGAGACTGAAAATGCCGCTTTAAGGCGTGCGTGCCTGGAAGGGAAACTGAAATTACTCTATATCTCTCCTGAAAGACTGCTGGCGGAAGTGAACTATTTGTTGAGAGACATGCACATTTCTTTGTTTGCCATCGACGAAGCTCATTGCATCTCGCAGTGGGGGCATGATTTCCGTCCTGAATATACGCAGATGGGGGTGCTGCACGAATTGTTTCCGCAGGTTCCTATCATTGCGCTGACGGCTACGGCCGACAAGATAACCCGCGAGGACATCATCAAGCAGTTGCACCTCAACGAACCTGAAATTTTTATCTCCTCTTTCGACCGTCCTAATCTGAGCCTTGCCGTAAAACGGGGTTATCAGCAAAAGGAAAAAAGTAAGGCTATCCTTGACTTCATTGCCCGCCATCCGCAAGAAAGCGGCATTATTTATTGCATGAGTCGCAGTAAGACCGAGTCGGTAGCGCAGATGCTTCAGAAACAAGGAATAAAAACCGTGGTTTATCATGCGGGTTTGCCTGCTGTGCAAAGAGACAAGGCACAAGACGACTTTATCAATGACCGGGTGCAGGTGGTGTGTGCTACCATTGCTTTCGGAATGGGGATAGATAAAAGCAACGTACGTTGGGTGATTCATTATAATCTGCCCAAAAGCATCGAAAGCTTTTATCAGGAAATAGGGCGTGCCGGACGAGACGGACTGCCCGGCGACACGCTTCTGTTTTATTCGCTGGCCGACCTTATTCTGCTTACAAAATTTGCAACAGACAGCGGGCAGCAGAGCATCAATTTGGAGCGACTGCAGCGCATGCAGCAATATGCCGAAGCAGACATCTGCCGGCGTCGCATATTGTTAAACTATTTCGGAGAAAGTACGGCTCACGATTGCGGAAATTGTGATGTTTGCAGAAATCCTCCCGAACGTTTTGACGGTACCGTCATTGTGCAAAAGGCGCTTAGTGCCATTGTGCGTGCCGACCAGCAGATAGGAACCGGCATTCTGGTGGATATACTCAGAGGAACCATGAGTGCCGAGGTGGCGGAAAGGGGTTATCACCGGCTGAAAACTTTCGGAGCCGGGCGTGAAGTGCCTGCCCGCGATTGGCACGACTACTTGTTGCAGATGCTTCAATTAGGTTATTTTGAAGTAGCTTACAATGAAAACAATCACCTGAAAATTACCCCAAGCGGAACGGATGTTTTATATGGCAGGGCATCTGCGCAACTTGCTGTTATCCGGCGAGGCGAAGAAACACAACCTGTCCGAGGGCGTAAGCGAAAATCCACCGTTCCTGCCAAAGAGTTGCCGTTGGGTCTGCCCAATGTGGAAAGCGGGGAATTGTTCGAGGCGCTCCGGTTGCTCCGCAAGCGCTTGGCCGACCAAGAAGCGCTTCCTGCCTACATCGTTCTGTCCGACAAGGTGCTTCACCTGCTCAGCACTTCCCGTCCCACAACCGTAGAAGAGTTTGGGAATATCAGCGGCATCGGCGAATACAAGAAGAAAAAATACGGGAAGGAATTCGTCGAACTGATACGGAAATACTGTTGAAGATGACTTACTTATATTTGCCGATTAATAAGATTTGTCGATATAGCCTCACTGTCTCTTCCGGTGTACTGCAATTTATGAATACCGGTATGTCTTTTATCCTCTCTATATGTATGAAAGGAGATGATTTATTATTCAGAAACAAAAAACACTTTTTCCCGTTGTTGAGCACATAATATCCTATATTCTTGTCCTTTACAGATATACCGTTACTTCGATATGCAACGTCAGGGAATTTATCCTCCAGCATTATCCCGGAGGCAGTGGCAAACGGGATATCCAGAGTATAACCGCCTCTAAGTTCAATTTGCGTTTCGCTCAGGGTTATCTCAAAAGACATGGAGGAAGCTAATTTCTCATTGAAACAATAACCTGCCCCGATTACCGATAGCACGAAGCCGCCGATAGCTGCATATTGCCACCTGTTCCCTTTCGTGATTATTACAAAACACAAACTTATGATAAGTACAATTCCCGATAGGACCAGATGTGTTATCACTCGGGCACTTGTACTTGATAGAGGTATTCCTCCTATATTTTGCAATGAATATACGATGGCTGCCACCAAGAATAAATATCTGGCGAGTTTTATGTATTTGCGATTATCGGCAAGGTTTTCAACGGGTAAGATGAACCGGAACAATCTGTGGAGATAAAGAGCAAATAATAACAGAATCAGTGTAACTCCAATATTGAGAAATATATTTTCCATGATTACTGAACAGCTGTTTATTTTTTGTAAAAAGGTTCTCTTTAATTATTTACTGAACTTTCACATGTGACTTCTCACATGCGAAAGTTCAGTAAATGACAAATGAAGTGGGAGATAAGTATATCTTAAAATACTGACCTCTTGTCCGATTTTTATCTTGGTCTGTATTGGTATTACCGCAACAGTTCCCTGATGTCCGCTTGCGGTATTCCCAGTGATGCGGCTTTCTCGAGGTCGCGCTTTGCCAACTCCTTTTTCTTTTGCGAGAGATAAAGCTGCCCGCGCATCAGGTAGGCTTCCGGTTGCGATGGATTCAGGCGGATGGCCTCCTCCAAATCGACCATTGCCAAGTCGGCATGTTCCATATCCTTTTCGACGCCTGCACGTGCCGTGTAGAGTACGGCTGCCTGTGAATCCGTCAGGATGGCCGATGGGGCGTCTTTCTGCGCAAGCATGCTGTTCAGAATGGAAAGGGCCGCTTCGTATTTCTTTTCTTTCTGCTCCAACATGGCCATTCCAAGGCGGCCGTTATAGCTTTGGGGAGCAATCTTCAGCAAGTGTTCGTAGTCGGCCCGTGCAAATTTATAATTACGTTGCTGCATGTATGCATAAGCGCGCATCAGCAAGGCTTCTTGATTATCTTTGTTCATATCCAGCACTAACGAATAGTCTATCCGGGCCAAATCTTCCTTCCCCATTTCGAGATAAAGCGCTGCGCGGTTCAACAAGACGGGTACGGCACGCGGTGCAATGTTCAGTGCAAGCGTATAGGATTCCAACGCTTGTTCGTACTGTTGCCGGCGTCGCTGTATGATTCCAAGATTGGAGAACAGCAGGGCGTTGTGTGGATTGGCTGGCTCTAACTTCAAGGCTTGCCGGATGTATCTTTCGGCTTGCGTCAGGCTATCTTGCTCCATAGCGGTGACCGCACGTTCACTCAGTTCCTCGTAAGTCTGGGAAAAGGCGGGGCACACGCTTATGCCTGCGTATAGTAGAAGAGAAAGAAAAAGCTTCTTCATTGTTGTCTTATTTTTATTCCAAGGGATAGGTGTCGAAAGCAAACAGTTCCGTTGACAGATACCGTTCGCCCGTATCGGGCAACAGGGTGACAATCGTTTTGCCTGCAAATTCGGGACGTGCCGCCAACAGCCGTGCCGCATATACCGCCGCACCGGATGAGATGCCGGCCAGCAGACCTTCAGTGGCGGCCAGCTCGCGACCTGCACGGATGGCTTCGTCGTCAGGAACCGGAACTACTTCATCTACCACGGAAGCGTCATAATTGGAAGGGATAAAGTTGGCGCCGATGCCCTGAATGCGATGCGGTGCGGCTTTTCCTCCTTCCAATACCGGAGAGGATGCCGGTTCCACGGCAACGATATAGACATCGGGGTTGTGCTTTTTCAAGGCGCGTGCCACTCCGCAGACTGTGCCGCCCGTGCCTACACCTGCCACAAAGACATCGACCCGGCCTTCCGTATCCGCCCATATCTCTTCGCCCGTGGTCCGTTCATGGGCTTTTGCATTGGATGGATTTTCGAACTGTTGCAAAATAACCGCTTCCGGTATTGCGTCCCGCAGTTCTTTAGCCTTGGCAACAGAGCCTGCCATGCCTGCCGGTCCTTCAGTCAACACGATTTCCGCTCCCAAGGCCTTCAGCAGGTTGCGGCGTTCCAGGCTCATCGTCTCGGGCATTGTCAAAATCAGGCGATAGCCTTTGATGGTCGACACCATGGCCAGTCCCACACCGGTATTGCCGCTGGTGGGCTCGATGATGGTGGCACCGGGTTTCAGGGTGCCGCGCGCTTCGGCATCTTCAATCATGGCAAAAGCCACACGGGCTTTCACGCTTCCCGCAGGATTGAAAGACTCCAATTTGGCCACTATGTTGTTTTTCAGTCCGTATTTGCGGCTGTATTCAGACAATTCCATCAAGGGGGTATGCCCGATTAGTTCTGTCAGATTCTTTGCTATTTTTTTCATAATCAAGTTCTGTATATTTCTTACTTATCCTTTATTCTCGGCATCTGTCGTGCGAGACGACGCACATGTACCTATATGAAAGCAAAGATAGAAAATTATATGGAACATAGAATAGGAGTAAGGAGAATAAATCGCCTTTTGCCTTACTTTGCTTTGCTTTGCCGATATATAAAATCAAGCGGATTTCTTGGATTACAGAATTGAAATCCTTACTTTAGCCTCCGTTTTCTGATTCAGGAATTTAAACGAATAGACTATGGCATATATTGATTATTATGAGGTACTCGGGGTGGATAAGAAAGCATCTCAAGATGACATCAAGAAAGCATTCCGCAAACTGGCCCGTAAGTATCATCCGGACTTAAATCCCAACGACCCTACGGCTAAGGATAAGTTTCAGGCCATCAATGAGGCGAACGAGGTGCTGAGTGACCCTGAGAAAAGAAAGAAATACGACGAATATGGCGAGCACTGGAAGCATGCCGACGAGTTTGAGGCGCAGAAACGGGCCCAGCAACAAGCCGGTGCGGGAGGCTTCGGTGGCTTTGGCGGAGAAGGGTTTGGCACTGATGGAGGCGGCACGTACTGGTACTCTTCGGACGGACAGGAGTTCTCGGGCAGCCGTGCCGGAGGTTTCTCCGACTTTTTCGAGCAGATGTTCGGGCATCGGGGCGGAAGCGGAAGAACGAATGCCGGCTTCCGCGGGCAGGACTATAAGGCGGAGTTGCAACTCTCTTTGAGGGATGCGGCGCAAACTCATAAACAGGTATTGACGGTGAACGACAAGCAGGTACGCATCACGATTCCCGCGGGTGTGACCAATGGTCAGGAAATCAAGTTGCGGGGCTATGGCGCTCCGGGTGTCAACGGCGGGCCGGCGGGCGATTTGTACATCACGTTCGTGATACTGGACGACCCTGTGTTCAAGCGTTTGGGCGATGATTTGTACGAGGAGGTCACCATCGACCTTTATACGGCTCTTTTAGGTGGAGAACAATTAGTGGATACACTGGAAGGCAAGGTGAAGCTGAAGGTGAAACCGGAGACTCAAAATGGAACCAAGGTTCGCCTCAAAGGGAAAGGTTTTCCCGTATATAAGAAAGAGGGACAGTTTGGCGACCTCATCGTGACGTATACCGTGAAGTTGCCCACGAACCTGTCGGAACAGCAGAAAGAGATGTTCCGCAAACTCCAAAGTATGAACTAAAAAGATGTAGCGCCATGCAGAACGAATTGATTATAATAAGCGAATATTGCAGCAAATGCCACATAGAACCTTCATTCATCGACATGCTGCAAGAGACCGGTTTGATAGATGTTCAAATCGAGGAAGGGGAACGCTGTTTGCTCTTTGACGACCTGCCCGATGTGGAACGTTACAGTCGTATGTACTACGATTTATCCATCAATATGGAGGGAATAGATGCCATCCATCATTTGCTGAAACGGATGGAGGAGATGCAGAAGGAGATACATTGGCTGAGAAGCAAGCTGCGCATAAAGGAATGAAAGAAGTACAAACCCTTATTGTCTTTTTTTCTTCCTCAAAATCAACACGATATATCTATCAGCGACTTGCATACACGTGTTGCAAATATAACGCAAATCTGAAAATAAGCATTCATAAGCAACAACAGCTCTTGACTGCAAAAGTACGGATTTATTTAATAAAAATCGTGATATAAACGCATAATAATCAAAAGTCTGTGGCAATTTTAACAGATTCTTCGGTTTTATCCTTACCTTTGTGTATGATATTGGGGTGTTATACCCAAACAACAATAAGGAAACTATGCAGATTCATAACAATACATTGATAGCGGAATGCTCGGCTTACGATTTCAAGGAAATGTTGGAGCGTAAGAAAGTAAAGTCGTGGCTTAAATCCGTGTCGGCATTTGCCAATACGGACGGTGGCAGTTTGTTTTATGGAGTGAATGATGACGGCGTAATTGTAGGGTTGGAGAATCCACAAGCCGATGCTGATTTTATCAGTGAAATGATAAAGGCACGACTTGACCCTGTGCCGGAAGTTCAACTTATTCCGATAGAACACGAAGGGCATACCCTGCTTGAAGTGAAAGTAAAGGTAGGAACGCTTACACCTTATTACTATTATCAGGATGGGACACGTACTGCGTATGTACGGGTTGGCAATGAAAGTGTAGAATGTAATTCACAACAACTTCTTTCGTTAGTATTAAAGGGTACGCACATGACATGGGATTCTCTTCCTACACAAGTGGATGCCAGCAAGCACTCTTTCATCATCCTTGCTAATACCTTCCGCGAGCAAACTCATCAGGAATGGAACGATAAGTATTTGGAATCATTCGGGCTTATCACTTCTGACGGAAAACTGACCAATGCCGGATTGCTGTTTGTGGATAATTGCACGGTATTTCAATCGCGTATTTTCTGTACACGTTGGACGGGACTTTATAAAGATGATGCTATCAGTTCCGTAGAGCATCGGGATAACCTCGTATTGCTATTGAAATATGGCATGGACTTCATCAAGAACTATACCATGAGCGGATGGGTAAAGATGCCGAACTATCGTTTGAATCTCCCCGACTATTCCGACCGTGCCATCTTTGAAGGACTGGTAAACCACCTTATCCATAGAGATTATACTGTAATGGGCGGTGAAGTGCATATTGATATTTACGATGACCATGTAGAACTGGTATCACCTGGTGCTATGCTTGACGGTACACAGATTCAAGACCGTGACATATACAAAGTGCCTTCCATGCGCCGTAACCCTGTCATTGCGGATGTGTTCACACAGTTGGACTATATGGAGAAACGTGGCTCCGGCTTACGCAAAATGCGAGAACTTACAGAGAAGTTACCCAACTTCTTGCAAGGAAAAGAACCGCAATATCAAACGGAAGCGACCTCTTTTTACACCACGTTCTATAATTTAAACTGGAACGAAAACGGAAGAATACCTGTTGAAGAAGTAGCCAACAGGGTAAATAGTACCCGCGAAAAGCACCTTGTAAACGAAGAAAGTTCGGTCGAAATGTTCGGTGTAAACAGCAAAAGTTCGGAGAAAACTTTCGGTGATACGCAAGAAAGTTCGGAAAAAGGTTCGGAGATAATGCAAAAAGGTTCGGAGAAAAAGTTCGGAGATTCGAAAAACAAACCTAAAAGCATTGGGAAAACCGCACAAAAGATTATTGATTTCGTCATTTCCGATCCATCAATGTCTGCAGAAACAATGGCCTATAAAATAGGAATAAGCTCCCGAGCCGTAGAAAAACATATTTCAAAGCTTCGTTCTATGGGTATTTTGTCTCGTGAAGGAGCTGACCATGGTGGCTATTGGCGCATAATTGTTAAACCATAAACAAAAAAACTATGGGAACATCTTTCATTCCACTCAGTGCAATAATTGCCGTTTTGATTATTGCCTTTTTGTTTGCCTCCCTACCACAGATAAATTATAAAATACGATACAGAGTGCTTTATGCAATAGCCATCATCATGCTATTTGCCGTTATTCCTATCAGTGAGTATATGACTGAGAATACCAAAAATTCACACAGCAATTATCTGCTTGTGTATAAATCTGCGTAGTTTTGACGTTTGTATGTCTCATCAAAGACTTGATTGTGTATATGTCAACGCCATTTTCTAGCAACAGCGAGGCATAGCTATGACGACCACAATGGAAGGTAATATGTTTCTTGATGCCGGATGCTTCTATCCAAACTTTCAGGGGGCGGGAAATCCAAGAGGCATCGGTCAATCCTTCGAAGACAAGTGCTTCATCATCACTTGGACGTTCACCACATAGTTGAAGGGCTTGTTGAATGACTGGCTTATAATCGGGTCGTTTTGTTTTTTGCTGAACCACAACCGCTTGCCATGTACCTTTGCTTGTCTGTTGAATCTGCTGCCATTTCAAAGTTTGAATATCACTATGCCGCAATCCTGTGAGAATAGAGAACAAGAACGCACGTTTCAAAACATCATCCTTGCAAGGAGTATCAACCAATATTTGCACTTCATTCATGGTAAGCGCAACACGAGGTTTCTCAATGTTTGTTATTCCCTTTACTTTCGCACTTATATCAACGGTCAGATATTCATCAATGAATGCCTGTTTCAATCCAGCTTTGAGTATAGAGAAATAAGTCGATGCCGTGTTTTGTGAGATAGTACCTTTCTTATTCCCTCCCATTGGGGCACGGAGAAGGAACATCTTAATGTCTTCAAGCAGTTTAACGGAAATTGCCTTGAATGGAATTGGCTGCCCTTGCGAATACATTTTCAATAATTCGCCTACACGCCTCCAATTGACTATTATTGAATCAGAACTGTTGGGATGACGTGTGCTTATAATACTATTGAAACCCGTTGGCGGAATTAAATAGTTGGCAAAATGTATAAGAAAAAGTTGCATATATCGCAGATTTTTAGTAACTTAGAGTATTCAATATTTAAGTTATATAATCTCGTTATGTGCAACTTGTATACAAAGTTCGTCAAAATTCTGGAGATATGCAAGGAATTCTCCGAAGATTTAGTTACTGAAGCTGGAAATGTTCGTCGTCCAGGCCCTGTGCCTCGTTTCTCCGATTTGGAAGTCATCGCATTGAGCATGGCTGCCGAGGCTGAGGAGATAGACAGCGAGAACTGGCTGTTTGAAGCGAAGTTGAAGGAGTGCCGTTCTTCCATCCCCAACCTTATCTCCCGCCGTCAGTTCAACGACCGCCGCAAGTTGGTTAGTGGTCTTTGTGAGCAGATACGCAGCCGCATGGCCAATCATATAGATGGTGGCGAGGATTACTTCTGCATAGACTCAAAGCCAATAGAAGTGTGCCGTGTGGCTCGTGGTAAGAGATGTAAGATGGGACGTATTGGTGATTTCCACAAAGCCCCTGACTTCGGTTATTGTGCATCCCAAGGCAGTTACTTCTTCGGATATAAACTTCACGCACTCTGTGGCTTAAGCGGTGTCATACATTCATACGACCTGTCCAAGGCGAGTGTTCACGACATCAACTATCTGAATGACATCAAGCCGCTTTACCACGATTGTAGCATATTCGGTGACAAGGGATATATCGGAGCGGAAATCCAGCTTGACCTCTTCGAGACGGCCAACATCAGGCTTGAGTGTCCCTACAGGCTCAACCAAAAGAACTGGAAGCCGGCCTTCATTCCTTTTGCAAAGGCAAGAAAGAGGATTGAAACTCTGTTCTCACAACTTACAGACCAGTTCCTCGTCATCAGGAACTACGCAAAAGAAACATGCGGCCTTTTTGCCCGAATAGTGGGCAAAGTCAGTGCCCTGACTGCATTACAATACATCAATTACATTAACAACAAACCCATAGGTAGGATTAAGTACGCACTGATTTAATTCCGCCAACGGGTTATTGAAATACTTGATAAAATCCTGTTCGCTCCGCTCATTCTGTGCAGCGATTTCGTTTTCCTTATCAGTGTATAGGATGGCACTATCATATTCATGTTGCCGCAACTTACGCACATTATCGGCATAGATACAAGCCTCTTGGTCTATCGTTGAACGGCATTGGATAATTCCATTCAAATCACGCTTAGGCTTATAGTTGAATGTTCCATCTGGCAAGATACGTGCAATGGACGACTTGTCCCAAACAGGTGTGGATATAGTTCGGTTAATAGATTCCACCACACGGCTTGCCCATTTAGATCCTCGCTTGTAAACCGGGTACGACTCTATAATCAGATACCACTCTTCTTTGTAATTCGACCTTCTGAGCTTCACGGTCACTTTGGTATTAGGTGGAAAAGCCACTCTACTTTGACCCTTTTGGCCAAACAGGATTGCCCACCTTGGCCATAATATGATTGCCCCTTTAAAGTCCTGGTGATAGGGGTCAATTTTATTTTATCCTTTTGATTCTCTAGTTTTTCTTAGACCTTAACTTGCGCATACTTTCACCGTACAACTCAATGGTATGGGCCGTATGAATGATTCGGTCAAGGATGGCGTCGGCTATTGTCGGATCACCAACCATGTCATACCAGTTGGACGATGGGTACTGCGAGGTTATGATAGTGGATTTCCTTTCATGCCTGTCCTCAATAATTTCGAGCAGGATGGGACGTTCCTTGGCATCAAGAGGTACAAGAAACAGGTCGTCAAGGATGAGTAACTGGCAACGCTCAATCTTCTTGAGCTCAGTTTCAAGTGTACCTTTGACTTTGGCAACCTTCAGTGCACCAAGCAGTTTGGGTGCATTGGCATAGAAAGTACGGAATCCCCTTTTGCATGCCTCGTGGCCAAGGGCACATGCCAGATAGCTTTTCCCTGTACCTGAAGAGCCGGTAATGAAGAGGTTCTGCCCCTTATGTACAAAGTCAAGGGTGGCGAGGCGTTCCATCTGATTGCGCTCAAGGCCCCGGTTTGTGGCATAGTCAATCTGTTCGAGATAAGCCTTGTATCGGAACGCCGCATTCTTAGTAAGCCGCACTATGGCAGCCTGGGCACGGTAATCCCATTCGCGTGCAAGGAGCATGGAAAGGAAGGTGTCCGCGGTCATGGACTGTGGAGTGGTGCCGGCAAGGCTTTCCCTGAAAGCCTCCGCCATACCGTGTAATTTCATGCGGCTCATCAAATCCAGTGATATGGTGTTCTGGTCTTGTTGTCCCGTTACGGGAGCTGTCTTATTATTTATTTCCATAATTTTAGCTTTATTGTTCCTGTTTGTCTTTTCTGTAATAGTCACGTCCACGTATATTCTTGTGGGTCAGTGGTGTCGGGGATGTCATGTCAGGCTGTATCCTCCCGTCCTCATCAGGAAGGAAATCCGCGTCTTCTCCCAGTTCAAGCACCTCGCGTAAGGCCTGATACCCGTATTGTAGCTTCTGTTCTGCGCAGGCGCAGGCAGCGACCAAACGGTCACGGCCGTATTTTTTCTCCAGCGTCAGTATGCCCCGACAGGATCTGAACGCTTTTGGAGGATATTGCATGACACGCTCCACTTCCCGGAGATAATTCAATACGATATTGTCTATTTCCGAGGCACGTCGGAAGAGTTCCTCAAGATCCTTGTCATAAGGACCATAGTGCCCCGGCAGGTTGTGCTCCTTTTTCCATGAATAGGTGTAGGGTATGTCACAGCGGTCGTGGATGGCGACAAGGTTCATGCTACAGTATATTTCCACCGTATCGGCATCATAGAGAATCGTCACACGCCTTCCTGCATATTCCTTCGGGACACTGTAATGGTGCCTGAACAACGAGACGTAGGAGTTCTTGCCCACGGTCATGAGTTTTCTCTCTTTCATCACGTAGCGTTTCTTAGGAAGCGGACGGAGATAGTCTTTCTCTCCACGCAGGAACATCTCCTTACGTGACGCCTCCCGACCGGCCATCACCTTTTCGTTGAAATCAAGCAGGGAAATACGGATGGCGGTATTGAGACCGTCCAGGCTGGAGAATGTCATCCCCTCTATGTCAAGGTAAACGGAACGGTAGAGAAGTTTCACGGTATTCTCAACCAGGGCCTTGTCCTTGGGGTGGCGTACACGGGCAGGATAGACTGCACAACCGTAATGCTCGGCAAAGGCGGCGAAATCATCATTGATGACCGGCTCGTTACGGTCGCTCCGTGTGACAGCTGCTTTCAGATTGTCGGGAACGATGGCCGCCGGGACACCCTCAAAATATTGCATGGCGTTCTCACATCCCCTTATCAGGTCTTCCTTGCGTTGTGACCATACGGCCTCACAGTAGGTATAATGACTGAACGGCAGGACAGCGACAAAGACCTCGGCCTTCTTCGTCTCGCCTGTCATCTCATCGACAACTTCAAGCCTGTCACCGGCAAAATCAACATACATCTGGTCGGCGGCATAGTGCTCGACATGGCCGACGACCTTGATGTGGAACTTGTACTGGCGGACTGCCCGCTTGAAGGAAGACAGCTGAAGACCGTCAGGATATTCAGCATGATACTCCTTAAACAGTTTTCTGACACTCATCCCTTTGCGTGTCAGGCGGGATACATATCCGGGAAGCAAAGCCTCTAATTCAATCCTTTTGGAAGAAGGCTCCCGACGTCGGGATTCCGTACCGCCAAACATCTCATGCAACTGCTCCTCGGAAAGGGAGAGAAGATGATCGATGCTTTTCCCACTTGAAAGGAACAGACGGACATACTTGCGGACAGTGTTACGGGAAGTATGGAACGTGGATGCCGTTTCCTTGATACCCATCCCTGCCGCATAACATCTTAAAATGTTCTTGATTCTTTTATTCATTTGCATAGATTTTATTATTACCCCTTACACCAGGACTCGGGTTCTCAAATCTACACAAAAAAAACTCTAACGACACTTGTACTAAGTGGTTAATGTTATTTTGGCCAAAAGGGGCAATCATATTATGGCCAAGGTGGGCAATCCTGTTTGGCCAAAAGGGTCAAAGTAGAGTGGCTTTTCCAACGAACCAATATCAAAGGATTTTTCAAGAGTTCCAAGAAGAGAAAGGAGAAAGTCCGATAAGAGCGATTATGAGTCGCTTTTCATTTGTCGCAACACTTTGAAAAATCGCAAGACCATCTATATTGCCAAAGAGTTACAGGACACAATGGCGGATATAGTCATGTCGATGAGAAACAGAGATATGACCATTGGCATCTATGTGGAGAACATCATCCTCCATCATCTTGATACCTACAAGGATGAAATCAACAGATTAGCGGAGATGAAGTTCAAGAAGCTGTTGTAAATCCCTATATTCAGATGTTTTAAATGGAACAGTTCTTTTGCTTGCCGTCTTGTCCTACAATGTCGGAGCGGGCAGGTTGCTGGGATACGGCAAGCATCCCAAAAGCCTATTGCTGCGGAAGATAGAGGAAGATAGAGCCGGGCGACAGAAATTTCTACCGTGAATTTGTCTCTTTCTGCCGATACAAAGGCAAAGTCCTCAGAGGATTGGTCAACCGACGAAATGTAGAGTTGACCCTGTTTTATGTGTACCCTGATTTTACAAAATACGCCTCTTGCGACATTTTTATGCCCACAAGGCGTGCTTTCTTGCCTTATTCTTCACCTCTCTGTGCACTCCTCTCCCAATACTAATATATAGTTGTATTGTCTTTCATAAATCCTTGTTTTTAATGGGTAAATGATTGTGCTCCTGCAAAATTAAAGGCATAACACGGGCTTCTTGAAAATAAGTATAAGGCAGGAAATATCGGAAATATGAGGATTTTGTAGAATGATTTACGCTACTCTCTTATTCTAAAACTCTGTGCCTTTACACATATTTTTCGAGAAAGCCTTGGTGAAATGATAGGAAAATATTACCTTTGCGATCGAAAACTACGAGATGTTTACACACAAACTCCGATTACAGAAATGGTAAAGCGTGATAAGTACTTGACCGAGTTGGTTTCATTACAAGGCAATGGTATGATTAAGATAATAACAGGAATGCGTAGATGTGGAAAATCGTATCTCCTGTTTGAGATATTTGTATCATATCTTGAACAGAATGGAATTAAATCAGATCATATCATAAAAGTGGATCTTGAAGATTTCAGGAATAGAGATTTAAGAAATCCGGACAATCTGTATTCATATATTGAAAATAGTATCATAGATAAAGAGAAGTATTATGTGCTACTAGATGAAGTTCAGATGCTTGATCATTTCGAGGATGTTCTCAATGGATTTCTCAAGATACAGAATGTTGACGTATATGTTACAGGCAGTAATGCAAAATTTCTTTCGAAGGATATTATAACAGAGTTTCGAGGACGCGGATATGAAGTAAAAATCTTTCCATTATGTTTCCATGAATATATGTCTGCCTATAAGGGCTCTATTCAAGCCGGGTTAAATGAATATCTGCTATATGGAGGATTGCCACAAATTCTGTCATGTACTACAGAGGAACAAAAAGTTAAGTTTTTGAAATCTCTGTTTGAGGAAACTTATATCAAGGACATTAAGGATAGGTATGATATAAGAAAAAATGATGATTTAGAAGAACTTATCAACATTATGGCGTCTGGTATCGGTGCATTGACAAATCCCAATAAACTTGCAAATTCATTTCGCAGTGAGAAAAAATCATCTATATCCTATGACACAATAAAGGATTACATCGACTATTTATGTGATTCTTTTCTTGTTGAAAAGGCAACTCGATATGATATAAAGGGCAAACGCTATATAAACTCTCCTTTCAAATATTATTTCATGGATTTAGGGCTACGCAATGCTCGTATCAATTTCAGACAATATGAAAAGAGCCATTTGATGGAAAACCTTATCTATAATGAAATGCGTGTTCGTGGATTTAATGTAGACGTTGGAGCAGTTCCTATTGTAAATGTCAAAGAAGATGGAAAAAGACAACGTTCCACTTTGGAGGTTGATTTTGTCTGCAATCTTGGAAGCCGAAGGTACTACATTCAATCCGCATACAGAATGGGAACAGATGAAAAAGTGAAACAAGAGCGAGCATCTTTATTAAAAGTGGATGATTCATTCAAAAAGATAATCGTAATAGGTGAAGAATGTCCTGTTACAAGAGATGAACAGGGAATAACCACAATTAGTGTTTATGATTTCCTGCTTAACGAAAACTCCCTAGAATTATAAATATAGAATTCATTATGCTTATAAATAAATATACATTTTCCGGACATGAATCGTTTCCTTGCAAAGCTTTGTGGCTTAAGAAGGGGTATGATTTTGCACTAGAGAATAATGACTGGAACGAACTTTATTCTATTGTCAAACTCGGAGTTGGTAAGAATATGGTCGCCTCTATACGTTATTGGATGAGAGCATTTGGAATGCTTGATGATGACGGACTAACAGACATTGCTCATCTTATATTTGACTCTAATAATGGCACAGACCCATTCATTGAAGATCTTGGGACACTTTGGCTTTTACATTATACACTTATAAGCACAGGAGAAGCTACACTTTATAGATTGTTTTTTACAAACTTCCAACACGAACGTCTCACCTTTGATCGTGAACACGTTGTTGCATTTGTGAAGCGTACGATGACGGAAAAAGGGAAATTGAAGAGTTTCAATGAGAATACGGTAAAAAAAGACGTTGGAGTGCTTCTACAGAATTATGTTCTCTCACACAAAACTTTATCTATGGAAGATTATTCTGTCCTTATGACAGATCTAGACTTGATTCGTTTATCAGGAGACGAAAAGCAATATTCTTTTAATGTAGAGGGGAAGCGTCAAATTCCGCTTGAGATTCTGCTCTACGCAATCGTGAGAGAGAAAGGAGATAATGATAGCGTAGACTATGATATGCTGCAAACCATAGGTAGCATATTCTGCCTAACTGATATGGAACTCATAAATATGCTCATCGATATACAAGAACTATTTCCAGATGTATTTCGTTATTCCGACACAGCAGGATTACGTCAAGTTCAATTTCTTCATAAATTGAAACCAAGTGAAGTTCTTAAACACTACTATAGAAATGAAGAATTTTAGTCTGTCAGCCAACATAGAATCAGGAGTCACAGGTAGCGATAGGTATATTGTTACACCTAATGTAGAAAAAGTGGTGGGAGAAATTGTCCGCCAATATCAGACTGGCATACACTCTTTTACCATTATTGGTACATACGGTACTGGAAAATCGTGTTTCCTACTCAGGTTGGAGCATGATTTGATAGGAACGGATACATACAATGTATTGATAAAAAATTCAAGAGTACTAGCACCAGTTAGTGGCTTTGATGTTCTAAATATAGTGGGAGAGTATCATCCACTAGATTATTTGCTCATTAAGAAATTGAGCAAGAAGACTAATGGGGATACAGCTATAGAGATGTTGCGTAACTATTATCACCGACTGAAGAAGCATAATAAGATGCTCGTAATAGTTATAGATGAGTTTGGCAAGATTCTTGAACATGCTGCCAAAAATGAGGTTGAGAAAGAACTATACTTTATACAACAGTTGGCAGAGTTCGTCAATGTTCCAGGACGAAATATACTTCTGCTTACAACTCTTCATCAGAATTTTAGTGCATACGCTTCAAAGCTGAATATTGTTCAAAAAAACGAATGGGCAAAAGTAAAAGGGCGTTTCCAAGAGGTGGTTTTTGCGGAGCCAGTGGAGCAACTGTTGTATATGGCGGCAGAGGTATTGCGTAATAATACCGATATACTTAGTATACAAACCCATTCTATCTATGAAATTGCTTTGCAATGTAAATTTATTGCACCTACTCTCAAGGAAGGAACAATGCAAAAGCTTTTTCCTTTAGATACATTCTCTGCGATTATACTCACTAAGGCTATTCAGAAATATGGTCAAAATGAACGCTCCTTATTTTCATTCCTTAATTCCAAAAGTTCTGATTCTTTAAGTAATTTCACTCCTACACCTACCTGTACATACAATTTAAGTGTTGTTTATGATTATCTTGTGGCAAACTTTCATTCGTATTTAACCGATGTAAATGCAGATTCAATGGGATGGAGGGCTATTATTATTGCCATTGAGCGTGTCGAAACTGCTAATTGGGAAAACGATCTGTCAATGACAGCTGCCTTAAAAACAGTAAAGGCTATCGGACTACTTAATATTTTTGGCAGTTCAGGTTTTTCTATGCCAAGGAAGCAACTTATTGAATATATGAAATATGCGATGGCTATAGATATGGCAGAGGTTGTGTTAGAACAACTCATTAATCTCCGCATCATACGATACGCAGAATATAAAGCACGATACATTCTATTTGAAGGGACAGATATAAACATTGAAGATGAGATTATAAAGGCTTCTGCTGTTATTCCTGTTCCAATACATCCTATTGATTTACTTCGAAAGGAATTCAAGAATCGTGTAGCTCCAGTCAAAGCATATTATTATCACAGCGGGACACCTCGCTATTTTGAGTATAGGCTTTATGATGAGCCATTCGGTCAGCCTCCTGCGAACGAGGTTGATGGTTTTATTGAATTAATTTTCTCAACCCGTGAAAATACGTATGATGAAGTAAGTAGTTTCAGTAAAGATTGTAAGCATGCGATCGTCTTTGCAGTCTTCAACCATACGGAAGCAATCATTGAACATCTGCACAAAATACAAATCTATGACTATATCGTAGAAAAAATCTTGATAGACAAAACTGATAATGTTGCCTTGAGTGAAATTCGCAACCTTAGAATGTATGAACAGAATTTGCTGAACAAAAAGATAAAAAACAGTCTATTTTCATATCATGACGAGGTAACGTGGTTTTATAAAGGTATGGAGAAAAAGATTAGTAGCCAACGAGATTTTAATGCTTTGCTTTCTGATGTTTGTAATGATGTATATTTCCTCACTCCTGTAATAAACAATGAACTTATTAATCGTCAAAAACTGAGTGCTAGTATATCTGCTGCACGTGTAAAATATCTGCAAGCTCTCATTTTATATGCGGATAAAGAGGACCTCAGTTGGGAAAAAGATAAATATCCGCCAGAGAAGACAATCTATTACACACTACTCCAAACGACGGGGTTACATCAATACGGAGAGTTTGCGGACGCTCCACAAGTGGATGGTATGATGTCACTTTGGAATGCATGTGAGAATTTTCTTCGTAGCACTCAGGAAAAACCACGTAAAATATCAGAGCTGATAAAAATACTCTCAGAGCAGCCCTATAAGATAAAAATGGGAGTGTTGGATTTTTGGATCCCGACCTATTTATTTATAAAAAGGCTTGACTATTCTCTTTTTGGGAGCAATGGCGTGTATATCCCTGAAATCAATATGGAGTTTTTTGATTTATTAAAAAAACATCCCTCTGATTTTACTATCAAGGCGTATGCTGAGGATGGGGTAAAGATTGAATTCTACAATCAGTATCGCAAGTTTATCCATGCGCCGGAGAGTAAAAAGATAAATAGCAATAAGTTTATTGAAACTATCAAGCCATTCTTTGTATTTTATCATCAGTTGAATGATTATGCTAAGCACACTTGCAAGTTTGATCATATAACAACTCTGCGTTTTCGAGACGTACTTGCCAAGGCGAAAGATCCTGAGAAGACATTCTTTGAGGATTTACCTGAAGCATTAGGATACGACAAGAATTCATTAAACAACACGGATTTTGTTGCAAACTATTGCCACCTTATACAAAAAGCAGTGAGAGAACTTCGCTCGTGTTATACTTCGTTGATAGACAGAATAGAGGAACAGATAATTGAACGGCTTGAACTTCAAGAGTATGAATATATAGATTACATTACAGAGATTCGGCAACGTCTTTCACACATAAAAGAACATCTCCTTTCAGACAAGCAACGTGATTTCTATAATCACGTTATGGCAGAATTCGACAATCGACAAGAATGGTATCAAAGTATTGCTTATGCTGCGCTGGATCAACCACTTGAACGTTTGAGAGATGATCAAGAGGAACAACTCGTTGACAATATCATATATCTCTTCCGAGAGTGTGAAAAACACTCTGTTGTTTCAGAAGCGATGTCTTTTCAAGTAAGTGTCGAAGAAAAAAAACGTTCTAAAGAATTAGAAGCTAGAATTGAGAAGTTATTGTCGGAGGATGTCAATCTCAACATTTATGCATTGATGAACCTATTGAAGAAGAAAATGAAATGATAAAGGTGAGACATATACTCGGCATATCGGGAGGGAAAGATAGTGCAGCTCTTTCCATCTATCTAAAGCATAAATACCCTCATATGAAGATAGAGTATTACAATTCTGACACAGGTTGTGAGTTGAAAGAGACGGAGTTACTAATAGATAAACTCGAAGCCTATTTAGGGAGTATTAAGCGATTACGTGCAGCAGAAGGCAGTCCAGAGGCAACTCCTTTTGACCACTTTCTAAAAGCCTGTGGTGGATTTCTTCCATCTCCACAGGCTCGATGGTGCACGCAAAAAATGAAATTGGCTGAATTTGAAAGATTTGTTGGAGATGACTATGCTGTATCCTATGTCGGTATACGTGGTGATGAAAATCGTGATGGCTATATTTCCTCAAAACCCAATATCCAAGCTGTATTTCCATTCAGGAGAAATATTTGGAGTATTGATATTATCAATAAGGCTCTGCATAATGATCAGCGGGAACAAATAATTGATATCTATAATCGATTTTGTTCTGAATTCCAATTGGAAGAAATTATGGAGATCTTGAAAAGACCTCTGAATAAACAGTTCTACTATTCTAAAACGCTTAATGCTTTGCTTGATATTGATGTAAAATTATTCAACCGCGTAGTTTTTGAGTATCTAAAGACTACAGAGTATCCTGTGGGAAAATTGGATTCATTTCCATTAATAGATAATGATGAGGTTCTTGTAAAGGAAGATATATTCCGTTTGTTGCGCGAAAGTGGAGTTGGAGTTCCCGCGTATTATGAAGAGATACCTTTTGAAGTTGATGGAAAAATTGGAACATACTGCCGAAGCCGATCAGGCTGCTATTTCTGTTTCTACCAGCAGAAAATCGAATGGATTTGGCTCTATGAGCAACACCCCGACCTATTCAAAAAGGCAATGGAATACGAGAAGGATGGTTACACATGGATTCAAGGCGAGAGTTTGGAAGACTTAATTAAGCCTGAACGCATACGTCAAATTAAGTTAGATGCTATCAAACGACAAGAACAAAGAGCAAAGATGAACAGCAATTCTTTGTTGGTAGATATATTCGCAGATGATGATAATGATGTTTTATGTGCAAATTGTTTTATATGAGAAAAGGGGCATTTTTAAATTTGTATGACGAGGATAAGTTATATGATATAATCTACTATCATAATCCCTCTCATTGGATAGATAATAAAATTGATGATTTAAATCCAATCTCAGATGAAGCTAAGTGGTCAGAAGAAATAAAATATTATGAAGGAGGGGTCATTTCTGAAAGTATTGAGAATCTACCAACGAATACAGGTGGTATATATATGTTTTATCTTAAAGGGATTAATCTTCCATTTATTGAAAAATATGTTGTTTACATCGGTAGGTGTCATTATTCAGAAGGAAGACAACATATTCGTAAACGGGCAAAAGAATATGATTCTGATGAATCAAGGACAGATATTGTCAGAATGAAAAAGTACTGGAAAGATTATCTGTTTTATCGTTATTATCCAGAAACAAATAATGAACAAATAGATAAAGATGAGGTTGCCCTTATTCGTGCAATAAGACCTCCATTTAATTCGGAAATACCAGATAAATTAGATGTTCAACCAACTGAAAAGGCATTTTAATCATGGAACCAACAAAAATACCTGCAATAAAAGGAAGAATTGGAAATACTGTTTACTATTGTGCCACTATGTCCTTCGGGCAAATTAGCAGGATGGTAAAAAAGGTTGATGATGAATTACATACAGCTAATTCATTAAAAGAGCAGATACAACGCTCTCTCTCCAATAATTACATAAGGATAAAAGAGTATATATTAAACCGTGAAGACCGCTTTTTTGACAGCCTTGTTCTTGCCGTTTATGATGGAGATCCTTTGTGGACAGAAATTCGATTTGAGGTAGAAAATAATCAGTACCCAAATATCGGATTATTGGAGTTCTCTGGTCGTGAAAAGATTTTTCCAGTTGATGGTCAGCATAGAGTAGAAGGAATCAGAGCTGCATTGTTGGAAAATAGAGAGTTGGAAAATGAGACCATTAGTGTGATGCTTATAGGTCATCAAAATACAACAGAAGGAATGAAAAAATCTAGGAGAATCTTTTCAACGCTTAACAGGTATGTTAAACCTGTTCGTTTAGGAGACATTATTGCTCTTGATGAGGATGATACGGTTGCTATTGTTACACGAGATTTATTGGAAACATACCCCTTGTTTATGGGAGAAAGGATAAAGGCGAGTAATAATAAATCAATTCCTCAGTCAGATAAAAAAGCATTTACTTCATTGATGACATTATATGAATGTCATCTTGTGCTTTACTGGGTATTCAAATGTCAAAAAGAACGGCATCGTTATGTAAAATCTCAAATAAAAGATCAGTTAAAATATAGACCATCTGATGATATTATTGCTGAATTTAATCGGTATTTGGTCGGTTTCTGGGATTGTATGAATTCTACTTTTGAAGAGATAGAGGCATACATAAATAATAATTCAGATAATCCAGCTGCAGAACTACGTTCTACAGAAAATGGAGGAAATCTGTTTTTCCGTCCAATCGGTTTATTGCCATTTGTTGAGGCTGTTGCTAGAATATTGTTAGCAACAAATAAGTCATTCGATGAGATAATCTCTGGTTATGTAAATTTGAATCGTAATGTTCATTCTGACATGTGGGATATGATATTATGGAATCCAATAACTAGAAAGATGATTATGAGAAACCAATCATTGGTTAATTCCCTATTGATAAAAATGATGGATGATAGCATTTTAACCGAAAGAGAAAAGACTAATATGATAAGTAAGTACGCAACAATATTCAATATAGAACTGCCTGAGGCAGAACGAAGAATAGCTACAATAAGATTGTAACTATGTTAAAAGATGTGACATTTCCGGCACACCGCCATTTCAAATCGCGAACGGAGTGGGAACCGATAGGTTTCTTCTCTGATTGTTTGTGTAATGCCACGAGATTTGATTTGATGTTGGGATTCTTTTCCTCTTCTGCAATTAATGTTTTGGCTGATGGTTTTGCATCGTTTCTATATAATGGTGGACGTATGAATCTAATTGTAAACGATATTCTGACCGAACAAGATAAAAATGCCATCGCTAGCGGTAAACTTGATTCGCCTATCCCTTTTTTTGACGTAACTGACATCGAAAAACTGAAAAATACATTGTCAAAGCGGGATACTCACTTCTTCAATTGTCTTGCATGGCTTATCCGTAACAATCGACTTGACTTTAGAATTGTCGCCCCAAAAGACAGTATTGGTATTTCTCACACCAAAACAGGCATTTTTAGCGATGGTGTGAATAAGGTCGGGTTCGATGGCTCTTGCAACTTTTCACGGTCGGCATTGATTGACAACATCGAAAGCCTTACGGCTTTCTGCGATTGGGATAGCAACCCAGCATCCGCAACAATAAAAAGAATCAATTGTGAATTTGAACTTGTATTTGATGGTCAAGACGAGAATGTTATTTTTGTACCAACAGACAAGGTAAAAACCCATATTGCCGAATCGTTCAAGAACAAGGAACTGAAAGATTTGCTGGAAGATGAGTACAAGTTTATTCAGCAGGATATTGCTGATAAATCATTGTCAAAATCAATAATAAAAGCATTGAGTAAAGCCAAAAGCAAGGTTGAAATCGAGATTGAGAGGATAAAGAAGCAAGGCGAAACCATTGAGCCAATTGACTTCGGAAGACCTCGTTTCCCCTACGAATCTGGACCGCGTGAATATCAGAAACAAGCATTCGAGAATTGGAAGAGCAACAAACAGAAAGGTTTGTTTGCCATGGCTACAGGCACAGGAAAAACCATCACTTCATTGAATTGTCTGCTTGAAATCTACAACAAGTTAGACTACTACAAAGCCATTATCCTTGTCCCGACAATCACACTTGTCGAACAGTGGGAAATTGAATGTAAGAAGTTTAATTTCAGTACTATTATAAAAGTCTGCTCGAAGTATAACAATTGGAAATCGGCAGTGGCCAATCTTCGTTTGCTCGAAATGACAAACGCCCACAATGATATATCTTACATTATCATATCAACTTACGCTTCATTTGTTCGATCCAATGTTTTTATGGAATTGAACCAATTCCCCAAAAACAAACTTTTGCTTATCGCAGATGAAGCACACAATATGGGCGGAGGATTGATGGCTCAACGTTTGTCAGACATAAGATATTTGCGTCGCATTGGACTTTCTGCCACACCCGAAAGGCAGTTTGACAATACGGGTAACCGCAAACTGATGGACTTCTTTGGCTGTGCCGACAGTTATACATTCGAGTATTCAATGGCAGAAGCTATTCAGAATGGAGCTTTGTGCCGTTACTATTACTATCCGCACATTGTTCGTTTGACTGAAAACGAGATGGAAGAATATGTTGGACTATCAAAGAAAATAGTCAAGATAATGGGTTTCCATGATGAGGAAAGCCAGGAACGTTTGAAAATGCTTTTGCTGAAACGCAAACGCATCATTCATAAAGCTGCAAATAAGTTGTCTGTTTTTAAACAGATTGTTCAACAGCGAATGGAAGAAAGAAGTAGTTTGAAATACACATTGGTCTATGTCCCAGAGGGTAACAAGCCCGATAATTTCGAGGCTGATATTTTCGACCAGTCCGACACAATTGCATCTGACCCCGACACGGAACATTTAATTGACGATTTCACCCGCATTGTCCGCGATATGGATTCTCATATCATTGTTCGTCAGTTCACCTCTGAATCAACCGACCGCGATGCTATGCTTAAAGGCTTTGCCAATGGTAGCATAGATGTACTTACCTCAATGAAGTGTTTAGACGAAGGGGTTGATGTGCCACGAAGCGAATTGGCTATTTTCTGTGCAAGCACAGGAAATCCACGCCAATTCATTCAACGCCGTGGACGTGTCTTGCGAATGCACAAAGACAAACGCTTTGCAATCATTCACGACCTCATCGTAATACCAGATAATGTGTTCGATGAAGAATGTTATGCTTTGGAAAAAAATCTTGTGCAAAGCGAGTTGAGGCGAGTCCGTGATTTTGCCTTGTTGTCTGAAAATCTGAATGACACTGATAACGAGCTGCAAGATGTGTTGAATCATTATAATTTATCCATATTTAATTAGTGCAATATGAGTACATATCAAACTAACGGCGATAAGATTTTACAAGCTGTGATTGCAGATGAGCAGCTTGTCAAATTCTATGGCTATAATCCCGATGATTTTATGTCAATATCAGATGCATTGGATTCTGATCTTGCAGTAATTCAAGCTATTGCCCAAATCATCAATCGAAACGAGGAAAAAGCTACCGAAAAGGAAATATACAATGAGGTTAGTAACTATCTAAGAGCAAATATATGATTATCAAGGATATAAGAATTAACAACTTTCGCAGTTATTATGGAAATAACAAGCTTTCGCTATCAAAAGGTCTGACTTTGATAATTGGAGACAATGGTGACGGCAAAACAACTTTGTTTGAAGCATTAGAATGGTTATTCGACACAACAGGTGAGAACCGAAAAGATTCTCATATTTCTGAAAAGCGTAAATCAGAATTGGAAATTGGAGAAAGCGATGAAGTTTCAGTAAACATAACCTTTGAACACGATGGAGAGAAGGAGATAGAAAAGTGTTTCACTTTTGAAAGAATATCTGAAGACAATATTCGCACAAAGGATTACAAGTTTGTCGGATATTTCATTGATGGTACAGAACGACATTCCTGTGCTGGCGATAGACTGCTAAATACTTGTTTCGAACCTGTCATCCGTAAATATTGTTTGTTCAAGGGCGAAAACGAACTCAATGTTTTTGACAATGACACTGCGTTGAAAACTCTGGTTGACACTTTTTCTGGCATTAAAGAGTTTGATAAATTAGTTGAATTAACTTCAAATTTCGAGCAAAAATCGGCCAATGCTGCAAATCGTGAGTTGCAAAACGATAAGAAAGTGTCGAAGCAAGCAAAAGAACTCAATACGCAATTGAATGATGTCACAAATGACATTCAAAGTATCAAGACAGAACTACGTCAAAAGGAACTATCCATCAATGAATTCTCCTCAAAATTGGAATTGCTGGAAAAGAACCAAGAAACATCGGAACGCTATCAAGCCATAAAAGAGCGTATCAAAGGACTGAAGGATAAGCGGGCAAAGTTGGTGGCGTATTCATCGTGCGAGTACAGCACCAATCTGCTGGATGAATATTGGATTCTACGTTCTTTCCCTGCAATCATAAAAGAGTTTTCTGCGAAAGTTTCTGCATTGAGCAAGGAAAAACGAATACTTGACAAGCAGGAAACGGAACGTCGAGCGAAAGAGGCAGGAGCACGTGAGGCAATATCAAAGATTCAGAAACTCGCCAATGATGCCGTCCCTTTGCCATGGAATTTGCCCGATGAGGCAACAATGAAAGAAATGATTGACGATGAAATTTGCAAAGTCTGTGGTCGTTCTGCCCCTAAAGGCTCAGATGCTTACGAGTTTATGTGCCATAAACTTAATGAATATCTTGACCATATAGCGTCGGAAGTCAATAAAAATTCAGACACGAAAGAAAATGTTGAAAAGCCATTGTTTCCCAACTCATTCATTAATGAGTTGCATTCTCGCCAAATCAAATTAAGTGGCGATACAGAGCAAGAAATTTCAAACATTGCGATAACCATTTCAGACCGGTTGGAATTTGTCACCAAAAGAAAAGCCGAGTTGGCAGAAGTGGATAAACAGTTGCAAGAGATGGAAACAGAACAAAATGATTTGCTGATGCAATCAGGGTTAAGCTCTGAACTGTTAGATAAGAGCATCTCTGATTTGAGAGGCTTCTTTGATGCTAAAAGCCGTGCCGAAAGCCGTTTTTCAGAGTTGGAAACCACTCTGAAAAACAAGGAGAGTGCGAGGGCTGAGATACAAGAAAAACTATCACAACTTGAACCAACAAGTTCAATGACGCAGGTATATCAGCGTGTGCATACTGCATTTGAGAAGATAACCAAAGCATTCGCTAACGCAAAAGAGCAAAATGTCAACAACTTCCTACAAATGCTTGAAACCGAATCGAATAAGTATTTGCAGACGTTGAACAAAAATGATTTCTATGGAATAATCCGCATCAGAAAAACCATTAACAATTCTGCACGTATCGAACTTTATAGTGACAATGGCACACGAATCGAAAATCCGAACGGTGCACTGAAGACAACTATGTATATGTCGGTTCTGTTTGCTATTTCTCAAATTACGACTTTGAAACGCGAACAAGACTATCCATTGATATTTGATGCTCCGACATCTTCGTTCGGCGGTTTCAAGGAAGATACATTCTACAATGTGATAGATACCATTGATAAGCAATGCGTTATCGTTACGAAAGATTTGCTTAATATCGATAAGACAACAGGTCGAAAGTCGTTAGATTTTGACACAATCAACAAACTTTCTTGTTCCGTTTATCAGATTGAAAAAGTAGAGCCGTTCAATGATAAGGATTTGTCAACCATTCAAACAGTTGTTAAACAAGTAAGATAACGAATTATGATAGCAGAAAAACTATATGATTTGTGGGCAAACCGCAATCCACTATGGGAAAAAAGATACGAAGACAGTATCATCAAAAACTTTTGTGACTATGGGCGTGGTGCAACTTCTTTACGTGAAGACAGAGGCAAAGTCTTTGGTGGTGGTTATGAAATATTCATTGTCGCATTTTTTATGGGGCTTTATTTCAACCAAAAACGACCGCTTACAGGGGACACGCAAAAACGCAAGACTTTCGGACAGCCCATTCAGTATTGGGGCAATTTGGACTCTGTCAAAGGGCGAAAAGCCTATCCGAAACTCCGTGAGTACATTTTTACTGCCCTTGTCACTCGCACCGACATTGATTTCATCGCTTTAGAAAAAGGCGAAATAACCTCACGCAAAGCAGTTGATCTGTTGATGCAGACAATGGAGGAATACGCCAATTGGGGATTTCATTTTATGGAAGACAAGCTAATTGATGATCCAAACTATTTCTTCCATGAAACTGCATTTTTGGAAGTTTTTTTGGCTTTTGATGCTACTTCAGAAGAGAGTATAGATAAAGAAGAACCAGAATCTTTGGATTAAATCAATGGAGGTGTGTCAATGTTTTTGCACCACAACGCATATTTGACACCATCTTGGTTGGTTTATTATAGTTTCTTCTTTTTTACATCTTGCATATCTTGCATTTTTATATGTTTTTTGTCGGGTCGGTCGTTTTCATTTCAGTGGCGTAAAAAGGTAGGGATTGGGACAAACAAGGTTTTATGGCGAGAATACTACCTGCAATGAAATGGAAGTGTGGAGATTGTCGTCTAAACGGCTTGCCGCCTTGATCTTTTTTGTCCGTAAAAGCCCGGAACTGCCTTTGCCGCTGAGAACGAACAACTGATTCTGACATAATACACGGGCATAAGTGGTGGATGTGCAGGGTAAGGAGTAAGGTGAAAAACGCAGCCTTCGGAGATTACATTTCATCATAAGAATAGAATACACAGAAAACAAAAAGCTGCCCAACAGACGACTTTACGAAAATTTCAAGAGAGAAAATTCTTTTTTCTCACGATATACCTTTATCTTTGCAACAGACAAAGTGGTTCTTTGAAATGGCAAATTAAGGTAGAGTATAGAAGCTCGCTGGTTTCCTTATCGTTACCTACTTTCATTGGTAAGCAATTTAACCTGTTGATTATTTGGTGTTTATAAAAATCTCTATGCCTTCTGGTGTGCTTAAAGACACTGCTGTCATTGATATGGAATTTCTTGGCAATCTCTCCGATAGTATAACAGTCTTTGGGTTCAAAGGACAATGCTTCCTTTTTTCTCTTTCTACTCCCTGCCTTTGTTTTGAAGTGTTCATCCATATACTGCCGACTAAGGTGTATCAGACGCTGGCCAAAATTGTATGACGGTATCAATCCTTGCCGTATCATACGATAAAGTACATCTTTACTAATGCCATAAATCATCATAGCTTCTTTTACGGTTAGATACCCTTTGCTGGATGGTATTCGTCTAATCAGTGCTTGGCGTATCGCCTCTTTCTCTTTTGCGACTTGTCTTTTCTTATACGCTCTCTTGGAACAAGCAGGGCAACAATACTTCGACACTAATGTGGGAGGAGTAAAGATTTTACCACACTCCTCGCAACTTCTTTGAATGGTGTAATTTCCTTTTGGCATATTCTTCTCATTTTAAATGGTTTATATCAATCTAAGTTGTACCTTATCGCCAAATAAGACGTGTCGCAAACATGTCGCAAATAAGAGATAAAAAAGCCCATAGAAAACACATAGCAACCATGAACCCCATAAACGCAAAAGCGTGCAACTCATTGAGCTGCACGCTTTTGCTTATTGTTTATTATCTGTATCCTTATCGGAATCATTTGACATGGTTATAAGTTAAGAAGCAGCACATCCTGCAACAGAAACTGAAGGCACGGAATTCATGGATTGGCAATGCCCCATGAATCTCCGTGCCTTCATACTTTATTCTCTGTCCGGCAAGACTACTTGCGGTAGCTTTCCAACTCTTCGGCCTTGAACTTACGGATGAAGTTGAAGTGTTTCTCTACTTCGGCTTCGGCATAGTTCACATAAACCAAGGCGGACTTGCCGAACAGCTCCGGCGCTGTTGTGGCGTCTTGGACAATCAGGTGCGACATGATGCATACGGCTGCCATCTCGTACAGACGGCGGGCGGTGAAGTCCAGCAACTCTTGGTTGGCGGTTTCTTTCACGGCATTGGTGCAGGCATCC
Organism: Bacteroides zoogleoformans; assembly: GCF_002998435.1. Classification (NCBI taxonomy): domain Bacteria; kingdom Pseudomonadati; phylum Bacteroidota; class Bacteroidia; order Bacteroidales; family Bacteroidaceae; genus Bacteroides; species Bacteroides zoogleoformans. The sequence goes on along the minus strand of NZ_CP027231.1, from coordinate 1,226,627 downwards.
AGCTTGTTTGCCATTTCCTGGATGCGATCCATCAGCGGTTGCATTTCCGCGCTGCAGGGGATGGTCTCATAGTCGCGCAGGGTGGCGATGTACGAACCGTTCGTCACATAGCGGATGGCAGCCACGGTCTGTAACTGCGTGGTACCCTCGTAGATGGAGGTGATACGCGCGTCGCGATAGATGCGCTGGCAGGCATATTCCAGCATAAAACCCGAACCGCCGTGAATCTGAATGCAGTCGTACGCGTTCTGGTTGGCATACTCGGAGTTCATGCCTTTGGCCAGCGGAGTAAAGGCGTCGGCCAGTTTGGCATATTTCTTCTGTTCCTGACGTTCTTCGGGAGTGAGCTTGCGTTCGCGGGCGATGTCGTCCAATGCCTTGTAGATATCCACGTAGCGCGAAGTCTGATACAGCAACGCGCGCCCGGCATCCAGTTTGGCCTTCATGATGGCCAGCATGTCATATACGGCGGGGAACTCGATGATGGCTTTGCCGAACTGTTTGCGGTCTTTGGCGTACGCCAGTCCTTCGTTATAGGCAGCCTGCGACAGACCTACCGACTGAGCGGCGATACCCAGACGGGCACCGTTCATCAGAGCCATGACGTATTTTATCAAGCCGAGCTTGCGCTCGCCGCAAAGTTCTGCCTTGGCATTCTTATAAACCAACTCGCAGGTGGGCGAGCCGTGGATGCCCAGCTTATTCTCGATGCGGCGCACGTCTACGCCGCCTTCTTTCTTGTCGTAGATGAACATGGACAGGCCGCGGCCGTCTTTCGTGCCTTCTTCCGAGCGAGCCAGTACCAGATGCAAGTCAGCATCTCCGTTCGTGATGAAGCGCTTCACGCCGTTCAGTCGCCAGCAGTTTTCGGCTTCGTCGTAGGTGGCTTTCAGCATGACGCTTTGCAGGTCTGAGCCGGCATCCGGCTCGGTCAAGTCCATCGACATGGTTTCTCCGGCACAGATGCGGGGGATGAAACGGCTGTGCTGGTCTTCGTTGCCGAACTCATAGAGCGTCTCTATACAGTCTTGCAGTGACCAGATGTTCCCGAATCCCGCATCGGCGGCGGCTACGATTTCGGCACACATGGTGTAAGGAGTAATCGGGAAGTTCAAGCCGCCGAAGCGTCGGGGCATGGTCATGCCGTTCAGTCCGGCCTTCACCATGGCGTCGAGGTTCTGCTTGGTGCCGTGGGCGTATTCCACACGGCCGTTGGCGCAGCGAGGGCCTTCTTCGTCCACGCCTTCAGCATTGGGCGCAATGATTTCTCCTGTGATTTCTCCTGTGATTTCAAGTACTTTGTCATACGAGTCCATCACGTCCGCATAGTCCTGCGGAGCATAGTCGTACTTGTTTTTGTCTTCGTATCCGCGTTCTTTCAGTTCGCAGATACGTTCCATCATCGGATTGTTCAAGTGATACTTGAGTTCCGGTATTTCGGTATAAAAGTTTGCCATACTATTAAAATTTTGTAATCCTTGTAGTTCTTTCCGTCACACAAAAGCCGCAAGCTATCGGTTCTTTCGTTGCCACGGCGGTAGTAATCCTCTTTCCATCCTCATAGTATTGCTTTGACAAGCCGTTCAGTTTCCCGTCCTTGTATTGGCAATTCGCCATGATTTTACCGGTAGGGTAATAGAAGAATGCTCCTCCGTTCCGTTTGTTGTCCGTATAGAAGACAAGCAGACTGTCTTGGTCGGAGTTTGAGAACTTATAAGAAGTGGCACCGTGTAGCACATTCTTTTCCGACTTCTTTCCGAATTGCCGGTAGTTGCTGTTGCGCAAGAGTTTTCCGTCGAGCGAATAGAAGCTCACGAGCTTTATGCCGTTTTCCTCCTGTTGGATGACAGCATACTCCGCAGCTTTGGAGCGCTTATTCACTTGCCGCATCTTCGAGTCAAGGTAGATGGCGCCTTGCTGGGCCTTTGCCGTACAGCAAAGCAGCGACATTGTAATTAACACGAGAATACGTATCATCATTCGTTGAGCGTGCGGATAGGGATGGGGTTACTTGCTGTTCTGTTTATAATACTTAATCATCTTCGGTATCACCTCTTCCACCGTGCCGTTGATGACGTAGTCGGCAATGGCGTTGATGGGAGCGTTCTCGTCGTTGTTCACGGAGATGATGATGCCGCTGTCCTGCATGCCGGCGATGTGCTGTATTTGTCCGCTGATGCCGCAGGCGATGTACAGCTTGGGGCGAACCGTTACGCCCGTCTGTCCGATTTGGCGGTCATGGTCGGCATAGCCTGCATCGACGGCGGCTCGACTGGCGCCTACTTCCGCATGCAGTTCCTTGGCCAGCTCGAACAGCAGGTCGAAGTTCTCGCGGCTGCCCATGCCGTAGCCGCCCGCAATCACGATGGGAGCGCCTTTCAGGTTGTGTTTGGCTTTCTCCACATGGCGGTCTATCACCTTCACCACATAGTCCGTTTCGTGCACGTACTTGGCTACATCGTGCTTGATGACTTCGCCTTTGTAGGCAGCGTCGAGGATTTCTTTCTTCATCACGCCCTCGCGCACGGTGGCCATCTGCGGACGGTGCTCGGGGTTGACAATCGTGGCGACGATGTTGCCGCCGAATGCCGGACGGATTTGGTACAACAGGTCTTTGTAAACCTTCCCTTCTTTCTTGTCCTCGTGGTCACCGATTTCCAATGAGGTGCAGTCGGCCGTCAGTCCGCTGGTCAAGGCCGAGGAAACGCGCGGGCCGAGGTCGCGGCCGATGACGGTGGCTCCCATCAGGCAGATTTGCGGTTTCTCTTCCTTGAAGAGGTTGATGAGTACGGAGGAGTGGGGGAGGGAAGTGTAAGGAAACAGCCCCGGCGCGTCGAAGACGTGGAGTTTATCCACGCCGTAGGGCAATACCTGCCGTTCGATGCCTGCCAGATGGCTTCCCGCCGCAATGGCTTCCAGTTGGCAGCCCAACCGGTTGGCTAACTTACGGCCTTTGGTCAGGAGTTCGAGGCTGACGTCGGCCACCGTGGTGCCCTCTATCTCTAAATATACAAATACATTATTCATGGTCTTTATCCTATCGTATGGTTGGCTAACAGTTCAACAATCAAATCTTCCACATCCTTGTCGCTGCCCGTCAGCGTCTTGCTTTCTTTGGCTTGGAAAGAGATGTTCTGGATGGTTTTCACTTTGGTGGGCGAGCCGCTCAAGCCGCATTGGGCAAGGTCGCCGTCGACGTCGGCCACGCTCCATTCCGTGATATTCAGATAAGGATATTGCTCATAAAGGTGGGCGTAAGCCGGTTCCGCGCCGTCTTTGGCGAGGGCGGCCTTCTCCTGTGCGCCGAGGGCACGTTTGTACTTCTGCACCAACTTGGCGTTGCGCGGTCGGCAGGGCGCTGCGCTGCCGTTCACGGTGATGACGATGGGCAGCGGAGCCTCTACGGTCTCCACACCGCCGTCGATGTGACGCTTCACGGTGATTCTTCCGGCGGCTTTGTCCACCTTCGAAATCTCTTCGGCGTAGGTCACCTGCGTCAGTCCCAACTTCTCCGCCACTTGGGGGCCTACTTGCGCCGTATCGCCGTCGATGGCTTGGCGTCCGCCGATGATGACGTCGCATTCGCCTATCTTCTTGATGGCGGTGGCCAGGGCGTACGAGGTGGCGAGGGTATCCGCTCCGGCAAAGGCGCGGTCGGTCAGCAGGTAGCCGTTGTCCGCCCCCCGGTAGAGCCCCTCGCGAATGATTTCGGCCGCACGTCCCGGCCCCATGGTCAGGATGGTGACGGTGGAGCCCGGGTGTTCATCTTTCAGTCTGAGGGCCTGTTCAAGGGCGTTCAGGTCTTCGGGGTTGAAGATGGCAGGCAATGCCGCGCGGTTGATGGTGCCGTCGGCTTTCATGGCATCCTTCCCGACGTTGCGTGTGTCGGGCACTTGTTTAGCCAGTACTACAATTTTCAAACTCATGCTATTAGTTATTAGTATTAGTGTTTCTCTGTCAGTTCCCGGGGAATAGGAGTAGTGAGAGGAGAATTCCTGCTACTGAAATTGTCCGGTTAACGCATTATTTTAGTGTGCAAAATTACTCAAAGAGTTGATTCTGACAAGAAAATATCGTAAAAAATGCACAATGCCGTAACTTATGAGCAAAAACAAAAAAAGCGAGTCATTGATTTAGACTCGCTGATATGTGAACGGGAGTGACGTGAACCGAACTCTTACTTCACACCAAGTTTCTTGGCAATTTCTTTGGGAAGCGCTTGCTTGTTGACGATGATGTTCATGGTCTTGTAGCGTGCAAAGGCTTTGGAAGCATACCATATACCCTCGTATTTTCCGGCCTTTCCCCACGAATTCTTTACCATGTAGTATTCATTGCCTTCCTGATCTTTGGCGGTACCGTATATCAGCATGCCGTGGTCATCGGTGGTTTCCCAATTATCGTAGGCCTCCTGGCGTTCTTCCTGCGTGCACCATTTCTGAGGCTGGGGCTTGCTGTTCAGCTTCTTCTCTGCGGGTTTCATCTTCAGCCAGTGAGCCATGTCCGAACCACTGAGTTCCTGTACTTTGTCTGCATCGGGCATCACAGCGACGCCATCGCGGGTAAATCCGTCTTCGCTGACATCGGCTCCCCACGCGATGGGATAACCATTGGCAATGGCATTGTCGAATACCTGCATCAACTCGTCGATGGGCAGGTTGTACGAGCGTGCCCAGCGCCAATTGTCCTGAATTTCAAGAACAAACGATTCATAGAACGGATGATGGGTGTAGGAAGTCAGTGAGATGTAGTCGTCAGGATTCAGACCGGTAGATTGGTAGAAAGACTGCGGGGTGTATGTTTTCCCTTGATAAGTGAATGTCTCAGGACACTCGCCCAAATAGATGTTGTGGATGGCGGAGATAGCCTTTTTCCACAAAGGTTGGCGGCCGGCATCGGTCTGCAACTTACGCAGTTTTCCTTTGGCAATGGCAGCTACCACGGCGTCTGAAACTGCCGAAAGTTCTGTGTGGTTGCTCAGCGTATCGCCGTACATTACGCCCGGACGCATGGTCTCTTCGGGCACCAGTCCGAATGTCTTCATGCCATATATCACGTCATAGAAAGAACCGCCTTGTGAGAAGGAAACATCTCCATGAGTACGCACGGCAGCATCTGCACGATCCAGATAAGTCTTGTGCACGATATACATTTCGGAGAAGTCGTATTCTCCTTTTCCCATACGCAGCAGTTCCGATTCAAGGAAAGCTATACCGGAATAGCTCCAGCACGTACCGGCACGGTTCTGATTCTTGATAGAAGTGATGGGCAACTCTTTGACGGTTGTAAACACGAAGCCTTCTTCCGGCTTGTCTGTTTCCGGGGCATCCTGAGCTGTCATGTTCAGGCTCAGCAATCCCAAAGCGGCAATCAGTATAGGTTTTTTCATTTTGATTAATTAATATATGAATAATTAGTTTGATGGCACAAATATAATTAGAATATTATGAACAAAGTTTATCTTTGAGGCGCAAAATGACATTTAAATAACAATTAATCTGTTTTTTATAATATGAATCGGCACGCTATATCTCTCACCTCGCAAAGCGGACTTGTATTAGAAGGCGGAGGCATGCGCGGTGTCTTCACTTGTGGTGTCCTCGACAGTTTTATGGACCGTGGCATTCGCTTTCCCTATGCCATCGGTGTCAGTGCAGGAGCCTGCAACGGGCTTTCTTATATGTCCGGTCAGCGCGGACGTGCCAAATACAGCAACATCGATTTGCTGGAGAAGTACAAGTACATAGGGTTGAGGCATCTGTTGAAGAAACGCAATATCATGGATTTCGATCTGCTGTTTCAGGAGTTTCCCGAGCATATACTGCCTTATGATTATGAGGCCTATTTCCGTTGTCCGGAGCGTTTTGTCATGGTGACCACCAATTGCACGACGGGCGAGGCCAACTATTTCGAGGAAAAGCAGTGTAAAGAACGTCTCATAGATATTGTAAGGGCTTCGAGCAGCCTGCCTTTTGTCTGCCCCATAACCTATGTGGACAACATCCCGATGCTCGATGGTGGTATTGTCGACAGCATTCCGGTGATGCGTGCCCGGCATGATGGCTTCACCAACAATGTGGTGGTGCTGACGCGCAATCGTGGTTATCGTAAAGAGGTTAAAGGGACGAAAGTTCCTCCATTTATATATAAGAGGTATCCGCAGCTTCGCGAAGCCATCAACCGCCGCAGTGTGGTCTACAACGAGCAACTGGACTTGGTGGAGCAGATGGAGGAAGCCGGAGAAATCACTGTGATACGTCCGCGTAATCCGATAGAAGTAAACCGCATAGAACGCAATATCAGAAAGTTGACAGACCTTTATGAAGAAGGATACCGGTGCGCGGAGGAGTTTGAGTTTGAATCGCACTATTAGGAATCTTTGTTTCCGCCTTGCGAACACTTGTTCGCACGGTGCGTTTGTCTGTTCGCGCACTGCGTTTTTATATTCGCGCGGTGCGAACAAAGGAATATACGTGTACCGAACAACTTTTCTCCGTGCATCGCACCGTTTTTCTATATACCTTAAATTAGCAGACTTATAATTTTACAAGAAAGCAAGTCATTGGATAACAATAAATTATCCAATGCTTGCATGTGTCAGGAAATTCACTACCTTAGTGCTGCAAAAACTCAAATAAAGAATATCTGACATATGGCAAAGGCAAACATAAAATCTGAGAAAATCACTCCTTTCGGAGGAATATATTACGCAAGCAAGGCTTTTTATGCGCTTTCACTTGACAAAGTCATCAACGGCACTCTTGGTGTCCGCAGTTCTACCTACAACGGCTACCAGTGGGACGAGAGAGTGCGACTTCGACCGTCTCAACAATGACTTCGGATGGAAGCATCTGCCATGCTCCTTCTAGAAAGAGAACACCGTGTACATGATACTGACAGCCTTCTGCATGAATTTCTTCTCGTATTTCATAAGAGCAGTGTCATCCGTATTCACCAGCTTATCGCCTACGTCAAGAGTCAAGAAGTTTGTCTTCCACTTTACCACCGTATGCGCCAAATGGACAAGGACGGCAAGAAGCTGGTGGCTGAATTTGTATACCGGCATGCCGTATGACAAACTTTCTTTTGGATAGACCCATTTTTTTTCGAGGCTTTTGAATCTCAATCCCCAATGGGGAAAGGGGCGTCGTGTCCTAATTTGAACGTCTTTGGATTTTTATCGTGCAGATATACGTATGCGCACGATAAAAATCTAAAGAATATACGAAAAGACTTTGTCTGCTAATTTAAGGTATCGATAAAACTGGATGCCGTTCTGAACAACATGAGCGACATCATCAGGAAGTATAGACAAAACCACCAAGGAGAGAGAAGATGATAGGCAAGATAATGAAGGCGGCATCCTTTCGTGGATGTGTGCAGTATGTGACAGGCAAGGAGGGCGCAACCATCCTCGCCTCCGATGGTGTGTTGATCGGCTCAGTGGACAGCATCACGGAGAGCTTCGAGTTTCAGCGACAGATGAACACAAGGATTTCAAAGCCAGTAGGCCACATCGCTCTTAGCTTCAAACCAGAGGACAAGGACAAACTGACCGATTAGATGATGACCAAGATTGCCCTTGAATACATGGAGATGATGGGTATCAAGGACACTCAGTTTCTCCTTGTCCGACATCACGACAACGACAATCCCCACTGCCATCTGGTCTATAACCGCATTGACTATCACGGCAAAACTATCACCGACCAAAACGATTTTAGGCGAAACGAAAAGGTAACGAAACGGCTTAAAGACAAGTGCGGACTGACCTACGGAACAGGCAAGGCAAAGACTAAAACTAGGCGGTTAAGGGGAGCGGAGAGGACGAAATATGAGATATATCACGTTGTCGGCAAGGCTCTAATGACTTGTACATCGCTGAAAGAGTTCAATCAGCGACTTGCCCAAGATGGTGTCAAGCTGGAACTTGTCATGCGCAAAAGCGGCAGTCGCGACTTGAATGACGCTCAAGGGATGCGCTTCACCAAGGACGGCAGGAATTTCAAAGCATCACAAATCAGACGCGGACCGACGTTCCAATTTGTGCTGTCCAAACTCAATACGAATGCAGAAAAAGAACGGAAGAAACAGGTTTATCAGAATACGATTAGCCACAACGAGCAGTCCAGACAAGAGACAGTGTCAGAATCTGCTTGCCGTTCTGAGGCATCTATTGTAGTGCCCTCTTTAGGATTGTTCGACACGACCAATCCCGCCTCGACCCTACAGAAGAAGAGTTTCGCCGACGGATGCAGCGTAAGAAGCGACGCAGGCCAAGGCTATAACGCAACAACCGCAGGAATCTTATTGCCCTGCGGTTGTTGTTTCTTTCTATAAATGCTATCTGTTCAGGTACTTCCTCCCACGCCGAATCACGATGCCTTTGTAGTTTGTCGATACTTTCTGGCCGCTCAAATTATATGAACAAGCGGAAGTTTCTTCGCTCTTTGTCTTTACAGCACTTATCTCTGTTGTGCTTGAGAATCGCATGGGAAGCGAATCGGTGCATTGCACGCCACCGTTAAAATCAACGATTAACCGTAGATATTGTGTATCAGTGCTATTCCCTTTGGCAACAGGCTTATATCTGACCCTCCAGTCGCCAGTGTAATTCAGGTCTTTTACGGCAAGCGTGTCACTGCTGATGATGAGCGAGTCCTTGGAGTCGTTCAGTTCGGCAAAGATGCGGATGGTAGGCACAGGATAATCCTTTGTTGCGGCAATGTGGGGGTACTTGTAGTCCATCGCCACATGGAGCAGTGCCGTGCTGTCCTTATCGTAAACGTAGGTGTCACGGTCGAGCTTGAAGGTGGCTCTGAGTGTGTCCTGCACGTCAAAGGCCGTAGTGATGTTGGCTGCGGGGAAGTCGGACGTGAAGTCTATCTTATAGCGTCCCACTCTGGGCTTCTCCAGCCTAAAGGCCATCGAGTCGAGTCCTGCCAAGAGCGGCTTTGCCGTATCTTTGAGGCGCAGTTTTTTGTTGCCCTCAAGGATTGTGGTGTAAGTGGAATCGCTGTTCATCCGCGACACCACCCATCGGAGTGTCTCATTGCCCGTCAGCGTGTCGGGGTTGTAGGGATAGCCCGTTGTGATATGTGCAAGAAAGTCCACGTCCATGCCCAGCTTGCTTTCGAATGGGGCAATGCGAATGCCCGCCTCGTCCTTCACGTCCATGGTGTCTGTCAAAATAAAGATGTCGGGGACGACGGAGAGATTTATCTGATAGCTGCCCCCGCGCATTATGGTGCTGCCAAGGATTAAGGCATCTTTGTTTTGTCCCCACGCCAGCCCGAAGTCCTGCAGGTCGGTGAAATATTCCTGCACGGCTTTCGTTGTCACGCTCATGGCGGTGTCGCCATACATGTCGATGGCCTGAAAGACCAACGAGGACGACTCTGGAGCCACAAAGTCACGCTCCACGACATCGGAAGTCAGCTCGTAGCCGCCAGACTGTACGCCAACGTGCAGTCCCTTGCCATCCCACGACGGAGCACCCGTCACGTAGTTTGGGCCAACGGTCATCAGAAAGGGTTTGAATGTGATGACATCATACGGATAGGCACCCTTGTAGGTGGGTAACTGTATGGTGTCGCCCTTTCCTGTTGCAGCGTTGTCGCCCGGCTTTGCAGAGACTATGGCTGCAACCGAGAGGAGGAATAGTAATGCTATTTGCTTCATGACCGCAATCTCTATTCAAATGTGTAGGTGGCCAGTGTAGAGGTCTGGTTGTAACTGCTGTCTCCCGTTTTCAGGATGGTCTTGGTGATGGTCACCTGGCCAGTGGCATTGTAGCTTGCCTTGGCTGTCGAGTAATAGGCATCGCAGGCACTCTTCACGGCAGCGTCTTTCTCCGTAGTGTTCGATGAGATGACATACGTGCTTCCTCCGAGTGCCGACGAAATGGCCGAGTTGAATCCTGGAATAATCAGCAAGGCATCCATGTTGAGCGACGTTGAGGATGATGTAAGATTACCGTCGGCGGTGTAACTGACGATGTATTGTGTGTCATCGTCATCATCACTGCCGCAGGCCGTGAACACAGTGGTTGTAATCATTGCAGCAAGGAGGACGGCTGCAAGCGTCATGAGATTCTTTTTCATAATCGAAGTGTTGTTTAAATTGTTATATGCTGAAATCTATTTCTGTATCTTCAACCTCGCCATTCCACAACTTGTGCAGGAACGGGAGAAGTTTTTCTTGATATACTGGCAAGCTCTTTTCCAACGAGTTGGCCCAGCCGCCATGCTGCAAGATAAAGTAGCGCACTTCGGGCATATCGAGCATCAGCCGGACCTTCTCCCTGTCGGTCTGGGTGCTGCTAAAACGTGGGTCAGTCAGGATTTGGCGTAATGTTTCCTGCCGCAAGTCCTCAACGTGCTGGCATCTCTGCTCCATCCAATCAAGATACTCGAAGCCGAATCCGAGGTTTTCGGCGAAACGGCCCAATATGTGCGCATTCTCATAACTGCCCTTGAACACGCTTTCGGCGGAGTGGTCATGGAGCGTGAAATTGGTTGAGCCGAACACGTCCTTGAACAAGCTGAGCGTGTCGTCAGAGACATCAGGCCAGCGCGAGGTGACAACTTGCAAAATGGAGTCTTGGCTTATCATCATCTTCACAAGACCCTCCAAGCTTTCACCACGCCGCTCCATATTGGCAAGGCAACGCTCCACCGTCTCCTCCGCAGCATCTACCTGTCGGCTCCGCTCAATCCACCAAGTCGTGCCGAATGTCAGCACGATGCCCAGCACGGTGGCGAGAAGGTTGCTGAGGAAGCCTCCTATCCAATCCTTGTACTTCTTCATATACCCCTTCATTTGCTGATAGTCTCACGATATGGTGGACGAATAATGATGTCCTGCTTATACCAGCCGTTGAAGAAATTCCCATTCTCGCTGTAGCTGCTGAAAGTCTTGTTGCGATAGCTGTTGAACGAGTGGTCGAAGCCCAGAAACACATGCAGGATGATGTCTCCATAGTTCTTGGGGTGTTCCACCTTCCACAGCCAGCATTGTGCCGACTTGAAGGCGTTGGTTCCAAGTATGGGAGGTGTACGGAACGAATAACCACTCCAGCCGCTGAAATCGTAGTTGTTGGTATTGATGTCGTACTGCCAGGCGGCGTTGTTCAGGCAGTTGTCGTCGTTCATCGAGAGTGCCGTGATGGTCATGTCCTCCGTGGTATAGGTGTTGCTGATGCTGCCACCCACGCCACCAGACAGCACACCCTCGACACCAGAGCCAGACACTCCCACAGAGCCAGACAGATTCCAGCTCTCCTCAACGGTCGTGGAGTGCTGTCCTGTCGTGCTGGTTGGCGAGTAGTCTATCAGAACCGCCCCTTCACTGTTCTTCAGCAGTGTGCCATGGCTGTCTTTGCGCAGGGTGTTGCTCACAATTTCCCTCGACAGGAAGAATCCCTGATAGTTCCAATTCCCGCCTTTCCAACTGCCTATCCAGAAGTTACTGCTGTTGCCCAGCACGGTCTGCTCTATGAGATAGTAGTCGGCATCCTCATCGTATTTGTAGGCCGCCCAGATGTTTGTCGAGATGGTGAACACACAGGAGCGGTTCGTTAGCCTTGACTCATACCCATTCGATGGCTTCAGTGTGTAGGAACGTGTGACGTTCTGTGCCGTCATTTTCGATGCCAGATCGCCCGATGCGCCACGGGTAGCGGCTCTTGCCGACATGGCATTATTGCCCTCTGCCTGTTCGTTGAGCCAAGCTGCCAAAGGGTCGGCATGGAGTCCGTTCAGGTAGGGTGTCAGTTCCTGTTCTGGCTCGCCATCATCTTCGTCGAAGATGTCATTCAACGTGTAAATGTTGCCGTCTGCGTCAATTGCAATCATGTCGTAGCACACATGGTCCTCGTGTTCCTCCCCTCCCGTGTCTATATGAACATACTCATCGTTGCTCTCTGCCGGATATGTCTGGAAGAACACAAGCCATGCTGCCGTGCGCATCTGTCTGACGGTGGGTTGGTCGATGATGAGTTTCTTCCCTTGTCGAATGGCCTCCATTATGTCGGGTGCCACACTATCATCGTTAGCAAGTACGTTGATGTCACTTCCCTTTATCAAGATGGCATCCGTCTCGTCTGTGATGCTTGTCATCGGATGCTCTACTCTGCGGATGAAAGCCTCTGCCACCTGACTGAAGCCAGACCCCAAGATGGTCACTCGTTGAGCTGTAGTCTGGTCCATCTGGTCGGTTTCAGGTAGCGGCATAACCACGATGTCAACATCATCATCGACAACGGGATTGTCACTCTTGTCGGTACATCCTGCAAAGCTCATAGCAGCAAAACACAGGGTTGCCAATGCGAATCTCTTCATTTTCGTCATATATTACCTTAAATTAGCAGACTTATAATTTTACAAGAAAGCAAGTCTTTGGATAACAATAAATTACCCAATGCTTGCATATGTCAGGAAATTCACTTACCTTAGTGTTGCTTAAAACTCAAATAAAGAATATCTGACATGTGGCAAAGGTAAACATAAAATCTGAGAAAATCACTCCTTTTGGAGGAATTTATTGCGCAAGCAAGGCTTTTTATGCGCTTTCACTTGACAAAGTCATCAACGGCACTCTTGGTGTTCGCAGTTCTACCTACAACGGCTACCAGTGGGACGAGATAATGTCAGCCATGTCTGACGTGTTTCATTGTGGCGGTGACTGCGTGGAAGATGTCAACAGAAGCGAGTGCCACCTGCGGGAATCACCTGAAATCCGGATACCGACGAGCCACACAATCGGGCGTGCCATAAAGGAACTCTCCCATGAAGACATGGAATACAAGTCTTCGTCAGGCAATGTGTTCAGATTCAATACCAACCCAAGACTCAATGACCTTCTGATGAAACTCAACATGAAGATGGGACTGTTCAAATACGGCCAGACTGTCAACGTGGATTTCGACCATGTTTTCGTCAAGACGGAAAAAGCCGATGCGAAGTATTCGTACAAGCAAGCTTACGGCTATTTCCCTGGTGTCGTCTCAATAGATGGCATCATTGCGTACATCGAAAACCGTGACGGCAACACACCCGTCAAGTTCCATCAGGCTGACACACTGTCAAGGGCTTTCAAGCTGCTTCATTCATACGGCTTGCACATAGGCATCTTCCGTGCCGATTGCGGCTCCTATTCGGAGGATATCATAAGGACTGTTGACGGCAACTGCCGCATATTCTACATACGGGCCATACACAGTGCGTCAATGTACAGCCGTATACAAGATATACGTGAATGGAAGCGTGTTGAGATAGGCTCGCAGGAAACGGAAGTGGCCTCGGTTATGTCAACACAGTTCATGGAGGATTCCCATTACCGCATTGTAGTGCAACGGACAAAGGAAAAGGACAGTACACCTGATCTTTTCGGTGACAGGTACACCTACCGCTGCATCATAACCAATGACTGGGACAGTGAAGAGAAGAACGTTATCGAAACGTACAACAAGCGTGGGGCGAGAGAGCGCGACTTCGACCGTCTCAACAATGACTTCGGATGGAAGCATCTGCCATGCTCCTTCTTGAAAGAGAACACCGTGTACATGATACTGACAGCCTTCTGCATGAATTTCTTCTCGTATTTCATAAGAGCTGTGTCATCCGTATTCACCAGCTTATCGCCTACGTCAAGAATCAAGAAGTTTGTCTTCCACTTTACCGCCGTATGCGCCAAATGGACAAGGACGGCAAGAAGCTGGTGGCTGAATTTGTATACCGGCATGCCGTATGACAAACTTTCTTTTGGATAGATCCATTTTTTTCGTGGCTTTTGAATTCCAATCCCCAATGGGGAAAGGGGCGTCGTGTCCTAATTTGAACGTCTTTGGATTTTTATCGTGCAGATATACGTATGCGCACGATAAAAATCTAAAGAATATACGAAAAGACTTTGTCTGCTAATTTAAGGATATATACCGCATCGCTTTCTCTAATACATCCGCCTTATCCCGTGTACACAGCCCACAGCCATTCCATATATCCGGTCACTTCAGGCAGCAAGGGCGGTTTCCTATCAAACTTGGAACTGTTTCCTTAAGCTGTATCCGGATATAAAGAACAGTATCACAAAGGCTTTTTTATTTCCCAAAATGCCTTCACAACGCCTTACGGAGTAGGAAGTATCAAAAGTGCTATCATTCGTTACATTTGTTATATGTCCGAGAAAGGCTTAGCTCTATTTTTGCAGACATAAAACTCGATTGATGAATTGAGTTGAAGGGAATACATTATAAACTTTAAACTAATAAGTATGTTAAAATGCATCAGTCTCAGGATTTGCACAATCATTGTGCTGCTCTTTGCGGGCATTGGATCTTTTGCCCAACAAATTCAAGTAAAAGGTACTGTGGTCGAGAAATCGACGGGAGAAACCGTTATAGGCGCTTCTGTCATTGAAGTAGGTTCCAATAACAATGGAACAATTACGGATATTGATGGAAATTTCACCTTGACTGTGGCCTCGGGTGCCATGCTGTCGGTATCTTATATCGGATATAAAACAATCACGGTGAAGGCTCAACCCACCTTGCGTGTCGAGTTGGTAGAAGACTCTCAATTGATTGATGAAGTCGTGGTGACCGGCTATATGGCCGAGAAAAAGGCCAGCCTGACGGGCTCGGTGGCCGTAGTAAAGATGAAAGACGTAGCGGATATACCTACCGGAAACGTGCTGTCGAGTTTGCAGGGGCGTGTGGCCGGTATGAACATCACCACAGACGGTACTCCGGGAGGAGGTAATACCTCTACTTTGGTTCGCGGAAAGTCGTCTTTCCGTGGTGATGCCAACTCCCCTTTGTACGTGATTGATGGTGTGATGACCCGTGAGAACATCTCATCCATTCTCTCTTCCAATGATGTGGAATCCATTCAGGTTCTGAAAGATGCGGCTTCTGCCTCCATATACGGTGCGCAGGCGGCCAACGGTGTCATCATCATTACGACCAAACGTGCCAAACAAGGTGAAACCCGTGTGGATTTTGATATGTCGCTGACTTTGCAGACCTATCAGAGCGGGTTTGATATGTTGAATGCCGACGAATGGGGGCAGGTTTATTGGGCGGCCTATAAGTATGCCAATAATGGCGCCACACCAAGCAGTGAGATATACGGTAATGGTGCCACGCCGCAACTTCAAGACTACATCGGGTTGAATGGAGTTAAAGTGCATGCGGTTGATACCAACTGGCGTGATGTGGTTTATCATACTGCTTTAATGCAAAACTACAGCGCTACTCTCTCTAAAGGTTCTGATAATGGTTCTTTCTCATTAGCGTTGAACTACCTCGACCATGAAGGTTTGGTAAGGAATACCGATTTCCAACGCATCAATACCCGTATAAGCTCCAACTATCATTATCTTGACAATCGTCTGCGTATCGGCGAGAACGTGGCCATCAACCGTTGGACACAAACGTTAAGTCCGGGTGGTATAGACGAAAATGCCATCAAGCAGCATCCTGCTAAAACCGTTTATGATGAAGACGGCAACTATAACGATGCCATTAATGATGTTTTGGGCGATGCTCCCAATATGGCTCGGCTTCTTGAGAACGAGAAACGGAATAAGCATGGATATTGGCGTATCTTCGGTAATGCTTTCCTTGAAATAGAGCCGATTAAGGATTTGGTGCTGCGAACGAATTTCGGTATGAACTTTTATGATGAAACCAACAAGAACTTTGAGCCTGTATGGGCACGTGATGCCGTCAACAAACTGACTCAATCGTCTCATAAAAAATTGGACTGGGTGTGGACAAATACCGCTACTTATAACAAGACCTTCGGCAAAAACAATCTTACTGTACTTCTTGGTGCGGAAGCCAAAAAGAATCATTCGGAATCCATGTTCGGCTATGGTACGGGGTTGGCTGTGGAGAATGAAGATTATCTCTATCTTAGCGGTGTCACTGCCGGCAAGAATGTGGGCGCCGGTGCCTCCAATTATGGCATGGTTTCCTACTTCGGTAAGGCAAACTATGACTATGAGGGACGTTATCTGGCTTCTGTTACGCTGCGTCGTGACGCTTCTTCGCGTCTGGCAAAAGGCAATAATGCAGACTATTTCCCTTCGGTATCGGCCGGTTGGCGTATTTCGGGCGAGGAATTTATGGCATCGACCGCCAATTGGTTGGCGGATTTGAAACTGCGCGCTTCGTGGGGTATCAACGGCAATGATATCATCGACAACGAAGCTCCTTATACCAAATACCTGATCAGCTTGAAAGATGCAAGTTATAACATGACCGGTGATGGCACGACGCTTGCTCCCGGGGGATATAAAGTACGGTCTACGAATCCCGATTTGAAATGGGAGAGTACACGGCAGTTCAATATCGGTGTGGATGCCGCTTTCCTGAACGGGCGTTTAGGCGCTTCTCTCGATTATTTTGATAAGAAGACGAGTGACATGCTTGTCGAGAAACCTTATATCGCCGTCATCGGCGAAGGCGGTTATTGCTGGTATAACGGCGGTACGATGAGTAACAAGGGTTTTGAGATGGCTTTGACGTGGAATGATAAGGTTAAAGATTTCCAGTATAACGCGGCATTTAATTTTTCGTATTACAAGAATGAAGTCACGGATTTGACAGAAGAGATTTATTACACTTATGGTGGAGGCAATGGTATCGACAAAACGTTGGTGGGCCAGCCTTTTGGTTCGTGGATGGGTTTCAAGACCGATGGCGTATTCCGTACGCAGCAGGAGGTGGATGAGTATAAAAGCAAATATGATGTGCAGTTCGGTGCTCCCGGCATAGGACGTATCAAGTATGTGGATGCGAATAAAGACAATAAGATTGATACGAACGACCGGGTGTGGTTGGGCTCTGATAATCCGAAGATTATTGCCGGTTTGAATCTTGGAGCGTCGTGGAAAGGCTTCGACCTCGGCATGTTTTTCAACGGGATGATTCGTGATGCTTATAATAACTCCAAATATTATACGGACTTGTTCCAATGCTGGACGGGCAATCACTCTACCCGCCTGCTCGACGCCATGCATGCCTACGAACATTTTGAGAAAAGCGGCATCTACAATAGCGATACGCCTGCTCTTACCACTCTTAACAGTAATAACGAGCACGAGGTTTCTCAGTTTTATATCGAGAATGGCTCGTATATCAGACTGAAAAGTCTTACACTGGGATACACATTCCCAAAAGCGATTCTTGATAAGATGAAACTGCGGCATGCACGTGTTTATGTTCAAGGGCAGAACTTGTTTACCATCACCGGTTATACGGGTGCCGACCCGGAAGGATTGGGCTATCCTTATCCTTTGCCTCGTACATTCTCTTTGGGTTTATCCTTTGGTTTCTAAACTTTAAAACGTATGATTATGAAATTGAAATATGTATATATACTTGGCGCTGTAACGCTGATGAATGTAAGCTGCAATGAAGACAGCTTCTTGGACTTGAAGCCTCAAGGCAGCTTGAATGAAACGATTATGACTTCCACGAGAGGAGCCGATTTGCTGGTGAATGCTGCGTATGCCGCTTTGGGCGGTCCGGAGGGACAAAGCTGGAGCGTGTGGTGTCATCCTACTTCCAACTGGACTTATGGTGAAGTGCGTTCGGATAACGCATATAAGGGGGGCGGCGGTGTAGGCGACCTTAATGAGGTGCATCGCATGGAAACATTCGATATGGATGCAACCAATGGATTCTTGGATAGTAAATGGTATCATCTGTATTGCAGTGTGCAACGTTGTAACTCTGCTTTGCGTGTATTGAACAGTGCGACGGATGAACAAGTGAAGGGCCGCGCGTCCCGCATCGCCGAGATGAAAGTGCTTCGTGCCCATTATTATTTTGAGTTGAGCCGTCTTTTCAATAAGATTCCTTATTTTGATGAGAACGTCGAGATTACCCGTTATCCCGATATTCCGAACAATGAGTTTACCCGTGACGAGATTTTGGGTAAGTTGGCCGAAGAGATGCTCGATGCTGCGGAGCAGCTCCCCGAGACACAGCCCGAGGCGGGATGTATTCATAAATATGTCGCTTTGGCGTATGCGGCCAAGATAAAACTGTATCGAGCCTATCAACAGGATGAGGCTTCGCATGCCGTAACTTCCATCAATAGAGATTTATTGAAAGAGGTGGTATCGCTTTGCGATCGGGTCACAGCCGGCAACCGTTACGGTCTGCTTGAAGATTTTCAAGGGTTGGATCTTGTTGCGAATGAAAATGGTAAGGAGTCTGTTTTTGCCATTCAGTATTCCATGAATGATGGGACTGAGAGCGCCGGCCGCATCAATTGGAGTAATTTGTTGAATTCTCCGGGCGGGGGCAGCCCTTATGGCGGCGACGGTTTCTTCTTGCCCAGCCAAGACCTGATTAACGCTTATCAGACGGATGAGGCGGGTTTGCCTGATTTTAATTATCAATCGAAAGCCGATTATAGCCGGGCTGTGTTGAATAATGGTGTTTATACGCTGGAGAATACTACACCCAATGTCGACCCGCGTCTTGATTTTGTGGTAGGACGTCCCAATATCACGTGGAAAACATATTCTGAAAAGCCGTGCGAAGGATGGGTGCGCGACAAAGAGACCTATTGCTACAATTGCATTAAGCGTTTCTGGGTTTCTCCCGAGAGCAGCGATATGTTTAACGGTTGGCCTTGGGGTGCTTCGCAATTGAACTGGCAAATCATACGTTATGCGGATATTCTTCTCTGGAAGGCCGAGGCGCTTATTGAACTCAATGAAGGCGACGGTCTTGAAGTTGCACGTGGGTTGATTAATCAGATTCGTAATCGTGCCCGTAACAGTGTATATGTGAAGGACTTCAACGACCGCAGCAAAAATGCGGCCAATTATCTTGTGAATCCTTATCCTTCCGATGGCTGGAATCAGGAGTATGCCCGTCAGGCTCTGCGTCGTGAGGTGCGTCTTGAAAAAGCCCTGGAGGGAGAACGCTTTTTTGACTTGGTTCGTTGGGGAATAGCGGAAACCGTCATGAATAAATATATCGCAATGGAAGCAGATAAACGTATTTATTATGCCCATGCGCATTTCTCTGGAGGAAAAGACGAATATTATCCTGTGCCGAACAATCAGTATGGTTTTTCAGGAGGCAAATATGTGCAGAATCCGGGTTATGCTCCGTTCAACTGATAATATTTGAAAAGATAGTTCGTAATTACTCAATGTCGTATCTTTGCGACAGATGAAAAACATGAAACCATGAGAAAACATAAAACCAATATCTATATGAACGTAAAAAGAAATCTGACCGCATTGCTTCTCCTGCTGTGGATAAGCTTTGGATTTTGTGCGGCGCAAAATCGAGAAGGACTGAAAGTCCATTATCTGGGTGCTAACCATAGTCTGATACAAGTTGTCTCTCCTAAGAAATACCTTTTGCTACCCGTTGAAGAGGCGGCTCCCGAAGCAACCGTTCATGTGCTTGTGAATAATAAAGCAGAGCGGACGTTCACCGTCAGGCTGGCAATGAATCGTGCGGACTATCTGGTTCCTTTTGATTTGGAACAATACAAGGGGAAAACCGTCTCTTTTGATATTCATTCTGGGAATAGTCGCTCCAATGTACGGGACGCTATGGAGGATGTCTGTTGGGACGACATCAAGCTGGCTGATATTTTTGATACTGCCAATCGTGAAGAATTTCGCCCTCTTTATCACCACACGCCACTTTACGGTTGGATGAACGATCCTAACGGAATGTTCTACAAGGATGGGGAATATCATCTTTATTATCAGTATAACCCTTACGGCTCCATGTGGGGGAATATGAATTGGGGACATTCTTCCAGTAAGGACTTGATACATTGGGAGCATCATCCGGTGGCCATAGAACCGAATGGGCTGGGGATAGTGTTCAGTGGAAGCAGTGTGGTGGATAAGGAAAATACCGTAGGCTTTGGGAAAGATGCGGTCATAGCCATCTATACTTCGGCGGGTGCGAGCCAAATTCAAAGTCTGGCTTATAGCCGGGACAACGGAAAAACCTTCCAATTTTATGAGGGCAATCCTATCATTACTTCCGACAAAGAATGTCGCGACCCGAACATGTTCTGGCATGCTGAAAGCCGTAAGTGGGTTCTTATCCTTGCCGCTGCTCTCGAGAAAGAGATGTGGATTTATACTTCCGATAATCTGAAGGAGTGGACCAAGGAGAGCGCTTTCGGGAAAGGATATGGTGCGCAGGACGGGGTTTGGGAATGTCCCGACTTGATGCAACTTCCCGTTCGGGGCACGGATGAGAAGAAATGGGTGCTTATCTGTAACATCAATCCCGGAGGACCTTTCGGCGGTAGTGCGGCACAATATTTTGTGGGTGATTTCGACGGAAAAACTTTCACGTGCGACACGAAGCCCGAAGTGACGAAGTGGATGGACTATGGAAAAGATCATTATGCCGCAGTGTCGTGGAGCAATGTTTCCGAAAACCGCCATACCATCATTGCTTGGATGAGTAACTGGCAATATGCCAACAATGTGCCTACCAAGCAATACCGCAGCGCCAACTCTCTGCCGCGCGATCTGGAGCTTTATCGGGCCGAAGACGGCGAACTTTGCTTGGCTACCGTTCCGGCGAAAGAAATCGAGGCTTTGCGGGGGGAAAAGGCATTGAAGTATGCTGCATTCTCCGTGGGGAAAAAAGCGGCGGTTCGCAAACTGCCTGTCGATAACAGCGGTATATGCGAGATTGAATTGGATATTAATGCACATTCGGCCGGTAAGGTGAACATCGTGCTTGCCAACGAGGAGGATGAACAGGTTGTCATGACGTACGACGCTGTGAATAAAACCTTCAGCATGGATCGTGCCAAGAGTGGGTTGACGGATTTCAGCAAAGACTTTCCGGCTGTGACCGTTGCTCCCGTTGCCGATGGAGAGCAACAGCGGTTACGCTTCTTTATAGACCGTTGCAGCGTCGAGGCTTTTGAGGCGAGCGGCAGGTTTGCCATGACAAATCTGGTGTTTCCGAAGCACCCTTACACAAAAATCAGCGTTTCTACCGACGGGGGACAGTGCCGGGTGAACAAACTGACCGTTTATCCACTGAATATGAATAAATAACATTTTACTAAAATAGCTATGAATAACAAGAATCATTCATTGGCAAAGCTGTTGCCCATCATGCTTTGCTTCTTTGCCATGGGCTTTGTAGACTTGGTGGGCATTGCTTCCAACTTCGTAAAGGCCGATTTGGGGCTGACCGATGCGCAGGCCAACATATTTCCCTCTCTGGTTTTCTTCTGGTTTCTCATTTTCTCCGTACCCACGGGGATGCTGATGAACCGTATCGGACGGAAAAAGACGGTATTGTTGAGCCTGTTCGTGACTTTTGCTTCGCTGCTTCTTCCGGTTTTCGGAGACGGGTATGTGCTGATGCTGCTTTCGTTTTCATTGCTGGGCATCGGCAATGCGCTAATGCAGACATCGCTCAATCCGTTGCTTTCCAATATCGTCAGTGGCGAAAGATTGGCAAGTTCGCTGACTTTCGGGCAGTTTGTCAAGGCTATCGCTTCGTTTCTTGCTCCTTACATTGCTATGTGGGGAGCTACGCAAACCATACCGTCGCTGGGTATGGGGTGGAGGATACTGTTTCCCATCTATATGATAGTTGCGGTGATTGCCATCTTTGGGCTGGGCGGTACTTCCATTCAGGAAGAAAAGGAAGAAGGACGTCCGTCTACTTTCGGCGAATGCCTCGCCTTGCTGGGCAAGCCGTTCATCCTGCTCTGCTTTCTGGGCATCATGTGCCATGTGGGCATTGATGTGGGCACCAATACAACGGCTCCCAAGATTCTGATGGAGCGTTTGGGGATGACCTTATCTGATGCCGGCTTTGCCACCAGCCTTTATTTCATTTTCCGTACGGCGGGATGTCTTTTGGGAGCTGTCGTCTTGCAGAAGGTGGCTTCTAAACCATTCTTTGCAGTCAGTGTGTTGTGCATGTTGGCAGCTATGGCTGGGCTGTTCGTCTTCCATGAAAAAACAATGATTTACGTGTGCATTGCCCTCATCGGCTTTGGCAACTCGAATATCTTCCCGATTATTTTCTCGCAGGCATTGCTTGCCATGCCGCAGAAGAAGAACGAGGTATCCGGGCTGATGATTATGGGGCTCTTCGGCGGCACGGTCTTTCCCATAGCCATGGGATTGGCAAGCGATGCCGTGGGACAAAGTGGGGCGGTAGCTGTAATGACAATCGGTGTATTGTATTTATTTTTCTACATGCTGAAGATGAAACGCTGACATTGTTCGATGCAGCGTCAGGATATGTTCTGAGAGGGGGGTATCTAAGTATACGACTGAGGTACCCTAAGTATACGACTTAGACCCCCTAAGTATACTACTTAGCTACCATCGATTTAGGATTGATTCCGCCACTCTCTTGAAAAGGATTGCAGAAAGTCTAATTTATTAAAGAATAATTACCATGAATGAAATTATCGTAGGAATGGGAGAGGCTTTGTGGGACTGCCTTCCCGAAGGAAAGAAGATAGGCGGTGCTCCGGCCAATTTTGCTTATCATGTATCGCAGTTCGGTTTCGACAGCCGCGTGGTCAGTGCCGTAGGCGCCGATGCAGACGGAGATGAGATTTTGAAAGTTTTTGCTCAAAAAGGGCTGCGTACCCAGATAGAGCGGGTGCCTTATCCTACGGGCACGGTTCAGGTGACGCTCGATGCCGTGGGCGTGCCTTGTTATGAAATAAAAGAGGGCGTGGCTTGGGATAATATTCCTTTCACTGAGGAGTTGAAGCGTTTGGCATTGAGCACCCGTGCGGTATGCTTCGGCTCTTTGGCGCAACGCAGCGTGGTGAGCCGCACCAGCATCAACCGTTTTCTGGATGCCATGCCCGATATGGACGGACACCTGAAGATATTCGATATCAACTTGCGTCAGGGATTCTATACGAAAGAGATACTTTGCGAGTCCATGCGCCGTTGCAATGTGCTTAAGATAAACGATGAGGAGTTGGTGACCATCAGCCGTATCTTCGGCTATCCGGGCATCGATCTGCAAGACAAATGCTGGATTCTGCTGGCCAAATACAATCTGAAGATGTTAATTCTGACGTGCGGAACGAACGGAAGCTATGTGTTTACTCCCGGAGTCGTGTCTTTTCAGGAAACGCCGAAAGTGACGGTTGCCGATACCGTGGGTGCCGGCGACTCGTTTACGGCAGCCTTTACCGCTGCCATCCTGAGTGGGAAGCCCGTGCCCGAGGCGCATAAGCTGGCAGTGGAGGTTTCGGCGTATGTATGTACGCAGAGCGGTGCCATGCCGGAATTGCCTCATATTTATAAGGACAGACTGGGGTAAGACGGACAGTGCCTGCAGGAAGAAGAATCCCTGCAACGGGAATAAAAGTCTTTTGAGGGGAATTTAGAAACTGTTTTGATTTTCTTTTTAAGTTTTATCAGCACTTTCTATAAAATCAAAACAGTTTCTAAAACAGGCTTTTAATATCGTTTTTTTGCTTATCTTTGTTCATTTGCAATCTTAAATCGAAAAAAGATGAAAAAGCATGCCCTTTGGACTTTATTCCTTTTATTCCTCCTTGGAGGAGTGGCGGTTTCCTGTTCGCGCCGCGAAGCGCGTTTCCGCATCGGTGTTTCGCAATGCAGCGACGATGAGTGGCGAAGGCAGATGAACAATGAGATTCTTCGCGAAGCCCGTTTCTATGACAACGTGGAGGTGGAGATACGTACTTCGAAAGACAATAATACTTGGCAGGAAGCGGATATCCGCCATTTCATTAATGGGAAGGTGGATTTGCTGATTGTTGCTCCCAATGAAGCCCGTTCCATTACGCCGGTCGTGGAGGAAGCCTACAATTGCGGGATTCCCGTCATATTGGTAGACCGCAAGATTTCCTCCGACAAATATACGGCATACGTCGGGGCCGACAACTATGCAATCGGCAAGGAGGTGGGAGCTTACATCGGCAATCTGCTGCATGGTGAGGGCACGGTGGTGGAAATCACGGGACTGTCGGGCTCCACCCCGGCCATCGAACGGCACGAAGGGTTTCTGGACGGCATCGCTGCTTATCCCGGCATCCGGTTGCTGGAAAGTGTGGACGGCGCTTGGTTGCATGGACAAGCAGGTGAGAAGATGGAGACCCTGCTCGATCGTTTTCTTCACGTCGATGCCGTTTTTGCCCAAAACGACCGTATGGCCTCCGGGGCTTATGAAGCCGCCCTCCGCCGGCATCGCGCAGAGGAGATGCGTTTCATAGGCATCGATGCCTTGCCCGGCGAGCACTATGGCCTGGAAGATATTCTGGCAGGCCGGCTGACGGCTTCTTTCATCTATCCGACAGGGGGCGACCGGGTTGTACAGATTGCCATGGATATATTGCAAGGGAGGAAATTTCCCCGTGAGACGATATTGGGAACGTCCGTTGTCGATGTCTCCAACGCGGCTGTCATGAAAATGCAGACGGCACACATCGGCACGCTGGACGGAAAGATAGAGGTGCTGAACGGTGAGATAGGTCGTTTTCTTAATCTATATGACACGCAGAGGGTCGTTCTATACGGTAGTCTGACGGCTCTTCTGTTATTGGTAGGCTTGTTGGTTGCCGTTTATCTTGCTTTGCGTGCCAAGAACCGGATGAACCGTGAACTGTCCATGCAGAAAAAGAAACTGGAGGAGCAGAGAACCCGGCTGATACAACAGAAAGAACAATTGGAAATGCAGAAGTCGCAATTGGAACAGCTCTCTCGCGAGCTGGAAGAGGCTACGCATGCCAAGCTTGTTTTCTTCACCAACGTTTCGCACGATTTCCGCACTCCGCTGACTCTGATTGCCGACCCCATAGAGCAGCTTATGGCCGATGGTTCCATCAGCGAACCGTCTCGCCGTCTTCTGGAGCTGATGAAGAAGAACGTGCATATCCTGCTTCGGCTGGTGAACCAGATACTTGATTTCCGTAAGGTGGAAAACGGACGTATGGAGCTTCATCTCGAACCTTTTGATTTAGTGGCTGCCTTTCGCGGATGGAACGACTCTTTCCGCATGGCGTTGTTGAAGAAACATATCGCTTTCAGCTTCGAGGCGTCTCCCGATGTGGATTTCCGGATGATGGCGGATGCGGAGAAGATGGAGCGCATCTATTTCAACCTCTTCTCCAATGCGGTGAAGTATACGCCGGAGAATGGGAAAATCGGCATACGGCTGTCGGCAACGGAGCAGCATTACAGTTTATCCGTATTCAATTCGGGGAGCTACATCTCGTCGTCCGAGGTGGAAACCATCTTCGAGCGCTTTTATCAGGTGGGCGGACATCAGGCGGGTACCGGCATCGGGCTTGCGCTGGTGCATGCTTTTGTGGGGATGCATGGCGGAAGCATCGCTGCGCATAGTGACGAAAAAGGCACCACGTTTACTGTCACATTTCCCCGGCAAGCCATTCCCGATCATCATCCTGCTGCGATGGCCTTGCCTGCCGAGGAAGTTGCGTCTGTCTTGATAAATGCGGAAGTGGCGGTGGCAGACGAGTCCATCGAGGCTGATATGCCCATTGTGCTTATCATCGATGACAATGTGGATATTCGCGGTTATATCAGGTCATTATTGTCCAAGGAATATCGGGTGCTGGAGGCGGCGGATGGAGCCGAAGGAATCCGTCTGGCCATGAAGTATGTGCCCGACGTTATCGTTTCGGATGTAATGATGCCCGGCATGGATGGGGTGGAGTGTTGCCGTCGTTTGAAGAGCGAGATGCAGACATGCCACATTCCGGTGATTCTGCTCACGGCCTGTTCGTTGGACGAGCAGCGCATCCAGGGATATGACGGTGGCGCCGACGCTTATATCTCCAAGCCTTTCAACTCTCGGTTGCTGTTGTCGCGTATCCATAACTTGATAGCCAACCGGCGTCAGTTAAAGCAGATTTTCGGAGATAACCGCTCTGTTGAACGTGAAGCCGTCAGCGACATGGATAAGGACTTTGTTTCCCGCTTCAAAGCATTAGTGGAGGAACGGATGCAAGACGCGGAGCTCAATGTGGAGGACTTGGGGCGTGAGATGGGCATGAGCCGCGTGCAGCTTTATCGTAAGTTGAAATCGCTCACCAATTATTCGCCCAACGAGTTTTTACGCCGGATGAGGCTGCGGAAAGCTGCGTCTTTGCTCGCTTCGTCTGACATGACAGTGGCCGAAATAGGCTATGAGGTGGGATTCTCATCGCCGTCTTATTTTACAAAATGTTATAAGGAGGAGTTTGGCGAAAGCCCCACCGATTTCCTGAAGAGGAAGGGATAGGACGAGATGAGAGAGACTACGTTTGCGCTTAAATGTGCTTTTGCTTTTATTATACTTTTGTTATACTTTTGTTCTTGATTTTATTGTTTATTTGAATGAGAGAGTATATTTTTGCAATTAATATACCTATTTGAACTAAATGTATGTGTTATTATAAATTCTAAAACGAAGAAAAGCATGAAGAAAAAGGCGCTAATGTTATTGGCTTGTTTTTTCCTAAGTATGGGATTGGCAATGGCCCAGACATCCAAAATTTCCGGAATTGTTATTTCCGAGGAAGACGGCGAACCTGTAATCGGAGCATCCGTATTAGTAAAAGGAACATCGATGGGGGCTGTTACGAATATGGATGGGGAGTTTGTGATTGATAAAATACCCGCTTCCGCCAAGGTTCTGGTTATATCTTATATCGGTATGAAAACGCAGGAAGTAGGGGTGAAACCTTTCTTAAAGATTATATTGCAAAACGATGCCACACAGTTGGATGAGGTGCTTGTGACAGTGGCTTATGGCAGTGCTAAAAAATCGTCGCTCACCGGAGCTATTTCTACTGTGAGTGAAAAGATGATTGAGGCACGACCTGTTTCTTCGGTAACATCGGCCTTGGAAGGGAATACCTCCGGCATACAAGTGAACAGTACGATGGGAGCGCCGGGCACAGACCCCAGCATTCGCATTCGGGGTATCGGAACTGTAAATGGAAGCAGTTCTCCGCTTTATGTGGTGGATGGAGCTCCTTATGGTGGGAGCGTATCGGATCTTAATCCGTCCGACATAGAGAATATCTCGGTACTGAAAGACGCCGCCTCGGCAGCACTCTACGGCAACCGTGCCTCCAATGGTGTCATCCTGATTACTACCAAGAAAGGAACAGGTGGTAAATTGAGCTTCGACCTTAAAATCAATCAGGGAACTTATACGCGGGGCATAAAGGAATATAAGCGTACCAATGTCCAGCAATTCATGGAGGCTTTTTGGCAAAATGTGAAAAACAGTCAGATGTCCTCTGTCGGTATGAGTGCCGAAGAAGCCTCTCGATATGCCACTGAGAAATTGATACCCGACTACCTTTATCTGAATATTTTTAATAAACCGGACAACGGACTGTTCGATGACAAGGGGAAACTGATTGCCGGTGCGGAGATATTGCCGGGCTATGCGGGCGATCTCGACTGGTACGATCAGGCTATTCGCAATGGGCACAGGCAAGAATATATTTTCAGTGGAAGCGCCTCTAACGAGAAAGGCAATTACTATTTTTCTTTAGGTTATTTGGACGAAGAGGGGTATGTGAAGAATTCGGACTTCGATCGCCTTTCGGCCCGTCTTTCAGTAAACATTTCTCCTAAAAAATGGTTTAATGCCGGACTGAACTTGAATGTCACGCATCAGAACTTTTCCAACACGAGCGGCACGGATAGCGATGATGTGAAAAACTTTACCAATGTATTCAATTACTGTAGAAACATTGCTCCCATCTATCCGGTGCATTTGCACCGAACCGACGGGGCTTATATGACCGATGAGAATGGAAATAAGCTGTATGACCCCGGACATTATAGCGTTTTGGGTGAAGATGGCAATGAGATACAATTTCCTACACGTAATCAGAATGTGGATAGGCATGTGATTTGGGAGAATGAACTGAACCGGAACAAGACGATACGTAACACGATCAATGCCACTGCAAATGTGGATTTGAAGTTCTTGAAAGATTTCACGTTTTCATTGAAAGGAAACATGAGTTTAAGAAATTCGGATAATAAAACATATAACAGTGCCGTCATCGGAGACGGAAAGGGTGTGGGGCGCGGCAAGCGTATATCTTATAGATACAAGAACTATACTTTCCAGCAACAGTTGCGTTGGCTGCACGATTTCAACGGGCACACGGTGGATGTGCTGTTGGGACATGAAAATTATTCCAACAACTATGATTATTTGTATGGATATAAGATTAAAGAGACCTTTCCCGGCATGGACAATCTTTCTAACTTTGCGGAACCGACAAGTCTGACAAGTTATGAAAACAACTATCGGACAGAAAGCTATTTGGGACGAGTACGCTACAATTGGCAAGACAAATATAACCTGGAAGCCTCTTTCAGGCGCGATGGCTCTTCACGCTTTCATAAAAACAGCCGTTGGGGAAATTTCGGTAGTGTGGGCGCTAACTGGTTGATTAGCCGCGAAGAGTTCATGAAACCGTTGGCGTGGGTAAACAATCTCAAGCTACGAGCCAACTACGGGCAGGTGGGAAATGATTCCGGTTCGGGCTATTATGCTTTCATGAGCCTTTATTCAAGTGCGGTGTATCATGGGCAAGGCGCCTATTATCTTTCGCAATTGGAAGCTACCAATTTGAAATGGGAAACAGGCGAGGCTTTCGGGTTTGCTTTGGAAGGAAGATTATTCGACCGTTGGAATCTGGCTTTGGAATATTTTGACAAACGGAACAAAGATTTGATTTTCGATGTTTATCAGCCGCTCTCGGCCGGTGCCACAAGTTCGGATGCGGCAGAGAGTGTCATAACTCAGAATCTGGGAACCATCTCTAACAGGGGATGGGAATTTTCGACCGATGTGGACGTATATCGCAATAAGAATTGGACTGTCAATATAGGAACCAATGCCACATTTATCAAAAACAAAGTGATAAAACTGCCTGAACAGAATAAGGGCGGCATAGAGACGGGGAGTTATAAAATCGTCGAGGGAAAAAGCCGTTATGAGTTTTATACTTATACATTCGAGGGGGTAGACAGACTGACCGGAAACTCTCTGTATAAGCCGAATTTAGAAAACTACTTCCTGACCATGCCCGACGGAACCGTATTGGGCAACAAGCGGGAGGGTGCAACGGACATCACACAATATTCCACTGTCATTAATGGCAAACCTTACGTCAACAATATTACTTATGCCGGCAAAGAGTTTCACGGGTCGGCGCTTCCCGTGGTCTATGGAAGTTTTCAAGGCAGTGTGGGCTACAAGTCACTGACTTTCTCCATGCTGTTTACTTATCAATTGGGCGGCAAGATGATGGACGGGGTCTATCAATCGTTGATGAGTTCTTTGGGAACTCCGACAAGCTATCATGTGGATGTAATGAGGTCGTGGAACGGTGTGCCCGAAGGAATGACGGAAACGGCAACCGACCGTATTGACAGGGATGGTATTCCGCAAATAAACTATGACCTCAGTACGGATAATAACCGCATATCTTCACGTTTTCTTACTTCTTCCGACTATTTGGTTCTGAAGAATATAAATCTGTCGTACCGGTTGCCGAAAGCTTGGGTGAAGAAGATTGATTTGCAGGATGTGGGTGTCAGCGTTACTTGTGAAAATCTTTTCACTCTTACGGCACGCCAAGGCATGAATCCGCAACAAACTTTCAGCGGTTCGCAAGGCAACTATTTGGTAACGCCGCGTGTATTCACTGTGGGGCTGAACATTAAGTTGTGACGCAGAGACTGAAGAAAAAGAAAAAAGAGTTTTTACTGTAAAACATAAAGAACTATGAAGCTTACAAATTATATATATATCATGGGCATGGCATTGTTATGCGGTTCGTGTGCAAGTGACTACCTGGATGTTGTACCCGAGAGTTCTGCCGGGAAAGTGACTATTTTTGAATCTGTTGAGAATGCAAGGTTGGCCATCAATGGAATAGGACGCATGATGTATCGGCAGTATATCAGCACGCAAGGGTTTAATGGTGAAGGGGCCATTAAGACTCTCTATGGAAACTACCCGGGGAATGACTTTCAGAAATGTAATCTGACCGGTTGGCAAAAGTCTATCAATTCAGGGCACGTATTGAATAACACCATCCATCATGACTACTTTCCTTGGTATTACTATTATAAATTGATAGGAAATGCAAATTCTGTTGTTTTGAATATCGATGCAGCTACAGGTAAAGTTGCCGATAAACAGTTTATTAAAGCACAGGCGCTTACGGTGCGTGCGTATGCTTATACCATGTTGTCGCAGCTCTATTGCAGCCGTTGGCAAGACAGTAACAATGGTGCCACTCGCGGTCTGCCGCTCCGCTTGGACGAAAGCACGGGTGACCTTGCCCCTTCCACGTTGACCGAGGTCTATTCCTGCATTTATAAGGATTTGGATGATGCCATAGCTTTATATACTTCGAGTAAACAGGATAGGAGTGACGTTTATACGCTTAATCTTGATGTTGCCTATTGTGTGTATGCTCGTGCGGCTTTGGTGCGCGAGGATTGGAAGACGGCATCACAATATGCTTCGTTGGCGCGGAAGAACTATCCGTTGATGAGCGTTGACCAGTATAAGAATAGTGGTTTCAACGCTCCTAATAAGGAGTGGATATGGTGTAGCGATGGTTCTAAGATTCAATCGCTTCACTATTATGGCTTTTTTGCTTATCAAGGCAGCAATGCCAATACCAGTATTTGTCGCACCCATCCTTGTGCCATCAGCAAAGAGTTGTATGAACAAATTCCGGAAACAGACATTCGTCGTAGCATGTTTCTTGCTCCGGTCAAGGGAGATGGTATAAAAGACTATTCCTTGCGTGTCACCAAAGGTTCGTTATACAATCGCGCCAAGAAAGATTATGGGGCCAAGTTGTATTCCACCTCTTATATCTTCCCTTATATGCAATTTAAGTTTCAGTGTGCCGAAGATTACTATGGTTGTGGCGATGTCAATCATTTTCGGGCTTCGGAAATGTATCTGATAGAAGCTGAAGCTTATTGTCATCTGAACGAAGAGGGAAAAGTGCGCGACTTACTGAAAGAGTTGATTAAAGACAGTGGGCGCAACCCCGAATATGTCTGCACCAAAAGCGGGGATGAACTGCTGGCGGAAGTCAGACTTTATCGTCGCATAGAATTGTGGGGAGAGGGGTTCGATTGGTTTGATTATAAGCGTTGGAAATTGCCGAGGGTGCGTAAAACGTCAGAACAAGGGGGAAGTTTCAAGAGTAATTTTGCCGGAACTCTTCAACCTTCGGACGCCAATGGCTGGACTTGGGTATATCCTTACAAAGAGACTGCTTATAACGGGGCTTTCTCTACCGGGCCGGATATGAAGGAACAGTAAGTCTCTGAAAGAATAAGACGGAGGAAAGAAATATATAAGGCTGTGAAAGCCTTTATGATTTGTTTTGAGGCGCGGATTGTGCGGAATTTTCATGGATGTTGTTGATTGAATCCATGTTAATCCGCATAATCCGCGTCTGATATTTTGTCATCGTGCAAGAAATGACATCTCTTCACTCGTTATTGATGCTCGTGCTCATGCTCATGAGGTTTGGCTGTAGTGCTGAGCTTGATGTTGCGCCAAGTGCGGCTTTCGTTTTTTGCGGCATCCGTGCAGTATATCATCAGATGATAATCGCCCGGCGTTGCATTGGCGGGGATTACGATGTCATGGTTGTGCACATGGTGATTTTTCAGGCCTTTGGCGTCATCGTACACTTTGTTGAAAGAGAAAGGCACAGTCTCGCCGGCAGCCTTGGTCTTTCCGTCAT
Organism: Bacteroides zoogleoformans; assembly: GCF_002998435.1. Classification (NCBI taxonomy): domain Bacteria; kingdom Pseudomonadati; phylum Bacteroidota; class Bacteroidia; order Bacteroidales; family Bacteroidaceae; genus Bacteroides; species Bacteroides zoogleoformans. Next base: position 1,194,831 of record NZ_CP027231.1, on the reverse strand, counting down.
GTCCGTGATGGTCGAAGTTGTTGTGTATCTCTATCTTGTAAGATTCCAGTGCAACATCGTCATACAAATCCATCTCAAGGTGTACGCCGTGTTCGCCGCCTATCAACAGCTCATCTCCCTCTTCGGGCTCGGCCAGTTTGATGACCGGCGGAGTTACGTCGCCTTTGTCGTCCTTGTCACAAGCAGAAAAACATACACCGGTAAAAAAGCAGATTGCGGAAATAAATAATTTTGTTTTCATTTTAAAATTCGTTTAAATGGTACTTTAATAAATAATTGGAAGTTACGTCCCGGTTCCGGAATTTCAACCTTCCTATAAAAACTGAGATGATTGTAGTATTTCGTATTCAAGATATTTTGGGCGCTAAAAGAACATTCTATCGCTGTACCCCCTATCGGCAGGCGAAAGCTTCCGCCCAACTGCAACAGATTGGCTCCGGAGGTGGAATCTTCATTTCGCGCAATGCAGTTCTGCGCAAAGATGTTGCGGCATTCTACATACAGCTCATAGTTTTTCTTGCGCCACGTCAGTACATTGCGTACGGAAGCAGGTGGAGAGAAGCTTAATGCCGTATGGTCGTCACGGTTGTTGGTGTATACATACTCGCCGGCGCACCGGTAGTTCAACTTGGGTAGGAGGTCAATGCTGACAATGGCTTCACCGCCCATCAGAACAGCTCTTGCACCGGTGTAGCGATAAATCTGTCCCGCATGCGGCAAGGCAGACCATTCGCCTGTAGGCTGCAAATAGATAAAGTTGTTGAACCGGGCGGCAAAAGGAGACAAGCTGATATGTATATTCTTATAAGTTAACTCATAAGAGGCGTCCAGCTGCCACCCATGCTCGGAGGAGAGTGAGGCATCACCCTGCTCATGGCGAAAGGTGCCGTGATGCACGCCGTTGGAAGCCAGTTCGTTGGCTCCCGGCAACCGGAAACTGCGACCGATATTCATTTTCAGCAGATGCATGTCAGAGGGACTCCACACGATGCCTATCGAGCAAGAATAATCTCCGAAATTGCGCTTTACCGGATAGCTGCGCCATTTATATCCATCTATCTTGTCGGTCGGATAACCTTGTTCTTGGAGATATTCCTCCAGATACGGGTCTTGATACGGAGTGATATCTGTATTTCCGTAATCGTAGCGTATTCCTCCGCTGATGGAGAGCCGGTTGTCGGGACGCCACGTGGAAAGCCAGAACCCCCCGATGGTGAACCGCCGGTATGCGGGCAACAGGAACGAATAGCCGCCGATGGTATTCTTTTGTCTTTGCACGTCCCACCCCAGCGTATGTTCCCACGAAGAAGAACGGACAACGCGCAGTTTCAACGAACCGCTCAACGTATGCAGGCGGAACGCCAACTCCTTGTCCGGATCTTTTTCCGGTATCGGCTGTGCCCCATAGTGCGTATGGAAAGAGCTCCATTCTTCACGATGGTTGAGCTGGTATCCCAAGTCGCCGGAAAGTATCATCCCGTTCAGGACATACTGCTGATGTGTGCTTGCCTTGAAGTGGTTCACCCAACTGTAGGGCAACTCGATGTTCCTGCTGTTACCGTCGTCTTGCAGACGTGCGACATCCGGAATGCCATGCGCTCCGGGGTAGAATCCCATCTTTTGGTAGGCATTGCTCACGGAGTAATCCGATCGATATCTCTTCCTCCTGTAGGAGGTAAAGATATTTGCATTGCGTTCGAGGCCTGCCGTATTCTTGAGCTTACGGTCATATACAGGCATCAGATGAGTCAAGTAAACAACCGTATCGGTGGGCACACGATAATCGCCGAAGTGTTTCTCAGAAAAACGAACCTTCACGAACCAAGCGTCTTTCTTCAGACCCAACATCAGCGATCCGCCCAACGTTCCGTTCACGGATTTGCCTATAAGTGCAATTTCTCCCATAAGTCGATTTTCAGCCGGAATGCCTGCCGGAAGAATTTCGATGGTACCTCCCATTGCGTCACTTCCATACAGAAGCGATGCCGGTCCTTTTCGTATCTGCACTTCTTCTACATTGAAGGCATCAATCTCCAGTCCGTGGTCGGCACCCCATTGCTGGCCTTCTTGTTTTATCCCATTTTCGGATACGGCGATGCGGTTGAATCCCAGTCCTCTGATCATAGGCTTGGAGACCCCCATACCGATATCCATTGAATGGACACCGGGAATATGTCCGATTGTTTGCGCCAGATTACCGGTGAAGTGCTTATTCAGAAAATCTTTCCTAAGCACATCAATGGTAAGTGCAGTCCTTTTATTCCGTGCCCGGCTGTATGTTTCCGTCACCACAACCTCGGACAGAGATATGTTTCTGACGGAATCGACAGTCTGCGGATGGACCGATGAAACAATAAAACTTCCCAGCGCACCCAGAATATATCTGATACGCATAAAAATCAATCATTCTTAGTAAGTTTGTAAGAGGATATTGATGCCATTTCCCTTTTGGGAAAGAATGGCTTACGGGCAAGTTTGGAGTCGTCTTAAATCAACACTTGAGGAAGCGTCGGCCCACACATTAAAGAAGCCGAATCGGTAGAGAATTGCATCACCGACAGCTGCTTCAGACTGCCCATAGGTATGATATAGGGGCAGTGGGCGGAGCACGCAGATGATAAGGATATGGAATGGTCGGACAATCCTTATCGGTTGCATAAATGGGTTGATAATTAAAAAAGGATAGATATATATGAATCTGAAACGATTCGGCTTGCGTAAAGGGGGAGAGCATGAAATGACAAATGGCACAGTCATCCGAGGTGTGCGAATGTGTCTCTCCGGAATGACAAGCAGAGATCTCTGCTTCCGAATGATGGAAGTGGAGGGCTTTGACTGCAAAGAAAGGCATGAGTGTCAGCAATAACAGCCATGCAACAAAAACCTTGTTTTTTCTCTTTCTCTCCATTCGTCTATTGGTTAAGCCGAAAGCAAAGGTACGGATTGTTGCTCTAATGGTGTAAAACTTGGTGTTGCTTTCTTGCTCCCGCTAACTGTTTTTTAGTTTTTTTATGCTGTCTACCGGTTTTTTCATGATTTCGGGCACTTCTTTACTTCCAAGTGTCATGCCAATGACCCGCATATGGTGATAATTCCTGGATATAGGAGCCTTTGTTATGGCAAATAGAGGCTGCATCCCATTCATTTCAATCGGGAGCAGCCTCTATTCTTTAGTTCAACAATCCTATTTATTCGGTCACTTCAGCGCCCCAATTGCTTTTGGACAAGCGCTTGTAGCTGTTGTAGCGCCATTTGGCATTGTCTTCGGCAGCTTGGAACAGTTCTGCGGCTTCCGCAGGATATTGTTTCATTACCGATGAGTAGCGAACCTCGTTCTTCAGGAAGTCTTGGAAACCGCTCCAATCAGGCTCTTTGCTGTCCAGCGTGAAGGGGTTCTTACCCTCGGCTTCCAGTGACGGGTTGTAGCGCCACAGGTGCCAGTAACCGCACTTCACGGCCTTTTCTTCTTCGGCCTGGCTCTTACCCATACCGGCCTTCAGACCGTGGTTGATACACGGAGCGTAGGCGATGATGAGCGACGGGCCGGGATATGCCTCTGCCTCGCGGATGGCCTTCAATGTCTGGGCCTGGTCGGCACCCATGGCAATCTGGGCAACATATACGTATCCGTAAGTAGTGGCCATCAAGCCGAGGTCTTTCTTGCGCACGCGCTTGCCGGAAGCGGCGAACTTGGCGATGGCACCCACCGGAGTGGCTTTGGAAGATTGGCCGCCCGTATTGGAGTAAACCTCCGTATCGAGAACGAGGATGTTAACGTCCTTTCCGGAGGCGATGACGTGGTCGAGACCGCCGTAGCCGATGTCGTACGAAGCGCCGTCACCGCCGATAATCCACTGGCTGCGTTTAACGAGGTATTGCGTCAAACCTTTCAGTTCCTTGCATACGGAGCAATCAGCGATAGCGATGCCGTCATTGATTACTTGTTCGAGTTGCGGAGCCAGTTCCTTGGTCTTGTCGGCATCGAACATGTTGTCGATCCATGTCTGCATCAGTTCTTTGGCGTCGGCAGGCGTGTGCTCGTTTTCGATGGCTTGATTGAACAGCTTCACGATACGTGCACGCATCTTCTCGTTGGCAAGTTCCATGCCCAGACCGAACTCGCAGAAGTCTTCGAACAAAGAGTTGGCCCATGCCGGACCATGACCTTTTTCGTTCTTTGTATAAGGAGTAGAAGGCACGGAACCGGAGTAGATGGAAGAACATCCCGTGGCGTTGGCCACCATCTCGCGGTCGCCGAACAACTGGGTAATCAGCTTGACGTACGGAGTCTCACCGCAGCCGGCACATGCCCCGGAGAACTCGAACAACGGAGTGGCGAACTGCGAGTTCTTCACATTGGCCTTGATGTCCACCAGGTGTTGCTTGCTCTTCACGTTTTCTGCGCAGTAGGTCCAGTTGTCGGCTTCGGACAGTTGACTTTCGAGGTGCTTCATCGTCAGTGCCTTGCCGCCCTTCTTCGGGTTGCCCGGACAAACGTCGGCGCAGTTGCCGCATCCCAGACAGTCCAGCACATCCACTTGGATGCGGAACGTCATGTTCTCGAAGGTCTTTCCTACGGCTTTCAGTTGAGTGAAGTTTGCGCCTTTCTGTTCCTCTTCGTCAAGCACGAACGGACGGATGGAGGCATGAGGACAGACGTAGGCACATTTGTTACACTGGATGCAGTTCTCCGCATTCCATTCGGGGACGAATGCTGCCACACCGCGCTTTTCGTATTTGGCGGTTCCTTGATGCCAAGTACCGTCTTCGATGCCTTTGAATGCAGATACCGGCAGCAAGTCGCCGTCTTGCGCGTTGATGGGGCGAACCACTTCGTTGATGAAGACCGGGTCGTTGTTCTCCGCTTTGACATCATCCGGCAGGTTGGCCCAGGCCGGGTCGACGGTCAGCTGCTTGTACTCGCCACCGCGGTCGACGGCTGCATAGTTCTTGTTCACCACATCTTCGCCCTTCTTACCGTATGACTTCACGATGAACTTCTTCATTTGCTCTACGGCCAACTCCACCGGAATGACGCCTGTGATGCGGAAGAAAGCCGACTGAAGAATGGTGTTGGTGCGGTTGCCCAACCCGATTTCCTGTGCAATCTGCGTGGCATTGATGTAGTAAACGGTGATATTGTTCTGGGCGAAGTATTTCTTCACCCTATTGGAAAGGTTCTTTGCCAGCTCTTCGCCCTCCCAGATGGTGTTCAGCAGGAACGAACCGTTCTTGCGCAAGCCGCGTGTCACGTCATACATGTGCAGGTAGGCCTGAACGTGGCAAGCCACGAAGTTGGGCGTATTTACTAAATAGGTAGAACGAATCGGAGTGTCGCCGAAGCGCAGGTGCGAGCAAGTGAAACCGCCAGACTTCTTGGAGTCGTATGAGAAGTAAGCCTGACAGTGCTTGTCCGTATTGTCGCCGATAATCTTCACGGAGTTCTTGTTGGCGCCCACCGTACCGTCGGCACCCAAACCGTAGAACTTGGCCTCGAACATGCCTGCGCCGCCCAGTGCGATTTCTTCTTCCTGGGGTAGGGAAGTGAACGTCACGTCGTCTACAATGCCGATGGTGAAATGATTCTTCGGCATGGGCATCGCCAAGTTCTTGTACACGGCAATGATTTGTGCAGGAGTAGTGTCCTTAGAGCCCAGACCATAGCGGCCGCCTACGATGACCGGAGCATCCTTCGTGCCATAGAAGCAGTCTTTGACGTCGAGGTATAAGGGTTCGCCGTTGGCGCCCGGCTCCTTGGTACGGTCCAGTACGGCAATCTTCTTGGCAGTCTTGGGCACTGCCGCAAGGAAGTGCTTGGCCGAGAACGGACGATACAGATGGACGGCAACCAAACCTACCTTTTCTCCATTGGCGGTGAGGTGGTCGATGGCTTCGCGTGCGGCTTCCGTCACAGAGCCCATGGCGATGATGACACGCTCGGCGTCTTCTGCACCGTAGTAGTCGAACAGACCGTATTTGCGGCCGGTAATCTTGGAAATCTCGTTCATGTATGCTTCCACGATGGCGGGAACTTCCGTGTAGTAGTTGTTACACGACTCGCGGTGCTGGAAGAAGTGGTCGGGGTTCTCAGCCATACCGCGGGCCACCGGATTCATCGGATTCAATGCGCGTGCGCGGAACTCGGCCAAAGCTTCTTGGTCGATAAGCGGAGCGAGGTCTTCGTTCTCCAGCATTTCAATCTTCTGGATTTCGTGCGAGGTGCGGAAGCCGTCGAAGAAGTTGACGAACGGCACGCGACTTTTCAAAGTAGAGAGGTGAGCCACACCCGCCAAGTCCATTACTTCCTGTACGGAACCTTCTGCCAGCATGGCAAAGCCGGTTTGACGGGCAGACATCACGTCTTGGTGGTCGCCGAAGATACACAGCGCATGGCTTGCCAAAGTACGTGCCGATACGTGGAATACGCAAGGCAGAAATTCACCGGCAATTTTGTACATGTTCGGAATCATCAGCAACAGACCCTGCGAGGCGGTATACGTAGTGGTCAGTGCTCCTGCTTGCAAAGAACCGTGAACGGCACCTGCGGCACCGCCTTCTGATTGCATTTCTTGCACCAAAACTGTTTCGCCGAAGATATTCTTGCGACCTGCGGCAGCCCATTCGTCTACGTATTCAGCCATCGTAGAAGAGGGGGTGATAGGATAAATAGCGGCTACTTCTGAGAACATATACGAGATATGTGCAGCAGCTTGATTTCCATCACAAGTAATGAATTTCTTTTGTTTAGTCATAACTAATTTATTTATTAAGTGAAAAAATACTATTAATATAAGAAGCCAAACAGCCAAAGAGGTATTTGGTTGCCCCGGCCTATTTCAGCTTTATGCAGAACGTACGTTACCCCCGGATTATTTTTTATTTTCATTCCTTCCAGGCAGATCTTAAAGGGCATCACTTCATCTACCATGAACGACATGTTCTTGTCTCCTTTGTTCACTTTGTGGTCTTTCCACATGGTGTTTGCAAAAAATGTATCTAATACGTCTTGTTCTTCCACCTTGACGGGGTAGATGGAATACATCAAGTTTGAATTGTGCATCATTATCTTAGAAGGCTTCTTGGGAAATTCTTCTTCTTTGGGATACAACATGTTGATGAGACGTGCATCTGCCAAATATTTGATGTAGTTCATCACAGTGGCGCGTGAGGTCTGTATGTCGTTTGCCAGTTGACTGACATTCGGTGCTTTCGGTCCGTCTACGGCCAGCAGGTATAGCAGTTTCTTTATCTTTGAAAGATATTTCAGCTCTATTTGCTTAATCAGCAAAATATCTACCTCCACCATCATGTTCATGGTTTTAAGCAGATTCTCCGAGAAGTTCCGTTTTTCGAGAAAGAAAGGGTAGAACCCATGGTGCATATAGTCTTGAAGATAGTCCAGCGGATGCACTTTGGAAAGAATGCCTTTGGCTATCTGTTCATGGTTACTCAGAATTTCTTCCAGCGTATAGGCCCGGAACTTCATGCCTGTTTGCAGGTTCAAGTACTCCCGGAATGAAAATCCACGGAGGTTGTAGCTCTTGACAATATCGCGCAACTCAAGGTTTTCTTCTTTCAGTCTCATCACGGACGAACCGGTGAATACGATCTTCAGATGAGGGAAGCGGTCATAGCACATGCGCAGCTCCTGACTCCAATCAGGGTACTTGAACACTTGGTCTATCAGCAGCACTTTCCCTCCACGGCGCTGGAACTCGGCGGCAAATTCTACAATGCTGTGTCCGGAGAAGTAGAAGTTGTTCATGTTGATGAAGAGACAAGAGCGATCCGTTCCGAATTTTTCTTTGGCATATTGGAGGAGGAATGTGGTTTTACCGACCCCTCTTGTCCCTTTGATGCCGATAAGACGGTCGTTCCAGTCAATCTCATCCATAAGGTCGCGGCGTACGGGAGCATTGGTATGCTCTACAAGATAAGCGTGTGTACGGTAAAATGCTTCCATGCTTTAAGTTCGGTTTATCAGGCGACAAAGATATTCCTTTTTTATGAAATTGCAAAGTGGAGATGACAAAATATTATATAACTTTGTGCCGTCAAGTAAGCAATGAATAACCAATGAACCATTAAAGATGAAGCTCTACCTGTTCAATCCGGATGCGGATATGGCCTTAGGAAACAATGAGGAGAACTACATGGCACCTGCCGCCATTTGCCGCATGGCTGAAGATTTAGCTCTGCTGCCCGTTTGGTATGCCGAACCGGGCAGTGCGGTATTGGCTCCTTCGGCCTATAACACTGATTTCCTGAAGCAGGTGGAGGAGATGTTCCGGCCGGATGTGAAATTACTGACTTTGCCGGAATTGGCTATCTGTAAAGATGTACAGGTGATGCCTTGGGGATGGAATCCTGCCATTTGTAAGCGTTTGTTGAAAGCCGGAGTTCCTGCATGCAGACTACCCGTGGCAGAGCAGCTTGCCGCCTATCGTCGCCTTTCTTCGCGCGAAAGGGCAATGGAGGTTTTGAAGCACTTTATGTCCTTACAGCCCGAAGGATGTTGCGGTGAATCTCATCGCCTGGCTACTACAGCCGATTGTCGTGAGTTCGTCCTGAAGCACGATGCTTGTGTGCTGAAAATGCCTTGGTCGGGTAGTGGCAAGGGGTTGAATTGGTGTAAGAGCATTTTCACAAAATCCATTGAGGGCTGGTGCGAACGCATCATTAGGGAGCAAGGATTTGTGTCGGGAGAGCCTCTCTATCATAAAGTGGAAGATTTTGCCATGGAATTTTGTTCCGATGGATGCGGCAAGGTTTCTTTTGTGGGGTATTCTTTGTTCTTGACGAATAAAAGCGGGGCGTATAGCGGTAACCTTCTGATGGCTTCGCCGGAGATAGAGAAACGAATGGCAGGATACGTCAGCGGGCAGCTGTTGCACGATGTGCGCAACAGATTGTGCAAGATACTTTCAGAACAATATGGTGCCACCTATCAAGGCTATCTGGGAGTGGATATGATGGTTTGTCTACTGCAGGATGGCCGATATGCTGTTCATCCTTGTGTAGAAGTCAATATGCGGATGAATATGGGGGTGTTTTCTCTCCTTTTTCACGAATACTTTATGGCTTCGGAGCGTACCGGTCTATTCACTATTGAATATTTTCTTTCCAATGAAGCACTACGCAAGCAACATGAACAAGATCGGTTACAACACCCTGTTGTGGTAAAAGACGGGAAATTAGTCTCCGGTTATCTTCCGTTAGTTCCGGTTACGGCGAGAAGCAGCTACCGGGCGTATGTACAGGTCGACTGATGGGGCATCACTTCTGCTTATTGCTTTTCCTTAAGAAACGTTCCGTCAAATAGTGCTGCCTTGCTCTCGTTTCCGCATCGGTCTACTGCCGTCACTGCGAAATACTTCCGGGCAGTCCAAGGGAGGATGGGGGCATAGATAAATTCTGTTTCTTGCACCCGTTGCGCCAGAATGTTTTCCGGATTGTCTGTATCTACGGGATACGTGTCCGAGCCATAGATGACATACGTCGGCGCATTCTGCCGGTCGTTATCGGTAGAAGGTTCCCAATAGAGGCGCAGGTAGCCCTGGGCTAATTGTTCCGTTCGGAGATTGGTGGGAGGGGTAGGCGACATGTTGTCTATCCATGGCATGGCAGGTTGCAGTGCAGGGGCGGTATAGAATTTTTCTTCCAGAACATCATATACTCCTTGCGTGTTGTCCATCAAGTACTTCACCCGATAGTGCGCTTCGCCTTCCAACTTTTGGGCACGTATGAAGTGCATTTGCCGCTCAATTTCATCCAATGTCCAGTTGCCTTCGGCGGGGTCGAGGAAATAGATGCCGAGACCGGGGATGATATGTCGTCCGTTACTCTGTTCTTTCCAGTCGAGAACGAATGGGTAGAAGTGGTTGCCGCGGAAATACTGCATCGGGAAAATCTGATCCTGAATGCCTTCGCCTAACCAACCTTGCACATCCTGGTAGACGGTGTGGTAGGCATTCCACCCACGTGAGGAGTAGCGGGAAGTGTCGCGGTATTTGCCTACGGGCGAGGTACTGACTTTTACCCAAGGCTTCAGCGCTTTCACTTCTTTGTAAATATAGCGCACAATGTCGGTGATGTTGTCTCTGCGCCATTGCGCCAGACTGCGGCCTTTGGAGTATCTTTTGTAGTCATATCCATCGGGAAATCGCGGGGCATTCTCCGGATAGCGCAGATAGTCGAAGTGCACTCCATCCACATCATAGCGCTTCACTACTTCGCGTACGAGGCTCATCAGGTATTCTTTGGTTTGCGGATGTCCGGGGTTGAGGAAATACTCATTCTTATAGGGGACGCATATGGCCGCTTTCTTTTTGGTGACCGACTCTTTGCCCAGAGCCGTTACATGCTTTTTATTACCCAAAGGGATACTCACCATCCAAGCATGGCATTCCATGCCCCGTTTATGGCACTCCTCTATGGCAAAGACCAGCGGGTCGTAGCCGGGGTCTCCTCCTACCTTGCCTGTCAGTATGGAGTTGTAAGGCTCGATGGATGATTGGTAGAGCACATCGCCCCGTGTGCGCGTCTGGAACAGCACGGTGTTGAAGTTGGCGGCTTTCAGCTTGTCCAGTATCTCCACGAGTTCGTCTTGCTGCTTGCGCATTCTTTCGAGCGAGGTGGCACGTGTGCGAGGCCAGTCCAGCCCGTAGACGGCGGTTATCCAAGCGGCACGTACTTCGTGTTTGGGGGGCTGAGCTGCAAGAGGCAGCATAAGCACTACATATAATAAGGTGAAGATTCTTCGTTTCATGCAGGTTCTATATTTTAGCGACGAAGGTAAGCAAAACCTTCGATAATTTTATGCTGTTTATTTAGAAACTGTTACATTTGCACGTATTAAAAAGAGGAATACACCATGATTACATTTACACTTTGCCTGCTGACGTTGATAACCGGCTATGTATTGTACGGTCGCTTTGTGGAGGGTGTCTTTGCTCCTGATGACCGTAGCACACCTGCTTTGACCAAGGCCGATGGTGTGGACTACATGCCTTTGCCTACATGGAAGATCTTTATGATACAATTCCTTAATATTGCGGGGTTAGGACCTATCTTCGGAGCTATTATGGGCGCCAAATTCGGTGTGGCATCCTATCTGTGGATTGTGCTTGGAAGTATCTTTGCCGGTGCCGTGCACGATTACCTTGCCGGCATGCTCTCCATGCGTCATGGAGGTGAGAGCCTGCCCGAAATCATCGGACGTTATTTGGGTGTGGAAACCAAACAGGTGATGCGTGGCTTTACGGTTGTACTGATGATATTGGTGGGAGCGGTGTTCGTGGCAGGACCGGCGGGTCTGCTTGCTAAGTTGACTCCCGATAGTATGGATGCCACCTTCTGGATTATTGTAGTTTTTGCCTACTACATTCTCGCCACTTTGTTGCCTATAGATAAGATTATCGGTAAGATATATCCGTTATTTGCTGTTGCCCTGCTATTCATGGCTGTCGGTATTCTGACGATGCTCTATGTCAACCATCCTGCATTGCCCGAAATCTGGGACGGACTGCAGAACACACATCCCAATGCGGACAAACTGCCTATTTTCCCCATTATGTTCGTCAGTATAGCCTGTGGCGCAATCAGTGGGTTTCATGCCACTCAAAGTCCTTTGATGGCACGTTGTATGACGAGCGAACACCATGGGCGTCCCATATTCTATGGTGCAATGATAACCGAAGGTATCGTCGCTTTGATTTGGGCTGCCGCTGCCACTTATTTCTTTCATCGTCATGGTATGGAAGAGACCAATGCTGCCGTCATCGTAGATGCCATAACGAAGAACTGGTTGGGGGCGATTGGGGGCATATTGGCTGTTCTTGGTGTCATTGCGGCTCCAATCACCAGTGGCGATACCGCTTTTCGTTCGGCACGTCTGATTGTGGCCGATTTTCTGGGAATGGAACAAAAAAGCATACGTCGTCGTTTATATATATGTGTGCCGATGTTTTTGGTGGCTGTCGGGTTGTTGCTTTACAGTCTGCGCGATAAAGACGGCTTCGACATGATCTGGCGGTATTTTGCGTGGGCCAATCAGACTTTGTCTGTTTTCACTTTATGGGCTATCACCGTTTATCTGGTGCGTGAAAAGAAAGGACACTATTATTATGTCACTTACCTTCCGGCATTGTTTATGACGGCAGTGTGTACCACTTATATCTGTATTTCACCCGAAGGGTTAGGCATGGGAGATCAGGTAGTATTGCCCATAGCTTTGTCGGCAGTGGTGATAGCGACTTTGTGGTTTGGCATTTGGCACTTTAGAACAACTAAAAAACTTTGGTGATGAGAAAGATTAAAAAGTCTACCGGACTGATTGGGGCTCTGTTTGTTTATGTCACGATAACAGCGGCTTATTTTCTGCCTCGTAATACGGAGATCAGTGCAACCGAGAAATATGTCACGGTAGCGGCCTCATACGTTATCGTATTGCTGTTGTGGCTGGTTCTTCGCAAAAAGGAGGAGCTGCAAAGAAAAAGAAGAGAAGAAAATAGAAAATGATAACTATTCACTCAAAAAATAATCAAGATGAAAAAGATAGGATTACTTGTTTGTCTGCTTGTTGCTACAGTTGCGGTACAGGCGCAGTTTGAAAAAGGAAAATGGTTTGTAAGCCCGTCTATAACGGGGTTGGATTTGTCGTATGATACCGGAAGGGAGAAATCCTCTTTCGAACTGGAGGCAGAGGGTGGTGCATTTCTTGCAGATAATTTGGCCTTATTGGTGCATGCAGGTGTTTCATGGAATGCGGGAGGTTCTGATGTCGACATCTATACGATGGGTGTGGGTGGGCGTTATTATTTGGATAAAGTCGGTGTGTTCTTGGGAGCCGATGTGAATGCGGATCATTGGAATTGGGGTGACAATCAGGATAAAACAAATATTTCCTTTGGTCTGGAAGCCGGTTATGCGTTTTTCCTCAGCCGTACGGTGACAATTGAGCCTGCCGTTTATTGGAATATAAATGACGACCGTTCCAAGTTTGGCCTGAAGGTGGGATTCGGTTTTTATTTCTAAGCAAACAGCCCTACTTTATAGGGATTCTCGAAAAAGGAAGGGTATATTCCCTTAAGATATTTTTCAGATGCGGATGGCACAGATATAAAATAAAAAGAAAATCTGTGTCATCTGCGTCTAAAGAATCATTTCATACCGTCATGTCGGTCTCCTTGCAGTTTCTCTTGCAGAAACTGTCCAGTATAGCTTGCCGCACATCGGGCCACCTCTTCCGGTGTGCCTGCCGCTACGATGTAGCCGCCTTGGTCTCCGCCTTCCGGGCCGAGGTCTATCACATAATCCGCACACTTCACCACGTCGAGGTTGTGTTCGATGATGAGGATGGAGTGTCCACGGCGTATCAGCGCGTCGAATGCCTCGAGCAGTTTCTTGATGTCGTGGAAGTGCAGACCGGTGGTTGGCTCGTCGAAGATAAAGAGGGTGGGGTCGGCCTTCTCCTGGCTGAGGTAATAGGCCAACTTCACACGTTGATTTTCACCGCCTGATAACGTGGAGGACGATTGCCCCAGCTTGATATATCCCAAACCCACATCTTGAAGGGGTTGCAACTTCTTTACGATTTTCTTCTGCCCATGCTTTGCAAAGAACTCGATGGCTTGGTCGATGGTCATGTTCAGCACGTCGTAGATGTTGACGTCGTGGAACTTCACCTCCAGCGTGTCGGCTTTGAAGCGTTTGCCGTGACACGACTCGCATTCCAGCACAAGGTCGGCCATGAATTGCATCTCCACAGTGATGGTACCTTCGCCCTTACACTCCTCGCAACGTCCTCCCTCGCTGTTGAAGCTGAAATGCCCGGCACTGTAACCCATCTGCTTGGCAAGAGGTTGTTCCGCCCAGAGCTTGCGTATTTCATCGTAAGCCTTGACGTAAGTCACCGGATTGCTTCGTGACGATTTCCCGATAGGGTTCTGGTCTACGAACTCCACATTGCGCAGGTTGCGTAGATCGCCGCTGATGGAGACGAACTCGCCCGGACGTTCGTTGCATTCGTCCAGTTCGCGTTTCAGAGCACGGTAGAAGATGTCGCGTACCAGCGTACTCTTACCCGAACCGCTGACACCTGTCACTACGGTCATTACGTTCAGCGGGAAGCGCACGTCCACTCCTTTCAGGTTGTTTTCACGGGCCCCTTTAATCTCGATATAGTTGTTCCATGGGCGGCGTTGTGCGGGCGTTGGGATGGTTTCTTCACCCAGCAGGTAGCGCACAGTGTAGCTGTTGCTTCCTTTGTGGAGGTCTTTCATATCACCCTGATAGACCACCTCGCCCCCCAAGCGTCCTGCCTTGGGGCCGATGTCGATGATATAGTCCGCCGCGCGGATGATTTCTTCGTCGTGCTCCACAACGACGACCGTATTGCCCAACTGTTGCAGTTGGCGCAGCACGCCGATGAGTTTGTCGGTGTCCCGACTGTGCAGGCCGATGCTCGGTTCGTCGAGGATGTAGAGACTGCCCACCAAACTGCTGCCCAGCGAGGTGGCAAGGTTGATGCGCTGGCTCTCGCCGCCGGACAGCGAGTTGCTCAGGCGGTTCAGTGTGAGATAGCCCAGACCTACGTCGAGCAAGAAGCGGATGCGATTGTTTATTTCCGTCAGCAGACGGCGTGCTACATCGGCATCGTGCGGTTCGAGTTTAAGTTTGTCGAAGAAAAGCTTCAGCTCTGTGATGGGCAGATCCACCAGCTCGGAGATGCTGCGTCCTCCCACTCGCACGTAGTTGGCTTCGGGTTTTAGGCGGGTGCCGTGGCACTTGGGGCAGATGGTCTTGCCACGATAACGTGCCAACATCACGCGGTATTGTATCTTGTATTGGTTCTCCTGCACCATCTTGAAGAAAGCATTGATGCCTTCGAAGTAAGGAGTACCCTCCCAGAGCATCCGGCGTTGTTCGTCAGTCAGTTCGTAGTAGGGAGTGAAGATGGGGAAGCCGGCTTTCTCGGCTCCTCGTATCAACATGTCCCGCCATTCGCCCATCACTTCGCCTCGCCAGCACACCACAGCACCGTCGTAGACGGACAGTGAGCGGTCGGGTACTACCAGATGTTCGTCAATTCCTATCACCTTGCCGAAGCCTTCGCATACCGGACAAGCGCCTACGGGCGAGTTGAAAGAGAACATTTGGTCGTTCGGCTCCTCGAAAGTAATGCCGTCTGCCTCGAACTTGGTGCTGAAGCGGTAAAGGCACGTTGTGCCGTCCGGTTGGTAAAAACGCAGCAGGCAGGCGCCGTCACCCTCGTACATGGCCGTCTCGGCTGAGTCGGTCAGGCGACTGATGGAGTCTTTCTCGGCCGAGGCCGTCATGCGGTCTATCAGCAGGAAAACGGTGTCACCGGCTTTCGGTTGATATTCCTCCATGCGCATCGTTTCGCCGTTCACCTCCAGCCGGGTGAATCCCTGCTTCATGTCCACTTCCAATTGTTGCTGCATGTTTCGGCCTTCGCGTAGCACTACCGGAGCAAGTATGGTATATTTTGTTCCTTCGGGGTATTGTAGCATACATTTTACGATGTCCTCGGTAAAATGTTTCTTCACTTCCTGCCCGCTGACGGGGCTGAGTGTTTTTCCTACTCGTGCGTAGAGCAGCCGCAGGTATTCGTATATCTCTGTGGAGGTACCTACGGTGGAGCGAGGATTGCGGCTACTTACTTTTTGCTCAATGGCGATGGCAGGCGGTATGCCTTTGATGAAGTCGCATTCGGGCTTGCTCATCCGTCCCAAGAACTGGCGGGCGTAGCTGCTCAGGCTCTCCACGTAGCGGCGTTGCCCTTCGGCGTAAAGCGTGTCGAAAGCCAGCGACGACTTACCTGAACCGGACAATCCGGTAATGACTACTAAACGGTTACGTGGAATATCTACATTGATGTTTTTTAGGTTGTTAACGCGCGCGCCTTTGATGGAGATAGAGGTATTTTCTGCCATATAAGAGTCTGTATTAGGTGGATTTCGGACTGCAAAGTTAGTATTTTCCGCTTAAAAGCGTCAAAAGAAAAATAATTAATAACTTGAGGGCATCAGGCCACAATCTCGCAACAAATGGCCATAAAGTTTGGAGACCGATTTAAATTATTGTAATTTTACGCTCGTCGGGACGGGTAGTCCTGCCCCTTGGCGCTGGCCGTTCCTCGACCGATGAGTTTTATAGAGAGAAATAATGCGTGACACAGGTTATTTACACTACCAAAAAAAATCAGCGTGAAGTTCGCTTTTACAAACTTTACGCTGAAATATAGTTTTTAAGGGACGACTACATAGCAACGTAAGCCTCCGGTAAACCACGTATTTTCTGCAACTTCTTCTCGTGTCATCATAAGTTTTATTTTTGGGCACAAAGATATTGGTCGAAGAGATTGCAGAAAATACGTGGTTTACCGGAGGCTTACAAAATTAACTATATAAGTTTGTAAGTACGCTAATAAGTACATATATTTGCAATAACTAAAAAGGAGAAATTATGAGAACAGCCAATTATACGGATTTAAGAGCCAACTTGAAAGGCTACATAGATTCAGTGGTGGATGATTGTGATACAGTAATTATCAATCGGGGAAACGGTAAAGGGGTAGTGATGATTTCTTTGGATGAATACAATTCATTAAAGGAAACGGAATACATCATGTCTTCACCTGCCACGATGGAAGCTATACGCAAGGGAGAGGAAGATATTAAGAACGGAAAATTCATTTCTCAGAATGAGGGTGAAAGCATGAAGGATTTCTTGGAACGCATATCATGTACAGAATAACATTATCAGAACAGGCGCAAAAGGAATATCGTTTTTTCTGCCAATGCGGAAACAAAGCTGTTTTGAACAAGATTAAGGCTTTGCTGAATGACATTGCGGAACATCCCTACACAGGCATAGGAAAGTCCGAAGCCCTCAAATATGAACTGACTGGCAAATGGTCAAGGCGCATTAATGCGGAACACAGAATAGTCTATTCCGTACATGACGATATAGTGGAGGTTTACATATTTTCCATGAAATACCATTATACCAAGAAATAACAAATTACTTTTTAAACTTTAGAAAAGGACATCTATTCAGTTAGGTGTCCTTTTTTATTATAGCCTATTAGAAAAAAAGTAGAGATTACTCATTAACTTTTTTCACTCTTCTCATCATTGAAAAGCAATGAGAGGACACTTTCCTCCTTTTAGAAGGAATAATTTTGAACTTTTCATCCATAGTAATATTATTTTTGGATTATCTGGCAATCATATCCTCAATCAATATTACAGACACCAATTAATACTATGAACATTGTCCATCTTTTGCTCTCTATTTTCAGCATGTTCAATAAAAAATAAATTGAACATCATTATGAGTAATAACCTGATATGCTGATTAACGTAGAAGTTCCTGTATAACTGTATGGGATATTTTGCTTTTTCGGAGTATAAGAGCAAGCCGGATTATTCCCTTTATTTTGCCAACCGGATTTACCGTCCGTCCTATATCAGCCTGCATACGACATTGTCGTTTTACGGGATGATACCGGAGGCGGTGGTGCAGATTACCTGTGTGACAACCCTGAAAACAGCATCATTCGCCAATGACTTCGGCGAATACTCATATAAGAATGTCAAAGAAAATCTGCTATTCGGGTACGACTTAAAGCCAATGGCAGACAACCGCACCATACAGTTTGCCACACCTGAGAAGGCATTACTTGATTTACTGTATCTTTATCCGTTCTATGATAGCAAACAGGAATTGGAAGAGTTGCGTTTGGATGAAGATTACCTGCATGATGATTTAAACAAGGATTTACTGATGGACTACTGCGACAAGTTTCAAAGCAAGGCGCTTGACCATCGGGTAAAGCTACTTCTTAAAACTTACGATTTATGATACAGATAGAACAGATAAAGAATTATTTTCCGGCTCAAATCCGTGGAAATTCGGGTTTCAATAAGCACATCCTGAAAGAGTATTTGCAGTTGATGATTCTAGATTACCTTTCTTCTACGCCAAGCATCCAAAAGATGGCTTTTATTGGTGGAACAAACTTGCGTCTGGTAAAGGGTATAGACAGGTTTTCTGAAAATTTGGATTTCTACTGCAAAGACCTGTCGAAAGACGAGTTTATTGAAATGACAAACGGAGTAATCCAGTTTTTAGAGTGTTCAGGGTTGAGGGTGGAGGCAAAGGATAAGGATAATCCGAAACTAACAGCTTTTAGGCGGAATATCCATTTACCTGAACTACTATTCGATTTGGGGTTGAGCGGACACAAGGAAGAACGTTTTTTGATAAAGGTTGAAAGCCAAGGCCAAAGAATCGTTTATCCTCCGGTTATTACCAATATCAAAGGCTGCGGATTCTTTTTTCCGTTTCCTGTTCCTTCCGATGGTGTATTGTGCAGTATGAAAATTGCCGCCATGTTAGCCCGTGCAAAAGGACGTGATTTCTACGACCTGATGTTTTTATTGGCGCAGGCAAAACCCGATTACGATTTTCTTTCAAAGCGTTGCGGAGTACATAATTTGCAGGAGTTCAAACAAGCAACAGCCGAATTGCTGAAAACAGTCGATTTGAAGAAGAAAAAAAAGGATTTTGAGCACCTACTTTTCAATAAAGCGAATAGCGAGAAGATTTTGAGGTTTGGAGAATTTGTAAATTCACTTACAGAATAGTTCGATCCGAAATGTGCGTTTCGGAACTGATAGTTTCGGAACAATGGAAAGGCAAATTAAACAGCCGTAAATTTTACCACCATAAAATCTCCCATTCTATTTCCGTTATGCACCATTTTTACTGCATAGCAGAAATAAAAAGACTAATTATTTCAAATTTTCGGGTAAACAATGGATTGATTTGATATTCTTTCTTAACTTTGCAACAACAATCGTGTTAAATCACGGGCAAAACGATGAGAAATAATCGTGTGCTAAATCGTGTGGATTTTCCGATGAAAGAAAAGATAAGTCGGTGATTGTCAATGGTGATACGTGAAGTGTTCACTTTCTGGTGGCACCACTCTTAAAAACCTCACGGAACGTTGTAACTGAACAAGTTACAACGTTTTTTGCTTTTCTGGGGTAAAACAATGGTGAAGAATTTTAGAGGATGGAAAATATGAGGTCGTCCAGCTTTTACAAACGTGTCGCAATCATATTACATCATAGAAACAGAAAAAGTCTTCAGACCAGAAAAACTCCTATTTTGCATCTTGAAGACATTACGGAAGTCAGTCTCTGAACAAGCTCTGAAGTGGGAACTACTATTGTAGACAGAAAAAAGAAGAGAATTCTGACAATTTGACAGTAAGTTCTGTCACCATCGAATTGTAACAGACCTTTGCAAGTTTTGGCACGACGTTTGTCTTTTAGGGGTTGATGTCTGCTGATATAGTGGACGGTTAACATTGAATAATAACAAATAAAATAAGAACAATCATGGGAAAAATTATTGGAATTGACTTAGGAACAACAAACTCTTGTGTTTCCGTATTCGAAGGTAACGAGCCGGTGGTAATCGCCAACAGTGAAGGCAAGCGCACCACCCCTTCGGTAGTGGCATTTGTAGATGGTGGTGAGCGTAAAGTTGGCGACCCGGCCAAGCGTCAGGCCATCACCAACCCAACGAAGACCGTATTCTCTATCAAGCGCTTCATGGGCGAAAATTGGGAGCAGGTGCAGAAAGAAGTAGCTCGCATGCCATATAAAGTGGTGAAAGGCGACAACAACACTCCGCGTGTAGATATTGATGGCCGTCTGTATACTCCGCAGGAGATTTCCGCTATGATTCTGCAAAAGATGAAAAAAACTGCCGAAGATTATCTGGGACAGGAAGTTACAGAAGCTGTTATTACCGTTCCCGCTTATTTTTCAGACTCTCAACGTCAGGCTACGAAAGAAGCCGGCCAAATTGCAGGTCTTGAAGTGAAACGTATTGTGAACGAGCCTACTGCAGCGGCTCTTGCTTATGGTATTGACAAATCTCACAAGGATATGAAAGTGGCTGTATTCGACCTTGGTGGCGGTACATTCGATATCTCTATTCTTGAATTTGGCGGTGGCGTATTCGAAGTCCTGTCAACTAACGGTGACACTCATCTCGGAGGTGACGACTTTGATCAAGTGATTATCGATTGGTTAGTTCAGGAATTCAAGAACGACGAGGGTGCCGATCTGACGCAGGATCCAATGGCAATGCAGCGTTTGAAGGAAGCAGCCGAGAAGGCAAAAATAGAACTGTCTTCTTCT
This sequence comes from Bacteroides zoogleoformans, assembly GCF_002998435.1. Taxonomy (NCBI): domain Bacteria; kingdom Pseudomonadati; phylum Bacteroidota; class Bacteroidia; order Bacteroidales; family Bacteroidaceae; genus Bacteroides; species Bacteroides zoogleoformans. Next base: position 1,174,585 of record NZ_CP027231.1, on the reverse strand, counting down.
ACCAGCACAGAAATCAATCTGCCTTATATCATGCCGGTAGGTGGTGTGCCCAAGCACTTGGTGAAGACATTGACTCGCGCTAAATTCGAAGCTTTGGCCCATAGCTTGATCCAAGCTTGTTTGGAGCCTTGTAAGAAAGCCATAAGCGATGCCGGATTGAACAACGCAGATATTGATGAGGTAATCCTTGTCGGGGGGTCTTCACGTATTCCTGCTGTTCAGAAACTTGTGGAAGAGTTCTTCGGTAAGGTACCTTCCAAGGGTGTTAACCCAGATGAAGTGGTAGCTGTGGGAGCTGCTGTTCAAGGTGCAGTGTTGACGGATGAAATAAAGGGTGTGGTGTTGCTGGATGTCACTCCGCTGTCTATGGGTATTGAAACGTTAGGTGGTGTGATGACCAAGCTGATTGATGCCAACACAACCATCCCATGCAAGAAAAGTGAAACATTCTCTACTGCAGCCGATAATCAGACAGAGGTAACCATTCATGTATTGCAGGGAGAACGTCCGATGGCTTCAATGAATAAATCAATCGGCCAGTTTAATTTGACCGGTATTGCTCCAGCTCTTCGCGGCGTTCCTCAAATCGAGGTTACGTTCGACATAGACGCCAACGGTATCTTGAAGGTATCGGCCAAAGACAAAGCTACCGGCAAGGAACAAGCCATCCGCATTGAAGCTTCCAGTGGCTTGAGCAAGGAAGAAATCGAAAAAATGAAAGCTGAGGCAGAGGCCAATGCCGAAGCGGATAAGAAAGAACGTGAAAAGATTGATAAACTGAATCAGGCAGACTCCATGATTTTCACGACAGAGAATCAGCTGAAAGAATTGGGCGACAAATTGCCTGCTGACAAGAAAGCTTCTATTGAGGCCGCTCTACAGAAATTGAAAGATGCCCACAAGTCTCAGGATTTAGTTGCTACTGATTCCGCTATGGCAGAACTTAACTCTGCTTTCCAAGCTGCAAGTGCTGAAATGTATGCTCAAAGCAATGCACAAACAAGTTCTGACATGAATGCCGGATCAAATGCCAATGCACAAGGGAATAATAAGCATGACGACAATGTACAAGATGCGGACTTTGAGGAAGTGAAGTAAGTATCGGTAAACAACGATAACTAATAATAGGAATATAGGGTGTAACTCAGTAAGTTATGCCCTATTTCTTTTTATATCACTTTTCTTTGATTTTGCTTGTTATCCGAATTTTTATTGTATATTTATGCCATAATTGCACCGACACTTAAAAGTAGATAATGTGACACTTATAAAAATAACGGTATTGAGAATGAAGAATATAAGTAAAAAGTAGATTATGCCAGCAGCAAAATTTGAAATAACACGTCAATGCAAGGTTTGTGGAGAAACCTTTGTTGCTAAAACCATTGAATCGTGGTATTGCTCTCCCAAATGTTCCAAAATTGCATGGAAACGGCGCAAGGATGAAGAACTGAGATTGAAAAAGTTGGACGATGTGGTTAAGAAGATCCCCAAGTCCAAAGAGTATATCACAGTTCTTGAAGCATACGCTTTGTTTGGCATAAGTAAGGAAACTCTTTATCATTTAATTCGTAAGGGTACAATCCCAAGTGTGAATGCCGGAGAAAGACAGACTTTACTATCAAAAGAAGAATTGATGAAACTCTATCCTCTCCGAAAGAAAGCTTTCGCAAAACCAAAGCCTATTGCCAAGCTGTATAGTCTGGAGCCAAAAGACTGTTATACAATTGGAGAGATAACAGAAAAGTTTCTTGTGAATGAAAGTACAGTTTATCTCCATATCCGAAAATACTCCATTCCTACCCGGCAGATAGGAAATTTTGTGTATGTACCCAAGAAAGAAATTGATAACTTATATAAAGGTATGAAGCGATGAAGAAAGCATTAGTAAACACACGAGTGTCGGTAAAGCTTCGTAAGTCTGAATATCGTGATGAGTGGTATCTTTATGTGGAATCTTACCCAGTATTCCAATCCGGTAAAGATACACCGCAAAGAGTACGTGAATATCTCAATCGTACCATTACGACACCTATTTGGGATAAGTCTCGCAATGCCAGAACTAATGCCGATGGCAAAACCACTTATAAGCCAAAGCGAGACCTGAACGGTATTATACAATGCAAGTCTCAATTAGACCAAGAATCATGTATCTATGCCGATAAGGTCAGAAGTCTACGGCAAAAGGAATATGACAATGCGGCTCTTTATGCCGATACCGATGCTGAACAGGCAGAACAATTAGAACGCTCCCGAAGCAATTTTATCGAATACTTCGACCATGTGCAACGAACAAGACATGCCTATAGTTCTGATTCTATCATTGTCAACTGGAGGCGAGTTCATGAGTTGTTGAAGATCTTTGCAAAAAGCGATATCATCCTCTTTTCGCAAATAGACTTAAAGTTGGTAGAATCGTTCCGTCAATTCATAATGAACGCACCGCAAGGTGGTACTAAGCGAGGTACAATATCTCAAAATACAGCAGCGACTTATTTCTCAATCTTCAAAGCCGGATTGAAGCAAGCATTTATAGACGGCTACTTGACTATTGATATTTCTGCGAAAGTCAAAGGTGTTCAGGAAAGGGAAAGCCGGAGAGAACATCTCACAGTAGAGGAATTGAACCGACTGGCTCAAACGCCTTGTGACCCATTACTGAAACGTGCTGCTCTGTTTTCTGCTTTAACAGGAATCCGTCACTGCGACATTCAAAAATTGAAATGGTCGGAAGTGGAAATGTTCAATGGAGGCTATCGGCTGAACTTTACCCAACAAAAGACAAAAGGTGTTGAATATATGCCCATTTCAGAGCAAGCATATAGTCTTTGCGGAGAACAACAGGAAGGAGAACTTCTTGTGTTTGCCGGACTACCCAACCCTTCATGGATAAATCGCCCTGTCAAGAAATGGGTTGAAGCAGCCGGAATATCCAAACACATTACATTTCATTGTTTTAGGCACTCGTATGCGACCCTGCAACTGGCTGGAGGTACTGATATTTATACAGTTAGCAAAATGTTGGGGCATACAAACGTAAGGACAACCCAAGTGTATGCAAAGGTTGTTGATGAAAAGAAAGAGAAAGCTACAGAAACCATTAAATTGGATTTATCTATGTGAGAATAGATTTTATTATCTATCATCACTGCTGGGCACTTAATCCCAGCTGATTTTCAATTGTTTATAATTTAGTTCTTTGACATTTTTGTAATCGCAATCGGCAAGTATCTCTCTTACAGACGTTTTATCCAGTAGAGAAAAGCTCAAAATTTGTAGAATTTCGTAGATTGGACGGTTAACTTTCAATCTGTAAGCGATAATGGCAACCAGACAGTATGTTATGATGGCACAGTACACTTGTATCTTGACTGCATTCATCGTGGTGCCCCAAAAAGATTTTACTTTCAGGTGTTGCTTTATCCATTTGAAAAATAGTTCCACCTGCCAACGGTTCTTGTATAGCAAAGCAATTTCCTCTGCTGATAGTTCCATGTTGTTGGTGATGAACACAAATTCTCTGTCCAGTTCTTCATCGTAGTATTTAACCCGCCGGAGTTTGTCCGGATATGCTTTGAGCGATTTATACGTTTCAAGCATTCCAATCTGATCACATTTTATTCCGGTTGTTTTATCGACTTCACGGGAATACATTCTACGGAATCTCATATTATCTTTTGCACGTGTAACGAAGTAAGCACCACTGGTGTGAAGCTTATGCAAACGGGTGAAGTCAACATATCCTTTATCCATGATATAGAAACTTCCCTTTTCATAACTCAACTCATCCAGCATGTTTACGTCATGTACTTTAGCATTGGTTACCAGTACGATTGTCGGTATGGAAGTCTTTACATCATACAAGGTATGAAGTTTGATGCCTCCTTTGTGTTTCTTAAATTCCGCCCACCAAAAAACATTCAGACAAAGGTCTATGGTGGAGGAATCAAAGGCATAAACATTACCGTCAACTTTCACCTCGAAGTCATTTTTGTTGTAGCTATTACGGGCTTCCGCAATCAGGGTATAAGCAAATTCTTCGTAGATACGATAATCTCTATTCCGGTTTGCTTTCCCCAGATTGGTACGGCTAACTGTTGCACCGAATCCCAAGTGAAAATACTTGTTCTTGTGTGCCTCAAGGCTGAGCATAAGATCACGCATACTGTCTCGGGCGGTCAGTTGTCCGAAGATCATGCACAGCATCTGATTCCAACAGGTGAATGTTCTGATTTTCTTATTCCCGGAATACTTCTCTACCAAACGGTCAAAGACACGACGGGGAAGAAAATCTGTAAGTTGAGCGAAGATATATTTGCCTTGATTCATTGTTTTGAGCTTTTGGGCAAAGCTAAAACAACTTTTCAATTCAAATCGTCACGCTACAAAAAGATACATAACTATGCGATTATCAAAGATTTCAAAGAACGATGTTTAATTTAAAGTGCCCACTAGTGATCTATCATATATAAGCATTTAGTTCAATAGTAATATAATATTATAACTATAAGAATGAAATAATTTATGAAAGAAGATTTGTTATTACCTGTATATCAAAAACTATATGCGGCTCTTGCTAGTCTGGAAAGATTTGGTAAGGGGCAAGATTTATATGATAACATTGCTTGCATTGATAGTTTTTTGTCTGAATATCGTAATGTTACTTTCGTTCTGCAAAAATCTTTAGCACACACAGGCTATATATCTTTATATGAAAATCTTCGCGATAAATATCTAAAAAATGACCAATGTTCTTGGTTGGTAAAGAAACGCAACGAAGTACTTAAAGAGAGACCTTTTTCTTTAGAGAAAAAAATCATATTGACTATCTATTTGCCACATACAGCAGGTGTATTTCATTCCGAATCTTATACTATAGAGGATGAAGTTGATTATGAATCATTAATTGAATCTGTCAAGACAATCATTTCTAATATTTCTGCTATTGAAGTATTTTTTTCTGTTGAATTCGTATATAAGGAAATAGCTTCAGATGTAAATTTATTTAATAGTATAAATTATGGTATAGAAGCACTTCTGTCTTTAATTGTAGAATTGGATAAAGAAATTGGCAATGAAGTGTCTCCAATGCGTAAAACTGTTCAAAATAAGATTGAAAAACTACTTTTTCACCGTATTCCAAAAGATACTTGGTTTATTGATGACTATGTTTACTATCGAGAAAATAATATTTTTGAGAAAGGTGAACGGTTGGAATTAGTTACACCATTTAAAATAGGTGTTAAATACATTGATTTTTGCAAATTACTTCACATAGAGAAAAAAGGAGATTTTATTCAAGAAACTTTCGAAGCATTTAAAAAGATGCATATTATATCTTTTTCTAAGCAAAAAAAGATTATGCCAACATTCTTGATCTTAAGCGGAGATGGAGTCTTATCTATGCTCATGTATGATGCATCTATCAAAACAACAACATATAGAAAGATTAATGAAATTGCAGCAGAAATAAGGGCAGGAGCAAATATTGCAGCAGTTTTTTATGTAGGAGAAATGATATACTACAACGATATCAATTTGTTGAATTTAGATTATAGACATAGAACAAAACACATGCATTCAGAATTACTCTCATTTGATTTAATAACAAAAAATGATTCTGCTCAATATTTGGTTAGTAAAGAAGCCATTATTGAAAACTCAAAGGACTGTTTATTTCCCACTCTGACAAAAGTTAAAACTAAAGATGGCTCTTCGTTTATGTATCCAATAATAAACGCATTTTTAGAAGTCCAAAAGAAGAAAGAATAATATTAACCAATTGCAAATAGAGTGCTATAAGCTTTTATCGTTTCAATGTTTTCAATAAACATAACCATCTGCGTAGAATTTACATGGGTGGCTTTTTATTTTTATCTACGGTCATTTCTTGTGATTGCCTTATGATTCCTATATGATAGGCGACACTACCATAAAAATCTGCTACTGATATTCTCCACTACTTACATTGATAATCAACATGTAATCCTTATGACAGTTATGTTTCGTTGCTGTCTTTTTATGTGATGTATTACACCATAAAATGTAAGCCTCCGGTAAACCACGTATTTTCTGCAACTTCTTCTCGTGTCATCATAAGTTTTATTTTTGGGCACAAAGATACTGGTCGAAGAGATTGCAGAAAATACGTGGTTTACCGGAGGCTTACAAATGATTTTTTACGGATAGAATTTACTCTTGATGATCAAAATGCATTCGATCATCACAAAATGAAGCATATTCAGAATCTTGGGGATTTGTTAGATAATTATTCAGACCTGTACCGTTTCTTTGTTAGGGAAATCAAACGGTTGGTACTCTTCAATAAGTTGAGTTACCAAGAAGAAAAACTAACTCCAAAGGAAAGGCATATTATTTATGGATTAGAGAATTTCGGATTTGAAATGTTTTTGGAAGAATATCGGGCAGAACGTATAGAAAGTGCCAAGACTTCTGATAGTAAAAAATCCGCAAAAAGTGACGCTTTCAAAGATGTAGTTATAATTTTGAAAAAGTATGCTTCGGAAGAAGATTATAATTTTAAAACACCCGTTGGCGGAATTAAATCAGTGCGTACTTAATCCTACCTATGGGTTTGTTGTTAATGTAATTGATGTATTGTAATGCAGTCAGGGCACTGACTTTGCCCACTATTCGGGCAAAAAGGCCGCATGTTTCTTTTGCGTAGTTCCTGATGACGAGGAACTGGTCTGTAAGTTGTGAGAACAGAGTTTCAATCCTCTTTCTTGCCTTTGCAAAAGGAATGAAGGCCGGCTTCCAGTTCTTTTGGTTGAGCCTGTAGGGACACTCAAGCCTGATGTTGGCCGTCTCGAAGAGGTCAAGCTGGATTTCCGCTCCGATATATCCCTTGTCACCGAATATGCTACAATCGTGGTAAAGCGGCTTGATGTCATTCAGATAGTTGATGTCGTGAACACTCGCCTTGGACAGGTCGTATGAATGTATGACACCGCTTAAGCCACAGAGTGCGTGAAGTTTATATCCGAAGAAGTAACTGCCTTGGGATGCACAATAACCGAAGTCAGGGGCTTTGTGGAAATCACCAATACGTCCCATCTTACATCTCTTACCACGAGCCACACGGCACACTTCTATTGGCTTTGAGTCTATGCAGAAGTAATCCTCGCCACCATCTATATGATTGGCCATGCGGCTGCGTATCTGCTCACAAAGACCACTAACCAACTTGCGGCGGTCGTTGAACTGACGGCGGGAGATAAGGTTGGGGATGGAAGAACGGCACTCCTTCAACTTCGCTTCAAACAGCCAGTTCTCGCTGTCTATCTCCTCAGCCTCGGCAGCCATGCTCAATGCGATGACTTCCAAATCGGAGAAACGAGGCACAGGGCCTGGACGACGAACATTTCCAGCTTCAGTAACTAAATCTTCGGAGAATTCCTTGCATATCTCCAGAATTTTGACGAACTTTGTATACAAGTTGCACATAACGAGATTATATAACTTAAATATTGAATACTCTAAGTTACTAAAAATCTGCGATATATGCAACTTTTTCTTATACATTTTGCCAACTATTTAATTCCGCCAACGGGTTAAAACTTTCAATGATGAGTAAGCTTTCGAATAAATACACATTACCCCCCTTAGGGTTTGATTGTAGTTTTGTACTCGCGAAAACAATCAAACCCTAATTGTTATGAACAGATCCAAATTTGAAGAATTGGAATTGCAGGTTCAACAAAGCGCCCTGCCATTGAAGTTGTACCTGCAACAGGCAGGTGTAAGTTATTCAACCTATCATTACTGGCGTAAAAAATGTGCCGCAGAAACAGACAGTCTGAAACAGGAGTTGGCTCCCATCAGTTTCAAGCGCCCCACTGCAGAACTGACCTTGGGTGAACAGGTGCCGCATGGTGTAGCCCTGCTTTTCCCCCCAACGGTCTCCGTGCCCACTTCGGGAGCGGATCCGAGAAGCTGTTGATGGAACTGCTAACCCATAGTCTCGAAGATGCCCATGTTTAGCCTGAACGATACGATGCGCTACTTTCTGTGTCCCGGCAGGACAGATATGCGCAAGGGCATCAGTTCGCTGTGCGGACTGGTGCATGAGAAGATGAAGAGCGAAGTGAGGAACGGTGACGTGTTCATCTTTGTCGGGTCCAGCCTCAATCTCATGAAACTGCTTCATGCGGAAGACGGCGGCATGGTGATGTACGTCAAACGGCTGGAGGCAGGTCGCTTCAAACTGCCGGAATACGATCCCGAATCAAACAGCTATCCCATGGAATGGCGTGACCTGGTAATGATGGTTGAAGGCATTCAGGAGAATCCGCAGCAGAGGCTCCGGCGGCTTAGGGCCGAGCGTAAAGAGTACCATGTATAACCTGTTTTTCTGAAACAAAAGTAGTGTTCCTATTGTGCAATCCGCTAATATTTAGTATCTTTACATCTATAAAAAGAGACAGACAATGGATGAAAAAGATACATTACTCAAGACGATAGAAGGGCTGAATACCTCTGTTGCTTCATTGTCTGCCATCAACAAAAAACAGGCAGAGCAGAATGAAAAGCTGCAGGAACGTATCAAAGAGTTGACGGCTCAGGTCGCATGGCTGAACCGCCAGCTCTTTGGCCGTAAAGCAGAAAAGCTTCCTGTCTACGACCCCAACATGCCGGATCTCTTTGCGGATGAATTTGCCGGCCTGCAGCGAAAGGCCGAAGAAAAGCGTGACGAAGCGGTGGAGAAGATGGAAAAGGAGTCCGCCGAGGAGAAGAGACAGAAGCGGCAGAACCGAAAAATGATGGAAGACCTGCCTGTACTCGAAACCGAAGTGATTGAGCCGGATGGCGTGGACCTTTCCCTGTACCGCAGAATAGGCGAAGAGGTAACCCGTGTTGTCAAACACAAACCGGGAATGCTCTATGTAAAGGAAATCATCCGTCCCAAATATGCGCTCAAGGACAACACGCGTCTTCCACCCGGGGGACAGAAAGGTGTGGAGATGGCTCCCATGCCGCTGATGCCCGTCGACAAGTGCATCGCCGACCCCAGCCTGCTTGCCGAAATCCTCCTCCAGAAATACGAGTATCACGTTCCGTTCTACCGTCAGATACAGCAGTATCGCCACCTTGGCATGAAAGGACTGACGGAAAGCACGCTGGACGGATGGTTCAAGAAAACGGTAGAACTGCTGAAACCGCTGTACGAAGCGCTAAAGCAGGAAGTCTTTTCCTGTGACTATGTGCAGGCGGATGAAACCACCGTTCCGGTCATCAACAAGGAAAAGCACAGGGCCGACAAGGAATACCTCTGGATGGTCAGGTCGGTCCTGGAAAAACTGGTCATCTTCCATTACGACGGGGGATCGCGGGCCGGAGCGGTCATCGAATCCCTGGCTAATCAGCACCACTTCAAGGGTTACCTCCAATGCGACGGTTTTGCGGGTTATGAAACAGCCTTCAAGACCAACCCCGGTGTGCACCTGGTCAACTGTCTGGTACATATCCGCCGGCATTTTGAACAGGCGCTTGATGAAAATAGGGAAATGGCCGAATATGGGCTTACGCAGATACAGAAAGTCTATCAGATAGAGCATGGCTGCAATGACGCAGGCTTGTCGTATGAAGAACGCAAGAACAAGCGTCAGGAACTGGCCCGTCCCATCCTGGAAGCCATGAAGGCATGGATGGAAGCGGAAGGTATCAAGTACAGCCCCAGGTCACAGGCCGGCAAAGCCATCACATATACCTATACCCGATGGAACAATATGATGCGGTGCCTGGAAGACGGACGTCTGCTATGGGACAACAACCTGGCGGAAAATGTCATCCGCCCCATCACACTGGGACGAAAGAATTACCTCTTCTGCGGCAACCACGAGGCGGCCGTCAATATGTCTGTAATCTGTTCCCTGCTGGCTACTTGCAAAGCACACGATGTGAATCCGAGGGATTATCTGAATGACATCATTGCCCGAATGCCCTATCATAAGAAGGCCACACATGAGGAACTCATAAAGCTGCTTCCGCATCAATGGAAGTTGCAACATCCGGAGAGTGTGTTGACCAAACAGGCAACAGAATCCAGTAACTGACCCCCAGCTGCAAAATATAGGTTCAACAAAACAATAGCGACTGCAACTATTTGGTTTATAGTGACAGTCGTTATTGTTGTATAGAAAGGTTCAAAACCTGTAGTGCTTCGAATGCTTACAATGATGATATAATGAAAAGTTTGTTTAGGAAAAGTAAGGATGAAAAGATTGAATTCGCTGAATTATCAAGCATTTTAAGCGGAAAATAGTCTTTTCTCTTCTAATAAATAGGAAAAGTAAGGGATAGAGTATAAAAGAGTAATTTGAGATATGTAGAATAAAAGAACATCTACATTGGAAAAGCCTAATATTATTGGCTGACTTTGTATAACTAATCTTGTATTGCGAATAACAAACCCTCTTTGCATATATACGCCAGTTCGGGATAAGAAAAAGTCTTTAAAAAGTTGGTAATCTCGCTAATATTTCGTACCTTTATAGTTAAAAATCAATGAGTTAAAAAATAATTAAGCGATGATTACCAACGACAAAGTTACTGAAATTTTCTGTATAATCGACGAGTTTGACAAGAATTTGAGTGCTGAACTTACGAAAAACCTGCGTCTGCCGTCCCATAACAGTGACGGCAAACGCTACCGGAACCGCAAGGGCAGGCTCTCCGAAAGTGAGATTATGACCATTCTGGTATGCTATCATTTCGGCACATATCGCAATTTCAAGGAGTATTATTTGAATTGGGTCAAAGGGGTGATGCGGCAGGATTTTCCCGATGGGGTTTCCTATAACCGCTTCGTTGAGCTCATGCCAAGAGTGTTCTTTAAGATGATGCTGTTCATGAAGCTCTATGCTTTTGGCAAGTGTACGGGAATCACCTACGTTGACAGCACCATGATACCCGTATGCCACAATGTACGACGATATTACAACAAGGTCTTTGCCGGCCTTGCCAAGAACGGAAAGGGTACCATGTGCTGGTGCCATGGATTCAAGCTGCATCTGCTCTGCAATGATTCCGGAGAAGTGATAACGTTCTGTCTTACAGGAGCAAACGTGGATGACAGGGATAGCAGGGTATGGACGGTGTTTGCAAAAGTGTTATATGGAAAGGTATTTGCAGACAGGGGATACATCAAGCAGGAACTCTTCGAGAGCCTGTTCGATCAAGGCATCCAACTCGTTCATGGGCTCAAGGCTAAGATGAAGAACAAACTGATGCCTATGTGGGACAAGATCATGCTAAGGAAAAGGTACATCATCGAGTGCATTAACGAATTGCTCAAGAACAAAGCCAACCTCGTGCACTCGAGACACCGATCGATACACAACTTTATCATGAACTTGTGTTCTGCCCTTACGGCATACTGCTTCTTTGAGAACAAGCCGGAGGCACTGCCGGTGTATGTGGAAAAATCAAGGCAGCTGGAACTATTTGCATGCTAAACTTATCCCGAACTGGCGTATATTTGTATTTGATATTTAATTAAATATAGATGAATGAAATCTCTTAATCAACTTAAAGTGGTTCTTGTTGAGAAGCAAAAGACAAGCAAATGGTTGGCTGAACAATTGGGCGTATCAACTGTAACAGTAAGTAAGTGGTGCACCAATATGCACCAGCCGGGCTTACAGACGTTAGCTAAGATTGCCGATTTGTTAGGATGTGAAAAACGAAAACTTATCACAGAATAATATGCCTAAAAGTAAAATACATAAACGACGCGGGAAACTACCTTCAATAGAGGTGGTTGACCTATTTTGCGGAATAGGCGGACTGAGTTATGGAATGAAGTCAAGAGGCCTCAAGATAAAAGCCGGTTTCGATTTGGATTGGACTTGTGTGTATGCATATGAGACCACTAGTGGGCACTTTAAATTAAACATCGTTCTTTGAAATCTTTGATAATCGCATAGTTATGTATCTTTTTGTAGCGTGACGATTTGAATTGAAAAGTTGTTTTAGCTTTGCCCAAAAGCTCAAAACAATGAATCAAGGCAAATATATCTTCGCTCAACTTACAGATTTTCTTCCCCGTCGTGTCTTTGACCGTTTGGTAGAGAAGTATTCCGGGAATAAGAAAATCAGAACATTCACCTGTTGGAATCAGATGCTGTGCATGATCTTCGGACAACTGACCGCCCGAGACAGTATGCGTGATCTTATGCTCAGCCTTGAGGCACACAAGAACAAGTATTTTCACTTGGGATTCGGTGCAACAGTTAGCCGTACCAATCTGGGGAAAGCAAACCGGAATAGAGATTATCGTATCTACGAAGAATTTGCTTATACCCTGATTGCGGAAGCCCGTAATAGCTACAACAAAAATGACTTCGAGGTGAAAGTTGACGGTAATGTTTATGCCTTTGATTCCTCCACCATAGACCTTTGTCTGAATGTTTTTTGGTGGGCGGAATTTAAGAAACACAAAGGAGGCATCAAACTTCATACCTTGTATGATGTAAAGACTTCCATACCGACAATCGTACTGGTAACCAATGCTAAAGTACATGACGTAAACATGCTGGATGAGTTGAGTTATGAAAAGGGAAGTTTCTATATCATGGATAAAGGATATGTTGACTTCACCCGTTTGCATAAGCTTCACACCAGTGGTGCTTACTTCGTTACACGTGCAAAAGATAATATGAGATTCCGTAGAATGTATTCCCGTGAAGTCGATAAAACAACCGGAATAAAATGTGATCAGATTGGAATGCTTGAAACGTATAAATCGCTCAAAGCATATCCGGACAAACTCCGGCGGGTTAAATACTACGATGAAGAACTGGACAGAGAATTTGTGTTCATCACCAACAACATGGAACTATCAGCAGAGGAAATTGCTTTGCTATACAAGAACCGTTGGCAGGTGGAACTATTTTTCAAATGGATAAAGCAACACCTGAAAGTAAAATCTTTTTGGGGCACCACGATGAATGCAGTCAAGATACAAGTGTACTGTGCCATCATAACATACTGTCTGGTTGCCATTATCGCTTACAGATTGAAAGTTAACCGTCCAATCTACGAAATTCTACAAATTTTGAGCTTTTCTCTACTGGATAAAACGTCTGTAAGAGAGATACTTGCCGATTGCGATTACAAAAATGTCAAAGAACTAAATTATAAACAATTGAAAATCAGCTGGGATTAAGTGCCCAGCAGTGATATGAGACCAATAATGAAGCAAAGTTTATTTTCAAGGACATTAGGACAGTTCAAAAAGAGGACATAATATCCTTCTATTCCAAGAAATCAATAAAGGTTTTAGCTGGTTGCGCTCCTTGTCAGCCTTTTTCGTCATACGCATTTAAAAACAAGAATAAAGATAAAAAAAAAGGCTCATCCGACATTTCGAGTGATACGGCAGTCGTGTAGTGCATAAAGCCTAAGCTCAAAGTATCGTTCATCCCTGAATCCGTACGCATTCCTTTTCATTACTTTTATCTTATTGTTGATGCCCTCCACTTTGCCGGTAGAGATATGGCAGTCGTACCATGCGAGTATTCCCGTTCGATGCGCCATAATGGTTGCAGCCATTTTCATCAGCTGTGGCACTTTGCTCTCTTTAGCCTGGTTTACCCAATCCAGCATTACTTTCTCCGCCTCTTCCTTGTTGATCTGTGTCCAAAATTCCCGGAGCTGCTCCTTGAGGTAATATGCCTGCGAGAGAGGCTTGTTCATGTCCAGAGCATTGTCAAGCCTCGTTTTATATTCCTTGTCAAAGATGTCCTCACCATTGCTTAACAGGAGGTATCTCGTGCCTTTGAGGACCTTCCGCTTATTGATATCCTTTTCCATGTTGTACTGTACTCTGCGTATGTCATCCAGCTTTTCGTTCATGAGCTTGACCACGTGGAAATGGTCAAAAACATGAAGCGCATTGGGACAATGTTCATATACGGACGAAATGAATGCCGCAGAAAGGTCTGTGGTAACATACTTGATGTCAATGCCTTTTCGCTTTACCCTTTTCCAAAAGCCGTTCAAGGCATCAGCTCCTTTGCCTTCGCCAACATATATGATACGTCCGCTCCTCAGGTCGACAACTATTGTCTTGTATATGTGCCCTCTTCTTACGGCGAACTCGTCTATGCCGATACAATCCACACCCTCCAACGAAGGAGGGGTGTAATGGTATTCCAAATACCGGCTATGTATGTCTTTGATGGTGTCCCATGTTACTCCCAACAGGTTGGCCGCATCTTTCAAAGTCATTGCCTTTAACAATCCGACCACGTACCTTGCGAAACGGTGGGTGTAGCTGCAATTGCCTGTGGCGAAGGGGATATTCTCTTGGCGGTCGTAATCACAATCCTTGTTCTTACACTTGTAGCGTTGTACTTTCATGCGGACTATCACCTTTTTGCCGCCAACAGGAAGACCGATAAAGTCACGCATACGGTAACCATTCTTCACCAAATGGCGGCATCCGCACTTGGGACACTCATTTTGACGTTCTTTTGCTTCAACATGCAGAATAATTGTATTACCTTTGTATTCCTCACGGGTGCATTTGTGATTGTATAGCCCCCACGCATGATATAGAAAACTGCTGTTCATAAATGTACATTTGTTTGTGGTTATTCAAATATACAATTTGTTCAGCGGTTTTCTTCTTTAACATACCATCACTCGAAATGTCGGAAGAGCCAAAAAAAATACAACCTTCTTTATGAATTTGGACGTCTTGTTAAAGATGTGCAACCAGACATCGTTACAATGGAGAATGTTCCGGCTATAGCTTCATTTAAACTTCAATCAGTATTAGGAGACTTTGTTAATACACTTGAGGCAAAAGGATATTATGTCTCCTATCATGTGGTTTATTGTCCCGATTATGGCATACCACAGACACGTAAACGATTAGTATTGCTAGCCTCTAAATTAGGTGAGATTGAATTGATTTCTCCAACACACCAAAAAGATAATTACGTGACCGTTGGTGATGTAATCAGTAACCTTCCCCCACTTCAAGCTGGTGAAGAATGTCCTACTGACAAGTTGCATCGTTGCCGGGCCTTATCTGCATTGAATATGAGAAGAATTGAGGCTACGCCATATGGTGGAAGCTGGAGAGATTGGCCAGAGGAACTCATGTTAAATTGCCATAAGAAAGAAGGCGGTAAGAGTTTTGGCAGTGTTTATGGACGTATGACTTGGGAAGAACCTGCTCCAACGATGACCACACTCTGTACAGGTATAGGTAACGGGCGTTTCGGACATCCAGTTCAAAACAGAGCTATTTCAGCACGTGAAGCTGCATTGTTCCAGACTTTTCCGATAACATATAAGTTCTTTCCTAATGAGCAAGAAGTATCTTTAGTTAAAGCTTCACGTTATATAGGAAATGCTGTACCTCCAAGATTAGGCGAAATAATTGCAGAGAGTATAAAAAAAACCTGTTGGATGAATTGATTTTATAAGATTTTGATGATGAAAAAGTTGCACATGTCGTTGATTTTTTAGTAACTTAGTAGTGTTAAATCCATTATGTTACAATATCATAGCCATGCACAACTTCATTGCAAAGTTCCGAAAAGTTCTTGAAATCTGCAAGCAATATGCAGGAAATCAAGTAAACAAGAGAGGAAATGTTCCTCGCCGTGGTGTTGTTCCCACTTTCTCCGACCTGGAGGTTGTGGCACTTTCCATCACTGCTGAGGCATTCTGTATCGACAGCGAGAACTATCTCTTTACCCGTCTGAGCATTGAGTGTCCTGACGCCATTCCCAACCTTATTACCCGCCGGCAGTTCAATCAGCGCAGGAAATTGACCCGCCTGCTTGGCGAGAACATTCGAAAGGCTATAGCCAAGGCCCTTGACGGCGGAGAGTTTGTGTTCTGCATTGATTCCAAGCCTGTCAAGGTGTGCCAGAACGCACGTGCCAAAAGATGTGCCATGGGCAAGACGGATATAGACCATGCGCCATCCTGGGGCTATTGCGCCTCGCAAGGAATGCACTACTACGGCTACAAACTCCATGCTCTTTGCGGCACAACGGGGGGCATACATTCCTATGACATGACCGCAGCAAACGTGCATGACATCCACTACCTGAAAGACATTCAGTGGGAATACCATGACTGTATGATACTTGGGGACAAGGGGTATTTGAGCGCTCCCATGCATCAGGACTTGTTTACATCGGCAAACATCACCCTTGAGGTCCCTTACAGGCTGAACCAGAAGAACTGGAGACCTCCGCTGTGGCCTTACAAAAGGTACAGGAAGAGAATTGAGACGGTATTCTCCCAACTCAATGACCATCTGATGATGATACGCAACTTATGCCAAGCAACCACAAGGCTTTTTTACCAGAATGGCTGCCAAAGTCGCTGCTTTCACCATGTTGCAGTATTTCAATCTTATAAATCATAAGCCTATCGGACAAGTTAAATACGCTTTAATTTAATTCAACCAACGAGTATTTTTTCTATAAATTGCCACTGTTTATCAGTGAGGTTGGTTGAATATTGTTCCATAACTTAATGTCTTTGCAACCATAAAGTTATAAATAATATATCAATCAACCAACTGATATTCAATATAATAAACGTATATATAGTAATTATCTTAATTCATTTTTAAACAGCTTCCGAACAAAAACATCTTTTTTGCGATTTCTCGATTTTTTTGCTTGCACTACTTTTCATTCCTTTCAGAAAATTGAGTTTCTTTCTTGGCCTAGTGTTAATTTTAGCTATTATTTCATCTATATCTCCGTCCTTTAGTTGTTTCATTGCTGCATCATGCCACGCGCCCCTTCATAAGAACAACTCTCAGCACCTACTTTCTGCGCTTCTTTCAGAGCTGTTTCCAAATCTGATTCTAAGAGATCGCATATTCCAAACATTACTTTATCTTTGAACAAATTATTAATCAAAGCAGCCGCTGTCCTGTCACCCGCACCAGCGGTATCCACCACTTTTTCATTTGCAACAGGTTCCAAGTGCTTCCAATCACCACTCAAGCGGTAGCTCAAACCCTTTGCCCCTTGCGTCTGGATAAACAGCTTATCCTTATAGTCTTTAAACTGGTTAATGTCTTTTATCCTCTGTTCCGAGAACTTGACTATATCAGACACCTCAATACATTTGTTGAACAGGCTAACATTACCTCCTCTACTGGAAGGCTCAAAGAATATCACCGAACCCTTTTCCTTGAATGTGGGGGCTAGCTTCAAGATGGCGGGTGAAACCCTGTCAAAGAAGAATACCTTTGGCACAAAGTCTATCCTCTCAATCACCTCATTCGCCTGTTTCAGCGTCAGCGACTTGAAGTCCAGATAGAACCGCCCGATATTGTTGCGTGATTTAAACTTGTGCGTGGGAACACCGTCCTTGTTAATGAAGTTACGCTGCACTATCACCGGTGTCTTACCGTCTTGGGTAGAGACAAAATCAGTGTGTACATGGTGCTTTTTCATGTCATCCAACACTCTCACCCCGTCTTTCGTGCCATCCAGACGGGCTATGGGATAGGCATCCCAACCCATGTGGGAGAGAATCATCATCACATTACCGCATGTGCCACCTACGTAATAGGATATGGGGACTCTTTGCCCGTCCCAAATCAACACATCCAGACTTATCAGGCCTGCACCAACTATGATATTATTTGTTTCAAGTTCCATGTTTCAAGTATTAAGATTCAAACTTCAGTATTAAGCCTCTCCACCAACTCCACTTTCACCTTTTCCCACGCCACCTGAGGGGCATACTCCACCTGTGGCCCAAGAATCATTTCCGTGTCCGTCAAGAATTCCTCATCCTGTAGCTTCCCGTCCATATTCAGCACAAATTCCTTGTACGTAGGCAGGTGCGATGCCGTGAAGCCCAGATACCGCTCATAGCTCTCAATCACTTTCCCTTTATCCAACTCGGGGTGCATTGACAGTATCTTCCATAGGTCAAACAAATCACGCCCTTTTCTCCGCTGATACACAGCCCTCAGTTTCGTCCCTGTCAGTTCTGCCAACTCATACGTCAGCATCTCGCAGGCCCCCTTGAACCACGAACTATTCACCGCAAAAGGCATTCTTACCATTGGAAAAACACTGAAATGCTCCTTGCAGTTAATCTCCACCTTCAAGTGAATCTCCCCCGCATCCATATCCGTCGGTTGCACCTTGAATACCAGCGTATTGTTGTGTTTCTTTTGCTTTACCACCGGTTCGCCCAGCCAGACCAACGCATCCCTTAGATGGTCTATCGTCTCTTTGATGGGTTCTGCCTTCACTTGCACCAAGTCGATGTCTTCCGAGTATCTGGGCTGCGGCTTCAGATACAACTTACCCAATGCCGTGCCGCCTCTGAATGCCAGATGCTCCGCAAGAAATGCATCGCTATAAATAGACACTAATGCACGGCAGACTATCAAATCCTGTTCGATGAATTTATTCACCACCCACGGGGCCTGCTCGCTCCATTCCGTAATATATCGCTCTGGTATCATAACTCGTCAATCTCGATGGTTTCGTTCACAATAATTCTCCACTTGGCGTTCCTTTCGCACCCCTCGCTGCTCTTTCCTGCCTTTAAAGGTATATACTGGAGCACAAAACCGGAACACTTTAACAGACTGTACACTGACTCTGCCGTTTCCCCTTCCTCCAGCACCTCGTCCAAAATATAGCCCAGACGCTGCAGACTAGTTACCGGCACCTCCTTCACAAAGTCAGCCCTTAAGCGCCCAAAATCCAGTTTCTCAGCCAGTTCAGCCAAAACAGTGGCTGCCCGCGAAACGCTCCCTGTCTTAGCCTGATACGTCAACAAATCCACTGCCGTCAGTTCAGGACATGACACGTTAATGTAGCCTGTCCGTGTCTGCCGTCTCTCCACGTATGCCTCAGGAATATGATTCTTGCAGAAATAATGCGTAAGGTACTTCTCTCCCTTCTTGTCACGCATAGCGGGAGGCTCTATCATCACGCTGAACCGCAGCGGAACCTGATGCGAAGCTCCGTGATAACTTGCCGCACTCAACAGAGCCACATAGTATTTGCGTCTCAGGTGGTGCATCATGTCATCCAAGTAAAACGACTGCGGCACAGCTCCGCGCAGCACATACTCATCCGGCACTATGACGTAGAAACCGCGCAGGGGCGACATAATCCGTCCCTTGCTCACCTCCCTAGTCAGCGC
The DNA here is from genome assembly GCF_002998435.1 of Bacteroides zoogleoformans. Lineage (NCBI taxonomy): Bacteria > Pseudomonadati > Bacteroidota > Bacteroidia > Bacteroidales > Bacteroidaceae > Bacteroides > Bacteroides zoogleoformans. Next base: position 1,155,403 of record NZ_CP027231.1, on the reverse strand, counting down.
CCGTGCAATGCTGCCGGCACTCAGGTCAGGGAATGCCTGCGCCACCTCATCGTGTGTGAAGGTGTAATTGCCTCTAAGCGACTTATCATATATCCAGCTTGCTATACTCGCCATTATCTTGTATTCATTATTTCGTTTGCAAAGATGGACATTTTTTGTCTAACTGCGCAAATAGATAACAAAAAACTTGTTCTATTATTGTGTTTTTGAGTTATTTATTGACCAGCATCAATTTTCGTTGTATGCTTCTCCTGTAATCCAAAGCAGGAAGGGTTCACTCCCCTCATTGGTCTTCTTAAACACAGTAGCGTCTTCAATTTCATAGTTCGCTGAGCTTACGTTATATATAGTTATACAGTTATTATACTCCAATCCCACGAGCAATGCGCCAAGTGACAGCAATTTACTTGTCAGCAACGCGATGCCAAAACAAACGTGGTCACTGATAGGCTTGAACGTAGCCTGATGCCCCTGAATCATATTAGACACAATAGTTGCGAACTGATTAATTATAAGCATATTGCCGACAATGAAAGAGCTTTCCATTCAAATCAAGGTTCATCCTGTTACGAAAATGCGTCAGGAGGTGTATCACTTCACGGCCGAAGAGTTTGAGTTCTCCCCTTTGGCCGAAATTTCCGAAGCCGGGTGTTGCTTCAACTGCGACAAAGATATAGTCATCAGCCTTCCCCCTTCGGAAGTGACAAGGGAGTTCATAGCCGGACGGCTTGCGGTTGTCGAGTTCGCCGACACGAAGCGCCGGGTGTTCCGTGTCGGCGATAAGCGGATACCCGCCATTGTATCTGTATCGCCCCACCTGAACACGGCTACGTTGAGGATAGAATGTAAAATGCTTCAATCTCCTTTATTATAACGTCCTTCACTACATTCTGTATGCTGCCTATCTTCGCTGAAAAGACATGCAATGAACAGAATCTTTCTTCGCCAGCTTCTTACATCCGACTTAAAAAGACTTCTCATCACAGCGGAAGGTTTGTCCGCCGCCGTGATGGAAGCCTTTGCCATGGAGAAGCCTACCTCTTTCTTTTTCGATAAGAATCCTCCTACTTATAAGGATCTATCGACAAAGGCTCTTTCGCTTCTTCAGCAGGAAGTGGCCCGTTCGGAACTCCAGGGTGTAACCCTTACAGATGACTATGCCTCGCAGGAACTTCCCGAAGGCAGTATCGCTTACCATCGCATCTGGGGATTTATTACCGCCGACAGCCGTTGGTACTTCTCTTCCAAACAGTTCGAGCTCGACCTTCTTGCGGCTGAAGCCAATCCGGCCGTCACTTGCCACTTCCTTCATGCGAACTCCCCCGGAGAAGAGGCGTGGTACATCGACCGGCTGACGGAGACCATGTGTGCCTGCAACAAGCCCATCATCACCCTTGTGGAGAAGTCAGATTGCTCGGCCTGCTACTACATCACCTGCCACTCTGCCTACATCGCTTCCCTTACGGCTCACGACACGATTGGTTGTATCGGAACGATGATCGAGACTTACAACTACGATGGCTGGTTCGAAAAGATGGGTATTAAGCGCATCATGGCTCGTGCCACGAAAGCCGACCTTAAGAACAAGAAGTGGGAAGACCTTCAGAACGGCAAGCCGGAGCAATACATCAAGGAAGAGCTGGATCCCATCAATGAGAAATTCCTGGCAGCCGTGCTTGCTTCCAGACCCGGAATGAGCAGTCTGGATGAGGACGACCCGGTATTCCGAGGTGAGACGTTCGATACGCGGCACGCCATTGAAAAGGGACTCATCGACGGGTCCATGACTTTCACCGAGGCCGTGGCGAAAGCCGTCGAGCTCGGTCGCAACTATTCGGAGATGGAGAAAATAAAACAAGGCGCTCTCAACTATTTATAACTTAACATTTTGTTTATCATGAATTTCAGAGAAAAACTTCAAACTGTCCTGCAGAAGCTGAATCTGTGGGACAAAGCGAAAGCCAATCAGCTTACCCATGAAGAGTGGGGGCAGATCGTCAACTCCTATCAGACGGAATACCGGTCCGCCTTGCAGGACGACATGGCGGCCGAGCAATCCGGCGGACAGGAACCGCCAACCATGACACAGGAACAGATTGACCGGATACAGTCAATCCTGGGTAGCATTGTCAGCGCTTCCTCTCCGGCCGCCGGCGAAGAAGGCGGTGACCCGGCGGCACAACAGACCTCCGGACAACAGGCCGCCGAACAGCCGGCCGACGGTGCCGCCCTGGTGCAGCTTGCCGGTTCCGTACAGGCTCTGGTCAGTCGCCTGAGCAACCAGGCTGCCGAAGACCGGCCGGCGCAGACCGTTGTCGGGGCCGGCGTCATGTTCACCGGCCCGGCCGACCGCTCGCAGTATCTTTTCGGCATCGAGCATCCCATGTTCTCCATGCGCGACCGCTGGAACCGCATCACCCTCAACCCCTCCGCTTCCGCTTCGTTCGGAGCCTGGGACGAAGAACTCGAGGGGGCCGCGTTCCGTAAGCAGGCGGTGGCGTTCTCACGCTCCCTTCAGAACCGCTACGCTTACCTGCACGCCAACGGCATGCTCGACCACAAGCGTCTGGCCGCCGGAGAGTTCGCCACGAACTACGAGGGCGTGAACACCGCCGGCGTGGGCAACCAGTACGTTGTTCTTCGTCAGGATGCCTTGATAGCGCGTGTGCTTAAGGTTCGCGACCTTACGCAGTACTTCCCCGTCCGCTACGGCATTCAGGATCACGACCTCGTGTTCAACGCCTTCTTCTCGGAGGTTTCACAGGCCTACCAGACCGGCGAGATCTGGAAGGGCGACATGAAGCTCGAGAACGAGATGGGACACGTGGACGACGCGATGATCAAGCTCAAGTTCGGCCCCATGAAAGAACTGGAACGCATGTACATCGCCTACCTGAACAAGGAAGGCTCCGACCCCGTCAAGTGGAACATGATCGAGTTCTGCATTCTCAACTCGCTGGAGACCGCCCAGGTGGAACAGAACAAACGCCGCATGCGCGGAATCTATGTGAAGCCCGAAGCCGGCGTCGCCGGTTCTTTCCTGAACGCTTCCACCGGCATCCTCTACACGCTGGTGCGCTACATGCACGAGTACAAGATCCTGGCGCACGACGATGAGAGCTATCGCGGCTACACGTCGGCCAACATGCTCGACTCCGTTCAGGAGTTCGTGGCCGATGTCACCGCCTCCTGCTCCGAGGACATGGATCTTGACCGCCACGTCCTCTACCTGAACAAGACGCACCAGCCGTGGTGGATCAAGAACGTACGCGCCAAGTACGGCAAGGACATCGACTTCACCGGGCCCGACAGCTACAAGAACGTGGTTCCCGACACCGGCATGCGCATCGTGTGGCTGCCTTATCTCGGCCAGCTGCCGCTGATGTTCATGGACGTTCCCGGCAACTTGCAGTTCCTCGAGTACGTTCCCGGCGAAATGCTCTCCATCAAGGTGAAAGAAGACATGGAGCTTCTAAAGGCGTGGTCTACCTGGAAGGAGGGCACGGCAGCTTCCTTTACGGGACGTCGCTTCGACAGCCCTGAGAAACTGAAAGCCAACAACTTCGAGTTCCAGCAGATCTTCATGAACAAGCCGGTTGTCAAGATGGAGGCCGATGCCGCCACGGTAGACGCGTCCAAAGGTTTCTGGCAGATGACGGTTGCCAACACGGGCGCAAAGGCCATTACCGACATCACCAACGCCAAGGCGGGAGTGGCTTACATCATCGAGTGCGGAAGCACGGATAATGCCACTACGATTGCAAAAAGCGGAAAGTTCGCCGCAATCACCGCCGCTTATACGCCGACCCGGGTGGGAGACTACATCATGCTCATCCTGAACGGCGCGGGCAACTTCCTCGAGCTGGAACGTCAGCAGGGCGGCGTCCGCAAGGTGAACAAAGACTTGCAGCCCAACATTCCCGGCGTGAGATAGTTCTTCACACAGGTAACAGGATTGTTTTTCAGGTGACACGGGGCGGGTGGGTAGCCCGCCCCTTTCTTTAACTCCAATTTTAATTCAGAAAAAAAATGAAAGCAAAAAAAATCTCAGATCCTTTCCGTAAAGGAAACCGGGCGGCTCGCAAGATGCAAGTCCGCTTTTTTCTCTCGTTGATGACGCTGTTCGCCCTGGTGTTCGTCATCGGTGCGTTGCTCGACCCTGAGTCTTCCGTATTCTGCCTCTCCGGATTCGGAGGCACCACAATGGCGTCGATGATGCTGATAGGCGATGTGGAGGACGTGTCCGACCGCAAGACGCACGGTTCCAACATCGCCTATAAGGTCTATCTGGTAGAGCTGTCGCAGATAAACCCGGCAGTCGACTTCCCGTTGCCCAACGCCAGCCGTGAAGTAGGTACCATTCCCCTGAAGCCCGGGCAGTACATGAAATACTTCGACGCCCACGACGTGCCCACCTACACCGCCACCGGCGAGAAGGGCGACATCACGACCAGCGGCGAGAACAACTTTGTCATCGTCATGGGCGGCATGCGCGACCAGCTGCTCAACTTCATCGAAGAGCATGCCGGCGGCAAGTTCATCGTCATCTTCAAGGAGGTGGGCGATAAGCAATGGTACGTTATAGGCAGCTACGACCGCCCCATGATACTCTCCTCTTTCGAGGCCAAGAACGACAAGGACGGACGCTACGTCACCTTCACCTTCAAGCGCACCTCCATCGACCAGTACTGCAAGTACTCGGGCGACATCGTCCGGGTTCCCGCCGCCAAGCATGCGGCCGGCGCCACCACCCTGACCGTCTCGCCGCAGAACAGCCGCTATGAGATTCCCAACGGCGCAAGCGCCACCTATGCCATCAACGCGCTTGCCGGCCTGACGGCCAACGACAAGGGCCGCTACATCACGCTCGAAGGCAGCGGAACCGACAAGGCGGCCACCGTGGCCGACGGCTCCGCGTTCGTCCTCGAGGACGGCGCCACCTGGACGGCCCGCGCCGGTTCTTCCATCACGCTTCAGGTGCTGGACGCTTCCACACTCGTAGAGGTTGCCGGCAGCCGGATTCAGACAGCCTGATTCATAACCTGACTGCAAGCCGGCGTCTTCCGGAGGCACCGGCTTGCAATCCTAACACACTATTATAATGTATAGTTTCAAAGAGAAAAAACATCACTTCGCCGCACTCCGCAATCCTGCCGTCGCCGGACACGACCTTCGGCTGCTCCAGAAGGCGAACCCCGCGGAGCCGCGGCTGGAAACCTTCAAGCGCAACCCCGGCCGATATGCCGACGACATCCTCTATGCGCTGCTCGATTGCGTGAGCCGCGAGGAGATCCGCGACAACCGCCGCAGCCCGATGGCTTGCGCATCCCATGCATCGGAAACCAAAGAGGAACTGAAAGCCCGTGCCGAGGAAGCTGAAGATGCCAGAGAAGAAGCGGAAATCCGTGCCGAGGAAGCCGAGGCAGCCAAAGAGGTTGCTGAGCAACGTGCCGAGGAAGCCGAACAGGCATTGGAAGAGGAGAAAAAAAAGCTCCGGCCAAGGCTCCCGCAAAATCCAAAAGCAAGAAGAGTACCCGCAAATAGACTGGGACAATCTCTTCGACCCGCAAGTGCAAATGGCCACACTCATCTACAACGACCGTGTGGTCACCTGGAAACAAATGAAGCAGCTCGACGAGCGATTGGACAAGAAACCGGCTGAACGCGACATCATGGACATGGTGGAGCTGCGCATCCGCAATCTGCAAGCGTTCGACGAGCTGCAATCGTTCAACGACACCGGGAAGTTCCTCTACATTCACCCGCTCATCGCCCACCGGTCGGAGAGAGCGCAACTGGCGAAGCTGATGAAGACCGACCCGCAGGAGTTCCTGCGCCAACACAAGAATGTGGCGGACAACATCCGCCGGTACGAATCCTACCTGAAGCGGGCCGACCGGCAGACGCGGCGCGCGCAGGACAAAGAGAACCTACGCCGCCATCGCGAGCGTGAGGCGCTGTTCAAAGCAATTCTGCTCGACGAATCACCCATGAATCCGCATAAGGCGCCCCAAACCCCGGATAATGCGCCCTAATCCACGTCGTCTTCTCCACAACCAGCTATCTTAGCTTTGTCAATTCGCGAAACGACAAAAGCAGTAACCATTAAAACATTGGAAAAAGATGAGTGTAAATTATTCCCTTGCCCGCATGAGCAGCAAGCCCGGCAAAGCGGGCGCACCGAAACTTTTTTATGCCAAGGCGCAAGCCGACGGCGAAGTGACCATGGACGAAATGGCCGAGGAGATTGCCTACTCCACCTCCCTGACCGACGGCGACGTGCTGAACACCATCCGCGCCCTCGTCAAGCAGGTCAACAAGCACCTGGCGGCCGGCAAGATTGTCAGGCTGGAGAACTTCGGCAGCTTCCAGCTTCAGCTTCGCTCCAAAGGCGCCGAGACCGAAAAGAAGTTCACGCCGGCCCACATCACCGGGGCCGCCATACAGTTCCGCCCCGGCAAGCCCTTCAAGGCTGCCACCCGTGCGGCCGACGGCGCCCTGACCTTCAGGCAGGTGCCCAAGAAAGGCAAAGGCCCGAAGCCCGGAAAAGAGGACGCCGCAGCGGAAAGCCCGAAGCCGGGAGGCGGCGAAAACCAGGGCGAAAACCCGTTGGGATAACGGCGCCGCCTATAGGCTGTCACGACACCGCCTATAGGTAATCCCGCCACTGCCTATAGGCGGATGTCCTATTGCCTATAGGCAGTTTATTTTAATTTAGCGATACGGAAAACAAAACGAGAAAAACATGAAAGCAATCTACATGAGCGACCTCGCTCAATCCTACTTCCCCAAGAGCACCCCTCGCAGCGCCTGCACCCAGCTGCACCGCTGGATAGAGTTGAACCCCGAACTGAAGGCCGAGCTCAAGGCCCTGCACTTCAAGCCCCGCCAGCGGGCCCTGACCCCCATGCAGCACGAGGCCATCATCAGGTATCTGGGCGAACCGGGAGAATAAAACCGGAACGGAAGCGGAGCGAAAAACTCCGCTTTTTATTTTGCCGTTACGGACATTTATTAATAGAAATATTTCCATTATTCCTTGTTATTGATAGAAAAATTTCTATCTTTGCAGGGTCAAACAAATAATAAGTGAAAATGAAGTACAAAGAATTCCATCGAAAAATCATTTCTGCCGGCTGGAAGTTTCACCATGCGGAGGGCAGTCACTACTTTTACGTCAAGGGCGACAGGCTGTCGGAACCGGTGCCCTATCACGGGGCGAAAGAGATGCCGGAACCGTTAAGAAAGAAAATAGCGAAGGCGATGGGGGTTTGACCCCATCCACTCCTTTAAAACAGAAATAATATTAATCCTATAAGCATCTTTGAATCATGGAAAGAATTATTATGAACATCTGTGCAAGTTCGGATAGCTTCGCGGCTTATTCGGAAAACTGTGAAGGCATCTATGCAGCCGGCGATACAGTGGAAGAATGCAAGAAAGACGTGGAAACGGCTATCTCGTTGATAAAGAAAAATCTGCCTGAAGAACAGTGGCCTGAACAAATAAAGAAAGATTATGTGCTGGTATGGCGTTATGATGTACAGAGCTTGTTGTATTATTATGGAAATACGCTGTCTCTCTCAGGCTTGGAGCGTTTAACGGGAATTCATCAAAAGCAGTTGTGGGCCTATATGCACGGTCGTTCCAAGCCGCGCGCGCAGCAAAAGGAACGGATAGAAAAAGCTTTGCACGGCTTTGCCGACGAACTATCCGAGTTGTCGGTATTATAGCTTCACGATCGAATTATTTGTTTGACGGCATCTTTTTGATGTGAAGCGGGGCTTTCCTCTTGCGGAAAGCCTTTTCTTTTGCCGGGTGAACGGAAGCGGAGCGAAAAACTCCGCTTTCCTTTTGCCTCAAGGAGATCATCTCGTGCCTGCAACACGCCCTCGACGTTAACAAGGAAGGCGGCGGACATGAATAAAAAGGAACAGGCATCCGATGAATGAGTGAACAGGCCGGCACCCTTGCCCGCGACGGGGAGTGCCGGCCTGTCTTTTGTGGCGGCCGCACAATGGGCTATATTTGCCGTAGATAAAAAAAGACATGCAGCTCATGAAAGAGAAAACCGCACCCGACAGCGAAAAAAAGGCGGAAGCCGCCCCGCTCACCGCGGAGGAAACGGCGCAAGCCATCATGAAGCAGCTCCTCGACAAAGCCTCCGGCGGAGACCTCGACGCCATCGTCCTGCTGAAAGAAACCGCCCGGGAGGCCAAACTTGAAAAACTGCGAAAAGAACTCTTCGGAATATGACACAGCTCGACGCCCTTGACAAGATACACCCCGACCTGATATCCGCTTTCCTCACCTCCGGAAAGAGCGACGGCATCCCCGCCGATGTGCAGCTGTTCCTCAAGCAGCTGCAATGGGCGGCCGAAATCTATGAGTACGAGCGAAACCTGACACGTGCAGCCAAGCAGCTGCGCCAGCGCATCAACGCCATGCAGCGGCTCAGTCTGGACGAACGGACTTGCAAGGCGCGCATATACGCTGCCATCAACTACTTCAACATCGACAACAACGTATCTATCAAGGTGTGGGAGTCCAACTACGCCGACAAATATGAGGACTTGGCTAAACTTTGTGCGGCAGCCGGCGATTACAAAACACAGGGAAAATGTTACGCCGCCGCGCTGGAATGCCGGCGCCGGGCCTCCGAGATTGCCGAAGCCGACCGCGACCTCGGCATCGTGTTCCTTATTTCGCCGAACCTCACGCCGGAAGACTTGGGCTATACCAAGGCATCCCTCAAGGAGATAGCCGCCAAACATAATCAAGGCTTCTATCTGAACCTGATTGAGAACCTGCCTATCGAAAAGGCGGAGAAGAAGCGCCTTCTGCGCGATGCTGACATTCAGGAGGCCGAGTACGAAGAACTTAACGAAGAGTGACATGAGAAGAGATACGACATTCCCGCTTGCTGAAAGGGAGCGGGACACAGTGGCCGACTTTGAACGCTACTACATGAACGAGATGCAAATCTTGGCCAACGTGATAGACGCCAACAACATCTTTGCCGAAGTGGCCCGTGCCGGCGGTAAGACGGAAGGCATCACCGGCCCGCGTATCATCCGTGTGGCGGGCGACATGCCGGGCGAACTCTCCTTCCTCGTGCACAAGACCTACGTGGCCCTGATGATGAACGTGTGGCCCAACCTGCAAGCCTATTTCTCCAAGGAAGTTACCGTAGGCGGCAGGGTGCGCCCCATGCTCGAATACGGCATCGATTATGTGGTGGGCGAGGCGAAGCTGCCCTCTCACTTCCGGCGGCCGCGCTATCCCATAGCTTACCCCAGGCACAGCGTGGTGTTCCGCAACGGGCATCACATACAGCTGGTGAGTTCCGACCAGCCGGAGTCGGTGGCCGGACGTTCGGCCGTGCATGCCGTCATCGAGGAGATGAAGCATAATAAAGGCGAGAAGCTGAAGACGCGCCTGTTCCCGTCACTCCGCGGGGCAAGTGCCGAGATACGTCGCTCGCCCTACTACCAAGGCGTCACCGGCGTGTCCGACACCGCCCGCGTAGACCTCGGCGAGGACGACTGGTTCGAGGAGTACGAGAAGAATATGGACAGGCGGCTCATGGAGGAAGTCTCCACCGTGGCATTGCACGTGAACGAGGCCATCTATCGGAAATATCGGCTGATGAACTCGCAGCGCGAGACCACTAACCCCGTCACGCTGGAACGCATCCGGCTCGACATCATCAAGCAAGAGCGCATCATCGCCTTGTGGCAGCCGCGCCTGGCCGACATGCGCCGCAACGCCACGCTCTACATCCGTGCCAGCTCTTTCTGCAACAAGGACATCCTTGGCCCTAAGTTCTTCAAGACGCAGCTCGACACGCTGGACATGGACGAGTTCCTCACCTCCATCTGCGCCATCCGGCACAAAGAGGCGGTCAACAAGTTCTTCGCCCACTACAACAAGGAGAAGCACCAGTTCGCGGACAGCTACATCTACGAGTCGATACTCCGCCTCGACCTGCGCGAGCACTTCATCCTGACGGCCCGCTACCTCAAGCACTACGACCGTCGCGGCGAACTGCTGGTGGGCTACGACCCGGGACACTTCTCGTCGCTGGTGGTGGGGCAGGAAAAAGACTACGGGCGGCGTCTGCGGATATTGAAGGAGTTCTACTGCTGCTATCCCGACGAACAGCCGGAACTTGCCCGGCAGTTCCACGAGTTCTTCGGCGCCGACGCGGGGAACAAGCGCGTCATCCTCTATCCCGACCGTGCCGGCAACAAGCGCCGCGAGGAGCTGGAACAGATAACCACCGACAGCCGGGCGCTGAAGCGCGAGCTGGAGAGCTACGGCTTCGAGGTGGAGCTGATGAACGAGGGGCAGGCCACCATCTACCACTGGCAGCAGTTCAAGCTGCTGCTGCTCATCTTCGGCGGCAGGAGCAACGCCTTGCCCGAAGTGCTGATAGACGAGAACGAGTGCAAGAACCTGTGCAGCGCCATCATGCTGTCGCCGCTGAAGCGGACGGAAGGGCGCATCGAGCTTGACAAATCGTCGGAGCGGAAGGTAGCCCTGAAGCACCAGGCGGGACTGACGACGCAGCTTCCCAGCGCCCTGATTTATCTGCTGTTCGGCAGGTATGGAAACAAAGTGCTTAGTGAATTATCGTCCATGCCGGACAATCTGCCCGACAATCTGACCGTATAACGGCTCTTTCTTCCCCGAAAAATAGAGCCGAAAGGGGCAATAATGATGCCTTTTGACATGAAAATAATATTTAGTTCGTTGATTGACAGCACTTTCGCTGTTTGGACTGAAAACCGGGGAAATTTCATGCCACGATTGTCTCCCCGCACCGCTGACTTTCCGGTTTGCGCGGCACGTCTTCCCCGACGGCGGAAATATGACGGGGCGCCGGGCTCCGTCCTTTCTCCGGCGGCGGAAACGGACTATCTTCGGGCATGGAAACGACGATGACAGGCCTTCGGGCCATGCAATGGGCCAGGGAGCTGTCCAAGCTCCCCGACGGCTGCTTCAGCATAGCCTTCTTCCCCTGCTCGAGGCTCAAGGGGGAGGCTTCCACCGTGCTGAAGGTAAAAGAGGGGTGCCGGTGGCGCACGCAGCTTCCGGAAGAGAGGTTCAGTATAGACAGCGACAACTTCTTCCTGTTCACGGACGAATACGGCGAGCCGAAGATGTGCTACCGCATACTCATCCGCTACATGGGATTTCCGCAGGACGGTTACAAACTTCATAAAATAGATTGGCTATGAGTAATATTCAGATGCTGGGCAACTTCGGTTGCTACCTTGACGACGACAATGTGATATCCTTTCAGGTGGGCGACGGCCCGCGGGCTTCGCTGCTTGCGACCGACCCGTTGTTCCACGAGTTCTTCGGCGCCGACAGTCAGGACGTGCAGTGGCAGAGCATCCGGGGCTTCCAGGTGTGCAGCCGCGGGTATAATAACCGGAAGTGCGAGGAGATAGCTTCCGACATCAAGAAGAACCGCCTGCTGCCGCGTCTCATCACCAAGCAGGTGAACATGCTGTACGGGCATGGGCCGGCTGTTTACAAGACTGCCATTGCCGACGGGAAACTGAAGAAGGAGTGGGTGGATTGCCCGGAGGTCACGGACTGGCTGGATAGCTGGCAGGAGCGCGGCCTGGAGGCGGGTTACCGGGAAGTGGCCAAGGCCATCATCAAGAACTACTATTACTTCAGGGACTTCTTCGTGAAGTGGCGCTTCACCCGGGGCAAAGGCTGTGGCGCGCTGCCCGTGGCCGGGCTGGAGGCCATGGAGAACAACCTGTGCCGGCTGGCCACCACGAAAAAAGATGTGGCTACGGACGTGGTCTATTATAAAGACTTCCGGCATATCGCCGTAGGAAGGTGGGGGTATGGCACCTCCTCGTTCGGCATCTATCCCAAGTTCTCGCTCTCGGAGGTGGACAGTTACCGGTTCGCCGCCGTGTCGCACCACCGCGAGAAATCTGTGGATGAATTCTACGGCGTGAACGAGACCCACGCCGGGACACGCTCGTACATCAAAGGCTCTAACGAGACGGCGGACTACATCAACTCCTTCCTGCGCAATTCGCTGGCCGCCAAGATACACATCGTCATCCCCAACGCCTGGCTGGAGGCGAAACGCACCCAGATAACCAAGCTGTGCGATGAGAACAAGCGGCGCAAGAAGGAGGGGGATGAGTTGCTGCTCTACAACGATATCGAGATAGGCACGGAATTCAAGGAATCGCTGCTGATACGTTATCTGCAGTCGGAGCTGCGCAAGATATCCGGCTACCTGTCCGGTGCGGACAACCAGGGCAAGGCCTATGCCACCATCAGCTTCAAGAACGGGCAGAACGAGGAGGAACGGTGGAAGATAGAGACCGTGGACCTGAAGTACAAGGAGTATGTGGAAGCCCTGATAGCCTACGACAAGCGGGCCGACGAAGTCCTCCTCTCCAGCGTGGGGCTCGATGCTTCCATCTCCGGCGTGAGCAAGGACGGGGTCATCTCCAAGTCGGGAGCCGATGCCTACTACAATTACCTGATATACATCATGTCACTCACCTCGGAAGATGAGATCTGCTCCGAGCCTTTCAACATGGCCCTGCAGGTCAACTTCCCACACCTCTACAGGCAAGGCTTCCGTATCGGCTTCTACCGCGAAGTGCCGGCCAGGCAGGAGGATGTATCACCCGAAGACCGACTTAATCAGCAACAATCATGATCATATTAGAAGAACTTTTCCAGAACGTAGCGGAGTTCCGCAAGTACGCTCCGTATGCCGAGAGCAACATCAGTTTCGCCCAGCTCAACTCATCCGCCATCTCGGCCAAGAAACAGATCGTCGTCATCCTGACACGGGATGTCTACACGGCCATCATCGCCGCCGGCGGTGAGCCGCGCGAGGCTCTGTCTTTGGCAATGGCCAACCTGACCATGGCCAAGCAGCTGATATTCGACGTGGTGGCCAAGCGGAAAGACGATGTGGACATCTACAAGCACGAGCAGGAGGCCATGCGCCGCTCCTACATCGAGAACTATTACAACGCTATGGACAGCATCATCCGGCTGCTCGACGCCGGAGACGATGTGCCCTCCTGGCAGGAGACACGCTACCGGAAGATGCTCGACGGCCTGCGCATAAAGCGCACCGAGGACTTCGACCTGCTCTATCCCGTCGACCTGTCTTACCTCTTCTTCTTCCGGACAATCCCTCTGCAGAAGGAGGCCCTGGACGACGGGCTGGCCTCTTACTTCGAGCGCGCCGAGGGAAAAGCGGATGTTATATCCCTGCTGGAGCGGTGCCTGGCCAAACAGACGATTGCCATTGCCCTGCGCCGGTTCGATATCCTCGACTTCCCCGTCACCATCCGTAACCTGTTCGACGACTCCAAGGCTGCGCGGGATGGCGCTCAAGAACAAACCCGCATGCTTGAGCTGGCCGACAGGCTGGCCGGGGAGGTGAAGCGCGAACTGGCCGGCGTGGACATGCTTCTGACGACGGAAGCCTCCGGAAGCGTCGATACCGACACATCTTTCAACCGTCCAGACGACATAATCATGCTGATGCCATGCTGACGATAGACTTTATGGTAAGGGGGGTGCAATATAGCATCCCCAATGCTTGGGAGGGGCTGAGCCCTTATCTGTTCCAAGCTCTTATACGTGACTTGTATGCATTTGCCCAAGGCAAGATGTCAGTAGCGATGGTGCGTGTCAACCATATATGCCGGACAATGGGATGGAACGCGGAGAAGATAAAGGAATCCGGCGGGTGGGAGAACCTGGCATGGCTTGCCGAGCAGGTCACCTTTCCGTTCACCATCGTCTATCCGGACAACGATGCCGCCCTTCAGGGCCTGGACACCGAGACGTACAGGCTCTGCAAGCGCATACCGCCCCACAGGCTGCACGGCATCACCCTGTCGCGCTATCTGAGCCGGCTGGACTACCGGTATGCCATAGATTCCTGCTTTTGCGCGCAACTGGTTCCGGCACTGCACATCGATGACGACGAAGTGTATCACGCCTACACGATAGACACTGACTTCGGCCGGCTGACCTGCTCGCTCACGGCCCTGCAGCTCATCGAGGCGCGCACCCTCGCGGGATGCCCGGCAGAGCAGCTTCCGCTGCTGGCGGCCATCCTGTACTATCCCGGCCGGTACTCGTCGGCCGGCGCTCACGAGCTGGCACGGAAGTTCGCGGCCGCCGACCCGGACGAACTGGCGGCCGTAGCCTTCAACTTCCAGGCTTTCATCAACTATCTGTTCACCCGCACGGAATTCAGGTTGCTTACCGAGGTCGGGAACAGCAAGGAGTCTGCCATTTCTACCGGTGCCCTCGAATCGCTGTACAACCTGAGTTCCGAAGGGTACGGCGACGTGGAGCGGGTGGAACGGATGAACATCGTCCAGTTCCTGACGATCCTCCGTAAGAAACTCATCGACACCGTACGCAGCCTGCACGCCGCCAAGATGGACAAGATGGATATAGCCAATGAAACCAGACTACCCATACATATTATAAACGACATATTATGATGATCATCGACCTGCTTAAGTATTTCGCCCGGTTTCCGCGGAAAGCCGGCGTCCTCTCCATGTTCGCCAACGGCGGCAGCGACTTCCCCCGGTATGCGGAACTGTCCGGCTTCGTACGGAACCTGCCGGAGGCTGTCATCCCGGAGATAGAGAACTTCGTGTTCGGACAGTCGTTCGACCACGTCAAACAGTGCATAGACCGCATCACCGGCAGCTACCTGTTCGTCGACTACGGCGAGTTCTCCTCCGGCCGGACGGCTCGCAACTCCATCATCGACAGCCAGAAGCTGGCGGCCACCGTGGCGATAAAGCTCACCGACTCGGCCGACATCGTCGAGACGGCCATCGCGTCGGACACAGCCTTGTCCCTGCTTGCCGATTTACGGAAACGTCTCATACTCGACTCCCGATCGGAGGAGTTGCCGTGGCTCGACAAGATGTCGGACAGCCACGAGATCATTCCGTTCGTCTCGCCCGAATTCAAGTCCATTGGCTGGACGTTGATGTTCAGTGCGTCGGCCTCCGATTGGTTCGATGTGGGGTGATACTTGCATTAGACCGTTATCACGACCAGACCGGGCATGTGATTAGAGCCGATTCTCCGGAGCACTTCTTGGAGGATTTAAAGTTATATAAATATTTAAATATTGAATGAAAGGTCATTTCGCATCTATGCAAATGGGCGATTTATACTATTTTGCAGGTTGATAATAAAATTTTTATCTAAACATCTTGCAGGTGATAATAATTTCTTTATCTTTGTATTGTCAATCAAAAAGAGCTCTTTGAATGACTGATGAAGAAGCGCTAAAAGCGCAGGTAGATGAGTTGATCGAGAATCTCAACTACTACCTCCGAAATTATCACCGGCTTATCGGGCTGGGATATAGAAAATCGGTACTGGATGCTGAAATAGAATCTCTTAAATTGGAGATTCAACGTCTTTCCGCATTCCGGTAGAAAAGAGGAAGCTGTCTGGCCGGACAGCTTCCTTATCTTCATTCATTATGTATTACTTAAAAAATAAAAGCTATGGGAGTAAAAGAAGATTTTTTCAGACTGAAAGAGGCTTGTATTAAAAGTAAAGGAGCTGATCGGATAAAAGCGGAGCAAGAAATGGAAGCGTTCTTTAACTCCATACGCCCGGAAGATGAAGCAGAGCTTCAAGAAGCTGTCACGGAAGACTTTGCCAGAATTCATAACGACATTGAGGAAGCAAAGATTCTAAAGCAGCGGATAGAAGTGCGCAAAATCTTGTCTGAAACATTGCCGTTCATCTCTGTATCGGAATTCGCAAAGACTTATTTTGGAAAGTCGGCTTCATGGCTGCATCAGCGCATTAACGGGAACGAAGTGCATGGCAAAACGGTCACGTTCACTCCCGGTGAACTGCATCAACTGGCTGATGCCCTGAATGATGTGGCTAATAAATTGAAAAAGGCAGCAACGGCTTTTGTATAATTGTCCGACCGAATACGTCGTGCAGCGGACAGCATTTAAAGCCTAGAAGTATCATCCAAAAAGAAGAGACTTGAGGATGATGATATCTATAGGTAACTATATAAGTTTAGCGGAGCGAAAAACTCCGCTTTTTATTTTGCCGTTACGGAAGGAATCCTCATTTTTGCAATGCCCTATCAATCACATATATGAACCTCTTTTCAGTACGTAATCCGTAGACAATCGGGTTAAGGTGATGTGAACCTTTGGGCACGTGCTGATAAGAGGTTCGCCATTTGACATATGTTTGAAGATTATTTCAGCTCGGAGTCGGGAGGCTTTATCCCCGGAGAATATAACTCCGAACAATCGTCGGAGCCTGCGGAGCTTCCTGACATTCCTCAAGAAACACCATCTGCTACCAATGGGATGATTGTTGATGATTCTACTGATTCATGGCAAGGCCTATGAGAAAAGAGATGACGGCTACAAAGGAGCCGAACAGTAAGAATACGATAGAGTATTTGGTCTGTTCGACTCTTTTAATATTGCTTTTTTCTTGTATGGAAGTCTTTCTTTGCAGTTCTACAAGTTCATCGCCAATGATTTGTTTTTTCTGATCGGTTTCCGAAATGTTGTTGTCTTTAAAATAAGCGATGTAATCGGGTATTGCAAATTTGTCGGGTTCCTTGCCCGGTGGCATGAAATCGTGCGGCCACATCACGCGGCAGATATATCCTATCGAAACACTTGTAAAGACGATAAGTGCGAGACATCCCGCTGCGAGTGCCATGTCATTATGTGTGTTGAGATGGGTTAGCACATACCCCAGTGCCGCCGACAGGATTGCAAAATATACAGTGAACAGGGTATAAGACCTTTCGGTGATAAAAGCTTCTACCCGTATCATATCCCGGTGTCTGATGCTGGCCTGTTCATAGTACCATTCAAGCAATGAAAGCTCTATCACTGTAAGTTGTTGCTTTGTCAATCTCTCCATTTTGATAACATTATTTAGTTCTACAAAAATAATCAATATTCTTTTGCCGTTACAAATATTATTCTGATATTTGTCGTGCTAAACTGAGCAACCCGGATTGGTTGCCGATGTGCATCGTATAATGCTCACAGGTTTTGCGGGCTTTTTTTATGCCCGGTTCTTATGATATTGGCGGCTGCCTTTCCCAAACATTATTTTTGCCTCGGCAACTATCATTGTTCAGTTTAGCAACACGGGAAATGGCAGCCGTTTTTCTGCCTAAATGCTAAACTGAACAATGATATGAAAGAACTTATCATCGGTACGCCATCCGTACCATCCTCACGTATCGCCGTGAGTGAGAATGTCAACGCCCTTACCGGGCAAGTGAAAAAACATTCTTCAAAAGTTTGCAGATTCAAAAAGAATGTGCATATTTGCAGTGACCTACATTTGAATCGGGCGAGTAGGCTCGCCATAATTGCTGCGGGCATTTTTTATGCCTTCAACTTGCGATACTGGTTCCGACCCCCGTGTGGAGCGTTAATGCGCCCGCTGCCTGATTCAGGGTGTAGGTCAACGGGAAAGCGGAACCTTTATTGTTCCCTTCCTGTCTTTAATCAACATATTGTTTCATTTTAAAATGACCTACAAAGATGAAAGAATTAACTCTCGGTACGCCATCCGTACCATCCTCACGCATTATCGTGAGCGAGAAAGTTAACGCTCTCACCGAGCGAGTAAACAACCTGCAACGCCGCTACTACCGCAGCCTTGCCCCCGACTGCGAACTTCGCACCGCCGCCGACCGCTGGTACTTCGGCGCCATCCTCTCCACCTGTCTGGGCTTTGTTTTCCCACCGCTGTTCGCAGCCACTGCATGGTGTGTTTATAAAGCGAAGAAAGGAGGATATCATGAATAAGAGAGACACCTCCATCAACGGAGTGATATTGAACCATCGAGTCTCCGAATCTTTATCCAACCTGCAGGACGGCTACGGCCAGGCAGTTGTCGACTCCTTGGATAAACTGATTGGCTTCCTGCTGAAGCGCCAACTTGAACTTGCCGACTTTTCCTCCGAACTCCTGGAAAGCCTGTTCGCCGCCTATAACGCCAAGGAGGCCCTGTTGGAATTGCTGCCCGATGCCCAAAAGGATGCGGGCGAATAACCCTGATGTTAAACAAAAAAAACAGAACAATGAAAAAAGAGCAAGAACAAACCATCACAGATGTCAGCATCTACATTGCGGCCCTGTCCTCCACGTTCAGGCCCGCCTTCGATGCCGGACACACCTCTCATTGGTTTTCCACCGACGAGGTCTTCGACGCCATTCGGAGCATCGACCCCGGAGCCAACATCTCCAAAGAGCAAGTGCATCAAGCCATGCTCGATGCCGGTTACAAATACCAGCCCCGTCCCGGGGCCACCGGTCTCGACTTCCGCTGGATGCTTCAGGCAAAGACCTGACTGAAGGAACATTTTTTATACATTTTTCCGGGTGCGGCGGTTCGCGACGAATAGCCGCACTGTCCTTTACTTAAGATAGAATAAATACATTTCTTTGCAAAAACAACGATAAGCCATGATTACAGAAGAAATTATCCGCAAACAGTTCGTACACCAGATACTGCGCCGAGATGCCGCTTTCATCTACGAGACGCAAGCAAGAGTCCTGCGTGACAACTTTACGAACCCACGAGCCATAGAACTTGCCTCATTCCTTTCCTCCCGCCCGTTCAGTGTTTCAGGAGGAGGACTGAAACTGGACTATCATTTCAATATATTCCCCTACCTCCGGTTTCTCGACATCAAGTACAGCCGTGAAAGCATGGAATTGCGCAGCCGACTGGCACTCTATAACCGGGTCGTATGGGGACGCCTCTATCATGAGACTATCAATGATTTGCGATACGGACTGACACAGGACATCAAGGACTCCATTACGGCGAAATTGAAGGAAATATCTCCTGAAAAGCTTTGATTTTCGATAGAGGTTTAGTAGTTTTGTTGAAACTAAAAAAATGACTTTCATGGAAACAACTGTAATGGACACAACTGCAATGGGAATAATAATCATATTGCATATAATCTTCAGCTTTACCTTGCTGCCCTTACACATGAAGTCTAAGGGATGGTGTGTAGAAAACAGGACAGTAGCCGTCATTATTGCACTCTCTATAACACCGGTATCCTTAGTACTTTCGCCGTTTGCCGCATTTCTGGGCATGTTTCCTTTGTGGCTTGCCAACAAGCTGATTGGGTGGCCTAAATGATAAATCCTGTCCTTTGTAACAGGGCTTTCAGCTGCTACTTTCGTGTCATCACCAAAGTAGCAGTTTTTTTATGGCAAAACGTTTGTCGGAAGACCATATCAAATGGATTCTTTCTTTGGACGCCAGTGACGCGGACAAGGAAATACACAAAATCACAGAGCGGAATAAAGAACTCCAGTCGCGGAACAAAGAACTGGCCAAGTCCATCCGCGAGGTAGAATTCCGGTTGGGAAAGGAGAGCAGGGAATATAAAACCTTGTCGGCTCAATACAAAAAGAATACAGAGAAGCTTACGCTGAACCGCCTTGCCCTGAAGAAGCTGGAAGACCAGCAGGACCTGAACAATCTGTCCATGACCTCGTTGAAACGCCGTGCGCAGGACTTGCAGAAACAGCTTGACAATACTTCTCAGGCCCTCCATCCCGACCAATGGAATAAACTGAACCGAAAGCTGACAGACACCAAAGAAAGGATGTCGCAGCTCAAAGATTCCGGAAAAGAACTTGAATCTCAATTCATGCAGGCTGCCAAGTCCACCGGCAAGTGGACTGCCTTCTTCGGTAATCTCTACATGCAGGTTGCAAAATGGGGGTTGACCGGACTTGGAAAGCTGAAAGAACTTGCCGCCGAAGGCGTAGAAATGGCCGAAGCCGCCGACGGCGTAAAGCGTGCGTTCGACCGGTTGGACGACGGTTCCATTCTCGACAACCTGCGCAAGGCCACCAAAGGTACCGTTACCGACCTCGACCTGATGAAAGCCACCGTACAGGCCAAGGACTTCCGCATACCCTTGGAAGACCTGGGAAAGTATCTGCAGTTCGCCCAGCTGAAGGCTCAGCAAACCGGGCAATCGGTGGAGTACATGACCAATTCCATCATCACCGGTTTGGGTAGAAAATCCGTGATGATACTCGACAACCTCGGACTCTCCGCCGCTGAAATCAATGAGCAGGTATCGAAGACCGGCGACTTCATGTCGGCCGTTGCCTCCATCGTGGACAAGCAGCTGGCGGCGGCCGGCGAAAATTATGTGTCGGCTTCCGACCGTGCACAGGCGGCCACCGTCCGTTTTCAGAACGCGCAGTTGAGGTTGGGGCAAACTTTGCTTCCGTTGAAAGAAGGTTTCAAAGAGCTCTATACAGGGGCTTCCATCGGAGTCATGAATCTGATTGGGTGGAGTGTCAAGCATTATAGCGTACTGTTAACTCTACTGGCTGCCTATTTATCCTATCGAGCTGCCGTCAGACTGGCCACAACGGAGACTTACAAGAATGCAACCGCTACCAAAGCTTCCATTTTGCTCGACAAGATAAAACTCGCTTGGATAAACAACACCAAGGGGGCTACTTTGCTGTATGCGGCGGCGAAATCCAAGCTGGCGGGGAACACACTGAAGGCCAATGCGGCGATGAAGTTGTTCAATAAGACCTGTAAGGCCAATCTTATCGGACTTTTGGTCGCGGGAATCGTCGCCGGCGCATCGGCCTTCCTCCTGTTCCGCAAGCGGACGGATGAAGTGATGAAAATAACGAAAGAGGCCAACAGTTCCATTGCGGAAGAAAGAAACAATCTCGAGTCTCTTAAGAAAATACTGTTCGACTCTTCAAAAGGCTATGACCAGAGGAAATGGGCGCTCGATCGGATACAAGAGATGGTACCCGATTATCATGCCTCGCTGACCAAGGAAGGTGAGCTCATCAACAACGCTGACGCTTTAGACTTGTATGTCCAGAAGTTGCTTATTACCGCCAAGCAACAAGCGGCCAACGCCAAACTCCGGGAAGCCCTCGAGGCTCGGGACGAATGGTATTCCAAGCAAGACAAAGGCACGGCTCTGAAAATGAAAGAAGTGGAATGGGGCAAGAACGACATGCAAAATCAAGGGAAATCGGAGGCGGAGGTCGCGGCCTCTGTGGGAGTTTCCCCCTCCGCATTCCGGGCTTGGTCAGAGCAGAAGAAAAAAGTGGACAATGACGTCAAGCGCTATGAAGACATGATGCGCCGATATGCGGAAGAGTTGGCCAATATCTCGAACAAATACTCTTCCGTAACAGCCGGCTCTTCCGAAAAAGGAGATCTCGTTGCCTTGAAGAAGAAGGAAATAGAGGAAGCCGAAAAGGTGGTGGCTACCACCAGGCAGGAAGTTGCCGCCCGCAACCGGAAGGTGGCTGTCCTGAAGGCTGAACTGGAAGCCTTGCAGAATTTGGGCGTCCGCAAAAAAAAAGGATAGCGCCTTGGGCAAGGCCGCCGATAAAGAGCTGAAGGACAGTGTCCGCACCGAAAAGGAAGCGGTGAAGTCGCTGGAGGCGTTGCGTGAAGACGCCCTCCTATCGCAGCAGGAGTGGTACAATAAATCGGTGGCCGGGTTTAACGCGGCCTTGTCGGAGAACCGCATGTCCAAGGACGAGCACGACATGATGATGCTTTCCTTGGAGAAAGAGAATGCGGAAGCCCGCTTGCAGATAGAACGGGAATTCTACGAGGATGCGCGCTCCATGGCTTTGACAGATGCCGAGACCAAAGAGGACATCGTGCGTAAGTCGGGGCAGCGTGTCATTGATGTGGAGAAGGCGGCCAACGACAAGCGTGCCGCCATGCAGGCGAAGATGACCACGCTTGTCAGGGATTTTAAAGAAATCTTCATGACAGAGGAGGCACTGTCCACAATTTTGTGTAAATGTAAACGGGATTCAGTTATAAGTTCTCTTATATCTGAATTCTGTTTTCAAACATAAGCATAAATTGATTCATAATCAATCCCCAGTTAGTAATCGGCATCGTCCATTTCTTCTCAATCTCCATCAGAGCGAGGTATACCATTTTCTTCACAGCATCATCCGACGGGAATGAAAGTTTTGATTTAGTGTACTTTCTTATTTTCCCATTCAGATTTTCTGTGAGGTTTGTAGTGTAGATTATTTTCCTGATTTCCAATGGAAACTGGAAGAAAACAGTCAGGTCATCCCAGTTGTTCCTCCATGAGAGGATGGCATAAGGGTACTTCCCTCCCCATTTCTTTTCCAAATTATCCAGTTCCACGGCAGCAGCCTCCTTGTTGGGCGCGTTATAGATGTTCTTCATATCGGCTGTAAACTCTTTCTTGTCCTTGTAAACGACATATTTGCAGGAGTTCCTGATCTGATGTACGACACATATTTGTGTGGAAGACTCAGGAAATACGGCACGTATGGTGTCGGTAAATCCGTTCAGGTTGTCAGTGCAGGTAATCAGTATGTCCTGCACTCCGCGGGCCTTCAAATCTGTCAGGACACCCATCCAGAATGAAGAACTTTCTGATTTTCCCACCCACATGCCAAGGACTTCCTTCAAGCCGTTCTGTTTCAGACCGACACAGAGATAGACAGTCTTGTTGATGATTTTTCCGTTGTCACGAACCTTGAATACAATACCGTCCATCCAAACGATGAGATAGACAGGATCCAAAGGGCGGTTCTGCCATTCCTGAGCAGCCTGGCTGACTTTGTTCGTGATGATGGAAATGGCTGATGTGGACAGTTCTATTTCATAGATTTCACGCATCTCCTCTTCAATGTCGGACACGCTCATTCCTTTGGCATATAGGGAGATAACAAGTTTTTCTATGGAAAGCCCACGACTCTCGTGTTTGGGAACAACTATGGGCTCGAATTCACCGTTACGGTCACGGGGAATAGGTATGACCGCTTCACCGTGTTCGGTTTGGATTTTCTTGGGGTAGCTGCCGTTACGGGAATTACCGCTGTTATGACCGGAAACCGAATTCTTCTCATAACCCAGATGCGCATCCATCTCACCTTCAAGCATTTTCTCCAATACCTGCGCGTGTAACTGCTTCAGAAACTTGCTCACATCAGCTTCTGTCTTGAACAGGCTAAGGAACTCCTTACTTAATACCTCATCAGGCACTACATGATTCTTCTCTTTCATAATTTTCTTCATTTTGCAAAGCTATTAAATAAAAAATACGGAACCCATATTGAATCCCGTATTTTACATTTACACAAAATATTTTATAGTGCCACAGAGGACATAATTATGTTCTGTTTTATCCTGAAAAAGTGAAACTAAAAAGCTATTGACCGTCCTCAGATATACATTCTCATGAAAGAAGATGATGATGTATTTAAGTCTCCATTTTCCTCTATAAGTTGGGATGATTTAAAAGATATATTGATAATCTGCCACTTATAAAATAATCATTTTGCGCCCCTATTTGCGCCCCCTCAAAATTTAAAAGCTCCGAAATCCTTTATTATCAGTAGTTTCGGAGCTTTGCTTGAGGTTCCTGGCGGATTCGAACCGCCGTACACGGTTTTGCAGACCGCTGACTAAGCCACTCATCCAAGGAACCGGACTGTTCAAGAAATCTTTGTTTCTCGATTGCGGATGCAAAGGTAGTATATTTTCTGTAACTTCCAACTATCCACAGCAACTTTTCTTCTTTTCCCCTTTTGTTTTTACACATTCATTTCGTTTTTCATCCAGTAATCGCTTTAAATCGCAGCCACCGGCACAGCTGTCGCATGGGTTTGCGCTCTTCTTTGAACGACGGAAAAATGTATAAAAACTCATGCCGATGCGTGTAACGCAAAACAATAAAAAAGCGGCTACTATCCACTCTTGCCAATTACTCATGTAAATAGTCCTCCTATCTGATAAATTGCAAAAGAAATCAGCCAGGCCAGCACCGTGGTATATGATGCAGAGAACAATGCCCACTTCCAGCTGCCGGACTCCCCTCGAATAGCCGCCAAAGTGGCTATGCAGGGAAAATATATCAAAATAAATACCATGTAGGCAAAAGCTGCCAAGGGAGTAATAGGGATGCGCTCGCCCAAACTAACGGCATTTGCCTCAGAATCATCGGTGTAGAGTACTCCCAGCGTGCTTACTACCAATTCTTTTGCTCCCACACCGGAAAGGATGCCGATGCCCAGTTTCCAATCAAAGCCTAACGGCTTGATTACCGGCTCCATGGCTTTGCCGATGCGACCGATATAGGAATTCTCTTGCTGTTCGGCCACTGTGTCGTAGCTGTTGTGGTTGGGATAGTAGCCCAAAGCCCATATCACAACCGAGGCCATCATGATGATTCCTCCCATTTTGCGCAAGTATTGTACTCCCTTTTCCCAAGTGTGGCGCAGGATGGATTTCGAAGTAGGCATTCGGTAGGGCGGAAGTTCCATGACGAAAGGCGTGTCATCGCCCTTGACCAGGAAACGGCAGAAGAGGCGTGCCATGATTACCGCCAGCAGGATGCCGATGGCGTAAATGGATAGTAGTACCAGACTGGCGCTGTCCGGAAAGAAGGTTCCGACAAGCAGGAGATAAATAGGCAGACGGGCACTGCACGACATCAAGGGGTTGATGAGCATTGTGACTAAACGGCTTTTGCGGTTCTCAATGGTCCGCGAAGCCATTATGGCAGGAACATTGCAGCCGAATCCCATAATCAGTGGAATGAAAGACTTTCCGTGCAATCCCATCTTGTGCATAATCTTATCCATGATGAAGGCGGCACGTGCCATATAACCCGAATCTTCCATCAATGAAATAAAAAAGTATAGGATGAGAATGTTCGGTAGAAAGACGATGACGCCTCCTACGCCGCCGATAATGCCGTCTATCAGCAAATCTTTCAATGGGCCTTCAGGCATAATCTCATGTACCGCATTGCCCAGTTGTCCGACAAGCCATTCGATGCCTTGCATCGGATAGTCGCCCAGCACGAAGGTGCCTTCGAACATCAGATACAAGAACAGGAAGAAAATGGGGTATCCCCAAATGCGATGTGTCACGAAGAAGTCGATGGTATGGGTGACGCGTGATATGTCCTGATGGTTATCCACATAGGTCTCGCGTAAGGCGCCGGCAATAAAACCATACTTGGCGTCTGTGATGGCTTCTTCGCTATCTTCATTTATTGCATTGCGGAGGCGCTTCATTTCCCGGTCGCGCACCTCAAGAATATCTTTTGCATTGGGCAGTTTCTGTATTTCCTTCTCCACATCTTTGTCGTTCTCCAGCAGCTTGATGGCCAAGAAGCGGGTGGAGTATTTATGGCGAATGTTTTCATTAAGACTGATTACCTGCTTCACACTCTCGATGCTCCGTTCTAATTCCGGCCCATGATTGATGTGAATGTGCCGGTAAAACCCACGTGTCTGTTCCACTTCCTCTTTGTGGCTGCCGAAAGCGTGGTCGGGTACATATTCCTGGTGCCAATCCCGAAGGTCATCTAAGACTTCACTATTCATTTTGCCATTGTTGTTCAGAAAATCAGCGCCTTCGTAGATGCTTATGATTACATGAAACAATTGGTCGATGCCTTTTCCATTACGGCTGACCGTAGGTATCATCGGGATGCCGAAGAGCCGGCCGAGTTTGGCATAATCCAGCGTATTTCCACTGGACTCCAATTCATCGTACATGTTCAGAGCAATGACCATACGCAGGTCCATGTCAATCAGCTGAGTGGTGAGATAAAGGTTGCGTTCCAGATTGGAAGCATCCACCACATTAATGATGATATCGGGCGTTTCGTTGATGATATGGCGGCGGACGTAAATTTCTTCGGGCGAATAGGCAGAAAGGGAATAGGTGCCCGGAAGATCGACGATGCGGAAGTGATACCCTTGGAAATCGAAATAGCCTTCTTTGGCATCCACGGTGACTCCGCTGTAGTTCCCCACATGCTCGTGTGCGCCGGAAGCGATGTTGAAAAGGGAAGTCTTGCCGCAATTAGGATTTCCCACCAAGGCCACGTTAATGATGCGGCGTTTGCCAAGAGCAAGGCGTTTGAGGTGGGCTTCGTCCAAACTCTCTTCTTTGCTCAGTCCTCTGTGATAGTCAGGCACCACAATTTGCGTTTTGGCTTCCTGTTCGCTGATGATTTCTATCATCTCGGCCTCTTGGCGTCGCAAAGAAATCTCATATCCCATCACTTTATATTTAATGGGGTCTTTCAAAGGGGCATTTAGGAGCACCTCTACGGTTTTTCCTTTTATGAACCCCATTTCCACAATCCGTTTTCGGAAACCGCCGTGTCCCAGCACTTTCACGATTACCCCTTTTTCACCGGTTTTCAACTCGGATAAACGCATACTCTCTTCCGTCTTTCTGTTTTTATATTACAAAGATAGTGTTTATGCACATATATCGTAGACAATTTAAAATGTATTTAAATAACAAACAACCGGAATTTAGTTTGAATCCTTTTCTTTCTTTTTTTTATTATTTACAAAAAGCGCTTCTTCGTAACGAAAATAGGATGCTGTGTTAACCCCCTTCCCGTTTTTTAGTAAAAACTATCGCTCTGATTTACATAACGTTAGAGACGCTTTAATTGTTTATGAATCTTTTTATGAGGAGTAAAAAATGCGTATAAATCCAAGATTACTTTCGTAGATAGATAATGGTAGGTAAGTGGTCGCTGTAGCCATTAAGCCAAGTTCTTCCACCGTGTGTGCGCAGCAGAGTGCCTTTGTATTTTCCCTCTTGCTGAATCATATAATCGCGGATAAATACTTCGTTATGGTCGTATCTCAATCCTTTGCGCTTTTTCAGCAGGGAGCGGGAGACGAGAATCTGGTCGAACAGGTTCCATTTGCCCCGATAGAGCAGCGTGCCTACTCCCTTGTCTTCCAATATTTCCCACCAAGGGTTGTAAAGTCCGCCTTGCTTCACCTGTTTGGCGTATTTGCGTCCTCCGAGCTCTTGCAAGCTTTCGTCCATAGGGTCATCATTCATGTCGCCCATAATGATGAGTTTAAGTTTCTTGTCTTCGCGCATCAGCGAATCTTTCAAGGCTTTTACCTGCCGTGCCGCATGTACGCGAAGCGGTGAATCTGCTCCGCGGGACGGCCAATGGTTGACGATGACACAAACCCGCTCACCGGCCAACCGGCCGTCTACTATCAGGAATCCGCGTGTCAGGTGCGTAGTGTCTCCTTTGAAAGGGACGGAAAGAACCAACTCGGACTTGGTGACGCTGAATTGCTTCGGATTGTACAACAAAGCACAGTCCACTCCGCGCCGGTCGGGGCCTTCATAATGTATATACCGGTAGTCCGATATGGCCGGTTGTTTAATCAAGTCGTCCAATACCCTGCTGTTTTCCACTTCTGCCACTCCGATGAAAGCCGGGCCTTGGGGCACTAAATCTCTCGACAGTTCTCCCAGCACCTTGGAGATGTTCCGCAGCTTTGCCTCATATTTTCGAGCAGTCCATTTATAACTGCCATTGGGCAAAAAATCATAATCCGCTTTACCCGCATCATGAATCGTATCAAACAAATTTTCCAGATTATAGAACGCCACGCTATATACTTTTTGCTCCGTATTTTGTGCACCCGATGTCGAGACATAAAGCCAGACAAAGAATAATACAAATAATTTCTTCATATTTATAGAGTTATTTTCTGCAAAAGTCAGAAATAAAATGCGATAAACCTACTTCCTTTTATGCTTTTTTGTATTGCTACTGAAATCTTTTGTCTCGTCGGGGCTTTCAGCCCCTTGCCGACAGCGCTCCCCGAGTGTTTTTCATTCTCTTCGTTTAATAACAGAGACTATTTGTACTTCTCAGTGGAACTTATCCCCATATCCCTTGCGAAAAATAAATCGGATTTTATTTTGCGGTGTCTCGGACTTGTACTATCTTTGCGCTCTGAAAAAGAAGACCATTACACTATTTATTACCAAAATAGTAACAGAATAATAAATTATAAAACAAATATCAAAATGAAAAAAGGTATTCATCCTGAAAATTACCGTCCGGTAGTATTTAAAGATATGTCAAACGGTGACATGTTTTTGTCTCGTTCCACTTGCAGCACAAAAGAGACTATCGAATTCGAAGGTGAAACTTATCCGTTGGTAAAGCTCGAAATTTCCAGCACTTCCCACCCGTTCTACACCGGTAAGTCTAAGCTGGTTGATACAGCCGGTCGTGTTGATAAGTTTATGAGCCGTTATGGTAATCGTAAGAAATAATCAGCCCTGATTTATTTTTTTGTGGCAAGAGGAGAGCGCATCAAAATTAAGATGGTGGACATTCCTTAAAGTTACAGGTTGTGACAAGCATATATGAAAAGCCCTATCGAACTCTGTTTTCAAGTTCTGATAGGGCTTTTTCATTATCTTTTTGAGGGGACAAGTTCCGGATTGAAAGTTTTATTCAACCGAAATCAAATTTTGATACAAGCTTCTCTTCTTGTGATACTCTTCAAAATATGCAACGGCTCATGTTATAGTGTGTGTAGCGACTGCTATGAATAAATAGTGGTTAGTGAGCAGCGACAAATAGAGAACAAGATATTCTCATGCCGCATGGTCACTAACCGCTGATTGCCGGCCGCTCTATTTACGGAACGGTGGCTTTACCACTTGCGCTTTCAGCTTACGCCCACGCACATCGATGTAGATTTCCGTATCTGCTTTAGCGTATTCCGGTTTCACATACCCCATGCCTATTCCGATTTTGCGCATAGGAGACATGGTGCCCGATGTCACCACACCGATAGCAGTGCCATCCGCGCTGAAAAGCTCGCATCCATGACGAGGAATGCCGCGATCCAGCATCTCAAAACCTACCAACTTGCGAACGATTCCTTCGGCTTTTTGCTTCTCGAGCATCGGGCGGTTGATAAAGTTTTTCCCGTCCACGAACTTTGTAATCCATCCTAATCCTGCTTCAATGGGCGAAGTGGTATCATCCAAATCGTTGCCATACAGGCAGAAGCCCATTTCCAGGCGTAGTGTGTCGCGTGCCCCCAGTCCGATAGGCTTGATTCCGAATTCTGCACCGGCCTCGAATACGGCATCCCAGATTTTCATGGCGACATCAGGATAGAAATAGAGTTCAAAGCCTCCGGCACCTGTATAGCCGGTGTTGGAGATAATGACATCTTTTTGACCGGTAAAGTCTCCATGCGCGAAAGTGTAATAAGGAAGTTCGGAGAGGTTGATGGAGGTCAGTTTCTGCAAAGCAAGAATCGCCTTTGGGCCTTGTACGGCAAGCTGTGCCATGCGGTCGGAGGCGTTTTCCAGTTCGGCTCCTTCCGTATTATGCGAAACGCACCAGTTCCAGTCTTTTTCTATATTGGAGGCGTTCACAACCAACAAGTATTTTTCGGGCTCATAGTGATAGACCAGAAAATCATCTACAATACCTCCTTTTTCATTAGGGAAGCAGGAATATTGCACTTTTCCCGGGGTAAGAGCCGCTACATTGTTTGACGTTACTTTTTGCAGGAACTCCAGTGCATGAGGCCCTTTTACCCAGAATTCTCCCATGTGGGATACATCGAATACACCCACTTCCCGGCAAACGGTGAGGTGTTCATCTATGATTCCGGAGTATTCGATAGGCATATTGTATCCCGCAAACTCGTGCATCTTGGCACCCAGCGAGATGTGTTTCTCTGTAAACGGAGTGGTTTTCATGATGATAAAGAATTAAGTGATGAATGATTATTTATAAATTATTTCTCGGCTACAAGTTCTACAATTTTTACGATGACGTTCATGGCCTTTTCCATACTCTGAACGGGCACAAACTCATAGCGCCCGTGGAAGTTCAATCCACCGGCAAAGATATTGGGGCATGGCAACCCTTTGAAAGAGAGCTGTGCGCCGTCCGTTCCTCCACGAATAGCCTTTACGCGGGGTTCAACGCCTGCTGCTTTCATTGCTGCAAAGGCGGTATCGATGATGTGCATCACCGGTTCTATCTGTTCGCGCATGTTGTAGTATTGGTCGCGAAGTTCAAGGGTGGCGGTTCCCAAACCGTATTCGGCATTTATTTTCTCCACAAGATGTTCCATCTCTTTCTTGCGGCTTTCGAATCGCGTGCGGTCGTGATCGCGAATAATATAAGAAACCGTTGTCTGTTCCACTTCGCCGTTGATGCCGATCAGATGATAAAAACCTTCATAACCTTCGGTATGTTCCGGAACTTCATGAGCGGGAAGCATGGCCATGAAGCGGTTTGCCACTCGAATGGAATTAATCATTTTGTTCTTGGCATAACCCGGATGTACATTGCGTCCCTTGAAAATTATTTTGGCTGCTGCCGCATTGAAATTCTCGAACTCGAGTTCGCCCACTTCACCGCCATCCATGGTATAAGCCCATTCGCAGCCAAATTTCTCTACATCGAATTTATGAGCTCCCAAACCGATTTCTTCATCCGGATTGAAGCCGATGCGAATCTTTCCGTGTTTGATTTCAGGGTGTTCCATCAAATAAACCATGGCTGATACAATTTCGGAGATACCGGCCTTGTCATCAGCTCCCAGCAGGGTCTTGCCGTTCGTTACTATCAGGTCTTCTCCTTTATGATCAAGCAGTTCGGGGAATTGTGAAGGAGAAAGAATCACATTCTGTTCAGCGCAGAGAACGATATCCTTGCCATCGTAGTTTTTCACAATGCGCGGAGATACATCTTTTCCGCTCATGTCTGGACTTGTATCCATATGTGCAATGAATCCGATGGTAGGCAACGGCTTATTCGTATTGGCCGGAAGTGTGGCAAACAGATAGCCATTCTCGTCCAATGTTATTTCTTTCAGGCCTAAAGCCTCCAGCTCCTCTTGCAGATACTTGGCAAATACCATTTGTCCCGGAGTGCTCGGGGTCACTCCACTGTCTTCATTTGCTTGGGTGTCGAAGCTTACATACTTCAAAAAACGTTCTATTAATGTCATGTCCATAAGGCTTTAATTATTTACAAGAAAAAAGGTGCTTATTGATTGCCGTAAAGGTAAAAAAAGGGAAGTGAATAGCCAAGCAATTCACTCCCCTTTTTCATTCATGTATAGCATTTTGTCAATCAGAAATGGCTGCTGCCATCAAAACAATGCGTGCAAATCTTGCACTTAGGCAGACCGATGGCCTCTATCAGAGTTTCCAGTGTATTGAACTTCAAAGAAGAAAGGCCGAAACGCTCTCGAATCACCTCTACCATTTTTTCATACTCCGGTGAACCGGTAGTGGCATACTTCTCCAGATTTTTGGCATCATCTCCTTCCAAATCTTTGATGATACGTCTTGTGATGAGTTCCAAATCGTTTTTAGAGGCTGTAAAACCAATGAAGGGACAACCGTAAATCAATGGAGGACACGCAATGCGGATGTGTACTTCTTTGGCTCCGTATTCATAAAGCACCTTCACATTGTCACGCAGTTGTGTGCCTCGAACAATGGAGTCATCGCAGAACAACACCCGTTTACCTTCGAGCATGGCCCTGTTGGGTATCAGCTTCATCTTTGCCACCAGAGAACGCATTTCCTGTTTACTGGGAGTAAAGCTGCGAGGCCAAGTAGGAGTGTATTTGGAGATGGCGCGGTGATAGGGAACCCCTTTACCTTCGGCATAGCCCAAAGCCATGCCTACACCGGAATCCGGGATGCCACACGCGCAATCTACTACCGAGTCATCTTTCTGTCCCATTTTGAAACCGGAAGCAAAACGTACCTCTTCTACGTTTCTACCTTCGTAGCAAGAAGTGGGAAAGCCATAATATACCCATAGGAATGAACAGATTTGCATTTGCTCATTAGGTTTGCGCATCTGTTCCACGCCGTCGGCTCGCAAACGGACGATTTCACCGGGGCCGAGATAACGTTCTATTTCATAACCCAGATTCGGGAAGCTGCTCGACTCGCTTGTGACGGCATAGGCGCCTTCTTTCTTGCCGATGACCACAGGTGTGCGTCCCCAATGGTCGCGTGCGGCAATAATGCCATCTTCCGTAAGCAGGAGCATGGAACAGGAACCTTTGATGTGCTTATACACATTTTCAATTCCTTCCACAAAATTTTTGCCTTGTATTATAAGGAGAGCGATAAGTTCTGTTTGATTGGTTTTGCCCGAGCTTAGTTCAGCGAAGTGCATGTTTTGAGCCAGTAGTTCGGCTTCAAGTTCTTGTAGATTTACGATTTTGGCGACTGTCGTGATGGCAAAGCGGCCAAGGTGAGAGTTCAGAATCAAGGGTTGCGGATCTGTATCACTGATGATTCCTATTCCGGAATTTCCCTTGAATGTATCCAGTTCATCTTCAAACTTCGTGCGGAAATAGGTGCTTTCCAGGTTGTGGATAGAACGGATAAATTCTTTTTTTTCTGTATTGTATGTGGCCAGGCCGCCACGTTTCGTTCCCAAATGGGAATTGTAATCTGTACCATAGAACACATCAGCCACGCAATCAGCCTTGGCTACTGTGCCGAAAAAGCCTCCCATAAAATCTTTTTTATTGTTGGTTACTAAAATTAACGGAGACAAAGGTACAAAGAAGTTTCTTTCTTCACATTATTTTCTGCCGATACATATCTAAAAAAAAAACTTAGAGCCTGTCTGTTTTTTCCTTTTCTGCCTTTATCAGCTCTGTCGTGAATCCTTTTTGAGGAATTGTCAAAACAAACAGGCTCTAAGTTATTTCCATTTCTTCAGTGACTTATTATCCATGGAAGTTGCTTCAAACAGACTGAGGGCAAAACCGCCGCTGCGTGCTTCCTTCACAGATAGCTTGGTCTTATGGGTTACAATACCTTTTTTGACTTGATAAGAGGTGGGGTTTGTTTGGTAGTCTGCATCTTTGCCGTCGGCATAGAGAGTAGCCACATATTGTTTGCCCGGCTCCAAGAAATCGAGTGTAAAGACAGCGGTATGCGTATTCTCATCCGTGATGCCGCCCACAAACCAATTGCCGGTGCCTTTTGCTTTACGAGCCACGGTGATGTAATCACCCGGTTCTGCCTCTATGTACTTGCTGTCATCCCAATCTACCGCAACGTCTTTGATGAATTGGAAAGCATCCATGTGCTTTTCGTAGTTCTCCACCAAGTCGGCAGCCATCTGCAACGGACTGTAGAGGGTGACATAAAGAGCCAACTGTTTGGCAAGGGTGGTCTGCACTTGCCCATGAGGCAGAGTACCCATAAAGTCGAGTTTCGTGTCGAATATGCCCGGCGTGTAGTCCATCGGGCCGCCAATCAGACGGTTGAAAGGTAACAATGTGGTGTGGAACGGTTTACTGCCGCCAAATGCTTCGTATTCAGTACCGCGCGCCGACTCATTGGCAATCAGGTTGGGATATGTGCGGCACAAACCGGTGGGGCGCACAGCCTCATGAGCATTGACGCAAATTTTATAGTCGGCCGCTTTCTTCACAGCATAGAGGTAGTGATTGTTAAGCCACTGGCCGTAATGATGTTCTCCGCGGGGAATCATATTTCCCACGTATCCACTCTTCACGGCATTGTAGCCATTGCTCACCATGAATTGATAAGCTTTGTCCATATGTCGTTCGTAGTTTCGTATGGAACCGGAAGTTTCGTGGTGCATCATCAATCTTACGCCTTTGCTCTTGGCATAGGCATTCAGCATCTTGACGTCAAAATCAGGATAAGGAGTTACAAAGTCGAACACGTAGTCTTTCGATTTGCCGAACCAGTCTTCCCAACCTTCATTCCAGCCTTCTACCAATACTTGGTCGAAGCCATGCCTGGCTGCAAAATCAATGTACTTCTTGACATTCTCATTGTTGGCTCCATGGCGTCCGTTTGGTCGGGTCTTCGCATAATCCGTTTCGCCCAATTTTATAGAAGGCAGGTTGTCCGTGTATGCCCAAGAACTTTTGCCGGCAATCATTTCCCACCATACGCCTACGTACTTCACCGGTTTTATCCACGAAACGTCTTCATAAGCGCAAGGCTCATTCAGGTTCAGTGTGATTTTAGACGCAAGAATATCACGGGCGTCATCGCTGACAATCACCGTGCGCCACGGCGAAGTACAAGGCGCTTGCAGATAACCTTTGTCTCCTACGGCATCAGGTGTCAGCCAAGACTCAAACACAAAGTTCTTGTCATCCAGATTCAGGTGCATGCAAGAATAATCTACCAAAGCCGCCTCATGGAGATTGATGTACAAGCCATCGGCTGTTTTCATCTGTAAGGAGGTCTGAACGCCGGTAGGAGAAAACTGCGTTTGCGAAGAGTTCTCGGTAATGGCCTCGTCCATCAACCCGCGAATCTCGGAGAGTTTGGACTCTGTGTAGTCGTATTCCTGTGTATCATAGTCGCCCGGAATCCAAAAAGCCGTATGGTCACCGGTCATGGCAAACTGTGTACGCTCTTCTTTGACGATAAAATAATTCAGATTCTTCTGCAAAGGAAATTCATAGCGAAAGCCGAGACCATCGTTAAACAATCGGAAACGGATAATCATATTTCTGTCTTGCGCTTTCTGGTTAAGCGTCACAACCAATTCGTTGTAGTGGTTACGGATGTGTTTCACTTCTCCCCAAACCGGTTGCCACGTTTCATCAAATGTAGATGTACTTGCGTTTGTCAGCGTAAAACCGTTCATCAGTCCCGAATCGTTTTTCAGTTCCAGTCCCAACTTTGAAGGGCTAATCACGGCCTTTCCTTTATAAAAAAGCTCATAAACCGGTTCGCCTTGCGCATTCACCGAGAAGTTCAGTTTGAGTTGTCCGTTTGGAGAGGTGATACCCTCTGCCATTGCTGCACTACTCATCATCAAAACGAGCAGGAAGCAAACCATTCTTGTGCAGATTGCTTTCATGTTTCTCATGCTACTTTTCTTTTATAACGTTTGTAGTGCAAATATATGTAAGAATGAATGACTTCCCGATATCATCGGATTGAAAAAGGGATGATTCACCGGAAAACGTTTGCATGAAACCGCTGCTCTTGGTTACTGATTTTAAACTCTTCCACAGCCATATTTCAGTAATAAATATCCGCCTATTACTTGCAGCGCCATGCCCGGCATGCCGATGCGGAAATCTTGTGCCGCCTTGAAAAAACTGCCGGTCATGGCCCATTCTCCAAGGGTGCCGAAAATTTGATAAGAAAGAACAACAGCCAACAGGATGGGCAAGGAGACGCGTTGGAAATGATGTGCGGCCCAACCGGCTATTGCTGCTAATAATACAGACTTCAGAAGAATGGCGGGAAGTGCTGCGGGGAGTGGCATGCCGAATAATAAAGTATTGATAGTGGGAGAGAAAATCGCAGTAAGCATACCTGCTTTCCAACCGAACTTATAAGCTCCTGCTAAAGTGAAGAAGTAGATAGGTAGCCAAGTAATTCCTCCTTGAGGAACGAGGTGAAAGCATTGAGGAAGAACGATGTTGCCTAAAATGAACAGAGAGGCTGCCAGATAAGTTTTTACGTTGCTATAGTCCAGCGTGTAGAATTTTACTGTTTTTGTTTCCATTGCCATATTGTTTTATTTTTTAAGGGAAATGCGGTTGGTGAAAACAGATTATCTTGCTGTAATATGCACAACAAGAGTCATTTCATGGCCGAAGCATCGAATGACAAGGGGAGTAGTTCACCTATGTTGTTCAATTCATAAATTCCTTTTGTTCCATACAGTAACACACGCATGGGGTGCTTGAAGCGCTTTTCCGTTTCAAGCATAACTTGTCGGCAGGCTCCGCAAGGTGGGATGGGATCTTCCAAAAAGTTACCGTGTTCATTACGTGCAGCGATGGCCAAAGTATCCACAGCTTGGTCGGGGCATTGCGAGTTGGCATAGAACAGAGTGGTGCGTTCGGCGCAAGTTCCCGACGGGTAGGCGGCATTTTCCTGATTAGTGCCTGTTACGATGATGCCGTTTGCCAGTCTGGCGGCAGCACCCACCGAGAAGTGCGAGTAGGGTGCATAGCTACGTTTCGTGGCTTCGCAAGCGGCATCCGTCAGTTCGCGGTCGGCGGCATCCAGCTCTTCGTATTGGTATATTTTGAGGTTGATTTTGATACTCAGTTCTTTCATAAGAAGGAGGATTATATTGTAATTAATGTTACAAAGGTAGAAAAGAGATTGGTTTTTTCAATTCTTTTGCGGACTTTTGTATCAAAAGTATCAAATTCAATTATTGAAATAATGAAATGTGTTTTCAGACAGACTGCTGTCATTATCCTTATACTCTTTTCTGTTTCTTCGGCACATGCCCAGCGCAGAAATCCCCGTTTCAATGAATATATCAAACAATATGCTCCGCTTGCCGTGGAGCAGATGCGGAAATATAAGATACCTGCCAGTATCACTTTGGCGCAAGGGTTGCTTGAAAGTGGCGCCGGATATAGCTTGTTGGCACGCAAAAGCAACAATCACTTCGGAATAAAGTGTCATCGTAACTGGTCCGGACGCAGAACTTATCATGATGACGACGCCCGTGACGAGTGCTTCCGTGCCTATCCCGACCCGAAAGATTCCTATGAGGATCATTCTCTCTTTCTGAGACAAGGTGCGCGTTATGCGTTTCTTTTCAGCCTGAAGATTACGGATTATAAAGGTTGGGCGCGCGGATTGAAAAAAGCCGGTTATGCCACCGACCCTTCGTATGCCAACCGGTTGATTACGATTATCGAGGATTATGAACTCTATCGGTACGACAGTCGCGGCATGAGCAAGAGCGAAACCCGCAATTGGGAGAAGGAGTTGAAGAAGAAACCTTGGCTTGCCCATCCGCATCAGGTGTATATTGCCAATGGCATAGCCTACGTGGTGGCGCGCGACGGAGATTCTTTCCGTCTATTGGGCAAGGAGTTCGACATCAGTTGGAAGAAGTTGGTGAAGTACAACGACCTCCATAAAGACTATACATTGGAGGATGGAGACATCATTTATCTGAAAGGGAAAAAGAAAAAAGCTTCTAAGGCATATACCGTATACATTGTGAAAGACGGTGATTCCATGCATTCCATTTCGCAGAAATACGGCATCCGTTTGAGGAACCTCTATAAGATGAATCGTAAGGATGCGGACTACGTGCCCGAGGTGGGAGACAGGTTGAGGCTGCGATGACGACTTGTATGCTGTGCGATTGGGTTCACCCTGCCTTTCGGGTGAAACGGCAGTCATGCAAAGAGTATAGTCTCAATCAGAAGCACTTCCCGTCTTTGAAGCCGGACGCATTGCGTTTCATCCCCTTAGAACCTGTCTGATTTTTCCTTAGGAAGTTTTGACCGGCTTGTTTTGAGGGTAATATTTAAACAGGCGCTTAATTTCCTTGTTGATACCCCGGCCTTATCAAAGCCGTGTCCTCTCCGTATCAGCTCCGTGTCTATAGAAGCGGAGGATATACGGAGTTGATACGGAGTTGATACGGAGGATATACGGAGGATATACGGAGCTGATACGGAGCTGATGCGGAGGATGTACGGTGTGAACTGTAAATTGGCAGGCTTCAATGAAACAAAGGACAAGTTTACAAATAAATCCAAATAAAACATACTTTCTTATCCGAAAATGTACAGGGTGTTCGAAAACGGACACCTTTCTTTTTTCTCTTTACGCTTATTTTCAGCTCTTTATGGTTTTGGCATGGAATTGGTTTATTTTCAGTATAATGTTCGCAAACAGTAAAAACAGAAGCTATGGATAGGGAAATTCCGAAAGAAGTGCGTAAGAAAGAGCGTAATAAGAAAATCATTCGCTACGGCATTGTTGCCGGGGTAAGTGTCGTTGCGGTCAGCATACTTATCTCGCTGATGCGTACGGGGGTGAAGGAAAGCGACCTTGTATTCTCAAAAGTAGGGAAAGGAACCATCGAGGTCAGTGTCAGCGCCTCGGGAAAGGTGGTTCCGGCCTTCGAGGAAATCATAAATTCGCCCATCAACACACGTATTCTGGAAGTGTATAAGAAGGGGGGAGACAGTGTGGATGCGGGCACTCCCATCCTGAAGCTGGACTTGCAGAGCGCCGAGACAGACTACAAGAAGTTGCTGGACGAAGAGCAGATGCGCAGCTACAAGCTGAAACAGCTGAAGCTCGACAATCAGACCAAGCTGACCGACTTGCAGATGAAAATCAAGGTCTCCGCCATGAAGCTGGACCGCATGAAGGTGGAGCTGCGCAACGAGCAATACCTCGACAGCCTCGGCTCGGGCACTACCGACAAGGTGCGCCAAGCGGAGCTCAGTTACAACGTGGCGCAACTGGAGTACGAACAATTGCGGCAGCAGTATGCCAACGAGAAAGAGGTGCTGGCCGCCGAATATCAGGTGCGGGAACTGGACTTCAGCATGTTCAGGAAGACCCTGGCCGAAACCAAGCGCACGCTGGACGATGCGCAGGTGCGTTCGCCCCGCAAGGCCATCCTTACATACATCAACAATCAGATTGGGGCGCAAGTGCCCGAAGGCAGCCGGATAGCCGTTATCTCTGACTTGAGCCACTTCAAGGTAGAGGGCGAGATTGCCGACACCTACGGAGACCGTGTGGCGGCGGGCGGACGGGCCATCGTGAAGATTGGCAGCGAGAAGCTGGAAGGGAACATCAGCAGTGTGACACCGCTTTCGAAGAACGGCGTGATATCTTTCACCGTGCAACTGAACGAAGACAACAACCGCCGCCTGCGTTCGGGGTTGAAGACGGATGTCTATGTGATGAATGCCGTGAAAGAAGACGTGATGCGTGTGGCAAATGCAAGCTATTACGTGGGGCGCGGAGAGTACGAGCTTTTTGTGCGCAACTCCGACCGGGAGATCGTGAAACGCAAAGTGCAACTGGGCGACAGCAATTTCGAGTTCGTGGAAGTCATCGGCGGCCTGCAGCCGGGCGACGAAGTGGTGGTGAGCGACATGAGTCAGTATAAGAACAAGAACAGGCTGAAGCTGAAAGAGTAAACAGAAGCTGGAAGAACAAACAGAAGCTGAAAGATTAAACGGAAGCTGAAAGAAGTAAACCGGAACAGAAAGAATAATCCCGATTAATATAATCTCTCAACATATTATGATAAAACTCTATTTCAAACAAGCTTGGGCATTGATGAGGCAAAACAAGCTCTTCAGTGCGCTCTACATCGTGGGCACGGGACTGGCCATTGCCATGACCATGATTATCGCCGTGGTCTATTACGTCAAGCTGGCCCCCGTCTATCCGGAGGTGAACAGGGCGAACACGCTCTATCTCACCAATGCCCGCTTTGATAAGAATCCCGGCACCGACCGCCGGCACACCTATCAGTGGGGTGTGTCTTACAAAGCTTTGCAGGAGTGGTTCTATCCGATGAAGAATGCGTTGGTCGTTTCGGCTTCCTTGAGTAACGACATGCAGGAGAACAGTTATGTGCAGCCTGTGGATGGAAGCGGCGATTTCTCCGTATCCGTCAAGCTGACCGACCCTGCCTTTTTCCGTATCTATGCCTTCCGTTTCATGGAGGGGAAGGCGTTTACGGAGGCCGATTTGGACGGAGGCATCCATACGGCCGTGATAACGGACGAGCTGGCCCACCGCCTTTTCGGCACGGCCGAGGGAGTGGAAGGACGTACGTTCAGTCTGAACTATGTGGACTACCGTGTATGCGGTGTGGCTCGTTCCGCCAGCTACCTGATGCGCAAGTCGTATGCGCAGGTCTATCTTCCTTACAGCGTATCGCCGGACTATCGGAAGGCGGAGTACGGCTTCGACTATCTGGGGGCGTTCGACGTGACTTTCCTTGTAGGGGACAGCCGGCAGGGCGAGGCTTTGCGGGCGGAACTGGAAGAGATTGTCCGTAAGGAGAACTCGATGCACCCCGATGACTGGATAGTGAATTTCTGGGAGCAGCCCACCACCCATTTGCGCAGCGTGTTTCAAGAATATGTAAGCCAAGAGTTTGATGCATGGCGCACGGTGCGCTACTTTGCGCTGATACTGATTGTATTGCTGCTGGTTCCTTCGCTGAATTTGAGCGGCATGATTTCGAGCCGCATGGACGGGCGGTTGGCCGAGATGGGTGTGCGCAAGTCGTTCGGCGCCGGGAGGCGGACGCTGCTCTCGCAGGTGATGTGGGAG
Organism: Bacteroides zoogleoformans; assembly: GCF_002998435.1. NCBI lineage: Bacteria > Pseudomonadati > Bacteroidota > Bacteroidia > Bacteroidales > Bacteroidaceae > Bacteroides > Bacteroides zoogleoformans. The sequence continues at coordinate 1,115,367 of NZ_CP027231.1, read as the reverse complement.
AATCTGCTGCTGACGCTGATGGGCGGTGCGTTGGGGTTGCTGCTGGCATGGCTGACTCTCTATGTCACCCGCGAGTGGGTGTTCACGGTATTCGACGGTTGGCCGGGAATCATGCCCGAAGGAGTGGAGGTGCGCGTTTCGGGTGAGATGCTGTTTGCCCCGTTGGTCTTCTTGGCGGCATTGGTGGTATGCGTGCTGCTGAATCTGCTGTCGGCCTTACTTCCCGCCTGGCATTCGTTGCGCCGGCCTATTGTGAACTCATTGAATGAAAAACGTTAACCCTCTCGTTCCCGATGAGAGGTGATAAAATGGAGATATAGTTATGTTCAGACTTATATTGAAGAACCTTTGGGCACGCCGTCGCCGTAACGGATGGCTGCTGGCCGAGTTGTTGCTGGTAAGCATCCTCGCCTGGGTGATATTGGACCCCGTTATTGTGGTGACGCACGACCGCAGTATTCCCCTCGGCTATGACGCCGACCGTCTTTGCTTGGTTTCGCTGGCCGCTTTGCAGCCGGGCGCTCCGGACTATGATTCGGAGAAGCTGGACTCGGCCACGCTGATGAGCAGTTACATGAATTTGGTGCGTCGCGCCCGCGACTTCGAAGGCGTGGAGCGTACAACGCCGGTATTGGGCTTTTGCTATCCCTGCTCGCAAGGAAACAGCAGCAACGTCGTGATGGCCGAAAACGACACGCTGCGTTATCAAATGTTGCGGATGCAGTTTCTGCCCCATACGCAGTTCTTCGAGACCTACGGCTTCCGTCCGGCGGCGGGAAGAACGCCCGAACAGCTGTCCGACTGCGACTATGCGCAAAACGATGTTGTGCTCTCGGAGAATACCGCCCAAGCGCTTTTCGGACGGAGCGACGTGTCCGGCAAACGTTGCTATAATGCATACGCCAACGATACAACTTACTATCCGGTGGTCGGTGTGCTGGGGACGTTCAAGGCATATAGTGAATGGAAGCCCGTCATGGTTGCTTTCCGCCCCGTGCTGTCGGTGGACGTGACCGACATCCCGGAGAACGCACAGATATTGGTCAGGCTCAAGGAGGGCGTCAGCATGAAGCGTTTTCTGCACGACTTCCGTCCGTGGATGGTGAAAGAGCTCAGGGCAGGCAACCTCTTCGCCCGGCAGGTGCGCTCCTACGATGCCATCATTGCAGAGCGCGAGGCGACAAATGCGGGACCTATCTACCGCCGCAATCTGGCGATGGCGGCTTTCTTCCTCGTCAATCTCTGCCTGGGCGTCATCGGCACCTTCTGGTTGCAGACGCGTACACGCCGCGAAGAGGTGGGCGTGATGCTTTCGTTCGGAGGGACGCCCGGTCGCATCATACGCATGCTGATGGGCGAGGGGACGGTTCTCACGCTGACGGCTTCGCTTGTGGGTTTCTTCATTTACCTGCAATATGCCTTGAAGGAGGGGCTTCACAAGGGGCTGTCATGGATGGAGGGGGCGGCCGACTCTTATTGGGTGAGCGACTTCACGCAGCATTTCATCGGAGTATCGCTCATCATCTTCATCCTGCTGCTTGCAGTGGTGATGGCGGGCATCTTCTTTCCGGCGCGCAACATCAGCCGCATTTCGCCCACGGAAGCTTTGCGTGACGAGTAGGGGGCGAGTGTTGTGCAACGTGTTCTATGAGTTAATTATGTCATTGATTATGACATGCGTATGTCGTTACCTATGAGATGCTGATGTCATTGCTCATGAGATGCTGATGTCGTTGCTCATGAGATGCTGATGTCATCGCCCATGAGATACTGATGTCATCGCCCATGAGATGCTGATGTCATTGCTCATGAGATGCTGATGTCATTGCTCATGAGATACTGATGTCATTGCTCATGAGATGCTGATGTCATTGCCCATGAGATACGTATGTCGTCACTCATGAGATATATAGGACATGCTTAATGAGATATATAGGACGTCGCCCATGAGATATAATAAACCAAATAATAACAATTTAATACTTTACCATTATGATTAAGTTAACAGGCATCAACAAGATTTATCGTACGAACGAGATTGAGACCGTAGCATTGGAGAATGTAAACCTCGAAGTGAACAAAGGCGAGTTCCTCAGCGTCATGGGGCCGTCGGGTTGCGGCAAGTCTACCTTGCTGAACATTATGGGCTTGCTTGATGCTCCTACCAGCGGCACCATCGAAATTGCGGGCACCGAAGTAGAAGGCATGAAAGATAAGGAACTGGCCGCATTCCGTAACCGGAATCTGGGCTTCGTGTTCCAGTCTTTCCACCTGATAAACTCATTGAACGTACTGGACAATGTAGAGTTGCCCCTGCTATACAGAAAGGTGTCGGCCAAAGAGCGTCGCCGGCTGGCGGAAGAGGTATTGCAGAAGGTGGGGCTGAGCCACCGCATGCGTCACATGCCTACGCAGTTGTCCGGCGGTCAGTGCCAGCGTGTAGCCATTGCCCGTGCCATTATCGGCAATCCGGAGATAATCCTTGCCGATGAGCCTACGGGTAATCTGGACTCCAAGATGGGTGCCGAAGTCATGGAGCTGTTGCACCGGCTCAACAAAGAAGACGGGCGCACCATCGTGATGGTGACGCACAACGAAGATCAGGCCAAGCAGACTTCAAGAACTGTCCGCTTCTTCGACGGACGGCAAGTGGAATAAGCCGGGCGGCAAGAAGAACACAGATTGAAAGAGCGAGACAAGATAAGAACAAGTATGACAGATGTCGCCTCTACGTACGGGGTGGCATAGGCCGTGTGAATACACGCGCTTTAAAGGATAGGACGTTGAGTTATGATTAAACAATATATCACACAAGCATTGGCGCAGCTTCGCCAGCAGCCCGTCATCAGTGCCGTAGGCATAGCGGGCACGGCGCTCGCCATTTTCCTCATCATGCTGGTGGTGATGATTCAGCAGGTGCAGGTGGTGTCCTTCGCTCCCGAGAGCAATCGCGACCGCTTTCTGCACGTCAAGTGGATGAGCATCAACCATAAGGACTGGGGAGAGGGGAGCACCAGCAACGGGCCGATGAGCGTGCGCACAGCCCGCGAATGTTTCCAGTCGTTGAAGACACCGGAGGCTGTCACCATTTATGCCTGCATGACGGTTTCCACACCCGTCTCCCTGCCGGGGCAGCCTGCCACGGGCATAGACCTGCTGCAGACGGACGACGTGTTTTGGCAGGTGTTCGATTTCTCTTTCATCGGCGGAAAGCCCTACGACAAGGCCACGTTCGATGCCGGGAGGCCGGTGGCGGTGGTCACGGAAAGTGTGGCACGCCATCTCTTCGGCACGACGGAAGCCATCGGGAAGGAGTTTCTGCTGAATCATGCCCCCTACCGGGTATGCGCGGTGGTGAGAGATGTCTCTACGCTTGCTTCCTCTGCCTACGGGCAGGTATGGATACCGTTCACTTCTACCGACTTCGAGCAAGACACTTGGACCGATGACCACATGGGAATGGCCAGCTGTACGATACTGGCCCGCCGGCGCAGCGACTTTCCCGCCATACGCGAGGAGGTGGAGCGACGCAGGCAGGAACACAACAAGGTCATCGGCGAAGAGGGCTACACGCTGCTTTACCGCAACCGCCCTTACGACCAAGAGAAGAATGCGCTTGTGGTAGGAGCCAACATAGAGCCCGATGTGGAGGCCGCGCGACGCCAACGCCTCATTGTCTTCGCCATCCTCCTGATAGTGCCTGCCATCAACCTGAGCAGCATGACACAGAGCCGCTTGCGTCAGCGTGTCGGCGAGATAGGTGTGAGGCGTGCCTTCGGAAGTACACGCATGGAGATTATGGGGCAGATTGTGGCGGAGAACATGGTGGTGACGCTTCTGGCCGGTGTGCTGGGGCTGCTGCTGAGTGTGGCGTTTGCCTATGCGGCCGATGCGATGCTCTTTGCCGAAGGCTTCCGCAAGATGATAAACGTGCCGGTGATTGACGCCTCCATCCTGATACATGCCTCCACCTTCGGTTGGGCACTGCTTTTCTGCTTCGTACTGAATGTGCTGAGCAGCGGCTTTCCGGCATGGCGCGCTTCGAGAGTGGGAGTGGTGAACGCATTGGGCGGACGTCTGCATTAACGGCCGGCCGGCGTTTATCCGATGAACAGATTCTAACGAACTCAAACGATACATCAATGACTAAGAAATTATTGACACAGATAAAGAACGAGTGGCAAGGCAATGTCTGGCTGGCTCTGGAGCTGTTGGTGGTCAGCGTGGTGATGTGGTACATTGTGGACTACATCTATACAAGTGCGGCCACTTACCTGGAGCCGAGAGGCTTCGACATAGAGCATTGCTACCTTATCAATATGGGGATGCTGACCGACAAAAGTCCCGACTACATCCCCCATCAGACTGAAGAAGACTGCCGTAACGACGTGCGGGAGATGCTGAACAGGCTGCAACACCGTCCGGACGTGGAGGCCGTGAGCCTTTCGCAGAACTCTTTCCCTTACAATGGAAGCAACAGTACGACGATGGTGCGGCATGATACTTTGGAGTCGCCCGAATGGACGATACGCAGCGTTGTGACACCTGATTTTGTACGGGTGTTCCGCTACCGGGGCACGCGTGGCGAGACACCGGAACAGTTGGCCGAAATCCTGAAAGATCCTCGGCAGTTCCTTGCCTCGGATAATCTTTACAGAAAGTACAACCTGACGATGACCTCGTTGGTGGGGAAGCCTTTCTTTCTGTTCGGTGACACGGTCAATGCAATTAAGTTGGGCGCAGCCTTGCAGAATGTGAGATACAGCGACTATCAGCAGGCCCGCAGTTCCTACCGGATGGTCTATAAGTTGCCGGATTACATGATGGATTACAGCAAGGAATGGTGCGTGCGGGTGCGTGCCGACCAAGACCGTGACTTCATCGACCGCCTGAAGGCCGATAGCGAGAAACTCTATCGCGTGGGCAATCTTTTCATTGCCGAGGTGCGCTCGTTTGCCGAGGTGCGCGAGAATTTCCAGCGGAGCTGGATGTCGCAGTTGCGCAACTACGGGGTGGGCATGGGCTTCCTGCTGCTCAACATCTTTCTCGGTCTGCTGGGCACGTTCTGGTTTCGTACGCAGCAACGCAAGTCGGAGATTGCTTTGCACAAGGTGCACGGCGCAACGGACGGCGGCGTATTTAGGCGTTTGCTGTGCGAAGGCTGGCTGCTCCTGTTATTAGTCACCCCGTTGGCATTGCTCGTCGATTATCATCTGGCAGATTTGGAACTGAACTCTTGGCGCAACGGAACCACACTGGAGTGGGAGCGTCTGCTGTTGTGTGCCGTCATCAGCTTCCTGTTGATGGCACTGATGATTGCCGTCGGCATCGGCATCCCCGCCCGCAAGGCGATGAACATACAGCCTGCCGAGGCGCTGCACGACGAATAGGTAATGAATTGGAACTTAAATATAAAGGAATGAAACAGATTGTCTCTCAAGCCGTCCGGCTGATGCGACAGCATCCTTTTCATGCTGTCATCAGTGTGACGGGAACGGCTGTTACCATCGCTTTCGTAATGGCGGTGGCGATGATTTATGATTTTCGTACGGCTGATATGGCTCCGGAAGCAGACCGTTCCCGGCTGATGTATGTGGGCGATGCCACGACCTATCGCCGCAGCAATCATAGCGATGTCAATAACGGTGGAATAGGCCGTATGGCATTCGAAGCACTTTTCAATGATTTGGACGGTGTGGAAGATGTGACTTGGTATCGCGGTGTATCCAAATCCATCTGCGGGCTGCCGGCTTCCCAATCGACCTACAACTATTTTGTCCGTCCCGTTGCGGCAAACTGGTTCAGCTTCTTCCGCTATGAGTTTGTGGCCGGACGCCCTTTTACCGCCGAGGAATACGATGCCTGCCGTTGGGTATGCGTCCTCACCGAACATGCTGCCTTGCAGCTTTTCGGCACGACGGATGCCGTGGGTGAGGAACTTCGCATCAGTTTCTTTCCGGCGCGTGTGGTGGGTGTGGTGAAGGATGTCAATGCCATCTTCCAGACGGCCTATGCCGATGTCTTCACGCCTTTCTCCTTGGAGAATGAAGACGGTTATTCCGGCCGCACGGAGGGTTTGCGAGGCATTCGCCGCTGTGTGCTGAAGCTCTCGGCCGGTGCCCGTCCTGCCGACATCCGTGCGGAAGTGCAGCATCGGCAAGACCGCTTGAACAGCTCCACGGCCGAATATGCTTTTGAGTTGTCGTCTCTCTATACGCATGTCGGATATACGTTCTTCCGCGACAAAAACATCAGCGCCTCGTTGGTTTACGGGTTGCTGGCGATGGTGCTGCTCATCGTTCCTGCCATCAACATTTCCGGCATGACGCATGCGCAAATGCAGGAACGTGTCAGCGAGATAGCCGTGCGCAAGGCCTATGGAGCCTCGAACGCCTCCATCCTTTACCGCTTGTTCACGGAGAACCTGCTTGCGGTCTTTGCCGGAGGCGTGCTAGGGTATTTACTCTCTTGCCTGCTGGTATGGCTGGGGCGGACATGGTTGTTCGGCACGGGCGATGTAGAATTGTCGGGCATCAGTGTGGGCGGCGGCCTGCTGCTTCGGCCTGCGCTGTTCGGGCTTGTGTTTGTCGTTTGCCTGTTGTTTAATCTGCTATCGGTGCTGTTGCCGGCTTATATGGCCTCGCGGCGCAACATAGCGTCCACTTTGAAAGGAGAAGAAAAATGATAAAGAGCTTGTTCAGTCAGATATGGAATCAGCGTCGTTCCAACGCATGGATAGGGGCGGAACTGTGGGTGGTGCTTGTACTGTTGTGGTACGGCATCGACCTGATATATAATTACGAGGCGGCTGCCCGCCGCCCCAAAGGTTATGATACGGCGAACGTGTTTCATGTGCAGCTCACCATCGAGCCCATGCTTTCGCGCGATTCTGCCATGATGAGCCGTTCTGCCGACTATTTAGAGCAGATATACGGTCTTATCGGCAGCTATCCCGGTGTGGAGTCGGCTTGCTACTATTGGGGAACCGTTCCCTATACCGATAATGTCATGTTCGAAGGATATGCTCCTCACACCGATTCTACCCACGTGGTGCATTGCAACATCCGCTACGTCAGTCCCGACTATTTCGAAGTGTTTCGCCTGAAACCTTTGCGCGGCACTTTCGATGCAGCCCATTGGCTGAAGGACGAATATCCCACGCCCGTCATGATGAGCGCGGCGTTGAGCGATTCGCTTTTCAGTGGCCGCAGCGGGGTGGGAGAGACGTGTTTCAACCCTTACTATATGAAAAGTGCCCGGCCCGAGACCAACTATAAAGTGATGGCTGTGCTTCCCGCCCATAAGACGGACGAATACGAGCGCTACGAACCTTTCATCTACCTTCCGGCCGCCGCTTCCCTGCCGGGACATTGGGCCGGCATTGCCCTCCGCGTAGCATCCGGCTCTGTGGCCGGTTTTGCCGAACGCTTCACCACTGACATGCAAAGCCGCCTGGCCATCGGCCCCTATCATCTGTACGACATCCGTTCGTATGCCGACATGAAGGAGGCCTTCGATATTGAGAAGGGCACGGTGAACTATCTGAACACCACCTATGCGGTCATACTTTTCTTTGCATTCAATGTCTTTCTGGGAGTGTTGGGCACTTTCTGGTTCCGTACCCGCAAACGGAAGTGCGAGATGGCTCTGCGCATGGCGCTGGGCAGCTCCCGTTCCGGCGTTTTCGGCTATTATCTGATGGAAGGAATGCTGTTGCTGGCTCTGGCGGCGTTGCCCGCCTTGATTGTCTGTGTCAATATGCAGGCGGCCGACCTCACGGTGCATACATTGATGGACGCCACTCCGGGGCGCTTCTTCCTGTGTTTTGCCGCTGCGGTGCTGCTGTTGGCCGTAATAATCGTGTTCGGCATCTGTTTCCCCGCCCGCAAGGCGATGCAGATACAGCCGGCCGAAGCGCTGCACGACGAATAGTTGTCACGTCTTTTTCCTCGACTTTCTAAGTGGAATTTGGTAATATCTTTCATAAAAACAATGCGTGAAATGACAAAAACATTATCTTTGCGAATGTAACGACCGATTTAATCGGCAAACAACATTTACTATGAAAAGACTCCTTCTGTCTCTGCTCTTGGGAATGGCAGGTGTACTGTCCGGTACAATCTCCGGTGCAGACCGTGCGTACAATATCCTGTTTATACAGTCGTATGCCAATAATACTCCCTACCACGATGTGCTTATCGAAGGATTGAAAAAAGGTTTGAATAAGGAAGGTGTCAAAGCCGATGTTACCGTGGAATACATCAACGCCGATTATTGGCTTTATGTTTCGGAGCGTGCGATTATGCGCCGCATTTGCCAACGGGCGCGGCAACGTGGGACGGATCTGATTGTGACGTCGGGCGATGAGGCTTTTTATGGCTTGATGAAGTGTGGAGATTCGTTGGGATACCAGTTGCCGGTTGTTGTTACGGCTATCAAATATCCCAATGAAGAGTTGATGAAAAGTCTGCCTAATGTTTCCGGCTTCACAGTCGGAATAGATTTCAGGAAGCTGCTTGATGAGATGAAACGCATATTTCCCCATCGCAAGGAGGTTGTTTGTCTTTCCGACAGTTCTCTGCTCAGCCGCAGAGGAGTGAAAGCTTTTGAGAGTGTATGGCCCGGGTTTCAGAAAGAGAATCCGGAATATACCCTTATCAGCAATAACGTGCAGAAGCAATCTCCTATAACCGCCATCTCTTCCGTTTGCTACAATTATAATGCTTATGACTGCGTTGTGGTTGCTCCCAAATGGAGTCCTTTTCTCTCTTTCATAGGTAAGAACTCCAAGGCACCGGTCTTCACCGGACAGAATCTGGCGCTGACAAACGGAGTGTTCTGTGCTTACGACGCCGAACCTTTGGAAAGTACGTTGGTGGCAGGGAAACTGGCGGCACGGATATTATCGGGAAAAACCACTCCTTCGGCCCATGGAGTGGTCAACCTCGAGGGGAAGTTCTTGTACGACTACAAGCAGTTGGCTTTCTTTCACGTGGACGGTAGCGTTGTAAATAAACATGGCATTGTCATGAATATCTCTTTCAGCGAACGCTACATGGCATGGCTCATTACTTTCTATTTGCTTGTTATGGCATTGCCGGTGGTTTTGATAATCCGGTTGGTACGTTCTAACAGGAAGGAAGCCCGCCGTCGCATTCAAGCTCAGACCCGTCTCTTGATTCAATTGCGCTTGGTGGAACAGCGAAATGAGCTCGACGATATATTCTACTCTATCCGCGACGGTATTATATCTTATGATAGCGATTTGCGCATTCATTTTGTCAATCGTTCGTTGAGACAGATGCTCGGACTCCCGTTTGAGGGGCATTCGGTTTGTTCGTACGAGGGACAGGAGGCAGGAAGTGTTTTTCATATTTACCTCGATGGTAAGAATATCTTGATTGAATTGTTGAAGCAGGTTCTTGCACAACAGAAGGCTATGCGCATTCCTTCCAATGCTTTCATGTGCGAAAATCAAAAAGGACTTTACTTTCCCGTGTCCGGCGAGGTTGTTCCGGTTTTTGCCAGAGGTAGGATAAACGGTGTTGTGTTGATATGCCGTAACATCTCTGAGGAAGAAAGGCAGAAACGCCTTTTCCGCATGGCTATGGACGAGAGTTCCATATATCCGTGGCAGTTCGACACACATACCAAGCGCTTCAACATCTCCGAAGGATTGTTGGCTCGTTTGGGCTATCCGCCAAACCGCGGTTTTATGACTCCCGAAGAGATGCAAAGCTTGATACATCCCGATGACCGTGAGTCTGCTAATAATAGCTTTTTAGACCTTTTGCATGGAGAGTGCACCAATGTGCATATGAGTTTCCGGGTGAAGAAATCCGAAGGAGATTATGGATGGTGGGAGTTTCGCTGTACCATCTATAAGGGATTGGCTATTGATGTCCCTTATATGGTATTGGGCGTAGGACAGAGCATTCAGCGATACAAAGACACGGAGACTGCTCTGATTGCTGCCAGAGACCATGCTTTGGAAGCCGATAAACTTAAATCAGCTTTTTTGGCGAACATGAGCCACGAGATACGCACTCCGCTGAATGCCATTGTGGGGTTCTCGGATTTGCTGAAGAACCTGGATGCTTTCACCACGGAAGAAGTGCAAGATTTTGTGGAACTGATAGGCGTCAATTGCTCTTTGCTGCTGGCACTGATCAATGATATCCTCGATTTGTCGCGTATCGAGGCGGGTACGATGGATTTTAAGTTCTCCAATTACAATCTTACTTCCGTCATGCAAGAGATATACAACAGTCAGCGCATGGGAATGCCGCGGGGAGTGGAACTGCGCGTTGAATGTCCGGTAAACGAAGACAAGTTTATACGGACGGATGCTGTTCGGCTGAAGCAGGTTGTGAATAACTTGATAAACAATGCCAAGAAGTTTACGGCAGAAGGAAGCATCACATTGGGATATACAGTTACCGAGCCGGGATACACTACAGTCTTTGTGGAAGACACCGGTAAGGGTATCTCCGAAGAGAACAAAAAACTCATCTTCGAACGTTTCTATAAGGTGGATAATTTTACTCAAGGCGCAGGTTTGGGATTGAGTATCTGTCAGACCATAGTAACCCGCCTTGGTGGAACCATCTCGGTGACTTCTGAAGAAGGAAAAGGGACGCGCTTTGAGGTGAGGCTGCCCGATGAAGCAGAGTGAAACAGGTGCAACCCACCGGATTATTCAATCCGTTTGCACCCGTTTGCTTGCAGAAATTCATTCAGCACATCCTCATAATTGCCATGCAGCATGATGTGATGGTTGCCTAAGGGCGTTTTGAGGAAATAATCGGTGGAAGAATCCAGCTTTACCCTTACTTGCGTGCGACACATATTGATGTAGTTGGTGTTTTCGATCAGTGTGCCGGTGGTTAGATAGTACTCGTCCAAGCTTTCGCTTCCGCATTTTACGATGGTTACGTCTCCCGTAGGCAAGATTCCCTGAATGCTTATGCCGCTTTCCGTTTCAAAATGGTTGCGGATAATGAATTTCTCTGTCTGGGTGATGCCGATGCTGCAATGGGTCAATATGATTTCGTTGGAGCGGGTGTTAATCATCGAAGGATTGGCCATGAAAGAACCTTTTCCGGTCAATGCCTTGACGGCCAGCATACTGAAAACCGACTGCAAATCTCCTTCACATCCGGCCACAATCCCTTCATCGTTGAGCAAAGCAAGTGCAAGGCATCCGGTAGTTCCTGTCTGCTCTATCAGCCGGAAACAACTCAGGGTTATGGCGTTCAACCTCTCTTCTGTCACTATTCTTTTGACGGCACGGTAAAGGCGCATGGCTTTTACCAAATCTTCGGGGGTGGCTTCGCGGCAGACCAATGCTTTTCCGGCCAAATCGGCACATGCCTGGCCTACTTCATCGTCTGTGATTTGTTCGTAATATTCATACACACGTTCCAATGGAATATCTGTGTATTCAATGCCCCAACGGCGTTTGGCAAGCAGGTAATCTACATTGCTGGCCACCAACCAACCCGCCGGAGTGCCTATCACGCCGACACGAGTCCCTGAAAGATTGCGTTGCGCCATGAAGTTGCTGTGAAGAACGAAGATGCGTTTGACAATCTCCGACAGTTCCCCATGAAGGATTTCGCTTTTCATTCCGCGTCCGCGCAGCCATGACGATATTTCGAGTGCTGCGGCCAGCGAGTTCTGCATGCCGTCTGCCAAAAGGATGGCAGGGCGGGGCAGGGATTCGAAATGTTGGATGACCAATCGTTCCACACCTCCGGTGGCAATGAACAGGATGCTGAAATCATCGGACGAGAGTTGGTCGAGATTTTGGTAATCGATGATATTGACGGTAAAATATTTTTCCAGCTCTGTGAGTATCACTTCGTGAGAGTTACGGACAGTGGTCTGTTTATGCAGGATAGAAGCAAAAGCTATTAGGTTGATGACCATGATGTTGTTTTAGTTTTTACTGTTTGCTTTTGTGAGCAAAGCTCTTTTCTTGTTTGCAGATTCAAAAATAAGGGTTTCTTTCTATATGACACAACGTTTTTACGATAAAATAAAGTTTCTAAAGTTTTTATGTCCATGCTTCCTTTCGGTTTCGAATAATTGCGCTACATTTGCAGTTTCAAATAATAAAAAAGACTTCAATGCCAACAATATCTATTCGTGGAACGGAGATGCCCGCATCTCCCATCAGAAAGCTGGCTCCTCTGGCAGACGCCGCCAAACAAAGGGGCATACATGTATTCCATCTGAATATCGGGCAGCCCGACCTCCCTACACCGCAAGTTGCTATTGAGGCGATAAGAAATATCGACCGGAAGATTCTGGAATATAGCCCCAGTGCGGGCTATCGCAGTTATCGCGAGAAGTTGGTGGGCTACTACGAGAAATACAACATCCATCTCACGGCAGACGACATCATCATCACTTCCGGCGGTTCGGAAGCCGTATTGTTCTCTTTTCTGGCCTGCCTCAACCCGGGCGATGAAATCATCGTGCCCGAACCGGCCTATGCCAATTACATGGCGTTTGCCATCTCTGCCGGAGCCAAGATACGTACCATTGCCACTACTATAGAAGAGGGCTTTTCGTTGCCCAAGGTAGAGAAGTTCGAGGAACTGATAAATGAACGTACGCGCGCCATACTGATTTGTAACCCGAATAATCCGACAGGCTATCTTTATACACGGCGCGAGATGAACCAGATTCGCGACTTAGTGAAGAAATACGATTTATTCCTTTTCTCGGACGAGGTGTACCGGGAATTTATTTATACGGGTTCCCCCTATATTTCGGCCTGCCATCTGGAAGGTATCGAAAACAATGTGGTACTGATTGATTCCGTATCCAAGCGTTACTCCGAGTGCGGCATCCGTATCGGGGCTTTGATAACGAAGAATAAGGAGATACGCGATGCAGTCATGAAGTTTTGCCAAGCCCGCCTCAGTCCTCCCCTGATTGGTCAGATTGCGGCAGAGGCTTCGCTTGATGCGAGTGAGGATTATCTGCGCGACACGTATGATGAATATGTGGAACGCCGTAAATGCTTGATTGATGGGCTGAATCGCATTCCCGGTGTCTATTCTCCCATTCCGATGGGAGCATTCTACACCGTGGCTAAATTGCCGGTAGATGATTCCGACAAGTTCTGCGCTTGGTGTCTTTCCGATTTCGAGTACGAAGGGCAGACGGTCTTTATGGCTCCGGCATCAGGTTTCTATACTACGCCGGGTGCCGGGCGTAACGAGGTGCGCATTGCTTATGTGTTGAAAAAAGAAGATCTGACACGGGCGCTATTTGTCTTGCAGAAGGCATTGGAGGCTTATCCGGGGCGTACTGAATAAATGGCTGTCGGGCACAGGGTATGGATTTATCTCGTTTCATAGCGCTTCGCATTTATCGTAATGCACAACCGGGAAAGCAAGTTTCCCGTCCTGCCGTACTTATCGCCATGATTGGCATTGCCATAGGTCTGGCGGTAATGATTATTGCCGTGTCCGTAATCATAGGTTTCAAGAGCGAAGTGCGCGATAAGATTGTCGGCTTCGGTGCGCATATACAGATAAGCAATCTCGATGCCGCACGTTCCTACGAGACACGCCCCGTTGCAGTGGGCGATAGCATGATTGCCGCACTTACCGATTATCTGGAGGTGAAGCATGTGCAACGTTATTCCACCAAACCTGGCATGATAAAGACTTCCGACGCATTTCAGGGAATGGTATTGAAGGGTGTCGGCCCTGAGTATGACAGGACATTCTTCCGCCGACATATCATTCAAGGTGAATTTCCACAGTTCAGTGACTCGGCTTCCTCCAATCGTGTGGTCATCTCAAAGCTACTTGCCGATAAAATGAAGTTGAAGCTTGGCGACAAGATTGACGCGTATTTTATTCAGGATGACGTGCGTGCCCGTCGCTTGAAGATTGTGGGTATCTATCAGACGAACTTTTCAGAATACGACAACCTTTTCCTCCTTACCGATATTTGTTTGGTAAATCGCTTGAATGGTTGGCAACCGGATCAGGTGAGCGGGGTAGAATTGGAAATCCGCGACTATGACAGGCTGGAAGAAGTCACTTATGAGATTGCCGCCGATACAGATCAGTGCTTCGACCGTTATGGCGCCGAATATTGTGTACGTAACGTGGAGCAGCTTAATCCTCCTATTTTTGCCTGGTTGGGCATATTGGATGTGAATATCTGGGTTATTCTTATACTCATGATTGGAGTTGCCGGCTTTACGATGGTTTCCGGTTTGCTGATTATCATCATAGAGCGTACTTCCATGATAGGTGTGCTGAAATCGCTGGGAGCCAATAATTTTACCATTCGTAAGGTTTTTCTCTGGTTTTCAGTCTTTCTGATAGGGAAAGGAATGTTGTGGGGAAATGCTATCGGACTGGCATTCTATTTTGTTCAGCATTGGTTCGGCTTATTCAAACTTGATCCGGAAACGTACTATATGGCTGCGGTTCCGGTATCTTTCAATATCTGGTTGTTCTTATTGCTGAATGTCGGCACCCTATTGGCTGCCGTGCTGATGTTGCTGGGACCCTCTTTCCTGATTACGCGCATCCACCCGGCCACCTCTATCCGATACGAGTAAAAGGTTTCATTTTCTGAGGAAGTTGCTCTTTTTGCGTAACAGGCAGTATAACTTCCAACGCATGGATTGCATCGGTTGCAACAAATCGAACAAGGGGAGTGTGAAGTAGTACCTGCGTTTCTCCTTCAAGTCTTTTGCCGTTTGATTGATGATGATGGCCTGCACGATGAAGCGTAGCAGGAAAAGTGTGAATGCGATTCCGGCTGCCGGCCGGTTGGCATGCAGAATGCCGACGATGAGCAGGGTTATCCATGTCGCATGGAAAGCCAAGCGTGTAAAGGTCTCTCCTCCTGCCAACCATCGTTGCATCCCATGATACAGATAGGATGTAGAAGTATATCCGATTTTCTCCTCTCGCCAGTCTTTGGCCCGCCGGACGGGTTGCATGCGCACGATGGCGTCCGCGTCCGTCTCTATCCTTGTGTTGTCGGCTGTGGCTATGCGGTTGATAAAAAGGTCGTCGTCTCCTCTTTGCAGGTTGAGGTGGGCCGCGAAGCCTTTTTGCTGATAAAACAACTCTTTTCTGTAGGCAAGGTTGCGTCCTATGCCCATGTAGGGGCTGCCGGCCAAGGCAAATCCCAAATAGCGCATGGAGGTGAACAGATTGTCGAAAGACACTTGCTTATGCAACCAGCCTTTGCCGCGTTCATATCCACTGTAACCCAGCACCACCTGAGTGCGCGGCGTGAAGTTGCGTGCCAACAATCGCAACCATTGATTGCTTTGCGGCCGGCAGTTGGCGTCGGTGAATACTACCCAATCGTACTTGCTGGCTTTAATGCCGAGTGTTGCGGCCAGCTTCTTCCGGCTGATATAGCGGGAAGAAGCCGGAACAAAACTGTGGTATAGATGGGGGTATTTTTCTTCGAGCAATGTCAGGTAGTCTTTGCTTTCATCGGTGTTCCCGTCATTGATGACGATAACCTCGTATTGGGGATAGTCTTGCTCCAACACGGCACTCAGGTTGTCGCGTAAATTTTCTGCTTCGTCGTGGGCACAAATGATGATCGATACAGGTGGAAGCGCTTGCGCAAAATGTGTATCACCTTGTTTCACTGCACGGTTTCGGGAGTGAATGCGATTGTACAGACAGAAGTAGTAAAGAGTCTGGATGATGAACAACACGCTTATTGCGACAAGCAATATTTTTTCAGAATTCTCTAATGTGAATGCTTCCATATTCGGCATAAAACTTTTTTTTTGATGCACAAAATTATATAGAAAAATCGAGTTTTTCTATACCGGCGTAATAAAAACCGAGGCCGGGCCACAAACTCAGCTTCATGCTTTGTTTAATTGTTACGAATGTCCTATATTTAAGGAGTGTAACTAAAAAATCTCAAATATGGACAAAGACAGAATCGTGGCCGGCCTCGATGTGCACAAAGATACAGTTTATCTCTGTGTGTTGGACACTGCAGAGACCGTTATTTTTGCAAATGTTTATGGCACATTAACTCCGGATTTGCAACTTATGTGTTCGGATATGGTTTCTCATGGGGTGACAGAGGCGGCAATGGAAAGCACCTCGACCTATTGGGTTCCGGTGTGGAATGCCTTGTGCGATAGCATGTCGCTCAAATTGGTAAATCCTTATTTTATAAAGCAGCTTCCCGGTCGCAAGAGTGATGTGAAAGATGCCCAATGGATAGCGGAGTGTCTGTTGAAGCATCTGATTCGGGGAAGTTTTGTGCCGGAGAAGAGCGTGCAGGATATGCGCAAGTATAACCGTCGCATCTTCGACCTGAATGAAGACCTGAATAAATTGGACGCTGCTTTACAGCGATGTGGTTTCCGGTTAAGTAACTATGTATCCCGCGTCAATGGAAAAAGTTATCAGAAGTGCGTCCGTGCGATAATAACCGGGATAACAGCCCCTGAGGAGTTGGTGAAACTCATTCATGGAAAAACTCTACGTAAATACGGACTTAACATCATAAAGGATGCCGTAACGGGTGACTTTCACCAGGCAGACATCTGTTTATTAAAGCAATACGCAGAGCTTATAGACGTAATCGGGCGACAAATCGAAGAATGCAGGCAAGCTCTCATTGCCATGTGTCAGGAACATTTCCCGAAACAATTCAAACGTCTACAGAGCATCCCCGG
This sequence comes from Bacteroides zoogleoformans, assembly GCF_002998435.1. Taxonomy (NCBI): domain Bacteria; kingdom Pseudomonadati; phylum Bacteroidota; class Bacteroidia; order Bacteroidales; family Bacteroidaceae; genus Bacteroides; species Bacteroides zoogleoformans. Next base: position 1,098,662 of record NZ_CP027231.1, on the reverse strand, counting down.
TGTTAAAGAACGCGCAGCTTCAGCTATAATTGCGGAGACCGGGGCTGACATGAAACCGTTTGAAAAAGCAACAAATCTTGTTGGATGGTGTGGATTGAAACCACGCAATGATATAAGCAACAATAAAGTCAAGAGCAATAGGACGACGCATGGGAACCGATTCCTGCGTCAGATATTGGTTGAAATATCCTGGGGCGCATCAAGAACCCGAAACTGCTTTTTCTCAAACTTCAGCTACGTGCAATGCACCCAACGGCATAAGAACAAGATGAAGATACAAGTAGCCATCGCCCGAAAGATATTAGTCGCGGTATGGCACATGCTGACAAAAGATGAGGATTTTATGGATGTTTATCTCAAGCGTCTTGAAAAGGAGGCGGAATGGCAAAATAAAATCCGGGAATTAGAATCGTTATTGGTCGGATAGACCATTCCGATATACCTCTATCGACAACATAATTACCTTTGTGCCGCCACATGAGCGCGTTTACAAAATTATTGCATCCATAGAGGGATTGGACACCGGCGTAGTCCTTCCAGGCTGAAGAGGAAAGTAAAAAACTTTATTAGTACAGACGACAAAATACTTGTCGTCTAAAGAGACTTATGGGAAAAGTTTACAAGCTATAATATAACCAAAGGAATACGAATCGGTTAAATATGGATATATAATAGATGGAGATTTTTCTTTTTAGAGGAAAGGTACGAAAAAACACCACAGGGACAGCTGTGAGAGAAGTTTTTTTTAGAGTCCGGAAAGTAACTGGAAAGAAGAGGTCGCGAAGGGTAAATTTATTGATAAAACCGTGTAAGTAAAAGGTGGGTGAAAAGCAGAAATTTGCCGTTTTTTTGTAATATAGAGATTGCAATCTTCTGTTAAATGAAACCAATAGCTTTGAAATAGAATGTAATTGACGGCGAAAACCTGAACTTTTATTCCGGTCGGGTGGTTTAGTTTGAAGGATAATGATTACTTTTGCATAGAATTTTTATTCACTAACAATAAACTTTAAACAAAATGGTAAACTACAAAGATTTAGGACTGGTAAACACAAGAGAGATGTTTGCCAGAGCCATTAAAGGCGGGTATGCTATTCCGGCATTCAACTTCAACAATATGGAACAGATGCAGGCCATCATCAAGGCTGCTGTCGAAACTAAATCTCCTGTCATTCTTCAGGTATCCAAAGGTGCTCGTCAGTATGCCAACGCTACATTGTTGCGCTACATGGCGCAAGGCGCTGTGGAATATGCCAAGGAATTGGGGTGCGCACATCCGGAAATTGTTCTTCACCTGGACCACGGTGATACTTTTGAAACTTGCAAGTCTTGTATCGATTCAGGTTTCTCTTCAGTAATGATTGACGGCTCGCACTTGCCTTACGAAGAAAACGTTGCTTTGACCAAGAAAGTGGTTGAATACGCTCATCAGTTCGATGTAACCGTAGAAGGTGAACTGGGCGTACTGGCCGGCGTGGAAGATGAAGTGTCTGCCGAGCACCACACATATACCAATCCGGAAGAGGTGATTGACTTTGCTACCCGTACCGGTTGCGATTCTCTGGCCATCTCTATCGGAACTTCTCATGGCGCATACAAGTTCAGACCGGAACAGTGCCATGTAGATCCTGCTACCGGCCGTCTGGTTCCTCCTCCTCTGGAATTTGCCGTGCTGGATGCCGTAATGAAGAAACTTCCGGGATTCCCCATCGTTCTTCACGGCTCTTCTTCAGTTCCTCAGGAAGAAGTGGATACCATCAATAAATATGGCGGTAAGCTGGAAGCAGCTATCGGTATTCCTGAAGAACAACTGCGCAAGGCTGCGAAATCTGCCGTTTGCAAAATCAATATCGACTCGGACTCTCGTTTGGCAATGACGGCCGCAGTTCGTAAGGTTTTTGCAGAGAAACCTGCAGAGTTCGACCCGCGTAAGTATCTCGGTCCGGCTCGCGACAATATGGAAAAATTGTACAAGCATAAGATTATCAACGTGCTTGGCTCGGATAATAAATTGGCTCAACCTAATTGATTATAACCTATCCGATTGTAAAAAGGCTATCTCAATTTGCTTTGAGGTAGCCTTCTTTTTTTACGTTCTGTCCTTCTTTTTGTTCTATCAGGAATGATGTTTTCCGTAACTTTGGTTAGAGAGCCAGTAACCCTTTGTACAAAGGTGTTCCGTATGACAGACAGATTTTCGAGTAACAATTTGGCAACCGTTCTATTTGCTACACATTTATCGTATCTGCAATGTCTTTTACCGATATTCTCTTTTTCAGCAATACAAAAATCGTGTATCTTTCCTCATTAGAAAAAAATGATTTCTTTATTATGCCGGTGTAAAAAGCTCATGCTTTTTATGTACTTTTGTGCTGAGGTTAATTGATGATATTTCATAACAATACAAAGTTGATTAATCTCGGGGAGATTTCGGTCTCCCTTTTCTCTTTTTTTGTATTGCTATTGAAATCTTTTGTTTCGTCGGGGCTTTCAGCCCCTTGCCGACAGCGCTCTTCGAGTGTTTTTTATAGTCACCTTCTAATAACAGAGACTATTTGCACTTCTTAGTGGAACTTATCGTTCTGTTGAAATTTTTCTTTTTTTTTAAAAGATAAGCGGTGGGATATGAAAAAAAGCAGTATCTTTGCATCGACAGACGATTCTCTGACCGTTGCGTCGGCGCCATATCCTTGCGATAAGAAGCCGCTTGTAGTCTCGTCCGGCACGCTTTGGCTTTCTTTGGTCTCTTTCTCTTGTATGAGTGAGAGAGGTCGTATGGAGACGCCGCCGGAAAAGTGAAAAAGAAGAGGATTGAATAGTTCTAAGGCTTTCATCAGTTTGTGAAAAAAAATACAGAAAAGAGTTCGCTCAAGCCTCGGAAGACAGCGGCGGTTGCAGAAACCGACGACGCCGTAGGCGTACCCGCCGCGGAGAAAACACCCGCAATGAAGCAGTGGTACATCGCCATTGTGGGCAACAACTCCGAGCGCATCTGCCGCGACAAGCTCGAAGCCCGCATTGCCGCTCAGCCCTCCGGCGCCAAGGATTACGAAGTCTATGTCCCCGTCCAGCAAACGCTCTGTGTCCGTGCCGACGGCAAGCGCCGCACCGTAGAGCGCATCCTCTTTCCCTCCATGCTCTTCATCCGTTGTACGGAGCAGCTGCGCCGCCGGGACATCGTCCGCCTGCCCTACATCAAACGCTTCATGGTGAACATCGCCGGCAAGCCTGGCGCTACAGGCATCCGCCCCGTAGCCGTCATCCCCGACAGCCAGATGTGCAGCCTCAAACGGATGGTGAACGACGGCGACAGCGAAGTCTCCATCGCCCCCATCGATATCCCCCTTGGAGCCAAAGTCCGTGTCAACGGCGGCAAGCTCATGGGGCTGGAAGGGTATGTGCTGGAAGTTGGAGATGGAAAAAACTACTTGGTGATACGGGTGGATATGCTGGGATGCGCCAGGATGGAGATTGCGGGGGGGATGCTGGAGGTGGTGGGGTAGAAACTTATAACCAAAGAAAAGGCTATAACTAATATTTTATTATAATGTTGAATAATAAAGTCGTATTGATTACCGGAGGAACTGGTTCGTTCGGTAAGAAGTTTGTGGAAACGATTTTACGTGATTATCCGCAAGTGAAAAAAATCATTATCTATTCACGTGATGAACTCAAACAATTTGAGTTAAAACAAAAGTATCCGGAAAGAAAATATCCGCAACTTCGCTTCTTTATTGGGGATGTTCGTGATTTGGAACGTCTGACGCGTGCTTGTGAGGGAGTAAATGTGATTATCCATGCTGCTGCAATCAAACAGGTGGATACGGCGGAGTATAATCCGGAAGAGTGCATAAAGACCAATGTGCATGGAGCGCAGAATGTAATTAAAGCGGCTTTGGCAACAGGCGTAAGTGATGTTGTCGCACTTAGCACCGATAAGGCATGCGCACCTATCAACCTCTATGGTGCTACGAAATTGACTAGTGATAAGCTTTTCTGTGCAGCCAATAACATCAAGGGTAGTAAGGATATCCGGTTCTCAGTGGTTCGTTACGGTAACGTAATGGGCTCTCGAGGTTCCGTTATTCCTTTCTTCATTAAATTGAGAGATCAGGGCGCTAAGGAACTGCCTATTACTGATATGCGTATGACGCGATTTAATATTTCCTTGGAAGCAGGTGTCGCTATGGTGATGTATGCTATTGGTCATCATCTTGGTGGGGAGATTTTTATTCCTAAGATTCCTTCATATAAGATTTGCGACGTTGCTACTGCAATAGCACCAAACCTTAAGCAGGTAGAGGTAGGAATACGCCCAGGTGAGAAGCTTCACGAGGAGATGATTACGGTTACAGATGCACTAGACACCATAGATTTGGGTAAATACTATGTAATCATGCCATCTGTGTCTTACATACATACTCGCGAAGAGTTTATCAAACATCATAATGCGAAATTGGTTTCTGATGGATTCCATTATAGTTCGGATATCAATACTGAGTGGGAAACAGTGGAGTCTATGCGTGAAAACATCAAGAAATATGTTGATCCAAATTTCGAGGTAAAATGAAAGTGTTAGCAATCACTCAAGCCCGTTACGGCTCAGCCCGCTTTCCTGCAAAAATATTGAAGGAAGTGAATGGTGTTACATTATTGGAGCTCCACCTTCGCCGCATTATACAGTCGAAGATGATAACCAAACTTAAGGTGGCTACCACTGATGAGGAAGGATCCAAGTATATCATTGACATCTGCGATAAAGTAGGTGTGGAATATTGTCAGGGTTCAGTGGATGATGTACTTGACCGTTTCTATCAGACGGCTAAGCCTGAGAATCCGGATTATATAGTGCGTGTTACCTCCGACTGCCCTCTGATTGATTCGGATATTATTGACCAGACCATCAAGACTTGTATTGATGGTGGCTATGACTATGCATCAAACACCTTGATTCCTACCTATCCTGATGGAATGGATGTTGAGGTATTCAAGTTCTCTGTTTTGGAAGTTGCGTGGAAGGATGCCAAACTGCCCAGCGAACATGAACATGTGACTCCTTACATCAAGAAAAACTCCACGGTAATGGGTGGTACTATCTTTAAGTCATTCAATGTGGTGAATGATGTGGATTTGTCCGCACTCCGCATCACGGTTGATGAACAGCGCGACTTTGAGGTTATTAAGGTTCTCATTGAGAACGTTGGAGTTGATAAGCATTGTGCTGACTATGTGAACTATTTGGATATGCACAAGGATGTGAAGGACATTAATTCTTCCATCATGCGCAATGAAGGATATGCTAAGTCTTTGGCAAATGATAAAGAAATTAAATAATCAGATAAAATTTATTATGGGAAAAGGTCAAGAGCTTTACAAGAAAGCAAAAACAATGATTCCTGGAGGAACCTCTCTCCTTTCTAAGAGACCTGAGCAATTATTGCCCGAGAGTTGGCCTTCATATTACAGTAAATCTAAAGGCTGTGAAGTATGGGATTTGGATGGTAACCATTACTATGACTGTTCCATGATGGGCATTGGCACCAACACCCTTGGTTATGCCAATGACGCTGTTGATGAGGCTGTTATGGAGGTGGTTAAGAATGGTAATATGACTACGCTTAATTGCCCTGAGGAGGTTTATCTGGCTGAAAAACTTCTTTCGATGGAGACTTGGGCAGGTGGTGTTCGTTATACTCGTGGCGGTGGCGAAGCCAACTCTATGTGTGTTCGTATTGCTCGTGCTTTTACTGGAAAAGACAAAGTTGCTATTTGTGGTTATCACGGATGGCACGACTGGTATGTATCTGTGAATTTAGGTGAGAGTAATGCTCTTGCAGGGCACCTTCTCCCTGGTATTCCTACCAATGGTGTACCCAGTGAACTTCGTGGGACGGCTATTCCTTTTCACTACAACAACTTTGAGGAACTGCTTGACATTGTCAACAAGAATCCAGATTTGGCTATTGTCAAGATGGAAGTATGTCGTAACTTTGGTCCTGAGGACAACTTTCTTGGAAAGGTTCGTGACCTTTGTACCGAACGTGGCATCATCCTTATCTTTGATGAATGTACTAGTGGTTTTCGTGAGACTTTTGGTGGCCTGTTCAAGAAATATGGTGTGATTCCTGATATGACCATTTATAGCAAGACCATGGCTAATGGTTATGCTTGCGCCGCAGTAATTGGTCGCAAGGATATAATGGAAGCTGCTCAGGGTTCTTGGATTAGCTCTACTTTCTGGACAGAGCGTATTGGACCTACTGCTGCACTGGCTGCTATGGCAGAGATGGAGCGCATGAAGTCTTGGGAAATTATTACCGCCAAGGGTATGGAGAATAAGCGTCGTTGGCAGACATTGGCAGACAAGTATGGTCTGAAGATTATCCAATGGGGTATTCCTGCATTGGCTGGTTATAACTTCGATAGCCCCAACCATCTTGCTTACAAAACCTACATCACACAGCAGATGTTAAAGAAGGGTTTCCTGGCAGGTAACAGCATGTATCCTTGCATTGCCCACACGTCTGATATCATTGACCATTACTTTGAGGAGTTGGATAAGGTGTTTGCCGATATCCGTGACTTCGAAGATGGTCGCGATGTAATGAAAGCACTGGAAGGCCCTGTTTGTCAATCCGGTTTTAAACGCTTAAATTAATAATCAAATATGTTGGATTTTAATCAAAACATCAAGATCGGTGACCGTATGATAGGTCTCGACTATCCCACCTATATCATTGCTGAGATTGGTGGTAACTTTGATGGTAGTCTTGATAAGGCAAAACGCCTGATTGACGCCGCCAAGACCGCAGGTGCTGACTGCGCCAAATTCCAAACCTTCAAAGCCGAGAGCATTGTCTCTGAGGGCGGTTTCTCAAAGATGGAACTTCACGGCGTACATGGCTCATGGGGGCGTACCGTGAGCGAGGTATTCAGGGATGTGGAACTCCCGCTGGAGTGGCATCAGGAGTTGGCAGACTATTGTGCAAAGATAGGTATTGACTTCTCAACCTCTCCTTACAATAAGGAGGCCGTTGACCTCTGCGCCAAGATGAAGCTACCTTTTATCAAGATTGGCTCTGGTGAAATCACTTGGCTGGAAATGCTGGACTACATTGCTCGTAAGGGTATGCCTATCATGCTGGCTACAGGTGATGCCACCATGTCTGAGATTGATGAGGCTGTGCGCACCATTGAGAGGACTGGTAACAAGGACTTTGTACTGATGCAGTGCATTACCAACTATCCTTCCAAGCTGGAGAGTGCCAATGTTAACGTGCTGAAGACCTATCAGAGCGCCTTTGGCTGCCTGACCGGTTACAGCGATCATGCACCCGGCTCCGTTGTGGCCATTGCTTCTGTGGTTCTGGGCGGTCGCGTGATTGAGAAGCACTTTACGCTGGACAAGAAGGACAAGGGCCCTGACCATCCTCATTCTATGGAGCCTACTGAGTTTAAGTTTATGGTGGATAGTATCCGTGAAGTTGAAAAGGCTATGGGTAGCACTCGTAAGGAAGTGCAGAAGGAGGAAGGCGAGACCGTATTCGTACAACGTCGTTGCCTCTATGCCAGGAAGGATTTGAAGAAAGGCCAGGTGATTACTGAAGGTGATTTGGACGTGTTGCGTCCTGCCCTGGGTATTCTGCCTAAGTATAAGGACGTGATCATTGGCAAGACTGTCAATAAGGACATCCTTGCCCGTGATCCTATTTTCTGGGAAGATCTTTAATAGATGATTACAGATAGAGAAATTATCATGGCAATTGTCAACAACGATTGCTTGAAACCTTCGGATGCCATCATTCTCTTGGAGGGCGATGGCTTCCATAGGTATCAAAAAGCTGTCAACCTTTATCATCGAGGTATGGGCAAAAAGATTGTCTTCAGTGGTGCTATTGTTCAGAAAGAATATGGCAGTTATCCATTTGAGGAAATAAAGCCGCTTATCCTAAAAGCGGGAGTTCTTGAAGAAGATTTGATTCATGAGAATAAATCTCTTCAGACACAACAACAAGCTGTCGAGATTGTAAAGATGGCTATGGAGAATGGCTGGAAACGTCTTGCATTGGTGGCCTCACACGAGCATCAGTACCGTGCTTATTTGACTTTCCTGCGTCAAGTGCTTGATTCAAAAAGTGGTATCATCCTCTATAATGCGCCTGCAAGAAATCTCAAATGGTTTGTGGATAGTGGATGGGGGATGCGCTTTGATCGACTTAAAGGAGAATTCGATAGGATAGAAAATTATACAGCATTAGGCCATTTGGCAAATGTTGAAGAGGTTGTTAAATATCAGAGGTGGAAAGAATCTTTTCTTGATAATAAATAAAAAATGAGTAATATCACTATAGAAAGAGCTAAGGAGATTATGAGCGATGCTTTCATTGGACTTGATGAACTTCAAGCATGTGCGCCTATTTTAAATTTCTCATACCCTGTAAAACTGCCAACAATTCCTTATTCGGAAGAAGAACTTTCAGAAGTTAAGAATCATTATTGTTTAGTTCTTGGATTGTCTGAATTTGAGGATAGTAAAAAAGTCACCATTCGAAATATGAAGTCTATTTTTGGTAAAGACTCAGGAGTATGTGAACCTTGTTTCTACAATCAGGATTGGTATGAACAGGAAGACTTTATTGATTTAGCAATGAAAGAAGGTTGGTATCTTATTCGTAAGGATGTATTTGAAGATAGTCGCGCTGTCATGCCAACAGAATTGATGATGACAATCTCATTCCCAACTGCTATTCAGTGTACCTATTCATTCTTTGTCCTTTGGCTATCAAAGAGAAAGAAGCTATGGTATCACGATTTTGTATGGTGCTCTGATGTAGATCACAATGGTGATAGAATCTATTGTGGCAAATATCATGACGTGGATGGTGTGAATAAGAATGGTTTTAGTATTCATAGACATTTGGCACTGAGACCTTGCTATGGGGCGATTACAATTTTGTAAAATATATAACATGAAAGTTTTTCTTCTTGCAGGAGGCGTTGTCCCAGAAAGGCATTTTTTAATATAATTTCGTAATATAACACTTGTTGATTGCCTCTGCATTTTGGGGAGGATTGTTGAAAAGTAATAAAAAAACTAAAATTTGGCTGTTGCAAGTCTTTCTGGAATGTAAAAAAAACAGATATAAAACATAAAATATGGAACAACCAAAAATAATACAGCTCCTCAAGATTGGAGATAAAAGGGGAAATTTGTCTATTATAGAGGAGTTTAAACAGATCCCTTTTAAGATTGAACGTGCATATGTACCTGGAGGAGAAAAAAGAGGAGGGCATGCTTATTATGAGAATTGTGAATTCATAGTAGCAATGTCAGGTAGCTTTGATGTAATCTTGGATGATGGTAAGGATAAACATATCTTTTCTTTAAACCGCTGTCTTTTCCTGATTTAGCTATACGCTTTTTCTGTTTATAAACGATATCAGTAGACTGTTCTTTAGAATATCGTACTGCTTCAGTAGTCACTTCCTCCTAAGCCATGCTGATATGGTAGACACACTTAAGTGAGTTGTCCTGATTCTGTAGACAGTCGTCTTGCCGGATTTACAGCGTCCGTGCTTGCTTGTTCGGCAAGACAGGGTGCCCCCGGATGGGGAATCTGTTTTTGTCAGGTACGCCGGCATACGCCTTCTCCCGGACTTGTTGTTCGGCTTTGCAAAGATATTGTATCCTTCTCTTTATTGCTACTTTTAGAAGGATATTTTTTCTTTTGCCACCCTTTCTTCTGTATTCCCTTCTCCAGATGCGCCACAGCGGGTATTTTGTATCCGATGCTCATATGCAGTCTGCGATGGTTATAAAAATGTATGCAGCGGCCTATTACATTTCTTGCATGCCCGATGTCATTGAACCGGTGTCGAGAATGGCTACTTTCCGTCTTAATAATTCCGTTGATACGTTCCGCAACGGCATTGTCGGTCGGTTTGTAGTCTTCCGTCATACTGATGGCAATGCCATGTTTCTGAAGAAGTGTGTATACCTGTCTCATTCTAAGATAGTTACACTTTTTCTGCAAATCGATGATTACTCCGCAATAAATATCATGCGGGCTTGATTGTGACTTTTTATCAAGTATAAAAATATGAAAAATATCGTTGTCACTGGTGGTGCCGGTTTCATTGGCATCCACGTTGTTCGCCTTTTCGTAAACAGGTACCCCGAGTACAACATCATCAACCTAGATAATTTCACATACGCTGGCAACCTCGCCAACCTCAAAGATGTTGAGGATAAGCCCAACTACAAGTTCATCAAGATGAATATATGTGACTTCGATGCATTCTATAAGCTGATGCAGGACGAGAAGATTGATGGCATCATCCATCTTGCTGCTGAAAGTCATGTTGATAGAAGCATCAAAGACTCGTTCACTTTTGCTCGAACTAATGTGATGGGTGCCTTGAGCCTTCTTCAGGCTGCAAAGCTTTATTGGGAATCACTCCCTGAGAAGTATGAGGGCAAGCGCTTCTATCATATCTCAACCGATGAAGTCTATGGCGCATTTGAAATGGCCAATCCTGAGGAAATTGAACCTCCGTTCACCACAACTCAAGTTCTTCTGAACATCATTTTGCTTACGGCAAGGACTTCTTTTATGAAATCACCAAGTATAATCCTCACTCACCATATTCAGCAAGCAAGGCTAGTAGCGACCATTTTGTCCGTGCCTTCCACGATACCTACGGCATGCCAACTATCGTGACCAACCGCTCTAATAATTACGGTTCCTATCAGTTCCCAGAGAAGCTGATACCGCTGTTCATCAACAACATCTGCCACCGCAAGCCTCTCCCTGTTTATGGCAAGGGCGAGAATGTACGCGACTGGTTGTATGTCGTGGATCATGCCCGTGCAATAGATGTGATTTTCCACAAGGGTACTATTGCAGAGACTTACAACATTGGCGGTTTTAATGAGTGGAAGAACATTGATATCATCCATACCGTTATCAAGACAGTGGACCGTCTCCTTGGCCGTCCAGAGGGTGCCGACCTTGACCTCATTACGTACGTCACCGACCGTTTCGGTCATGATGCACGTTATGCTATTGATAGCACCAAACTGCAGAAGGAAATTGGCTGGGAACCATCACTCCAATTTGAAGAGAGCATCGAGAAGACAGTGAAGTGGTGCCTTGAGAACGAAGCCTGAATGGACAACATCACGAGCGGAGAGTATGAGAAGTACTACGAGGATATGTATAAAGGAAGATAAATGAGTGATATATAAAATGTCTGATAATACATCATCATATAGAAGTATTTTTAAAGCGACATCATTATTTGGAGGTGTTCAGTTTTATCAAATTCTGATTCAAATAATAAAGTCGAAAGTTATCGCAATTCTTCTTGGTCCAGCTGGTGTCGGAGTGCTAGGCTTGTTTCAGAGTGGTTTACAATTAGTACAACAAATAACTAATATGGGACTTGCCTCAAGTGCGGTACGTGACGTATCTGAAGCTAATGGTTCGGGTAATCTTCAAAGAATATCCAAAACCGTTACAGTTGTTCGTAGATTAGTTAGAATAACCGGAGTTTTAGGGTTATTAGGTGTCGTTTTTATATCACCTCTTTTGAGTAAGTCCGCGTTTGGTAACTACGATTACTCTATTCCATTTGTTTTTCTATCGTTTACTTTACTTTTTGATCAATTATCAGCTGGACAAAAAGTGGTACTTCAAGGGTTAAGAAGATTAAAGGAACTTGCTAAGTGTTCAGCGATTGGTATTACTATAGGATTATTAGTTTCTATACCTTTTTATTATTGGTTAGGAATAAACGGCATTGCTCCAACGTTGGTATTAACAAGTTTATGCTCCTTGGTTATATCATGGTTATATTCTAGAAAAATCAAAATTGAAAAGAATAATATTTCTTTGAAGCAAACTTTTTCCCATGGTCGGCAAATGCTTGTTATGGGTATATCTATGAGTATTAGCGGCATACTGGCAACGGCAGTAGCATACATAACAAGGAGTTATATTCAGAGTCTTGGTGGAGTAGGGGAAGTAGGTTTATATCAAGCTGGTTTTATGATTATGACAACCTATGTCGGACTAGTCATGAATGCCATTGCAACAGATTATTATCCTCGATTAGCTTCTATAAATAAGGATAATAATAAATGCAGAAATGCCGTATGTCAGCAAGGAGAGATAGGGACATTGATACTAGCACCTTTGCTCACAATTTGCCTTTTGTTTATGCCATTTGTGTTAGAAATTTTATACAGCGATAAGTTCCTATCTGCAAATTTGTATATTTCATGGGCATGTTTAGGTATGTTACTTAGATTGGGTTCTTGGGTAATTAGTTATTTGTTTGTTGCAAAAGCTGAATCCAAATTATTCATGCTCAACGAGGTTTTTGCATGTTCTTATGGGTTGATATTTAATATACTAGGTTATAAGGTATTGGGGTTAGAGGGTGTTGGAATAGCTTTTGCCCTAACTTATTTTATTTATTTCATACAAGTCTATGTCATAGCAAGAAATAAATACTCATTTGAGTTTAGCATACAGTTTGTTAAGTGTTATGGGATTCAATTATTATTCGTAATAAGCAGTTTAGTGTTAGTCTTAGTAACAGATGGATTTATTAAGTACCTATTAGGCTCATTAATTATTTTTACTTCATTAATTCATGGAATTATGGGACTTAATCATAGAATCGATATTTTGACAATAATTAAAAAGAAAAACAATGACAAAAGATGATGTAAAACTCGTTGAATTGCCTCGTTTTAATGATCCACGAGGAAATCTTTCTTTTGCAGAGCAGAATAACCATATCCCGTTTTCAATACAGAGGATTTACTGGATTTATGATGTTCCTGGTGGAGAAAATCGAGGTGGACATGCTTACAGAAAAACATCAGAGTTTATCATCGCCATTTCTGGTGGTTTTGATGTAACGGTCGATGATGGAATAAATCGGAAGACGTTTACTCTCAATCGCTCTTATTATGGTCTCTATATTCCCAATGGCTTGTGGCGTCAGATGGAGAATTTCTCTACTAACTCACTTGCATTGGAATTTGCAGATACTAAGTATGATAAAAAGGACTATATCATAGAATACAAGCAATTTGTTAAGTTAAAAGAGGATGGAGAAATTTAATGTATTTGATTGCTCTATCATAGAGCTCGACAGACATCATTCAGATCGCAAGGGTAATCTTACTGTTGTGCAAAATGGCGAGACCCTTCCTTTTGATGTTAAACGTGTATACTATTTATATGATGTGCCAGGTGGAGAAGAGCGTGGAGCCCATGCTCATCGTGATTTGAGTCAACTTATAATTGCAGCTTCTGGTTCATTTAATGTAACTCTAGATGATGGCAGATGCAAGCGTACATTCTTCTTGAACCGACCCTACCAGGGTTTGTATGTGAAGCCTGGAATGTGGCGTGACCTAGGGGATTTCTCTTCTGGTGCTGTTTGTATGGTACTAGCGTCTGATATATACATAAAGGAGGATTACATACGTGATTATAACGAATTTTTAGAATACAGAAAGACTAAATAATTCAAGTTTCGGATTTAGAATTTACGCTGTTTGCGCATACGCTCTAAGTGTCGCCAGTCTTTTGTCATTTTCAATAATCTGCATAGTCAAATCGTCAGAATCTGCACCCGTAAGTTCAGCTACGGTAGCAACAACTTCAATATAATTACCCTGCACGTGAGAGAATAACCAATATCTGAAGATTGGTAAGTCGGCAGTTCTTGCGTTTCATTCCTCCAAGGCTGCGGCAGTCCAAATTGATGTTGTCAAGTAGTCGGGTGAACGTATCCATTACTATGCTACGATGTTTTTCACTGAAAAAATGGCGGATTTCTGAAAGAATTTTTGTAAATTTGCTCATGGCTTCGAGTTTTGAGTAATGTTTTTTACACATCTAATTTACTTATTTTCCGTGATATATGGAAATGCTCAAAGTCTTTTTATGCAATTTTTTAGTTCTTCAGACTAAACCCGAAACTTGAGTAAATAATTTATGAGATTAATCGAAAAAGACTTCACATACGAAAAGTATGGTTTACATGCAAGACTTGTGGAAGAATCTGACGCTGAATTTATCTTCAGACTTCGATCTGATGCAACTCGGTCAAAATATATTCATGACATTGAGGGAGGTGTCGAAAACCAGGTTGAATGGATTCGAAATTATAAAAAACGAGAGGAAGAAGGCACGGACTATTATTTTATATTTTATAGGGATGAGATACCTGTCGGTTTAAACCGTATTTACAGCATTCATGATAGAACATATACCGGAGGTAGTTGGGTTATGGCTCCGGAAGCTTCTATGGAAGAGGTTATTGCATGTCCAATTATGATGCGAGAAATCGCGTTTGAAGTGTGCGGAATGGAGTTTGAAGATGATTATGATGCATGCCATGTTGATAACAAGAAAGTTATTAAATATAATCTTATGAGTGGAATGAAGATATGTAAGCATTTTCAAGATGTCAAAGGTGAATATGTGGCTATGTCTATGACCAAGGAAGATTTTGAGTCGCATAAACCAAAATTATTAAAAATGATAGGATATTAATATATATGAAAGCATTCGTTTTCCCTGGCCAAAGTAGCCAGAAGCTCGGTATGGGTAAGGACCTGTACGAGAAGTGTCCGAAGGCGAGAGCCATCTTTGAGCACGCCAATGACATCCTTGGTGAGCGGTTCTCGGACTTCCTGTTTGAAGCATCGGAGGATGTCCTGATGGATACCCGTTATACACAACCTGCTATCTTCATCTACCAGGTGGCTGCTGCCCTTGGTCAGGATGCAGTCTTGGCCGATTGTACTGCAGGCCATTCACTTGGCGAGTATGCTGCTCTTGTAGTAGCCGGCGCTCTTAGCTTTGAGGAGTGTCTGCCATTCATCAAGACTCGCGGACAGGTGTTCTATGATGTCTTCCAGCGCAATCCTTCTGCCATGGGTGCAGTTATTGCAGTTCCTGATGAGCAGGTGCGTGAAGTGCTGAAGCAAGTGAGCGAGGAGGATAACACCGGCCTTTATGTGGCCAACTATAATGGCCCTGGCCAGTTGGTTATTACCGGAGCTCGCGATTCTGTAAAGAAAGCATGTAAGATACTGAAAGGTATGGGTGCAAAACGTGCTTTGGTTCTCCCTCAGAAGGGTGTGGGTCATTCACCTAACTCTGCTGAAGAGGGTCGCATACTTGGTGAAGAGCTGAAGAAGATGCATTGGATGACTCCACGTGTGCCTATTTATATGGATGCCGATGGAAAGGAACATACTGACCCTCAGGATATTCTTGAGACAGAGTTGAAGCTGATGACCTATCCTGTTCAATGGACTGATATCACCATGAATATGAAAGCTAATGGCGTGACCGAATGGTATGAGGTGGGTTGTGACGATACCCTCCAGAAGATTGTGGCTCGCATGGTGCCCGATCTTACAGTAAAGAGCATTTGGGACACCCTTGAGTACCAAGGTGTAAAACCGTATGAAAATCCGGATTTTGAAAAACCGTTTAAATAATATTTTTAGTTAACATTTAAAAATAATTAAAATTTTACAATTGTGAATTTGGAAGAATTTGTAAGTCGTTTCGCAGAAGAGTTCAACGAAACTGAAGAGTCAATGTTCACTGCTGGTACTCACTTCCGTGAGCTCGAAGAGTGGGGCTCTCTGACCGCTCTCTCAATCATCGCTATGGTTGACGAAGAGTTTGACAAGAGCATTACTGGTGCAGACATCCGTTCTTGCACTACTATCGAGGATTTGTATAACGTAATCCTGTGCAAGTAATGGCATATAATCCCTTTTCTCTAGCAGGAAAGACCATACTCGTAACGGGTGCTTCGTCCGGTATCGGACGAGGCATTGCCGTTGAGTGCTCCAAGATGGGAGCTAAAATGGTTATTAACGGTCGTAATCAGGAACGTTTGAACGAAACTCTTGGCATGTTGGAGGGTGAAGGACACTTTGCTATCCAGGCCGATCTGTCAAATCAGGAGGATATTGACAAGGTGGTAGCGGAATGCCTCGAAATTAATGGCATAGTTCATAGTGCAGGTATTCCTAAAATATGTGGTGTAAAGAACATCAAACGTGAGTTGTTAGAAGAAATTGTCAACGTAAATGAGTTGGCTCCAATCCTTCTTACCTCTGGTTTGCTGAAGAAAAAGAAACTCGTAAAGAGGTCTTCTATTGTCTTCATCGCATCAATGTCAGGTGTATTTATTGGCAATACAGGCGAGTCTCTATATGATGCAACAAAGGGTGCATTAGCAGGCTTCACCAAGAGTGCTGCTTACGAACTTGCTGCCATGGGTACACGTGTTAACACTATCTGCCCAGGTCTTGTTCCAACAAGCATTCTTGACCTGGCAAACGAAATGTTCTCTGAGGAACAGCTGAAAGAGACGATGTATGGCCGCTACCCTTTGAAGCGTGTGGGTACACCAGAAGATATTGCTAATGGTGCTATCTATCTGCTGTCTGACGCATCAACTTGGGTAACTGGTATTAATCTTTTAATTGACGGTGGTTACTGTCTTGCATAATATGGCATTACTAAAATTCAACAATATCGGTCTCCGTGCTATTGCTGCAACGGTTCCTCACAAGGTTGTCAAGACCACTTCCCTTACCGAATATTATTCAGAGGAAGAGATTGAAAAGTTTATTGCTGCAACGGGTGTTGAAGAGCGCAGATTTGCTGATCCGGATGTTTGCGCTTCAGATCTTTGCTACAAGGCTGCCTGTCAGATTTTTGACGAAACGGAAATCAACCGCGAGGATATTGATGCACTCTTTTTTATAAGTCAGAGTCCTGACTACAAGATTCCTGGAACATCAGGCTTTCTTCAGAACAAACTGGGTTTGAGCAAGGAGACCATCGTATATGATGTTAATATGTCATGCTCTGGCTTTATTCATGGTCTGCTTATGGCATACAATTTCCTGCAGCAGCCTGGTATCAATAACGTAATGATCATGGTAGGTGAAACACTTACCAAGATGATTTCCATGCAGGATAAAGGTACTGGTAAGCTTTTAGGTGATGCCGGTACTGTAGCCGTTTTGAGCAAGGGAGAGCAATATGGCGAGAGTTACTTCTCGATGAATACGGATGGTGCTCACCTCAATTCTGTAATTCTACCTGCAGGTGGAGCGCGTATCCCCAGCTCAGCTGAGACCATGAAGCTCGTGGAGCAGGAAGATGGAAGCATGAGAAGCTATGAGCAGATCAATATGGTTGGCGATGACGTGTTCAGCTTTGCTATATCTGTTTTGCCAAAGGATATCAAGAAATTGCTTGCTTATGCTGGCAAGGAGATTGATGAGATTGACATCTATGCATTCCATCAGGCTAATAACTTCATGTCAAATTATATTGCAAAGAAGGCAAAGGCCAATCCTGATAAGATTCTTCACTCAATTCAGAAGTATGGTAATACAGCAGGAACCTCCATCCCTTTGTGCATGGTAGAAAACCGTGAGAAGATTCAGCCAAACAATTCTGTATTGATGAATGCTATTGGTGCTGGTTTTGCTTATGGTACTGTTCTCTTGAACATTGCTGATTGTAAGATTCTTGAAAAAACTGAACTGTAATGATAGAAGCATATATTAAAGCTCTCTCTTACAACCTCCCGGAGAAAATCCTGACCAATGCTGATATTGCGAAGGATTTTCCCGAGTGGACTGAAGAGAAGATAGCATCCAAGATAGGTATCATGGAGCGTCATGTTACAGTCGATGGTGAGACTGCAAGCGACTTGGCTTGTGGTGCTACTGAAAAATTGTTTGCGGCAAACAATATTGACCGCCAGACCATTGATTACCTTATCTTCGTTACACAGAGTCCAGATTATCATCTGCCGACAACTGCTTGTACCATTCAAACCCGTTTAGGACTGTCCAACAAAATTACAGCTATCGATGTTAATTTGGGCTGTTCTGGCTTCGTAACAGGTCTGTCTCTTGCAAAGGCTGTGGTAGTAAGCGGTCAGGCTCAGAATGTATTGCTATTGACAGCAGAGACCTATTCGAAGTACATGCATGAGCGTGACAAGGGCAACCGTACAATCTTTGGTGATGGTGCAGCTGCTACTCTCGTAAGTACTGAGGGCATGGCACGTATAGGCAATTTCGTGATTGGTACCGATGGTAGCGGTGCAGAGAATCTGATTGTAAAGTCAGGTTGTGCTCGCAATCCAAAACCTCTGAACGACTTGAAATTTGACGATTACGGCAATCCTCATTCGTCAGACAACCTCTATATGGATGGCCCTGCTATCCTCAACTACTCTCTCGAAAGCATACCTCAACTCTTTAAGGATGTACTGGAGAAGAATGGCGAGGAGAAGGACAACATTGACTTGCACGTTTACCACCAGGCCAACATTTTCCTTGCTAATCTTGAAAGACGTAAGTTGAAGATTGCACCTGAGAAGTATTATGTCAACATTGCCAACGTAGGTAATACCGTTTCTTCTACTATTCCTATTGCACTTTGCATAGCGTTGGAGGACGGCACTTTGAAACAAGGCATGAAGGTACTCTCCATGGCTCAAGGCTTGGGATACACGTGGGGTGGTATGGTACTCTATTTTTAACGTATGATACAGATAGAAAGATACGTAAACGAACTTATGACATCCAATTGTTACATCGTCTGGGACGATGTAACAAAGTGCACCATTTGTATAGATCCAGCAAGTGAATTCTCTCTTCGTGAGACTGCTTTCATAGAAGAGAACGGCTTGCACTTAGACTACATAATTCTAACCCATGAACATACAGATCATACATGGGGTGTGAATGCACTCTTAGACAAGTATGATTCCAAGGTAATATGTTCGGAGGCATGCAAAAACAATCTGCTAGAAGCTGGTAATATGTATTTCCGTTTGTATTATGAGCGTGAAAATTATACCTATGCTGTAAGACGTGTGGATTATACCACAGAATCTTTGAACCATATATTGACATGGGGTGAGCATACTGTTAGGTTTGTACCAACTCCAGGGCATAGCATGGGTTCAATATGTATTGATTTAGATGGATGCTTGTTTACAGGCGATACCATCATGCAATACAAAGCATATGTCAACAAGCGTAATGGTAGCTTTGAACTGTATAAACAAAGCATACAGATGATTGTGGGCACCTATCCAAATGAAACTAACATTTATCCTGGACATGGAGAACCATTCATGCTGAAGGATAAAGATGATATAAAGAAATAAATAAATTTTAAAATTATGAATATCCCCTTTCTGTCCCTTAAGGACGTAACCGCTCTTCATGGATCTGAAATTAACGAAGCTGTTACACGAGTAGTAAACAATGGCTGGTATCTCCAGGGTAAGGAGAACGAGCAGTTCGAGAAGCACTATAGTGAGTTTATCGGCTGCAAGCATACCATCGGTTGTGCCAATGGCTTGGATGCTCTCATCTGGATCTTCCGTGCCTACATCGAGATGGGCGTGATGCAGCCAGGTGATGAGGTGCTCGTTCCTGCAAACACCTATATAGCAACCACCCTCTCTATCACAGAGAACGGATTGGTGCCTGTTAGCATTGAGCCAAAGCCCAACACCCTTGAGATTGATGACGACTTGATTGAAGCCGCTATCACTCCTCGTACCAAGGCCATCGCTATCGTACATCTCTATGGTCGTATCGCTTATACTGATAAGATTGGCGAGATCTGCAAGAAGTACAACCTCAAGCTCATTGAGGATTGCGCTCAGAGCCATGGCTGCAAGCATACCGATGGCCGTGTAACCGGTAATATTGGTGATGCAGCAGGTCACTCGTTCTATCCTGGAAAGAACCTTGGTGCACTTGGTGATGGTGGTGCTGTTACTACCAATGATCCTGAGCTGGCTGCTGCCGTTCGTGCTCTTGCTAACTATGGTAGCCAGAAGAAGTATGTCTTCAAGTACGCTGGCCGTAACAGCCGTTTGGATGAGATTCAGGCTGCTGTTCTTGATGTGAAACTGAAGTATCTGACCGAGGATAATGCAAAGCGTAAGGCCGTTGCTCACTACTATTATGAGCACATTAACAATCCGCTGATTACCCTTCCTGATCTCTTTCCTGATGAGCAGAATGCATATCACCTATTTCCCGTTATCGTAAGCGGTAAGGAGAACCGTGCCCGTCTGCATGACTATCTTGAAGAGAAAGGTGTAGGAACTGTATGCCATTATCCTATCGCCCCACATCAGCAAGAGTGCTATGCCAAAGAGGTTTGGAACACTCCTCAGCTATCCCTTCCTATTACAGAGCGTTTGGCAGATGAAGAACTGAGTCTGCCTATCGGTCCTGCTATTACATTGGAGGAAGTGGCAGAGGTTGTACGTCTCATCAACGAGTTCAAGTAAATCTATAAGATTAACAGGTTGCACAGGTGGTACTGAGTAATCTCGAAGTATGCAGTTCGATACTGCCAACCTGTACATATATTTTGAAAAATCATAGCATGAGAATTTTAATTATTGGTGAATATAGCGGATTCTCAAAATACTTATGTAGGGGATTTCACAGAGTTGGAGTGGAGGCGTGTGCATTCAACTGGGGTGATACGTTCAAAAAAATAGTATCAGAACCTGGTTCAGTAACCATTGATACAAGCAATTATCAACTGTTTGGTAAGGATATAAAGGGCTCTCACTATGTTAGGAGATTTTTTTCCTATATAAAAATGAAGAGGATCATCAAAAAAAAGAAACACTATTATGATTGTGCTTTGATTGTGAACCCAACATTTATTAAAAATAATGATGGATTATGGTACGATCCTTTGCCCACTATTGAAGAAGTGAAGTCCATGTTAGTTGAAAAAGAAATGATTTTTCTATCTGCTTGCGGAAATGACTTTATTTTTAATTCGTTTTTGCCTTTTAGAAAAAAAACTAGCGAATTCTATATAAAGAAATATCAAGGACAGATTGAAACAACAAAAAAACAATTTCTGAATATTTTGGATTCAATTAGAGGTGTTATTCCTGTTATGGTTGATTATGCTGATGCATATCGTTATTTCCAGACGGAGTATAATTACAAAATATTTAATACTATTCCTTTGCCTTACGACGTGAAATTAAAGGTTGAAACAAAAGAAAGATGTGGGAAAATTAATATTTTTCACGGAGTAACAAGGAGTAAAGAAAAGGGAAGTGAAATTATCATTAAAGCGCTTAAGATAATTGCAGAGCGTTACAACGATAAGGTTACAATTAATATTGTATCGCATTTGCCGCTCAATGAATATTTAGCAATAATGAGAGATGCCGATATAATTATCGACCAATGCTACGCTCATAGTTACGGCATGAACACAATAGAGGCATTGTCAATGGGTAAAGTTGTATTAAGTGGAAATGAGCCAGAAAACATGCAAGAATTTACCATTAATTATTGCCCAGTTGTTAATATTTGTCCTACTGTAGATAGCATATTAACCGAGTTGGATATATTAATTAATGATCCATCAAAAATCGATATGATTTCAAAAGAATCAATCGATTATGCATTGAATTTGCATGATTGTAAGAATATTGCTTTGAAATATATAAATTTATTTTCAAAACAAAAGTCTTTATATAAAAAAAATGAGATCACCGGATTTTATTCTAAATAAGGAGATATTATACTTTTTCCTGGCAGCTCTGCTTCTTGTTACGTTTGTGCCATATTTCGCATGGACGAATGCATTGCCTGGATATTCTCTTATCGTGTTAACAATATTATTGATACCACATTGCAGTCAAAGAATTGTTCATAATTATGGTCTTAATGGTATAATATTACTACTGATATTAAAAGTTTTGTTAGATTGTAGTTTTAAGCTATCGGTAAGTTCTGTGCTAGGAATATTACTTGTTGTCTTCTTATATACAGATAAAGACTATATGTTACAAATATTAGAACGGTTCAAAACGTTAATATCATGTATATTATTAGTGTCTTTAGTCATGTATATAGCAGTGGTTTATGTAGGTTTGAATCTGCCTCACATAACAATTATGCCATTAAATGAAACGAAAGACTATTTGTATAATAACTATTACCTTCTTCTAGTACCTACGAATGTAAGAGATATACAATTATTATATAGGTTTCACGCTATATTTGAAGAACCTGGTGTAGTCAGTACGATTGCCACTACTTTTTTGATAATGGACCGTTTTAGACTAAATTTATGGAGAAACGTAGTTCTGTTTATCTCTGGAATTGTATCATTCTCACTTTTTTTCTACGTAGTAACAATACTTTTTTTTGTGTTTCAATATAGGAAAATTGTTAATATAAAATTCATTATCCCTGCTATTATTAGCATTGTTGCATTATTAGTTATTAACAGTTATTACCAAACAGATATTGACTTAACACAACTTGTTTCTGATCGCTTATCTATCGGAAATGGTCATTTAGGTGGTGACAATAGAAGCTCTGAAAGCTTTAATAGGGCGTATGATGCTTTATGGGGGTCATCTGATCTGTTATTTGGTAAAGGGTTAAATGCTCACATGGCTATTGATTCAAAAATTTCAACTTATAAGATGATTATCTATGATTACGGATTAATATATATTATGATATCATTGTTGATAATGGTACTATATGGAATAAAGACATGTAGGAAGAATAAAAAAATATTTCTTTTATATATTTTGTATATATTAATGTTTTACTATCAAAGACCAACATTTATATACATGTCGGGAATATTCTTTATGTTTATTTCCTTACCGTTCGCATTGAAGCATGATTATGAAAACAATTAATATTTTAATAAATGAAAAAAGTTTGTATTCTTTATTCTGGATGGTATAATGCACCTAATGGCGCATCATCTTTTGTAAAAAGCTTTGTAGATAATCAATCATATTTCTCAGAAAAAATAGAATTAGATGTTTATTCCAAGGAACGTTTTGTTTACAAGGATTTTACAAACAAAGAAACTATTAAAAAGAGAAATAAGATTAAATTCCTTATTCATAGAATATTGCAATATAGTACGATACTATCAATAGTGTATAACTATTTTGTAGAAGAACGGCATATGCGCGAAATAGTAAAACGCTTTTGCGACAGTAATCCGAATTACGATGTGATTCATTGTCAGGAGTTAAGTACTGCATATTATTTATATAAATATTATCCTTCTATTAAAAGTAAGGTATTTCTCACACTTCATACAAATGGAGAAGATTTCTCTATGGTATATACTAATAAACCAGCCCTTAATTCTTGGTTAGGAAAAAAATACCTATACAACAGACTGAACTTCGTACTAACCCATATTACAAAGGTTGGATTTGTTTCAAGAAAGTCTATGGAAATTTTTTCTCAAAACCATCCTTTGTTTGAGAGAGAAAAACTGTTTTATGTTTATAACGGTATTATTGATAAAGATTTTGTTAAAGAACCAACTTCTAATAAAGGCAGACTCCATTTTATCTGCGTAGGGTCTTTGACTAATAGAAAAAACCAAATGGGATTGATAGAAGCCATTACTCGGTTAACTCCAGAAGAAAAAATAAGAGTCGAACTTTCATTAGTCGGTGATGGTATTATAAGGGAAAAACTCCAAGATGCAGTTTTAACAAATAACTTAGATTGTGTAAACTTTATTGGTAATACAACTGAAGTTGATTCGTATTTAAAAAAAGCAGATGTTTTTATATTGGTCAGTAAAGACGAGGGATTGCCAATATCAATAATTGAAGCTATGCGGATTGGCCTTCCTGTTGTAGGTTCGAATGTAGCGGGAATACCAGAGCAAATCATCGATGGCGAAACAGGTTTGGTGATAGAATATGATGTGGTTTCAATAACTAATGCATATAAATATATGCTTTCGTTGTCATCAGAAGAGTTGATGATAATGGGTGAAAAGTCCAAAAAGCTATTCAAGGAACGATTTACGGTAAATAGAATGTTTGATAACTATATTAAACTATATCAAAATTTTAATTAATATTACAGAATAATGTGTATATCTAAAATTGTATACGGCTCAAAACTGTTGAGCTCTTTTTCATGTGCATTGATTCGCATAAAAAATAGTCGTTATGTACGTGATGTACATAATCGCTCATATTTGGACATGTTTGATTATAAACAGCTATCTAAGCCTCTTCCTAAATACTTTAATGAAATAATAACGGACAATAATTGTTTCGGCATTGGTTATAGTATAAGAAAATATTGTAGTTGGAAAAAGTCTTATATAAAAGCATTAGTCGAGCATGGTTATTTTTTCGGCAGTTATGTTTCATCTCAAGAAACAATGACGTTTGCTAATACGATACTAACTTTTGGAGAGGTGAGAGTGAAACATATACAAAATCATATTGAAAAGAAAAAAGCTATACCTATTGGACCGTATATTCATTATGCGAATCAGTACCTTACAGAATTAGAATTTGGTAACATAAAAAAAATGCTTGGTAGGACATTGTTGGTTTTCTTTTCTCATGCTCCTACTGGGTGTAGTGTTTCATTTGACATAGACTATTTGATTTCAAAAATTGAGCAAATCCGTCATGACTATGATAGTGTTGTTATATCCTTATTCTGGAGTGACATAACACTTGAGGTGGAAGAAAAACTTTTGAAGAAAGATTACAAAATATTTTGCTCAGGTCATAGATATGATTATAACTTTTTATCACGTCAAAAATCTATGATTGAACTATCAGATATGACAATGTCAAATAGTGTGGGTACGCATATAGCATATTGTACCTATTTAAGAAAACCACATTGGATAGTCAGACAAGAAATAAAAACGACCGCAAACAGTGATAAAGGCAATGCAAATCTTGCAATAGATAATTGGCAGGCTTCGGATAGTACACACAATTCTGAGATAGAAGAACTTTACTCGATTTTTTCTGAATACAAAAAACTATTAACTTCGGAACAAGATATGATATGTAAAAAATATTTTGGTTTTGAACACATAAAAACGCCTATAGAAATGTTTAATCTATTAAAGTCATTGTAAATATGGCAAGTATAGAACAAAAGATAAATTATCAGCTGAATAAATATCCGGCTATTAAGAAGGTAATAAAGCGTATATATCAGTTGGGATGCTATGCTGTAAGCAAGAAAATAAAGAGTCAGGGTAATATCGTAAAGGTGTCGCCCAATGAAGAAGGAGAATTCTTCTTCGGCTATTACGACAAGACGCCATGGGATGCAACCATGCGATATATGCTTTGCATGAAGGCGAAGGATACATGGAGCGAGCCAGATCCAATTGGGATTGCAGAGATCATCCGTATCGACACGACGACTAAAACTGCCGTTACACTTGCAACCACTAATTGCTGGAATGTGCAGCAAGGTTGTATGGCACAATGGATGGGGCCTGACTTTAAATCGCGTATTTTGTATAACGACCTTCGTGATGGCAAGTATTGCTCGGTAATTCTTGATGTAAATACCTTCCAAGAGCGTGTGTTGCCTATGCCGGTATATACACTTTCGGCTGATGGTAAGACAGCTCTCGGGTTGGACTTCTCACGTTTGCATTCGCTTCGTCTTGGTTATGGTTATGCAGAACTGCCTGAGGTAACGAAGGGTGTGGCTTTGCCCGATACTCCTGCCGTATGGAAGATGGATGTGGAAACTGGTGAGGTGGTTGAACTCCTAAAATATATCGACTTCGCAAACTTCCAGCCTCGTCCGGAGATGCAGGAGGAGGGTAGTGTACACAAGGTGAACCATCTGATGTTGTCGCCTAACGGCAAACGCTTCATGGTACTGTACCGTTGGTTCTGCGGTCAGAGAAAATACACCCGACTCGTTACCTGTAACGTGGATGGTACGGATATGTATGTTCTCTCGGATGACGACATGGTGAGCCATTGCTACTGGAAGAACGATGAGGAAATCATCGCTTTTGAGCGTAAGAAGGAGTTTGGCCCGGGTTACTACCTTATGAAAGATAAGACTCAGGAGTGGACTCACATCTGGCCACAGCTTAGTAATGACGGCCATCCAAGCTATTGCCCAACCGAGAATCATCTGGTGGTGTTCGATACCTACCCAAGTCGTTCGCGTGTGCAGGAATTGAAGTTGGGACTCGATACTGATACCACAGGCGAAAGTGTGAAGGTGATTGCTCGCGTGTTCTCTCCATTCAAGTACGACAACAACACCCGTAACGACCTGCACCCACGTTGGCGTCAAGATGGTAAGGCGGTTTGCTTCGATTCGGTTTTTGAAGGAAGACGTGGTTTATATGTAGTAAACCTTGATTAAAAAGAATAGGGATGAATAATATGATAGTATTGATGTCGGTATATAAGAACGACAATCCCGAGCATTTACGTTTATCAGTTGAGAGCATTCTTGGACAAACGTATCAGGACTTCGTACTGCTAGTGGGTGTAGATGGTACTGTGAGCGATGGCCTTGCTGATGTGCTTCATGGATATGAGTCGGATTCTTGCGTGAAAGTGTTCTGGTTCACGGAGAACAGAGGTCTAACTGCCGTATTGAACAACCTGCTGGAAGAAGGCAAGCGGTTGCAGCCAAAGTATATTGCACGCATGGATGCCGATGACATATCGAAGACAAATCGCTTTGAGAAGCAGGTGAAGTACCTGGAGGAGCATGAAGATCTGGACGTGATAGGTGGCGCTATTGAGGAAATGGAGTATGACGGCAAACAGAATGGAAAGGTGATAAACTATCCGTTGACGCATGATGATTGCTTTGCTTTCTTCGCAACTCGCAATCCGTTGGCGCATCCTGCAGTCATGTTCCGAGCAAGGTTCTTCGACAAGGCTATATCGTATAATGCTTCATATAAGAAAAATCAGGATACGGAATTGTGGTACCGAGCATTCAAGGCTGGATGTAAGTTCGGCAATCTGAAGGATGTGGTACTGACATTCCGCGTATCGAAGGACATGTATAAGCGCAGAGGTGGAACGAAGTTCGCCAAGGAGGTGCTGAAGCTCAGAAACGAGGTAAACCGTGGTTTGGGTTATGGCATGAAGGCTACACTCTTCGGCTATGCGTATTACATTATGGCAATCAGCCCTGGATGGGTGAAGAAATTTGCATATAAGACGTTTAGATGATAAAACTATTCTTTGAACTGATAAAGGTTTCATTAGGCAATAGAGAGGGTCTGGACAAGGCTCCTTCTGTTGCCGAATGGGAGGTCTTGTACGATTTTGCAACCAAGCAATCCTTGCAAGGCGTTTTGACCCAGATACGTTGTCTCCAGGCAGATTTCCAGATATTTCTTGATTTCCTCGGCAGACAGGCGGGCAATCTTCTTGCGTGCTTCAGCCGGCATGACTACAAGTGCCTCCGGGCAGCTTTCAAGATGTACGGGCAGCAGAATGTGCGTGAGGATTGACAAGTAAATCTTACAAGCAAGAGCTTCGAAGGCGAAGTGCATATAGATCTTCGGAAGCGCACAGAAGTACGTGAGAAACATTGGGGTGACTATGCTCGTGGTGCAAAGTATGCGCTACAAAAGCGTTTTGAACTTACACATGGCATTGATGGTGTCCTGCAAGGATCAGTACCAGTAGGAGGTTTATCTTCTTCTGCAGCGGTACTTATCGCATATGTCATAGCTTTTGCCAAGGCTAATGGCATTAATTAAGTTGCAGCCGTTTGAAGTTGTGACAATTGCTTCTGAAGCAGAACGTGAGTATATCGGACTTAATAATGGCCTACTTGATCAGGTTTGTATCGCACTTGGGCAGAAAGATGGCCTTCTCTTCCTTGACTGCGATAGCAACGATTGGCGAGTTATCAAACGCAATCCGAATATGCCAGACTTTGAGATTGGCGTATTCTTCAGCGGACTGATACGTTCTTTGGTTAGTTCAGATTATAACCTCCGCGTTTTTGAGTGTAAGACTGCTGTATGGAATATGCTTGCATATATGGATCAGCCTCTTAAAACATTCGATAAGACGTTCCTTCGTGACATTCCAAAGGAATCTTTCGACAAAACCCGCGATATGATGCCTTCTCGTTTTGCACGCAGGGCAGAGCATTTCTATTCTGAGTATTGTAGAGTACGTCAGGGAGTAATTGCTTGGGAAACAGGTAATCTTCAACTCCTGGGAAAACTCTCATTTGATTCATGTGAGTCTTCTATTCACAATTATGAGTGCGGTAGCCCTGAGTTAATTTCTATCTACAATATCATCGTCCTATGCAAGGCGTTTATGGAGGTTGTTTCTCTGGTGCTGGTTTCAAGGGTGCTGTAATAACCCTTGTTGATCCTGCTTACAAGGAAAACATCGAAAAGGAACTCACAGAAAAATACCTCGCTGACTATCCTGAATACGAGAATACCTTCAAGGTATTCTGGGTGAAACCTGGCGATGGTGCAAGATTCGTGGATGATATGTACCAAATGATATACTAATGACAAATAACTTGAATGAAATAAAGTTTTAGCCCTATTATTATGAGAGAATTTAGTGAAATGAAAATAGCTGTAGCTGGTACAGGCTACGTAGGTCTGTCTATTGCGACTCTGTTGGCACAAAACCATCAGGTTACAGCTGTTGATGTAATAGAAGAGAAAGTAAATAAGATCAATAAACGAATTAGTCCTATTCAAGATGAATATATAAAAAAATACTTTGCTGAAAAAGATTTGAATTTGACTGCAACACTTGATGGTGCAAGTGCTTACAAGGATGCTGACTATGTGGTTATAGCTGCTCCTACCAACTATGACCCTGTGAAGAACTTCTTTGATACTCATCATATTGAAGATGTGATAGACTTGGTTATTAGCGTAAACCCTGATGCCATCATGGTAATCAAGTCGACAATTCCTGTTGGTTATTGCCATTCTCTCTATGTGAAGTATGCTCTCAAGTTCTTGACTGATCCAACTTTGAAGGATAAGAAGTTCAATCTTCTCTTCTCGCCAGAGTTCCTTCGTGAGTCAAAGGCTCTGGAAGACAATCTCTACCCAAGTCGTATCATTGTGGGCTATCCAAAAGTGTTGCCTACTGGCGTGAAGAAGAAATGGGAAGAGGAGAATGTGGCAATTGCTACTATCGGAAATTCTGAAGCAGAGATGTATGCAAAGGCTTTTGCTACCCTTTTGCAAGAAGGTGCTATCAAGGAGAATATTGATACTTTGTTCATGGGGTTGAAGGAGGCAGAAGCGGTAAAGTTGTTTGCAAATACCTACCTTGCCCTCCGTGTCTCTTACTTTAACGAGCTTGATACATACGCAGAGGTTAAGGGTCTTGATACTCAGGACATCATTAGTGGAGTAGGTCTTGATCCACGTATCGGTACTCACTATAACAACCCTTCGTTCGGTTATGGTGGCTATTGCTTACCTAAAGATACTAAGCAGTTGCTCGCAAATTATGCCGAAGTCCCTCAGTGCATGATGAGTGCTATTGTAGATTCAAATCGCACTCGTAAAGACTATATTGCCGATGCAGTCCTTCGCAAGGCTGGCTACTATGCAGAAAATGCTTCATGGGATTCATCGAAGGAACATCAGTGTGTCATCGGCGTTTATCGTCTGACAATGAAGAGCAACTCAGACAACTTCCGTCAGTCTGCTATTCAGGGCATCATGAAGCGCATCAAAGCAAAGGGTGCTGAAGTAATTATCTATGAACCAACGCTCGAGAATGGAACATCATTCTTTGGCAGCCAGATCGTAAACAACCTTGATGAGTTTAAGGCTAAGTCAAAGGCGATTATTGCGAACAGATATGATGACTGTTTGGAAGATGTGATGGACAAGGTTTATACACGTGATATTTTCAAAAGGGACTAATTCTTAATCAACTACAGATGCATTACCTTTCAGCACAAAGATTTTTTGAGATATGGCAAAGATCCAGATGGAGTAAAGTTTTGCCCTCAGCGAGTGGTTCCTGTAATCGCACACTCTGATTATGGATTGGGAAAGAGTACGGGTTTCACCATTGATAAGGGAATCCGACTTGCGTACCGCAAGAAGATGAATGACGTCATTGAGCAGGTGTCTTTCCTGTTTGAGAAGAGAGCTCAGTGACATATTGCAAGCACGTCTGAGACACCCTAGTCGGACTGGGCAGATTGCCTCAGAGGTGCCACCTTGGTATTAGCCAAGAAATATCCTCCGTGGTACGGTATGAGTGGCGTGATTAATGGCTCACTGCTTATTGGTGGACTGTCTTCATCGGCAGCTGTCACCACCGTGTTCCTCTCAGCCTTCTCCAAAGTGAATGGCATCGAACTCTCCCGTCAGGGAATCATCGACATGGCCTTGTCGGCCGAGAAGGACTATGTGGGAGTTAACGTGGGCAAGAATGATCAGGCCTGTGAGGTTTATTCCAAGAAGGACAACCTTGTGTTGATCGACAACAAGGACGACTCTTTCAAGTTGATTCCTACCAGTCCCACGATGAAACCCTATGAGTTTGCCATCTTCTTCAGCGGATAGGAAAGGAACCTGAGTGGCACCAATCTCAACATGCGTGTGGACGAACTGTGGAGTGCTGCCTACGCCCTCGAGGCTTTTGCTGGCATGAAGTATGGCAAGTACAAGGATACGAATACCCGAGACATCCCACGTGAGATATTCGAACAGTACAAGCACAGGTTGCCCGAGACATGGGCTCGCAGAGCCGAGCATTGGTATACGGAGCAGGAGCATGTGGAACAGGCAGCCGAGGCATGGCAGAGAGGTGACATCGAAGCCTATGGCAAGCTGTCGTTTGAGAGTGGTAAGTCGTCTATCGAGAATTGGGAGAAGGGTTGCCCCGAGCTCAAGTGCCTATACGACATCATGACCCGAACGGATGGTATCTATGGTGACCGCTTCTCGGGTGTCGGTTTCAAGGGTTGTTGTGTAGCGGTTATCGATCCCGCCCTCCGTGACAGCATCATCGAGAAAGTCACAACGGAATACCTTAAGGTGTTCCCTGATTTGATTGGAAAGTATAAATCAATCATCTGCCATAGTGCAGATGGCATAAGATTATCATATAAAGATTATGCAGTGTCTTATATTAGCTGCGGGTTACGCTACCCGCTTATATCCCCTTACAGAGAATTTCCCTAAGCCACTTCTGAAGGTTGGTGACAAGAACATTCTTGACTGGCTCCTTGACGATATAGATGGTGCCGGACTCGTGGATGAATACGTAGTTATCAGCAACCATAAGTTTGCCCACCACTTTCAGGACTGGGCGGAAACTAAGTCTCAGAAGGTAACCGTTGTGGATGATGACACTTCCACCAACGAGACCAGCCTTGGTGCTGTCTGTGATATCAAATTTGCTGTTGACCAGCTGAACCAGAGTGGAGACTTCCTGGTCATAGCAGGCGACAATGTCCTCAACTTCAGCTTGCAGAAGTTTGTTCACTATGGCAATGAGAAGGCAGACCTCGTGCGTGATGCGTTTCTACGAACCCAGCGAGGAGCGTCTCCACAAGTGTGGTGTGCTACAGCTTGATGATACCGATCGCATCATCAACATGGAAGAAAAACCAGCCGTCCCTAAGAGTCGCTGGTGCTGCCCTCCTTTCTACTACTACAAGGCAGAGGATGCCAATCGCATTCCCGAGGCTATCGCAAATGTTTGTGGCACAGATGCTCCTGATAGCTTCATCGCATGGCTCTGCCAGCAGACGACCGTCCACGCCGTGAAAATGCCCGGTCGCCGCTATGACATCGGCAATCTCCAGATCTATGAGTAGGTACAGAAGGAATATCCCGGAATCGTAAAATGATTAACGAGTGTCCATCAGATTATTAACTCACCAATGATAGATAATATAATTATGGTAAATTATAATGTAAACCTTGAGGGTAAGACAGTTCTCGTAACCGGTGCAGCAGGCTTTAT
Organism: Bacteroides zoogleoformans; assembly: GCF_002998435.1. Classification (NCBI taxonomy): domain Bacteria; kingdom Pseudomonadati; phylum Bacteroidota; class Bacteroidia; order Bacteroidales; family Bacteroidaceae; genus Bacteroides; species Bacteroides zoogleoformans. Next base: position 1,066,778 of record NZ_CP027231.1, on the reverse strand, counting down.
TGGCGCTAATCTCGTAAAGCGTATTTTCAAGGATTTCCAGAACGTACGTGTGGTTGGTCTGGACAGCATCACAGATTACTATGATGTGAATATCAAGAACGAACGCCTGGCTGAGATTGAGGCACTCAGGCGTGACTGGAAGTTCGTTAAGGTAAACCTTGCAGACAAAACAGCTATTGATCGGCTTTTTGCCGAGGAGAAGTTCGCTGTTGTTGTCAACCTTGCTGCTCAGGCAGGTGTGCGCTATTCAATCACAAATCCTAGCAGCTATATAGAAAGCAACCTTATTGGTTTCTATAACATCTTGGAGGCATGCCGTAACTACCCAGTAGAGCATCTCGTCTATGCATCATCATCATCGGTATATGGCTCTAACAAGAAGGTGCCATACTCAACAGACGATAAGGTGGACAACCCTGTCTCGCTCTATGCCGCCACCAAGAAGAGCAATGAGCTCATGGCTCATTCATACTCAAAACTCTATAACATCTCGTCAACGGGTCTCCGCTTCTTCACGGTCTACGGTCCTGCTGGTCGTCCTGATATGGCCTACTTCGGTTTCACCAACAAGCTTCGCGAAGGCAAGACCATACAAATCTTCAACTACGGCAATTGCAAACGCGACTTCACCTACGTTGACGATATCGTAGAAGGTGTAGTACGCATCATGCAGCACGCTCCAGAGAAGCAGAATGGCGAAGATGGCCTTCCAATCCCTCCATACAAGGTATATAACATCGGCAGCAACAGTCCTGAGAACCTTCTTGACTTCGTTACTATCCTTCAGGAGGAACTCATTGCTGCCAAGGTGCTTCCTGCAGACTATGACTTTGAGTCGCACAAGGAACTCGTACCCATGCAACCAGGTGATGTGCCTGTAACATACGCTGACACAACTCCACTTGAGCAAGATTTCGGATTCAAGCCAAGTACAAGTCTTCGTCAAGGCCTTCGTGCCTTCGCTCAGTGGTATGCGAAGTATTATGGGGCTGAGGAATAAACCTTCGATAAGCAAATCTAGAGCATGTATTGCTAAAAGTCCAGAAATTTGTACCCATAGAGTTTTAAGTAACCTCCAATCCCAAGCGAATAGCCGCCAACCATTTCTTTCAATCCCTCGGATTCCAGAAGAAAGAGGCTAATTGCTATGTGATGACATTTGAATCATATATATCACATACATAGTCGTTCCTTAAATACTTCATACTCTCATGATTTATAGTTTGTTATAATGCAAATTATTTGCTTATATCTGCAATATTTCGTTGTATATTATTAATTGTTATATTTTTGCATAAAGTTTCAACATCAGAGTATGGAATAAGGCAGCTTTTTCATTAGTCATAAAGACCGTGAGGTATGTTTCGCCCCCACACTTTTATATCAGAAACCGGATAGTTCAATGGGCTTTTGACCCCGCATTCGCAATGATGGCTCACGGTATATAGATGTTGTTTTAATAAATTATTCAGACTATGACTTACGTTGGGATTGATGTCAGCAAGGCGACCTTCGTTGTCGCTTATTCGTCTGCTAAGACAGGCAGGACAAAAACATTTAAAAACACTGTAAAAGGTGTACATGAGTTTATACAGACCGTTTCAGCAGCAGAGCACCATTGCGTTTTGGAAGCCACCGGGAATTACAGTGCGTTGCTCGTCTATCTGCTTTCCGAAGCCGGGATAACCGTCAGCCTTGAGAATCCGCTGAAGATAAAGAACTTCGCCCGTGCCATGCTCTCCGTCACCAAGACGGACGAGATTGATGCCCGTCTGATAGCTCTGTACGGCGAGAGGATGCAACCGGCTCCTTACAAGCTGCGCAGCGATTCAATCCTCATCCTGAAGCAGAAACGCACGGTACTGCGACAACTCAAGAAGCAACTCGTGGCAACACGCAACCTCAAAGGTTCACTGGAGGTTCTTCCTTCTTTTGACCCTGAATGTAAGAAAACCATCGAAAGGACGATTACATTCCTGGAGAAGCAAATCAAGGCAATGGAAGAGAAGATTGCTTCCTTGGCACAAGGTGAGTACAAGAAACAGATGGACCTGCTCACCTCCATCAAGGGTATCGGTGTCACACTGGCAGCAGCACTCATCGTAGCCACCGGTGGGTTCACCTACTTTGATAACGCCAAGCAACTTACCCGTTATCTGGGCTTGTCGCCTACTTACCAACAATCCGGTACGTCAGTCAATGTCAAAGGTCACATCAACCGAAACGGAGATTCAAGCCTCAGAAGCCAGCTTTATGTAGCGGCATTCTCATCGCTCAGGTGTAATACTGAGTGCAAGGCATGTTTCGACCGTTTGCGGTCTAACGGCAAGCCGGGTAAGGTGGCGGTCGTTGCGGTCGCCAACAAACTTGTAAGGCAAGCCTTTGCTGTAGTCACGCAAGGGAAACCGTATGTTGATGGGTTCAAGTCCGAAAGACCATAAATACTCATATGCGGAGGGAACGCCATGCGGCAAGGGGCTGAGCAGTCAGCCCCGACGAGCTTTCCATACACGAGAACCTGCATGATTATGCTAATTATCGTTAACCGTATTCAATTTTCTTATTATAGTTTTTCATTGTATTTCACTACTATAAAGTTACAACAAATTTCGATAATCACCAAATTTGTAGACACTTATAATTCGTCGAATTCACGTTAATTAGGGTCTACTAATTTAATGCAAAATATTGGAAATTAACAAATTAACTTGTATAAGATTTGCTTGATTCGCAAAAAATGATTACCTTTGAGTGTTAAATCCTACAAGAAGCGACATGAAATACTACTCTCAATATCGTATTCATGACCTGTTTGAACTCCAAGAGTCTCTTTCGGGATTAAGCAAGTCCAACCGCCGGGCTAAGCGATAAGTTCCACTAAGAAGTGCAAATATTCTCCAAGATAGAAATAATAATAATAATTATGATATTAAAATGGATTTTTGATCGTGTAGTTGCTCTTATTGGTTTACTTTTTCTGTGGCCAGTATTGCTCATTGTAGCAATCATGGTGAAGATTAAAATGCCTGGAGGGCCTGCATTCTTTGTTCAGAAACGTGTAGGTAAAGATGGTAAGTTGTTTAATTGTCATAAGTTCAGAAGTATGACAGTGAAGCATAATGGTTCATCGGTTTCTGTAGCGGGTGACAGTCGAATTACTCCTTTTGGTGTTACGTTGCGTCACTATAAGTTGGATGAGCTTCCTGGGCTTTGGGATGTGCTTATCGGTAACATGAGTTTTGTGGGGCCACGTCCGGATGTTCCAGGTTATGCAGATAAGTTGACAGGTGAAGATCGCGATGTACTGAAGCTTCGCCCTGGTATCACGGGGCCTGCAACATTGAAGTATCGTCTCGAAGATGAGATGATTTCTGAATATGTGGCAAAGATGCAGGCAGAAGGTGATAAACGTGAAGCTCAAGAAATTGCTGTGGAGCATAATGACAATGTAATCTATCCTGATAAGGTTCGCTTGAATTGCTATTACTATCGCCACTACAATTTCTTCAAGGATATCGAGATGATTATCGCAACTGTACTTGGTTGCAAAATTAAGTTTGCTGGTGAAGAATTTTAAAAATACAACATATAAATTATGCCAGAAGAAAGAAAAACAATCTATTTATGTCTCGCTCATATGAGCGAAGACGGTATGGAACAGAAATATGTTAAGGAAGCATTTGACACGAATTGGGTGGTTCCTATGGGACCTAATGTGAATTCTTTCGAGAAAGATCTTGCGGATTTTTTCAATAGTAAGGTTGATGGTAGTGAAGAACTCGACCGCAGGGTGGTCTGTCTTTCGGCTGGTACTGCGGCTGTTCACTTGGCATTAATCGCTTGTGGTGTGCAGGCTGGTGATGAGGTTTGTGTGCAGAGCTTCACTTTCTGTGCTTCTTCGCACCCAATTACTTACCTTGGCGCAAAACCAGTGTTTATCGGCAGTGAGAAGGAGACCTGGAATATGGATCCGAAATTGTTGGAGAAGGCGATTCTTGACCGTAAGGAGAAGACTGGTAAGTATCCTAAGGCCATAGTGCCTGTGGCACTTTATGGTATGCCTTATCAGATTGATAAAATCATAGCTATTGCTGATAAGTATGGTATTCCTGTTATTGAGGATGCTGCCGAGGGGCTTGGCTCTCGTTTCGATGGTCAGGTGCTTGGCACATTTGGCAAGTATGGCGTGATGTCGTTCAATGGTAACAAGATGATTACTACTTCCGGTGGTGGCGCACTCGTTTGCCGTAATGAGGAGGATGCAAATGAGATTATGTGGTATGCTACTCAAGCTCGGGATTCATATCCTTATTATCAGCATACAGCTATTGGTTTCAACTATCGTATGAGTAATGTGTGTGCAGGTATCGGTCGTGGCCAAATGACTGTGCTGAACGACCATATAGCCCACCATAAGCATGTGCAGAAGCTGTATGAGGAATTGTTCGCTGATGTGCTCGGAGTAAAGATTAACAAGCAACCTGAGGATCCTCGCTATGACGCTAACTTCTGGCTTTGCACAATGACATTGGATAAAGACGTTAAGGTGAAAGGACAGGAGAATGTATATAAGGAGGTGATAAAGACTGCCGTGGGTGGTGCTGCCGGTGTGATTCATCAGGTGGATAGCCCTACGACCGATTGTCAGCCAAATGATAATGTGGAGGCTATGCGTGTATTTATGCTTGACAAGAAGGTGGAGTGCCGCCCTGTCTGGAAGCCCATGCACAAGCAACCTGTATATGCTGATGCTGCTGTATATACCAATGGTGTGGAGGAGGAACTCTTCAAAATAGGCATGTGTCTGCCTGCAGGTCCGTATGTGACGGATGAGGATGTGCGGTATATAGTGCAAAGTATTAAAGAGGCGATAGTGAGATAAAAACTCATAAATGATATTACATTAATGAACTCGAAATAATTAATGCGATGAAGACTTTTTCCGGATTAAGTTTTTATGATAGCCTGAACAAATTAACTGTGGGGGTATTATTGTTATTGCTTATTGTGGGGGAAGAAATGGAGAGTGGAATCGTATTTTATATTGTAGCTTTTATGGTTGGTTGTGTATATCAAGCCATCATTCGACAGCTAACAAAGTCATGGCTTAGTTTGAATGAGGAGGAGATAAAAGAAGCCTTCACAAAAGAGAATCCCAACTTAGCATTGCCGGAAAGTATAAAAAGAACATATCTTGCAACATATTACGAGATGGGCAAGCTGGGTTGGTTGATGAATATTCCAATTCTCGAAGCACTTGAAAATTTTATGCGAAATATGTTTTTAATAATTCTTCTCTATTTGATTGCATTTCTTGGAGATTGTAATACCGTTCTTTTCTTATTTCCCAATGGCAATAAGTGTGGAATAGCTTTCTTCTTGGTGTTTTTAATGATTGCTGCAATGTGGTTACGATGTTATTATCAAAAAGAGATTTATAGATTAGTTTGGGAGGCTTATTCTTTTTTATTAGAAGAAGATTACAAGGATATAAGAAGTTTGTTAAAGAAAAAAGACAAAAGTGCAAGATTAAAAATAAAAATAAGAAAAGGCATAATGAATTTCTGTGAAAAATATTATAGGTAAAAAATATCGGACTTGATAACAGGCCTTACCTCGCTTTTCTTTAACTAAAAACGGATGAGAAGATTTTTCGTATCGGTTGTTGTATGCTCTGTCATTTGGCTCTTTGCGGCTTGTGGCGGAAGGAGCAGGAGTGTTACAGACGTTGCCGGAGGCGACACGGTGGTGTTGCGCTATGCCGATAACCTCGTGTTGGTGGATTATCCTGACTATACCGTGGCTTCGCTGCGCAATCCGTGGGATACGTTGAAAACACTGCATACGTATGTGCTTGTGCCTGCCGCCGATCCCTTGCCGGAGAATCTGCCGGAGGGTACGGTGGTGCGTACGCCGCTCTCAAAGGCGGTGATCTACTCGTCGGTGCATTGCGGATTAGTGGCGAGGCTGGGAGCCTTTCGCAGCATAGGCGGCGTGTGCGACTTGAAGTACATCAAGTTGCCGGCCGTGCAGGAGGGATGTCGCAACGGAACGATAGCGGACTGTGGCGACGGAATGAATCCGGATATGGAGAAAATCATCGACCTGCACCCGGATGCCATCTTGCTCTCGCCTTTTGAGAACAGCGGCGGCTATGGACGTGTGGAGAAATTGAACATCCCCATCATAGAGTGTGCCGACTACATGGAGACTTCTGCCATGGGGCGTGCCGAGTGGATGCGCTTTTACGGGTTGCTGTTCGGTGCGGAGGATCAAGCCGACAGGCTTTTTGCCGAGGTGGACAGTTGCTACCGGCGGTTGAGGATGCGTGCCGAACTTTCGTCGGTGAGTTTGTCGGTGCTCAGTGAATTGAAGAACGGGACGGCTTGGTATGTGCCAGGCGGGCGTAGCACAATGGGGCGGCTCTTCGGGGATGCCTGCGGGCGCTATGTCTTTGCCGACGACACGCACAGCGGCTCCGTGCCTCTTGCCTTTGAAACGGTGTTCGACAAAGCAGGGGATGCGGATGTGTGGACCATTAAATACAACCGCGACCGGGATATGACTTATGCGGATTTGGAAGCGGACTTTGCGGGCTATACCGGCTTCAAGGCTTTCAAGACCCGGAACATTTACGGCTGCAACACCGGGAAAGTGCCGTTTTATGAAGAGACGCCTTTTCGTCCGGATTATTTGCTGGCCGACCTGATACAGATTCTGCATCCTGAAATAGGAGATTTGGGAGGTTTGCGCTATTTTTGCAAACTGAATGAGTAGGGGGGGAAAATATGGTATCGGCTTGGGGGTGGTCATCGTGCTGCTTTTCATGGCCAATCTGCTGGTGGGGTCGGTATCGATTCCGCCGGCCGATGTGTTCCGTATTCTTTTGGGGGCTGAGGGAGTGAAGGCCGGTTGGGCTTTTATCCTGTGGGAGTCTCGGCTGCCTCTGGCATTGACAGCATTGCTGTGTGGCAGCGCACTTGCGGTTTGCGGACTGATGTTGCAGACCGCCTTTAAGAATCCGCTGGCCGGTCCGTCCATTTTGGGCATTAACTCCGGCGCAAGTCTCGGGGTGGCTTTTGTGATGCTGTTTTTCGGCGGCAGCATCACAACGGGCACGTTGAGCCTGTCGGGCTTCTTCTCCGTGCTGACCGGAGCATTTGTAGGAGCTATGTTGATCATGGCGCTCATCCTGTTCTTCTCTACTTTATTGAAGAGTAACATTCTGTTGCTGATAACGGGTATCATGATTGGCTATATGGCTTCTTCGGCCATTGCGTTGCTAAACTTTTTCGCTACTGCCGAAGGGGTACAATCGTACATGATATGGGGCATGGGTAACTTTGGCGGTGTGTCTATGCGACAAATGCCGGCCTTTGCTGCGATCACCGTGCTGGGGTTGTTCGCTTCGTTGCTGCTGATAAAACCTTTGAATGCGTTGCTGCTGGGCGAACGCTATGCGGAGAATCTGGGGGTAAACATCCGTAGGGTGAGGAACTTATTGCTGGCAGTAACCGGATTGTTGACTGCCGTCACCACAGCTTTCTGCGGTCCGGTGGCTTTCATCGGGTTGGCCGTGCCGCATGTGTCACGTATGATTTTGGGAACGGCCAATCATAATTCGTTATTGCCTGTCACTATTCTAAGCGGAGGGGCGGTGGCCTTGCTGTGCAATCTGGTGTGTGTACTTCCGGGCGAAGCGGGCATTATTCCACTGAATGCCGTAACTCCTGTCATCGGGGCGCCGGTCATCATCTACGTCATCCTCTGTCAAAAAAATCCACAATATTTTAATTGAAAAAGCCTGAAGGCTTTTACACTTAGGTGTGTCTACTATATCAGCATGATTTAGGAGGAAGTGACTACTGAAGCAGTACAATATTGTACAAGTGTAGACCCTAACGTGTCATCACTTTTCACAGAGACTTCGGAAATCACAATACTCACATTTCTTGCTGTCTTTCGTTTGACTGAAAGTTTCTTCGGGATTATATATCTCTTGCAGCAAATTGAGCAGGCGCTTGCGGAATTCTTCTTCAAAGAAAGCGAAATTTTCTACGGGAAGTTTGGGCTGGCGGGGTGCTCCCATCTCTATGACCGGTGAGTAGCTTTCAGAAGCGGCACGGTGTATATAAAGTAGTGAGGGGGCTACTTTCAATGGTTGCCGGCGGCACATGATGGCTGCATACATGAATGTCTGGAAAATATAAGTGGGTCTGTTTTCGGCAGGGGTGAACAGTTGTTCGACGTTTTCGGGAGTTTTGGGCATTCCTCCGGTTTTGTAGTCTACGATGCGCAATGTTCCTTCCTTACTGTCCATTCGGTCTATGGTTCCTCCAATCTGCAACAGGAGTTTTCCTTGCGGAGTATCAATCTCTACCATCTCCCTTACCTCTTCTTCCATTCCTTCCATGCGGAAAGGGGCATATTGCAGGTCGTTGCGTAGAAGTTGACGCAGGTAGGAAACGATAACTTTTGAATGGATGAGTTGCGTGCCGTTGTATTCCGGTTGCTCCGTTTGGGGCACATGGAAAAACTTTTCTTTGAAAGCGTTGTCCACATAGGTCTGGAGTCTGACTTCATTCTTCATCAATTGCTCCAGATCTTCTTTCCTTATATCTTTGCTGTTGGATGTCAAATCTTTATATATGGATTCGGCGGCATGATGGAAAATCGTTCCGAACAGAGCGGAATCTATTTCCGCACTTACTTCATCGGGAACCCTCAAGCCGGCCACATAGCGGTAATAAAACTTCAGACGACAATCCAAATAGGCATTGAGGGCCGATGGAGAGAAGAAGTTGGCGGGATGACGCCGGATATCGTAGGCATCGTACATCCGTTGCAGCATCTCCGGTGTTTTTATAATGTCGATAGGGCGACTTTGTTGAGGTGACTGTCCGGCTTCAAGGTATTGGCGCGAGATGTCGCAGGGCGACTCCGCCAGAAGCTGGAGCATGAAGCGTGACATCTCTCCACGGTTCAGCCCGTCGGAAGAAGAGTTGTATAGTAGGGTAATATTTTCCGCTCTTTGTATGAGGCGATAGAAATAATAGGCATAAACCGCATTTTTATGCTCGATGGTAGTCATGCCGAAAGCTTTTCTCAGGTTGTGAGGGATAAAAGAAGATTCTCCGCCGGCTTTTGGCAATTGCCCTTCGTTCAGGGAGAGTATGATGAGGTTACGAAAATCGAGGTTGCGCGTCTCAAGTACCCCCATCACCTGCATGCCGATGGCCGGTTCGCCATGAAAAGGAATGTTGGAGGAAGTAAGCAGGCGGTTCAGCAGACCTTTCAATGTCTCCGGTTTCAGACCGCTCAACTCGCCGGTTTCAATCAGGTTAAGCAAGCGATTGACAAGGGTGTAGCCCTTGAACAAAGATTCGCGATAGAGCTGGTTGAAGATATCTTCCGTTTCTTTTTCCTTACGATACACAACTGCTACCTCGCGAAGCAAGTCGGTGAGATAGCTGCATAGAGCCGCAATACCGTTTTGCGGAGTGAAGACCTGCTCCAGAAAAACGTCTTGCTTCAGTTCGGATGGGAGGGGATAGAAGCGATTGTTTTTAATCAGCTGTTTCTCCAGAGCTTCTGCCGCCGAAGAGAGGATACGGACATAAGGATGCTTTAATACGGCGAGCACGGCATCGTAGGTGTAGCATCCCGATTTTGTCTGATAACCGGTGGTCTGCAATGCTGTCAATGTATTGATGAAACTATAGACCGGAGTTTGTGCCAATGGAAATCCCATGGTGATGTTTACGTTTTTCACCTCGGGGGGAATGGAATGGAGAATGGGGAGCAGCAACGCTTCGTTGCAGAGAACAACGGCATTTTCTTTTTCTTTCGCTTCTTGTTCGCTTCGGCTTTCTTCAGCAGCTGTTGAGTAGGGGTGGGCGACTTCTTTAATCCACTGCGGCAGATAGCGTGCCTGTGCATTTTCTGTGGGAGAAGAAATGTAATGTATCTTTTTAGGTCTCCTCATCACGTCGAAAGCGGTTTCGGGCAGTTGGTTGGGAAATCTGCTCAGATTGCGTAAAATGAATTCGCCGGCTTCGTGGGTGTAGGGAGGTGTCTGTAAGCGGGGAAGTGTGGTGTAGTATATATCATAATCCCAATAGAACAATGCTTTTCCGGCATCTTGCAGGAGTTTGAAAAACTCGGTCTCCACTTTGTTCAGTACGTTGAACCCGACAAATACATAGCGGTCGTAGCGCAGGTGGTTGATGTCCAATTGTTCTATGACGTTACGATACATCATGCCTTCGTAGGCAATGCCAAGGTCGGAGAGATTGTTGCGGTAGTGCCGGTATATATCGCCGAGTTTATCCCAAAGTGAGATAAATTTGGCTTTTAGTTCTGTACGTTTCTCTATGGAAAAGTTTAAAAAGAATTGCCGGATTGCTTCTTCTTGCTCTTTATCAAGAAATTCATATCCGTCCATTATATTCTTCAGTTCTTGCAGGTTGGTGAAGAGTTTGCTTGCATCCACAAGATTTTTGTCTACATCATCAAAGTCGCTGATGAGTAATTCGCCCCAAAAATAGAAGTCATCAAGCGTTTCTTCGCTGCGCGTTTCTTCTCGAAAGACTCTGTAGAGTTCGCACACCAGCCGGATAGAATCGCCCAATTTCAAGGGTGATAGTTGTTGGAAGAGTTCACTGATGCTGATGTAGGCGGGCGACCACAAGGGACGGTCGGTCTCTGCTGTCAGAAATTCATTAAAAAACAATCCGGCACGTTTGTTGGGGAAAACGATGGCAGTGTGCGACAAGTTGTTTCCTGTTTTGGAATAAAGGTCTTTGGCGACTGATTGAAGGAATGGTTCCATGTTCTCTTTAATCTTTGACTGTTTGGCTGGTTAGCGGGTGTGTGTTATACTTTCTCAACGATTTCTTCTTCTACATACCATAGATATCCTTTGATTTTGTCAGAGGCATATCCCATGCGGGCAAGCAGTTGCATATAGTCTTTCACCTGCTTGTTGTATTTCTTGTTGGTTTTTCCAAATTTGAAGTCCACTACGACAACTTCTTCATTGCGCATCATGACACGGTCCGGGCGCCGGGTTCGGAGTATTCCGTTTTCTTGCCAGATGATGTCGCACTCGTTGAAGAGTTGCCATGTGCCCGAATACCAATCTTTGATTTGAGGCAAGGAGAAAGCGCGTGCAGTCAATGCACGTATTTCCTTTTCTGTTTCGGTTCGGCCGATGATTCCCTCGAACACCAGTCGGCTGATGGCATTGTCGATATCTTTTTCTGTTTCGATGGCAGAAAACAGAGTGTGCAGTAGCCGTCCGCGATTGATGAAACGGCGGTCGGATTCGGTTTCATCTATTCCGGCAATGAATTCGGCCGAACGGTTAGACTGTCTGAACTCGATGTCATGAAGCGTGCTTTCCATGCGGATGGGCAGCTTTACGGCTTTTTGAGAGAATTTATTGATGATACTGCCGTCTTGAGCATTGTGACGGACATCTGCCCGGGGGAGGGCAGACGGGACAATCCGTCCGCTTTCATAGACTGCTGCTTCTTCATCCCAATTTCCTTCGTCATTATTGGCAATAGGCGGCAAAGCATTGGCGAGCAGTTCGGAAACCGTTCCTTTTTGACCATTCTTGCTCCAGAGGATGAGGTTCTTTCCGGCACGCGTAAAGGCTACATACAAAAGGTTGAGATTGTCCACCCACAGTTGCAGGCGTTCATGTAGATAGTCTTGTCGGTAGACTGACTCTGCCATTGTGCTTGAGTAGTTCATCGGAACAAGGCTGATGGCATTGTAGGGTGCCTCGGGAGCGGTACACCATACCAGCTGGTTATTGGTTTCGTTTTCCAGTTTCCAATCGCAGAACGGGATGAGTACGGTATGGAACTCCAGTCCTTTGGATTTGTGTATGGAAAGTATGCGTATACCGTCCGTTTCACCACCGGAAATCGTTTTGCCGCAAAGTGTTTCTTCCCAATAACGGATGAAGCTATCCAAATCGGATGAATTGTTTTGAAGAAACTCCGTCACCGCATCAAAAAAGAAGAAGAGATAGGCGTCTTGTTGCTTGATACGCTCCATATCGAATATGGTGAATAATTCTTCCAGCAGTTCGTATAGAGGCATCAGGCGCAACGTCTCCAGACGAGATGTGAAGGCCTCAGGAAGCAGTAGTTCGGGTTGCTCTGTCAATAGGGCGTCAAGATGGAAAGACGGATCGTTCTCTTCTTTGAGAACTTGCAGTTTATAATTGAATATGAGCGAAGCACTCGAGATTCTATCTTTCGGATTGGACAAATAGCGCAAGGCGTCTATCAGCATGCAGATGGCGAGAGATGCATCCAGCCGGAAAGCTTCGTCTGATACAACGGGTAGCTGAAGTTCCTTGTCGAAGTAATCCGCTATAGGAGGAATGTTCTTGTTTTTGCGTACAAGAATGGTGATATCGTTGGGTTGTATGCCTTCTTCAAGCAATCTTTGCACTTCTGCTCCCATGGCAAGCAGTGTCTGTTCCGCATAGTTGTGTTCATCGTCCGGCTCAAGAAAAGAGGCTTTTACGTAACCGCGTGCTTCTGTCTTTGGAGATTCTTGCCTGACATCGGCATATGCCTGTTTCAAGGGGTAGCATTCTTCATTCAGCTCGTTCAGATGTTGAGTGTTGAGATACTCCACAGCAGTAGTGAAGAATTGATTGTTGAAGCGGATGATATTTGCTTCGCTCCGCCGGTTGGTCTTCAGCGTTTTTATGCGGACGGGAAAATTGTTTAGCCTGGTTTGTCCCAGACTGTTCAGAATGCCCCAGTCTCCGTTGCGCCAACGATAAATGGATTGCTTTACATCTCCTACAATCAGGCTGTCGGCTCCTTGCGAGAGCCCTTCGAGTAGCAGCAAGCGAAAGTTGTCCCATTGCATACGGCTGGTATCCTGAAACTCGTCGATCATGACATTTCGTATATTGGCACCGATTTTCTCGAATACGAAAGAAGAGTCGCCTTCGCGCACCAACTTGTGCAACAGAGCATTGGTGTCAGACAGTAAAAAACGGTTCTGCTCGTGGTTCAGTGTACGTACTTCTTCGTCGATGTGATTGAGCAGTTGCAACTTGTTGAGATGTTGCAGTGAAAGGCGGCAACTGTTGATGGTACGGTTTTTTTGCGGGCGTAGCCGTTCGGCATCTTTCAACAGCGGTATCAGGCTGCTTTCTGCCAACCGGACGATGTCATCTTTTCGCAAGGATGTTTTAGCGGCCCAGTTTCCGGCATCTGCCAGACTGTTTTGCAGCGTGGCGTTCAATATGTCTTTATCTGTCAACTTGCCATCACGAAGTTTTCGGAAGTAACTGCCTATGCCCCGAGAGCCTCCTTTCAAATCCTCCGGCATGAGCGCATGCCCTTCCAATTCCCCTTCAAACTGATCGTAGAAGCCTTTCATTTGCTCTAAAGCTTCTGTCTCCATTTCACGTAACACATTTCGATAGAGTTTCAATGTGTTGGGCGTGCGCAGGCATTCTCTCACGCCTTCGCCTCGTTCGATATAGTTTTCATTGAAAATGTTGAGCCCGAAACTTTTGATTTCGTTTGAAACATTCCAGCGTTTGTCATCGCGAATGCGTTCGTCTATATACTCCAGCAGCCAAGCCAGTACCGGTGAAGTAGGAGTGAGCTTTTCAATAAGACTGTCTACGGCCTCGCTCAGCACTTCGTTGGTGTTTAGCTCTATGTTGAGATTAGGATTTAGTTCTAGTTCGCGGGCTAAGTTGCGCATAACGGACTGGAAAAAAGAGTCGATGGTCTCTACACGGAAGCGGCTGTAATCATGAAGTATGTATTGCAATGCCACCCCCGCACGTTGCCGCAACTCTTCTGTCCCTCTGTCCGGGGCAGCTTGCAAATAGCGGGTTGTTGCCAGTTCCTCTTTGATGCGTTTCAGATAGGCATCAGATTCCGGATCACATTTCCAGATGCCGTAGAGTTGTTGCAGGATTCGTTCTTTCATTTCTGCCGTAGCTTTATTGGTGAAAGTCACGGCAAGTATTTGACGGTAGGCGCGAGGGTTGATTATCAAGTGCTTGATGTATTCCACGGCCAGTGTAAACGTCTTTCCTGAGCCTGCGGAAGCCTTATATACCAATAGTTCCATGTAAATTTGCTGCAATGAGTTTATTTGCAAATGTATATAAAAATCATGAGATGTTTGTTCCCTTGAAAGAAATACTAATCTTTATAGAAGATGGTTCGTTGAACAGCTGTTCTGAAGATGACAGGATTTATTGATTCCAAAGGCTTTTCGTTAACGTATTTTGTGTAAAGTTTGTGCTTCCCTTTTTTATTTTTTAATATTTTAATTCTATCTTTGCTTTCCTGAAAAAATGAGAGAACAACGTAAATTATGATACACGTGCTTGCCATATTATATGCTTGGGGGATAGGGCCTATTCATAAGGAAGAAGCTTTATGGATTTCTTTTACTCTGATTATCCTTCTGATGCTTACGGTTATGGTTGTATTTTATGTCAGTAAGAACAGACAAGTAAAAGCTCTTCAGGAAATAAAAGATATTGCGGAAGAGGCTAACCGGTTGAAAACGGCATTCATTGCCAATATGACACATGAAATACGTACTCCTTTAAATGCCATTGTGGGATTCACCACCATGCTTGCCGAGATGGATGGATTAGATAGAGAGACGCGTATGTCTTTCTTAAAAGAAATAAACGATAACAAGGAGTCTTTGCTGAGAATTATTAATGACTTGTTGGATTACTCTAAAATAGAATCGAATACTTTTGAGTATAATGACGAGGAGGTAGATGTAAATGCCCTTATTGATGAGGTATGTGCAGTGCAGAATAGACGCTTTCATCCCGGTGGGATAAAAGTGGAATATCCGGAAAGGCTGCCGCAATGCCGGCTGCGAACAGATCGCAAGCGTTTTGCTCAGGTTATGGAAAATCTGTTGGGGAATGCGTTGAAATTCACTGAAAAAGGCAGTGTGACGGTGGGAAGCAGAAGACTGAGTAACGGCAATTACTATTTTTATGTAGCAGATACGGGATGCGGTATCGATGCTGAAGGGCGGCATGCCATTTTTGAGCGTTTCGTAAAAATGAACTACAATATAAAGGGCACCGGATTAGGACTTTCCATCACCAAATCTATCATTGAGCATTATGGTGGAGGTATTGGCGTAGAATCTAAACAAGGAGAAGGTTCAACATTCTATTTTACTTTGCCGGCCAGTATGGAATACAAGGAATATGGTAAATTCTGATTGAGTGCTGTTCGCTCAATCAGCCATTTCCTTGAGCTTTTTGAAGTGGCGGATAATCTCCAGATAGTTACAATCGGTACAAGCATTGAATTTATTCCATAAATCACCCACCACAACCGCACCACCAAAACCATAATCTTTAATTTCTAATATGTTGTTAGGGGTTATGCCTCCTAAAGCCATGACCTTGTTGTCTATTATTCTCTCTTTTCCCGCCTGTCTGAGTTCTTCGGCTTCGAAACCTGAAGACATTCCGTCTTTGGTGATACAGTCGAATATCGGACTTAGAAAGACATAATCATAGAAATGCTTTTTGCTCTTTACTTCGTCCAACGAATGGTAGGTGCAACTGATGTGACCGGAAAAATCGTGCGGCTCTTTCGGATTACGGGCGTTCAAATGGATTCCCATCAGATTAAATTCTTCCTGAAGGTAAAAATGCTCATGCGTAACAATGCGTTTATGATATTGGGGAGGTATCAATGTCAGAAGACGCTCTGAATACATGGCAGAGGTTTCCGGCTTTCTTAGATGCAGGATGTCCAATCCTTCTTCAAAAAGCGCAGTGATAATCTTGTCTTCTTCCACAAAGAATGTGGGTGCCGTAACTACGATAAGTTTCATCTTGTTTGTCAAACGATTTAGTGTAGCAAATTTAATGATTACTTATTGTCGGGACTAAGGATTTTTTTTAAAAGATGTTAGATAGAGGTTTCAGGCAGAAAAAACGCATCTCTAAATATTATTCGGAGACGCGTTTTAAAGATGATAGAGTGGGGTAGCCTCAAATAGTGGACCAAAAATTCAATAATATTGACGCTTTATCTTTCGCTATCTTGTTCTACTATCTTCGACAATTCTTTCTCAACTTCTTCAACCGTAGGCAGAGCCGATTTCAGATTATCGGGGATAGCCTTTGTTAGTTGATAATCACTAACACCAATAGGCTGGTCGTTCTACCGTAGGAGTCGTGAGCAAGTCATCTATTCTGTCCATTTCTTTCAGCACTTCCAATGGATAAGTACGGGCGAACTGGCACATGTAGAAGATATTTCTGCGAGAATACCCCTTTTTATCTGGGTATTTAGAACGTATAGCTTTGGAAAGGTTATCAATCACTTTGCTGTCCCAACCTTCTTTCTTTTGGAGGTAGAGGAAAAATGTCCCACTTTCCAATAGTGGAAAAGCATGTCTGCGTTTGCAGAGGCTATTAAGCGTACTGATTGAATCAAGTTTTAAAAGATTTAAGGTGCATAAGTGTGAATGTTTACATCAAGAAAGATAAACTTGTCTTGTCTTTTTTCTCGGGTTATCGAGACTTCTTTAAACAACAATTGGGGGAGATTTTTCGATGGTAGGTAATTGTCGGATTTGGGCGGATAATCATTTTGAAAGTTACTGCTACTTTAAATCAGGATATGGTGGGAGATTTTTCTGAAAAATTACACGAAAGGGCTTTGATTCTGACAAAATGATTAATAACAATGCTGGTTATTTGTTTTTGAATTAAAAAAAGAGCTATCTTTGCACCGCTAAATTTGTTTTATTGAGATTTTGGTAAAGGTGATGACTGTTATTTCAGATTCTTTACTGACAGCTTTTAACCGAATTAACCTCGATAAGATAACCAAAAACAAATGTCTATGTTAAAAAGTTTTAAATTGGGGGGGTGATTCTCTCCCTTTGGTGTGGGGGAGTTCAACCCTCATTTGCAGCGGATGTGGCAGGTAATGAAGTCGTTCAGCAAAACGGCACATGTACCGGCATTGTAAAAGACAGCACTGGCGAAACCATTATCGGAGCTTCTGTCTTAGTCAAAGGAACCGTCAACGGTACGATTACCGGTATTGACGGCGATTTTTCACTCAGAAATGTTCCTCAAGGAAGTATTATTCAAATCTCATTCGTCGGTTATCAGACACAAGAAGTCAGATGGACGGGAACACCATTGAACATTATCTTGAAAGATGACAGCAAAATGCTGGAAGAAGTGGTGGTAGTGGGCTTCGGCACGCAGAAAAAGGTAAATCTCACGGGAGCCGTATCTACGGTGGACGCCAAAACACTTGCTTCACGTCCGGTCAACTCGGTTGTCGATGCCTTGCAAGGTGCGGTTCCGGGCATGAACTTTTTCGTAGGCAAACAAGGTGGTGCCTTGAACTCGGACAAACGGTTCAATATCCGCGGTACGGGTACCATCGGTGAAGGTTCATCGGTTTCTCCCTTGGTTTTGATTGACGGTATGGAAGGAGACTTGAACATGCTGAATCCGCAAGACATTGAGAATGTTTCAGTCTTGAAGGATGCTTCGGCTTCGTCTATCTACGGTTCGCGTGCCGCGGGAGGTGTAATCTTGGTAACGACCAAGAAAGGACGTGCCGGTAAAACTTCCATCAACTACAACAACAGTTTTCGTTTTAACTCTCCGTTGAATATGCCCGAAATGATGGATTCCTATACATGGGCCAATTATATGAATGCGGCGAGCGTTAACTCCGGAAACGGTGTCTGGTTCTCAGACAACAAACTTGCACTCTTAAAGAAAGCTCAAAACGATTCGAGCATACCTAAGATGTATGCCAATAAGAATAATCGTTGGGAAGTATGGGATGCGATGGATTTGCTTCCGGTGGGCAATACCGATTGGTTGAAAGAACATTTCGGCAACAGCTTTTCACAAGAGCATACCCTGAGTGTAAACGGTGGTAGCGAGAATATGCAATACTACTTCTCTGCTAACTATCTGGAGCAAGAGGGCATCTTGCGTCATGGCGACGAAAATAAGCAACGCTATGGCGTGACTGGTAAAATTAATGCCTCCCTCACCGACTGGCTCAAGATGGGTTACAGCATTCGCTTTACCCGTACGGACTTTGAGAATCCTTCAAACATCGGTACCGATGGAGGTTTGTTTTATCATAATGTCTGTCGCTATTGGCCCATTGTTCCGGTGACCGATCCTAATGGATACTATGTGCCCGAATCATTCGTCGGCCTGCTGAAAGACGGAGGTAGATACAACAACCAACACGATGTTTTGGCTCAACAGCTCAGTTTGCAACTTACTCCCGTGAAAGGTTGGATTGTCAATGCCGAACTGAATTACCGTATCATTAATGAGAATCAGCACACAGACTGGCTCACCGTTAATGCTTATGATGTGGATAAGAATCCTTACGTAGCTTTCAACAATGTTTCGAGCGTGAAAGAATATACCTATAAGAGCAATTATTTCAACCCGAACATTTTCACCGAATACAGCCGTTCTTTCGGCGACCACAATGCTAAAATCATGGTCGGCTTCCAAAGCGAATGGTTGCGCCATCGGTCTGTGACGGCTCAACAAGACGGTATTCTTTCAGGATTGCCCACGCTGGATACTACCAGTGATAACGCTCGCGTGAAAGGAGAGTATCAAAGCTGGGCTACAGCCGGATTCTTCGGACGTTTGAATTACGACTATAAAGGACGTTATTTGTTGGAAGCCAATTTGCGCTACGACGGTTCGTCACGTTTCTTGCGGGCCAATCGCTGGAATTGGTTCCCCTCTTTCTCTATCGGATGGAACATCGCACAGGAAAAATTCTGGGAAAATCTGTCAGGAACTGTAAATATGCTGAAGTTGCGTGCTTCGTGGGGACAATTGGGAAATCAAAATACAGAAAACTGGTATCCGTTCTATCCCACCATCGGCTACAAGGCAAAAGACAGCAATTGGTTGGTGAACGGTGTTAAGCCTAATAAATCTTGGCAACCTGCCCTTGTTTCTTCTCTGCTTACATGGGAGAAGAGCCGTACGTGGGAAATCGGTTTGGACTGGGGAGCATTCAACAACCGACTGACCGGATCATTCGGCTACTTCCAGCGTAAGACTTATGACATGGTAGGCCCTGCGCCCGAGTTGCCTGATGTACTTGGAGCTAATGCCCCAAAAGTGAACAATCTGGATATGACTTCCAAAGGCTGGGACTTGCAGATAAGCTGGAGAGACCGGATTAACGAATTGAGCTATGGCGTCACTCTGTCATTGAGCGACAATCAAGTGACGATAGACAAATATCCCAATGACTCGAAAGCCTTGAACTTGAAATATTACAAAGGTGCACGTTTAGGTGACATTTGGGGATACACCACAGTGGGTATCGCCAAGACGGATGAAGAGATGAAAGCTCACTTGGCTAAGGTGGACCAAAGCGCATTGGGCAGTAATTGGGGAGCCGGCGACATCATGTATGCCGATTTGGATGGAGATGGCAAAGTGAATAAAGGGGAAGATAGAGCAGACAAGTCCGGTGACTATCGTATCATTGGTAACTCCAATCCTCGATACAATTTTGGTTTAAATATAGATGCAACTTACAAAGGATTTGACTTGAAACTTTTCTTCCAAGGCACGCTGAAGCGCGATTACGCAATCGGACAAAACGATGCCGTATTTTGGGGAGGAAGTGTCAACAAATGGCAAGCCTTGGGATTCAAGGAACATTTGGATTATTTCCGTGCGGATGCTAATGATCCGTTGGGACAGAATCTTGACAGCTATTATCCTCGCGTGGCATGGAACGGAAGCAAAAACGAACACATACAAACCAAGTACCTGCAAAATGCCGCATACGGACGTTTGAAGAACGTTACTCTGGGTTATACACTGCCTAAAGAGGTTACAAAGAGATTCTATGTAGAAAATCTCCGTGTGTTTGTATCGGGTGAGAATCTGCTGACCATTACCGATTTTACAAAACTGGCCGATCCGGAATTGATTGATGCTTCAGGCTGGGGATTCGGTAAGACCTATCCGCTGTCTAAGACCGTGTCATTAGGTTTGAGCGTCACTTTTTAAAACGGAAAACAGAAATGCTCTTATTAACCCGTTATTAATTTGCAAAATCATAAAATTATGAAAATAAAATATTTATCTATACTTTTGCTGGGTGCTTCACTCACCGCATGCAATGATTTTTTGGACAAAGTGCCCGAAAGTTCGGTCACGCCTAATGCTTATTTCACCGCTGAGGCTGATCTTGCGGCTTATGCCATTAATCTGTATAACTTCACGAGCATCGAGCCCGGAAGTTACGGAATCAGTGTTTTCGGATATGACAATGGAACAGACAATCAAGCTTCTGTAGATTACTCTACTCGCTGGGTGCCGGGCGAGTGGAAAGTACCTTCTACCACCGACCCAAAGAAAAAGGAACAGCCTTGGAACTTTTTCCAGATACGAGACTGCAATTATTTCTTTGACCAGGTATTGCCCAAATACGAAGCCAAAGCCATCTCCGGTTCCGAGGCGAATATACGTCATTACATCGGTGAGATGTACATGTTGCGTGCATACGCCTACTTCGATAAGCTACAGACTATCGGCGACTGCCCGATCATAGAAACTGCTTTGGAAGATGTGGAGGAGACACTGGTAAAGGCGTCTGCGCGCCAACCCCGCCATAAAGTGGCACGCTTCATCCTTTCTGATTTGGATAAGGCCATTGACTTCCTTTCCGAATCTGGTCCGGGCGGAAAGAATCGTATCACCAAAGCAGCCGCTCAGTTATTCCGTTCGCGCGTAGCCCTTTATGAAGGCACGTGGCTCAAGCACCATAAAGGTACTGCTTTTGTTCCGGGAGGTAAAGGCTGGCCGGGCAATAGCGCCGATCTGCAAGGGTTCAATATTGATAGTGAAATAAATTTTTTCTTGACGGAAGCGATGACGTCGGCCAAGATTATCGGTGATAAGCTGGTAGATAATTTGGTTGAAAATACTGATTCATCTGAAGGAATGGACGGAAAATTCAACAGTCTGAATCCCTATTATACAATGTTCTGCGATGTGGATATGAATGCGTATAGCGAGGTGTTGATGTGGCGTGTTTATAATGAATCTCAACAGGTGACTCATAACATTCAAATGCAATTGCAAAACAATGGAGGTGGTTCAGGATGGACGCGCGGATTGGTGAACTCGTTCCTAATGAAAAACGGACTGCCCATTTATGCAACAGGATCGGGTTATGACGTGGAATGGGAAAAGCAAGGTGTGGCTAAAACTTTGCAAAACCGTGATTCGCGCATTCGCCTTTTCACAAAGAAAGACGGAGATATCGACAATTATAATGCCGATGGGACGGAAAACAAAGTAGATTTTACATGGATTGTGAAAGGCAACAACGAGACGCGTATGGTTACCGGTTTTGCCATCAAGAAAGGTAAGCATTACAATGACTACATGCAGACTTTGCACCATAAAGGAACAACTGGAAGCATTGTATTCCGAGGAACGGAGGCTCTGTTGAACTATATGGAAGCTTGTTATGAAAAGAACAAGAATCTGGATGCCACTGCCGATAAGTATTGGAAAGCTTTGCGTCGTCGTGCAAAAGTGAATGACGACTATCAAGTCACTATTGCGGCTACTGATATGAACGAAGAGGCCAAAGGAGATTTTGGAGCTTATTCTCACGGTCAGTTGGTAGATGCTACGCTCTATAATATCCGTCGCGAACGCCGTAACGAATTCATCGGAGAAGGTATGCGCTGGGCTGACTTGAAACGTTGGAGAGCATGTGACCAAGTGAAAGGCTATCATATTGAGGGTATGCGCTATTGGGGAAGCATCTATCAAGGACATCTGACCGATAAGGAAGGAAGAGATTTGGTTTTGGTTGATGTGGAAGGTGGTAAAGGAAATATTTCCTCAGAGAGCATAAGTGGTGTTTATATGCGTCCGTACCAGAATAGTAAGGTGAACAACTCTGTATTTAATGGTTACAATTTTACACCTGCTCACTACCTCAATCCGTTGCCGCAAAGTACATTCCGTCAAACGGCCAGTGGAGATAAAACAGATTTGAAAATATCCGTGGTTTATCAAAATCCGGGATGGCCTCAAGTCAGCGGTGAAGGAGCAGTTGCCGTAGAGTGACTATCTTAAATTGAAATCAAATAAAAAAAGAATGGCGGAAGGCTTTAAAACGTTCCGCCATTCTTTTTTTATTTGATTTCAATTTCTTCTTTCATGTCAATTTCTTCCCCTCGAGGATCATAAAAGACATATTGTAGAAATGCGAGTTTTTGACTTGGAATAATTTTGATACCTAATCCGTATTTCATTTGCCATTTGCGCTTCAAAGAAATAAATCCTTGATTGACATAGGCGGCAATATACGGATGGATGTGTAACGAGAACTTCTTAATCTTCAGTTTATTGACCAGATAGTCAATTTTATTCTCCAAAGTGTCTGTAAAGAGGATGGATGATTTGATAGAACCTTTTCCAAAGCAAGTGGGGCATGTTTCCATCGTATTTACATCCATAGCCGGACGCACGCGCTGACGGGTAATCTGCATCAGCCCGAATTTGCTTAATGGCAGGATGTTGTGGCGTGCTCTGTCTTTCTGCATATTGGCACACATGCGCTCATAGAGCTTTTGGCGGTTTTCGGCCTCATTCATGTCAATGAAGTCTACCACTATGATACCTCCCATATCTCTCAGTCTTAGCTGGCGAGCCAGTTCATCGGCTGCACCCAGATTCACCTCTAATGCATTTCCTTCTTGTCCGTTGGCATTCTTGGTGCGGTTACCGCTGTTTACGTCTACCACATGAAGCGCTTCGGTATGCTCAATAATCAGGTAAGCGCCACTTTTATATGAAACAGTCTTACCGAATGATGCCTTGATTTGTTTGGTGATGCCGAAATTGTCGTAAATAGGGAGTTGCCCTTTGTACTGTTTTACGATTCCTGCCCGTTCTGGGGCGATGAGAGCCACGTAGTCTTTTATTTCATGGAACACGGCTTCATCATTGATGTAGATGTTTTCGAATGACGGATTGAATAAGTCGCGCAGCAGTCCGACGGCACGACTGGTTTCTTCGTAAATCAGGGTGGGGTATTTGGTTGCTTTTTGCACCTTGCCGATGGATTCCTCCCAATGTCTCAATAAAACTTTAAGCTCTCCATCAAGTTCGGCAACGCGTTTCCCTTCAGCTACAGTGCGGACAATGACCCCGAAATTCTTCGGTTTTATGCTCATCAGCAATTGCTTGAGGCGGGCACGTTCTTCGCTCGATTTAATTTTTTGTGATACGGAAACCTTGTCATTGAAAGGAATCAGCACAAGATACCTTCCGGCAAAAGATAACTCGGAAGTTAGGCGCGGTCCTTTAGTCGAGATGGGTTCTTTAACGATTTGCACCACAACTTCCTGTCCTACATTGAGGGTGTTGGATACTGTTCCATCCTTTTCAAGATCGGGAAGTATGGAGGCTTTCGTAATCGGATTTAGTTTCTTTTTGTTGCTTAAAGTTTGCTTTACGTACTTTGCTATGGAGTTAAATTGAGGACCTAAGTCCTGGTAATGAAGAAAAGCGTCTTTCTCGTAGCCTACATCCACGAAACAAGCATTCAGTCCGGGCATTAATTTCTTGACGCGGCCTAAATACATGTTACCCACAGCAAAGGAGAGGTTTCTGCCTTCACTTTGCAGTTCCACCAGCTGCTTGTCCTCAAGCAGTGCGATGGATACTTCTTTGGGCTGTACGTCTACAACGAGTTCGCTTGTCACAATAAATTCTTTTTATAATTATTCAATATTACTACTTAAACAAAGAACAAACCCGCGAGACATTTTTCTTCACAAGTTTGTTCTTTATTTTGTCTTTCAGACTAAAAATTACTTTTTGCTTTTATGTCTGTTCTTTCTTAGTCTTTTTTTACGTTTGTGCGTAGACATTTTATGTCTTTTTTTCTTCTTTCCGCTTGGCATAGCTTCAATTTTTATGGGTTAATACTATTGTTTGTTATTTTTTCACTGATAAAGTGAATGTTTTTGCAGGTTTAAATGCCGGAATATTATGTTCCGGAATGATTATAGTGGTGTTTTTAGAGATGTTGCGAGCTGTTTTCTGAGCTCTCTTCTTCACTACAAAACTACCAAACCCACGAAGATAAACATTCTCATCTTTGGATAGGGATGCTTTTACAGCGTCCATGAATGCTTCAACGGTTGTAAGTACAGTGGCCTTATCAATTCCGGTGTTCTTTGTGATTTCGTTTACAATATCAGCTTTAGTCATTTTCTTTAAAAAAAAATATTATTACTATAGTTTTCCTAATTTTTTGGACTGCAAATATATAGCTTTTTAGCGGCTCTAAAAAATATATTTCGGAGATTTTTCTAAAAAAATCTTGGACTTTGCAAAAAACGGGATGAAAGTGGCAGATACCCACTTCCGGCAATTGACAGATGGTTACGAGGGCATGCTATTTTTCTCTAAAACGCTTTGTTCTTCTAAGTAATTCAGTATATTTGCAAGTCTCTTGACAACAAAATGAATAATATTCATCTATTTTTAATTTTAAATAAACTATGGCAGACAGTAAAGAAAAACTCTTCTCAGACTTCTCTCCCATTTCCACTGAGGAGTGGATGGAGAAGGTCATCGCCGACCTGAAAGGCGCGGACTATGAGAAGAAACTCGTTTGGAAAACAAACGAAGGATTTAAGGTGAAACCTTTCTACCGCATGGAAGACCTCGAGGGCTTGAAAACCACAGACGCTCTTCCCGGCGAGTTCCCCTACCTCAGAGGAACCAAGAAGGACAACAACGAATGGTTTGTCCGGCAAGAAATCAGGGTCGAATCTCCTAAAGAGGCCAATGCCAAGGCACTGAACATCTTGAATAAGGGTATCGACTCTCTTTCTTTTCAGGTGAAAGCCAAAGAGCTGAGCGCAGAGTACATTGAAACGCTCTTGAAAGACATCTGCGCCGAATGTGTCGAACTCAACTTCTCTACCTGCCAGGGACATGTGGTAGAGCTTGCTGAGCTTCTCGCGGCTTACTTCCGGAAGAAAGGTTATGATTTATCGAAGTTGCAAGGCTCCATTGGCTATGACTTCTTTAACAAGATGTTGACCAGAGGCAAAGAAAAGGGCGACATGGTGGCAACGGCCAAGGCGTTGATTGAGGCTACTGCCGAACTTCCGCGGTATCGTGTGCTGAATGTGAGTGCGCTGACGCTGAACAATGCCGGTGCATATATCTATCAAGAATTGGGCTATGCACTGGCCTGGGGCAATGAATACATGAACCGGTTGACCGATGCGGGACTTCCCGCTGCTTTGGTAGCCGGGAAGATGAAATTCAACTTCGGCATCAGTTCTAATTATTTCCTTGAGATAGCCAAATTCCGTGCAGCCCGTATGCTGTGGGCGAATATCGTGGCGACTTATACCTCGGAATGCAAAAATAAGGGTGAGCAAGATGAGTGCCACAACGCAGCCAAGATGAACATTCATGCTGAAACTTCCACTTTCAATCTTACTTTGTTTGACGCGTACGTAAATCTGTTGCGCACACAGACCGAGGCCATGAGTGCCGCTCTTGCCGGCGTTGACTCGATGACGGTTGTTCCGTTCGACAAGACCTACGAGGCGTCTAATGAATTCTCCGAGCGTATGGCTCGTAACCAGCAGTTATTGCTGAAAGAAGAATCTCACTTTGACAAGGTCATTGACCCGGCTGCCGGTTCTTACTACATTGAAAACCTGACTGTGGCTATTGCCAAGCAGGCTTGGGAGTTGTTCCTGGCCGTGGAAGAAGAAGGCGGGTTCTACAACGCCGTCAAAGCCGGTAAGGTGCAAGCTGCCGTGAACGAAAGCAACGATAAGCGTCATGCCGATGTGGCCAAGCGTAAGGAAGTATTGCTGGGCACCAATCAGTTCCCCAACTTCAATGAAAAAGCGGGTGAAAAGAAGCCGGTTGAGGCAACAGGTTGTTGCGGCGGCCATGATGATACATGCGAAAAGGATGTTCCTACATTGAACTTCAACCGTGCGGCTAGCGAGTTCGAGGCTCTGCGTCTGGAGACAGAAGCTTCGGGTAAACGTCCGAAAGCCTTTATGCTGACCATCGGCAATTTGGCGATGCGTCAGGCGCGTGCGCAATTCTCATGCAACTTCCTGGCTTGTGCCGGATATGAAGTTATTGATAACCTCGGCTTCCCCACAGTAGAAGAAGGCGTGGAAGCCGCCATGGCTACCAAGGCTGATATTGTGGTGCTTTGCTCGAGCGATGATGAATATGCCGAGTATGCCGTTCCGACTTTCAAGGCTTTGAACGGCCGTGCCATGTTCATCGTGGCGGGCGCTCCCGCGTGTATGGATGAGCTGAAGGCTGCCGGCATCGAGAACTTTATCCATGTTCGTGTCAACGTATTGGAAACATTAAAGGAATACAACGCTAAACTTTTGAAGTAAAATGAGAAAAGATTTTAAGAACTTAGATATATATGCCGCTTTCCGCCCTGTCAACGGAACCGAGTGGCAAAAGGCCAATGGCATCCGGGCAGACTGGAAAACGCCGGAGCATATTGAAGTAAAGCCTGTTTATACAAAAGAAGACCTCGAAGGAATGGAGCATCTGAATTATGCCGCCGGTCTTCCTCCCTATTTGCGCGGACCATACTCTGTGATGTACACGCTGCGCCCTTGGACTATCCGCCAATATGCGGGTTTCTCGACGGCCGAAGAGTCTAATGCTTTCTATCGCCGTAATCTGGCTTCCGGGCAGAAAGGTTTATCCGTAGCCTTCGACTTGGCTACTCACCGCGGCTACGACCCCGACCACGAACGGGTAGTGGGCGATGTGGGTAAAGCCGGTGTGTCCATCTGTTCGTTGGAGAACATGAAGGTTCTTTTCGACGGCATTCCTTTGAGCAAGATGTCTGTTTCCATGACCATGAATGGCGCTGTGCTTCCCGTTATGGCGTTCTACATCAATGCCGGCCTGGAACAGGGAGCCAAGTTGGAAGAGATGGCAGGTACTATTCAGAATGACATTCTAAAAGAGTTCATGGTGCGTAATACCTATATCTATCCTCCTGCATTCTCCATGAAGATTATCTCTGACATCTTTGAATATACTTCGCAGAAGATGCCTAAGTTCAACTCTATCTCCATTTCCGGCTATCACATGCAGGAGGCCGGTGCTACGGCGGACATCGAGCTGGCGTATACCTTGGCGGATGGACTGGAATATTTGCGTGCCGGAACTGCTGCCGGCATTGATATCGATGCTTTCGCCCCGCGCCTTTCATTCTTCTGGGCCATCGGTACCAACCACTTCATGGAAATAGCCAAGATGCGCGCAGCCCGTATGTTGTGGGCAAAGATTGTGAAGCAGTTCAATCCGAAGAATCCTAAATCTTTGGCTTTGCGTACGCACTCCCAGACTTCCGGCTGGTCGCTGACCGAGCAAGACCCCTTCAATAACGTTGGTCGTACTTGCATCGAAGCGATGGCGGCCGCATTGGGACATACGCAGTCGTTGCACACCAATGCGCTTGACGAGGCGATTGCACTGCCGACCGATTTCTCCGCACGTATTGCACGTAATACTCAGATTTATATTCAAGAGGAGACTTATATCTGTAAGAACGTCGACCCTTGGGGAGGTTCTTATTATGTAGAGTCTCTGACCAATGAGCTGGCTCACAAGGCTTGGGAGCTTCTGCAAGAAGTGGAGAAGCTCGGTGGTATGGCGAAAGCCATCGAGACGGGCATCCCCAAGATGCGTATCGAAGAGGCGGCCGCACGTACGCAGGCGCGTATTGACAGTGGTTCGCAGACCATCGTAGGCGTGAATAAGTATCGTCTGGAGAAAGAGGCTCCGATTGACATCCTTGAGATTGACAACACGGCCGTTCGACAAGAGCAAATCGAGAATTTGAAACGTCTGAAAGAAGGGCGTAATCAAGCCGAAGTGGATAAGGCGTTGGAAGCCATCACCGAGTGTGTGAAGACCGGAAAGGGCAACTTGCTTGAACTGGCGGTAGAAGCAGCTCGGGTTCGCTCTACTTTGGGCGAAATCTCTTATGCTTGCGAAAAGATTGTAGGACGTTATAAAGCAATAATCAGAACTATTTCAGGCGTGTATTCATCAGAAAGTAAGAATGACAGTGACTTCCAGCGTGCCTGCGAGTTGGCCGAGAAGTTTGCAAAGAAAGAGGGACGTCAACCTCGTATTATGATAGCCAAGATGGGGCAGGACGGTCACGACCGTGGTGCCAAAGTGGTGGCAACCGGATATGCCGATTGCGGCTTCGACGTGGATATGGGACCGTTGTTTCAGACTCCTGCCGAAGCGGCTCGTGAAGCTGTGGAAAACGACGTCCATGTAGTGGGAGTTTCTTCACTGGCTGCCGGACACAAAACATTGGTTCCGCAGATCATCGAAGAGCTCAAGAAGTTGGGCCGTGAGGACATCATAGTAATTGCCGGTGGCGTAATCCCTGCGCAAGATTACGATTTCCTCTATAAAGCAGGTGTGGCTGCAATCTTCGGTCCGGGTACTCCGGTGGCAAAGGCTGCCTGCCAGATTCTTGAAATCTTGTTGGACGAAGAATAAGAAAAGCATAATATCATCCTTTTGCGAAGGCGTCCTCTGATAAGAGACAATGTCCTTGATTAAGGAGAATGATATTAGTGACGAATGTTAAAAAGGAGCGGGAGATCTTTGCGTTTTCGCTCCTTTTTCTTAATCTGTGTTATATAACACTCTTTTCCTCTTGTAAAATTTGCAGGTTACTTCAAAACTCGTACATTTGCAATGTGTTTTCATAGTATTAGATTTAAGGTTAACAAAGGTTGGAGTACAGCGGTACTCCTTTTTTTATGTCTTTGTGTTTCCTCTTTATGAGGGTCAGTAGTTTTTTTAGTGAGGATGGCTTTATCCGGCTCACACCTTACGGAAGCTACTCCCATACCTCAGAAGGTATCCTCACATTTTAAGGAAGAGGTAGCCCTTAAGAAGTCATGAACTGCCAACAGATTTATGGAACTGAGCCTGAGGCGGTTTAATTTTCCACATGCCTTTCGGAACAATCCGTTTTTTTAGAGCCTTTTGCCCGGAACATCGTGCAGTATCGGACGGGTAGGACGTATGTTATACATCCTCATCCATTTCTCGAGGATATCCCGATGTTTTTGCAGTTCTTTATCGTAAGCATTCTCCATTACCAGGTTTCTCATTTCTCCTCTGTCCTTCTGCATATCGAACAGTTGCTCGCGATACCTTCCTTTGTCGTATAGCACATATTTGTAACGTTCGCTGCGTACAGCCCAGCCTCTTGTCTTACTTCCGTCGAACTGTGTTTCGGTAATGACATATTCTTGATGCGGATTTTGGTAATTCCCTTCTTCTGCAATTCTGCGGAAAGATATCCCGGCTGTGCCTTCAGGTCTCTTGGCTCCCGTCCAGTCACACACGGAAACGAAAAAATCTACACCGTTGCTGATGAGTTGTGGAAGCGTCTTGCCTGCATTCTTTTTGCCCGGCAGCGTGACGATAAGGGGGATGTTGACGACTTCTTCATATAAGGCTGATTTCTGATTCCAATGATGAGCGCCTGTACCGTCGCCGTGGTCGCTCGAGAAAATCACGACCGTATTCTTCCAGAGATTGTATTTATCGATGGCATCAATGATTTTACCGATTTCTTTATCTACTTTTTCTACCAGACGATAATAATTGTATCGGTACATGCGCCAGTCTTCAGGAGTGAAGTTGGCGGTGGGATATACTTTATAATTGTTGCTCCTTTCGTTTTCGATGACATCGGCGTCATATGGATTCTTGGCAAAATTGGCAGGCAGTCCCGGGCAGTCTCGTATGTCGGGAATGTCGATATTGCCGTAAGGTAAATTCTGGCTTCGTGCATATTCGCAGATGTTATGCGGATTGTCGTATGACGCAACTAAAAAAAACGGCTTTTTATGTTCGCGCGCGAGGTATTCTACGCAAGCCTCGGCCAGTCCGTCATCGCAGTGTCTGTATATATTCTCAAAACCGTATAACTTGTCGGGGATGTCAAGCAAAGGCAAATGCCATTTGCCGCCGTAGGCACATTCGTATCCTGTATTTTTTACTAATGTACCCAACGTTTGTGCCTCGAGAGAGTCGGGCATGGGCGCCCCATTGACGGATAATCCTACCGCACCCGGATAGTATCCGGTAAACATGGAGCTTCGTGAAGGGCCGCTGAGGGGAGCTGTGCAATAAGCATTTTTGAACATGATGCCGGCAGCTGCCAATCTGTCAAGATTGGGAGTGCGTAAGTCCGGATTTCCGGTGCAGCTCATGGCACTGGCTGTCTGTTGGTCGGTGAAGATGTAGATGATGTTAGGGCGTTCGGTGGCAGAAACCGCAGACGGGCATAGTAATGAAAAAAAAGCCAAACGCTTCATAAGGATTTGTTTTATCATATCGTTGTTTTCCATTTAAAATCCAAACAAAGTTGGATAATTCATTAATAATTAACTTTTGTATTATATCTTTGTATCAGGATGTTAAGAGGAAGTAGGCTCTGCTGAGGAGCAACCTACCAGCGATAAGCATCCTGACGGCACGCAGTAATGCTACTTGTGGAGGCGGTTACACGCCTCTCTTTTTGTATTACTGATACTGTCTGATATGGCTAAGAAAACCTGAGCCAAAATCCTATGGTAAAACAAACTTTCCACAGCGGACATCAACGAAGTGAGCCGCAAGTTCCTTTATCAGTCAAACCATGTAATGAGAGTTACAGACTTTTTTGAGCGGACTTCAAAGCCGCAAAAGATATGTAGTATTTCTCTCAAAAGAAAGTTGTTTTACCTTATAGGATTCTATATCATTTGATAACACATGGCACATATTCCTTTTCATGTTTAAGTACAAAATAGACTCTGTTCACTAACCGTCTGGCAATTTTCACAATAGCCTTTTGCGGATTCATCCGTTTCCGGTATTCCGTATAAGCCATTGTCATGGCCGGGTCTTTCCGGATGGCAACCCATGCGGCTTCCACCAACAGACACCGGAGCATGAAATGCCGACGGGGTGTAATGTCACCCACATTATCATTATCACCACTGGAATGACACATGGGAACCAATCCAATGAAAGAGGCTAAATGGTCCGCATTGCTGAAACGGACAATATCGTCAATCTCGACCATCAGGGTAGCGGCGGTTGTAACACCTATACCCGGAACGGATGTCAGCAGGCGTATCGGTTTGTCGAATGGTGCTTTCCGGGATATTTCACGGATGGCACGTGTTTCCTGCAGCAGCATCTTCCTCAAGCGGATGAACTGCTCAAGGTGAAGCTCCAGTGTTTTCTTTCCATACTCCGTTGAGAGTTCAAGGCAGTGCAGCCAATTCAGAAAACGCTTCGACCAGCACCCGATTGAACTCCGGGTAAATTCTTCCGGTATTTCCACTCCATGGAAACGAAGCAATGATTTGATACGGTTCTTGGCACGTGTGCTGTCTTTTACTATCAGGTTTCTCAGCCTTATCAAAGAGCGCATTTCCAGGATGTCAGTTCCCGGAACATATATCCCTTCTAACGAACCTGAACGTAACTCACGGGCGAGCTTGTTGCAATCCACCGCATCGGTCTTACGTAATTTCTCCTTGCTCATCGTCGGAACATCCGCAGGATTGACCACTATATTGTTGATACCTAAATCCGTCAACTTCTCGTGTATCCAGAAGCCACAGAAACCGGCTTCATAAACTGAGAAGTAATTGGCACCCGGATAATTGCTTACCAAATATTTATGCAACGCTTCCGGCTCCGGATCTTGTCTGAATCTTCTCAGTACTGAATGTTTCGATAAGATTGCTACCGACCAACTCTTCAGGTGGACATCAATTCCTACGTAAATATTTTGTCCACTAAAATCTAATGTGTTACTTTGTACACGTTTCATAAGCTATATCGTTATGAGTTAATATTGTTTTTTTCACTTACAAAGTTAACTATAATGGTATAGCTTTTTTAGGGCTATCTTCTGTTATCCGTCACTTCCGATTTTAAACATAGGAACTTTTTTTATGGTTATGGTTTTAACAGATAATTTTCAGCGCAACTAAATTACTTCTTTTTATAGAATACAGCTGTCATCAATCTTTTTTTTATGCTATAAAATGTGCTTTCGGCTATTAATATTGTGTAGCAGTCTCTCATTTTTGTCTCAATATTACTTTATCGGTATGGATAATCACTTATTTTTTTATCCTTCCTTCCTTTTTTGTACCTTTGCTCCATGAATAATTAAGAGTGACAAATGATAGTTTGTATTGCCGAAAAGCCTTCTGTGGCACGTGACATAGCCGATGTTTTGGGAGCGAAAGATAAGAAAGACGGATATATAGAGGGGAACGGGTATCAGGTGACTTGGACCTTTGGCCATCTTTGTACGCTGAAAGAACCGCACGAATATACACCCAACTGGAAATCGTGGAGCTTGGGAAGTCTGCCCATGATACCGCCCCGTTTCGGAATTAAACTTATCAGCAACCCCACTTACGAACGCCAGTTTCATGTCATAGAAAACCTCATGCAGCATGCCGATATGATTATAAACTGCGGTGATGCCGGGCAGGAAGGGGAATTGATACAGCGCTGGGTGCTGCAAAAAGCCGGTGCGCATTGTCTGGTAAAACGTCTGTGGATTTCCTCGTTGACGGAAGAGGCCATTCGCGAAGGGTTTGCCAAACTGCGTGACGCTTCGGATTTCCAGCCTTTGTATGAGGCTGGGTTGGCTCGTGCCATCGGTGATTGGCTGCTTGGTATGAACGCCACCCGTCTTTATACAATGAAGTATGGACAAAACAGACAGGTGCTTTCTATCGGGCGTGTGCAGACACCGACTTTGGCGTTGATAGTGAACCGTCAGTTGGAGATTCGGAATTTTGTGCCCAAACAATATTGGGTACTGAGCACCATTTATCGTGAAACTGCGTTCACCGCTCTTATCCGTAAGAGTGAGGAAGAACTTGTTTTGGAAGCCGAGAAACAAGGAGAAGGACGGAAAAACAACGCGACTTCGGCCTTGAACAAGCCAACCGATGATAACCTCGGTATAGACCCCATTACGGACTATGATTGCGGTGTTGCTCTACTGGAGCAGATAAAACACGCCCCATTCACCATTACTTCGGTAGTTAAGAAGAATGGCAAGGAGGCCCCCCCCCGACTTTTCGATCTTACCTCTCTTCAGGTGGAGTGCAATAAGAAGTTTGCTTTCTCTGCCGATGATACATTGAAAACCATACAATCTCTGTATGAGAAAAAAGTGGTTACCTATCCACGTGTGGATACAACTTTCCTTAGCGAAGACATCTATCCCAAATGTCCCGGCATCTTGAAGGGCCTGCGTGATTACGTTGGCCTTACCGCTCCGTTGGAAAAGGAACCATTGCCTAAATCAAAGAAAGTGTTCGATAATTTCAAGGTGACCGACCACCATGCCATTATTCCTACCGGGCAATATCCGCAGGCACTGAGCAACATGGAGAAGCAGGTGTACGACCTCATTGCGCGTCGCTTCATTTCCGTGTTTTATCCTGATTGTCAGTTTGCTACCACCACTGTGCTGGGTGAAGTGGAGCGAATATTGTTCAAAGCCACCGGACGACAGATATTGAATCCCGGATGGAGGATGGTGTTTGTTGTTTCGCAGCAGTCGCCCAATGCTCCGGTTGAAGAGGAGAAAGAGGAAAAAGAGGCCTCGGCCGACAAGTTACTGCCTGCTTTTGTGAAAGGAGAAAGCGGTCCTCACTTGCCTGAGCTGATGGAAAAATGGACACAGCCGCCCCGCCCTTATACTGAAGCCACCCTGCTTCGTGCCATGGAGACTGCCGGAAAGTTGGTGGACAACGATGAACTTCGCGATGCTTTAAAAGAAAATGGTATCGGCCGACCGTCTACGCGTGCAGCCATTATCGAGACACTGTTCAAGCGGAACTATATCCGTAAGGAAAAGAAGAATCTGATAGCTACTCCTACGGGGGTGGAATTGATACAGATTATCCGTGAAGAACTGTTGAAGTCGGCAGAGCTGACCGGTATTTGGGAGAAGAAGCTCCGTGAGATAGAGAAACGTATGTATAATGCCGGGCAATTTCTGAATGAACTGAAGCAGATGGTATCCGAGGTGGTGATGAATGTGCTTTCCGATAATAGCAATCGTCATATCACCATACCGGCTGCGGAGGTAAAAAGCGGACAGCCCTCTGTCAAGGAAACAGGAAAAAGTGATAGCTCCAAACAAGAACTCAAGAAGAGAGCACCGCGGAAGAAAGGGGTGGAAAAGGAAGATGCGGCAAGCATCACAACGTCGCCTCAACAAGCAACGGACCTCTTGATTGGCACTCCTTGCCCCCTCTGCGGCAAAGGCACCATTATAAAAGGAAGAACGGCTTACGGGTGCTCAGAGTGGAGGAGTGGTTGTGTTTTCCGCAAACCGTTCGAATAATTTTCCCTCATAATCCGTTTTCGACCATGTATTTCCAGAGAGGGGCAACCATCAGTGCTTGTAGTATTTCTCCTCGCTGCAATATTTCTTTCACTTCTTGCAGGGAGAGCAGATGTACCGTCAGGCTTTCCGTATCTTCGAGATGTGGCTCGGAAATTTTTTCCACATCTGTGGCCAGAAAACAATATGTGATGTTGGTATGTGTACTTGGATTAGGAGAAACTTGCATATATTCTTTCCATTTCCCGTTTCCATAGCCGGTTTCTTCCAGCAGTTCGCGCTGCGCCGAAATCAACGGCGAGGCATCTTCTTTCTCGCAGACTCCGGCACAAAGCTCATAAGACGTTTTTTGCAGCCCGTGACGGTATTGGCGGATAAATACGAACTGTCTGTCCCGTGTGATGGCAATAGTGTTTACCCAATCCGGATATTCCAAAATATAATAAGAAAGGATGTGATTCCCGTTGGGTAACACAACATGGTCTTTCCGCACGGTGAGCCAAGGGGCTTTATGCAGATATTCACCGGATATTATTTCCCACGCTTCTTTCGATTTTCCCATATTTTATTTTCCATTTAAAATCCAAACAAAGTTGGATAATTCATTAATAATTAACTTTTGTATTATATCTTTGTATCAGGATGTTAAGAGGAAGTAGGCTCTGCTGAGGAGCAACCTACCAGCGATAAGCATCCTGACGGCACGCAGTAATGCTACTTGTGGAGGCGGTTACACGCCTCTCTTTTTGTATTACTGATACTGTCTGATATGGCTAAGAAAACCTGAGCCAAAATCCTATGGTAAAACAAACTTTCCACAGCGGACATCAACGAAGTGAGCCGCAAGTTCCTTTATCAGTCAAACCATGTAATGAGAGTTACAGACTTTTTTGAGCGGACTTCAAAGCCGCAAAAGATATGTAGTATTTCTCTCAAAAGAAAGTTGTTTTACCTTATAGGATTCTATATCATTTGATAACACATGGCACATATTCCTTTTCATGTTTAAGTACAGAATAGACTCTGTTCACTAACCGTCTGGCAATTTTCACAATAGCCTTTTGCGGATTCATCCGTTTCCGGTATTCCGTATAAGCCATTGTCATGGCCGGGTCTTTCCGGATGGCAACCCATGCGGCTTCCACCAACAGACACCGGAGCATGAAATGCCGACGGGGTGTAATGTCACCCACATTATCATTATCACCACTGGAATGACACATGGGAACCAATCCAATGAAAGAGGCTAAATGGTCCGCATTGCTGAAACGGACAATATCGTCAATCTCGACCATCAGGGTAGCGGCGGTTGTAACACCTATACCCGGAACGGATGTCAGCAGGCGTATCGGTTTGTCGAATGGTGCTTTCCGGGATATTTCACGGATGGCACGTGTTTCCTGCAGCAGCATCTTCCTCAAGCGGATGAACTGCTCAAGGTGAAGCTCCAGTGTTTTCTTTCCATACTCCGTTGAGAGTTCAAGGCAGTGCAGCCAATTCAGAAAACGCTTCGACCAGCACCCGATTGAACTCCGGGTAAATTCTTCCGGTATTTCCACTCCATGGAAACGAAGCAATGATTTGATACGGTTCTTGGCACGTGTGCTGTCTTTTACTATCAGGTTTCTCAGCCTTATCAAAGAGCGCATTTCCAGGATGTCAGTTCCCGGAACATATATCCCTTCTAACGAACCTGAACGTAACTCACGGGCGAGCTTGTTGCAATCCACCGCATCGGTCTTACGTAATTTCTCCTTGCTCATCGTCGGAACATCCGCAGGATTGACCACTATATTGTTGATACCTAAATCCGTCAACTTCTCGTGTATCCAGAAGCCACAGAAACCGGCTTCATAAACTGAGAAGTAATTGGCACCCGGATAATTGCTTACCAAATATTTATGCAACGCTTCCGGCTCCGGATCTTGTCTGAATCTTCTCAGTACTGAATGTTTCGATAAGATTGCTACCGACCAACTCTTCAGGTGGACATCAATTCCTACGTAAATATTTTGTCCACTAAAATCTAATGTGTTACTTTGTACACGTTTCATAAGCTATATCGTTATGAGTTAATATTGTTTTTTTCACTTACAAAGTTAACTATAATGGTATAGCTTTTTTAGGGCTATCTTCTGTTATCCGTCACTTCCGATTTTAAACATAGGAACTTATTTATTGAATCTTGAACAACATCCCTCCTATATTATCTGTCGAAGCTCCTGTTACGGAAGCGAGGCAGCCGGGTTCATCGGTCATGTAGAGCGCACCGAGGAAAGCAAATATCAAAGCTTCTTTATATTCAATGATTTGTCGGTCGGGAATGACGATCTTGCACGGGCAGAGCGTACCGATCCGTTCTATCAGGAACTTGTTGAAAGCGCCTCCGCCAGTAATCAGCAACTTACCGCTGCCTCCTGAAAGCGGATGCACTGTGATAGCACGTTCCACTTGATGGGCGGCATGCTCATAAAACGTACACAATCTGTCCTCCATGCTCAACTCATAACGTTCCAGCATCGGATAAACAAGCGTTTCTACCCACTCGCGACCCAATGATTTAGGACCTGATTGACGATAGAAATCCATGTCGTTCAATTCATCTAAAAGATTTTGACAGACAGTGCCTTGGCGGGCGATGCCTCCGTCACGATCAAATTCCAGTCCTATTTGCCGGCAATAATGGTTAATGACATAATTAACCGGACTGATATCGAAGGCGATGCGCTTTCCCTCCTGTTCGAACGAAATGTTGGAGAATCCGCCTATGTTCAGGCAATAATCATATTCGGCAAAGAGCAGGCGGTCTCCTATTGGTACAAGCGGAGCACCTTGACCGCCCAACATGATGTCCAACCGACGGAAATCCGATATGGTAGGAATCCGGGTTTCGGCCGCTATGGCGGCACCGTCTCCTATTTGATACATGATTCTCTTTTGCGGTTCGTGGAAGATGGTATGTCCATGAGAGGCTATAATGTCCGGTCGTACGTTGAATTCCCGCATAAAGTCGTTTACCCGTTCGCCGAGAAACTTGCCATAGGAACTATGAAAAGCGATAAAGTCCAAAGCACTCATCCGTTGTGCGCCGGTGCCAAGTCTCTGTTTTATTTCTTCCGGATAGCTGTAGCCTTTTGCACAATCTATGTGGAAGCTCCATTTGCCCGACTGTCTCAGGAAAGTGCAACAGCAAACGTCCAGTCCATCAAGGGAAGTGCCGGACATGAGTCCGATGGCTTGGATTTGAAAATCTTTCATGTTGATGGATATGTTTGAGAGCCTGTCCGCAAAAGGGAACAGGCTCAGGGACGATTATTTGTAGTGTTGATAAAATTCCGTTACGGCTTCAATCCCTTTGCGGAAAATATCGAGTGACATGTTTTCGTTGGGTGAGTGAATGGCATTGGACTCAAGTCCGAAACCCATCAATACCGTTTTCAGCCCCAATACCTGCTCGAACGTAGATATGATAGGGATGCTTCCGCCACGGCGTACGGTCAGCGGCTTCTTGCCGAATGCTTTTTCAAATCCTTTTTCGGCAGCCTGGTAGGCCGGCAGTGAGATGGGGCATACATAGCCTTGTCCTCCATGCATAGGAGTGACCTTTATCTGCACAGTGTCGGGGGCGATGCTCAAGATATAGTCGGTAAACAGTTTGGAAATCTGGTGATGGTCTTGGTGAGGAACCAGTCGGCACGACACTTTGGCGTAAGCCTTGGATGGAAGTACGGTTTTGGAACCTTCGCCGGTATAGCCTCCCCATATGCCGCATACGTCGAATGACGGGCGGCAGCTGTTGCGTTCCAGTGTGCTATATCCTTTCTCGCCGAAGAGTGCTTGTACGCCGATGGCTTTCTTATACTTATCTTCATCGAAGGGGATGTGGGCTATCATTTCTCGTTCTGCTTTTGGAACCTCTTCCACATCGTCATAGAATCCGGGCACGGTGATTCGTCCGTCCGCACCCGTCACTTTGCCGATTAATTGGCATAATACATTGATGGGGTTGGCCACGGCACCTCCGAAGTGTCCCGAGTGAAGGTCGCGGTTAGGCCCCGTAACCTCTATTTCCCAATAAGCCAACCCACGCAGTCCGGTGGTCAATGAAGGCAGATCGGCCCCGAGCATGCTGGTATCCGATACCAATATGACGTCTGCTTTCAATAAATCTTTATGCTCCTGACAGAAGCTTTCCAGACTTGGCGAACCGATTTCTTCCTCACCCTCGAAAATGAATTTTACATTGGTCCGCAACAAGTCGTTCTTAACGAGATATTCAAATGCCTTTACC
This sequence comes from Bacteroides zoogleoformans, assembly GCF_002998435.1. Taxonomy (NCBI): domain Bacteria; kingdom Pseudomonadati; phylum Bacteroidota; class Bacteroidia; order Bacteroidales; family Bacteroidaceae; genus Bacteroides; species Bacteroides zoogleoformans. Next base: position 1,027,925 of record NZ_CP027231.1, on the reverse strand, counting down.
TGAATGAACGATTGTCCTTTGTCATCATCGGCACCGCGCGCCCAGATATGCCCATCCCGTACTTCGGGTTCAAAAGGCCGGCTTTTCCAAAGCTCCATCGGTTCTGCCGGCATCACGTCGTAGTGGGCATATACCAATACGGTTTTGGCGTTTGGGGCTATTATCTTTTGTCCGAAGACGATGGGGTTGCCTTTCGAGGGCATCACCAATGCTTCGTCTGCTCCGGCTTGTAGCAACAACTGTTCCCAACGTTCGGCGCACGCCAACATGTCGTCATGATGCTCAGGTTTGGCACTTATACTTGGAATACGGATGAGGCTGAATAACTCTTCAAGCATCCGTGACTCATTTTCTGCAATATATTTTTTTATTTCCATATGTAAATTAGGGGTTAGTTGAGTAATGATTAGTGGCTGGTGGCGAAAGTCATTAACCGCTCACCACTCACTGCTTATAATTGCGTGGTTTTGTCTATTAGAAAGTAATCCAGCAAAGTCATGGCGGCCATTGCTTCCACAATAGGTACGGCACGCGGCAACACACATGGGTCGTGCCTGCCGCGGGCTTTCAATGTGGTGTCTATGCCGTCAATGTTTACCGTATGTTGCTCCATCAATACGGTGGCTACAGGTTTGAAAGCAACACGAAAGTAGATGTCTTGTCCATTGCTGATGCCGCCTTGTATGCCTCCCGAGTGGTTGGTGCGCGTTTCAATACGTCCGTTATTGTTGTAGAACACGTCGTTTTGTTCCGAACCTTTCTGTTTCAGTCCTTTGAAACCATCGCCGTATTCAAAAGCTTTGGCGGCATTGATGCTGAGCATGGCACTGCCAAGGGCGGCCTGCAGTTTGCCGTATATCGGTTGACCCAGCCCTATGGGGCAACCTTTGATGACGCAAGTGATGACACCTCCGATGGTGTCTCCTTCTCCTTTTATTTTGAAGATGAGTTCTTCCATCTCTTTGGCTTTCTCCGGGTCGGGGCAGCGCACCGGATTGGTGTCTGTCAGGTCAAGGTCATAGGCGGTATAATTTTCTTCCAACCGGATGGGGCCTACTTGCGAAGTATATGCCGTGATGTATATGCCCAATTGTTTCAGGGCCAGTTTGGCCAACGCTCCAGCCACCACGCGCGAAATGGTTTCGCGTGCCGAAGAGCGTCCTCCTCCCCGATGGTCGCGAATACCGTATTTCACCTTGTAGGTATAGTCGGCATGTGAAGGGCGGTATACCTCCTTTAGGTTGTTGTAATCGTCGGAATGTTGGTTTTCATTCCACACAATGAAGCCTATGGGGCACCCTGTTGATTTACCCTCGAAGATTCCGGAGAGAAATTCCACTTTGTCTCCTTCTTTTCTTGCGGTTGTAATGCGCGATTGTCCGGGACGACGGCGGTCGAGTTCAGATTGTACAAAATCCATGTCAATGCTTATTCCCGACGGGAATCCGTCTATTACGCCCCCAATGCCTTTGCCGTGTGACTCTCCGAAACTGGTAAGGCGAAGAATATTTCCAAATGAGTTGAACATATCAATTGCTGCTTTAAAGGTTTATGTATAAGGTAGATGCATTGCTGTTTTTCTCTCCCGATGATGTTTGGGCTTCTAAAGATAACAATATTTTATGAGAAAACGTTTAGAGTTTGTTTTATTTTTCCTTTAATCCGGCCCTGATATCGGGTATCTCCTGCCTTTGAATTACTCTCAAGGAAACAGATTGTGGTGTGATGGCAACCCGATGCACCTGTCATAAAGGTTAGTATAGCCTGTATATTTAAAGGGCTGCTTCACGTGAATTGCCTGTAGAAATAGTATATATGTATCAATTTGCAAATATTGCTTGATTTATGAAAATTATCATGTACATTTGTACTCAAAGACATCTATACTCACTAGTGGGCACTTTAAATTAAACATCGTTCTTTGAAATCTTTGATAATCGCATAGTTATGTATCTTTTTGTAGCGTGACGATTTGAATTGAAAAGTTGTTTTAGCTTTGCCCAAAAGCTCAAAACAATGAATCAAGGCAAATATATCTTCGCTCAACTTACAGATTTTCTTCCCCGTCGTGTCTTTGACCGTTTGGTAGAGAAGTATTCCGGGAATAAGAAAATCAGAACATTCACCTGTTGGAATCAGATGCTGTGCATGATCTTCGGACAACTGACCGCCCGAGACAGTATGCGTGATCTTATGCTCAGCCTTGAGGCACACAAGAACAAGTATTTTCACTTGGGATTCGGTGCAACAGTTAGCCGTACCAATCTGGGGAAAGCAAACCGGAATAGAGATTATCGTATCTACGAAGAATTTGCTTATACCCTGATTGCGGAAGCCCGTAATAGCTACAACAAAAATGACTTCGAGGTGAAAGTTGACGGTAATGTTTATGCCTTTGATTCCTCCACCATAGACCTTTGTCTGAATGTTTTTTGGTGGGCGGAATTTAAGAAACACAAAGGAGGCATCAAACTTCATACCTTGTATGATGTAAAGACTTCCATACCGACAATCGTACTGGTAACCAATGCTAAAGTACATGACGTAAACATGCTGGATGAGTTGAGTTATGAAAAGGGAAGTTTCTATATCATGGATAAAGGATATGTTGACTTCACCCGTTTGCATAAGCTTCACACCAGTGGTGCTTACTTCGTTACACGTGCAAAAGATAATATGAGATTCCGTAGAATGTATTCCCGTGAAGTCGATAAAACAACCGGAATAAAATGTGATCAGATTGGAATGCTTGAAACGTATAAATCGCTCAAAGCATATCCGGACAAACTCCGGCGGGTTAAATACTACGATGAAGAACTGGACAGAGAATTTGTGTTCATCACCAACAACATGGAACTATCAGCAGAGGAAATTGCTTTGCTATACAAGAACCGTTGGCAGGTGGAACTATTTTTCAAATGGATAAAGCAACACCTGAAAGTAAAATCTTTTTGGGGCACCACGATGAATGCAGTCAAGATACAAGTGTACTGTGCCATCATAACATACTGTCTGGTTGCCATTATCGCTTACAGATTGAAAGTTAACCGTCCAATCTACGAAATTCTACAAATTTTGAGCTTTTCTCTACTGGATAAAACGTCTGTAAGAGAGATACTTGCCGATTGCGATTACAAAAATGTCAAAGAACTAAATTATAAACAATTGAAAATCAGCTGGGATTAAGTGCCCAGCAGTGATCTATACTATAAAAGCATTATGACGGAAATAGAAAGGCAACAGATAATAGCCCTGATTAAATCGGAAGTGATACCTGCCATAGGGTGTACGGAGCCTATTGCCGTGGCGTTGTGTGCGGCAAAAGCGGCGGAAATATTGGACAAGCGTCCCGAAAAGGTAACCGTGCTTTTAAGCGCCAATATATTGAAGAATGCAATGGGGGTGGGAATTCCCGGAACCGGAATGATCGGACTGCCCATTGCTGTGGCGTTGGGCGTTTTAATCGGCAAGTCGGCATATCAGTTGGAAGTGTTGAAAGACTGCACCCCCGATGCGGTGGAGGAAGGAAAGCGGTTCATCGACGAGAAGCGCATTCACATAGCTCTGAAAGAAGGTATCGAAGAAAAACTTTATATAGAAGTGTGTTGTGAGGCGGGAGAAGATAAGTCTGCCGCCATCATTGCCGGCGGGCATACTACCTTTATATATATGGCGCGCAACGAGGAAGTGCTGCTGACCAAGCAAGCCGCTGCCGGTGAAGAAAAGGAGAACAACGTGCCAGAGTTGAGTTTACGTAAAGTCTATGATTTTGCCCTGACAGCTCCGTTGGACGAAATCCGTTTTATCCTGGAAACAGCCCGACTGAACAAAGCGGCCGCCGAACGCTCTTTCGAAGGAGACTACGGTCACAGCTTGGGGAAAATCCTTCGGGGTACTTATAAACGTAAGGTGATGGGCGACAGTGTTTTCTCTCACATCCTTTCTTATACATCCGGAGCATGCGACGCACGTATGGCGGGTGCCATGATTCCGGTGATGAGCAATTCAGGCAGCGGAAATCAAGGCATATCGGCCACTTTACCGGTTCTGGTCTATGCCGAGGAAAACGGAAAATCGGAAGAAGAAATCATCCGTGCCTTGATGTTGAGCCATCTAACAGTGATTTATATCAAGCAGAGTTTAGGAAGGTTATCCGCTCTTTGCGGTTGTGTCGTGGCAGCCACCGGCTCCAGTTGCGGAATCACATGGCTGATGGGAGGAGACTATGACCGGGTGGCTTATGCCGTGCAGAATATGATTGCCAATCTCACCGGTATGATTTGCGATGGTGCCAAACCCAGTTGCGCGCTGAAAGTAACCACCGGTGTCTCAACCGCGGTTCTTTCAGCCATCATGGCTATGGAAAACCGTTGCGTGACTTCTGTCGAAGGAATCATTGATGAAGATGTGGATCAAAGTATCCGCAACCTGACAAAGATAGGCTCGAAAGGCATGAACGAAACGGACAAGCTGGTATTGGAGATTATGACGCACAAAGGCTGACAAAAGATGGAAGAAGGGGTATGAGTAGAGAAGCTGTAAATTTCTTGTGTTGCGGTATAAAAAGAGGTGCAGATCATGCGGGTTAATATTGTGCTCATTGGCAAAATCCGCATAATCCGCGCCTAAAAAAAATCATAAAGGTGTTTCTGCCTTATGATGATATCAAGGAAAAACTTTTTTCTGTCGAAGCATCTCATCGTGATTTAGTGACAGCATCCGCCACCGCATCCGTGGTCGCCGCATCCGTCGCCACAATCACCGTCGCAATTGCAACCGCCGCTCATCAGGCGTACCGCTTCTGCAATCTCATCGTTCGTAGCCGGACGGCTCATCACGATTTCGCCTGTAAAATTCAGGTTGCAACCGGCCAAAGGATGATTCATATCCATCACAACCACATCTTCTTTCACCTCTACCACGCTTCCGTTGATGCGTTGTCCTCCCGACGTCATCAGGGGGAGGACAGCACCCTCTGTTACCCGTTCGTCGTCAAACTTTCCTTCTATGAAGAAAACTTCTTTGGGAAGCTCAATTACGTGGTCGTCGTCATAATCGCCGTAAGCTTCGGAAGCGGCAATGGTGAAATCGAAAGTATCACCGGCTTTCAACCCCTTGATTTGAGTCTCAAAAGCTTCCAGCGTCATTCCTAATCCGGAGATAAACTGGAAAGGATGCTCTGCAGACGCCTCTTCAGTGAAATCTTTCTCGTCGTTCTCCACGGCGTACAGCTTGTATACTACTGTAATGTACTTGTTTTCTATTGTTCCCATTCTCTTGATTTTATAAATGTTTATTTATTAGTTGGCGAAGATACAAATATTTTGTGTGATTAGTGAATGCCTGCCGAACTTATTTTGACTCTACCTTGACTATATTTTGAGAGAATTGCTTGCATATTTCAAGTGTTTTGACGAATTTTGTATCTGATCTGTGCATACGATGATTTAAGCTGAATGATTTTGATACTGCTAAGTTACTAAAAACAACGATATGTACAACTTGTTCATAATTATTAGCTTAATTTAATTCCGTCAACGGGTTGATTTACTATATTTACTCGGGATGCCATTATGAAAGACAAAACTTTGGTCGTATTGTGTTTCTTCCTCTGTACATGGATGATAATAAATGCTGCGGGAAATTATAAGTTTAGGACACTCTCGCCCGACGGGGGGTTTTATTACGACGGAGTCAAATCAATAGAACAGGATAAAAATGGTTTTGTGTGGATAATGATGGATTACGAGCTATACCGCTTCGACGGATATAAGTATAAGAAGTATTACCCTTGTTTTGAAAAATGATACCCACGGAACGATGGATATTCAGAGGAATGAGTTCGGACGGGAAAGGAAATCTGTATGTGAATACGAACAACGGCATATATCGGCATGACGGGATAACGGATAGGTTCGAGCGAGTGTTCGAGGACGTCAATTTGTTGAAGATAGATGGCAGGGACAGGCTTTGGGTGAGGTGGGGAAATCTCTATAGACAGCTGAACCTGACTACCGGTGGAATCCGGATACCTGAATATGACGGGGAGAAGCCAACGTATGTCAACCAAGTTTTTTGTGTGCACAACAAAGATCTTTATACGTTTATCTATCGGCAGGTGTACAGATACAACGAGGCGGGGGATTGCTTCATCCTCTGTATGCGGTTGCCCGGTACGGGCGGAAATATTCGCTTTGCACAAGCTCGGACGGGAAAGATGTGGATATATGTGGATAAAGAAGGGCTCTATAAGATTGACTTGTCGTCGTTTGAGATAAAAGAACATTACAAGGCGTTTATTGGGTGTGAGGAAAAAGGACTCAGAGAATTTCATGTGGATCGTAAAGGGAAAATCTGGCTAGGCACGATGGAAGGGCTTTACATATTTGATCCCGCCACCGGCTCAATGAAAGAATACAAACATTTAGCAACGGACGCTTTCAGCCTGCCGAACAATTCCGTGTGGAAAATCTATGAAGACCGTCAAGGTAACATCTGGATAGGCACCTATTCGGGAAAACTTTGCTACGTGGACATGGAGGAAGAAAACGCCTTCCGCTCCTACCTTCCCGGAAGTAGCGGACTGAACTATGCACCGGTCAGTGCCTTTGCCGAAGACGAGCGTTATCTGTGGATAGGAACCGAGGGCGGAGGAGTGAACCGAATGGACAAGCGGACGGGTGAGTTCAGGTTACTGACGGACGGACAAAACGTCATGTCCAACAATATCAAATCTTTGATGATGGACGGACAGCACAATCTGTGGGTTGCGATGTTCCGTGGTGGTATCGAGATGTTCGATGGCGGGCATCGGAAAAAGACTTATTATAAGCGTGGTCGCGGCGCACCGGAAGATTTGCTTATAAACGATGTGCGTAAGACTGTGTTTGAGGGGGATTCGGGACTGTGGGTAGCTTATCAGTATCCGGCACCGAAGATTTCTTATTTTTCTTTCAAGGAAAAGAAATTTAGGCACATCAGCTTGGACAGCGTTGGAAATTATGATTACTTGTTCGACATCCTTAGGCAGGGTGAACGGATGCTGTGGGCCATCAGTAATGAGGCGCTCTACAGGCTTGACATACAGACAGAGGAAGTCAGAAAAGTGCAACCAGACAATTCTGAATACTTGGGATTGTTCACTTTTTGCTTAGACGACGGAGGTAACATCTGGATAGGAACCATCGGCAACGGTCTGATAAAGTTCGATACCAATACTTTGGAGTTCATCCCGATGAAAGATGGGCTGCAACGGGCAGTCTACTCCATTTACAGTATCTGCTACAGTGATGGCAAGGTGTGGATGGGTACGGACGACGGGCTATGTTGCTACGATACGGTAAGCGAGCAGCTGATGAAGTTCGACAAGTGTGAGAATACACAAGGGCAGGTATATTATCCGCTGGCCGTGCTAAAAGGTAAGGATGGCAAACTTTACTTTGGAGGCACCGACGGGTTTACGGTGGTGAATCCTGCATGCATATCCTATAATCGCTACAAGCCGCAAGCAGTCATTTCAGAGTTTTTTGTGGATCATGAGCCTGTTCATCCCCAATATGGAATGAGTGGCTCACTCCGTACCATTGTGATGAATTATGACGAGTCGAACTTCGGTTTTGAATTCTCGGCAGACAACTACCAGATTCCAGAGAAAAACATGTTTAGATACAGACTGAAAGGATACAACGATAATTGGATTACGGTGGATGCAAGACAGCGCACGGTGATGTACTCCAAGGTGGCTGCGGGAACCTATACTTTCGAAGTGTGTGCCGCAAACAATAACGGTGTGTGGGGCGATCCCACAGTTATCAAGGTAGTGAGACGCAGGGCTCCTTGGGTTAGTGTACCGGCATACATCTGTTACGTGTTGGCAGTGCTGGGAATAGTTTACATGGCCTTCAGGTACTATGCAGAGAAGAAGCGCTTGAAGATGCTGCTCTATCAAGAGAATGTGGAGAGAGAAAAAAAAGAGCAGATACATCAGGCACAGCTACGCTTCTTTACCAATATATCACATGATTTCCGTACGCCGTTATCCTTGCTTATGGCTGCTCTGGATAAACTACGTCGTGAAGGACTGAAAGAATATTATTATCGCTTATTGAACGGAAACGTGCAACGATTGTTGAAACTGGTAAATGAGTTGATGGACTTCAGAGCTGTGGAGAACGGAATGATGAAACTGGAGTTGGAACCGACAGACGTGAACAGTTTTGTGAAAGGTATCGCTGGTGATTTTACAGATTATGCTGCAGAGCGGAAGATTAGTTTCCGGATAGAGTGTGACGAGACATTACCTACAGAGATCTATGTGGACAAGAACGTAGTGGAGAAAATTGTGATGAATCTGCTGAACAATGCCTTCAAATATACACGTGACAGAGGGAGTATCGTGTTAGTGACAAGACGTGGTCAAGAGTTTATCTCACAGTGGACTGGTCACTACAAAGAGGGTGACTGTGTGGAAGATGCTTTTTCCATCGTGGTGAGCGATAGAGGCGTAGGTATCTCAAGTGAGTCGATAAACAGCGTGTTTGAGAGATTTTACAAAGTGAATACCATGAATGCTGATTGTCATCTGGGCACGGGCATCGGGCTGGCATTGGTCAAGAGTCTCGTGCTGCTACATAAAGGTAGCGTTTCCATCTACAGTGAGCGCGAAAAAGGTACGGATATGGTTGTTTGTCTGCCTATGGACTGCAGCGTTTTCTGCGAGTCTGATTTTGCTCGGAGCAAGTCTGATCTCATTACCGAAGTCTCCGTATCCCTGCCCACAACAAGCCAGACACCGGACGAGACTAAGGAACCGGAGTTGGAAATCGTGCATCCGAGCGCCCGGAAAATTCTTATCGTAGAGGACAACACAGACCTCAGGGAATTGATTGCCGAAGCCCTTTCCGACGAATTCCAGGTGATGCAGGCAGGTGACGGTGTAGAGGCACTGAAACAGATGGAGGATTTGGATTTTGACCTCGTGATAAGCGACATTATGATGCCACGCAAGGATGGGGTATCTTTATGCAATGACATCAAGGGTAATGTCAATACCTCGCACATACCGGTAGTCTTGCTGACCGCAAAAACCAGCTTGGAGAGCAAGATAGAAGGAGTGGATTCCGGTGCGGACCTCTATTTTGAAAAGCCGGTAGACTTGACTTATCTGAAACTATCGATGCAGAACATATTCAGGAACCGACAGCAGATCAAGGAACATTATGCCAAGAATTACTATGCCGATAGTGGCGAGCTGGCGACCAACGAGCAGGACAACAAGTTCCTGAAGCGACTGGTCGACTTCATAGACGAACACATGGATCAGTCGGACATGGACGTGAACCTCATTGCCGAAGAGCTACTGATGAGCCGGAGCAAGCTATATACGAAAGTGAAAAGCCTGACAGGAAAATCAGTCGTGGAGTTTGTATTGAATTGTCGGCTGCGCAAGGCAGCAAAACTGATAATAGAAAAGGACATGACCATGAGAGAAGTCATAGCTCAGGTAGGCATTGAGAGTCAGGCTTATTTTACGAACTCATTCAAGAAGATTTTTGGCGAAACGCCCACTTCATTTGCCAGCAAGCATAAAAAGAAGGAATAAGAGTAATTTAGATAAAAGAAATAACGAATAAAGCAAGTGGCTGAAGGTAGCAAGGATTTTCTTTGTGCAACTTTTAATTCTATAATTTATTGTATTCTCTATGATGAAAAAGTTATTCTCTTTCTTCTTGCTGTTCGCGATGGAAGCGGATGCCGGGAAGAATTTCTGCAAGATTGTCGTAAAGTCCGTGATGAAACGTGTGGTCGACTGGCAGATCAGCAATCCGAATAAAGGAGTCGAACATGACGATTTGGACTGGACACATGCTGCTTTGTATATGGGTATGCTGGACTGGGCGGAATTGGCAGAGAAGGAAGATGCTGATGACTCTTATTTCCAGTGGTTGCTCCACATCGGGAAACGCAATCATTTCCAGGTAGGGAAGTGGATGTATCATGCAGATTTTATTGCTGTAGGACAGCCTTTTATCGATCTTTACTTCAAATATGGCAATAAGAAGATGATAGATCCTGTGATGGCTCGTGCCAACTGGGTGGTGGAAAATCCGTCTGAAATAGCTCTGGGACTAGATTACGGTAAACTGGAAACTTTAGACCGCTGGTCTTGGTGTGACGCATTATTTATGGCCCCCCCCGTATATGCCAAACTGTATGCGTTGACTAAGGACAAGCGTTATCTGGATTTCCTGAATAAGGAGTACAAGGCCACCTACGACCATTTATATGATAAAGAGGAACAACTATTCTACCGTGACCGTCGATACTTTGGCAAGTGTGAAACCAATGGTAAGAAAGTGTTTTGGGGACGTGGCAACGGTTGGGTGTTAGGCGGATTGGCAGAAATCCTACAAATGCTCCCTGAAGATGAGCCTTCGCGTATTTTCTATCAGGATTTGTTCGTGGAACTGGCCACCCGTGTTGCCGGATTGCAGAGTGCGGATGGTTATTGGCGCGCCAGTTTACTCGATCCAGCATCTTATCCGTCGCCTGAGACGAGTGGAACTGGTCTTATCATTTATGCCTTTGCATATGGTGTGAACGAAGGCTTACTTGACAAGAAGACCTTCATGCCTACTATCAAGAAGGGATGGGAAGCATTGGTCGACGCCGTAGAACCCGATGGGAAACAGGGTTACGTGCAACCCATCGGTGCTGACCCGCGCAAGGTGACGAGAGAAATGACCGAAGTATATGGAGTAGGAGCATTCTTGTTGGCTGGCTGCCAGATTTACAAGATGTCAGAGAAGTAAATTGCATCGCCACGTTTTTATCGTCTGAAACGCCACACCGTATCTCCTGAAATACTCTGGATCTCGAACGACAAAGTGTGGTCTTTCGGACGATAGTTGGCTGACTGATGATACGATAACGGCAGTTGATTCTTGTTTTGAAGATGTTGTTATTGTTTCTTCATATATAAAACCTTATTATTCTTTCTTATAGCGTTTTCTGCATGTCTATTGCTGATGTCAACAGTGTCTTTGGCAGGACTCTGTATATGATTTGCAGAATTTTGCAAAATGTCCCTCTATCTGCAGTATTCAAAGTGGCTTTTGGCATTTTTTGCTCCAAATATATCTTTTTCATCCTGAACAATATCGGTTCGAAAGATTTGAAAGCTGATAAATCATTTTTTTATTCGTCGTGCTAACGTCTATTCAAGAATTTACTTCTTTTTTGTATACTATGGTTTTGTTCTTCAGTAATTTAAACGTTCTTGTTTAAAAGAGTAAAAGAAAAACATAAAACAGTAAAGCTGATTGTATTAATAGAGTAATCTTTGCGCTACTATTTAAATGTAAACATTATGAAAGATGCGAAAATGCTAATTAAAAATTGGAAAAAGCATCAGTATCTGATGCTTTTCCTTTGCTTATTCTTCTTGTCAGTAGGGATTCCGCAGGTGGTATATGCCGCTTCGGATGTTGCAATGAGTGTTGACCAGAATAGGCGGATTACGGGTGTTGTAAAAGATGTCAATGGTGAGCCCATGATTGGAGTTACGGTAATGGTGAAAGGTACTGCTACGGGTGCTATCACGGACATTGACGGTAACTATAATGTATCTGTATCCGAAAGCAAGAGTGTACTGACGTTCTCTTTCGTGGGATATACTTCCAAAGAGGTGACGGTCGATAATCAGCAAGTCATCAATGTCACTTTGGTTGAAGACTCCAAAATGATTGACGAGGTGGTAGTAATCGGTTTCCAGTCTCAGAAGAAAGGAAACCTTACAGCCTCTGTCGCTTCTGTAGGAGCGGAAATCTTGGAAGATCGTCCGGTCGCTAATATCGGACAGGCATTGCAAGGCATGGTTCCTGGTCTGAATGTCAGCATTGCTGGCGGCGACCCTAACAAAGTGCCTTCATTGAATATCCGTGGTGCTACAACATTTCGTCAGAGAGGTACATCGAATGATGACAAGAACAAATTCGACGTAGTTTCAGGTTCTCCTCTGATTTTGCTGGACGGTGTGGAAATTACCGCTGAGGACTTGAACCAGTTGAACCCGAATGATATTGATAACATGTCTTTCCTGAAGGATGCCTCCGCTGCCGCCATCTACGGTACGCGTGCTACTTTCGGTGTAATATTGGTCACGACCAAGGGAGGAGTTTACAAGCAAAAGGCAAAAATAGATTATTCTTATAATCTGGCTTTCGACCAGCCATACAAGCTGCCCGACATTATGGATTCTTATCATATCTATAAGGCGGGAGCAGACAGGAACCTCTGGACGGGGGCTATTGTCGAATACTCTCAGCATGATAAAGACATGATGGAACACATGATGGCCTATATAAAGGATCCAGTGAGCAACAAACCTTATTTTATGGAAGGTAATGCCATACAGTGGGTGGGCAATACGAATCCTTATGAGGAACTGGTGAAGAAGTGGACCCCGACACAGAAGCACAACCTGTCTATCAGTGGTGGTGGCGACAGAATTAGCTATTACATATCTTTGGGTATGCAAGACCAAAAAGGTATGTATGAAATCAGAACCGATGAGTTGAAAAGATACAATGCGATGCTAAGTGTCAATGCTAAAGTAACAGATTGGTTTACGGTAGCAGCAAAAGCTTCATACAATGTGTTCGATTATGATGCCCCGACGCAGCAAACCGATGGCGTGAACCTTTGGCAGTATGCAAAATCTTATTATCCTGAAAACTATATTTATCAGCCTGTATTGACCGCTCCGGACGATCCTCTACCTAATTATGTAACAGAAAACCCTGTGAGTTATCTGTATGCAGGTGGACGTAATATTACTTCCAGGCGCAAGACGATTCTTTCTATCAATCCTGAGTTTACGATTCTGCCTAAGATACTGAAGATAAAGGCAGATTTGTCTTTTACTCCGACTATTTACCAGCAGGAAAAAACACATCCTAAGCAGTCACGCGTGAACAATTCATGGACTGCTCTCGAAAATCGTTGGGCAACGGAGAATACCGGTTATATCCAACGTTCTACTACAGACAGATATGCTATCAACGTATATGCTGATTATAACCAGACTTTTGTAGAAAAGCATAATGTCTCTGTATTGTTGGGTGTTAATCAGGAAGAGGAAAAATATGCCGGTTCTTCTATCTCGTTGTCTAAAATGCTTGACCCGTATATATTGAATCCTTCTTTGGTAGAGGACATTACAGCCAATACATCGGGTAATTCTCATCATGAGATAGCACAGCGTGCTTTGTTCGGCCGTGTCATGTATAACTATATGAGCAAATATCTGATAGAAGTGGATGCTCGTTATGACGGTAGTTCCAAATTTCCGAAAGATTCTCGTTTCCAGTTCTTCCCAACCGTATCATTGGGGTGGAGAGTTTCAGAAGAGAAATTTATGGATTGGTCTAAAGAATGGTTGGATAACTTCAAAATCAGAGCCTCATGGGGACGTTTGGGTAGTCAACCCAGTTCTGTGTATCCGTATCAGTCTGTTTTCGGAACAACTGAAGGTCATTTCCTATTCGACGGTATGCGTTATCCGACAGGCATCACTACGCCTTCGTTAACCAATCCTAACCTGACCTGGGAAAAATCGACTACTAAAAATTTAGGGTTTGATTTTACTTTCTTGCGGAACCGTTTGACGTTTACTGCCGATATATTCAAAAGAAAAGTAACAGATATTTTGATACCTGGGGGAAAAGATTATCCGGCATTGATTGGTGACGATAACCTGCCTTTCGAGAATGCAGGCATCTTGAAGACCACAGGTTTTGAACTTCAGGCCAAATGGTCGGATAAACTGGCTAACGGATTTGTTTATAGCTTAGGCGTAGCACTTTCTGATGATAGGGCCAAGGTGATGAGTTATCCTTCCAATCCTACCAACAAAATCGGCGACGGTGTCTTATACAAAGGGTATACGGTGGGTGATATCTGGGGGTATGTTACCGGAGGCATTTTGCAAGAGGATGACTTTGACGGTGTAGGCCCTAACGGGAAACCGTTATATTACGGACCTTACTTCAAGGGAGGACAGACTTATCCGGGATACGTGTGGTATCAGGATTTGGACCATGATGGTGTCATTACCACCGGCTTGAATACGGTGGATGATCCGGGCGACAGAAAAGTAATCGGTAATAATTCACCGCGCTATCGCTATAACATTACGGCCAACTTCCAGCATAAAGGTTTTGACTTGGATTTGATGTTCCAAGGAGTAGGTAAGAGAGACTACTGGTTGTCATCTTATTCAAGTTATTGGGGCAATGGAGCCGGTTCGTGGGAAACGTATAATAATTCATGGACTCCCGAAAGAACAGATGCTAAATTTCCGATGTATGGTTTCGGCCTTGGCAGCTATACTCAAAGCGGTTATCTGCTTGACGCTTCTTACATCAAGCTGAAGCAGATGATTCTGGGATATACTTTCCCGAAAGCGCAGGTCAATAAAATCGGATTGCAGAAATTGAGGCTGAATGTAGCTGCTTACAATTTGTTTGCAATTTCAGATATGCCCAAGTACTATGACACTGATTATCTATCTGATGCGTATCCTCCAAAGCGGACATTCAGTGTAGGTATTCAAGTAGGTTTTTAACGTTTAAAATAGAAAAGAGATTATGAGAAAATATTCGGTTATAACTTTGCTCGTGGTTCTGGCGGCATCTTTGTCGTCTTGCAACGATAATTTCATGCAGCGGGATCCGATAGACGATATGGCAGACGGCACATTCTTTACCAAAGAAGCCGACTTGCAACTCTATCTAGACGGAATTTACAGATACTATGTGTATGGACATGGAGTTGGTGGAACTAATAATACTTCGCATGACAAAGGTTTCTTGGCCGTAAAAGCCGGTAGTCAGATTATTTTTGGAGATGCGTTCAGTGACAACACGGTTTATGCAGGCAGTATCGATGGCAAATTGGGAGATACGTACGATACTCCGAATTCAGCGTCCAAGAACTTCGATGCTCCTTGGCAGTGGGAAAAACTTCGTAAGGTGAACTACTTCCTAAACCATTATGCGGAAGTGGGCGACCCGGAAACACTGAAGAAATATGCGGCGCAAGCCTATTTCTTCAAAGCATGGGATTATTATATTAAATTGGTGGCTCTGGGTGAAGTGCCTTGGCTGGACAAAGAACTGGATACAAGTTCTCCGGAACTTTACGGCCCTCGTATGCCACGTGTGGAGTTAGTTGAAAATATTTTGAAATGTTTTGATTTTGCCATTCAGAATCTCGAAGACAATGACAACTCTTGCGGATATATCAATCAAGATATGGCGTTATTTCTAAAATCTCGTTTCTGCCTGTTCGAAGGAACTTTTCGCAAATATCATACGGAATTGAATCTGCTGTCTACTGCTGATGGGTTATTGAAGATGAGCCGTGATGCTGCTTGGAAGATTATTGAAAAGAATAGATACAAGCTCTTCAAACACCCTACGGAAAAAGATTCTTACTGGCAATTATTCGTGCAGAAAGGCTCTCCCGAAACGGAAGGTAATGAAGAAACAATTCTGGCACGTGTGTATGACGGCGTGAAATTGGGGCATGACAATCCTCGTTATTGGGGGAAGAACAACCACACACGTTACTGCTTGGGGGCTACTGTAGATGTACTCGAAGACTATCTGTGTGAAGACGGACGTCCGGTCTATATCGATGGTACTGAAGGCAATTATGAAAGAAATCCTTTGTTCAAGGGATATGACGGCATGTGGGAAGAGCTGGATAACCGTGACCCACGTTTGAGACAAACCATTTGCAAGCCGGGTGAGTATGCCTCTATTTTTGATGCGGATGACAATACATACAGCATTGAAGAGTCCGGAGTCATTTACCCGATGATTACATACGATACAGGTGGCGGATCTCCAATGAAACAGTATAACTCTACGGTGACTGGATATCGCTTTATCAAGCATTGGATGCCTGACTACGCTGAATGGGAGGCTAACCCGAAGGGTGTACAAACTGCACACATGTTCCGTTATGGAGAGTTGTTGTTGATTTATGCGGAAGCCAGAGCCGAATTGGGTGAAATCACAGATGACGACTTGAACCTTACTGTCAATGCATTGAGAGAAAGAGCCGGATATGATTTTGTAAAATATCCCAATGCCAAGCTGAGTTTGTCTAACATTCCTAATGACCCTCGTTTGGATGCCATTTACTCTCAGAAGCTCGATTACTCCGTGTCTCCGATTATTCGTGAAATTAGACGTGAACGTCGTGTGGAAACGATGATAGAGGGTATGCGTTATGAGGATTTGATGAGATGGAAAGCCGGTAAATTATTTACCGTTCCTACCAGAGGTATGAAGATGACACCTGAAAAGATTGAGTTATACACCAAGAACCGTAATGATGAACAGTATAAGAATTATCCGTTCAAAGTAACTGTTCCTATCGGTGAAGTGGGGAATAAAGTAATTGTAGATGAAGATGACTTTATTATTCCTTATCCTACATCCACTACTGTTATCAAGGGGGTTCGGCCTTGGAATGATAAACGATACTATTACCCGATACCTTTGAATGAACTGCTTATGAATCCGCTTTTAACACAAAATCCGGGTTGGAAAGATATTAACAGATAAAAGAAAAAACAATATACGATTATGAAAAAAAATATATATATCTTGTTAGGAATGTTTTCGTTCGGAGCACTGTTTGCGGGTTGCGATGACGATGATTTCGGTAAGGCAGTGACTATTACTGCTAAAAATGCGACTAATCTTGAAAGTGATATCTTTGGGGTAGTTGTGACGGAAGGGCAACCTTTGCAACTCAAGCCTTTCATCATGCCCAAGAGTGCAAGAAAGAATACCGTTAGTTATCACTTTGCTGGTGAACCTACCGGTGCTATCGATTTAAGTGAAGACGGCTTGATAACTCCTAAACTGACAACTCCGGCTACAGGCGACATCCCTTCTCCATTGGGTACGGATACGATCATCATAAGAGTGGACGACGGTTCGAGTACATACGTCAGATATCCGGTTAGAGTTGTCAGCAATATTGTGCTTGTATCAAGTATTACGATTCAGTCTGCCGGACAGAATGTGGAAGTGGAAAGAGGCAAGACTTTCAACTTGGCACAATATGTGACAGTTAATCCCGACAATGCTACCGATAAGAGCGTTACTTATTCCTCGGAAGATCCGACAGTGGCAATCATAAACCGGAATGGCATAATCACGGTGGTCGGTGAGACCGGACAGTCTACTAAGATAACTATTACTGCTAATGATAGAGGCAGGCAGACTGCTACATGCCGAGTGAAGGTGGCCGCAGAGGCACCTTTGTATGTAGGTTTTCCATTCTCTGAAAAATGGAGCTACTCCTGCAATCTGGGGACTAAAGAAGGGAATATGAAAAATCTGTTTGACGATAAGAATTCAACCTTCTGGTGTCCTGAAATCACAATGCGCCCGGTTTATGACCCGGTTTGTTATTTGGACATTGATTTAGGAGAAGTTATCAGGCTCGGACAATTGGGATATAGACATCGTAGCCTGAATTATTCTCATCTGCAATGCCATACGTTTAGGTTGGAGGCTAAAAAGACAGTAGGGGATACTTGGATCGATTTGGGCGAATGCGTAACGGAGTCTTTGAAGGTAGAGGATTATCAATTCTTCCCAGTAGAACCGATAGAAGCCCGATACATCAGAATTACCTTTATAAAAGGTCATTTGAGAAGTGGACAGGCTGATTGGAATTATTCGGAAAACGGTAATGTTTCTGTAGGAGATTTGCAAGTGTTTATTTATAATAGATAAGTCTTTTTCTATTTGCACTGATATTATAGGTGTGTCGAAATAATAAATGTGAATGTCTCACCTCTTTTTATTCCGGACACTTTTGTTCTCTCTGACTTCGTTTTCTTTCAAAAAAGCATGCTAACTCTATGCGGATATACGTGTTGTGAATAGTATGTTGCGAGGAGAATTAACCTGTTTAGATAAGGGATTTAGAAATAGAATAGCTTGTTATAGATGGAATTTTGTTCCTTTTCTACAAGTAATCATTTGATTTTAAGCTTAATGTAATGAGTCGATTATTATTAATGGGAATATTTGTTTGGGGGATGTGTATGGGTGTATTGGCTCAAAAGCAGTCTCAGATTTTGCCTGCTGATCAAGAAATATCTTTGAAGTATGGAGCTGACCGCTTAGGTAAACGTCAGGATGTGGATATGAAGAAATTTCGCGATAACCGTTTGGGAGCCTTCATACATTGGGGACTTTATGCCATTCCGGGAGGAGCATGGAATGGTAAAATGTACAATGGGGCTGCGGAATGGCTGAAATCATGGGCTAAAGTTCCGATGGAAGAATGGTTGAAACTGATGGAACAGTGGAGTCCTAAAAAATTTAATGCCCGCGCATGGGCAAAGATGTTCAGAAAAATGGGTGTGAAGTATGTGAAGATTACTACAAAACACCATGAAGGATTTTGCTTGTGGCCGAGTGAATATAGTAAGTATACGGTGGCACAGACACCTTATAAGAAAGATATATTGGGAGAATTGGTAAAAGCCTATAATGACGAAGGTATCGATGTGCATTTCTATTTTTCGGTGATGGACTGGAGTCATCCTGATTATAGGTATGATATTAAGTCGCTGGATGATGAAGCCGCTTTTACTCGCTTTCTGGAATTTACGGACAATCAGTTGAAAGAGCTTGCTATCCGTTATCCTACCGTAAAAGATTTCTGGTTCGATGGAACTTGGGATGCAAGTATCAAGAAAAACGGCTGGTGGACTGCTCATGTGGAACGAATGCTGAAAGATATGCTGCCCGGTGTGACAGTCAATAGCCGTTTACGTGCTGATTTACGGTAAGAGACATTTTGATAGTAACGGTCACTTGATGGGTGATTACGAGTCGGGCTACGAACGTCGCCTTCCCGATCCGGTGAAGGACTTGAAGGTAACTCGGTGGGATTGGGAGGCATGTATGACTGTCCCTGAAAACCAATGGGGATACCACAAAGACTGGTCTTTAAGTTACGTAAAAACTCCTTTGGAAGTGTTGGAACGCATCGTGCATGCCGTTTCAATGGGAGGGAATATGGTTGTGAACTTCGGGCCGCAGGCTGACGGTGATTTCCGTCCGGAAGAAAAGGAACTGGCTGATGCTGTCGGTAAATGGATGAAGGAAAACGGGGAGTGTATTTATGGTTGTGACTATGCCGGTTGGGATAAGCAGCCTTGGGGATATTATACCTGTAAAGGGAAAGAGGTGTATATGGTGGTCTTCAATCCTTCTTATTCCGGACATCTGGTTGTGAAAACACCGAAAGGTGTCAAGATTATAAAGGCGGTTGTGCTGAACGGGAAAGAAGTCGCAGTGCAAGAAACTGCCCGTAATGAGTATAATGTAGATATGCCGGCTAAAGACCCGGGATCTCCTTTCGTTATCAAGCTACAGATTGAGGATAATGTAAGTGCTACTGACAAATATTGTGATGCACAGACTTGATATGTTTTTAGATAGAAATTCTATTTTTGCTGTCTGGTTCTAAAATAGAATAGTTAAGTACTGGGATTATGAAGAATAATTTTTTTATAGTAGGTGCTCTCATATTGCTGGCGGGAGTCTTCAACAGAGTAAATGCTCGTGAGGTGATATCGTTCAACAGTGATTGGGAGTTTAAGAAAGGGCCTTTTCCCAAAGACGCCATGCAGGCTGCCGTGAAGTGGTGTACCGACTGGCAGGAAGTGACTCTCCCGCATACTTGGAATGCAGAAGATATGCAGAAGAAAGTGTCCGCTTTTTATGAGGGCATGGGCTATTACCGGAAAATATATGTCTTTCCCGAGAACATGAAAGACAAGCGTCTCTTCCTGCGTTTCGAAGGAGTGGGCTCATGTACCGAGGTTTATATCAACGGCTATTTGGTTGGAACGCACAAAGGAGCTTATTCTGCCTTTGTATGCGAGATTGGCTCGCAAGTGAAATTCGGGGAGGAGAATGAAGTTATCGTAAAGGCCGATAATACTGCACGTCCTGATGTCATCCCTACCAATCATATACTGTTTGGCGTTTACGGAGGGATTTACCGTCCCGTATGGCTGGTGGTAACGGAGCTCTGCAGTATTGTTGCCAATGACTGTGCTTCGTCTGGTGTATATATCACCCAGAAAGATGTTTCAAAGCAGTATGCCGAAGTGACTGTAAAAGTGAAGATGGATAATGCGACACTGACTCCGGTTCCATTGGTTCTGGAGAATGCCATCTGCGATGGAAGCGGTAAGTTGGTGAAGAAGCATAGTCAGGCCTTTGAACTTACACCACAGGGAGTACAAACTTATTCTTCACAGTTCAAGTTGAGTAATCCTCATCTGTGGCAGGGACGTGAAGATCCTTATCTCTATAAAGTGGTGTCGCGTCTCGTGCAGGACGGACGTGTGCTGGACGAAATTATTCAGCCGCTGGGGCTCCGCAAGTATGAAGTTGTTGCAGGTAAAGGCTTTTTCTTGAACGGAAAGAAATATCCTATGTACGGTGTAACCCGCCATCAGGACTGGTGGGAACTGGGAAGTGCCTTGACTAACAAAGAACATGATTTTGATTTGGCACAGATTATGGATATAGGTGCGACTACCGTTCGTTTTGCCCATTATCAACAGTCCGACTATATTTATTCGCGTTGCGATACGTTGGGATTGGTGATTTGGGCAGAGATTCCTTTTGTCAACCGGGTGACTGGACAAGAGTGGGAAAATGCACATCAGCAGATGCGTGAATTGATTCGTCAGAGTTTCAATCATCCTTCCATCTATGTATGGGGCATTCATAATGAAGTGTACCATCCACATGGTTATACTGCCGCCCTTACACAGTCCGTCCATGATCTTTGCAAACTGGAAGACCCTGACCGTTATACCATATCGGTAAATGGTTATGGCAATGTCGACCATCCGGTCAATCAAAATGCGGATATACAAGGCATGAACCGTTATTTCGGCTGGTACGAAAAGAAGATGCAGGATATAAAGCCTTGGGTAGAGAAGATGGAAAAAGAGTATCCCTGGCAACGTCTGATGTTGACGGAGTATGGTGCCGACGCCAATATTGCTCACCAGACCGAAATTCTGCGCGATGCGCTGAACTGGATGAGCCCTTTCTATCCGGAAACATTCCAGACCAAGACCCATGAATATCAATGGAGCGTTATTGCACAGCATCCTTATATTACAGCTTCCTATTTGTGGAATATGTTTGATTTTGCGGTGCCTACTTCGAAGAGAGGCAGTGTAGATGCGCGTAACATGAAAGGGATGATGACTTTCGATCGCAAAATCAAGAAAGATTCTTATTTTTGGTATAAGGCCAATTGGAGCAAGGAACCGGTGCTTTACATGACGCAACGCCGGAATATGTTGCGTGAGAAAAAAGAAACCTCTGTCACGGTGTATTCCAATATCGGCACTCCCAAGGTATATCTCAACGGTCGTGAACTGTCCGGCATTCGTAAAGGGTATACCGATGTGCATTACGTCTTCGAAAAAGTGTTACTGAACGACGGCAGGAATGTATTGCGGGCAGTTGTCATCAGGCAAGGCAAAGAATATATGGATGAAATGGAATGGGAATATCGTGGGGAATGTAGCCGCGAATCCGACTTTCTTGAATATGAGAAAGAACATGGAAGTTGGTAATTCTCTGAATAGAACTGTATGATGGATTATTTTTGGGGGAGGTAAATGAGATATGACTTTGTTATAGTCAGGGAGTTATCACTCAATGCTGTGAAGTAATAGGCTGATAAGTTCTCCTTGGCTTTGTTGTATCAGTATTCATGTTTCGCAAGTTCAACTTGCCAGTTTTAATTTGTAAATATCGCATATATGGTTCTGTTCCTCAGACCTGTTAATAATAGCATCATATATTTCCTCATCGACCAATCCGAAGAGGTTCGCTATGGCTATTACAATTTCCTGAAGGTCTCCCCATATTCTGTCCGTAACCGAGAGTTCCAAAGAGTTTTTGGTAATGTCTTCAAAAAGTTTCCCTATCGTTTCGTATGCCGTAAACCTCTTTACAACCGAAAGGATGTTGTATTGCAAAGCGACCAAAGAAGTGGCGGCAATCTGCGAAGCAAAGTTATTGGCCTGACATTTGCCCAATCCAAGCATCCCTTTGGCTTCCTTGAAAATGGCCTCCAGAGACCATCTTTGGGAGTAAATTCTGTATGCTTCGAAGAACTCCAGTTTGGTGTTGGTTGTCATAAGTCCATTCCATGCTCCGTTCTTACTACTACGGACAAAGAAGAGTCTGACAGGGGTATCGGCAAAGACCACATCAACAGTGATGTAGTAACAGCGCAACTTACGACTGTACTTCTTCTGTTTTCTTTGGGTAAGAAGCTTTATCAACGTAGGAGCCGTAAAGTCTTTCCGTTCAAAACCATACTTGGTTTTTCCATTCTCTCCAACTTTAATCATACCCAGATAATCGCATTTGATATGGCGGGAATGGATGAAACGGATAATATCCTTACAGGCAAACCAACTGTCAGCCAACACGTAGCTGAACCCAATATTTTTTCGGATGGCTCTTCTGATCATGCTTATCATCAAGTCTGTTTTCTTCTGATAATATTCATCGAGCCGTTCCTGCAGCGCGGAATCCTTATCCCGTTCTTTGGTAAAGCGTTGTTGAAGCTCCCTGTCGCTCATGCCATAATTCCCTTTCTTTCCCTTCTCACCAAGAATAGCGAAATCAAGGATCATCTGGCTCGTGCCGTCAGTAATGGCAAGAAACAGCGCTTTGAAGCCAAGGATACACTTGTTATGAACATGAGAATAAACTCTTCCGATGTTTTCAATCCGTCTTCCGGCCTTGGGATAGTCTGTATCGTCAACGATCAGACAGGTAGTGCCTTGCTTATATTCTGTGCGGACTCTTATTTTATTCCACAATTGGATGTTGAGGCTATAAAGAAGTTTGCGCCAGTCTATCTGAGGGTTACTCATAAACCGGTAGAATACATCTTTCTTGCAATGCAGGATATGGCTTAATGAAGAATCATGATAATTGAAAGGATTGTGAACCATGAAACAAGGATACATCAATAGAGTCTGGAACACTTGCAGCAATGTATATACATGGTTGCACTTGCTCTTGGTCCCAAAGAGGGACATCTCTGTCATTTTTAATCCTTTAATCACATCAATAAGGGCATACATGGCTTTATGGGAATCATTTTCCCGGAAAAAATGCTGATCTCTGAGAGGAATGTTGTAACTTTGTGTATGAGCATAGGGGAGAGTATTAATTTTAACGTGAGTTCGACGAATTCATAATAACGCAAGCTGCGTATCAAATGTTCTTTTTACATTGATGCACGGCTTCTTTGGAAACAAGCAGTATGCGGCAATAGCCCCCAATAAATTGACGATGAAATTCTCAAAGCATCTATGTCTGGAGTGTTCCACTTACGCAATGTTCTTGAGTTCATCGTTAACCGTTTCTATGATAGCCCTCTTCCTGAGCAGCAGTTTGTCGGAAACGCTCATCAGCGCACCCTTCATGTTGCTTTTCAACTTGGTAATAAGCTGTATTCCGTCCACGAACAGCCGTTGGAAGAGCCTCTTGCTTATATATCCCTTATCCCCAACCAACTTGCCGTATATGAATTTCGCAAAGTCCTTGTATTCCAAAGGCTTGCGGGCATCAATGTCACCGGGTGTTATCATGAAGTTGAGCAGCTCTCCCTTCTCATTGCAAATCAGATGCAATTTAAATCCGAAGAACCAGCCCATGGAGCATTTTCCCCTTTGCGCTATACCTTTGAACACCTTATGGATATGGATACGCTGATTCCTGCAGACACGCAGGGGAGTGCTATCAACGAAGCTGATACCAGTACATTTCCCCACGCAGTACTTTCTTGATGAACAGTGCAAGAGGAATGGCAACTTCTCTTTCCAATTCCACGAAACGGTTGTACGATACAACTTCGGGAAACAGATGGCGCAGATGCCTGCACACCTTTTCAAGATAGAAATGTTTCAGACAGCGGTAGCCGGAGTCGTGGAAGAGACTCATGATAAGCATGATTTCCGCCTTTGACATCGTGCTGTCACGATGATATTTTCTCTTCTTGAGCGGTTTTAGCGTGTATTTTGCCATCATTGTATCAAAAAACTTGCAGAAGTCGTCTGCCATACAAAATATTTCTGTAATTTTGCTCTCGGTGATCATAGCGATTTTTATTTGTAATTCTTTGTATTTCACTACTATAAAGTTACAACAAATTTCGATAAGCACCAAATTTGTAGACACTTATAATTCGTCGAACTCACGTTAAATTTACTCATTTTCTGCAACATACAGAAACTCCTATGCTTTTTTATGCCATTATATCAACATTGCTCATTAACTTGCGAAACTTGAATCAGTATATATTCAATTCTGTTTCGATATTTGCTCTTAGATGGATTGTTTTCTTACGATTCCTTGCTCAATCCTCTTTTTTTTATTCAATTTGTTTGGGTATTCTAAAAAAGCCCTTACCTTTGCAACCAAATTAACAGAGATAAAAAGAGTTATGAACTTGCATACATCTATCAGCCTGGCAGTCCTGCATATTATTCGCGTCGTGGTGGTGACATTGGGAGCGTGAGAAAGGTTTGTGTATGCATTCGTACGATAAAAGATAATTTTAATAAGCCTTTCTCATAACGGTGAGAAAGGCTTTTTCATTGAAAGGAGCATTAAGATGAAGCATCGGTTACGTAGTTCGTTCAGCACACAGGGACGCCGCATGGCAGGCGCCCGGGCTTTGTGGACGGCCAATGGCATGAAGCAAGAACAAATGGGAAGGCCCATTATCGCTATAGTCAATTCGTTTACACAGTTCGTACCCGGACACGTCCACCTGCATGAAATCGGTCAGTTTGTAAAGGGTGAGATTGAAAAAATGGGATGCTTTGCAGCAGAGTTCAACACCATTGCCATCGACGATGGCATCGCTATGGGACATGACGGCATGCTTTATTCCTTACCCTCGCGAGACCTCATTGCCGATAGCGTGGAATATATGGTGAATGCCCATAAAGCAGATGCCATGATTTGCATCAGCAATTGCGACAAAATTACTCCGGGCATGCTGATGGCGGCAATGCGGCTGAATATTCCTGCCGTGTTCGTTTCGGGTGGTCCGATGGAAGCCGGTGAATGGAATGGCAGACATCTGGACTTGATCGATGCCATGATACAATCGGCCGATGAAAGTGTAGGCGACAATGAAGTTGCCCAAATAGAACAACGGGCCTGTCCCACATGCGGATGTTGTTCGGGCATGTTTACGGCCAATTCGATGAACTGTCTGAATGAGGCACTGGGGTTGGCCTTGCCCGGCAACGGGACGATTGTGGCCACTCATGCCAACCGCAGGAAACTGTTTGAAGATGCCGCCAAATTAATCGTAAAGAATGCTTTCAGGTACTATGAGGAAGGAGATGACAGCGTACTCCCGCGCAGCATTGCCACCCGCGAAGCTTTTCTGAACGCCATGACACTGGACATTGCAATGGGAGGCTCTACCAATACGGTGCTTCATTTGTTGGCAATAGCCCATGAAGCCGAAACCCGCTTTACGATGGACGACATCGATATGCTCTCCCGTCAAACCCCTTGTTTGTGCAAAGTGGCTCCTAATACTCAAAAATATCATATCCAAGATGTGAATCGTGCCGGTGGCATCATTGCCATAATGGACGAACTGGCGAAGGGCGGACTGGTAGACACCGGTGTTCTTCGTGTGGACGGAATGACGTTGGCGGAAACGATAGACCGCTATAGCATCACTTCTCCTAATGTATGCGAGGAAGCCATTGAAAAATTCTCCAGCGCCGCTGCCGGAAAGTTCAATCTCGTGCTTGGTTCGCAAGCGGCATCTTACAAAGAACCGGATGTGGACCGCGTTGCCGGGTGTATCCGCGGATTGGAGCATGCCTACAGCAAGGATGGCGGCTTGGCTGTTCTGAAAGGAAATATAGCCCAAGATGGCTGTGTCGTAAAAACGGCCGGAGTGGATGAAAGTATCTGGAAGTTTACCGGTCTGGCCAAGGTTTTCGATTCGCAGGAAGCTGCCTGCAACGGTATATTGGGAGGAAAGGTGGTCAGTGGCGACGTCGTTGTCATCACCCACGAAGGTCCTAAAGGAGGGCCGGGCATGCAGGAGATGCTTTATCCCACCTCTTATATCAAGTCACGCCATTTGGGTAAGGAGTGTGCACTGATTACCGACGGACGTTTCAGTGGGGGCACCTCCGGACTCAGCATAGGGCATATCTCGCCCGAAGCTGCAGCCGGTGGAAACATCGGTAAGATTCAAGATGGAGATATCATTGAAATCAATATTCCGGAACGTAGCATCAACGTGAGGTTGACGGATGAAGAATTGGACGCCCGCCCCATGACACCGGTCACACGCACTCGCGAAATATCCAAAGCATTGAAAGCTTATGCCGGCATGGTAAGTTCGGCGGATAAAGGAGCTGTGAGGTTGATATAGACTTCGCGAAACATGGAGAATAAGAAAACATTTTAATGGAAAGAAATCAGAAGATTTATTGAATATGATAAATAGTGATACAAAAAACAATGCCTCCTCTTCCTTTTCGGGAACAGATTGCAGTGAAGCTCAGATAACAGGTGCCGAAGCATTGATGCGCTCTTTGGAATATCAGGGAGTAAAAACCATCTTCGGTTATCCGGGAGGAAGTATCATGCCGGTGTTCGACGCCTTATACGACCATCGTAAGACGTTGAATCATATTTTGGTCCGCCATGAGCAGGGAGCTGCCCATGCAGCACAAGGCTTTGCACGCGTCTCTGGCGAAGTCGGCGTATGCTTGGTTACCAGTGGGCCGGGCGCCACCAATACTATTACGGGCATTGCCGATGCCATGATAGACAGCACGCCGATTGTTGTCATAGCTGGCCAGGTGGGAACAAATTTCCTGGGTACAGATGCTTTTCAGG
The DNA here is from genome assembly GCF_002998435.1 of Bacteroides zoogleoformans. NCBI lineage: Bacteria > Pseudomonadati > Bacteroidota > Bacteroidia > Bacteroidales > Bacteroidaceae > Bacteroides > Bacteroides zoogleoformans. The sequence continues at coordinate 1,000,878 of NZ_CP027231.1, read as the reverse complement.
AAGTCGATTTGGTAGGTATCACGCAGCCCATTACGAAATGGAGCTATCAAGTCCGTCGGGCAGAAGATGTGGCTTGGGCGGTGGCTCGTGCATTTTACGTGGCAAAAAACGGGCGTCCCGGCCCGGTAGTACTCGATTTTGCCAAGAATGCACAAGTAGATAAAACCGAATACGTTCCCACGAAAGTGGACTATATTCGCAGTTATCTTCCGGTTCCCGAAATGAATTCTGAAGCCATCAGACAAGCAGCCGAGCTGATAAACGGAGCGGTGCGTCCTTTGGTATTGGTGGGACAAGGGGTAGAGTTGGGAGAAGCTCAACAGGAACTCCGTACTTTTATCGAGAAAGCCGGAATGCCTGCCGGATGTACCCTGCTGGGACTTTCCGCTTTGCCTACGGCACATCCTTTGAACAAGGGAATGCTGGGGATGCACGGAAATTTGGGTCCCAATATCAATACAGGCAAATGCGATGTACTGATTGCCGTGGGCATGCGCTTCGACGACCGTGTCACCGGCAAATTGTCCACTTATGCCACACAAGCAAAGATTATTCATTTCGATATAGACCCTGCCGAGATAGATAAGAACGTTAAAGTGGATGTTGCCGTGTTGGGCGACTGCAAGGAGACGCTGGCTGTGGTGACCGAATTGCTGAAGCCTGCCGAACATAAAGAATGGCTCGAAACTTTTCTGCCTTATGAAAAGGTAGAAGAGGAAAAAGTCATTCGGCCGGAATTGCATCCGGCAGGCAAAGCTTTGAGCATGGGCGAAGTGGTGCGTGCCGTCAGCGAGGCTACCGGCAATGAGGCTATATTGGTCACCGACGTGGGGCAAAATCAGATGATGGCCGCCCGATATTTCAAATATAGCAAGAAGCGTAGCATTGTCACCTCAGGCGGTTTGGGCACTATGGGTTTCGGGCTTCCGGCCGCCATAGGCGCCACTTTTGGCAGTCCCGACCGTACAGTATGCGTTTTCATGGGCGATGGAGGATTACAGATGAACATACAGGAGCTGGGCACTGTTATGGAGCAAAAGGCACCGGTGAAAATAATTCTGCTGAACAATAACTTTCTCGGCAACGTTCGGCAATGGCAGGCGATGTTCTTCAACCGCCGTTATTCGTTCACCCCTATGATGAACCCTGACTATATGAAAATAGCGTCGGCCTATGCCATTCCTGCCCGTCGGATCATGAAGCGCGATGAGTTGGCAGCAGCGATTGATGAGATGATTGCCACGGATGGCCCGTTCTTGCTCGAAGCTTGCGTGGAAGAAGAAGGAAATGTGATGCCGATGACCCCACCGGGTGGTTCGGTGAACCAGATGCTACTGGAATGCTGACTTTTAAAATCGAAAGAAATATGAGTGACAAAACATTATATACCATTATCGTCCATTCGGAAAACTTTGCCGGTCTGCTCAATCAGGTGACGGCTGTTTTTACCCGCCGGCAAATCAATATCGAAAGCCTGAACGTATCGGCTTCCTCCATCAAAGGGGTACACAAATATACCATCACTGCTTGGACGGACAAAGAGACCATTGAAAAGGTGACCAAGCAAATCATCAAGAAAATAGATGTGTTGCAGGCCCATTACTTTACGGACGATGAAATCTACCAACATGAAATAGCTCTTTATAAGATAACCACTTCCATATTGGAAGAGAAACCGGAAGTTTCTAAAGTTATCCGCAGATACAATGCGCGCATCGTGGAGGTGAACACAGTCTTTTCCATTGTAGAGAAGAACGGCATGAGCGAAGACATTACCGCCCTCTACGAGGAGTTGAGCGCATTTGACTGCGTGCTTCAGTTTGTCCGTTCGGGCCGTGTAGCCATTACCACCGGTTGCTTCGAGCGGGTCAACGAATATCTGGCGGAGCGTGAGGCGAAATACCTTCAAAGTAAACAAAACGGCGATGAGTGAGAAGAACAAGATAGGAACTTACAAGTTCGTGGCCGAACCGTTCCATGTCGATTTCACCGGACGGCTCGCCTTGGGCGTATTGGGCAATCATCTGCTGAATTGCGCAGGCTTCCATGCCACCGACCGCGGCTTCGGCATCGCTGCCTTGAACGAGGACAATTATACCTGGGTGCTGTCCCGTCTGGCCATCGAGCTGGACGAGATGCCCTGCCAATATGAGGAGTTTTCCATCCGGACGTGGGTGGAGAATGTTTACCGCCTTTTCACTGACCGTAATTTCGCCCTTATCGACAAAGACGGACGGACAACGGGCTATGCGCGATCCGTATGGGCCATGATCAGCATGAATACGCGCAAGCCGGCCGATTTGCTGACGCTTCACGACGGCGGCATCATGGACTATGTCTGCGACGAGCCTTGCCCCATCGAGAAGCCGTCGCGCATCAAGGTCTCTTCCACGGAGCCGGTGGCTTCGCTGACAGCCAAGTACAGCGATATCGACATTAACGGACACGTCAACAGCATCCGCTATATCGAGCACATCCTCGACCTGTTCCCCATGGAGATGTACCGCGAGAAGCGCATCCGCCGTTTCGAGATGGCCTATGTCACCGAAAGCCGCTATGGAGACCGGCTTACCTTCTTCATGGACGATGACGGTGGCGGCGTCTACGCTGTCGAAGTGAAGAAAAGCGGCGGCGAGGTAGTCTGCCGCTCCAAAGTGATATTTACAGAGAAATAGACAGAAGTATAAACGTTGGCGTAAGCCACAAATAAAAACTAAAACAGATATGGCACAATTGAATTTTGGCGGTGTTATCGAGAATGTGATGACCCGCGAAGAGTTTCCTTTGGAAAAAGCGCGCGAGGTTTTGAAAGACGAAACCATCGCAGTTATCGGCTATGGCGTGCAAGGCCCCGGTCAGGCATGCAACTTGCGCGATAACGGTTTCAACGTCATTGTGGGGCAGCGTCCGGGCAAGACGTACGAGAAAGCTGTGGCCGACGGATGGGTGCCGGGCGAAACGCTCTTCGGCATCGAAGAGGCCTGCCGCAGGGGCACTGTCGTGATGTGTTTGCTGTCCGATGCGGCTGTAATGTCCGTATGGCCCGTCATCAAGCCCTGTCTCACTCCCGGCAAGGCGCTTTACTTCTCCCACGGCTTTGCCATCACTTGGAACGACCGCACGGGTGTGGTTCCTCCCGGCGACATCGACGTGATTATGGTGGCTCCGAAGGGCTCCGGCACTTCGCTCCGCACCATGTTCCTCGAAGGCCGTGGTCTGAACTCTTCCTATGCCATCTATCAGGATGCCACCGGCCGGGCTTTCGACAAGACCATCGCCTTGGGCATCGGCATCGGTTCGGGCTATTTGTTCGAGACCACCTTCATCCGCGAGGCTACCTCCGACTTGACCGGCGAGCGCGGTTCGCTCATGGGAGCCATTCAGGGATTGCTGCTGGCCCAGTACGAGGTGTTGCGCGAGAACGGTCACTCTCCTTCCGAGGCCTTCAACGAAACCGTGGAAGAGTTGACCCAATCCTTGATGCCCCTCTTTGCCAAGAACGGCATGGACTGGATGTATGCCAACTGCTCTACTACGGCTCAGCGCGGTGCGCTTGACTGGATGACCCCGTTCCACGATGCCATCAAGCCCGTTGTGCAGAAGCTGTACGAAAGCGTGAAGTCCGGCAACGAAGCTCAGATTTCCATCGACAGCAACTCCAAGCCCGATTATCGCGACAAGCTGAATGCCGAGCTGAAAGCCTTGCGCGAAAGCGAAATGTGGCAGACCGCCGTCACCGTCCGCAAGCTCCGTCCGGAGAATGGTTAAGTAGCGGTTGACGGCGGTGTAATAGTCAAGACTTGTTCTGACAGTTGTCATACTATCTGACAAAAAAGTGTCGGATGTTTGTTGCGAAGTTACGCAACATACTTCACTCTCACAACCGAATGGAGTTTTATCAACCTCATTCGGTTTTATTATTTCTTGATTTTGCACTTGCTATTGGAATCTACCACTTGCAGTTTCACTATTTGCTGCCACCATGAGACTTATGGTTTCGCTTGTATGGATAAGGGAGAGACCCTATCTCCCAATACAATTGAGGGTACTTCAGTCGTGTTGGGAAGTGGGCTCGATATAGATGCCCTGTAGGAGGTGGTGGTTATTCAGGCTGGATGTGGCTTCCCGCCTTGCGTGCAGCTGACTGCTTTCCTAATCTTCCAGAAGCTCCTCCAAGCTGTTCATTATTTTTATGTGCGGATGCTTGCTTAATTCCTGGGCGGTGGTCACTCCGTGGATCACGCCGGCGAAGTCTATTCCGGCGGCTTGGGCGGTTTCTGCGTCTATCGTGCTGTCGCCTATGTATAGCGTTTCGGCTTTGGTGGCATGTAGCTGCTTGATGGCGGACAGCAAGCCTTCGGGCGATGGTTTGGCTTCTTTCACGTCTTCTCCGCCCACGATGATGTCTATAAAGCCTTTCGGGAAATGTTGGTCCAACAGTTCCTTGATGCGGAAACGGTATTTGGTGGAGATGATGCCCAGTTGCGCGTCACTGTCTTTCAGCGCCGTCAATACCGATTTGGTTTCCAAAAAGAGCACGGTGTTCACCGTCATGTGCGTATCGGCTTCCTTACGGTATGCAGCCTTGAAGTCGGCCAGTCGTCCGGCGTCCGTCACTCCGGTAAGCACGGAGAAAGACTCCTCCAGCGTTCTTCCGATGGTATGTTTTATTTCATCATCCGTTACTTCCGCATAACCATGCCGGGTGAGTACATTGCGAAAACACGTGATGATGCCTCGTGATGAATCGGCAAGGGTGTAATCAAAATCGAAAAGATAGGTCGTGTAGTTCATTATGACTTTTTGCTGCAAAGATAACGTAAAATCGGATGTGGAATAAACGAATTTCCTCGTTTTTTATGTCATGCAGCAGCTTATCTTCTTCTTTATGCCATAGATTCGGAATATTGTATTATTTTTGTTAGCTCGAATGATATTGGAAGAGATGGCGATGAGTAGCCCTTTCTGTTCGGTTGTAATAAATAATGTTGACCCTTGGATGTTATGAATTTAATTAAAATATGCCCTTTCTTTGCAGTCTTTTTGTCCTTTGGGGCATGTACTGTGCGGATGCAGGATGCAGCCCCCGTTTCGTATGCTGATTTGGTGAATCCCTTTATCGGTACGGACTTTACAGGGAACACCTATCCGGGTGCTCAAGCACCGTTCGGTATGGTGCAGCTTAGTCCGGACAACGGGTTGCCGGGGTGGGACAGGATTTCCGGATATTTTTATCCGGACAGCACCATTGCAGGTTTCAGCCACACCCACCTCTCAGGAGCCGGAGCGGGCGACTTGTATGATATTTCCTTTATGCCGGTGACATTGCCTTATCGGGAAGCGGAAGCGCCGTTGGGCATATATTCCCTATTCTCCCATTCGGAAGAGTCGGCAAGCGCCGGATATTATCAGGTGCGTTTGAAGGATTATGACATCAATGTGGAGCTGACGGCTACCGAACGTTGCGGCATCCAGCGATATACCTTTCCTGAGGCCGATGCCGCGGTTTTCCTGAATCTGCGGAAAGCCATGAACTGGGATTTCACCAATGATTCGCATGTTGAAGCGGTCGATTCGGTCACGGTTCAAGGTTATCGCTTTTCCGATGGCTGGGCACGCGGCCAGCGCATCTACTTCCGCACCCGTTTCTCCAAACCTTTTGCTTCGATGCGGCTTGATACGGCGGCTGTGTTGAAAGATGGCCGGCGAACCGGGACATCGGTTGTCGCACGGTTTGATTTCAGAACCAAGGCCGGCGAACAGATACTTGTCAGCACGGCCCTCTCCGGTGTAAGCATCGAAGGGGCGGCACGCAATCTGGCAGCCGAAGTGCCCGAAGATGATTTCGACAAGTATCTGGCAGCTACCCGCAAGGCTTGGGACGAACATCTTTCCAAAATAGAAATCACTTGTGACGATTCTGACGAGAAAGCCAAGTTCTATACGGCTTTGTATCATTCGATGCTGGCTCCTACTGTTTACTGTGACGTGGACGGGGCTTATTACGGTCCTGACAAGAAAATTCATCAGGCCACGGGGTGGACGAATTACAGTACTTTCTCTTTGTGGGACACTTATCGTGCGGCACACCCTCTCTACACGTTTATCGCCCCCGAACGGGTGAACGATATGGTGAAATCATTCCTTGCCTTTTATGAGCAGAACGGACGCCTGCCCGTATGGAATTTTTATGGCAGCGAGACGGATATGATGATAGGTTATCATGCCGTGGCGGTCATCGCCGACGCATACTTGAAAGGTTTGGGCGATTTTAATCCGGAGCAGGCTTTGGAGGCTTGTGTCAGCACTGCCAACATCGACTCATATCGGGGTATCGGGCTGTATAAGAAACTGGGCTATGTGCCTTACAACCTGACGGATGGCTATAATGCGGAGAACTGGTCGCTCTCCAAAACTCTGGAATACGCTTACGATGACTATTGCATTGCCCGCATGGCGGAGAAGCTGGGACAGAAGCAGACGGCGGACGAGTTTTATAAGCGTGCCGGGAATTATAAGAACGTATATAATCCCCAGACCTCTTTCATGCAGCCGCGTGATGACAAAGGACGGTTCATTGAAGGCTTCTCTCCCGATGATTACACCCCTCATATTTGCGAAAGCAACGGCTGGCAATATTTCTGGTCGGTGCAGCATGATGTCGATGGATTGATAACCCTTGTAGGAGGCAAGGAACGCTTTGTCCAAAAGCTGGACAGCATGTTCACCTGCCATCCTTCGGCCGATGACAAGCTTCCCATTTTCAGTACCGGCATGATTGGGCAATACGTACACGGCAATGAGCCGAGCCATCATGTCATCTATCTGTTCAATGCTGCCGGCCGGCCGTGGAAGACACAGGAATATGCAGCCAAGGTGATGCACGAACTTTATAAGAATACGCCGGATGGTTTGTGTGGCAACGAAGATTGCGGTCAGATGTCTGCATGGTATGTGTTCAGCGCAATGGGGTTTTATCCGGTAAACCCGATTAGCGGCAGATACGAAATAGGTACTCCGCTGTATCCCGAGGCGAAGTTGCATCTGCCCGGGGGAAAGGTGTTTAGGGTATTGGCGCCCGCCGTAAGCAAGACCAAACGTTATATCCGCTCAGCGAAGCTTAACGGCAAGACTTATAATGACACACATATTACCTATGAACAGATAATGGATGGCGGTGTTCTTGAATTTGAAATGGGAGATGAAAATTAAACAGACACATATAATCTGAATTTTAATATCATGAGAAGATTTTTTATATTGATTTGCTTTATAAGTTGCTCATTAGGAGTGCATACCAAAGATTTTACCAGGTATGTAAACCCGCTTGTGGGTACATTGTCCACTTTCGAGTTGTCTGCCGGAAATACCTATCCCGCCATAGCCCGTCCGTGGGGCATGAACTTCTGGACACCTCAGACGGGTAAGATGGGCGACGGTTGGCAATATGTATATACTGCCCATAAAATTCGCGGCTTCAAGCAGACCCATCAGCCTAGTCCTTGGATAAACGACTACGGGCAGTTCTCCATCATGCCGGTGGTGGGCAAGCCTGAGTTTGATGAGGAGAAACGTGCCAGTTGGTTTTCCCACAAGGGAGAGCTTGCCCTTCCGCATTATTATAAGGTATATCTTGCCGAACATGATGTGCTGGCCGAGTTCACGCCTACAGAACGCGCTGTCATGTTTCGCTTCACCTTCCCCGAGAATGACCATTCCTACATTGTGGTCGATGCCTTTGATAAAGGTTCATACGTGAAGATTTTTCCGGAACGGAATCGTATCATCGGCTATACTACCCGCAACAGTGGCGGCGTGCCCAAGAACTTCAGGAACTATTTCGTGATGGAGTTCGACAAGCCGTTTGTGTATAAAGCCTTGGTTGCCGATAGTGTGTTGTGTGAAGATGCTGATGAGCGATATGCCGAACACGCCGGTGCCATTATCGGCTTTAAAACCCGTCAAGGTGAAAAGGTGCATGTGTGCGTGGCTTCCTCCTTTATCAGTTTTGAGCAGGCCGACAGGAATCTGAAGGAACTGGGTGACGATTCTTTCGATACACTGGTACGGAAAGGACAGAATGAGTGGAACGAGGTATTGGGACGGATGGAAGTAGAAGGGGGTAGCCTCGACCAATATCGCACCTTCTATTCCTGTCTGTATCGCTCCTTGCTTTTCCCGCGTGCATTCTACGAGTACGGTGAGGATGGCAGCCCTATTCACTACAGTCCTTACAATGGTGAGGTCCTGCCGGGCTATATGTATACCGATACCGGCTTTTGGGATACTTTTCGTTCTCTTTTTCCATTCCTTAATATGATGTATCCCTCGGTGAACAAAAAGATTCAGGAGGGACTTGTCAATACCTGCAAGGAAAGCGGTTTCTTCCCCGAATGGGCCAGTCCCGGACACCGAGGCTGTATGATTGGCAATAACTCGGCTTCAGTGCTTGCCGACGCTTATCTGAAAGGGGTGAGGGTTGACGATGTGAAAACCCTCTATGAAGGCTTGATTCATGGGACGAAGCATGTTCATCCCGAGGTCTTTTCTACCGGCCGTTTGGGGTGCGAGTACTATAATAAACTGGGCTATGTCCCCTATGATGTGAAGATTAACGAGAGTGTGGCCCGCACATTGGAATATGCTTACAATGACTGGTGTATTTATCGGATGGCCAAGGCCTTGAACCGTCCGGAGAAGGAACAAAAGCTTTTTGCCAAGCGCGCTATGAACTATCGGAATGTGTTCGACAAAGAGAGTAAGCTGATGCGGGGACGTAATAAAGACGGGCGGTTTCAGTCGCCTTTCTCACCTTTGAAGTGGGGAGACGCTTTTACCGAGGGAAATAGTTGGCACTATTCGTGGTCGGTATTTCACGACCCGCAAGGTCTGATAGAGCTGATGGGAGGCGAAAAACCGTTCGTGCAGATGCTCGATTCGGTTTTCATTGTTCCGCCCTTGTTCGACGAAAGTTATTACGGGCAGGTCATTCACGAAATTCGTGAGATGACGGTAATGAATATGGGTAACTATGCCCACGGCAATCAGCCCATTCAGCACATGATTTATCTGTATAACTATGCGGGGCAGCCTTGGAAAGCCCAATATTGGTTGCGTCAGGTGATGAACCGCATGTACACTTCAGGGCCTGACGGTTACTGCGGCGACGAAGACAACGGTCAGACATCGGCTTGGTATGTGTTTTCGGCGCTGGGGTTCTATCCGGTTTGTCCGGGGACGGACGAATATGTCTTGGGTGCTCCTTTGTTTAAGAAAGCGACACTTCATTTCGAGAATGGCAAGTCATTGATTATCGACGCAGCCAATAATACACCGGATAATCTGTATGTTGAATCGCTCCGGTTCAATGATGACGAATATACGAAGAATTATTTGAGACATGAGGAACTGTTGAACGGCGGGACGCTGATGTTCAACATGAGTAACCGGCCGAATAGAGAGAGGGGCGTCCGGCCGGAAGATTATCCTTATTCTTTCTCGAATGAGCTTAAGCCGGAAAATAAGTAGAAAGGGCGGTGATTGTACAATTAAAAACAAACTCGGATATTATCATGAAACGATTTTTTATGTTTTTTGTTTTCCTTGCTATAACAGCGGCAGTAGTCGTTGCACAACCTTCGAACGATGTGCGCATCATTCCTCGCCCCCGTTGCCTGCATGTCGAAGCCGGACGATATGAGGTATCTGGGCACTCTGCATTCTACTGTAATCTGCCTTCAAAGGAGAAGGCCGATTTTATTGACTGTTTGGAGAATTCTCCTTGGAAGCTGAAGAGGGGGGGGAAGAAATCGACTATCTCTTTTGTGCAAGAGCCATCTTGTTTGGCGAGTTGCGGTGAAGAAGGTTATCGGCTGACGGTAAACAGGCAAGGCATTAAAGCCGAAGCTGCGTCGTCTGCCGGATTGTTCTATGCTTTCCAATCGCTGCTGCAACTGGCGCAACCGGACGGGAAGGGTGGCTGGCGTTTGCCTTTGGTGGAAATAGAAGACGCTCCGCGCTTTCCCTACCGAGGATTGCATTTCGACGTTTCCCGGAATTTTCGTACCAAGGAGTTCATTAAGAAACAGCTGGATGCTCTGGCATATTACAAAATCAATCGTTTTCATTGGCATCTGACAGATGGTGCCGGCTGGCGTATAGAGATAAAACAATATCCTGAACTGACGCGAAAGACTGCCTATCGTCCTTTCTCTGATTGGAAAAGTTGGTGGAAAGGAGGTCGGACTTATTGTGAGATGGATGCGCCGGGTGCTCAAGGCGGGTTCTATACACAGGCGGATATTCGCGAAGTGGTGGAATATGCCCGCCGGCGACATATTACAATCATCCCCGAAATAGAGATGCCGTCGCACTCGGAAGAGGTGCTTGCTGCTTATCCCCGGTTGGCTTGTGGTGGCAACGGGCAGGCAGGTTCGGAACTGTGCCCGGGTAAAGAAGAAACATATACCTTCCTGACAAATGTCTTGACGGAGGTCATGAGTCTTTTCCCGTCAGAGTATATTCACATCGGTGGAGATGAGGCTTCTACGGCTCATTGGAAAAAGTGCCCTGATTGTCAGGAACGCATCAAGAAAGAAGGTTTGAAAGATGAAGGTGAACTGCAAGGATATCTGATAGGTCGCATTGAAACGTTCCTGACTGCGCATGGACGTAAGATGATGGGTTGGGATGAAATATTGAGTGGAAAATTGTCCGAAGGAACCGGTATTACGGTTTGGCGCAGCGAAGCGAAAGGGGTTGAGGCTGTGCGCAGAGAGCTTTACACTGTGATGTCTCCCGGCAGCCATTGCTATTTCGATTTCTATCAGGATGCGCCTGCCACACAGCCGGAGGCGATAGGAGGCTACACCAGTCTGCAAAAAGTCTATTCCTATAATCCTGTTCCCGAAGAACTTACCGGAGAAGAGGCCGCCGGCATACGCGGTGTGCAGGCCAATGTCTGGACAGAGTATATAGCTACTGCCGACCATGCGGAATATATGATTTATCCCCGCGTGCTGGCTTTGTCCGAAGTGGCTTGGACATCGGGCGGCCGGAAAGATTGGAAGAGCTTCCATACAGCCGCCTTGCGCGAAGTGGATAGGTTGCGGGCGTGCGGCTATCATGCGTTCGACCTGAAGAATGAGGTAGGTGAACGCCCCATCGCCTTGGCGACAGACAATCATTTGGCAAAAGGAAAGAGCGTAAGATATGCATCCCCTTATTCCTCACAATATACGGCAGGAGGAGATTCGGCTCTGACGGATGGATGGCATGGCGGATGGACATATGGAGACCGCCGTTGGCAAGGATTCTTAAATTCGGACGTTGATGTAACGGTCGATTTGGAGCGGCAGGAGCATATCGGGCAGATAGCTGCGGACTTTATGCAACTGATAGGGCCGTATGTCTGGTTGCCCGAAGAAGTGACATTTTCGGTTTCTGCCGATGGAAAGGATTTTACGGACTTGAAGCGTATAGTGACTGAAATACCGGTGACAGACGAGAAGTTGACCTTGCAAACGTATGTCTGGGAGGGAGACTGCAGGGCACGGTATGTACGCCTGCGGGCAAAATCCAACGGTATAATCGGCAGTTGGATATTTGTGGACGAGTTGGTGGTGCGTGCTTGTACAGGGCCTCATGAAGGCGACGTTTTTGCTAATTAATTTAAAAAGTAAACGTTTAATATTAGTAGTCAAGCTAAATAAATTGTATCATTGATGTGTGTAAGAATAATATGTATATCTATAAACTTAAATTAAGCATGAAGAACATGAAAATGATTGCATTGCAGGCCGGTTGCCTCTTGCTGTCGGGCATGGCGGTATGCAATTGTACCCCCGCTGCTTCGGAAGAAGATTATGCCTCTTACGTAAATCCTTTCATTGGCACCGGTGGGCATGGGCATACCTATCCCGGTGCGGTAGTACCCAATGGAATGATTCAACCCGGTCCGGATACGCGCATTTATCAGTGGGATGCCTGTTCGGGATACTACTATGCGGACTCCACCATCAACGGCTTTTCACACACCCACCTCAGCGGTACGGGATGCGGTGACTACGGCGATGTGCTGTTGATGCCCACCGTAGGCCGTCAGGAGTATCATGCCATGGGCGAAAAGAGCCAGCAGATGGCCTATGCTTCGGCTTTCTCTCACGAGAAGGAGAAGGCGGAGCCGGGCTACTATTCGGTCTTCCTCGACCGTTACAGCGTGCAAGCCGAGCTGACAGCCACCAAGCGTGCGGCCATTCATCGATATACTTTCCCCGAGTCGGAAGAATCGGGCTTCATTCTGGATTTGGATTACAGCCTTCAGCGACAGAAGAATGAAGAGATGGAGTTGGAAGTCATCAGCGACACCGAAATTCGAGGGCGCAAGAAGACCGTCTATTGGGCTTTCGACCAATACATCAACTTCTATGCGAAGTTCTCCAAACCGTTTACTTATACCCTGGTGACAGATTCCGCGGCGCTGGATGAAGGCGGCCCGCTTCTGCCCACAGCCAAGGTACTGCTGCACTTCCGGACGGAAAAAGACGAGCAGGTATTGGTGAAGGTAGGCGTTTCGGCTGTCGATATGGATGGCGCACGCAAGAACGTGGAAGCCGAATTGCGGGATTGGGATTTTGACGGTGTACGCCGCTCCGCCCGGCAGGCATGGAATGACTACCTTTCCAAGATTGACATTGAGACGGCCGATAAAGACCAACGAACCATCTTCTATACCGCACTCTATCATACCGGCATGCACCCCAACCTGTTTACCGATGCCGACGGACGCTATCTGGGCATGGATCTGAAAGCGCATCAGGGCAGCGTGGAACAACCGGTTTACACCATCTTCTCTTTGTGGGACACCTTCCGTGCTTACCATCCGCTGATGACAATCATAGACCCTGAACTGAACCAGGCTTTCATTCGTTCGCTGATACAGAAGGAACGCGAAGGAGGCATCTTCCCCATGTGGGAGCTGGCGGGCAATTACACGGGTACGATGATTGGCTATCATGCGGCTTCCCTCATTGCCGATGCTTACATGAAAGGATACCGCGATTTCGATGTGCAAGAAGCATATCGCGCCTGCTTGCGTACTGCCGAATACGATACTGCCGGCATCCATTGTCCGCCGTTGGTGTTGCCGCATCTGATGCCGCAGGCAAAATACTGGAAGAACAAGATTGGCTATGTGCCTTGCGACAAGGATAATGAGGCTGTGGCCAAAGCGTTGGAGTATGCGTATGACGACTGGTGCATCTCCGTATTGGCCGGTGAGCTGGGCGACACGGTGAATCATCGGAAGTATGCCGATTTCAGTAAAGGATATAAGAAGTATTTTGACCCTTCCACCCGTTTCATGCGTGGACTGGACAGTGAGGGCAACTGGCGTACGCCTTTCAATCCCCGCTCCTCCAATCACCGCAATGATGATTACTGCGAAGGTACAGCTTGGCAATGGACGTGGTTTGTACCCCACGATGTAGAAGGACTGGTAGAACTGATGGGAGGCCGTGACGTCTTCATCGGCAAGCTGGATTCCTTGTTCGTGGCGGATTCTTCTTTGGAAGGCGAATTGGTGTCGGCCGATATTTCCGGACTGATAGGCCAGTATGCTCACGGCAACGAGCCCAGCCACCACATCACCCATTTCTATAACTATGTGGGGCAGCCGTGGCGCACGCAAGAACTGGTGGATGAGGTGTTACAGACACTTTACTTCAATGACCCCAACGGCCTTTCGGGCAATGAAGACTGCGGGCAGATGTCGGCGTGGTATGTGTTGAACGCCATGGGATTCTATCAGGTATGTCCCGGCCGGCCGGTCTATTCCATCGGGCGCCCGCTGTTCGACAAGGCCACAGTGAATCTGAAAGGCGGGAAGAAGTTTACGGTGAAGGCCGCCGGTAACAGCCGCACGAACAAGTACGTACAGAAAATGCTGCTGAACGGAAAGGAACTTGCCCAGCCGTTCTTTACGCATCAGGATATAATAGACGGAGGTACTCTGGAGTTGGTTATGGGCAATAAGCCTGTAGGAATGAATAACAGATAATTCAAGAAAAGGGTATGAATCACAATAAACCTCGTAAACCCATATCTTGGGTTCCTTCCGTCTATTTTGCCATGGGACTGCCTTTCATTGCAGTGAATCTGGTTTCTACTTTCATGTTCAAAGACTTGGGCATATCCGATACGCAGATAGCTTTCTGGACATCGGTCATCATGATGCCTTGGACGTTGAAGTTCCTCTGGAGTCCTTTCTTGGAGATGTATCGGACAAAGAAGTTCTTCGTCATCATCACCCAGTTGCTGAGCGGACTCTTGTTCGGTCTTGTGGCTTTCTCTCTGAAGTTCGATTATTTCTTTGCCATCAGCATTTCCACCATGGCGGTCATCGCTTTCAGCGGAGCCACGCACGACATTGCTTGCGACGGCGTATATATGGCCGAGCTTTCGCCTGCCGACCAAGCCAAGTACATCGGCGTGCAGGGTGCTTTTTACAACATCGCCAAGCTGGTGGCCAATGGCGGTTTAGTGGCGTTGGCGGGCATGCTGGCCGAGAGCTTCGGGGCTGTGGAAGGCCGGTCTGTGCAAGATAATATGCCGGCCTATAAGGAAGCATGGATGGTAATCTTCATTGTCATTGCTGTGCTGCTGGTGGTGCTCGGTTTGTATCATTCCAAGATGCTGCCTTGCACGCAGGTACCCGAGCACGCCAGACGTTCGGGCAGGGAAGTGATGCGCGGATTGTGGGAGGTGATAAAGAACTTCTTCACCAAGCGCCACATCATCTATTACATCTGTTTCATCATCCTCTATCGTTTTGCCGAGGGCTTTGTGATGAAGATAGCTCCGCTGTTTCTGCGTGCCTCTCGCGAAGTCGGGGGGCTGGGTCTCTCACTGACCGAAATCGGTACACTCAACGGTGTGATGGGGTCGGGAGCCTTTGTCTTGGGGTCTTTGCTGGCAGGCATTTACGTGTCGAAGCGTGGACTGAAGAAGACACTGTTTTCGCTCTGCGTCGTGTTCAACTTCCCCTTTATGGCCTATACGTTGTTGGCCGTTTACCAGCCGGAAAACCTCTATCTGATAGGGGCGGGCATTGTGGCGGAATACTTCGGATACGGCTTCGGCTTTGTAGGGCTGACCTTGTTCATGATGCAGCAGATAGCTCCGGGAAAGCATCAGATGTCCCACTACGCCTTTGCGTCGGGCATCATGAATCTGGGTGTCATGCTTCCGGGCATGATGAGCGGTTTCTTCAGTGACTTGTTGGGATACGAGAAGTTCTTTATCTATGTATTGTTGGCGGCCATTCCGTCGTTGCTGATAACCTACTTCATCCCGTTCACGTATGACGACTCGAAAGCATAATCCGCCGAAGGAATATCCTTCCTTTCGGACCAGATACCTACGATATCACTAATTTTAATTACTAACTTAACCAATCAGCAGTTAATTATGAACAGCAAATTTACCATGCCGTGGGAAGACCGCCCCGCCGGATGTGCGGACGTCATGTGGCGTTACTCCGGGAATCCCGTTATCGGACGTTATCAAATCCCTTCGTCCAACAGTATTTTCAACAGTGCCGTAGTTCCTTTCGGCGATGGCTTTGCCGGTGTGTTCCGTTGCGACAACAAGGCCGTGCAGATGAACATCTTTGCCGGTTTCAGCAAGGACGGCATCCATTGGGAAATCAATCATGAGCCCATCCGCTTCAAGGCAGGAAACACGGACATGATAGAGTCCGAATATAAGTACGACCCGCGCGTGACGTGGATTGAAGACCGATACTGGATTACGTGGTGCAACGGTTATCACGGGCCTACCATCGGCATCGGCTATACGTTCGATTTCAAGGAGTTCTTCCAGTGCGAGAACGCTTTCCTGCCCTTCAACCGCAACGGAGTGCTGCTCCCGCAGAAAGTGGGCGGACGCTATGCCATGCTGAGCCGTCCGAGCGACAACGGGCATACGCCTTTCGGTGATATCTACATCAGCTATAGCCCGGACATGAAGTATTGGGGCGAACATCGTTGTGTGATGAAGGTTACTCCTTTCCCCGAGAGCGCATGGCAGTGCACCAAGATAGGGGCGGGCTCGGTGCCTTTCCTCACGGACGAAGGCTGGCTGATGTTCTATCACGGCGTGATTACCACTTGCAACGGCTTCCGTTACTCCATGGGAGCAGCCATCCTCGACAGAGAGAATCCGGCCAAGGTGCTGTACCGCACGCGCGAGTATCTGCTTGCGCCCGCCGCTCCTTACGAGTTGCAGGGAGATGTGCCCAACGTGGTGTTCCCTTGCGCGGCTTTGCAGGACGGCCAACGAGTGGCAGTGTACTATGGCGCCGCCGATACGGTGGTGGGAATGGCCTTCGGATATATCTCTGACATCATAGAGTTTACGAAGCGTACAAGTATTTGATTTCTGCTGCCATGAAACGACTGATACCCTTTTTCATCCTCTCTTTCGGCCTGCTTGCGGCAGTATCGGCGGCGGACAAACGTCCTGTCGACTATGTCAATCCGTTTATCGGCACCAGCAACTTCGGCACCACCAATCCAGGTGCCGTATGCCCCAACGGAATGATGTCCGTGGTGCCTTTCAACGTGATGGGCTCCGAAGATAATCAATACGATAAGGATGCCCGTTGGTGGTCTACGCCCTACGAATATCACAACTGTTTCTTTACCGGATATTCCCACGTCAACCTCAGCGGAGTGGGGTGTCCCGACTTGGGTTCGTTGCTGCTGATGCCCACTACGGGCAAGCTCTCCGTAGATTATAAGGAATATGGCAGTCGCTATACGGACGAGCAGGCCTCTCCCGGATACTACAGCAATTTCCTGACCCGCTATGGGGTGAAGACCGAGGTCACCGCCACGCCGCGCACCGGTGTGACCCGCTTCACTTTCCCTGCCGGGCAGAGCCATGTGCTGCTCAATCTGGGCGAGGGGCTTACCAACGAAACCGGTGCTTTTCTGCGGCGGACGGGCGACTGCGAGTTCGAAGGCACGAAGCTGTTGGGCACCTTCTGCTACAACCCGCAGGCCGTGTTTCCCATCTATTTCGTGATGCGCGTCAACAAGCAGCCGGTGGCTTCGGGCTATTGGAAGAAGCAGCGTCCCATGACCGGCGTAGAGGCGGAATGGGATGCCGACAACGGACGCTACAAGCTCTACACCCACTATGGCAGAGAGTTGGCGGGCGATGACATCGGCGCATATCTTACATTCAACACCCGCGAAGGCGAGCAGATTGAGGTACAGATGGGCGTCTCGTTCGTAAGCATGGAGAACGCCCGTCTCAATCTGGAGGCCGAGCAGAAAGGCAAAGACTTCGCCCAAATACTGGACGAAGCCCGTCGCCGCTGGAACGACGACCTGTCGCGCATCCTTGTCGAAGGGGGTACGGAAGAACGGAAAACCGTGTTCTATACCGCCCTCTATCATACACTGATACACCCCAATATCCTGCAAGATGTCAACGGGCAATATCCGGCCATGGAAAGCGACAAGGTGCTCACCGCGCAGGGCGACCGCTATACCGTCTTCTCCCTGTGGGACACGTATCGTAATGTGCATCAGCTCCTCACGCTGGTCTATCCCGAACGGCAGTTGCAGATGGTACGCTCCATGCTCGATATGTATCGCGAGCACGGATGGCTGCCCAAGTGGGAACTGTATGGCCGGGAGACGCTGACCATGGAGGGCGACCCCTCTATCCCCGTCATCGTGGATACTTGGCTGAAAGGCTTGCGCGACTTTGATATCGAAACAGCCTACGAAGCCATGCGCAAGGGAGCCACCCTGCCCGGAGCGGACAACCTCTTGCGCCCCGACAACGACGACTATCTCTCTTTGGGCTACGTTCCCTTGCGCGGGCAGTATGACAATTCCGTGTCTCATGCGCTGGAATATTACATTGCCGACAATGCCCTTTCGCGCATGGCCGAAGCGCTTGGCAAGGAGGCCGCCGCACGCGGAGAGAAAGAAAAGGCGCGCCGCTATCAGGCCGATGCCCGCCTGTTTCATGAGCGTTCGTTGGGCTACAAGCACTATTACAGCAAAGAGTCAGGCACCTTCCGCCCCATCCTGCCGAACGGTGAGTTTTATGCTCCTTTCGACCCGAAGCAAGGCGCGAACTTCGAGCCCAATCCCGGCTTCCACGAAGGTTGCGCTTGGAACTACACCTTCTATGTGCCTCACGATATCAAAGGGCTGGCGCAGCTCATGGGAGGAAAGAAACCCTTCATCGACAAGCTGCAACGCGTCTTCGACGAGGGACTTTATGACCCGGCCAACGAGCCGGACATCGCCTACGCACACCTTTTCTCCTATTTCAAGGGCGAAGAGTGGCGCACGCAGAAAGAGTTGCATCGCCTGCTCCGGACGTACTTCAAGGATGCCCCCGACGGCATTCCCGGCAACGACGATACAGGCACCATGTCCGCCTGGGCAGTTTTCAACATGATGGGCTTCTATCCCGACTGTCCCGGCGAACCGGCCTATACGCTTTCCACCCCGCTATTCGATAAGGTCACCATCCGGCTCAACCCGAAGTTCTGGGGACGCAACCGCCTGGTGATAGAAACCGAGCGTCCCTCGGCAACGTCTCTTTACATCCGTGAAATGAAGCTGGGCGGTAAGAGGCTGTCGCACTATCGCATCTCTCACGAAGAGCTGGTGCAGGGAGGAAACCTGCGTTTCATGCTTCGATAAGAGCGGCCGGAAAAGAATCTCATGCTTCCGCTAAGCGGGTCTCTGGAAGCAGAACGCCGACAACTCAGAGCCTTTTGCAAGCCCTGTGTCGTCGGCGTTTGCACATCTTTCTATTTCATATAAAAGGAATTAAACGAATGCGGCTTTAAGGTTGCAACTAAGAATTTAGCCCCTAATTGTATTGTCAACTCCCGCGGCTCATCATTAAAGTTACCTGCCACTACCAGATATTTATTATCTGAAGTTAGGAAAACCATAGCGGGTAATTTATCATCGCCTTTTTCTTTGTACTGTAACACCTTTGTACCGGAAGTTACTTTGTCGCTAAAATGTCTCACGGCATAATATTCCGGAGTATAGGTTACCGTTTCGGTTTTAGAATCCACATGAATCAGAGCATTCTGTTTCCATCCCCATCCGCTTGTACCCTCGTCACACAATATCGCATTCCAAAATGTATATTCTTCACAACCATTTCCTAAATAATGATTTATCAAATTAAACGTATGCTCCGCCGCTTTCCAGTCAAAAGTTCCCGAACCGCATTCGTTTTCTGTCTGCATATATTTATAATGAGGATATTTTTTACGGATATCAGGCAAAATCTGCCCACCCCACCATTGAAATCCTAAACCGTCCACCGTTTTCTGCATGCGAGGGTCAGAGAGAATCTTATCCACTATTTCGAAACGATTTGTGTTAAGCGTTCCCAGATAAAGAGAAACGCCGGGATGCCGTTTCTTTAACTCCGGAGCTAAATACTCTACATTGAATCGGATGATTCCTTCCGGCGTCCATGCACAACCGGGGTATATGGTAAACGCCCATGGCTCATTCTGGAACATCACCCTTGTTACAGGAACGTTTTCATCCTGATAGGCAGAAACGAATCTGCAAAAATAATCAGCATACGTTCTCAAATAACGTGTATCCTGAATAAAATAGTCATTCACGGCAAGTTGTTTGGGGTAGTAAGCATTATTTCTCTCCGTACTGTTCTCATGAAGAATAACATTGGACAAAGGAGACATCTTATTCACTTTATCATTACTGAGAATCGAATAATAATGATTTACTTTCATCCAAGAAGGGGGCGACCATGGAGAAATCCAGAAAGTCATATCCGGATTATAATGCTGTGCTTTCCTTATGAAAGGTATAATCGTTTTTTTATCACGATCAATATTAAAATATTTCAATTGAAAATCGCCGTCGACTTCATCACAGCTATACCAGTCGCGGGCATAGTCATTGGCATTCATCGGGATGCGCCCCATGGAGAAATGCAATTCTCCGTCGGGTGCGAACAGTTTGCTTAAAACGGCGTCCTGTTGCTCAAGAGATAACAGGTTAAGTGCATCCCATCCCAATTCATTAAAACAGGTTCCCCATCTTTTGAATATTTGTATATTTTCTGTTCCTGTGACCTTCAATATCGGAGTCGTTTCACTCTTCGATTGTAACTTTACCTTCGTCTCTTTCCATACATCATTTTCTGTACTGCAAAACCATGTATAAGATTGAGCGTACAAGTTGGACACACTCATTGCCAGGCAACTAAACACCAGGATTCTTTTCAAGAATCTTTTCATACTTCTTTTTTCCATGTCAAAATCAAAACTGTTTTTTCTATTACTTAATTGATAGTAGGATATCCGGGATTTTGTTTCAAGTTAGGGTTCGTTTGAAGAACCGTGCGTGAAAGAGGAATCCACATGGTGTGTTTGTCCGCGTCCGGTTCTTTATCCCACCAAGTTCCGGAATTATAAACTCCGAACCGACACAAGACACGCCTTCGCTGTCCTTCGCCTATAAATTCCCGTCCCCATTCATCCAGCAACTCTTGTCTGGTTATTTGGCTGCCGTCTTCATTATATAAACTCGCGGAACCTTCCGGATAATACCTTTTTCTGACGGCGTTGAGCAATTTGGCGGCAGATGCGCGTTCTCCTTTATTAAATTTTATTTCCGCCAGGTAATAATAAATTTCCGCCAGGCGAATCACCGTGTAGTCCGATTCTATTTTTGCAGCATCGTCCGACCTGTAGATAGGATACTTGACCAGACACCAGCCGGAATTCTGGTCACCATAAGGCATGGCCGATTTGGGAGTCTCTTTGCCGCTGGAAGGTGCGGGCGAAACGCTCAATGTATCCGTATCTTGGAAGATGCCTACTTGGTCGCGGATATACAGTTGATAAGCATCATTGTCCGAGCGCACGTATTTTGTTTTCCCGTCCGGAGTGGAATAATCCAGAGTCCCGTACAAGAATAATCCTTCGCGTTTTCCTTTTCCCAGATTTCGATATTTCTTCAAACGTACATCATCCGGATAGTTCATGAATTTACGTACAGGTTTTCCATTATCAAATGTATATTCCCTGCCTTCCAAATCCAGTCCCGGTTGCAAAGCATACTTCGGATTGCACCGTCCCCAATCTGTAAAGCCGAAATACGGTGCCGACATGAAAGGCGCCACATACCAATGCATATTTCCCGTATATGCCCAATGAGCCCCTCCGTAAGAGCTGGCAAAGGCATAAATCACCTCATCGCATTTGTCATTGTCCCAATCAAAAGGAGCGTCCCATCTGTCGGCTATTTGGTAGTAGCCATATTTACCGTTGATGATGTCTTCACAAATCTTTTCACATTCGGCACTTTTATCTTCATCAATCCACCACGAGGCATTCATATAGAGCCGGGCCAACAATGCTGCCGCTCCGGCCTGATTCCATAATCCTTGATCAGGCCCGTTTCCTCCGCTTTTCGATTTGACGCTCAAAGTAGGAAGAGCCTCCAGAAGTTCTTTCTCAAGGAAAGCAAAGGTCTCCTTGGGCGTAGATTGATGCGGCAGCTCGGAACTCGGATATTGGGTCACAATCGGAATGTTATGCATTACGTCAAAAAGCGTCATATACATCCATGCCCGTAAAACCCGCTGTTGCGAAATGAAATCATTGAATTCTTGTTCCGAATAGCCCAGGCGGGTAGGGTTCAGTTTCGAAAAGTCGGATATCACCGAGTTACACTGAATGATGCCCCGATAAGTGTCTTTCCACATGTTGTTGACAAACCAGTCGTCAATGGTCCAAGTGTGATAATGAAGGCGGAAATAAGCCCCTCCGTCATACCAATGCTCTTCTCTCTGCACTATCATATATTGGTCTGCCGAAAGCTCGCCGAACAAGTATGAACTTCTGGAGCTCAACCAATATGCATGTCCGAAAGGCCGGACAAAGCTTTGAAGCACGTTCTCCTTCGTTTGGTAAAATTCATCTTGAGGAATAATGCTGTATGTGTTTTCAGACAAATCGGTGCAGCCTGTTGTTGCCAAAAGGCCTAAACCGACCCATATTTGTTTTAAACTTATTCTTTTCATAATGCCATAAATTAAAAGTCAATTTGAACGCCTAATAAAAATTGTCGTGAAGAAGGATAGTAGCTTATTTTGTTGGCAGACACTCCCGGCTCCATTCCATTCACAGCGAATGTATCCATGTCCAACCCCTTATATCCGCTGATGGTGAATAAATTACGTGCCGTGCAATACACGCGTACCTTCTTCAGCCACTTCGAATTGACGTCATAATTATATCCCAATGTGGCCACATCCAACTTTAAGAAATCACCATTATGCACAAAATAGTCGCTATGCACATTCTTTCCGGTACTTACGGCACTGTTTTCTTCATATGCTGATTTTAAGACATTGGTGTTGGGCGCGGCCGATTGCAGCCCGTAGTACAAATTATGGGTATCGTAAATCTGGAAACCGAAATTACCCCGGAAGAACAAGCTCATATCAAAGTTCTTGTATCTGAAAGAGTGCGTCATCGACATTGTAAATTTAGGCAATCCGTTGCCCACCACACGCTTGTCCTCATCGGTACCTTTATTGATGGGAATCACTTCACCGTTTTTGGAGCGGATCAGCCATTGGCCTTCGTCGTTGACGCCGGCATATTCAAACGTGTAAAAATTGCCAATACGTTCTCCTTCCTCAATGCGCTGTACCGGTCCCGGGTCTCCCGGATAAGTGGGGAATGAACTCATCCAATAAAAAGACTGTCCTTTATGCATCTGATTGGAAAAGGAGACAAAACGATTATTGGAGGTGGCGCCGACAAATCCGATGGTATAACCCGCTTTTTTTGTCTTGACCGCATTCCAGGTCAAATCAATCTCCAGACCGGAATTCTTCATCGTACCCACATTCACAAAAGTGGTAGGAGTGCCATTGGGAGGGAGAGACACATTATAACTGCCCAGCAGGTCGGATTGTCTTCTCGAATAATAGTTCATGCTTCCCGTCAGGCGCTGATTGAAAAGGACGAAATCGACGCCTATGTTCCAGTTCTTGCCCTTCTCCCACTTTATGTCAGGATTGGGATTGGAATTGAACGACCATCCCCGGATGTATTGTCCTTTATAAAAATTCAGGTCATAACTTCCCATGGTGGCCAGCGACTGGTAACTGTCGAATTCCTGATTACCCGTCACGCCATAATCTCCCCTGATTTTCAAATCATCAATCCATGTCAGATTCTTCATGAATTTTTCCTCGCTGATTCTCCATCCCGCCGATACGGCCGGAAAAGAGCCCCACTTATTGTTCTTCCCGAATTTGGAAGAACCTTCGCGGCGCAATGAAAAAGTCGCAAAATATTTGTCAGACAAGTTATAACTGATACGCCCGAAGAACGCTATCAGCTTTGAGTCGTTCTTATACGAGCCCATGCCTAAACGTCCTATCGCCGCGCTGTTATACGAGCCTGCCCCCAGGTTGTTATACGACAGCAGATCGGAAGCAAAGTTCTTGTTTTCCGCATTGAAACCCGAGTTCTCGAAGTATTGATAAGAATATCCTCCCATCAACTTCAAATGGTGGTTGTTTTTGTCGAACATATAGTTCACCAACCACTCTAAAGACTCCTGTTTATGTTTATCATAACTTTTGCTGGCTTCTCCTTTGAAACCTTTCTGCTCCGCGCGGGTAGAAGTCGAGGGGCGGAAAAAGAAATTGTCATAATCCATAATCTGTTGGCCCAGGGTAATCTGCGTACTGAGATAATGAGATTTGTTACGGCACAATAAAGGGAATAGATTCAATTTGAAAGTCCCGTCCCAGTTTAAGATTTTCCCCTTACCGCCATGTTTTTCCAGCTTCAACGTTTCCACAGGATTGTAAGTATCCCATCCTGTCAGTTTATAATACTTATGGGGCTCTTTGGGATCCATCACCGGAATGGTCGGATTCACGGTCAAGGCTGTCCAAAAAGCGTTATAGTCCGAGTGCTCATAATCTGTTGTTCGCGGAGCTACGTTCAATACGATGTTATATAATTCAGACTTGGAGGTATGATTCAGGCTGAGGCGTGCGCCTATTTCTTTTTTGGAAGAACGTAAATCGATACCCTCGGAGTTTTTCACATCCACCGTGCCTTTATAATTATTCTTTGAGTTTCCACCGGTCACTTGCAGAGTATGGCTATGCGATATACCCACTTTCGTGATTTCGTCGAACCAATCCGTATTGGCCCCGTAATCATTTCCGCGGTTATATTTTCTGAACTCATCTACCCCCAGCACTTCCAGTTCTCTAATCGGAGTGGCAATATTCACAAACCCCGAATAGAAAGTATGGATGTTGCCGTCCGTAGAGCCTTTCTTTGTGGTGATGACAATTACTCCATTGGAGCCGCGGGTGCCATAGATGGCCGAAGCCGCGCCGTCTTTCAGTACATCGATGGACTCGATATCATTTTCATTCACATTGTCCAGACTTCCGCCGGGGACACCGTCGATGACAATCAACGGGCCTAAACCGGCACTGCGCGAGGCGACCCCGCGTATCTGTATGTTTGCGCTGCTGTTAGGATCCGCCGAGGCCGTATTATCGATATTCACACCCGCCACCTTTCCCTGAATCTTCATGGCGGGATTGCTGTTGCCAATCTGCAGCATGTCCTTGGCCGATACGTGCGAAATGGCACTGGTCAGCTCCTTCTTCGAAACGGAGCCGTAACCTATCACCACCACCTCGTCCAGCAGTTCCACATCTTCTTTCATCAGGATGCGGAGCAGCTTCATGTCTTTCAGCTTTATCTCCTGCGAGGCATATCCTATATAGCTCACCACAATCACGTCTCCCACTCCGGCGGGCAGCGCGAACTTTCCGTCCATATCCGTCACCGTGCCTTGCACGGCTCCTTTCAGCGTCACGGTGACGCCTATCAGCGGTTCGCCCGAGGCGTCGGTCACCACTCCCGTCACCTTCTGCTGCTGCGTTGCCAATGCGGCGTTGCGCGTAAGGATTATATGATTTCCCTCCATTTTGTAGCCGATGGAAGAACCGGCCAGCAACACGGGCAACACCTCTGACACCGGTTTGTCGGTCACCTGTATGCTTTTGCGTGTTTTCACGTTTACATCTTCCTTGTATATGAAAAGATAATCCGTTTGAGTCTCTATCTCATTCAAAATGGATTCCAGGCGGGCATTGCTGCTGTTTATGGTCACCCTCGCGTTTTGTGAACTACTGTTCGCGGCCGTCAGACTGAACAGACAAAAAAACAATAAGAATATCGATATTCGCATAATTCTGAATAAATGTTTTAATTTCGGATTTTCAAGGTTGTAAAAATCCGGCAAAAGAGTATTTTTCATATCTTTGCAAATGAGTTATTGATACGATTGATTAAAAAATTGTATTAGTCCGGGCCGGCGGATGGGGCAAACATCCGCCGGCTTTTGTTTTTCAACGGTATTGTTCCATAGGCTGTTCTCTTGTTTTTTAAGGTTAATAGATTCTTTACTTTATATAAATGACATCATTCTCTTTATCCCTGCGATAGCTGAAAGACACATCGTTCTGCAGCACGCGCAGCGCGTAGTCCGGGCCGTCGGATATGCGGAACTTGCCTGTCAGCGCCACCCCGGCCACGGCGGGGTTGTCCATCTGTATCTTCAGGTCATAATACCGTTCCAGATCTCTCATGATTTCGGCAAAAGGCTTGTTCTTGAAGCAATACAACCCCTCTTTCCATCGGTACACATTGTAGTCTTCTATCCGGCTCACCACCAGCTTCCCCCCCCTCAATGTAGTCTTGTAATGAGGTGAAAGGACCACGGAAGCTTTCGCGTTCAGGGGAGACTTCACCCTTACCTTCCCCTCCATCAGAGACGTCTCAAACACCTTCCGCTTCGAATAGGCCTCCACGTTGAATTTCGTGCCCAGCACCTCCACATCCATCACAGGGGTATGCACCACAAACGGACTCTTCTCATGGCGCGTCACTTCAAAGTAAGCCTCTCCGTCCAGCACCACTTCGCGCTTCCCCTTCATGAAGGCGGTGGGATACTGCATGCGGGTGCCGGCATTCAGCCACACGTTCGAACCGTCGGGCAAGTCCAGGTTCACGCGCTGGCCGGGCGGCACGGTGATGGTCTGCATCTCCCTGTTCACTTCATCGCTCTCTTTCCCTATTGAAAACAAGGCAGCCGTCACACTCACCGTTATCGCTACCACAGAGGCTATTTTCAGAAATTCGCCGATAAAGCGGCTCCGCCTCTTACGCATCGTTTTCCACATACCGCTCCATTGCGGTCCGCCGACGAGAATCATGGCGTTAAACAACTTGCGCTCGCGCAAGAACTGCTTGCGGTTCTCGTCAGAAGCCTCGGCCCATTCCTCAACCCGCCTCATTTCTTCCACAGAGGCGCAGCCTTCGAAAAAACGGTATAATATATCCTTATCCATACATACTTCCTGTTTTGCGTATCTATAGTAATAGCGGATGAGAAAGAAACTTCCCTAACGGAAAAGGCGTTTTTTTAGGACTTGAGTTTAAATTTTGCTCCTCAGACAAGCCGTCTTGAAAAACTTTCTAAGGAAAAAAGAAAACGGCGATCAGTGAAGATGTAGAAAAAGCAGAGCGGCGGGCAGATAATCTTTCAAGGCAAGACGCAACACCTTGGTGGCTTTCGATATATGAAACTCCACCCCTTTGGTGCTTATTCCCAGCGATTCGGCTATTTCTTTGTGAGATTTGTTCTCATAACGGCTCATGACAAAAATGCGCCGTGTCTGTTCGGGCAACGCTGACAGCGCTTTGTCCACTATCTCCTGTATCTCATGGGTGAAAATCTCGTCGGGCTCAAAATCTTCCAGCGACAGGATGCGGCTCGACAGCTCCCAGGCATGCAGGCGGGATATCTCGTCCGAAACCTCTTGCTGAAGCCGCCGGTGACGCAGGTAGTCTATACATTTATGCTTAATGGCGGTCAGCACGTAGGCCGCGATGTTGGTGTCGGCGGCAAGGCGTCCCTTGTTCTCCCAGTAATACATCATGGACTCGATGACAATGTCTTCGGCTACGGCTTCATCGTGCACGTAGGTGACGACAAAGTGGACAAAGCGTTGCCGGTATTCCTCGAAGAATTGATTGAAATCACTCAGATTAAAGGTCATCGTTCTATTAATATAGTATTAAAACACCAGGAAAAGATGCTACAAATATACACTTTTACTTTTAAAAGAAACAAGCGGAGGCGGTAATTCAATCCCGCTGAAGAAGCTGAACGGCCCTAAAACCCCCGTGAGGAGGCCGCTCGGGCAAAAGAAAGAAGGCTTCCGCGCCCCTTGGCGGCAAAAGAATGCCGCGGGCGGAAAGCCTTCCGTTCAAAGCCTTAGTTCAAAGGCATGGCCTGAACGCCCAGCACACCCGCAACGGTGGTGATCACGGTGACCAGTATCTTCAGGATGTTTTTCCAAGTTTCTCTGCTCATTTTCATGATGTTTCAATGTTTTTGTTGAAAAGCTATAATTCTTTGCTCACCTCGAAGCAAGGGCAACGTTTCACCCACTCGCGGGGTTCCACCGTACCGCTGCCGTCGAGGTCGGGACTGAGGTCGCGATGTCCGCACACGCGGGCCTGGTGGAAGCGGCACAGCAACTGCGACACAAGCAGGCGCAGGGCGGCACGCTGTATGGGCGTGCGGGTGTCCTTGGCACGGCCTTGCCTGTCCAGACCGCCTTCGTAGCAGATGCCTATCGAGTATTTATTGAAACCCTTGACGTGCGCTCCCGGAAGCTCGATGGGGCGGGTGCGCGCCACAGTGCCGTCGCGGCGGATGTAGTAGTGATAGCCGATGTCCTTGAAGCCGCGCCGCAAATGGTCGCGCCGGAGGTCGTCCACCTCGTAGGGGCAGTCTTCGCGGGTGCCGCTGCAATGCACCACAATGTAATTTATCTTTCGCATAATCAATCTGTTTTGGTGAGTTCTTGCGAGTTTCAGGGCCTGTGGCTGACAAGCCCTGAAACAGATCTGTTCGTTCGCTATGCGTCAGCCCAGCGGGTTCGGGGTCTGACCGCCTTCGCCGCCCGAAGCGCCGGCACCCGAACCTCCGCCCGGAGCGGCCGGCACACCGCCGCCTGCCGGTGCGGAGCCGCCGCCCTCGTAGGCATCGTTGCGCAGGCAGATGCTGTTGCTCATCCGTTTGCCGTCTTCGCTTCCGAAGGCCAGATAGACGGCCAGCGCGTCGCCCGTCCAGTCGCCGGGAAGTTCCTGCACGGCTTTGCCGGTGGCGCGGGTGGTGGCAGAAAGGGTATAGACGGCCACCCCCTTTTTCTTGTTGTAGATAAGGGGCATGGCCAAGTCAGTGCCCAGCGCGTCGCCCATGCCGCTGTTGTCCTTCCAGGTGAAGGTCACCTTGCCTTCGGCCACCGAGGCGGCGGGGTTGAAGGCGGGCATCAGGGTGCCGCGGGCCACCAGCGCGCGCTCGTAATCCACCTTCAGGTCGGGCGCTTCGCCCGTGATGGCATGGCGAAGCAGGTAAGACATGGCCGCATTGAAAGCCGTGCGGTTTTGCGTCATTGTCCGGTAGCTTTGGCGCAGATAGGGCGTGATGGCCGTAAGAAAGTTCATGCAGACGGCAAACTTGCCGCGCTGCTTCTGTTGTTTCGGGGTACGTGGATTGCTCACGTTGATGGCCAGCGCACGCATATAGCTTACGTCTTTCCAAGTGCTGCCAATCACGGTACCCACTCTTCCGCTGAATCCTCCGAGGATTCCTCTTCTGATTTCTCCCATAATCGTAAAGTTTTAGGGATGAGAGCAAGGCGATGTGCCGTGCCCGAAAGCCGGAGAAGCGAGTGACTCGCCCTGCGTGATTCTGCAGCATCACACAGCGGGAAAAAGGTGTATTCCTTTCCGGCTGAGACAAAGGTAAGACAAATGGCGGGACAAAAAACCAAAAGCGTGTTTTTTGCCTGCCGTTGCGCTGTTTTGCGCTGCAACTCCCCCCCGGCCCTTATTGCCGGATTGCCGGATTGCCACTTTGCCGTTTCTGCCTCCGGCAAGGGGGGGGAGTGCTTTTTCTGATAATCGGGCTTTATGTCTGCACTTCTATGTCTTGACAGGCCTAACCGATTCTTCTACTTTCATCCGAATGGAACTTGTACATTCCGGTCTCGTAGGATATTCTGCCTAATACTATCCACTTGTTCAGACCTTTCTTTATGGCCCATTGGGTATATTTGTGCTGGATCGTCACCGGATTTACCCTAACCCGGGGAGCATTTTTCCATTCCTCGTCAGGTATGAGGGCATTGGCGGCAAACGCATTGGCTTCTTTTTCTTCTGTACTCTCATTGTCATAATCGGGAATGCTGAGTTTGCAGTCGCGTCTCGATCTGTCAAGATAATGCAAGAATAGATGTCCCACCTCATGCATTAGTGCAAAAGCGAAGTTGTCTATGCGGTCGTACCTCTTTGTTAATATAATATAAGGCGTACCGTCTTCTATATAGGAATAGCCGTCTACAGAAGCCTTGTCCACCTTTTTCTCTATGCAGAAAGCTATTCCCCGGGCAGATAATATCTCTTTGATGGTATTCTCTGTATGGCGGTTGTCATGCAAGGCTCTTGCCAGAGCGCTTACTACGGCTTCTTTATCATCCTTGTTGAATGGTCGGGCTACCTTTTGTTCCTTGGCTTTTGATTCTGCCAACAACTTCCATGTCATCAACATTCGGGCGTCTTGACCTGTTTTTGCCGATTTCCTGAACATGCCTGATGTTTCCAACTTCAGTTCGGCAGGTTGCGGCAGACATAGGTTCTCGGCAATATACTTTATTTGTTGTACGGCTGTGGTCAATCCCTTGTCAATACGCTTGAATAATGTCTTGACGTCAAAAATCTCATTATAAAGGCTTAAGGCATTTTGCGCTTCCAATTCCTCGACGCCTCTCCGCTCTATAACCTTCATGTCATGCTCATACTGAGTCTGCATGTTGACCAATGATACGGCAGAGATACCGAGAACTTCCTCTATCTTGTCTGCCATAGGTTTCGTCATGGGCCTTTTGCCTTTTATCAGCTCGTTCAGGTGCGACTTTTGCATGCCAATCATGACCGCAAAGTCCTTTTGGGAGATGTCTCTGTCTTCCAATTCATACCCCAGAATGGTACCCGGATGGGTTACCGTCCAAGGAGTATTGCTTTCATTTCTTGTTGCCATAGTGGTCATCATTTAATTCGATTAACGTTATTTCCAGTCCTGTCTCTGTTTCCCGGAACAGCAGCCGCTCGACTCTATTGTTGAATATCCGCACAGAACTTAAGGATATATGTCTCAGTTGCTCGTAGTGAAGGAAACTGTAGTCCCTCAATTTTGAGGTGTGCTCCACGGAACACATCAGGTTGTAGATATCAGTCAATTTCTTCACAAATTTCTTGTCACGGGCAATTCTTTTATATTTTCCTGCATTCACTCCGGTTAGTATGAGCTCACGCAGGTCGTCGTCTGAAAAATCTACTTTAATCATGCGTTTAGCATTTTATTCGGTTCAAAGTTAACAATAAATTCCCATTAAAAGGGAATAATTTTGTGAAATCTACATTAAAAACCTATTGTTTTTGATAAATTAACACATATCCGTGGGCTTATTAGACTATACTTGTCCGATGTTATAACCCAATATCTCGGAATCGGTTCTCCCGCTTCCTCAACATCTCGTCCGTATATCCCAGGATGAGCGGTAGCGCGCAGCCGTCCACGCACCGCGGGTTGGCCCATACCAATTGGCACAACTGCGCCGGCAGATGCTCCTCTTCGTAGGGCGAAAGGGGTTGCAGGCCGCCGTCGGCGTCGAACTGATAGAAAGCGGCCTCCAGCGGAGCGGGGCCGTACGCCGCATGTCCGGCCCGGGCATCGTGACAGAAAAGGTGATGAAGGCCGTCGGAAAGCGTCACGCACGTGCCCGCGGCGGGCATCCCCGACGAGGTGTCGTTGTCGTAGCAGCGGGGGACGTCGCCTGCCGTACGCCGCACCGACACCAGCAACGCCGGTAATTTGGCGGCATGCTCCTTCAGCGTGTCGTCAAGCAGGCTCAGCATGTCCCGGGGGAGGTCGTGATGGAAGTACACCACCAGCCGGCGGGGCGGCGCTCCGTCGTGGTCGTTGGCAAAGCTGCGGCAGGCGGCATGCAGGCGTCCTCCGAAGAGGAAAGCGAAACGATGTTCCGTCCCGCAAACGCTGAAGCGGCAATAGCGGGCGGGCGCATCGTAGAAGGCGGCGGCAAAAGACAGCTCGACGCCCCGGGCGCCGGAGGTGCAGGAGATGCCCGCCACGAGGTCGCTGTCTTGCGAAACGTAGTGCGCGGGCATCCACGGCAAGCCGCCCATCCGTAGCGACAGGCGGGAAAGCAGTGTGGGCATGAAGCGCTCCAGCGCGGCGCTGCCCACGGCATGGAGCGGCACCGGCCCCACGAAGTGCGCGCCGCCCGCTTCCACCAGCCGCCTGACGCTGCCGACCGCCCCCTGTTCTGTGACCGACGGCGCCTTGCCGGCCGACGGCACCAGCAGGCAGTACACCTTGCTCTTGGCGTCGCCCTCGGTTTCGGGGTGGAGGCAGAGCAGCCGCAGCAGCTGTTCGGTGCTTCCTTCGCCCGGCTCGTATTCCAGCCAGTGGGCTTCGTCGCCCGTCCATATCACGGGCAGCAGCGCCTGTTGCGACACGAACATCCGGAAGAGCCGGCGGGCGGCGTGACGCTCTCCCTCGGGATGGAGCATCACGAGCGTGTGGAAGGTGGCTTCCGGCGGGCGGTACGCGCCGTGGCGCGCCAGCCCCTCGCGAGGCACCTGCCCCTCACCGCCTTCGCCGAAGAGCATCGTGCGATGGGCGTCGTCTATCTTGAGGATGCGTCCCACTGGCACTTCGCACAGCGAGAGCCGCAGCTTGAGGGGGCACCCCTCCGCTTCGCCTCCGCCGGGAAAACAACGGCGTATCAATCCTTCCACCTCGTGCGCCACATTGGCGGACGTAATCCTTGCGCCTGCCGCGGGGCGGGCGATTTCGGCCGGCAACCCCAGCCGGAGGGCCATCTTCTCCGTCAGCACGGCGTAAATACTGTCGAGCCGTGCTATCTGCGCCCGTTTCAGCACGTGCGGCGACAGCACCTCCCGGTCTGCCGCCACCAGCGCCGGCTCGGCTCCCAGCAGTCTCAGCTCCGAGAGGGGACGCCCCATGAACACGCTTACGGGCGGCGGCAGCGTCACCTTTACGTCGCGGCCGTCTCCACCGTATCTGTAGGGGACGGGCGAGGGAGGCAGCGGGCTGAAGGCCACGCGGCGATAGACCATCACCCCGGGGCAGGGCGAAGCGTCTTCTTCGGCCAGCCACACCTCCACCGTTTCGGGCGAAGGCCGGTGGCAGAGCGGGGCGTGTCCGTCCGAAGGCGGATGGGCAAGCGCCAGCGTCTTTATCCATTCGCACAGTTTCCCGGCTTCGGCTTTCCGTTCCTTGTCATCCGGAAAAGCTTTCAATATAAGTTCTTTCATCTATTTTCTTTCCATTTAAAATCCAAACAAAGTTGGATAATTCATTAATAATTAACTTTAGTTTCATATCTTTTTGTCAGGATGTTAAGAGGAAGTAGGCTCTGCTGAGGAGCAACCTACCAGCAATAAGCATCCTAACGGTACGCAGTAATGCTACTTTGGGAGGCGGTTACACGCCTCTCTTTTTGTATTACTGATATCGTCTGATATGGCTAAGAAAACCTAACCATAATCCTATGGTAAAACAAACTTTCCACAGCAGACACCACACAAGGGGCTGCAAGTTCCTTTATCAGTCAAACCATTAATGAGGATTACAAACTTTTTTAAGCGGACTTCAAAGCCGCAAAGTAATGATAGTATTTTCCTCAAAAGAAAGTTGTTTTACCTTATAGGATTCTGTATCATTTGACAACACACGGTATATATTCCTTTTCATGTTTGAGTACATAATATATTCTGTTTACAAGCCGTCTGGCAATCTTTATGATTGACTTCTGGGGATTCATACGTTTACGGTATTCCGTATAGGCTACAGTCATTGCAGGATCCTTACGGATTGCAATCCATGCAGCTTCCACCAACAGGCAGCGGAGCATGAAATGGCGACGTACCGTTATATCTCCTGTGCCGTTACTCTCACCACTCGAATGGCACATGGGTACCAGACCGATGAAGGAAGCCAGATGGTCCTCATTCCTGAAACGGACTATACCGTCAAGTTCAACCATCAGGGTAGCAGCTGTAGTAACGCCTATTCCGGGAACAGAAGTCAGAAGACGTATCGGCCTCTCAAAAGGTGCGTTACGTGATATCTCACGGATGGCACGTGTTTCCTGAAGAAGCATCTTACGCAAACGCACGAACTGCTCCAAGTGCAGTTCCAAAGTCTTCTTGCCATACTCTGTTGAGAGTTCGAGAGAATGAAGCCAAGTCAGGAAACGTTTTGACCAACATCCTATCGAGCATCGGGTAAACTCTTCGGGTATATCCACTCCATGAAAACGAAGCAATGACTTGATGCGGTTCTTCGCACGGGTGCTGTCTTTTACAATCAGGTTTCTCATCCTTATCAAAGAGCGCATTTCCAGGACATCCGCCTTGGGAACGTATATTCCTACCAGCGAACCGGAACGTAATTCACGAGCCAGCTTGTTACAATCCACGGCATCCGTCTTACGAAGTTTTTCCTTACTCATGGTCGGAACGTCGGCTGGATTGACCACGATGTTGGTTATTCCTAAATCCATCAGTTTCTCGTGTATCCAAAAGCCGCAGAATCCGGCTTCATACACAGAGAAGTAATTGGCGCCCGGATAATTGCTGACAAGATACTTGTGCAATGCTTCCGGTTCCGGAATTTGGCTGAATCGCTTCAGAACACTATGCTCTGATAAAATTGCAACCGACCAACTCTTCAGGTGGACATCAATTCCTACATAAATATTTTGACCACTGAAATCTAATGTGTTACTTTGTACACGTTTCATAAGCTATATCGTTATGAGTTAATATTGTTGTTATCACTTACAAAGTTAACTATAATGGTATAGCTTTTTTAGGGCTATATTATGTTATCCGTCACTTCCGATTTTAAACATAGGAACTTTTTTTTTATTGCACCCCGCATAAGCCACGGGCCGTTGCGGGGTGCAAATGTACATATTTTTGGCATATCGGCTTCCTGTCAAGCCCGTTTCAAGTCCGTTTCAACTCTGTTTCAAGTCCGTTTCAAGCTCGTTTCAAGCCCGTTTCAAGTCCGTTTCAAGTCCGTTTCAAGTCCGTTTTAACTCCGTTTCAGCTCTGTATCAGCCTCCTGTCGGCTCCGTATCTAAGTGAGCGGAGGTTATGCGGAGGTTATACGGAGTTGATACGGAGTTGATACGGAGCCTGTACGGAGGTTATACGGAGCCGATGCGGACCTGATGCGGAGCGGGCCTTACTCCGGACCCTCTGCCGGCGGCTTGCGATACGAGTCGTAGGCGGGCTTCAGCAGCCGGCCGTTGTTGCAAAGCTCGATGAGGTAGCGGTCGGCGGTGCGCACGGGCACGTTCTGCTCGGCGGCCTTCTGTTGCCACTGCGCGCGGTCGAAGGCATCGGGCATGGCGTTGAGCAAAGCGTTGCGCCGGCACTCGCGGTGGCTTGTCCCCGCAGGCGCCGGGGCGGCGTCGGGCCGTGGCGCTTCGGCCTTCAGCGAGGCGAAGGCCAGCGCGGTGTGCCGCATCAGCACGGGCATCATCAGGAGCATGGCTCGAAAGTCGTCGTCGCCGCAGAGCAGCGTGGCGGGCAGGGGAGTGTCGCCCTCGTAGTCCATCAGGCGCAAGACGGAAAGCGTCATGCAGATGCGGTAGGCCGACAATCCGAGCCGGCGCACGGATGGCAGCAGCTCCACGCCGAAGCGCCGCATGCCTTGCTCCTGAAGTTCGGCGAAGAACCGGTTGAAGTCGGTCTGCTGCCGGCGCGTCAGCGCAAAGCGCATGGGCTCGGAGCAGGAGAGGCGGCGGTAGAACTGGAAGAAGCGTCCTCCCAGACGGATGAACCGGTTGTCCAGCGTATCGTTTTCGTCGCCGGCAAAGACATCGTTCCATGCCGGCCGCAGGGGCAGCGTGTAGAAGAGGAACCGGGAGAAGAGGCCGTTCTCGGCGTCGGGAATCAGCGCGCTTATCTGTCCGGGCGTGCCGCTGAGCAAGACGGACAGGCGGGGCATGGCAATCTCCACGTATTCGCGGTCTTTCCGGCGGTTGTAGGTGATGGGCTCGTGGTGGAAGGCCTTGCGCAGGCCGTCGCTGTAGTTGCCGTGCTCGCTGCGGAAGGTGGTGGCCAGCGTGTCGCCCTCGGTCTCGAACATCAGGGCCCGGCCGTCATTGTCGTTCAGCGTCTGGAAGAGGGCCGTGGCGGTGCTGTTGGCCGGGATGAAGAGCATCCTGACGGGCGGTTGCTGCGGCTCTTCGCCCTGGCTGTCTTTCCGCCGCTTGTCGTAGAGCGCCTTCCGGCTGCGATACTCTTCCCACTCCTTGCGGTTGCGCATGCGCAGGTCGGCGTGCACCACGTCGGCCAGATGGCGGCACAGGGTGAGCCTGCCCTTGCCCGCCGAGGCCTGCGCGCTGATGAACAGGAAGAGGTTGGGAAACACCTGCCGCTGCCCGTAAAGTCCCCACACCTGCGTCAGGCAGGAAGAGAGCACGGTGAGTGCCCCCAGCAGCAGGATGTCGGTGTCTTCGGGCGAGAGGCCGTAGGAACAGACGTCGGTGAGCAGGCGCGGCAGCGAGGCGTACACCTCGTCGGGGAAAGACGGAAGCGGCTCCGGCCTGCCGGCCTCCTGCCCGCGGGCGGGGTGCTCTCTCTCCTCGCGGCCTGGGGCGCAGGGAGCCGGCGAGCC
Source organism: Bacteroides zoogleoformans (assembly GCF_002998435.1). Classification (NCBI taxonomy): domain Bacteria; kingdom Pseudomonadati; phylum Bacteroidota; class Bacteroidia; order Bacteroidales; family Bacteroidaceae; genus Bacteroides; species Bacteroides zoogleoformans. The sequence goes on along the minus strand of NZ_CP027231.1, from coordinate 964,924 downwards.
GGAAGAGGGGCGGGAGGGGGGAGCGGGAAAATCAGCACCGTCCTTTCTTGGCAAAGTGGCAATACGGCAATCCACGCCCGCCTGCCGTGCCAGGTGAAAGAAGGTGGCCGGCGTGATGCCATGCCCCCGGCTTTGCAGGCAGGCGGTGTACTGCTTGTCGGCTTCGGCAGGCTTATAGCCGGAGTAGAAGCGGCTCAGGCGGTGAAAGTAGGCGCGGCCTTCTTCGCCCAGCCCGCAGGCCAAGGCGAAGCCCAGGTCGCGCCAGTCGTTGTAGGCGGGAGCTATGTCCGCGCCCATGGTCTCGATGCGTGCGGTGACAATCTCCACCTGCGCGCGCAAATCGGCGGCGGCACTTTGCCGCCATCCGTTCGGGTTGAATTTTTGTGTAGTCATGTTTCCTTTCAGTTTTCAATAAGAGAATTCGATGGGTCCGCCGTCTTCCCTGAGCGCCACGTCGGGATCCCAGGGCAGGTAGCAAGCGCGTGTCACGTCGCGTCCCGAAGGGTCGGGGGCGATGTCGTAGGTGTGCTGCACGTAGCAGGCCAGGGCGTCGAACCATTCGGCATGGTCGGCCAGGGAGGTGTCTATGGGCACCACCCACTTCAGGCCGTCGCCTCCGGGGCTGCGGAAAATCAAGGCGAAGTCCACTTCCTTGTCGTTGAGCAGGACATAGCGCAGGCCATATACCCCTTCCGGGGTTCCCCGGCTGTGCCATTGGTCCACGTGGTCGAAGTCGAAGCACAGCAGGCCGCTGTGCTCCACCAGGGCGTCGCTGCGGCGCCGGCTGAAGATGCCGCTGAAGGTGGCGTAGTCGAAGTGCGCCGCCTTGAAGCGTTGCACCTCTTGGCGGCTCACCTCGCCCGCCTTCTGCCTGCGGCACAGCCGTCGCAGCTCTTCGGTGGCTTCGCGGTAATAGTCGCCCCTGACGGCGTTGTAGATTTGCCGTAACCTCACGGTGGCGTGCGGCACCACGTTGCTGATGGGCGCGCGGAAAAAGCTGAAGCGGTTCATCGTCCGCCTCCTTCCTTTTTTTTGTGTCGTGACGAGGTGCTCTCGTCGCCTCCTCGTTGCGCCGAGAGGCGGAACATGACGTAGTTGTCGCGCAGCAGGCGGTCTATCTCGTCTATGCGGTAATAGTACTTCTTGCCCAGGGTGGTGTAGCCTATGGTGCCGTTGCTGCGCAGCGTCTGCAGGGTGCGCGGGCTGATGTGCAGGGCTTCCATCACGTCTGTTCCGTCCACCCATCCGCGCGCCACCTCCGGGCGGGGTTCTACGTCGGCCCTCTCGAGCAGGCGGGCCAGTGCCGTCAGCTGCGTGTGCAGCTGCTCCATCTTCTCCGATAGTAACAGTTTTTTTTCGTTTTCCATCTTTTTTATGTTTTAAAGTTCGGAGCAAAGAAAAGGGGAGTAGGGGCGACGAGGAGCCGACGAGCGTTCTCGTCAACCTTTATTCTTGTTTTTGTGTGGGTGCATATGCAGGCCTTTTCTCATTACGGAGCAATCTTTTCACCATTGTACTCAAACAAATAGTATCAATATACTCAGTTATTATTCAGAATTGGCAAAATCGGTGTGATTAAGAGTGAATAACACAAATTTCGTTCTTTTCTTTCTTGTTTTTTAAGGGAAAAGTTGTATATTTGCATGAAATCTACAAATATATGGGTTAAATACATGATTCTTGAATTTTGTGTAAGCAACTATCTGTCGATAAAGGAAGAACTTAAACTTTCTTTTGTCTCGACACCGCTCAAAGAGTCCTGCTCTGAGCCGAATGACCTTTTTCCCCTTGAAGACACAGGCATATCGCTTGTAAGGGGTGCTGTCATTTACGGTGCTAATGCGTCGGGAAAATCCAACGTGCTGAAGGGCTTTGATTTTTACAAACGGTTTATCACCGATTCATTCCGGAACAGCCAGGTGGGAGAATCTATCGGCATTGAGAATTTCAGGCTAAATGCGTCAAGCGTAAAAGAGCCCACTGCCTTTGAAGCCACATTTACCGATGGTAAATTTATCTACAGATATGGTTTTGAAGCTGACAACCATACTGTTCATGAGGAGTGGCTTTATAAAAGAGCATGTAAGAAGCGTGCCAAGGATGTCGAGCTGTTCTATCGCGAAGCGGATGGAACGACAGTTCATCCTAAGAGTCGGTTGATGCAGGAACTGGTGAATAAGAAAATGATCCGCAGCAATGCGCTGCTGCTCTCAACGGCTGCCCAGTTCAATGAACCGACGGCAGTCGGCATCCTCGGTTGGCTAAATGACACGCTCGTTGTCTTCTGCTCTGAAGATGACAAGCTGTGGAATAATGCCATCAAGCGCCTTGATGATGAAGCTCTGCGCAATCGTATCATTTCATTTGCCAAATATGCAGACCTTGGCATAGAGAACATATCAAAGATTGATAACCGCATTGTCAGCGATCACCGTCAGTATGATGATGAAGGCCGTGAAGTAAACAGCGTCACATTCGCTTTCAACCAAAATGAGTCAGAAGGTACTATCAAGTACTTTTCACTGGCATATCCCATTATTGACGCTCTCGATAATGGCAAACGAATTGTCATTGATGAACTTGACTCCAAGCTTCATCCGCTGCTTGTCAAAAAGATCGTTACCCTATTCAACGATGCCAAGACGAACCCAAAGGGTGCGCAGCTCCTGTTTACCGCTCACGATACTTTCCTGCTGAGTGCCGGTCTGTTCAGAAGAGACCAGGTTTGGTTCACACAGAAGGACAACTTCGGTGCAACGGAACTATTCTCATTGGCTGAATACAAGGTGCGCAGCACATCGCCGTTTGAGAGGGACTATTTGCTTGGAAAATACGGGGCAACCCCCATCTTTGGTGACATAGAGAAAATCTTTAATCCTGCTTGATATGACTAAATATACACTGGTGCCATTCATCGCAGCCAATACAAGGACATGCTTACCGGGCTGACAGGAGTGCCTTACAGCAAGAGTGAGGGATATGGTGCAGTCATGTACAATTTGCTTTTGTCTCGTCAGCAGCATGCCATACACAATGCAGAGACAGTACTTGCGGAAATCTCACATGGCAATCCTGCTGAAGAGGAGTCCTCCACAACGGTTCACAAACTGGTTATGGAACTCAACAAATACTTATAGCCATAGAAAGTTATCTTCCAAAATCTGAATATAAAACCCGTCGATTTGCAAAATTTCAGCAAATCTGCGGTTTTTCTTTGCAAATATCAGAAGTAAACAGTTTTGTAATTTTGTGTAGTCATGTTTCTTTTCCGTTATCAATAAGAGAATTCGATGGGTTCGCCTTTTGCCTGCGGCACAGCCGGCGCAGCTCTTCGGTGGCTTCGTGGTAATAGTCGCCCCTTTGTAAGAAAAAAGAAAAGCTGATTGTCCTGATTTTTTTTCCTGCGTGAGTAGGCTTCTCATTCCCGTTTCATCGTTCTATGTCTTAATGACGGACAGATTGCTTGTACGCTTTTGAGAATTTGAGTACCTTTGTTCCCTGAAAAAACAGAAACGGGTATAGTATGGCAGGACAAAGAACACCCACAGCGCTGGGCACGCAGAGTATAGGCAGGTTATTGTTGCAATATGCCGTTCCGGCAATCATAGCCATGACGGCCTCTTCCTTATATAATATGGTTGACAGCATCTTCATAGGCCATGGAGTGGGAACGATGGCCATTTCGGGACTGGCGCTGACTTTTCCGCTGATGAATCTTTCGGCTGCCTTCGGTTCGCTGGTAGGTGTGGGAGCTTCCACACTGATTTCCGTCAGGTTGGGACAGAAAGATTATGATACGGCTCAACGCGTGTTGGGCAATGTCTTTGTGCTGAACATTCTGTTGGGCGTGGTCTTTATGGCAGTGATGCTGGCGTTTCTCGAACCTGTTCTTTATTTCTTCGGCGGAAGCGACCGGACGGTGGACTATGCAAAAGAATACATGCAAATCATTCTCCTGGGCAATATTGTCACCCACCTGTATCTTGGCCTGAATGCCGTGTTGCGCTCTTCGGGGCATCCGCAAAAGGCGATGTATGCCACCGTGGGCACGGTAATAATCAACACCGTTTTAGACCCTCTTTTCATATACGGCTTCGGTTGGGGAATACGCGGGGCGGCCATCGCTACTGTCTTGGCGCAGCTCTTGGCGTTGGCTTGGCAATTCAAGCTGTTCGGCAATAAGGATGAACTGTTGCACTTCCACCGCGGCATCTTCCGGCTGAAACGTAAGATTGTTTTCGACTCGCTGTCCATCGGCATGTCTCCTTTCCTGATGAATCTGGCGGCTTGTTTCATCGTGATTCTCATCAATCAAGGGCTGAAAAAGCACGGTGGAGACTTGGCTATCGGTGCCTACGGCATCGTGAACCGATTGGTGTTTATCGTCGTGATGATTGTGATGGGGTTGAACCAAGGCATGCAGCCCATTGCCGGATATAATTTCGGCGCAAGGCTCTATCCCCGCGTCACGAAAGTGTTGAAGCTGACCATTATCTACGCCACGGGAGTGACCTCTTTCGGCTTTTGGGTGGGCATGTTGATGCCCGACGTGGTGGTGAGCATCTTCACTTCCGATGCCCAACTGATAGAGATGTCGTCCCGCGGATTGCGGATTGTCGTCATGTTCTTTCCCGTAATCGGTTTTCAGATGGTGACTTCCAATTTTTTCCAGAGCATAGGGATGGCGGGCAAGGCCATCTTTCTTTCCCTTACCCGCCAGCTGTTGATTCTGCTTCCCTGCCTGTTGGTGCTGCCCCAGTTTTGGGGAGTGGAGGGTGTGTGGTACAGCATGCCGGTTTCCGACCTGCTTGCAAGCTTGATAGCATTGGTGATGCTGGTGATGCAGTTTCGCAAATTCAAGGTTGCTGCGGCGGGAGTGCCATTAGAATAGCAAGAAAAATAGTAAAAAAAGAATGGAAGAGCATTTGCTTCTTCATTATCAGGAGTATATTCCGTGATTTTTCCTATATTTGTTATCCGCAAGTGCGATAGACGATATATTATGGATAAAAAGTTTGTAGTAAACATCGGCCGCCAGCTTGGTAGCGGCGGACATGAAGTGGGCGAGAAACTGGCGTCCCGCTTGGGCATCGGTTTTTATGACAAGGAACTGATAAGTCTGGCTTCGGAAGAAAGCGGCTTTTGCAGCGAATTCTTCGAGAAGGCCGACGAAAAAGCATCGCAAGGCGTGTTTGGAGGCTTGTTAGGAATGCGTTTCCCTTTTATCAATGACGGAGCTGTTCCTGTTACGAGTTGTTTGAGTAACGATGCGCTTTTCAAAATTCAGAGTGATGTGATAAGAAAACTGGCTTCGAAAGGCTCGTGTCTGTTCGTCGGGCGTTGTGCCGACTATATCTTGCGCGAGCATCCCCGTTGTGTCAATATCTTTGTTTTCTCTACTCCGGAAGAGCGTATTGCCCGTATTTGCAGTCTGCGTTCTATTTCGAGAACAGAGGCAGAGGAGCTGATGGAGAAAGCTGATAAGAGGCGTGCCGGTTACTATAATTTTTACAGCAACAAGACGTGGGGGGCTGCCTCTACCTATCATCTTTGCATCGACTCGTCCGTGTTGGGCATTGATGCCACGGTGGAGTTTCTGGAAGAGTTTGTAAAGGGGAGGCTGCTTCGGGGGGTGACGCCTTGAAGCAAGCTTCCGCTTTTGTGGCTTTCTTCGGCATTTGTCACTCATCTGCCTTTCCGGTAGTTTTACACTCCCATACATTCTCTATAGAAATCGAACATCTCGAAGATGGTTTCCTTGTCTGCTGTCTGGTTGAGGCAAATGTCGCCTATATCTTTCAATAAAGTGAAGTTGATTACGCCGGCCATATTCTTCTTATCGTGCTTCATCAGTTCGTACAGGCGGTCATATTGTTTGCAGTCGAAGTAAAAACCTCCATAGTTCTCTTTGATAAAGCGGATGGTTTGATACATGCTTTCTTTGGGAAATCCTACCTTTATATGAGAAAGGTATAACTCGCAGACAATGCCCCATGCGACGGCATAACCGTGCAATACGGGACGATGCTCCGCAAGGGAAAGGCTCTCGAAGGCATGGCCTACGGTATGTCCCAGATTCAAGGCTTTCCGGATGCCATGCTCCAAAGGATCCTCTTCCACAATGCGTTCTTTTACTTCCACGGAACGTCCCACCATTTGCTTCAACACCGTATAGTCAATGTTTTCGGTATCAAAAGCCAGCAATTCTGTCCAATGCTTCGGAGTACTGATGAGGCCATGCTTCAACATCTCGGCATAGCCGGAGAAGAAGTTGTGAGCGTCAAGGCTACGGAGGAATTCGGTTTCTATGAGTACGCAGGCAGCGGGTGCAAATACACCGATTTCATTCTTCAGACCGTTGAAGTTGATGCCGGTCTTGCCTCCTACCGATGCGTCGACCATGGCGAGCAAGGTGGTGGGGATGTTGATATAGGCAATGCCTCGTTTAAAGGTTGAAGCGGCAAAACCACCAAGGTCGGTCACCATGCCTCCGCCCAGATTGATAAGTAGAGAGTGTCGGTCGGCCCCTTTCTCGCTCAAGGCCTGCCATACCGAAGCCAATGTTTCCAGATTCTTATGTATGTCTTCTGCTCCGATAACGATTTCTTCAGCTTCTTTCACTGCCGGGATGTGCGTTAATTGCGGCAGGCAGAGGCGATGGGTGTGTTGGTCGGTGAGGATGAAGATCTTGTTGTGGGGGCATCTTTCAATGGCACGTGTCAGGCTGTCGGCCAGTCTTTCGCAAAGAATTACTTCTTGTTTATTCATGAGAAGATTTGTGATTTGTTGATTTATTGCAGGGCAAAGATAGTCCTTTCGGCAATAAATATTACCTTTGTGTTGTGAAAAAAGAAGCTGTTTGGACTTTCCCGGTCTTCTTGCGAAGTCTTTTCTGAATGTGCGTGGCTTTCTGGGTAAGCAAATGAAGCATGTCGAGGAGGATAAGAGCAGGAAGACGCACCGTCTTAGGAACTCTTCAAAAAGAGTGATAAAAAAGAGGGAGGCTTAAACAGATTGAATTATGAACTTTAAAACCGAATATCTGATGAGAGCTTTACTTCCTGTATATTGCCGCCCGTTGGGCTATTTCATAATTGCCTTGTCGTTGTTCCTTCCTTTCTTGCTGCTGATGTGGGGAAAAATGACGGACGCCAATCTGTTGTTCTATAAAGAGTGTTCCAAACTCTTGATGATGATGGGGGCGCTGATGATTATTTTTGCACTGACAAAGAACGAAAACAGTGAAACGGAGAGATTGCGCAACAAGGCTACTCGCAACGCGATTTTCCTGACGGTTTTGTATCTCTTTGGCGGCATGCTTTACCGTGTGGCTCAAGGTGATTTGCTCTCTGTAGATTCTTCTTCTTTCCTCATTTTTCTTATTTTGAATGTACTTTGTTTGGAATTTGGAATTAAAAAAGCAACGATTGACAGATTGTTTAAGCGGAACGGACAATAAATAAATAAAAATGTCATGCGGGGCATTAAACCTTTTGCCCATGAGTTTGTCAAATGATGCAGTGAATAAAATATGTTCCATTAAGAAATAGACAAAGAATAAACGCATGAAGAAATTTATCATTGGGACGGTGTTATGCCTGTTGGCAGTATTGTCTGCATTCTCACAAACAAAAAACATTACAGTCACAGGGCGGGTTATGGAAGACGCGAAAGAGCCTGCCATACAGGCCACCGTACAGTTGCTTTCGTTGCCTGACAGTACCCAAACGGCGGGTGTGGCAAGTTCGGCGCAGGGTTATTTCACGCTCCCTAAAGTGAAAGCCGGTAAATATGTACTGAAAGTTTCCTACATCGGGTTTAAAACGAAATATCTTCCGCTGCAACTCTCCGAATCCACGCCCGACAGGAATGTGGGTACACTGACATTAGAGACGGATGCCGTGATGCTGTCCGAAGCTGTGGTTACGGCAGAAGCTGCTCAGGTGCAGGTGGTGGGAGACACCCTTGCATTCAATTCCTCTGCTTATCGTACTCCGGAAGGCGCCATGCTGGAGGAATTAGTAAAGAAATTGCCCGGCGCCGAAGTCGATGATGAAGGTACGGTAAAGATAAACGGCAAAGAGATAAAGAAGATAATGGTAGATGGGAAGGAATTCTTCGGTGGAGATGTGAAAACCGGTCTGAAGAATCTGCCCGTAGATATGGTGGAGAAACTCAAGACGTATGACAAGAAATCCGACTTGGCCCGTATCACCGGCATTGATGATGGAGAGGAGGAAACTGTGCTCGATTTGACAGTGAAGAAGGGTATGAATCAGGGAATCTTTGGAAATCTGGACTTGTCCGCTGGCACGAAAGACCGGTATCTGGGACGTGCCATGCTGAATTATTTCCGCGAAAACACGCAGGTATCTGTGATTGCCGGAGCCAATAATGTGAATGATCAAGGTTTCTCGGGCGGTGGCGGAGGACCGCGTTGGCGACGTAATAACGGATTGACGGCCACGAAAGAGTTGGGGGTGAATTTTGCTACGGAAACGGATAAGATAGAATTGGGTGGCAGTGCACGCTATAACTTCAGAGACAATGACCTTAACAGCATTGGGAGTATGGAAAACTTCCTGACAAGCGGTAACTCTTATTCGAATTCCAACAGCCGGCAGCGCAACAGAAATCAAGATTTCAATGCCGATTTCCGTCTGGAATGGAAGCCGGATACAATGACAAATATCATCTTCCGTCCCGATTTCTCTTATAGCAAATCGGACGGCTATTCCAACTCCAAATCAGCCACGTTCAATGTAGATCCTTATTTGGTGGTGGTTGATCCGAATAATTATCTGGCCGATGCCCGTCAGATGAAGAAACTGTTTGGCGACAGCTTGGTGAACCTTAGTGATAATCTTTCTTTGAACAATGGCAATAACCTGTCGGGCAATGCTACTCTTCAACTGAACCGCAAACTTAATTCGCATGGTCGGAACATCACTTTTCGAGGACGATTTGGATACAGTGACTCCGAAAGCGACCAGTATTCTTATTCCAATATCTATTATCGGACGAAGGATAATGCTTTGTTGATGCGTTATATCACCGTTCCTACCAAGAGTTATAATTACAGCGCGCAACTCACCTATAGCGAACCTTTGGCACGAACCACTTTCTTACAATTCAGCTATCAGTTTCAATATAGGTATAATAAGAGTGATAAATCGACCTATGATTTGGATAGAGCGTTAGGAGAGAACCCGGCCTTTGATGAAATCATCAATCAGATAACCCGGCCTCTTGGCTTCAACGGTGCGGATGACAAACTGAATGCCGAGCAAAGCAAATTTGCCGAATATCGCTATTATAACCATGATGCCATGGCGGCCTTACGCTTTATCCGCCCTAAGTATCAGCTCAGTGCCGGACTTTCTTTCCAACCGCAACACACCAATTTGTCTTACGAAAAAGGAAAAGTCAAAATAGATACGGCACGTAATGTGTTTAATTTTGCACCGAACATTGATTTGCGTGTCCGTTTCTCCCAAACGAGTCAATTGCGTCTGTTCTATCGCGGCCGAAGCAGGCAGCCCGGCATGGAGAACTTGCTTGACGTGACTGACGACTCCAATCCGCTGAACATCCGCAAGGGTAATCCGGGACTGAAGCCCTCGTTTACTCATGAAATGCGTATGTTCTATAATACATATAATGCTGAGAAGCAGCGCGGCATCATGTCGCATGTGCTGTTTAATGCTACTCAAAACAGCATCAGTAACAGCCGTGTATATAATCCAAATACCGGCGGGTGGACAACGACACCCAAAAACATCAACGGTAATTGGAATGCTTTTGGCATAATAGGGTTCAATACGGCTCTGCCTAACAAGAAATATACTATCAATTCTTTTTCGAACCTTAGCTATGCCAACAACGTGGGGTATTTGACGGATACGCATTCGAAGGTGGAACAGAAGAATACTACGACCAATCTTAACTTTGGCGAACGTCTGAACGGTTCGTATCGCAATGATTGGCTTGAGTTGGGCCTGAGCGGGAGTTTCAACTACTCGGCAGAAAAAGATAAGTTGACACCTGCCAATAATCAGAACCCTTACACATTCTCTTATGGTGCCAACACCACTGTCAACTTACCTTGGCAGATGAGCCTCTCCACGAATATTTCCAATCAGAGCCGTCGTGGCTATACGGATACAAGTATGAATCGCAACGAGTTGATATGGAATGCTCAGCTGGCGCAAACATTCTTGAAAGGGGCAGCTACTATCAGTTTCGAAATGTATGATATACTGAAACAGCAAAGCAATATCAGCCGTTCGCTGACAGCCGGCGGTCGTTCGGTATATTCTTATAATGGCGTAAACAGCTATTGTATGGTTCATTTTATCTATCGGCTGAACATTTTCGGCGGTAAGGCTGCTCGCGAGAAAATGGAGAACAGGCATGACTTTGGAGGTCCCGGACACCGGGGATTTGGTGGACGTCGTCCTTTCTGATACCGGCATCTGTATGTTAATCTCTTCAATCTGTGGTGAAAGTTGCGCTATTTTATCTACATTTGCTTTATGCTAAACGAAGTATGGATTATGTTCGATTGGAACTTTATTTTCGGCCGGATTGCCGGAGTAGCGTTTGATATTGTCTATTTCGGTGCCATTATCGGAACGATTGGCGTCATCATTCTCGACAATCGCAACCCGGTGAAGACAATGGCGTGGATATTGGTTCTGATCTTTCTCCCCGTTGTAGGATTGGTGCTCTACTTCTTTTTTGGACGCAGCCAGCGTCGTGTACGTATCATCGGTAAGAAAAGTTACAGCAGGTTGTTGAAGAAACCGATGGCTGAATATCTGGCACAGGAATCATGTGTGCTTCCCCAAAAATACAGTCGCCTGATATCCATGTTCCGAAATACGAATCAATCTTTCCCTTTCGATGGCAATCGGGTAGAAATTTATACCTTGGGCCCTTCAATGCTGCAATCTTTATTGCGCGAGTTGCAGAAAGCGGCGCAACACATTCATATTGAATTCTATATCTTCGAGGATGATGCCATAGGACGTTTGGTGCGTGATGTCCTGATTGAGAAAGCCCGTGCAGGGGTCGAAGTGCGTGTCATTTACGATGATGTGGGATGTTGGCATGTCCCCAACCGCTTTTTTGAACAGATGCGTGAGTCGGGCATCGAAGTACGTAGCTTCCTCAAGGTACGTTTTCCTCTTTTCACCAATAAAGTGAATTATCGTAACCATCGGAAGATAGTGGTGATTGACGGCCGCATAGGCTTTGTGGGCGGTATGAATTTGGCCGAACGCTATATGCGTGGATATTCGTGGGGCATATGGCGCGACACGCATTTGTTGCTGGAGGGTAAGGCTGTGCATGGGCTGCAAACAGCATTCCTGCTCGATTGGTATTTCGTGGACCGTACTCTGGTCACTTCTGCCCGCTATTTCCCAAAAATAGAGAATTGTGGAACTTCATTGGCGCAGATTGTGACGAGTGAACCGATAGGGCCGTGGAAGGAAATCATGCAGGGGCTGGTTACGGCTATTTCCGGAGCGCAGAAATACTTCTATATACAAACTCCTTATTTCCTGCCTACCGAGACGGTGATGATTGCCTTGCAGACAGCGGCTTTAGCCGGAGTGGACGTACGACTGATGTTGCCTATGAAGGCGGACAATCGGCTGACGCATTTAGGCTCCTGCTCTTATTTGGCTGATGTATTGGATGCGGGTGTCAAGGTGTATTTCTATAAAAAGGGATTTCTGCATTCCAAACTGATGGTGTCGGACGATGAGTTGTCCACTGTGGGTTCTACCAATATTGATTTCCGCAGTTTTGAACATAATTTTGAAGTAAATGCCTTTATCTATGATGAGGAAACGGCCCTTCAGATGCGTGAGATTTTCTTGCAGGACCAGCGTGACTGTGTGCAGGTGTTCCTGAAGAACTGGGTGAAACGTCCTTGGTATCAGAAGACGGCAGAAAGTGTGGTGAGGCTGATGGCACCTCTGCTTTGAGCTTTTCAGTTTGGACAGACCTTTATGCGAAGAAAGAGAAGTTCACACTGCCATATGTTCTTTTTTCCACAAAGTGCGGATGTTCCTCGAAGCCATTCTGTTTCCCATGTTCAAGGACGAACAGCCCGTTTTCTTTCAATAAATCATTGTCGAAAATAAGGCCGGGCAAGGTTTCTATACCGGCAAGTTCGTATGGAGGATCGGCAAAGATAAAGTCAAACTGTTGTCGGCAATTTCTGATGTACTTGAACGCGTCGCTGTGCAGAGGCAGGCATTTGTCGGTCTTTACTTCTTGCATTATTTTGCGGATGAACATATAGTGGTCGCGATCTTTCTCTACGCTGATTACCGGGTTGCATCCTCTGGACACTAACTCGATGCTGATACTTCCGGTACCGGCAAAGAGGTCGAGAGCACAGATTTCATCATCTTCAAAGTCAAAATACTTGCAGGATAGCACATTGAACAGGTTCTCTTTAGCAAAATCCGTTGTTGGGCGTGCTTTGAAAGAACGAGGAACGTCAAAACGTCTTCTTTTATATATTCCGCTGATTACTCGCATGAGGTGATGGCTTGTAGGTCAAGATTTGTGGCAGGATTCATGATGAATACCTGTCGGATGAATTTTCGCAGTTCGGGCAATAGTTGTTCTTTGTCGTGCAAGTTGCCGGTGAGGTGCAGTTCGTCTCGTTCCTGCTCCAATCCGAATTGTCTCCATACGTATAGAAGATAGTAAATGCGGTCGGGCGTTGTTTTGCATTCAAAAGTGTTGGCTAACAATAAACGGCCCCGCTCGTAGGCAAACAGTTCTATACTTTCTTTTTGCAGATGTGCATATATTTTCCGGCTGTTGCCTAAACGGCTCTTGACAGAGAAGAACTCGATGAGGGGGCTGGCTTGGGAATAGAACTTGACATTGGAATATTGTTCTCGGAGGAAAGAGCAGATACTTTTATCTGTGGCAAAGAGCACAACAACGTTGTTCTTATGCAATATATTGTATTGCACGATTTCATTTTCTTGTTTGGGATGATTGTGATAGAAGATGATTTCAGCCTGTTCGTCTTCGAAAAACTCTAACGGGATGAAGGTAAAGCGTTTGCTCGCGATGAGTGCATTGACTTGGCGGAATGGACGGCTCAGCCATTCTGTCTCACGGAAAGCTTGTTTTAGGTTGGCAGTGAGAGAAATTGATTCGTCCACTTTACGGTCAAAGACACTGAGTTCACCGTTCCCCAGAGGGTTGAACACTGAAAAAGAAAATCCATCCGTACTGAGACGGATGGATAACGTATATTGTTCTGACTTATTAAAATCAATCGTTTCTATCATACGTATGTCGGAATGGAGATTATTCCCAGTTACCGGCGTTGTTGTTGGCTGTTTCCAGACTGCCGATCATCAGACCGCAATACTTGCCAAGCTTGGTCTGTACATCTTTGATATTAGCAATCTCTTGCTTATCCAGACCGTTCAGATAAACTTCGTATGGAGTCTTCACTTCGAGCAGGCAGAAAGGAGCGCCGGATTTGGCTGTATCGTTCTTGATGGCCATGTCAAACTGTGTACCGTTACCGAAAGGTACATATCTCATGGAGTCAGCATTGAATCCTTTCGGGAAGATGGTATCCAATACGGCTACCCACAAAGTGTCGCGTTTGAAGTTTTCCAGCCCCCATTTCTTTACTTCATCATACTTACCGGTTTTCTTTGCTTTGTTGATAATGGCAATGGCCTTCTTTTCCGTCAAGCCGTCTTCCAGTTGCTTGTCGTTCAATTCGCCCTGCTTGAAGATGAACGGTAGTTTTTGATTCTTCACAAAGTCAATCAGCGTGTCAAAGCTGGCAGTGTATTGTTGATTGTGCAGAGTACGGTATTCCAACTGTGCTTTACGAATGTCAATCAGACGTGCAATGACTGCCGCATCTCTGTGCTTTTTTTCTTTGTCAAAGTTTATAGGACCCATGATGCTGGCGTAGCAGATGTAAACCAGTCCCAAAGCACATAAGCCTAAAACGATATTAAATACTGTTTTCATGATAAATATGTTTTTTTAGTTGTTATATTCGCACCGCAAAAATAAAAGAAATTAATTTAAAAACGATAGTTCCCTTTACTTTTTTCTGTTACAAAAATGATAAATAACTATTTAGAAAGGCAAATTAAGGAAAATTTTCCTTACCAACCAACACCCGAGCAGGAATTTGCGGTAAAATCTTTGTCGGAGTTCCTGCTGACGCCTCGCAATGAAGCGGTTTTTCTGCTTCGAGGTTATGCCGGAACCGGTAAGACATCGCTGGTTGCCGCTTTGGTACGGACACTGGATTTGTTGCAGCAGAAATCGGTATTGCTGGCACCGACGGGGCGGGCGGCAAAGGTCTTTTCGGCTTATGCGCAGCATCCGGCATTCACTATCCATAAGAAGATATACAGGCAGCAGTCTTTTTCCAATGAGATGGACAACTTTTCGGTGAACGATAATTTGACAACCCATACCTTGTATGTGGTAGACGAGGCGTCGATGATTTCCAATGAAGGTTTGTCCGGCTCTATGTTCGGCACAGGCCGATTACTGGACGACTTGGTGCAATTTGTCTATTCCGGTCAGGGGTGCCGCTTGCTGCTGATGGGTGACACGGCACAGCTTCCGCCTGTGGGCGAAGAGCAGAGCCCGGCTCTGTTTGCCGATGCTTTGAGGGGGTATGGACTGGAGGTATTGGAGGTGGACTTGACACAGGTGGTACGTCAGGAACAGCAGTCGGGCATTTTGTGGAATGCCACCCGGTTGCGGCAACTGATAGAGGAGGAGGGTGGTTACAGTCTGCCTAAGATCAGAATTACCGGATTTGCCGATATCAAAGTTCTGCCCGGCAATGAATTGATAGACGAACTGAGTAGTTGTTACGATTGTGACGGACCGGAGCATACAATCGTGATATGTCGCAGCAACAAGCGGGCAAACATCTATAATAATGGCATCCGCGCACAGGTACTTTGGAGGGAGGATGAACTGAATACGGGCGATTTGCTGATGGTGGCGAAGAACAACTACTTTTGGACGGGGAAGGAGAAGGAGATGGATTTCATTGCCAACGGCGAGACGGCTGTGGTGCGGCGCATGCGACGTACGCGTGAGATGTACGGTTTCCGCTTTGCCGATGTCACGCTGGCGTTTCCCGACCGTGACGACTTTGAATTGGAGGTGAACTTGTTGCTGGATACCTTGCACACCGATGCGCCTGCTTTGCCCAAGGCCGATAACGACCGTCTTTTTTATGCCGTTCTCGAAGATTATGCCGACGTCTCTTCCAAACGCGAACGGATGAAGAAAATGAAGGCCGATCCTTATTACAATGCCCTGCAAGTGAAGTACGCTTATGCCGTGACTTGCCACAAGGCGCAGGGTGGGCAATGGAAAAATGTTTTCCTCGATCAGGGCTATATGACGGACGACCTTTTGACGCCCGACTATTTCCGTTGGCTTTACACCGCCTTTACCCGGGCTACGGGAACACTCTATCTGGTGAACTATCCGGAGGAACAGATTCTATAATCGGTATGTGCAAAAACAACGAAGACTACTCCAAGCAGAGTAGTCTTTGTTCTTTCTATGCGGAATGCGCATCAATGCGCTTTTAAGAATCTTCTTTTCCGTCATTCGCTTACAGTCCGGCCAATTCCAGCACCTTGTCTACTGCGGCACTCAATCCGTCCGGATTCTTGCCACCGGCTATTGCGAAGTGAGGCTGACCGCCACCGCCTCCTTGAATCAGTTTGGCGGCTTCTTTCACAAGATTTCCGGCTTTCAGACCGCCGGCCACAAGGTCATCGCTCAGCATCACGGTCAGCATCGGTTTGCTTTCGCTTTCTGTTCCGGCCACGAAGAAGAGGTTTTCCGTAATCTGACCGCGCAACTGGAAAGCGATGTTCTTCACCGTTTCGGCAGGAAGCGGGGCACAGCATTTGATGACCTTTATGCCGTGAACCTCCTGTACATTCTTCAGCAATCTTTCTTTCAGTTGTGCTTCTTTTTCTCTCATGAAGTCTTCCACCTGTTTCTTCAACCCGGCATTCTCGTCCAGATACTTGCGGATGGTTCCGGCGAGGTCGGGGGCATTGTTGAATAGGGCCTTGAGGTCTCGCAATGTATCTTCAATGGTATTCATCAGTTCTTCTACGCGTGCGCCTGTACAGGCTTCGATGCGTCGCACACCGGCGGCAACGGAGCTCTCGCTGATAATCTTCACCATGCCGATGTTACCGGTGGCAGCCACATGAGTACCACCGCAGAATTCGATAGAAGAACCAAATTGAATGACACGCACGCGGTCACCGTATTTCTCACCGAAGAGAGCGATGGCGCCCAGCTCTTTGGCTTCTTCGATAGGTATGCTGCGATATTCCGTCAAGGGGATGTTGGCGCGAATCTTGGCATTTACCAGATGCTCTACTTCACGGAGCTGTTCGTCAGTCACCTTCTGGAAGTGCGAGAAGTCGAAACGCAGAGAGTCCGGTGTAACCAAAGAACCTTTTTGCTCCACGTGGTCGCCCAGTACGCTGCGGAGCGCTTCGTCCAGCAAGTGCGTGCACGAGTGGTTGGCTGCGCAGGCGGCACGTTTGTCGGCATCCACACAAGCCATCATCGGTGCTTCGAGGTGTTCGGGCAGTTTCTTGGCGATGTGGATGGGCAGGTTGTTTTCTTTCTTGGTGTCGATTATCTCGATGGTCTCGAACTCGTTCACCAATACGCCGGTGTCGCCTACCTGACCGCCGCTTTCGGCATAAAACGGAGTTTTGTCCAGCACAATCTGATACAGCGTCTGGTTTTTCTGCCTCACCTGACGGTAGCGCAGGATGGAGGTTTCGTATTCGGTATAGTCGTAACCCACAAATTCACTGGTACCCTCTTTCAGGACAATCCAGTCACCGGTTTCTACGGTTGCCGCATTGCGGGCACGCTGTTTCTGCTGTTGCATTTCGGCATCAAACTCCTTGAGGTCGGCAGTCATTCCGTTTTCGCGGAGAATCAGTTCCGTCAGGTCGAGCGGGAAACCGAAAGTGTCGTATAACGTAAAGGCGTCTTTGCCGCTGATTTCGGCTTTGCCGGCAGCTTTGGCATCCGCCATGGTCTTTTCGAGCAGACGGATACCCGTCTCCAATGTACGCAGGAAGGAATCTTCTTCCTCCTTGATAACTTTGGTTATCAGGTCTTTCTGTGCACTCAGCTCCGGATAGGCGGCACCCATGTTCTCTATCAGTATGGGGAGGAGCTTGTACATGAACGCCTGTTTCTGGTCGAGGAACGTGTATCCGTAGCGTACGGCACGGCGGAGAATACGGCGGATGACGTAGCCGGCTTTTGCATTGCTCGGCAACTGTCCGTCTGTCACGGAGAAAGCGATGGTGCGGATATGGTCGGCAATGACACGCATGGCAATGTCCGATTTCTCGTCTTCGCCATACTTCTTTCCGGTCATGCCGGCAATGGCCGTCAGTATCGGTTGAAAGATGTCGGTGTCATAATTGGAGGTTTTGCCTTGCAGGGTGCGTACCAGACGCTCGAAGCCCATGCCGGTATCAATCACTTTGGCGGGAAGTCCTTCGAGGCTGCCGTCGGCTTTGCGGTTGAACTGCATGAATACCAGGTTCCATATCTCGATAACCTGCGGATGGTCTTTGTTGACCAATAGGTTTCCGGGCACTTTGGCCTTCTCTTCTTCGGAGCGCGAGTCGATGTGAATCTCCGAGCACGGACCACATGGCCCCGTATCACCCATCTCCCAGAAATTGTCGTGCTTGTTCCCATTAAGGATGTGGTCTTTCGGCAAGAACTGCTCCCAATAGGAAGCCGCTTCGTTATCGCGTTCCAGCCCTTCTTCGGGGCTGCCTTCGAATACGGTGGCATAGAGGTTCTTGGGGTCGATTTTCAACACATCCACCAGATACTCCCACGCCCAGGAGATAGCCTCTTTCTTGAAGTAGTCGCCGAACGACCAGTTGCCCAGCATCTCGAACATGGTGTGGTGGTAGGTGTCGTGCCCCACTTCTTCCAAGTCGTTGTGTTTACCGCTTACGCGAAGGCACTTCTGCGAGTCGGCCACTCTTTTGTTTTTTGCCGGCTGATTCCCCAAGATAATATCCTTAAACTGGTTCATTCCCGCGTTGGTGAACATCAGCGTGGGGTCGTCCTTAATCACCATCGGGGCCGAAGGCACAATCTGGTGTCCTTTGCTTTCAAAGAAACTCTTGAAAGAGTTTCTGATTTCATTTGCAGTCAACATACTTCTTATTTATGATTTTTATTTACGGTTTGTAATTTATGATTCGCTCGTTCTATGATTTGCCTGAATGGTGGCAGTAATTCTTTTTGCCATTCTATGAAATCATAAAACATAAACCATAAATCTTATAATTCTTGAAAAAACGGTGCAAAGATAGCTTGTTTTTATTACTTTTGCCGTATTGACAAGCGAAATATTTCCTAAGATGCGCAAAGTTTACTACATTTATAATCCGCAGACACAGACGTATGACCGTATTTACCCCACTGTCCGGCAGCGGGCGTTGAGCATCCTCCGCCGTTTGTTCATCGGCATGGGGCTGGGTGCGGGCAGCTTCTTGTTGTTGCTTTTGATTTTCGGTTCACCTTCCGAGAAGGAACTGAGGAAAGAAAACAGCAAGCTGCGTGCACAATACAATGTGCTTGAGGCACGTCTGGACGAGGCGATGGGCGTACTTCAGGATATCCAGCAGCGCGACGACAACCTGTATCGTGTCATCTTTCAGGCCGACCCCATCCCCTCTGCCATCCGCAAGGCCGGATATGGGGGGACCAACCGTTATGAGCATCTGATGGAACTGGCCGACGCGGATTTGGTAATCAACACCACACAGAAGCTGGACATGCTGGCCAAGCAGCTCTATATCCAGTCGAACTCTTTTGACGATGTGGTGGAGATGTGCAAAAGCCACGATGAGATGTTGAAGTGCATTCCTGCTATCCAGCCCGTTTCCAATAAGAATTTGAAGCAGACGGCATCAGGCTACGGCATGCGCATCGACCCCATTTATGGTACGCCCCGTTTTCATTCGGGCATGGATTTCTCTGCCAATCCCGGTACGGACGTCTATGCCACAGGCAACGGAACCGTGGTGAAGATGGGTTGGGAAACCGGTTATGGCAATACCATCGTCATCGACCATGGTTTCGGTTACCGGACATGGTATGCCCACCTGCGCGACTTCCGTACGAAGCTCGGCAAGCGTGTGGTGCGCGGCGAAGTGATTGGCGGCGTGGGCAATACGGGAAAGAGTACCGGCCCTCACCTTCACTACGAGGTGCATGTGAAAGGGCAGGTAGTGAATCCCGTCAATTACTACTTCATGGACCTCAGCGCCGAAGATTATGACCGCATGATTCAAATTGCCGAGAACCACGGGAAGATGCTGGATTGATTTACCCCCGGCTTGTATGCTCCAAACAGTATTCCCTGATCCGCCTTTATAATGAACCACTCTGCCGTGGATCGGTAGGGCGGCTTATGCTCTGATAAAACGTAATCTTTCGAATAAACCGTCGTTCCGGACTATTTTTCGAGATAAGCCTGCGGGAATCCTTTCTGCCGTATCAGTTTCAGTTGTCCGATGAAAAGTCGGCCGGACTCCCGGCTGTAAAGCTGTTCGAGGATGAAGAGGTAGCTGCCGTAGCCCCGTGCCCCCTCTTCGTCGATGAGTTTGTAGAGCCTGCTGTCGCGGCTCAGATTGAAGCGATGTTGATGTTCGTTTATGAAGTGCTGATTTCCAACACTTCGGGTTAATGATTCATTACTAGACAATAAAAAAGTATCATGTAGCTTGTGGACACATGTAACTATTGGTGTAGGTGTTTAAGTTTTAAAACTACTTGCTCGACTTCATATGGCCTAAGCCATGCTTTTTTCTTAGTTTTTTTCCATCTTCAAGATTGGCAAATGGAAGTATCACTCCTTTTGTTGATAGTTTTTCTTTTGTTTCTGCGGATACTTGTTCTCCAAAAGCAGCGAGTAACTTTGATTCAACACCTGCGGAGTCTGTACATTCTATGTAAAAAACATGAAGTTCATTCAGACATTCAAGTAACTTTATCCAATGTCCTCCTGCATGTGGACCTCGTTCACCTATAGCGGTGTCATAATATTCTTGAACTCGTTTGCCTATTCCTCCACCATTTTTGCGTAGCGGAGCTTTACCTATGTATATAATGTTCTCATCAGGAATCCAAAACTCATTTAGTCTGTTTCTGATGATATTAGCATCTTGTGTATCTTCTTTGTCAATGGTAAAATGACCGAGTTTCTTAATCCATTTTTTTAAGATATCCATTGATATGGGGAACTCTGTCATGGTTTTATTGATTTCTTCATTCTCAGATAAAGATACTATATATATACCTTCTTTTTTAGACATGATTGGAGTGCTCCATTTGACTTTTTGGATATTTGCGAATGGCAAATTTACATCTTCTACTAATTGCTTAATCGTTATAGGCATAATTGTGTATGTTTAAATTTGTTATTATGAGAAACTTGTAATTCCATTTGGATGGTTGTTAAAACATAGAATATATTAAGGCTGTGAAGATTGCACCAGTCAATGTTCCAATTAGAGCAGATTTTGCTTTCCCATCATTATTATTCCATGATGTACAGCATAGAATTATGCCGATTAGTGGTATCATAAAACTGATGATTAAATATCCCAAACTAATTTCTTTATTATTAGAAACCGGACAGCCACAATACGGACAGTTTAAGGCCTTATCTGATATTGGTCTTCCACAGTCTTTGCAATAGATTTGAGAAATAGACCCTATGGCTCTGACGTTTTGATTATGTCCTCCACCTTTACAGTCTGCAGAATTTTGAGAAGAATTTGTTTTATTATTTATGTTTCTTGGGGGGGCCGGCTCTCTTTTATCATAAGTGATAAGTTCTTTATGACACTGTGGACATTTAAAAATGACGTCAGGTGTTAAAGGCGCTTCAATGGGTTTGTGGCAGAAAGGGCATTCAACCACAGCACTCTTTTCTTTTACTTGAATATTTTCTTTTTCCATATTGATATGTGTTAAATGTTTTTATGCTGTTTTTTCTATTTGTCGTAACAATATTAATAAGTTTGGTATGGCATTCAATATTATTTTATTTATATCATATGTTGTTTCTTTATTCTAATAGATTTAAGAGGGCAAGAATCCAACATATAAGAAACAAACCGGCTAAGGTTGTCTGTAATACATAAGGGAATTTGTATTTTTTTACTCCTATTGTTTTAGATAAAAGTACCTTTATTACAATTGGGCTATTGGGTATTTCAACTTTCATAATTATGGTAGATATATACCATTATGACTCCAGAATGGCATTTGGTTATAAAAAAGAAAGTGTGGAGTCAATATGTTTATCTATCGGGAGGCTCTGGTAAGCCTAAGGAACAAATAAACAATACCCCACACTTGTATGTATATGCGTGTGAATACGCATGATAGGAATACAAGTGATGAGTGTTATTGCTATCCCTGTTCCTTTTGAAATTTACCAGATTTCCCGAATAAGGATAAAAGCAAACACTTTCATCTAATAATTATGTCTCGTCATATAATTGCTTATACAACAGTACAAATATAGATAAAATTTGTTACATAACACTCCGGGGTATTGTTTTTTTTTCAATAATCAATCTCGTTCTCTATAATATCCTCCTCGTTGTCATCAATCCGGGCGTCGAAGATTTCCGGCGGATAAGTAAGCTCATCTTCCGGGTCAGAAAGATAGTCGTCCAGGTGTGCGTCGAAGTCGTGGGCATTGTTTTTTCTAAGAGAAGCATCATCCTGCCTTTTGAACGATGAGGACGGTGTGGGATATGGCTTGTAGCCAAAATCCCGCTGAGGTGGCGAAGCGTTTAGCTCAGAATCCATTTCCGATCGTTTCTGTGCCATCTGATTCTGAAAGCTGAAATAAGCAAGAGTCGCCATGAGAATCGAAACGCATACTGCTTTCAATAGAAAGGTCTTATTTATAGGCTTCTTGTTCATCTTTCACTCCTTTCTTTATCTGTTGGCTCATTGCTTCCGCCGTTTCTTTTCAAGGCTTCTTCGTAAATGTTTCGTATGCGCTCTCGTAGATGCCGCGGTTTGATTACCGTCAGTGAATTGCTGCGCGAGAGCAGAGCCATCACAAAGTCGTTGGTGATGCGGAGGCGTAGCCTGATGCGGAACTCTTCTTCATTATCGGTAATGATTTCTTGAGAGTGGTGCAGGGGGATGGACTTCAGGAAACTGCCGTCCAGCGCACTGTAACTTAGTTCGATGTCTTCTACCGGGATATCCGTTTGATTCCAAATGCCGTAACTGTCTCTGAACAGACTGCTCACATCGATATTCATATTCCTCGTGAAGGTCTCTTCATCGTGCATCCTAAGGTTTCGGATACAGTCTATGTTGAATGTTTTCAAGGTACCGTTGTCGTAGGCAAGGAGATACCATCTTTGCTGGTCTTCCTTTAAATAATGCGGCAGTACCTTCTTAGGACGTATCTTACCCTCTTCGCGTATGTAGGCGTAGTCGAAAGTTACCGGATGGGAAAACTTGATGGCTTTTATCAATAGCGGTAGGTATTCGCTGTCCAAAGGGCGATGATGCTCTGCCAATACAAAAGTGTGCAGGTTGGAGGTACTGTCGATGGCGTTCAGCAAATCGAAGTTCAGCAAAAGCCGTTCATATTGTTCTTTCTTCAAGTCATCCTCTTCGTTGATATGGTAGCCGTTTCGTTTCTTGTCAAAACAGATACGAATGCCGAACAGCGTCTCAATCTCGTTGAAATCCCGTTGCAGTGTCCTGATATCCACGGGTGTACCATCCCGTTCCTCCATGCGGAGCTTTACATAGTGTTCCAACTCTTCGCGCGGCACATATTTTTGTAGTCCTTTCAACTTGTTGATGATGACCAACATGCGTTGCAATCCTTCTAATTTCCTGCCCATACTTTATTGGTTTTCTATAAGCAAAGATAACATCCCTGAGCGACAAAACGTGTCGCTGAAACAAAAACTTGTCACTTATCTGCCGCATTGTGCGGTAATTTGGAAAAAGAAGTCTAATTTTGTACTTACTTAAAAGATGATGCCGGTATGTTGAACACCGATAAGAACCTGAAATTGTATTATTCCATCGGCGAGGTAGCTGCCATGTTCGATGTCAACGAATCGCTGCTCCGTTTCTGGGAAAAAGAGTTTCCACAGCTCAAACCCAAGAAAGGAGGGCGCAGCATACGTCAGTATCGCAAAGAAGATATAGAAACGTTGAAGCTTATTTATCATTTGGTGAAAGAACGGGGCATGACTCTGTCCGGCGCCCGCCAGAGGATGAAAGACAACAAGGAGGCAACCGTGCGTACTTTTGAAATCGTAGAAAGACTGAAGTCCATCCGCGAGGAACTGATTGGCATGCGCGATGCGTTGAATGCTTTCACCTATGAGGATGTGGAAAAGCTGAAAGAAGAAATACAGAAACCATAGCTGTTTTTCGCATTTGCACAAGTGAGAATTTACGCTTGTACAAGTGTAATATCCTCATATTAAGCGTATTTTTCTGATTTAGCTATACGCTTTTTCTGTTTATAAACGATATCGGTAGACTGTTTTTTAGAATATTTTACAGCTTCAGTAGTCACTTCCTCCTAAGCCATGCTGATATAGCAGACACACCTAAGTACTCATTTTTAGCAAGCCATATCAGTCTTCCGTTCTTGTCACTTGCTTGATATTCTGTATTTGTTTCAGGTTGTTGCAGATGGTACGCACGTCATCCACATCATGTACGTAGAGTTGTATCTTTCCCTCAAAGATGCCGTCGTCGGTTTCGATGGAGAGCTTACGGATATTTACGTTCAGCTGGCGCGAGATGACTTGGGTCACTTCGTTCAGCAGTCCCATGCCGTCTATCCCTTTCAAGTAGATAGTGACGAGGAAAGAAAGGTCCTTATGCGTGTCCCATTCGGTTGCGATGATGCGATTGCCGTAGCTGCTCTTGAGGCGTGAGGCGACAGGGCATTGGCGCTTATGTATGACAACCCGGTTCTGGTCGTCTATATATCCCAGCACATCGTCACCGGGTATGGGGTGGCAGCAAGGAGCCATGATGTAATTCTTCGAGATAGTCTCTTCCGTCAGTTTCAGAATCTGCTTGGTGTTGATTTTCTCTTGCGAAACTTTTTCTTTCGGTAGCTCCTTTTCGTCCTTGTTCTCTTTGTTTCCGAAAGAGAAAGTCAGGAATTTCTTCCAATTGCTGCCCTGTTTCTCTTTTACTATGTTTTTGTCAGCATCACCCAGCACGATTCTTTTGTTGCCGATGGCAATAAGCAGTTCGTCTTGGGTATGAAATTTATGCAATTTGGTCAACTTATCCAATAAAGCTTCGTCCACTCGGATTCCTTCATTATTGAAGAAAGCGTTCAAGATGGTTTCCCCGTCCTTTTGATAGGCTTTCGCTTCTTTGCGTAAGATAGCTGTAATCTTGGTGCGCGCACGGGCTGTGGTGGCATACATTTCCCATTCAGGTTGTACGCGTTGCGATTTGGAGGTTAATATTTCTACTTGGTCGCCGCTTTGCAGTTTGTGGCTTAGAGGAACCAGCTTATGGTTCACCTTAGCTCCGATACTGTGGCTGCCGATATCGGTGTGCAGAGAGAAGGCAAAGTCCAATGCCGTAGAGTTCTGTGGCATGGTCTTTATATCCCCTTTCGGAGTGAATACAAAAATCTCCGATGCAAATAGGTTGAGTTTGATGGTGTCGAGAAAATCTATGGCATCAGGTTGCGGGTCATCCAGAATCTCCTTGATGGTGCGCAGCCACTTTTCCAGTTCGCCTTCGTCTTCGCTTCCTCCGCCTTCTTTATATTTCCAATGGGCGGCAAATCCTTGCTCGGCAACGTCGTTCATGCGTTCGCTTCGTATTTGTACTTCAATCCACTGACCATTGTTGCCCATAAGGGTGACGTGCAGCGCTTGATATCCATTGGCTTTCGGATGGCTTACCCAGTCGCGCAGTCGGTCGGGATGGGGTTTGTATATCTTGGAGATGGAGACATAGATGTCGAAGCAGTCGTTCAATTCTTCCTCAATGTTGCGTGGTTCGAAAATGATGCGAACGGCAAGCAGATCGTAGATTTCCTCGAACGGAACATGTTTGGTTTGCATCTTGTTCCAAATGGAATAGATAGACTTGATGCGGGCAAGGATGCGATATTTCAGTCCCATCTTGTCCAGTTGTGCGCGTATAGGAGCGGTGAACTCATTGAACACTCTGTCGCGTTCCACGGCGGTCGCTTCGAGCTTTTCTTCTATCTCGTGATATTCTTCCGGATGCTCATACCTGAAACTCAGGTTCTCCAGTTCGGTCTTGATTTTGTACAAGCCAAGGCGGTTGGCAAGGGGGGCGTAGATGTATAGCGTTTCGCCCGCAATCTTGAACTGTTTATTGGGAAGCATGGAGCCAAGCGTGCGCATGTTGTGCAGGCGGTCGGCTATCTTGATGAGGATAACCCGGATATCGTCGGACATGGTAAGCAGCAGCTTCTTGAAGTTCTCGGCTTGTGCCGAAGCGCGGTCACCGAAGATTCCACCGGATATTTTGGTCAGCCCGTCTACTATTTGGGCTATTTTAGGACCGAAGATGTTTTCTATATCTTCCACGGTATAGTCTGTATCTTCTACCACATCGTGCAGTAAGGCGGAGCAGATGGAAGTAGATCCTAATCCGATTTCGTTGCATACAATTTTTGCCACGGCAATGGGATGCATGATGTAAGGCTCGCCCGAACGGCGCTTGACGCCTTTATGTGCCTGATTGGCAAAGTTGAATGCTTTGGTTATTATTTCTATACGCTTGCGGTGCTTGGTTGCCAAATAGTCGTTCAACAGTTTTTGGAATGCCTGTTCAATCATTTCCTCTTCAGCCATTTCTTTCCCCTTCTGGCTCATGTTTTCTTCCATATACTGCTTTCTCCTTTCTTCACTTTCTGCAAAAATAAGCATTTTTCAACACCGGACAAGTTTTGGCCTTTTTATTTATAAATCTTCAAATTCTTTCCTGCCGATATTCGGGTACTGTGCAACCCGTTCCAACTTTTTATCTGATTGACGGTGACGCCGTATTTTCGTGCAATGGTCGATAATGTTTCGCCATTACGGATTTTATGGTAGGTGGCATTGCCGGTTGCTCTGTTTCTGTTGCCGCGTGTTGCCGGGCGTGCATCTGCGATGGCGATGAGTTTGCGGTTTTTGAACAGTTCGCTGCTGCGATGTGTGTAGATTGTATCTTGTTTGTCAATGAAAGTGCTGATGTAGCTGATGGGGAGGCGCAAGGTTTGAACTTTACTTTCTCCGGGGATTACATTTTTTATGAATTGAGGGTTTAAGCTCTTAATCCGGGCCATGTCTATGCCACAGATTTCGGCAATTTGTTCAAAGTGCAGGTTGCGGTTTACTTGAATCGTATCGGTGGCATCCGGAATGTCCGTCTCCATGGGACAGATGTTGTGTTTGCAGTAATAAGTCATTACGTAGTTGGCTGCAATAAAGGCAGGTATATAGCCGCGTGTCTCTTTGGGTAAATAGTGGTATATCTCCCAATAATCAGTTTTCCCATTTGCACGGCGGATGGCTTTATTGATGGTTCCGGGGCCGCAATTGTAGGCTGCGATTACCAGATTCCAGTCTTTATAGATGTCATACATCTCTTTCAGGTAGCGGGCTGCGGCCCAAGTGGCTTTTATCGGGTCGCGGCGTTCGTCCACAAGGCTGTTGCTTTCCAAGCCGTACAATTTTCCGGTAGCCAACATAAATTGCCATAGTCCGCAAGCTCCTGCGCGCGATACGGCAGAAGGATTGAGCGCTGATTCTATGATGGGCAGATATTTCAATTCGAGTGGTAAGCCGTATGCGTCTAATGCTTCTTCGAAGATGGGCATATAGAAATTGCCGGCGCTCAGCATGAAGGCCACCTGATTGCGCAGGCGTCCGGTATACATATCTATGAATTGGCGTACTATATCGTTGTAAGGCATCTCTATCACATTAGGAATGCGCGACAGGCGGTCGATGTATACTGAATCACTGAACATCGGGTTGGTGGTAGAGGTGTTACAGTCTTTACTTAAGTCTATGTAGTTTTTGGCTTTCCAATCGTTTAGTAAGCTGTCCAGAGGATAAGTCATGCTTTTGGGCAGTTCGATGGTTTCCTCGCGTTCTGTTCCGTTCTCGCGGATAAGGACTTCTATACTTTCTTGGGCTTGCACCTGCGAAGAGGCCAAGAGTGCGGTGAAAAAGAGAGAAGAACCGAAGATTAATCTTTTCATATCTGTGAGTTTATTTGTCATAAGTTTATTAATTCTTTTTGCCGGATTTCTCAGAACCTGAAACTGCATTGCATACCGACGGCTCTTTGAGAAGAGCCTATCATCTGATTATTGATAATGGCAGGCTCCACCCTCATGCTAAGGTCCGGGGTGATGTCGAAGTTGGATAACTCTGCGTCCACATAGGCATCGACAACAGACAGCAGATATACACCTATGAAGGCAAAGATGCTGAGGTCACGAAATCTTCGATAAGTGTCTTTGCGTTTCCGTAATACTTCTAACAGCTGACTGTTGCTATAATTGTGGTTGGGGGGTAGCAGTTCGGTGATGTTGGTGGAAGTCCAGTTCCCGTTTGAAGCGTCTTTGTATGCGGCCGAATAGTCCTTATACATCTTGTTGTTCCAAGTGAGCGCATAAGCACAACCGGCAAAGCCGCCATAAAATATGGGTAGTTTCCAGAACTTGCGATTGTATATTTGTCCACCTCCCGGAATGACGAGAGCCAGCCATGTGGCTGTAGTGGGATTGGGAATCCATGTTTGGGTTTTAAGCGCTTTTTGCAAACTGTCGGTCGGTATAGGTTGGGGGGGCAAATCGGCGCCGGCTGTCATTTCCAGCAATTTCCTTTTGTTCTCGGTCGCAAGGCTGTCCGCTATGGCAAGGCTGTCCGAATAAGCAGACGGCCCGCTCTCTTCCGGTTGGGAGATCTCTATATTAAGGCTGTCTGCCTGCCGATGAATGGGCTGATGCGCACTACTTACGGTATCGTTCAACTGCCGGTGTATCCGTTTG
This sequence comes from Bacteroides zoogleoformans, assembly GCF_002998435.1. Taxonomy (NCBI): domain Bacteria; kingdom Pseudomonadati; phylum Bacteroidota; class Bacteroidia; order Bacteroidales; family Bacteroidaceae; genus Bacteroides; species Bacteroides zoogleoformans. The sequence continues at coordinate 936,741 of NZ_CP027231.1, read as the reverse complement.
GAAGCGGCACGCGGACGGTCTTGCCCATACATGACAATCCCTGTCGTCTGCAGAAGGCAAAATAACAGGGTAATGGTCAACTGATATATTATTCTTTTTTTCCTCATTTATCTCTTCAGCGTGTCAAGTATGCCGATGATGCGTTCCAATTCTTCTTCATTACTGAAAGGAATGCTTATTTTACCCTTACCTTTCTCCGAACAGGTCAGTTGTACTTTAGTGTTGAAGAATCCCGAAAGTTGTTGCTTCAGAATATTGAACTCGTCAGGAAGTTTGGAGCGCTTGGGGGTGATTTTGTGGATACCGCTTTTCACTGCTTCGCCTTCGCTCAATGATTTTACTATTTCTTCCACTTTGCGAACGGAATAGCCATGTTCCAGAATTTCCTCAAAGATCTTGACTTGAAGTTTGGGATCTCCGAGGGTCACCAATGCGCGGGCATGCCCCATATCTATTTGTTTATTCTGAAGCCCCATTTGTACGGGAGCGGGCAATTTAAGCAGGCGCAAGTAATTGGCAATGGTGGTGCGTTTCTTACCCACGCGTTCGCTGAGACGCTCTTGTGTAAGGTTATATTGTTCCAATAGATGTTGATAGGCAAGGGCTATTTCTACGGAGTTCAAGTCCTCCCGTTGTATGTTCTCGATGAGAGCCATTTCCATAACATTCTCATCGTCGGCCGTGCGAATATAGGCCGGTATATTTTTCAGTCCGGCAAGCTGTGAGGCGCGGAAACGGCGTTCACCGGCAATAATCTGATATTCGTCATCGCTCAGCTTACGCAGGGTGATGGGCTGGATGATACCTATTTCGGAGATGGAGTCGGCAAGTTCCTGTAATGCGATTGGGTCAAACTCATGACGAGGTTGATTAGGGTTAACGGAAATCTTCGATAACTCTATTTCATTGATGGATGAGGAACCTTCGGTCTGCACCTCATCCATGGAGAGCAAAGCGTCCAACCCTCGTCCTAATGCGTTGCGTTTCTGTACCATTTGTTTTTCTTATAGTTTTATTATTTGCATTTTACAATATATCATCCTGAGCGATGTCGTTGCGCATTGCAAATGGTGTGTTTCTTATCGTTTACTGTCTATTTCCGATTATTTCGTTACGGTAGATTAATTCTTTGGCAAGTGCCATGTGGTTTTTGGCTCCGGTAGAGTCTGCGTCATACAAGATGGTAGGTAGCCCGTAACTTGGGGCTTCGCTCAGCTTTACATTACGCTGGATGACGGTGGTGAACACCAATTCCCGGAAGTGGCGTTTTACCTCGTCGTAAATCTGATTGGCTTGGCGCAGGCGTGAATCGTACATCGTCAGTAGGAAACCTTCGATTTCGAGTGAAGGGTTCAGTTTCGACTTAATAATCTTGATGGTGTTCAAAAGCTTGCTGATACCTTCCAACGCAAAATACTCAGCTTGTACGGGGATGATTACAGAATCGGCGGCAGTCAGTGCATTAACGGTTATCAAGCCCAAAGAAGGAGAACAGTCTATTAAAATATAATCAAACTCATCCTTTAGTGGGGCGAGTACCTCTTTCAGAATCTTTTCCCGATTCTTAAGATTCAGCATTTCTATTTCGGCACCTACCAGATTTATATGAGATGAAATGACTTTCAATGTCTCTATTTCTGTGTCATAAATGGCATCGCGTACGTTTGCATGGTCAATAATGCATTCATAAATGGTGCATTCCGACTGCTTGATGTCCACGCCCAAGCCGGAAGAAGCATTGGCTTGCGGATCTGCATCTACAACGAGTACTTTCTTTTCAAGAGTGGCGAGTGAGGCTGCCAAATTGATTGTTGTCGTAGTTTTACCTACGCCTCCTTTTTGGTTAGCCATAGCAATGATTTTTCCCATAATCTCAATATTTTATCGGCAGCGAAATAAGCGATTATTTTTGAATAGTGCCTACTAAAAAAGAGGAAGATTACAAAAACGGTTGAAAAGTCGGCTGTTTTGTTAATAACTCACCGCATGTCCCGCCCCTTGTCCTCGAACTCTTTTTTTGATAATTTCCCTCTGATACATAAACCTTTATGCAGTCTCTGCATTCTTATGATTCCTTTACGAAGTCCTTTCATCTGCGGGCATGTTATGTTCATTGTAAGAAGCAATATGCACTTTCAAAGACACCTTAAGGGAATGCTGACAGCATTTAAAACAGATTTTAGCTTACAAATATACTAATTTTATATGGAAATGTAAAAGCTTTTTGCCTCGCTTGCAGAAGATTAAGATTTGTTTTACAAAGAATGTTCGTGTTTGTCGGCAAGTTTATGTGGTTGGCGTCTTTCCTGTCGGGTTGTTCAATTCAACGTTCTTTACCAAGAAGTTGCCCCTTTCTGTCTTTTTAGCTATTTTTGTGCTCATAAACTATTTGAAAATATGGAAAATCAGAGACCTTTGATATTGATTTCCAATGATGACGGCATCATTGCAAAAGGCATTAGCGAGTTGATAAAATTTCTTCGCCCCTTGGGTGAGATTGTAGTAGTGGCGCCGGATGCGCCGCGTTCGGGTAGCGCGTCTGCGCTTACGGTGACAGAACCTATCCATTATCGTTTACTTCGCAAAGAAGTAGGAGTGACGGTTTACAAATGTTCCGGCACTCCGACTGATTGTGTGAAACTGGCTTTTCATTCCATACTCGGGCGTAAGCCCGACCTCGTGGTAGGGGGAATCAATCATGGTGATAATTCTTCGGTGAATGTGCACTATTCCGGTACGATGGGGGTAGTGATCGAAGGCTGTCTGAAAGGAATACCTTCTATCGGTTTTTCGCTGTGCTCTCATGAGATGAATGCCGACTTTGAGGCGGCAGGGCCTTATATTCGTGAGATAAGCGGCATAGTTTTGGAAAAAGGGTTGCCTCCGTTGACGTGCCTGAATGTCAACTTCCCTGATACGAAAGAACTGAAGGGCATAAGAATCTGTGAGCAGACCAAAGGAGAATGGGTCAATGAGTGGGAGAATTTTGCGCATCGGGGAGACACTCATTATTATTGGCTGACCGGTGAGTTTGAGAATCAAGATATTGATAATGAAAAAAATGATCACTGGGCCCTGAAAAACGGTTATGTGGCTGTTACACCTACTACCGTAGACGTTACCGCCTATGGATTGATAGATGAGCTGAAGGCCTGGTTTCGATAAGATGACCTGCTTATGAAATACTACCTGATTGTTGGTGAAGCCTCCGGTGACCTGCATGCCTCTCATCTGATGTCTGCACTGAAAGAAGAGGATGCTCAGGCGGAATTCCGTTTCTGGGGCGGCGATTTGATGGCGGCAGTGGGCGGTACGATGGTGAAGCATTATAAAGAGATGGCATACATGGGATTTATTCCTGTGCTGTTGCATCTGCGCACAATCTTTGCCAATATGAAGCTTTGTAAGGAAGATGTTGTGGCATGGCAGCCCGATGTGCTGATTTTAGTCGACTATCCGGGCTTTAATTTGAGTATTGCCAAATTCGTGCATGCACATACTCGGATTCCGGTCTTCTATTACATATCTCCTAAGATTTGGGCGTGGAAGGAATATCGCATCAAGGATATCAAGCGGGATGTAAACGAGTTGTTTTCCATACTGCCGTTCGAGGTGAATTTCTTTGAGGGGAAACACGGCTACCCCATACATTACGTGGGTAATCCTACGGTAGATGAGGTGGCTGCCTTTCTCGCTTCCGGCTCCGAGACTTTTGAAGACTTTGTGCATGTCAACGGACTTTCCGGGAAACCGATTATAGCCTTGTTGGCCGGTAGTCGCAAGCAGGAAATCAAGGACAACCTGCCGGATATGCTTCGGGCGGCGGCATCTTTCCCCGATTGCCAGCCGGTGCTGGCCGGCGCTCCCGGCATCTCCCCGGAATTCTATAAGCAATATGTGGGAGGGGGCGATGTGAAAATCCTTTTCAATAAAACGTATCCATTATTGCGGCAGGCTAAGGCGGCATTGGTTACTTCGGGGACGGCAACACTCGAGGTGGCTTTGTTTCGTGTGCCGCAGGCTGTTTGTTACCATACGCCGATTGGGAAGATTATGGCCTTTCTGAAACGGCATGTACTGAAAGTAAAATATATTTCTTTGGTTAATCTGATAGCCGACCGTGAGGTGGTAAAAGAGTTGGTTGCCGATGCCATGACGGTGGATAGAATAAGTTCGGAGTTGGGCCGTATCTTGTATGATGGAGAATATCGGAAGCAGATGATTGGCGGCTACGAAGATGTAGCATCCCGTTTGGGTGAAGCGGGCGCCCCTCGGCAGGCGGCCTTGAAGATGGTGGCATTGCTTAGAGAACGGAGACAAATTGAGTAAAAGGTGTGGCGATACTAAAAATTTCTTGTTAAAATTCAGAAGCCGGTGCAGTAAATGTCCGGCTTTTGAGTTTTTCAGATAGAAACAAATGAAAAAAATTATGAGAACATTACATTGGTTATTTATGGCAATATGCCTGACGTTGATGCCGTCATTGCAGTCGTGTGGGGATTCCGAAGGATATTCGGTAGGTGATTTTACTCCGCCTTTGTGGGCCACCGTGCGCGTTACGGGAAATGCTTTCTATCTGAATTGTGATACCTGGGGAACCCTTTGGCCTGTGAATACCGATCTCGGATGGTACGAGGCGGCAGATGGGCAGCGTGTACTGACGGTTTTTAATCCTTTGTGGGATAACTATCAGGGATACGACCATGCCGTAAAGTTGCTGAAACTGAGAAATGTGCTGACGAAAGGGGTAGAAACATTGACCCCCGAAACCGAAAAAGAATTAGGCAATGATCCTATTCTGATATATAAGGGTGATATAAGCGTCAGTGGCGGTTATATGAATATCTTTTTCCTTCAGAACCTGCCGTCTGCAAAGAGGCACCGCATCAGTTTGGTGCGTCCGCAGGAGGATAATGATTTATATGCCGGCGACGGTTATATCCACCTGGAACTGCGCTACAATGATTATGATGATTTGACCGGTCGCTTTGCTTATGCCGCCGTGTCCTACAATCTGAATAGTTTGAAGATTACGCACGATGTCAAAGGCATCAAGCTGAAAATCAACTCAAAAAAGAATGGGAAGGTGGAAGTGGCATTCGATTTGAAGAGTCCCAACAGTAATATCAAGAAAGTGAATCTTTCGGACTTATCGGACATACAGTTGCAATGAGGCCGTCTATAGCGTCAGGGCATATAGGTAGACTACCGAGGCGGGAATAGCCATCAGCGCACTGTCAAAGCGATCGAGCATTCCGCCATGTCCCGGTAAAATATTGCCGGAGTCCTTGATGCCCAATTGTCGCTTCATCAATGATTCGCTCAAATCTCCCCATGTACCGAAAATGACGACAACTGTTGCCAAACCGGCCCATTGCCACCCTGACATGAAAGGAAAAAAGTGGGAAAAAGCAAAGGAAGAGGCTATGGAGAATGCTCCGCCACCAATGCTTCCTTCCCACGACTTTTTCGGCGATATGCGCTCGAATAAGCGGTGCTTTCCTATCAATGACCCTACACAATAAGCTCCGGTGTCGCTCAGCCAAATAAATACGAAGATGGATAATGGCAGGATGGGGTTATAGCTCACGCTGCCTGTTTCCGGTGAATTTTGAAAAGCAAGTACATTCAACAAGGCAAAAGGTAACGCGATGTATAGTTGGCTCAGCATGGAGTAGGCCCAATTGCCGACAGGGTTCTTTCTCTTAAGATACAATTCCGTTATCATCAGATAGAGCAGCAATGCCAAATAGGGCAGGAACACACGTGCTCCTGCATTCTGTTGCGTGCAGAAACTCATCAATGCGAGAAACAAATAAGCTCCTCCTAAAGAGGTGATGGTCTTATTCAGGCTTATCTCACCGTTTTTATTGATTAACCGGGCAAACTCATGTATGCTCAGTGCGCTGACAATGGTAAATAAGATACCGAACGAGAGGGGGCTGTAAAGAATACAGCCCACCAATACTGTTACAAATAGCAAGCCGGTGACGGCACGTTGGATAAAGTTATTTTTCACGCTGCTTTCCGTTTTTTTAGTTCTCAGATACCGGTTCTGCCGATGGGGCATTATCGGTTGCGTTTTCTTTTTCCTTGACTTCTTTTTCTGCTTCTGCCGCTTTTTGTGCTTCCTTCTCCTCACTCTTTTTCTGTTCGGCAGAAACTTTGGCATTGATAATCTCTTCAGAGCGGGAGGCCCACGGGCGTTTGCCGAAGATATGTTCGACGTCTTCGGCAAAGATAACCTCCTTGTCAATCAGCAATTGCGCCAATCGGTTGTGCCCTTCTTTATGTTCGGACAAAATCTTTTTGGCACGTTCGTATTGCTCGTTTATCATCCGTTTCACCTCTTCGTCAATCAACTCGGCCGTTTTTTCGCTGTACGGGCGGTTGAAAGAATATTCCTCATTGTTATAATAGCAGAGGTTGGGAATCTTCTCGCTCATGCCCAGATAGGCAACCATGCCGTATGCCTGTTTCGTCACGCGTTCCAAGTCGTTCATGGCCCCTGTGGATATTCTTCCCAAGAAGACGTCTTCTGCGGCGCGTCCTCCCAAGGTGGCGCACATCTCGTCCAGCATCTGTTCCTTGGTGGTGATTTGTCGCTCTTCCGGCAGATACCATGCAGCTCCCAAAGCGCGTCCGCGAGGCACGATGGTCACTTTAATCAACGGGTTGGCGTGTTCCAGCAGCCAAGATATGCTGGCATGGCCGGCTTCGTGTATGGCTATGGAACGGCGTTCGGCTTCTGTCGTAATCTTGGTTTTCTTTTCCAGACCGCCTACAATACGGTCTACGGCATCCAGAAAGTCTTGCTTGCCTACAAATCTCTTGCCGTGCCGGGCGGCTATCAAGGCGGCTTCGTTGCAGACATTGGCAATGTCGGCTCCGGAAAAACCGGGCGTCTGGCGGGCCAGTAAATCGATGTCCACCGTATCGTCTATCTTGATGGGGCGCAGGTGCACGCCGAACACCTCTTTGCGCTCATTCAAATCGGGAAGATCCACATGTATCTGTCTGTCGAAACGTCCGGCGCGAAGCAAGGCTTTGTCCAGAACATCCACACGGTTGGTGGCCGCCAGAATGATGACGCCGCTGTTGGACCCGAAACCGTCCATCTCGGTCAGCAATTGGTTCAGCGTGTTCTCGCGCTCATCGTTGCCGCCCATGGCGGCAGCCTTGGCGCGGGCGCGTCCCACGGCATCAATCTCGTCGATGAACACGATGCAGGGGGCTTTCTCCTTTGCTTGGCGGAACAAGTCGCGCACTCTGGATGCGCCTACGCCTACGAACATCTCGACAAAATCGGAGCCGGCCAGCGAGAAGAACGGCACGTTCGCTTCTCCTGCCACGGCCTTTGCCAGCAATGTCTTGCCGGTTCCCGGAGGGCCTACGAGCAAAGCGCCTTTGGGTATCTTACCCCCCAAGTCGGTATATTTCTGCGGTTCTTTCAAGAACTCTACGATTTCTTCTACTTCCTGCTTGGCCTCGGCCAGTCCCGCCACATCCTTGAAGGTTATCTTTATGGTAGAGCCTTTCTCGAAAAGCTGGGCTTTTGACTTACCTACGCTGAAGATGCCTCCACCGCCGCCCATGCCTCCGCCTCCGCCGCTCATCCGGCGCGAGAGGTAAATCCAGAAACCGATGAGGAAGGCAAAAGGAAGAATCTGCCATAGAATGGCGCCGAAATAATTTCTTTTCTTTTCGTAATTGATGGAACCGTCGAAGTGCGATTCATCTCTTTCTTTCTGCAAAAAGTCTCCCAGACTTTCACGCGAAGGCGCTTCGGTTGTGATGAGCGGGTTTTTGCCTACCCGGTTGGAGTCTTGGCGGAAGACGTTTCCTACGTGTTGGGGTTTGATGTATGCCTCTACGGAGTTGTCGTCATAGCCGATTACTTTGCTGATATAGCCGTTGCGCACGTACTGCTGAAACTCGTCGTAGGAGATGTTTTTGGAGGCTGTGCCGCTTTCGTTGGTGAGGTACAACCCCACCAGCATCACTGCTATTATCATATACAACCAATTCAGGTTGAACTTGGGCATATTCACTTTGTTGGGCTTTTTATTGCTATTATTATCCATACGTTTTGATTAATCTATGTCAAATATTTGGGTTAATTTGGCGTCTGCCCAAAGGTGTTCCAGATTGTAGAATTCTCTTGCGTCCGGCAGGAATACATGTACCAGTATGTCCGAATAGTCCATTGCCACCCACTCGGCATTGCGCAGTCCGTCTATGGCGAAAGGTCTGGTGTCAGCGCCCTTGCGTGTGAAGTCCTTGACGGATTCTACGATGGCCGTCACTTGGCTGGGTGAGCTCCCTTGGCAGATGACGAAATAGTTGCATATGGTATCGTCTATTTTTGTGAGGTCTGCAACGACGATTTTCTTTCCTTTTTTATCTTGAATTCCTTCTGTTATCTGTTGAATAAGTCTTTTGGTTTCGTTCATTATACATTATTATAATTAGATTAAAACAGTTGGCAAATATACATTGATTTCTTATACCAAACACGCAAAAGAGGAAAAGAGTTTAATTTTTTGCTTTTTTTAGTTGAGCGAATCTTTGCACGTGGTCTTATCTGCTTTTATGAAAAAAATATTCGATAAAGCTTTGCATTCTCGTTTTTTTTGTATCTTTGCAACCGCAAAACAGAAACTAACTTGTTATTGGGCTATGGTGTAATGGTAACACTACAGATTCTGGTCCTGTCATTTCTGGTTCGAGTCCAGATAGCCCAACGTAAAAGAGAACGCCTTGCAACCTAAGTCTGCAAGGCGTTCTCTTTTCATTCCGAAAGCCGTTTTCTTCCGCAGATTCTCCGTATCTGTTTCGTATCAAGTCCGTATCTGCTCCGTATCAGCTCCGCATAAAGGTACTTTTATGCGGACTTGGTACGGCTTTGGTACAGCCTTGATACGGCCTTGATACGGCTTTGATACGAAACAGAGTGTCAGTCTGCCACAATCGGTTTATATTTCGGCACCAGTGCCTTCATGATGCACCATCCTATCAGGTAGGCTACGGCGCAAACGCAGAAGATGATGAAGTAGCCGGCGGGCTTCCCCACGAAGCCCATGAACGTCATCCGGCTTGCATCCGCATAGGTGAAGAGCATGCCCGAGCCCTTGTTGATGAGAAATGCACCGACGCCACCCGCCATGCCGCCCAGTCCGGTGATGGTGGCCACCGCACTCTTCGGAAACATGTCTCCCACCACGGAGTAGATGTTTGCCGACCAAGATTGGTGGGCGGCTCCGGCAATGCCGATGATGATGATGGGATACCAGTAGGAGTATGCTCCCAGAGGTTGCGCAAACAAGGCAAGCAACGGGAACAAGGCGAATATGAACATGGCTCGCATGCGGGCGGCGTAGGGATTCAGGCCCGTCTTGTTGATGATGATGGTGGGCAGCTTGCCGCCGTAGATGGAGAGCATCGTGATGGCGTAGAGCACGAATATCAGCAACTGTGCCGTTCCGCTGTCCGACGAGAAGCCGTAAACGTCCGAGATATAGGCGGGGGTCCAGAAGAGGAAGAACCACCATACGCCGTCCGTCATGAATTTGCCGATGGCAAACGCCCATGCCTGGCGATGCTTCAGGCACTGGACGAAGGAGAGTTTTCGCTCAGCCTTCCCGTCGGCGGGTGCGCCGTTGCTGTTTCCGGTCGGCTTGCCGTCTTGGGGCGGTTGATCTTCTTCCGTCAGCTTGTCTTGTTCGATGTATGCCAGTTCGGCGGCGTTGACTGCGGGGTTCTCGTTCGGCTTTTTATAGAGGAACATCCACAGCCCCATCCACACGAAGCCCAGTGCGCCGATGACGATGAACGCCATCTCCCATCCGTTGCCGATGCCGATGCGCTGGAAATAGCGCGCCAGCGGCGGGATGCTGACCGGGGCAATCAGTGCGCCTACCGTGGCTCCGGCATTGAAGATGGAGGTGGAGAAAGCACGGTCTTTTTTAGGGAAGTATTCCGCCGTCACCTTGATAGCTGCCGGAAAGTTGCCTGCCTCGCCCACGCTTAGCACGATGCGGGCGGCAATGAAGAAATAAACGCTGGTGATGGCAATGGTGGAGGCCACCGCGCCCGTGGCCGAAATCATGGCGGCGGCATCGTGTATGCCCACCGCTTGTTCGGTGGCCCAGCCGCAGGCGGCGTGCAGGCAGGCACCCAGCGACCATACGAAGATGGCCCAGAGATAGCCCTTCTTGGTGCCCATCCAGTCGATGAAGCGGCCGGCAAACAGGTTTGCGATGGCATACACGATGGAGAATACGGCGGTGATGTCGCCATAATGGGCATCTGTCCAATGAAACTCCGGAGCGATGAAATCTTTCCAAGTGAGTGAAAGCACCTGACGGTCGAGGTAGTTCACCGTCGTGGCAAAGAAGAGCATGGCACAGATTACCCAGCGGTAATGGGTCATCTTGCCCGGTGTGTTTGAAAGTGTATTCATGATATAGATGGATTATTTGACGGCAAAGGTAGGGCTTTGCGTGTTGTGCAGGGTGTAATAATTGGTGGAAAAACTGTAGAAAATGACAAAACGGACATGGAATGCAGAAAAACAGAAACACAGAACTTTCCATTGTACATAAAATGAAAGGCTCTGTGTCTCTGTTTTTTCTCTGTGTACGAATCTTATTTCATATCCGTATATTTGATTTCATCCTTGTCGCTGTATTTCAGGTTCTCGCCCGCCATACCCCAGATGAAAGTATAGTTGCGTGTTCCTGCCGCCGCATGGATGGACCATTCGGGAGAAGTGATGGCTTGTTCGTTGTGCAGCCACACCAGACGTTCTTCTTGCGGCTCGCCCATCAGGTGGCAAATGGCATTGCCTTCGGCCACGTTGAAGTAGTAGTAGGCTTCCATGCGGCGTGTGTGCGTATGGGCGGGCATCGTGTTCCATACCGAGCCGGGAGCCAGTTCGGTGAGGCCCATTTGCAGCTGGTTTGTACCGCCGTCTTTTACTCTTTCCAGCACATTCTTCACAATCAGCTGGTTTACGATGCGGTCGTTGCTGTCCTCCATCTTTCCGTAGCGGTCGGAGATGCCCAATGCGTATTTCTTGGGGTTGGCTTTCTGGAGTTTGGCATCGGTTGTAATCAGCTGGGTGACGTAAGGTTTGTAGGCCGGTGCCGAGTTGATGTAGAATTTGGCCGGACGAGCGGCGTCATCGCTCTTGAAGGTCACTTCCCGGTTGCCGCATCCCACGTAGAGTGCTTCTTTGTACTTCATGGGATACTCTTTGCCGTCTACCGTCACCACGCCGTCGCCGCCGGTGTTGATTACTCCCAGTTCACGGCGTTCAAGGAAGTAAGTGATTTCCGGGCCGAGCTCGCGGAACACCTCCAGCTTGAGGGTTTTGTTCACCGGCATCGCTCCGCCGTAAATCAAGCGGTCATAGAGCGTATAGGTTATATTGATTTCGTCCGCTACCATTACTTTTTCCATGACGAAAGCATTGCGCAGGCGCTCTGTATCATAGTGCTTCACGTCCTGCGGATGGCAGGCTGTCTGTACCTTGTGGTTCATTTGGGCATTGGCTGTCAATGCGGCGGTTCCCAGCATTAGGGCAATTGCTAATCTTTTCATTTTTAATCTGAACTTTTAAATATAAATATGCTGTGATTACATTCTGGTCTCTTTTTCGATTTTTTCACTGCGGATGATGGCACGACGATTGATGAGCATCAGTGCAATTGCCGCCAAAGTCAATAGCGCACCGCCTATATACGAGAGTTTTATTCCTTTATATATAGTCCAGCCAAAGAAAGAGGAAGCAAAATCGAGTGCGCCTCCCGAGAAGCCATCCGGAATGTGTGCCGTCGGGTCGTGGGTTTCGGCATATACGTTGTTGGCGGCCAAGGTAAAGTCCGGAGCCATATCGGTTACGAAATACAAACCGACGATCAGTGTGACAAGACCTACTATTAATGTCTTCAGTACGTTGCCTTTGGTAAAAGGCAGCACTATGGGGAACAGGTAGAACATGCCTGCCAATGAAGCCAACGGAAGGAACTGGTTGCCCGGCAGGAATACTGCCAGCATCAGAATGATGGGAATAAGAATCACTGATACTACTAACGTAGTGGGGTGTCCGATGACCAAGGCGGGGCTCATTCCGATGTACACTTTCTTACCATTGAATTTGGACCTCACTAATTCGGAAGTCTTTTCGGAAATGGGTTTCAATCCTTCGATAAACAAGGACGTGATGCGGGGAATAAGCTCCATTACGGCTCCCATTGTAATCCCTAAAAAGAATATTTTCTTAATATCCGATTGTGCGGCCCATCCTATCAGCATACCGACGATAACACCCAGTACAAGGGGCTCACCTATTACGCCGAACTTCTTTTTCATTCCTTCGGCATCGATATCCAATTTAGAAAAGCCGGGTATTTTGTCCAGTATTTTATTGATGATGATGGCAAAAGGCATAAAACTTTGGCAGAAAGGCTGGGGAATGGAGATGCCGTTTAAATCGTAGTATTTTTGAAACCTTTCGGCGGTGAGATCTGCGCAGACCAATGTGATGATATAGCAGATGATGGCGGCAAAATAGCCCCATGCCAGATTTTCACCGGTGACGAAGTAGGCCACAGCTCCGATAAATGCAAAATGCCAGTAATTCCATAAGTCGATGTTGACCGTTCGTGTAGTCTTGGTGATAAGCATCAGGAGATTAACTCCCAAACATACCGGTATGATTAATGCGCCTACGGCTGTATTGTATGCCACGGCGGCGGCGGCAGGCCATCCCATGTCGAATACGTTGAGCTGTAAGTGGTATAGGTCGGATATGGCTTTCAGAGGGCTGTCGAAGTTGTTCGTCAGCAAGGCTGTAATTACGCCAAGACCCACGAAGCCGACTCCGACGAAGAGGCCGGACTTTAGTGCCTTGCTGAATTTCATTCCAATACACATGCCGATAATCGTAAAGATAATCGGCATCATTACCGACGCTCCCAGAGCGATGATGTAACTGAAAACTTGTTCCATTCTCTTGTGATTTAATAGGGTAATAGATGATGTTTTTGCAATAGTTATGATTAAAACCGGGGTCAAAAATAAGACCTTTTCTCAATTAATCAAACTTGAAAGGTATAATAATCAGTAATTGGGACGATTTTGGATAAATCTTATCGTTATCGTGCACAAAAATGCTCGTTTCCGCACACGAAAAATCAAATAATACACTCTCTGAGTTGAAAAGTGCACACTTGTTCACATGGAAAACATTACTTTTGTTTCATGAATGAAAACAGATCTGATACCCCAAAAAAGAATGACTGCATGAAAAAGAACTCCATTTGTAAATTTATTGTATCCGGATTGTTGTCTTTGACTTTTCCTTTATGGATGTTTGCGCAGCGTGTAAGCAGTGAACTGCCTTGGTCGGTGCGCATGGCCGAGTCCGAAATGATTCGTTGTCCGCAGGCGTGGCAGCTCGATTTCCAGCCGGGCTTGAAGTGGGACTACTGCCACGGACTGGAACTGCAATCCATGCTGGACGTGTACGACCGCTACGGAGATGACCGCTTCTACACCTACGCCCTGGCCTATGCCGACACGATGGTGAATGATGACGGTACCATTAAGATGTACCGCCTCGAAGAGTTCAGCCTTGACCGCCTGAACTCGGGCAAGATGCTTTTCCGTCTCTACGAGCAGAGCAAGGATGAAAAATACGCCAAAGCTCTCGCGTTGCTGCGGTCTCAGCTGGACCGGCACCCCCGCAACGGCGACGGCGGCTTCTGGCACAAGCAGATTTATCCGCATCAGGTGTGGCTGGACGGGCTCTACATGGGGGCACCGTTCTACGCCGAGTATGCGTACCGTCATAATCAGGTGAGAGACTATGCCGATGTCATCCGTCAGTTCCTCATGGCCGCCCGCCATACGTACGACCCGGAGACAGACCTGTTTCGCCATGCCTGCGACGTCAGTCGCCGGGAGCGCTGGGCGGACAGAGGCACGGGGCAATCGCTCCACAGTTGGGGGCGTGCCATGGGGTGGTATGCCATGGCCTTCGTCGATGCGCTCGACTTCATCCCGCGGCACGAGACGGGGCGAGACTCGATGCTGGTTGTCTTCAATCGCCTGGCCGGCATGATCGAGCGCTTGCAGGATGCACGCACCGGCCTCTGGTACCAGGTACTGGACCGCAGTGGGGCGGAGGGGAACTATCTCGAGTCCTCGTGCTCAGCCATGTTTGCCTATGCCTTGTTCAAGGGGGTACGGATGGGGTATCTCGACCGCTCTTTCCTCAGTGTGGCCGTCAAAGCCTATAAGGGCATCCTGAAACATTTCATTGAGGTGGACGGGCAGGGCCTCGTGTCCATCACGCGCGCCTGTGCCGTGGCCGGACTGGGCGGCAAGGTATATCGCTCCGGCGACTACGACTATTACATCCACGAGGCTATCCGCAGCAACGACCCGAAAGCGGTGGGGCCGTTCATCATGGCCTCGCTGGAGTGGGAACGCCTCCAAGGAAGCGGAAGAGACCGTTAATCAACATTAATCATTCCATACCTACAACCATGAGACATAAACAGATTCTACTTTGGGGCCTCTTCGTTCTGTGCTCCGCTTTCAAGGCAGACAAGCCGGCAGTCACCATCTTCATGATAGGCGATTCGACAATGGCCGATAAGGACGTGTCCGGCGGCAACCCGGAGCGGGGATGGGGGCAGATGCTGCCCGGATACTTCTCGGAAGAGGTGCGGGTGGACAATCACGCCGTGAACGGGCGCAGCTCGAAGAGCTTCATTGACGAGGGCCGGTGGGACAAGGTGCTGTCCTTGATGAACAAGGGCGACTACGTCTTCATCCAGTTCGGCCATAACGACGAGAAGCCGGACGCAGAACGCCATACCGACCCCAACGGCGGCTCTTTCGACGCCAACCTCCGGCGTTTTGTCACCGATGCGCGGGCAAAGGGAGGCATCCCGGTGCTGTTCAACCCCATCGTCCGCCGTCATTTTGAGGGGGCGCAGGCGGTGGAGAGCACCGTTGTCCGCGACGATTTCCGCCAAGACGCCAACCCCGACGCCAAGCGAGACGCTTCTCCCTTGGCGCATCCGCAGGAGGGCGGGCGGCTGACAGACACCCACGGTGCCTACCTTGACTCTCCTCGCGAGGTGGCCCGGGCGCTCAACGTACCGTTCATCGACATGAACAGGCTTACGCACCGATTGGTGGAAGAGCTGGGGTCGGAAAAGTCCAAGGAGCTGTTCATGTGGGTGCCTGCCGGCACGGTACCTGCTTTGCCGAAGGGACGTGAAGACAACACTCACCTCAATGTGCACGGAGGGCGTATCGTTGCGGGCCTTGCCGCCGACGCCCTTGCCGAGACGGTGCCCGCGCTGGCCAAGTACATCCGCCGCTACGACCTGGTAGTGGCCAAAGACGGCAGCGGGGACTTTTTCACCGTGCAGGAGGCCATTGATGCCGTCCCGGACTATCGCAAGGATGTACGCACCTCTATATTGATAAGGAAAGGAGTATATAGGGAGAAGGTCGTCATACCCGAGAGCAAGGCCGGTCTCTGCCTGATGGGGCAGGAGGGGGCTGTCCTCTCTTACGGCGACTATGCGGCCAAGGCCAACCTCTTCGGCGAGGGCATGGGCACGTCCGGCTCCGCTACCTGTTACATCTACGCACACGACTGCTATGTGGAGAACCTTACCTTTGAGAACTCTTCCGGCCCGGTGGGGCAGGCGGTGGCGTGCTTCGTCAGTGCAGACCGTGTCTTCTTCAAGGGGTGCCGCTTCCTTGGTTATCAGGATACACTCTATACCTACGGCAAGGGATTCAGGCTCTACTTCCTCGATTGCTATGTGGAAGGTACGGTAGATTTCATCTTCGGCTGGTCGGTTGCGGTGTTCGACCGCTGCCGCATCCACAGCAAGGGTAAGGGCTATGTGACGGCTCCCTCCACGGAGCGGGGGCAACGGTACGGCTACGTTTTTCACGATTGCAGCCTGACGGCCGATGCCGGTGTGGAACAGGTGTACCTCTCCCGTCCGTGGCGCCCCTACGCACAGGCTGTCTTCGTCCGTTGCGACCTGGGTGCGCACATTGCCCCTGCGGGATGGGACAACTGGCGGAACAAGGAGAACGAAAAGACGGTCTTCTATGCGGAATACGGGAATAGGGGAGTAGGGGCCTCGACCGAAAGACGTGCCGCCTTCTCCCGCCAGCTGAAAGACGCTCAAGATTATGAGACAGAGACCGTCCTGGCCGGGACGGACGGCTGGAATCCGGTGAAGAACGGCAACGCCTTGCTGAAGTTGAGACGTTGAAACAAACTTTATGGCTATGAAAAGAGAACTGCTATCCATATTGGGTGTCGTATTGTTGTCGGCGATTGTTTTTGCCGAAAACTATCCGTACAGAAGCGATGTGCTTTGGGTAACTGTGCCCAATCATGCCGACTGGCTTTATCAAACAGGTGAGCAAGCAACCGTCGAGATTCAATTTTATAAATATGGTGTCCCCCGGGATGGAGTTACGGTAAACTATGAACTGGGAGCTGACATGATGCCTTCCGAAGTCAGAGGAACCGTTGTTCTGAAGAAGGGGAAAGCTGTTATACCGATGGGAACGATGAGAGAACCCGGTTTTCGTGATTGCCGTATGACTGCCACGGTTGACGGTAAGACCTATCGGCATCATATCAAGGTAGGCTTCTCTCCCGAAAAGATACAGCCTTACACCCAAATGCCGGCTGACTTTAGTGAGTTTTGGAGCAAAAACAAGGCTGAACTATCTAAAGTCCCTCTGAAATATACCAAAGAGTTGGCAGCAGAGTATTGTACGGATAAAATAGACTGTTATCTGGTGAAATTGCAGGTGAATGAACGCGGGCAGGCTGTTTACGGTTATCTGTTTTATCCGAAGAATGCAAAGAAAGGTTCTTGCCCCGCGGTGCTTTGTCTTCCGGGGGCAGGCGTCAAAACGATTAAAGAGCCTTTGCGTCACAAATATTATGCAGAGCAGGGATGTATCCGTTTTGAAATAGAAATTCACGGATTGAATCCGAAAATGGCGGCAGAAGACTTCATGGACATCAGTAATGCCTTTAACGGCAAGGAGAACGGGTATCTGAGCAATGGTCTTGACAATCGTGACAATTATTATATGAAGCGTGTCTATCTGGCATGTGTCCGCAGTATCGACCTGCTTGTCTCACTGCCCGAATGGGATGGAAAAAATGTGATTCTGCAAGGTGGCAGTCAAGGCGGTGCCTTGGCTTTGGTCACTGCGGGTCTTGATTTTCGCGTCACGGCATGCGTTGCCAATCATCCGGCGTTGAGCGATATGGCGGGATATATGGCAGGGCGTGCAGGGGGGTATCCGCACTTTTTCCGTGTGGCAGGGATGGATACTCCCGATAAACTGAAGACAATGGCTTACTATGATGTGGTGAACTTTGCCCGCTTCATTAAAGTACCTGTCCGTATGACTTGGGGATATAACGACGATGTTTGTCCGCCTACTACGAGTTATGCGGTATATAATGTATTGCAGTGTCCGAAAGAGGCGTTGGTTACTCCGATTAATGAACATTGGACATCAGCAGATACCGAATACGGACACCTGGTATGGATATTGAACCATCTCCGGTAAAAGGCTGACGAGAAAAAAAACAGAGGCGCAGACTTCACAGACACGGAATCCTAAATTCAATCCGTGTGTCTCTGTGAAGTCTGCGCCTCTGTCATAAGCGTTTTTCAGTGCACTCTCTTATTTCTCTTCTGCCCACTCTTTGGCACCTCTCTCTTTCAGTTGGGCTGTAAAAGCTTTTGCTTTTTCCATAGAGGCAGCCTCTTCTTCAGGAGTGGCATAGGCATGTCTGTACCCTTTCACTACGTTCCATTCGCCACGTGTGAAGTCGGGGAACTCTACGGCGGCACATCCGTTGTCCATCGATATTTCGCCCAGTTCGGCCAGGCAGCACCACTCGGCCAGGTCATATACGTCCATGTCCAGAGGCAAACCGTTCTGCAAGCAATACACCAGACGGCTGTCCATGATGAAGTCCATGCCGCCGTGACCGCCTACTTCCTTGGCCATTTCACCGTATTTCTTCAGAATGGGGTGTTGGTATTTCTCCTCCAGAACCGCCCTTTCGGCAGCAGGCAGGAATCCATGAGAGTTCAGGTTGTCTATCTTAGGCTGTACGCCCGAGGCAGTCAGCTGCTCGGCATCCAATGCATAGCCTTCCATAGGATACTTGTTTGCAAAGCCTTTGGTACCGGTGAGCTGATAGAGACGGTTATACGGCTGCGGAGTCATTACGTTATGCTGAATCTCAATCACTTTACCGTTGGCTGTGCGAATCAAAGTAGTGGTATGGTCGCCGTTGCGGAAATTGTTGCAAACAGAATCCGTGCGCTCCTTTACCAGCTCTGCTCCGACAAACGACTTGGTATCCATAGCCACCAATGTAGCCATGCGGTCGCCGCGATGGATGTCGAGCGCTTGTGCCACAGGGCCGAGGCCGTGAGTGGCATATACGTCGCCGCGGTGACGCATGTTGTAGTCCAGACGCCAGCCCAGTTTGTCGTTTTCTCCGTTCTTCCAATAATGATTCCAGAAGGGGGCCAAGTTATGGATATATGCGCCTTGTACACGGATTACTTCGCCGAACACGCCATTCTGCGCCATGTTCAAGGCATTCATTTCGAACCAGTCGTAGCAGCAGTTCTCCAGAATGAAACAATGTTTACGGGTGGTTTCGCTAAGGTTTATCAAATCCCAGCATTCTTGCAGATTCATGGCCGAAGGCACCTCGATGGCAACGTGCTTCCCGTTTTCAAGGGCGCATTTAGCCACCGGGAAGTGGTGCATCCAGTCGGCGGCGATGTACACCAAGTCTATATCTTCACGCTTGCACAACTCTTCGTAGCCATTCTCGCCGGAGTAGATGGCGGCTTTCGGCATCGAAGCTTTCTTTAAGTATTCCTGACATCTTTCCGCACGTGATGCCTCGTAGTCGCAAAGCGCTACTATCTGTGTGCCGGGAATGTATGTGAAACGCTCTACGGCTCCCGGGCCGCGCATGCCCAAGCCAACGAATCCTACACGGACTACTTCCAGTTTCGGAGCGGTCAGTCCTATCACGCTCTTCTGACCGGCAGGACGTTCGGGAGACTTCACGACAATCGTGCCGTTATTCCATTCCCATTGAGTTCCTCTTGCTGTGGTTTGCAGCGCAGTGGAGGTTCGGGTGGTGCATGCACCTAACACAAGGCATACGCCTAACAATAAGATTCCGATTTTTCTCATGATTGTAAAATTTAAAGTTAGTAATATAACAGTTATTATTTATCAAAGAATCAGACTTTTCTCAGATTTTGTTTTTCCGCATCAAAGATATTGTTTTTTAGGCATTCTATATAATCCCCTCTGCATAAAATACCTGGTTTTCACAGTCTTTGACTATTTGAAGAACGAGAAGGACTTACTTACCGCTTGATTCATAGCATTATAGTAAGCAAGTCCTTTTTACGTTTATTGATTTAGATTTGTTAGAAAGAAATGTGGCTTAATTACTTGTCGGGTTTTGTGTCAAAGTGCCCGGATATGAGTTTATCGCATCTTGAGGGATGTAATAAACAACTCGGTAATCCGTAGCGGGGATGTCTTCGAGTTGACGATGAGGCCCCGGGTAGCGACGTACCAATGGGTCGTTGTTTCGAAACACATCATAGCTGCGTTCTGCCTGATAAGCTAACTCCAACTGGCGTTCCTTGTCAATACGTTCTTTGGCATTACTTGCGTCCAAAGATTCATATCCTCCACCTACGATGGCACGGTTACGAATTAGATTCAAGTCTGCAAGTGCTTCAGCATATTTGCCCTGTTTGGCATAACCTTCCGCACGGTTCAGGTAGATTTCGCCTAAACGAGAAATGATAGGGGAATGCAGATGAGAATCCTCGCCTTCGCGCGAACATTTGGTAATATAGAATTGCGGATAAACACGATTTAAAGAGATGAAATAATCTTCTATACCCGTCAAATCCATCAGTACATTGGTTATATTTGTTCCGGCATTGTAATTACGTATTTTAAAATAACCTTGTTCTGCATCTATAACTTCCAGTTCGTACTTAAGATCTTTTGCCAGCACTTTTCCGGAAGCGTCCTTATCCGCTTCCAGTTTGTTCGGGTCATCGGCTTTGACTTTGTATTGCGTTACGTTCTTCTCTACTGCATAATACTTTCCGTTCTCTTTCAATAAACCGGCTTGTACATAGTTGTACCCCGTAATTTTATCTTTTGAGATATTCACTTCCAGGGGGAAGGTCGGTTTGATGAAACGGAAGACTGCCTGTTTGGATTTATCATAAGTAGGTTCAATGAAAGCGGCACGTGCATCTACCATTTTGTAATGATCTTCGCGCCAGTCGTTGCGTCCCGTTTCATTCAAAAGATCAATATATTTGGCACTGGCATACATTTCACCCCATCCCATGCCGCCAATATTGGCATACATACCGCCGACACCATAATAGTGATCGTATCCGGAATACTCGGATGCTACACGTTTGATAGCGAAAATCGTTTCCTTATTCTCTTCCGGTGTAAATGTATTGTATTTCATAAAATCAGAACGAGACAGCAGTGTATATTTGCCAGAGTTGATGACTTGCGTGGCAAAATATACGGCGGAATCGGCATAGTTCGTATTAGGCTTTTCATAAGTACCACTCATGTACAAATAAATGCGTGAAAGCATGGCTTGTGCAGCTTCTTTGGACGCAAAGATGGCACCATTGTTTTTGGTCATCATATTTGCGGCTTTCCGCAGGTCATTGATGGCTTGCGCATAAGTTTGCTTTACGGTTGCCCGGTCGGGTAAACTAAGGTTGTTTATATCCGAAGGAGTTCCGTTTACTATAGGCACGCCAAGGTTCGTTTCCGGATTTTGCGCATAGGGGCGACCGTAAGCACGACACAAATAGAAATAGAGCATTCCGCGAATGTAATAACACTCTCCCAACTTGTTGTCTATTTCATCGCTTTGTCCTTCGGCTATCATATTAATGATATTGGAACTTTGAGCAATGGCTTTATAGCTGTAATCCCAGAAGTTCTGTAAACGATAGTTCTGCGGGGTGCGGCTGAATGAAATGAATTCATAGAAAGCATCTGTGGACGAACCGCGTATCATCATGTTGTCGCCCGCATACTCGCCACAACGGTGCATCGGGTCGGCCCAATGTTTGAGTTGTGCATAACAGCCGTTCAACAAAGACTCAAGTGAGGAATTGGGGTCTGCGGTGACATTCTCTGCCGCCATTGCGCCATAAGGTAGGCGGTCTATATCACAAGCTGTACATAATGCAGCTGTCAATATGATAAAAATGATTTTTTTCATATTCCTGTTTCTTTTTAATTAGAATGTAAGATTAACGCCAAACATAAATTTCCGTACAGAAGGATAAACGGAAGGTCCTGTTGTTCCTATTACAGAGCCGTCACTATCCTTGGGAGGAAGTTCCGGGTCAACGCCGGAGTAACCGGTGAAGGTCAGCAGATTCTCGGCCGTGAAGAATACCCGCATGTTCTGAATGTAATATTGAGGGAGTTGCAGATTATAACCGATACTTACCGAGCGTAGTTTTAAGAAATCATTCTTTTCGATATAACGAGAAGACATCTTGTTCGAGTTGTTCGAGTTATTGTAAGCAGCCACCGGGTGGGTTGCAATATCTCCGGCTTTCTCCCAACGAGACCAACCTTTTTTCAATTTCATTTGGTTGCGGTCTGTATATGCACCATCTGAGTCATATTCTTGGCGGGAATAGTTATAGAGATGTCCGCCTAAAGAATAACCGAATACTGCATTGAAATCGATGTCTTTCCATCTCAACGCCGTAGAGAATCCACCGAATACTTCCGGATTGGAAGTGCCGCACTTGCGGTATGCGGCATCGGCATACTTGCTTGTCTTTTCTCCGTTTTTATCATACCATTGCGGCGCACCGTTCTCCGGGTTCACTCCTGCCCATTCAGGCATCCAATAGGTGTCTATCGGAGAACCGACTTCTAAAACCCGCTGTGCGCTACCTGCAATTCCGGAGTTGTCGCCGATGATCATTCGTGCAGTGCTGTATGTGCCATCGGCCGCGCGAGTCTGAAACAAGTCTTTCAACTTATTTCTGTTGTGGCCCAGGTTGGCGTCAATGCTCCATAACCAATCCTTGGTACGGATGATGTCGCCGCCAACGGATACTTCAAAACCTTGGTTCTGCATCTTGCCTACATTCTTATAAAGTCGGGTTACGCCCGTTAAACCGGAGATGGGCACAGCATACAAGATGTTGTCTGTGTCTTTGGAGTACCAATCGAAGGTGAAGCGGAAGCGGTCTTGCCACATGGATAAATCCAAACCGATGCCGATGGTTTTCGTTTCTTCCCAAGTCAAGTCTTTATTTCCTATCTGGCTGATCAGGGCACCGGGGACACCGTTGTAACTATAACTTGAGGACACAGAATAAAGGTCGTATTGCGGATAAAGAGAATCCGGACGGTTACCTACCGTACCGTAAGAGGCGCGTAGCTTCAAATTATTTACAAAATCCCATTTGAACCATTCTTCACGGTTGACATTCCAACCTGCACTGATAGAGAAGAAATTACCCCACTTGGCATTGTCGCCGAAGTTGGAAGCACCGTCACGACGAAGCGAAGCTTCTACCAGATATTTGTTGTCATAGCTGTAATTTCCTCTGAAGAAGTAAGAATCGACAGCCCATTCGCTTATTCCACCTTTGGCTTTTTCGGCCAACGACGTAACGTCGAGAACTTCAAAACCGGAGATTAGTCCTGTTCCTTTAGCATCGAGTGTTTTACTCCAATAATCTTTGAACTCGTGGGCTGCCAATGCTTGTATAGAATGTTTGTCAAAGTTCTTGTTAAAGCGCAATATCTGATTGGTATAGCGACGTGCAGCTTCCCATCTGTAGTCGGTGACGCGTCCTTGTACACTTTTACCGCCACTGGAGCGAGGGTCGGTATAGCTTTCGCTTCCATAAGAAATGTATTTGTAACTGTTGACGGAAGAGAGAGTCAGCCAATCGGTCAGTTTGATATCAAAGTCAAAATTTCCCATAAACTCAAGATAGCGGGAACTTGATTTATCACCGTAGCTGAGGTCTAACAGATAATTGGTTGCCGTGTTGTTGACCCAACCGGAATAGCGGTGCGGCGCTAACCCGCCTTTTTCATCATAAGGACTATCCCAAGGGAACATGGAATACATGGAGCCTACGCTATATTGCGTGTCTGTGATGTCACGGCGCGCACCGGATAAAGAAGGTTTCACCGTTAGCCAGTTAAAAGGTTTATAAGCTGCTTTCGCGCGGAAGTTGTAACGAGTATAGTCATATCCTTTCACGGCACCGGTTTCATCATATACTCCTACAGAAACAAATGAATTCAGCTTCTCGTTTCCGCCTTGCAGGGATACATTGTAATCTTGTGTGAATCCGGTCTTGGTAGCTAAATCCCACCAACTGAAGTTACTATTGCGCAAATCGGGATTCCAGCGTGGGAAACTTATGTCGCCGGCGTTAGAGAATGAACTATATAGATCATAAAGCTCTGCCCCGTTCATCATTTCGAGGTTCCCATTGTTCAGACTGCTGACACCCAGTTTGGCTGAGACATTGATATTCATCTTGTCGGTCTTTCCGCTTTTGGTGGTAACCACAATAACACCGTTGGCACCTTCGGAGCCGTAGATGGCGGTAGAAGAAGCGTCTTTCAGGATGGTCATGGTTTCAATGTCGTTCGGATTGAGCTGTCCGGCATCCGACCCCACGATTACACCATCGATGACCCATAATGGTGCGGTTCCGCCATTCAATGTCACTTTACCGCGAATAACCACCGCTCCCGAAGCACCCGGCCGACCGGAACCCGGCGCAACATATACACCGGCCGCCTTGCCGTTCAGCATGTTTTCCACCGAAGGAGTCGTGATGTCTTTCAGTTTGCTGCTGTTCACCGTCTGCATGGCACCTGTCAGGCTTTCTTTCTTTTGCACGCCGTAGCCCACTACTACGACTTCTTCCAAAGCCTGAGCATCGGGAATCAATTTCACGGTCAGCTTTTCTCCGGCTTTTGCGGCATGTTCTTGTGTTACATATCCGATAAAGGAAATTACCAGTACAGAGCCTTGCGGAACGTCCAATGTAAATTTACCGTCTAAGTCGGTCACCGCACCTGTTCCGGTAAGACCTTTTACAACTACGTTGGCTCCGGGAATGGTTTCGCCATTCTCGTCAACGACCTGTCCTGTCACTTTGATTGTGGTGTTTTGTTGTGGTTGATGGGTAGCGACCGGAGACTTTTTGGCCACTGTAATCTGGCGGTCGTTTATCTTGTATTCAAGGTTCGTGGCAGAAGAGAGTTCTTGCAAGATTTCCTTGACGGCTTTTCCTTCTGTGTTGACGGAAACTTTTTTCTCTAATTCGGATAAGACATTGTTGGAATACAGAACAACGTAATTGCTATTGTGCTCGATGTATCCGAGTACTTGCTTTACGGTCTGTGCCGTCACTACATTTTGTTTGTTCTCAGAATCGCGATGCTCTGCGGCATGCAGAGGGAGCAAACAACCCTCTGTCGCTAAAAAAGCACCTAATAGCAGATAAATAGAGATAAAGCAGCTATTTATCCGTCCGATAGTCATCTTTTTTTTCATACTTTCGTATTGATTTTGGTTACTTAAAATAGATTGAGTTATAAGGTTGACAATATGTTTTTCTTTAAATGTTTTCTATGTAAATCGACTCTTTTTGAAGAGTGGACTTCAAGGACAGGGTATGCCTGATTGACTCCAATACGGTGTCCAGCTCTTCATTCAAATAAAGCTTTCCGAAGAAAGGTGTATCGGCTATCGATGGATGGCAGGTTATCTGCTGTCCGTAGTATTCTGTCAAATATCTCAGCACTTCTTTCAGAGGTTTTCCGTTCAGCACCCATACTCCGTCTACCCAATGGATGTAGTCGAGCGCGTTTACTTTTTCTTTTTTTGCGATGCCCGCCTCGTTCAGCTCCACCCGTTCGTTGGGTTGCATCTTTATATGTCTTTCCTGATGGTCTTTTACGTCTACCGAGCCTTCTACCAGTACGACATCGGCCCGGTTGCTTCCCTTGCGTGAGGCAATGTTGAAAGATGTGCCCAATACTTCGACTTCGAAGGCGGAAGTACTGACTATAAAAGGCTTTTCCTTGTTGTGCGCTACTTTCAAGTAGGCTTCACCCTCTACAAAGATTTGTCGTTTCTTTCCTTTGAATGTGCGCGGATAAATCACCTTGCTGCCGGAATTTATCCATATACGGCTATTGTCGGCAAGCACAATCATGGAGCGGCGTCCTTTGGGTACGATGATCTGGTTGTATTCTTCAGTTTCTTCCACGGCTTCTTCCACTACGGGCGCTTCATCTACTTTGGAGGAATTGACCTGTACCTGACCGCCCTGTGTGTAAGCCACTTGGGCATTGTTGGCTATCTCTATTTTTTTCTTGTCCGAAACCACCAGTGTCACTTCTTTTATCTCTTCATCACCCGTGTTGGCAAGTAGGAATTGCTCCATCTTGGCCTTTTCGTCTTCAACGTCTTTTCCTCCTTGATTAAGGAAATAGAAAAAGGCGAGCAAGAGGGCGATGGATGCTGCCACCAGTCCGCCATACAGCATAAGGGCCGTGTGCTTTTTGATACGGGGCGTTTGTTTGCCGGCCTGCTCTTCTATCTTCCGAAGTGCTTTGTCCCACACTTCGTTTGCCTCTGTCCGGGAAGGTGTGCACTCGTCCCATAAGAAAATCAACTTCTGCAAATCTTCTTCTTCTTCCGATTGAGAAAAACTCTCATCGGGGCGGGCTGAACGGTTGTCCAAGAAAGAGGCCAACTGTTGGTATTTTTCGTTTTCTTTGTTTTTTTTATCTTCCATCTGTGTGACAGTGTTATTAATATGACGCAGCTTGTTTTAAAATCTCCTATTCCGAAAGATAGTTTTTTTGTGCGGGTGGGAAAACGGGTCAGCCGGAAAGGCTCAATGGGGTGCTTATTTGTTTCTCCGATTTATTTTTCCAAGGCTGTTGCTATGTGTTCTAAGGCTTTGGCCACGTGTATGTTGATGGTCTTTACGGAGATGTCCAGCATCGTGGCAATCTCTTTATAAGGGAGTTTCTCTATCTTGGCCAGAACAAATACTTGCTTGCAGCGGGGTGGCAAATCGTTGATGGCTTTGTTGATGCGGGTCATCTCTTCCCGGCTGATGAGTCGTTCGTCGGGTGTCTGCAATTCGTCGGGCATGGTGTGCGCGGCCAAATCGTCCCATGAGACGAAGGTCATGGAGCCGGCTTTCTTGCGCAGGTAAGAGACTGCTTTGTTGTGGGTAATGGTCAGCAGCCATGCTTTTATCTTTTTTATTTCCGCCAGTTTATTTCTGTTCTGCCAGACTTCGACAAAGACATCGCTCACAATATCTTCCGCTTCCTCTTTGGAGCGGACAAGGTAGCGCGCATAATACAACAGGTCGCCCGAATATGCCTCTACAAAGCTTCTGAAGAGCTGTTCGTCCATGTCTGTTATATGATTATGCGGAAACATCTATTCTATAATTGTAACGAATTACGTGCAATATTCGCTAAAATACTTGAGGTATGCAAGGATTTGGGATAGAAATGGCCGGTTGCGATATGTGATGCATGCCTGCACGATGTGTGGCGGTTGTGAAACGGTGTTTACGGCCTTATTTGTTCCCATGTATGGAGAAGCCGCTTCCCAATACGACTGAGGCAGCCTCAGTCGTATTGGGAAGTGGCTTCAGTTGTATTGGGAAGTAGGGTCTCATCCTTAGGGAATGGGTGAAACTAAAAGTTTCATGGTGGCGAAACACGTGTTACTTCAGCCATTTGTTGAAAAAATCCAAAGTTTCATTTTGCATCTCTTGGCTGAAAAAATGTTTCTCATCCCAGATTTTGGTGACAAGACGATTTGCCGCATGCCGGCTCTTCCATACGGACTGCATGGTGGCATAGGCGTCTTTCACTCCGGCTATCGGGAATAGCTTGTCTTGTGTTCCGTTGAAGAAGAGGGTGGGCTTGGGGCAGGCTATGCTTGCGGTATGGGGGTAATCCAGATAGCGGCGCAGGCCGGGGATGAGCATGGCGTAGGCCGAACCGCCTTTGTTCTGGTTATTGTTCGGCGTCATCAGGCTGTCTGTGGTGTTCATCCAGCATATCGAGGCGGAGGCCTTCACGCAGTCGGTGAGGGCGGACAGCATCCATGAACGATAAGCCCCCATGGAGAAACCGAGGCATCCCACTCGCTCTTTATCGACAAAGGGCAAGGAAGCAAGAAATTCGGCGCTGCGCACGTCGTCCATATGGATAAATGCGCCCCAAGAACTGCCCATTTGCAGGAAATTGGATGCAAGTGCCTGCTGTCCGTCATAGTCGACGCCCTCCTTTCGACCGCGTTCTCCCCAAAACAAGGCGTCGATGGACAGAACGGCATAGCCGTGGGCTGCAAAATAATCGCCCACATACCGGCCGTCGTAACAACGTTCTGCCCAGTCGTCGGCATCGGCCAATGTTTCCGGCGCTACATGGAAGGGGCGTATCATCTTCTCCTTGCCGATGGAGAAATGGGCGCCGTGGTCGTGCAGCACGACGATGGCGGGGAAAGGACCCTTGCCATCGGGAACCAGCAGATAGGCGGGGATACGGCACCATGCAGAGACGTTGAAGCGGATTTTATGTGCTTTGTATCCGTTGCGAGATTCTGTGTCTACGGTTTCCATGTCATAGCTCTGCGGGGCGGGAGTAAGGTTTTGCATGCATTCCGTCAGGATGTTGCGGGCTTCTGCACGCCATCGGTCAAAATCCTTTGTCGGCGAGTTGCCCCATGCCATGGGGTAGGTCAGCTGCCGCTTCAGTTGTTCATAGAAAGTGGGCATGTTCTTCACTGTCCCGTAAGGGATGGTGTCGGTTTGTGCGGAGGCGGTGGAGTGCATAAGGAGGAATAGGCAGAAAAGAATGGTGGTGTATCTCATGGCTTGGCGGTTTGTCTGTGATTATTAAATAAAAAACAAAGATACGATAATTCTCTATGAAATATGTATCTTTACCGCACAGAATGGACTGATTATGGCAAAAAGAATCTTATATCTGATTACGAGTTTGATGTATGTATGGACTGTCTGCGCGCAGCCCGATTGTTTTTTAACTCATTATTCATCTGAGGACGGCTTGTCTCAAAACACGGTGATGGGCATCTTGCAGGACAGCAGGGGGAACATGTGGTTCTCCACTTGGGATGGCCTCAACCGCTTTGACGGATATACATTCAAAACGTATAAAGCGAGGCTGGGCAACCAAATAGCATTGACCAATAACCGTATAGACCGGATGTATGAAGACCGGTATGGTTTTCTCTGGCTTCTGACTTATGATAACCGCGTCTATCGTTTCGATCCCCGCACCGAGATATTCGAGCAAGTGCCTTCGGGAAATGCAGGAGGAAGCGCTGCCACAATAACGTCTATCAAGCTTCTACCCGGTGGTGTCGTATGGTTGCTTACCGAAAAGGAGGGAGCGATTCGGGTCGTAACGTCGCCTGACACTTACAGGCTCACTACGGAATGGTATGCTGCGGAAACCGGTCTGTTTCCGGCCGTACGCGTACGCGAGGTGTATGAAGACCTTTCCGGCCATGAGTGGATGCTGACCGACAATGGATTGGGCATGCTTGTGTCCGGAAGGAAAACGCCCGTGTCTTTTTTTACGGAGACGGCAGAAAAAGAAACGAAGGACGGACAGCCATTCTATGCTTGTCTGGAGCAGGGCGATGAAATACTCTTTGGGTCGGAGAACGGGCGTATATGGTGCTACCGGAAGCCGACGGGCAAGTTTAGCCTGTTCCGACTGCCGGGTACTTCAAAAATCGTATCTATCAAGAAACTGAATGAACACGAGATGCTTATAGCCACCGCTACCGACGGCTTTTACGTGTATCAGTTCCGTACAAAGACAACGAAACATTATGAGGCGTCCCGCTTGCCGGACGCTCCTGTTCATTCCGTCTATGTGGACAAATATTCGGAAGTGTGGTTTGAACAGCACATACCGGGCATCGTTGCACATTTTAATCCCCAAACACAGGCGCTGAAAACCGAAACCATCGCCGTGGAACCTACCAGTACAGACCGTTCGCGCCCGGCTTTTCATGTACATGAAGACATCCACGGTATGGTGTGGGTACATCCTTACGGAGGAGGATTCTCCTATTTCGACAGAAAGCAGAACTGTCTGCGTCCTTTCTATAATAGTTTGGCGGACGGCAACTGGCGTTTCTCCAATAAGATTCATGCCGCTTTCTCGGACAGGCAGGGCAATTTATGGATGTGCACCCACTCAAAGGGCTTGGAGAAAGTGACTTTCCGTCCCCCGCAATTTGAGATGATTACCCCTGTGCCCCATCATTACGAATCGTTGAGCAACGAGGTGAGGGGACTTTGCGAGGACAAGGAACACAATCTCTGGGTAGGCCTGAAAGACGGCAAACTGAGGGTGTATGATAAAAATCGTAAGGAGCGGGGCTATTTGACGGAGGAAGGCGTAATATCACATACCGGTGTTCCGTTGCGGGGGAATGTTTATTTCATCTTACAGGACAAAAAAGGCAGCCTTTGGATTGCAACGAAAGGAGACGGTTTGGTAAAAGCCGAACGGAAAGGCGATGCACGTTATGAACTGACACGTTACAGGTATCGGAGAGATGATATTTACAGTTTGAGTGACGATAACGTTTATTGTGTGTACGAAGACATTCGCGGAAGAATCTGGGTGGCTACCTTTGCCGGCGGTGTAAACTACATGACGCATGACAAGGAGGGGAAGGAAATCTTCGTCAATCATCGCAATAACCTGAAGGGTTATCCCATAGACGATTGCTACAAAGCACGTTTCATTACCGGCGACGGCCGGGGACATATCTGGATTGGCACAACCGTGGGAGCCTTGATGCTGAACGAAGATTTTGCTTCTCCGGAAGATGCCGTTTTTCATCATTACGTGCGTGTGCCGGAAGATATACATAGCTTGAGCAATAACGATGTTCACTGGATTATCTCCACCCGGAACAAAGAGCTTTATCTGGCCACCTTCGGCGGAGGGTTGAACAAGCTGGTTTCTCTGGACCGGGACGGCAATGCCCGGTTCAAGTCTTACTCCGTACAAGACGGGTTGCCGTCCGATGTGCTTTTGTCTATAATCGAGGATGGCAGTGCCAATCTTTGGATGAGTACCGAGAACGGTATCAGCAAGTTTATTCCTTCGGAAGAAAGATTTGAGAATTATGATAATAAAGGTGTTTTTTCCCGGGTACGTTTCAGCGAGGCGGCTGCTGCCTGCACTTCTCAGGGCAATGTCCTGTTCGGTGCAAGCAACGGCATCTTTGTGTTCAACCCCGATTCCACACGCAAGAGCGATTACGTTCCTCCCATTGTATTATCCGGTCTGTTGCTTTCCAATGAGAATGTAATGCCCGGAGAGAAGTCGGTCTTGAAGCAAAGTCTGGACGACACGCGCAAACTGGAGCTGTCTCACAAAGAAAATATCTTCACCATTCAATATGCGGCGCTCGATTACTCGGCTCCGTCCGAGATTCAGTATGCCTATATTCTGGAGGGATTTGAAAAATCATGGAACTATGTGGGTAAACAACGGATGGCTACATATACGAATCTTCCCAAAGGAGATTATGTCTTTAAAGTGCGCTCGACGAATGCCGATGGAGTATGGGTGGATAATATCCGTACACTCGATATAGAGGTACTTCCTTCGTTTTGGGAAACACCTTATGCCTACGTCCTCTACGTCTTGTTGGTGCTGCTGATTATCATCACGGCCGTATATATCTTGTTCACCATCTACCGGTTGAAGCATCGGGTGGATATGGAGCGGCAGATGGCGGATATGAAACTGCGCTTCTTTACGGACATCTCGCATGAATTGCGTACCCCCCTGACCTTGATTTCAGGGCCGGTGGAACACGTCTTGGCGAATGCAACCCTGTCGGCCGATGTCCGCGAACAGCTCCGGGTGGTGGAGCGTAATACCAACCGCATGCTCCGCCTGATTAATCAGATTCTCGATTTCCGCAAGATACAGAACAAGAAAATGAAGATGCAGGTACAACGCATCAATGTGGTGGCCTTTACCCGTAAGATTATGGAGAGTTTTGATGCCATGGCCGAGGAACGCCACATCGACTTTCTGTTTGAGACGGAGAAGGAAGAGCTTTATCTGTGGGTGGATGTCGACAAATACGAGAAAATCGTGTTCAACCTCCTATCCAACGCATTTAAATACACTCCTGACGGAAAAATGATAACCGTCTTTGTTCGTGAAGAAGAGAAAACCGTATCGGTAGGGGTGGAAGATCAAGGCATCGGCATTGCCGAAAACAAGAAGAAGTCAATCTTCCTGCGGTTTGAGAATCTGGTAGATAGAGGGCTGTTCAATCAGTCGAGTACGGGGATAGGATTGTCCTTGGTGAAAGAATTGGTTGAAATGCATAAAGCCGTGATTTCCGTTGACAGCAAATTGGGTGAGGGCAGCTGCTTTAAGGTCGATTTCCTGAAAGGTAAAGAGCATTACGATGACGGAGTGGAGTTCCTTCGGGATGATGCGGCGGCGGTAGTGGGGATGCCAGAGCAAGTCATGGATACGGATAACGCAACTCATCCACCTACGGCAGAACAAGCAGCGTGGCAGGAACAAGAAGATGAAGAGGCGGCGGTGGATAAAGAGACCATGTTGCTGGTGGAAGATAATTCGGAATTGCGGCTGTTCCTGCGTTCTGTCTTTGCGGCCGAATATCGGGTGGTAGAGGCGGCAGACGGCGTGCAGGGGCTGAACAAAGCCTTAAAGCTTTTGCCCGACATCATCATCAGCGACGTGATGATGCCTGAAAAAGACGGCATCGCCATGACCCGCGATTTACGGGCCGATATGACCACCAGCCACATCCCCATTGTTCTGTTGACGGCCAAGACCTCCATGGAAAGCAAGGTGGAGGGGCTGGAGTTCGGTGCCGACGATTACATTACGAAGCCTTTCAGTGCAACCTATCTGAAGGCGCGCGTCAGGAATCTGCTGATGCAGCGCCGCAAGCTTCAGGAACTGTATCGGGCAGATTTGATGTCTTCCGGAACAGTTGCCTTGAGCTCATCGGAAGAGGAGGCGGAAGAACAAAAGGCTCCGGAGCTGTCGCCCAATGACCGTAAGTTTATGGATAAACTGCGGGAGCTGATGGAGAAGAATATGGACAACGGCGATTTGGTTGTGGATGATTTGGTACAAGAGTTGGCAGTCAGTCGTTCCGTGTTCTTTAAGAAACTGAAAACTCTGACCGGACTGGCACCCATTGAATTTATTAAGGAAATGCGTATCAATCGTGCCGTCCGGCTTATTGAAACCGGTGAATATACCATGACCCAAATATCCTATATGGTGGGCATCAACGACCCGCGCTATTTCAGCAAGTGCTTCAAGCAGAAGATGGGAATGACCCCGACGGAATATAAGGATAAAAGGATGAAAAACAAGTAACCAGAGTCTGATGTAAGAAGTGCTCAATGTCCTATATATCTCATTAAGCACGTCCTATATATCTCATGGATGACGACATACGTATCTCGTGAGCAATGACATACGTATCTCGTGAGCAATGACATACGTATCTCATAGGCAACGACATGCGTATCTCATAGGCAACGACATACGTATCTCATAAGCAATGACATACGCATGTCGTTTTGCGTCTCATTATATCGAGCTCAGGCTTGTTATTAATACCCGGGATTCTGATCATTGGAAGTCAGCAAATCATTGGCATCGATGGCTGCTTGCGGTATGGGCCATAAGAGCTTTTTGCCGATGGCGGTTTCTGCACTTCCTGTCAGGTTGGGGTTGTATAGATTGTTGTATTCCACGAGTTTGCCGGTGCGACGCAGCTCCATGCGGCGGCAGCCGTTGCCGAACATTTCGCAAGCAGACTCTTTCAGTATGGCGTCAATGTCGATATGGGTTGCGGTGGCAAGGCCTGCACGTGTGCGGAGCGCATTCATGCGGGCAAGAGCTTTGCCGTTGTCATTGGTTTTCAGATAAGCTTCAGCCGCAACAAGGAATATTTCAGGCAAGGTGATGACATGCAGGTCGCGGAAACTCTTGCCGGATGTGTATTGTGCGGTCTTGCTGTCATCGAATTTGCGGCATGGATTGACGGCCCAGCTCATCCTCTGTGCTTCGGTGAAGCCGTATTTGGCAATCACTCCGTCGGAGAAGTCTTTCAGGTCTTTGATGTAGTTGCTCATAGGCTCCATTTCGGCTGTCAGGTCGTTTTGCGGGATGACGAATGTGTTGATTCTGTTCTCGGGGTCTTCGGCACGCCATGCCGCTACAGCAGCTGCGTCACATTCCCAATAGGCGGGATAATATACGCCTACCATTTTGCCTTTTGCGCTCAGCCCGTTGGCGTAGAAAGCGAAGTAATCGCCAATCGGCATGCCGTTTTCCTTGAAGCCGTTGTTCGGATTCCATGCTTTCTTTACCAGCAATGTCTTCATGAATGTCGCGTCGTAGCGTTTGTCTCCGGGTTCAAAGCATTTCAGTGTGTGCATGAGGGGGACGAACGCGGAAGCGCCATGCTTCATGCCTTCTTCGGCGCCGCCATAGTAGCCGCAGTAGAATGATTGCCAACGGTTGCCTACGGTTTGGTCATGGGTGCTGTCAAAATCATATTCTATGTCGAAAATGAATTCCGCGTTGTCGTCGCCCGAACGGTCGGCCGCCCAAAGGTCGGCAAACTCTGCCGTCAGTGAACGCCCGTTGATGACTTCGTCCGCATATTTGGCGGCTTCGGTGAAGTAGTCTGTTTTGTTCAAGTCCCATGCGGCCGAAAGATATGTTTTCGCCAATAGTGCTTTGGCTGCTTCGATGCTGGCTTCACCTCCTCCCCGGGTTGCGGTTGAGGCTGCCAATTTATTGTTGGCGATAATGCTTTTCAGCTCATCGATGATATAGGTGTAGACCTGCTCGGCCGTTGCGCGCGGATAGCCCTTGACGGCACTGCTTGCATATTCGGGTATCAATGGTACGCCTCCGTAGTTGTTCACCAGCAAGTAATAGAACAAGGCTTCCACAAAACGCCCTTCATCGATGGCCTTTTGTCTGACATCATCGCTGACGATGGCCGACGGGGCATAATACCGGATGGCAAGGCACGAACGGATACCGTCATAGCAGTCGGTATAGAATTTCTTTACCGTAGCGTTTTCGGGAGTAAAGTTCGACCAGCGGTGCAGGGCGGCCTCTATGTCTGTACGCCCGTCCTGATAGAGGTCGGTGCCGGCATTGAAGTAGGTGGCGACATTATCGCTGTTATAAATATCCGTGAGTTGAGCATACGCGTCGTAAACGAGAGAACGGAATCCCGAAGCTGTTGCGAAATAATCCACATCGGTTACGGAACTCTTGTTGTCCGCCGTGAGAAAACTGTCGCAGCCGGTCAGCATGGTGGTTCCTGCCAGACATGCCGTATATAGTAATTTCTTGTAAGTCTTCATTTTTTATAAGATTTGAATCGTTAGAACTTGATGTTTGCACCAATTTGATAAGTGACGGAAGCCGGGCCGCCGTCTGTCAGGTTTGCACTTGCCCATTCAGGGTCGAATCCTTCGTAATCGGTGAAGCAGAAAGGATTGAGCACGTTTACATAAAGGCGCAGATGCTTGACTGCGATTTTGCTCAGCCATGCTTTGGGGAAAGTGTAGCCCAAGGTGATGTTCTTCACTTTTACGAAAGATGTTTTGTGGTAGCGGACAGAAGCGCTGCTGCTGCTGAAGTAACCGCCTCCGGTCTTTTCCGTATTGTTAGGATAGGGATATTTGCCGATGTGGGCGGTTTCCTGATGAGTCACGTTGCCGGTCTCTCTATCCAGCACCGGAGTTCCTGCGGGAATGTAATAGTCGAAGCTCACTTTCTGGCGTCCGCGGTCGCCATAGTTCATGTATTGTTCGTGGAAGTAGCTGCGCGACCATTGTCCTTGCTTGGTATAGAGCATGAAGGAGAAATCGAAGCCTTTGTATGCCATGGAGGAACTTAAACTGCCTGTCCATGTGGGGTCTGTGCAGGCATAAATCTGTTTGTCGTCATCGTTTATCTTTCCGTCATCGTTCCAGTCGTTTACCGCCATCTGTCCTTCATACCATTTCAGCTTGTTGCTGCTTTTGGGGCCGAATTTGTCGTACACTTCTTGCAGTGTATAATGGCGGTCGCCGTTGATGGTGTGCATGGTGACGCCGTCTTTGGTGATGATTCCGGCACTGGTATAGTCGCGCAGGACATTCAGGTGCTCGCCGAGGAACCAGTTGTTGGCCACGTCGTCTCCGTTAGGCAGTTCCTTTATTTTGCTCCAGTTGCGGGCAAAAGCCAGATTGACGTCCCATGTGAAGCTGTTGTTGCGGATGACGCCGAGGTTCAGTGCCAATTCGATGCCGGTATTCTGTACGGAGCCGATGTTGGTGGTTATGGAACTTTCGCCCGTCTCCAAAGGAACGGTGGCTTTCATTATTTGCCCGTCGGACAAACGGCGGTAAGCGTCTGCCGTCAGGCTGATGCGGTTTTGAAGAACGGCGAAGTCCGCGCCTATGTTGAACTCCTTGATTTTCTCCCAAATCAGATTCTTGTCAATTAATCCGTTGGCGTAATACCCTTGGTATTCTTGCCCGCCGATGACGGCATAAGAAGGGCCGGCGGCAGAGGAAGCCGTAACGTAGTCGCCCACGTTGTTGTTGCCGGTGACGCCATAAGAAAGGCGAAGCTTCAGGTTGTCTATCCATTTCACCTCTTTCAGGAAATCTTCTTCCGAGGCACGCCATGCAACGGCCGCCGAGGGGAACCAGCCCCAACGGTTGTCTTTGGCAAAACGCGAAGAGCCGTCGGTGCGCACGGTTACGGTGGCCATATACCGCTCTTTGTAGGCATAGTTCAGGCGGGCGGCCAGGGATACGAGCGAAGATTCGGTATAGGAAGAACCGATTCCCTTCGTTCCGGAGCCTTTTCCCATGGAGTAGAATGAGAGTTTGTCGTCGGAAATATTCGTTACGCTTTGCGAATAAACCTCTTTGTAGGTAGAGTAGAGAGAATACATGCCCATAGCGTTCAGCCTGTGGTCGCCCCACGTTTTGCTGAAGTCAATTTGGTTATCCCACGTCCAGTCCAAACGCTCCGTGTTGGTAGCTTCGGCATAATTGTACTTCTTGTTTTGATAATAGGCGGTTCCCAACGGATACTTGTCGGATACGCCCGTACCCATGAATATGCCTTGGCGGCCATGGTAGTAGTTCGGAGAGAAAGTGGTGGTAAACTTCAGACCTTCCATGATGTTGAAGCGCATATATACGTTGCCGAAGACATGAAACTTGCGGGTCTCGTTTTGATAAGCGTCGATTTCGAAGTCTACTAAAGGAGAAGGGGTGGAGGTTAACGACATCTTGCCCACTTTGGCGGGAATGGCCAGGAGGTTCCCGTTTTCATCCCACGGCGATACTACCGGAGCAAACCAGAAAGCATTGTTGTAAGGGGAGTAGGAGTTGGAGCTGTCCGTAATCCAGTCGTTCTGTATATCATGCACCAGATTGACGGACATACCGGCTTCTACTACCTTCGACAGTTTGCTGTCGAAAGAACCCTTGATGTTGAAACGCTTATAGTCATTTTTCTTGAAGACATTCTCTTCGCCTTGATAGCCTGCTCCCAAACGGTAGGTTGTCTTTTCCGTAGCGCCGGAGGCACTGATGAAATGATTCTGTTGCGAAGCTGTACGAAGTACTTGGTTTGCCCAATCGTATCCTTCGTTGTTCCTCCAGCGGTTGTACAAAGGAGAGCTTTTCCATTCCGCACCGTTCTGGAAGACGGATTGAAGGTCGCCGTCCGAAATCTTGTAGGTGACGCTCCCGTCACTGTTTGGGCCGCTTGTGGTGGTATAGCGCGCAAAACGGTAGTTCATCCATTCCGTCGCATCCATGAAGTCGGGCATGCGCGTCACCTTGCGTATGCCGTAATAGCCGTCGTATGAGATTTCTACAGGCTGTGCCTTGCTCTGTCCGGCACCGGTTCCTTTGGTTGAGATGATGATGACGCCTTCGGATGCGCGCGAACCGTAGATGGCTGTGGACGAAGCATCTTTCAAGACGTCGATGCGTTCAATGTCTTCCGGGTTCAGAAAATCGATGGAAGACACTACCATACCATCTACTACATACAGTGGGCCGCTTGTGTTGTTGATGGAGGCCTGCCCGCGGATTTGGATATTGAATCCTCCATTGGCACGGCTGTTGGACTGAGTGATGTTGACGCCCGGAACAGAGCCTTGCAACGCATCTTCTACGCGAAGAACACCGCGTGCCGCCAGCTTCTCTGCCGAGACGGAAGACAAGGAGCCTGTTACGTCTGTTTTTTTCATCGTACCGTAACCTACCACAACCACTTCGTCCAATGCCTGTGCGTCTTCTTTCAGTGTTATTTTGATGTTTGTCTGGTTGCCCACGGCAATGGTTTGCGGAATGTAACCGATAAACGATACCTGGATTTTGGCGCCGGGCTGCACGCCTTGAAGTTTGAAATTACCGTCGATATCGGTAATTACTCCGTTGGTCGTACCAACTTCCAATACGTTTGCGCCAATCACCGGTTCGCCCGTACCGTCGACAACGGTACCTGATATCGGGCGTCCTTGTGCAAAAGCGGCTAAACACAACATACTCAATGATAGAGTAGCAAATGCCTTTTGAGCAAGTCTTCTTAGATTCATAATCATGTTTTTATAGTTATAAAATAGATGGTTAACATCGCCGGAACGGTGCTTCCCGTTATCGAACACAAAGCTATGGATTGATGCGGACATCTATGTGGAATTATTTGTCGTTTTATGGGAAAAAATGGGATTTCAACATGGCGGTCTCCCGAAATACTCGTAAAAGAAAGCGGCGCATGTGAATCTTTCTATTAATTTTGTATTGCCGATAGGAATGTCTCATTCCATCGCTTTAACGAGACTCTCTTTATGTGGAATTTAAGTCTGAAATACATGGAAAAACACTTGGCGAATGGCCTTGGAAGAAATCTCGGAACAGTGCTTGTTTTGATTTTCTTATGCTGGCCTTCATTGCGGGCGGCAGCAAACAGGACTCCTTATTACCAATTCAAGCAGCTATCCATCGACGAAGGCTTGCCCTCGTCCGTCACCGCATTGTACAACGATGGCAGAGGGTCTTTATGGATAGGCACCAAGCAGGGAGTGTATCGCTTTAACGGAGAGAAGATAAGGAAATATGCGACATCGGCCGACGTTGCGGAATTTACCGGTGCGGCAGGTGCTGCAAATTTTGCCGCACCCGCGGACGCGTTCGGGGTGGCCGACGTCACGGACAACCTGCACTACATCCTTCACATACAGGGAGATAAAAGCGGACGCATCTGGTTCGCCGCCATCGGTGGGGTGCTTTGCTACGAACCCGAGCAGCGAGACCTGAAGCCGCTGTTTCGGAACGGCCGGCCGGTAGCGGCCAATCATGTCGTGCCCGACGGAGAGCGGATTTTTATTCCCGTGGCGGACACGCTGTTGGTTTACGGCTTGCACAAAGAGCTGCTGTACTCCGTTCCCTTTTCATTGCGGGGAGTGCGTCCGTTGCAGTTGCTGCCTTATGATGGGCGTCATTTTCTGATGATCGACACATTCGGGCGGCTGTTGTTGCTGGATAAGCGAAACGGCAGCATCGACCGGGCTCCCATGCAGGGAGATACTTCAGGGGTGAATTGCCTCTACCGCGACGCTAAGGGACGTTACTGGATTGCCTGTTACGGCAGGGGCGTGAAGTGTTATGCGCACGACGGCACCCTGCTGGCCGAATATAACTGCTCCAACGGGAAGCTGAACAATGACATCGTGCTCGACATCAAGGAGTGGGGAGGCGCCCTCTGGATGGCTACCGACGGCGGGGGCATCAATGTGCTCTATACCGACACCGGAGAGGCGCAGCACATCACTGCGCAACGTTTCCCTAACTTCCCGGCCAATTCCGCCACCTGTCTTTGTCCCACCGATGACTATCTGTGGATAGGCATGGTGCGCGAAGGCATCCTCGGAGCTCGGAAGAGCTTTATCAAGACCTATACCAAGGCCTCGCTGAATCTGCGGCTCGGGCTGTCGGGCAAATGTCCTTTGTGTCTTTGGGAAGAAGGCGACGGAACGCTCTGGATAGGTACGGATGGCGGGGGCGTGAACCGCTTTTCGCCCGATACGGAAGAGTTTACGCACTATCCGGCCACGGAGGGCAAGAAGATTGTATCGCTCTGCCCGCTGTCCGACGCCGAACTGTTGCTCTCCGGTTTTACGAGCGGCCTCTTCTCCTTGAACAAGCGTACGGGAGCGTATCGGCGTTTTTCCCTGCCCGATGGAGAGGTTCAGCGGAGGCTGGAAAGTTCGGGAAGTCCCGTCAATCTGCGTCTCAACCCGGATGGAAAAATTGAGATTTACGGCTCGGAAGCCTATCGCTATCATCCCCGTAAAGGCCTGCTGACACCCATACGTACCGGCCTGCCCCGAATCGGTGCTTCGTGGATATACATCGGTACGGCGGGAGCCGAGGACTACTACCACGATCGCACGCGCATCTTCTGCCGCGACAGGGCCGGCGACCGTTTCCGGTACGTCGTGGAGCGTCCTGTCAACCGCATACTCACCGCCGCCCTCGCTCCGGACGGAACCTTGTGGTTTGCCGAACCCGGAGGCGTGAGCCGTCTTTCGCCCGGCAACCCGAAGCCCGAGCGCATCGTCCTTCCCGACGGTAACGATTTGGTCACTTCGCTGGTTGCCGGCCGCGACGGTACGGTGTGGATGGGCGCCGTCGGCGTGCTCTATGCCTACGACCCGCAACGGCGCCATTTCGTCATTTACAGCGAGACGGACGGCGTGCTGCCCAACGACTTCCTGCCCAAGCCCGTGCTGCATGCCCGCGATGGCAACGTTTACATGGGTGGCTCCGAGGGACTGCTGCGTGTCAACCCGGCACTGAAGGAAGACGGCCTTCCCCGCATCCCGAGGCTCTTCTTGCAGGAGGCGCTCTTGGACGGCGCACCTGTGGCGCTGCCTGCTACCGGAGCCTTGGAGGTGGAGAACGGCTTCACGTCGCTCAATCTCTCCGTGAGCCTTGCCGGTGCCGACCTGTTCCACAAGCGTATCTACCGCTTCCGCATCGGCGGGCTGAACGAGGGCAGTATCGAGAGCTCCCGCCCGAAACTGACCCTGCAGACCCTTCCTCCGGGCACCTACCGCATCACGGGGCAGTGCACGGCCGATAATGGCGAGTGGACGGACTTTTTCCCCTTGCTTACCCTCACTGTGCTTCCTCCGTGGTGGCTGCGCACGCCTTTTCTTGTAGCGGTGGGATTGCTGTTGCTGTTGGTGGCGGTGCTCTTCCTTCGTGCCCGCGAAAGGCGGATGCAAGCTGAGTTGAGAGAGAAGGAGCGGATGATTTATAAGGACAAGGTGCGTGCCCTTATCAATATCAGCCACGAGCTGCGCACGCCCCTTACGCTGATTTACACCCCACTGAAACTGCTTGCCGCCGGCCGCAACATCCCGCACGAGGTGCGCACCAAGTTGTTGGATATCTTCAGACAGACGCGACAGATGAAGAACCTCATCGACATGATTCTGAACATACGCCGTATGGAGGTGGAAGAGAACATCCTGCGCATGTCAGCCCATCCTTTCAACGAGTGGCTGGGAGGTATGCTCGACGACTTCCGCACCGAGTTCGGCGAGCGGGGCATCACACTCCGTTTCGAGCCGGACGAGCGGATAGGGACGGTCTGCTTCGACCGTGCGCAGTGCGAGATTGTGGTGAGCAACCTGCTGACCAATGCCTGCAAGTTCAGCGAAGCGGGCACGGAAACCCTTGTGCGCACTTCGTACGAAGATGCCGGCGCCTACCTGCGCGTCACTGTCACCGACCACGGCATCGGGCTTCGCGACGAAGACCTGCCGCATCTCTTCACCCGCTTCTACCGCGGCGATCATGGGCTCGAGGGGACGGGTATCGGCCTTTCTTATGCCCGCCAGTTGGTCGAGATGCACGGAGGCGTCATCGGTGCACATGCCAACTTTGACGGCACACAGGGGGCCACTTTCTCGTTCACCCTGCCTTGCCGTACCGAGGCTGCCCGCATCAAGTCGTTTCCCCGCCTCGAGCTGCTCAACCGTTTGGCCCCCGTCGAGCCTCTGCCCGGGGCGGAACGGGTGCAACCGGCAACCGGCGAGAAGTATCAGTCCATACTCATTGTAGAGGACGACCGCGACCTGTGTCGCCTGCTGACCTGCGAGCTGCAAGCCCTCTTCGAGGAGGTGTACGAGGCGCACGACGGCCTCGAGGCGTTGCCCTTGCTTGCCTCCCGAACGCCGCAGATCGTGGTGAGCGACGTCCGCATGCCCCGCATGGACGGACTGAAGCTCTGCCGCCACATCAAGCAGAGCCCCGAGCTGGATTATATCCCCGTGATATTCCTCACCGCCTACGCCGACGAGCAGGTGATGGAAGAGGGCTACAAGGCTGGCGCCGAGGCTTACATCACCAAGCCCTTCGACATGGAGATGCTCGCCCTGCGCATACAGACCATCCTGCATGCCCGCCACATCGTGAAGACGCACTACCGTCCGGTTGCCGACTTGCCGGCTTCACCGGCCGTCTCGCGCACTCATCGCGACGAGGAGTTGCTGCTGCGCCTGCAACGCATCATTCGCGAACACATCGACGACCCTGCGATGGACGTGCCTTTCCTTGCCCTCCGCATGGGCATGAGCCGTGCCACACTCTACAATAAGTTGAAAGGGGTGATAGACGTCGGTCTGGGCGAGTACGTGGCCCGTTGCCGCATGGAACATGCCGTCCGTTTGCTCGAGGAGACGGAGCTCAGCATATCCGAAGTGGCCGAGCGTTCGGGCTTTCGTCACGCACGCAATTTCAGCACCCTCTTCAAGGCCGAGAAGGGGATGACGCCGGGACAGTGGCGGAAAGAGAAGGGGAGAGGTCGTTAAGTCTTGTTGGAGAATTAGACCTGAGGCCTGTTTGTGGTAGTACTTTGATGCTTCTTATTTTTTGGA
Organism: Bacteroides zoogleoformans; assembly: GCF_002998435.1. NCBI lineage: Bacteria > Pseudomonadati > Bacteroidota > Bacteroidia > Bacteroidales > Bacteroidaceae > Bacteroides > Bacteroides zoogleoformans. Next base: position 894,470 of record NZ_CP027231.1, on the reverse strand, counting down.
AGACGCAACCACGAATTTTGCGGCATGCACGAACAAATGTCGTAAACTCTTTGTTTCAGTAGAAAGAAAATCTTTACAAGCATATGGAACATTTAAAAAAATCGGACATAGGATTAATAGGACTTGCCGTGATGGGCGAGAACCTGGCTCTGAACATGGAGAGCAAAGGATGGGACGTTTCGGTCTATAACCGTACGGTTCCGGGAGTGGAGGAAGCTGTGGTGGAGCGTTTTATGAGCGGCCGGGCCAAAGGAAAAAATATCCGGGGATATACGGACATTGCGGACTTTACGGCTTCCATCGCCACTCCGCGCAAAATCATGATGATGGTGCGTGCCGGCAGTGCGGTGGACGAACTGATGGAGCAGCTTTTCCCTTATCTGTCAGCAGGAGATATCTTGATTGACGGCGGCAACTCTAACTACGAAGATACCAACCGTCGTGTGCTGCTGGCCGAAGAGAAGGGCTTCCGCTTTGTGGGAGCCGGTGTGTCGGGAGGAGAAGAGGGAGCGCTGAACGGAGCGTCCATCATGCCCGGAGGTTCGGAAAGCGCATGGGCGGAAGTGAAGCCTGTGCTGCAAAGCATAGCGGCAAAAGCGCCGGACGGCACGCCGTGTTGCGATTGGGTGGGCCCGGCAGGTTCGGGGCATTTTGTGAAAATGATACACAACGGCATAGAGTACGGCGACATGCAGCTCATAGCCGAGGCCTACTGGGTGATGAAGAAGTTGCTCGATTTGCCGAACGAAGAGATGGCTAAGGTCTTTGCCGGTTGGAGCGAGGGCGGGTTGCGCAGCTACCTCATCGAAATCACCGCTGCGATTCTGGCTCATAAAGACCAGTCGGGCGGGTATCTGGTGGATAAGATTCTGGATGCGGCGGGACAGAAAGGCACGGGCAAATGGTCTGTGGTCAACGCCATGGAGCTGGGCATGCCCTTGGGACTGATTGCCACGGCTGTGTTCGAGCGCAGCCTGTCGGCCACGAAAAGTCTGCGCGAGAAGGCAGCTGCGCAATATGCCCGCGAAGGCTTGACGGCAATGTACGATAAAGAGGAGTTGACGGAAGAACTTTATGCCGCACTCTACGCCTCGAAGTTAGTGTCATACGCACAAGGGTTTGCCGTGCTGCAAAGCGCTTCCGACACTTTCGGCTGGAAGCTCGATTTGGCATCCGTGGCCCGCATGTGGCGCGGAGGGTGCATCATACGCAGTGCTTTCCTGAACGACATAGCCGCCGCCTTCGAGACGGCGGATAAGCCCGGACACTTGCTGCTGGCGCCTTACTTCAAGAATGAAATGGACAAGTTGCTCTCCGGCTGGAAGCGGTTGGTGGTAAAGGCCATCGGCGAAGAACTGCCGGTACCGGCTTTTTCGTCTGCCTTGAATTATTTCTATTCATTGACATCGGCCGCTTTGCCTGCCAATATGGTTCAGGCGCAACGCGACTACTTCGGCGCCCATACCTTCGAGCGGACAGACGAGCCGCGCGGCCGCTTCTTCCATGAGAACTGGACGGGTAGGGGAGGAGACACGAGATCGGGAACCTATGGCGCATAACAAAAAAGAGCAGAACCATGAGTAAATTTATAATGATAATCTTCGGCGCATCGGGCGACTTGACAAAGCGCAAGTTGATGCCGGCGCTTTATACCTTATATAGAAGCGGACGCCTGCCCGACGGGTTCTCCATTTTGGGCATCGGGCGTACAAACTATACGGACGACCATTATCGGGAGCACATCCTGAACGAACTGCACAGGTTTGTTCCTGCGGGAGAACAGGCGGAGCAAGAGATGACCGGTTTTTGCAGCCATCTGTCCTATCAGACGCTGAACCCTGCCGAAGCCGGGGAATATGATCTGCTGAGCGAACGCTTGAAGGCAATCTCGGGTGAGGAGCAGCCGGACAATCTTCTGTTTTATCTGGCCACGCCTCCTTCGTTGTACGGCGTCATCCCCCTGCACCTGAAAGCGGCCGGCCTGAATCGTCCCCGCACGCGCATCATCGTGGAGAAGCCCTTCGGATATGACTTGGATTCCGCACGCCGGCTGAACGAAGTGTATGCTTCCGTATTTCAGGAACATCAGATTTACCGCATCGACCACTTTCTGGGTAAGGAAACCGCGCAAAACATTCTTGCTTTCCGCTTTGCCAACGGCATCTTCGAGCCGCTGTGGAACCGCAATTACATTGATTACGTGGAAATCACCGCCGTGGAGAATCTGGGCATCGAAAGTCGGGGAGGCTTTTATGAAGACACCGGTGCGTTGCGCGACATGGTGCAGAACCATCTGGTTCAGCTGGTGGCGCTCACGGCCATGGAACCGCCCGCCGTGTTCAATGCCGATAACTTCCGCAACGAAGTGGTGAAGGTGTATGAATCGCTTGCACCGCTGACGGACGAGGATTTGGAGGAACACATCGTTCGCGGGCAATATACCGCTTCCGGCTCCAAGGCCGGCTATCGCGAAGAGAAGGGCGTGGCGAACGATTCGCGCACGGAAACTTTTATCGCCATGAAAATAGGCATCAACAACTGGCGGTGGAGCGGCGTGCCATTCTACATCCGCACCGGAAAGCAGATGCCGACGAAAGTGACGGAAATCGTCGTCCACTTCCGCGAGACACCTCACCGGATGTTCCGTTGCGCGGGAGGAAATTGCCCTCGGGCCAATAAGTTGATTCTGCGCCTGCAACCCAATGAAGGTATCGTGCTGAAGTTCGGCATGAAGACACCCGGCCCCGGTTTCGACGTGAAGCAGGTGATGATGGACTTCAGTTATGACAAGTTGGGCGGACTGCCCGTGGGCGACGCATACGCCCGCCTGATAGAGGACTGCATAGCCGGAGATGCCACGCTCTTCACCCGCAGCGATGCGGTGGAGGCCTCATGGCGCTTCTTCGACCCGGTGCTGCGCTACTGGAAAGAACATGCCGACGCTCCCCTCTACGGCTATCCGGTGGGTACATGGGGGCCTTTGGAAAGCGAAGCCATGATGCGCGAACACGGTGCCGAGTGGACAAATCCGTGTAAGAACCTGACAAATACAGACGAATATTGCGAGTTATGAAAAGTTATATCTATCCTACGACCATGGAAACGGCTCATGCGTTGATAAGACAACTCATCAAAATGATGAACAACGAGCCGGAAAGGACGTTCTATTTGGCATTCAGTGGAGGAAGCACTCCTTCACTGATGTTTGATATCTGGGCGAATGAATACAGGGAGGTCACTCCTTGGACACGCATGCGCATCTATTGGGTGGACGAACGGTGCGTGCCGGCCGAAGACTGCGAAAGCAATTACGGCACGATGCGTCGTCTGCTGCTCGATGTTGTGGGGATGCCCCGCGAACATGTCTATCCCATTTGCGGGACAAATGACCCGGAGCATGAAGCCGTGAATTATTCGGCCCGGGTGTGTGCCACGGTTCCGTTGCGGGATGGGTTGCCCGTTTTCGATGTCGTGCTGTTGGGGGCGGGAGATGACGGACACACTTCCTCCATCTTTCCGGGGCAGGAACATCTACTCTCGTCTTCGCACCCTTATGAAGCGAGTGTAAATCCTTATAACGGGCAGAAGCGGGTGGCCATGACCGGTAGTCCGCTGTTCACTGCCCGAAAGCTGATCTTTCTTATCACCGGCAAAAGTAAAGCGGATGTTGTGCGCGACATTCTCGAATCGGGCGATACAGGACCGGCAGCCTATGTGGCTCATCATGCCGGAGATGTAGAACTGTTTTTGGACGCGCAGGCGGCAGGGCAGTAGGAGAGACGGTTAGAAGGCGGTTGTTTGGAATTTCTGTGAACGGCTCATTCGGGAAAACATATTCCGGATGAGCCGTACCTGCATCTGCAATAAAAGCACTTCCGACGTTCGCTCACGGGGGAAGTGCTTCACACAAAAACTAAAATAGACTTAACTAAACTATTCTATTGGGGAGTTTCACAACTCCTTTCGATGCAAAGATATGGAAACTTTATCTTAAAAGCAAAAGGGTTTTGCAATAAAACGACAATTTCTTCTGTTTGATTGATGAACAGGGGCCCGCTAACTCCTTTGATTCAAGAAGTCTTGGAAGTTTTGCTTGTAGCTGTCGCCTATCGGGATATAGTTCTTGCCGAAGACGATACGTCCGCGGTCGATGACGCGTATCTTGTCTTTCTGCACGATGTATGAACGGTGGACGCGTATGAAGCGCGAAGCGGGCAGAAGCTCTTCCATTGCTTTCAGACTCATCAGGGAGAGGATGGGCTTGGGGACGTCTTCTTCGTAGATTTTGATGTAATCTTTCAGTCCTTCGACGTACAATATTTTGCTTAATTCGATTTGTACCAGCTTGTAGTCGCTCTTCACGAAGATGCTTTGAATATCTTCCTTGGGCTGTTGCAGCAGCTCGAACCATTGCAGCGCTTTGTTGGCCGCCTGCAGGAAGTCCACATACGAAATGGGCTTCAGCAAGTAATCCAGGGCATTCACCTTATAGCCGTCTATGGCATACTGTCCGAAAGCGGTGGTGAAGACGATGCGGGTGGCGGGGTCTATCATTTTGGAGTATTCCAGCCCGTTCAGTTCGGGCATCTGAATGTCGAGGAAGAGCAGGTCAACGTGCCTGCCCGGCAGTTCATTCATGGCTTGCACGGCACTGGAGTATTTCCCCGCGAGCCGGAGGAAGGGGGTCTTGTCGACGTAGCTTTCCAGGAGGCTCAATGCCAGCGGTTCGTCGTCCACTATGGCGCAATTCAGTTTCATGTGGCTATATTTGTTTCAAGTTTTATCACTAAGACAGACGCATATTCTTTCCCGTCTTTGCTCACTCCGCGCTGCCAGGCATACCGGTTGGGGTAGGTCAGTTGCAGCCGTTTCCTTACTTGCTCCAGCCCGATGCCGCTTCCGCTTTTGTCGTCCTGAGTCTTGGGGTGGTGGCTGTTGGCGATTTCGCAGCGTATCTCTTCGGGAGTTTCACTGAAATGAATGCGAATGAAGCCGGGTTCGGTGGGCGAGATGCCGTGCTTGAAGGCATTCTCGATGAGGGAGATGAAGATGAGCGGGGCTATCTGTGTGGGGCTGTCGGGGCGGATGTCTATCCGGGTCTCGACGCTGACGTTGGAGGAGAGGCGGATGCGCATCAGCTCGATGTAGCTGCGGATGAAGTCCATCTCCCGGCCCAGGGGGACGAAGTTCTGCTGATTGTCGTAGAGCACGTGGCGGAGCAGGCGGCTCAGTTCCTGTACGGCGGCTTGCGCCTTGTCAGCGTCGAAGGCGATGAGGGCATAGATGTTGTTCAGCGTATTGAGCAGGAAGTGGGGGTTTAGCTGGTTGCGCAGGTTCTTCAGTTCGGCTTCGGCACGGCTTTTCTCGGCTTCGCGGCGCGCGGCGTCCATTTGTTTCCAGCGGCTGCTCATCTTGATGGCGGCGCTCAGTCCGGCGGTCAGTATCATGGAGAAGGCGTCGCGCAGGAGGAATATCCATTTGGGAGGCCCCATGCGTCGTCCGCCGTCGTGTGCGACATACGCACGGAAGGCGTATTCCTGCCAAAGATGTACGCCCGCGGTCATGCAGGCTATCAGCAGCAGGTTGAGCAGGATGTACGTCTTGGCGTTTCCGGCGAAGAGGTGGCGGGGAATGAGGTAGCAGTAGTTGGCATAGAAGATGATGAGGAACGACAGGGGCACTATGCTGCCGTGGCGCAGGTAGTCCGCCCACGTGATGGTGAAGCCGCTGCGCGTCATCATCAGGAAGGGGAAACCGAACACGATGGCCCAGCCTGTGATGTGTATCAGGGTCTGGACAATGCGGGGGCGGGAGTTGAATGACTGTTTCATGAGGATGCAAAGATAAAGTTTTTATTCGTATCGTATGGCCTCTATCGGGTCTAAGTTGGCCGCTTTCTTGGCGGGATACCAGCCGAAGAAGACGCCGGTGACGGTGCAGACGGCAAAGGAGAGAAGGACACTCCACGGCTGGATGAAGATGGGCCAGTGAGCCGCACTCTTCACCACCCAGCTTGCGCCGCAGCCCACGACCACGCCGATGATGCCGCCGGTGATGCTGATGAGGATGGCCTCGATGAGGAACTGGCTCAGGATGTCGATGCCGCGGGCGCCGACGCTCATGCGCAGGCCGATTTCACGGGTACGCTCGGTGACGGACACATACATGATGTTCATGATGCCGATGCCGCCCACCACCAGCGATATGCCGGCGATGCAGGCAAGCAGTGTGGTCATCAGGTCGGTAGTGGAGTTGAGCATCGTGCTGAGTTCCTGCTGGCTGCGGATGGTGAAGTCGTCGGCATCGGCGTCGCGCAGCTTGTGGTTCCTGCGCAGTATCCCGGTGATTCCCTCGGTGGTGCGCTCCGTCAGGTCTTCGCTGAGGGCGGAGGCGAAGATGCCGCCGAGGTAGGTTTGTGCCAGCAGGCGCTTCATCACGGTGGTGTAAGGAGCCAGCACCACGTCGTCCTGATCCATCCCCATGGAGTTGTAGCCTTTGGACTTCAGCACCCCTGTCACGCGGAAGGGCACTTGGTTGAACCGGATGATTCTCCCTATCGGGTCTTCGCCGGGGAAGAGGTTGTCGGCGATTGTCTTGCCGATGACGCAAACTTTCGCGGAGGTTTGCACGTCGTTCTCGCCGAACATTTCGCCGCTCTTTATTGAAAGCTGACGAATCTTGAGATAGTCGGTCCCCACACCGCTCACGGACGAGGGATAGTTGTTGTTGCCCGCAATGAGCTGTCCCGATGACGATACGCTGGGACTGACGGCGGACAGGAATCCCGTCTCGTCGCGCAACGCCTCGTAGTCGGCCATCTTCAGCGTCTGCATGGCGGCGGGGTCTTGGCGTATGCCTCCGCGCATGTCGGCTCCCGGGTGAATCATGATCATGTTGGAGCCCATCTCGGCTATTTGGGCCTGGATGCTTTTCTTCGACCCTTGTCCGATGGCGAGCATGGTGATGACCGATGCCACGCCGATGATGATGCCCAGCATGGTGAGGAAAGCGCGCAGTTTGTTGTTATTCAGTGCACGCAATGCTATTTTGAAAAGGTTTGTTCCGTTCATTTCTCTTCCTCCTCTTGTTTGGGCAATGCGGCCAGTGCTTGGGCCGCATCGAGCATGTGGGTATTGAAGGTATCTTCTTTCACCTGCCCGTCGCGCAGCACGATGTTGCGGCTGCTGTATTGGGCAATTTCCGGGTTGTGCGTCACGAAGATGAGGGTGCGCCCTTCGGCGTGCAGCCTCTGGAAGAGCACCAGTATCTCGAACGAGGTGCGTGTGTCCAAGTTGCCCGTGGCCTCGTCCGCCAGTATCACGGCCGGATTGTTCACCAAGGCGCGGGCGATGGCTACCCGCTGCATCTGTCCGCCGGACATCTGGTTGGACTTATGTTCCAGCCGGTCGCCCAGTCCCACGGCCTGCAGCGCTTCGACGGCGCGTCTCCGCCTTTCGGTGGCCGAGACGGAAGCGTTGTACATCAGCGGGAGTTCCACGTTTTCCACGGCTGTGGTCTTGGGCAGCAGGTTGTAGCTCTGGAACACGAAGCCTATCTTGCGGTTGCGCAGTACGGCCCGCTGCGGTTTCGACATGCTGCGGACGGATATGCCGTCCAACAGGTATTCTCCGTCGGTGGGCGTGTCCAGGCAACCCAGCGTATTCAGCAGGGTGGACTTGCCCGAGCCGGACGTACCCATGATGGTGACGAACTCTCCTTCGGCGATGGAGAACGAGATGCCGCGCAAGGCGTGCACCGTTTCGTCTCCTACCCGGAAGTCTCGTTTGATGTTCTGAAGTTGAATGACTGTTTTCATAAGGAAGCCTCTCCTCCCGCCCCCTCCCCCATAAGGAGGGGGGAGATAGACGGGCGTTTCGTTTTATACTTTGTAATTAGCGTTTATACTTTAATCCGGTTGAATAAGATGTCAGAAGAGGGGTGCCTGTTTCACTGCGGTGACGTTGCTTGTCTCACTGCGGTGACGCTGATTGTCTCACTGCGGTGACGTTGCTTGTCTCACTGCGGTGTCATTGTCAGTCTCACTGCGGTGACGCTGATTGTCTCACTGCGGTGTCATTGTCCATCTCACTATAGTGTCATTACTTACCTCGCTATAGTGTCATTGCCTACCTCGCTATGATGTCATTGCCTACATCACTATGATGCCATTGCCTACATCTCTATAGTGGCGTTGCCTGTCTCTCTATAGAGGCATTGCCTGTCTCTCTATAGAGGCATTGCCTGTCTCTCTATAGAGATATTATCACTCTCTCTATAGAGACGTTACCTGCCTCACTGCGGTGACGTCCCCACCTTTCTTCCTGATACATCCTCTTTTCCTCTCCCCCTTATCTCCCCTCCCTATGGGGGAGGGGCCGGGGGAGAGGCTTTTACCTTCTTCCCGGCATGAACGGGCTTTGTTCTTTCTTTGCCTGCCGCGAACTGTCCGGCGTGTCATCCCCTCCCGCCGTCCTGCCGATGGTGGCTTCGGTGATGACGACCGTTCCTTCGCCGATGCCGCTGACAATCTCCGTGCTGATGCCGTTCGATATGCCTATCTCTACGGGATGGGCGACGAAGGCATTGCCCTCGCGCGTCCAGAGCTTATGCTTGGAGTTGCAATCCTTCACGATGTCCTTTCGGCCGATAAGCGCCTCCTCGGGTGTGAAGCGCAACGCACGGGCGGGGACGCTGAGCACGTCTTTGCGGTCCAAGGTGTAGATGGTGACGTTGGCCGTCAGTCGAGGCTTCAGCTTCAGGTCGGGGTTATGGGCGGAAATCACTACCTCGTACGTCACTACCGTGGCAGACGAAGTGGTGCTACTGCTTGAACTGCTTGAGCCGGCCTGCCCCAAACGGATTTGCGTCACCACGCCCTCGAACGTGTCGTTCGGGTAAGCGTCTACGGTGAACGTGGCGCGCTGCCCCTCCTCTATGCCGGCAATGTCGGCCTCGTCCACATCGGTCACTACCTGCATCTGCGTCAGGTCGGCGGCAATGGTGAAGAGTGTCGGGGTGGAGAAGCCCGAAGCCACGGTCTGCCCCTCCTCCACGCTGCGGCTCGTCACCACGCCGTCGATGGGCGAGGTGATGGTGGCGTAGGAGAGGTTGCGCTCCGCCTTTGCCAGCGAGGCCTGGCTGCTTTCGAAACCGCTCTTGGCCTTTTCGTAGTTGTAGACCGACTGTTCGTAGTCTGCGTTGCTGATGAGTTGTTTCTCGTGCAGCGATTTGTTTCGCTCGTAGTTCTTCTTCTGATATTCGTATTCGGCCTTGGCGCCGTTGTAGGCGGCACGTTGCGAGGCAAGCTCGCTTTGCAGCGTCACGCGGTCCATCTCGGCTATCAGCTGGCCTTTGGTCACCGTGGAGTTATAGTCCACGTAAATCTTGTCGATGATGCCGCTCACCTGCGTACCTACGGTCACCTCGGTCACCGGTTCGATGGTTCCGGTGGCTGTTATCGACTCCGAAATCTCTCCTTTGGTCACGGTCGTGGTCTCGTACACAACCTTCTGTTCGCCCTTGGCTCCGCCGAAGAGCCCGATTCCCGCACCCGCCGCCAATGCGACGGCCATGCCGGTGAGTATGACTTTCTTCTTGTTCATATCCTTTGAGTTATTGGTTCTTTATAGAGATATCTTTTCGCCTTGATAGAACTTCAGCAACTGCATGTTCAGTATCGCCGTGTATTTGGCTTGCAGCTTTTCCTGCTGCGCGCTCAGCAGTTTGCTCTTCTCCGTCAACAGCTCTACGGTATTCTTCATGCCTACGTTGAATTGCTCTTGCAGCAGTTCGTAGCTGGCCTGCGTACTCTCCAGCTTCTCCGTGGCGGCGACGTACCGTTGCCGGGCATTGTTCGCGTCGAGCCAAAGGCTTTCGATGGTTTTGTACAGCGCCTTCTGATTGTCCAGCAGGTTCAGTTCGCAGGTCTGCTTCCGGAGCTTGGCCTTCTCTACGGCACTCTTGGTCTGCCGGTTGCTGAAGATGGGCACGCTGACGGTGAATCCCAGCGAGTTGTTCCAGTTCTGCTTGATTTGTTCGCTGAAGCTGAAGTTACTGCCGTTGGCGTGGCTGGTACCGATGCCGGCGGTAAGGCTCAGTGTGGGCAGATGACCCGAACGCGCAATCTTGATGTCCAAGTCGGAGGCTTGCACATTCAGCTTGCCCGCTTCTATTTCAGGCCGAAGGAGAAGTGCCGACCGGTAAACATCCGCCTTGTCGGGCAGAGGTGCCAGTACGTTCTCGTTGTCGAGCGCAGGGATGTAGAGGTTCATCTCCTCGTCGCCCTCCAGTTCGAGAAGCTGTTTCAGCCGGAGTTTGTAGTCCTGCAAGGTGGACGCTGCCTCTACTGATTGATATTTGTCCGTGCTGACTTGTGCCTCTAATTGCGCAAGGTCGCTCTTGGCGATGCTTCCCGCCTCGAACAGTTGGGCGGCACGGTCGCGTTCGGCCCGGCTCACTTTCAGGGTCGCCTCGCAGACCTTTACGGCTTCGGCGGCATAGAGTATCTGCACGTAGGTTTGCGCGATGCTCTCTTCGATGCTGTTTTCGCTTTCGGCCACATTGAGTTGGGCAATGCGGTGGTTCAGTTGTTGCAGTTTGATGGTGTTGAGGTTCTTCCCGCCGTTGTAGAGTGTCCAGTTGGCGTCGATGCCGTAGCTCCCGTTGTAGGATGTCTTGCTCTGGCTGCTGGTGATGTTGTCGCCTGCAATGATGGTGCTCGTCTCACTGTTGGGGCGGTTCACGATGCGCTGTCCCACGTTGGCCGACAGGCTGGGGAAGAGGGCGGCCTTGGCTGTCTTCACATCCACACGGGCGCTTGCCTCGCTGAGGCGGTTCTTCCTGATGGTGATGTTTCGCTGCAAGGCATAGTCGATGCAAGTCTGCAAGTCCCAGCGGGCGGGCAGGGTGTCGGCTGTCTGCCGGATGTTTTCTGCCGCGGCTTGTTGCACGGAACTGTCGGTCTGTGCCGAAAGTCCTGTGCAACTTGCCATGCAGAGCGTTATCACTGTCAATCTTCTTACGTTCGTCATATCTTCAGGTATTCTATGTTTTTACATTTGCAAAGTTAGAACAGCCCAATAAGGGTTGCAAAAGAGATAGATATCGGGGCGTTTTTTGTCGCCGAAATGTTGTTTTCTGCCGATGAGCGTTTATCTATCAAATATTTTTTAGTCTTTTATTTGTTCGTTATATAAAAGTCTTTTATATTTGTAATCATTATAAATCTAATATGAGATGAAACAGACGGTGATAAACATTTGGCGTTTTTATCTGGAAGGCTTTCGAAGCATGACGTTGGGGCGCACGCTATGGCTCATTATTCTGCTGAAGCTTTTTATTATGTTTTTCATTCTTCGTCTTTTCTTTTTCCCCAGATTCTTGAACACTCCTGCTGTGGGCGACGACAAAGAAGATTACGTCAGCCGCGAACTGATTCATCGGAGCCTCGAGAGCGACTGATTGTGGATAATTCTAATTTATAAATCATAAATCATATTACTTGTATGTTTGAACACATTGACTCTTCTCTGATTGACTGGTCGAGGGCGCAGTTTGCCCTGACAGCCATCTATCACTGGATTTTTGTGCCTCTCACGCTGGGATTGGCCGTAATCATGGGTCTCATGGAGACCGCCTACTACCGCACGGGCGACGAATTCTGGAAACGCACAGCCAAGTTCTGGATGAAAATCTTCGGTATCAATTTTGCCATAGGTGTGGCTACCGGATTGATTCTGGAGTTCGAGTTCGGGACCAACTGGAGCAATTACAGCTGGTTCGTGGGCGACATCTTCGGTGCGCCGCTTGCCATCGAGGGCATCCTGGCTTTCTTCATGGAGGCTACCTTCATCGCCGTCATGTTCTTCGGCTGGGACAAGGTGAGCAAGCGCTTCCACCTCGCCTCCACCTGGCTTACGGGGTTGGGAGCGACCATCTCTGCCTGGTGGATTCTGGTAGCCAACGCATGGATGCAGAACCCTGTGGGCATGGAGTTCAACCCTGACACTGCCCGCAACGAGATGGTAGACTTCTGGGCGGTGGCCACATCGCCCATGGCCGTGAACAAGTTCTTCCACAGCATATTGTCCGGCTGGGTGCTGGCGGCCGTGTTCGTGGTGGGCGTGAGTTGCTGGTATCTGTGGAAGAGGCGCGACGCGAAGTTCGCCTTGGCAAGCATCAAGATTGCCGCATGGGTAGGCTTGTTCTCGGCTCTGATGTCGGCATGGACGGGCGACGGTTCGGGTTATCAGGTGGCGCAGAAGCAACCCATGAAGCTGGCGGCGATGGAGGGCTATTACGATGGCCGGAAGGGTGCCGGACTGGTGGCTTTCGGACTGCTCAACCCCGACAAGCAGACCCCGCAGGACGAGGCCGACCCTTTCCTCTTCCGCATAGAAATACCCAAAATGCTCTCGTTGCTTGCCGAGCGTGATGTAGATGCATTTGTGCCGGGCATCAACGATTTGTTGCAGGGAGGCTATGTACAGAAAGACGGCACGATGGCTCTTTCGGCGGAGGAGAAGATAGCGAAAGGAAAGACAGCCATCGCAGCCTTTGCCGCCTATCGTGCAGCCAAAGCAGCGGGCAATGCCGTGGAGGCGGAAGAGGCTGCCCGTGTGTTGAAGGAGAATGTCGCCTATTTCGGTTACGGTTACATCAAGAATGTGAATGATTTGGTGCCCAACGTCCCCCTTACCTTCTACATGTTCCGCGTGATGGTGATTCTGGGCGGATATTTCATCCTTTTCTTCATCTTGGTATTGTTCTTGGCCTACAAGAAAGATTTATCGCGGATGCGCTGGATGCATTGGGTGGCCATGCTGACCATTCCGCTGGGATACCTTGCCGGACAGGCCGGATGGGCAGTGGCAGAGTGCGGGCGCCAGCCGTGGGCCATACAGGACATGCTGCCCACAAGTGCCGCCATCTCCAAGCTGGATGTAGGTTCTGTACAAATCACGTTCTTTATCTTCCTTGTGCTGTTCACCGTCATGCTGATTGCCGAAGTGGGCATCATGCTGAAAGCCATTCGCAAGGGACCGGATAAAAATGAGAATCAGGGATTATAAAAGGAAATCGTAAAATCATAAATTTAGAATATCAATGGACACTTATATCTTTTTTCAGCACTATTGGTGGTTTGTAGTATCCTTGTTGGGAGCGATTCTGGTATTCCTGCTCTTCGTGCAGGGAGGCAACTCTCTTCTGTTCTGCTTGGGCAAGACGGAGGAGCAGAAGAAGATGATGATCAACTCCACGGGACGCAAGTGGGAGTTTACTTTCACCACCCTGGTCACCTTCGGCGGTGCGTTCTTCGCCTCCTTCCCCCTGTTCTACAGCACCAGTTTCGGCGGCGCCTACTGGCTGTGGATGATTATCCTCTTCAGCTTCGTGTTGCAGGCCGTCAGCTACGAGTTCCAGTCCAAGGCGGGAAATCTGTTGGGCAAAACCACGTACCGCACGTTCTTAGTGATAAACGGCGTGGTAGGTCCGCTGTTGCTGGGCGGTGCGGTGGCCACCTTCTTCACAGGCTCCGAGTTCTACATCGATAAAGGAAACCTGACGGACGCCGCCATGCCCGTCATCAGCCGCTGGGCCAACGCCGGTCACGGGCTGGACGCCCTGCTCAATCCTTGGAACGTGGTGCTTGGCCTGGCCGTCTTCTTCCTGTCGCGCATTCTGGGCGCACTCTATTTTATCAACAACATCAACGATGAGGAGCTGGTGGCCCGCTGCCGCCGTTCGCTCTGGGGCAATGCCGGGCTGTTCCTCCTTTTCTTCCTGGCCTTCGTCATCCGCACGCTGGTGTCTCCCGGTTACGCCGTCCGTCCCGAAACGGGAGAGGTGTTCATGGAGCCCTATAAGTACCTCACCAACTTCCTCCAGATGCCCGCGGTGTTGCTCCTGTTCCTGGTCGGCGTGCTTGCCGTGCTTTGGGGCATTGTCCGCACGTTGTGGAAGGCATCCTTCGACCGAGGTATTTGGTTTGCCGGTATAGGTACGGTGCTCACCGTCCTGTCTCTTTTGCTGGTGGCGGGCTATAACAATACGGCCTATTATCCGTCCACTCACCACCTGCAGAGCTCATTGACCCTTGCCAACAGCTGCTCCAGCCTGTTCACGCTCAGGGTCATGGCCTACGTCTCCATCCTCGTTCCCTTCGTCCTGGCCTATATCTTCTATGCATGGCGCAGCATCGATATTCGCAAGATAGATGCCAACGAAATGAAGGAGGGAGAACATACCTATTGATGCTACTTCTAATCTTTTTCCTTTATATAATACACTGCCGGTTCCCTCTGTTTTAGTCGGGGTCGGCAGTTTTTCTTTATTTCTATTTTACCTTCTTTCCCTTCTTTTCTTTCTTCTCTTTTCTCTCTTTCGCCTTCTCCACCGGAGGAAACTTCGGCACTAATTTCATCAGACGTAAAATCTGTTCTTGCCGCTTTTTGATGTAAGACGAAGGACGCGCCGAATCAAAGCGTATCGGGTTGGGCAGTGTGGCCGCTATCAGTGCGCATTGCCCGGCGGACAGTCTGGCGGCTGTGGTGCTGAACTTATGCTTGGCCGCTGCCTCTGCTCCATAGATGCCCCTGCCCATCTCGATGGAGTTTAGATACACCTCCATGATTCGCTCTTTGGACCAGCACAGCTCTATCATCCACGTGAAATAGACCTCGAAACCTTTGCGCAGCCACGAAGATGCCGGCCAGAGGAACACATTCTTTGCCGTCTGCTGGCTGATGGTGCTCGCTCCCCGTCTTCTTCTCCCTTTCTCGGCCTCCTTCATGGCTTTCTTTATCTCTATGAAGTCGAACCCGTTGTGCGTGGCGAAGCGGTTGTCTTCCGAGGCGATGACCGCCATGGGCAGGTGGGGCGAAATCTTGTCGGACGACACCCATGTATGATGCCAGACCGGGCTTTCTCCCTTGGATAGCTGCTGCACGCTGCGAATCACCATCAGCGGGGTGACGTAGATGGGCAGAAAGCGGTAGAGCACCACCGCGGATATAGTGGAAATGAAAAAGAAGAGTATGACGTTGCGTAGGATTCGCAATGGTTTACGAAGCTTCATTGTCGTTGGTCGGGGGGGAAACATTATACAAAGCCCTCACGTCCGGACATTTCCAATTGTTTTTGGGGAGACCGAACGTGAGGGCTTTCATCTCTTAAAAACAGCAACCGGTGTCCGGTGAATGACTGTTGCCGGTTTAGTTGGCCGATTCGGCATTCTTAATCATCTGCTCGCTGGCATACAGATATACCTCTACACGACGATTTTGAGCGGCAGTTTTGCTTTCGTCGTATTGGTCATAGGCAACACCTTGCACTTTTTTGAATTGGGCAGGAGAAACGCCGCAGCTTTGCAAGTAATTTTCGACGGCATAAGCACGGTTGTTTGAAACCTTTACGTTGGCGTCGTAGCTACCCACTTTGTCTGTATGGCCGATGATGGCGATGTCCGTAGTAGCGTCTTCTTTCAAGATCTGTGCAAGTTCTCGCAAGGAAGATTTTGCATTGTTGCTCAATGCGGAAGAGTTGAACCCGAACAAGATGCCTGCATCGAAAGCAACCTTTACGGCCGGCAGGCCATTGACGTCGGTCACTTGCTCAACTTGTGCGCCTTCAATCTTGGCGGCTTCGGCCGCCTTTTTGTCCATTTTACGGCCAATGGCAACTCCGGTTCCCGTACCTACGGCAGCCCCGATGGCAGCCCCGATGGCAGCCCCTTTGCCTTTGCCTAACAGTCCGCCTATGATGGCACCTGCGGCAGCGCCGGAACCTCCGCCGATAATACCGCCTTTTGTCGTGTTGTTCATTGTACCGCAACTGCCCAGCAGTATGGTACCGCACAGCAGTAATGCTGTAATTTTCATTTTCTTCATACTCTTTTTTCGAATAAAATTGGTGTTAGTAGTATTTTATCGCACAAATTTAGCTATAAAAATAATAGTCTTTACTTTTAAATGCTTTTTTAGCGGCATTTTCAGAGATTTTTGTTTTTGATGGGCAAAGCATATGCTTTCTTAACTGCTTCTTTTGTATGGAGGTATCCATCCGAATGCACAAGCGAGAGCTCACGCTTGTTCTATCGTAAGCCTACACTTGTACAAGCGTGAGGCAACGCTTGTTCGTACTGTAACTTCGACCGAAGCCGTACTGTAACTTCGACCGAAGTCGTACTGTAACTTCGACTGAAGCCGTACTGTAACTTCGACTGAAGCTGTACTGTAACTTTGACCGAAGCCATACTGTAAATCGTCGTCTCTCTTTGTATCGCAGGGATTGCCGGTGTCAGGCCGTCGAACAGCCGCCGGCAGAAGGTGGGATGGGAAATTTCATTGGGGAACGGATTTTCATGACGAACGGTAAAGTAGTATGAGGATAAGATAAAACAATACTATTTTATTTTGATGAGAAAACATATCTTTGTCACGGCTAAAACAAATCAATCTAAAAAAACAGGAAAACATGGATTTTAAGAAGCGAACCAATTTATTTTTGGGAACATTGCTGCTGACCGGCGGCTTGTTTGCCCAAAGCGTGTATGTATTTACCCCTAACACCTCTTTGGTGCTCTCTGCGCCCGAGGGTGGAAAGCTGGAATACTTGTATTATGGCGGTAAGCTTTCTGACGCGGATATGCAGAATCTCGAAGCGTCTCAGTGGAAGCATGCGGCCTATCCGGAGTATGGCATGAACTGTCCTGCGGAAACCGCTCTTGCCGTGAGGCATGCCGATGGCAATATGACATTGCAGTTGGAAGTGCTGAAGGTCGCCGTTTCTAAAGAAGCCGATGCGGTGAAAACGGTGGTGTCGCTGAAAGACAAGGTGTATCCTTTCTTCGTGGATGTTTGCTATAAGGCGTGGCAAGATGCCGATGTCATCGAGGCTTGGACGGAGATTACTCACAGGGAGAAGAACTCCGTGCTGCTCAGTCAGTTTGCCTCTGCCTACCTGCCCATCCGTCGTGGCGAGGTATGGCTGTCCCATCTGTATGGCTCGTGGGGCAATGAAGGCCGGCTCTTCCAAGAGCCTCTGGCGCCCGGAATGAAGATTATCAAGAACAAGGACGGTGTGCGCAACTCCCACACGTCGCATGCCGAAGTGATGTTTTCACTGGATGGCAAACCGCAGGAGAATACCGGCGATGTGATTGGTGCGGCTCTGTGTTACAGCGGAAACTACAAACTACGCATCGATACGAACGACGACGAGTATCACCATTTCTTTGCAGGCATCAACGAAGAAAACTCTGCCTATGCATTGAAGAAAGACGAACTGTTCCGCACTCCCGAACTGGCACTCACCTATAGCGGCGAGGGATTGAGCGGCAGCAGCCGCAACTTCCACCGCTGGGCACGCTTGCATAAGCTGGCCCATGGCACCACGCCCCGAAAGGTTCTGCTGAACAGCTGGGAAGGAGTCTATTTTGATATCAATCAGGAGGGTATGGACCAGATGATGGCCGATATCGCTTCCATGGGCGGTGAACTGTTCGTCATGGATGACGGATGGTTTGGCGATAAATATCCCCGTAAGGACGACAGATCTTCGCTGGGCGATTGGGTGGTGGATAAGAACAAACTCCCCCAAGGCATTGAAGGACTGCTGTCGGACGCCAAGAAACACGGCATTAAGTTCGGCATCTGGATTGAACCGGAAATGGCAAATACCGTCAGCGAACTCTATGAACAGCATCCCGAATGGGTCATCAAGGCTCCCGGACGCGACCTCGTATTGGGACGAGGCGGCACGCAGGTGGTACTCGATCTTGCCAACCCTGCCGTGCAGGACTATGTCTTTAAAATTGTGGACAATCTGATGACGGCTTATCCTGCCATAGACTATATCAAGTGGGATGCCAACATGTCCATCATGAATCATGGTTCTCAATATCTGACGAAAGACAATCAGAGTCATCTGTACATCGAGTATCATCGTGGCTTCGAGAAGGTTTGCCAACGCATCCGCAGCAAATACCCCGACCTCACCATTCAGGCTTGTGCCAGTGGCGGCGGCCGTGCCAACTACGGTGTTTTGCCTTACTTCGATGAGTTCTGGGTGAGCGACAATACCGACGCCTTGCAACGTGTCTATATGCAATGGGGCGCTTCTTATTTCTTCCCCGCCATCGCCATGGCTTCGCACATCAGCGCCACTCCCAATCACCAGACGTTCCGCAGCATCCCCCTGAAATATCGCATCGATGTGGCAATGAGCGGTCGTCTGGGCATGGAGATTCAACCCAAGAACATGACAGACGACGAGAAGGCTTTGTGCAAGAAGGCCATTGCCGAGTATAAACTCATCCGCCCCATCGTGCAGATGGGAGATATTTACCGTCTGCTGTCTCCCTATGACCATTTGGGAGCGGCTTCCTTGATGTATGTTGCCTCCGAAAAGGATAAAGCGGTATTCTATTGGTGGAAAACCGAGCATTTCTGCAATCAGCACCTGCCGCGTGTGAAGATGGCCGGCCTCTGCCCCGACAAGCACTATAAGGTGCACGAACTGAACCGTATCGACAATGTGCCTTTGAAATTCGAGGGAAAGACGTTCAGCGGTGCCTATCTCATGGCCAACGGTCTGGAAATACCTTATAACCACAGGGTGGATTATCACAAGCAGAACGATTATTCAAGTCGTGTGCTCTACCTGGAAGAGGTTAAGTGACAAAAAAGGTTGGAGGTGGTATCAAAAACGCCTCCAACTTTTTTAATCGATAGTCCTGTCCTGTTGAATTCTGAACCGTGAAAAGTTCCATGGATTTGTCGCGGACGGCATGATATACTGTGGAGACAGGCCGGAACATGTGTCTCCCGGGATAACTCTCCGGTCATCCGCAGACTCTTTGTAGAAGGCTGCCAACTTGTCGGGATTCAACGGGCCATCCGGTCTCCCGAGCCCTCTACGTTTTGTGGTTCCCAATGCGCCCGGATGCCGAATTTGGCATTGCGGAACCATTCTACTTTGAGGACGGGGAAAAAACAAATAATTTGCGTGTCAAGTATCTACCTGCTCCGCATCACCTCCGTATCACCTCCGTATCACCTCCGTATCATCTCCGTATCATCTCCGTATCATCTCCGTATAACCTCCTTCCTAATAGACACGGAGCGGATACGGGGGAGATACGGCTTTGGTATAGTTCTGACATGGTAAGTATGTAGTGCGTAATTTTCGATTATGGAAAATAATACTTCGTTTTGAATGATGCGATAAACAAAGTAAAAAGCGGTGCATGGAAGCCGGATAGAGAGGATATGGATTCAGAGAATGTGCTTGCCGCACGTGGCTATTGGCAAGCTTTTGTCGAGTATTTAATTCAATCCCCGTGAAAAGTCTTTTTGGTTTGGTGATCCGCCTGGGGCTCGAACCCAGGACCCCAACATTAAAAGTGTTGTGCTCTACCTGCTGAGCTAGCGAATCAAACCTTATTGCGGTTAAGCGGCTGCAAAGATAGATACATTTTCGGAAAGAGCAAAGATTTTTCGTTTTTTTTATATCTTTGCCCACTGAACATTAATCACTAATTATTTTTTAGAATACATGGCAACAGTAGACGATAAGAAAATCATCTTTTCTATGGTGGGGCTGAACAAAACCATCCAGCAGAACAATAAGCAAGTATTGAAGAATATATACCTTTCATTCTTCTATGGAGCGAAAATCGGGATTATCGGTTTGAACGGTTCGGGCAAGTCCACCTTGCTGAAGATTATTGCCGGCCTGGATAAGTCTTATCAAGGAGAAGTGGTGTTTTCGCCCGGATATTCGGTGGGATATCTTGCTCAGGAACCCTATCTTGACCCTGCAAAGACGGTGAAGGAAATTGTAATGGAAGGGGTGCAACCCGTTGTGGATGCGCTCACGGAATATGAGGAAATCAATCAGAAGTTCGGTTTGCCCGAGTATTATGAGGATCAGGATAAGATGGATAAACTCTTCGCTCGTCAGGCCGAATTGCAGGATATCATAGATGCTACCGACGCATGGAACCTTGACAGCAAACTGGAGCGTGCCATGGATGCTTTGCGTTGTCCGCCCGAAGACCAGTCTGTGGAACATCTGTCGGGAGGCGAACGTCGCCGCGTGGCTCTTTGCCGCCTGTTGTTGCAGAAGCCGGACGTGCTTCTGCTCGACGAGCCTACCAACCACCTTGACGCCGAATCCATCGATTGGCTGGAGCAACATTTGCAGCAATATGAAGGTACAGTGATTGCCGTGACTCACGACCGCTACTTCCTCGACCATGTGGCCGGATGGATTCTTGAGCTGGACCGTGGAGAGGGCATCCCTTGGAAAGGCAACTACTCCGGCTGGCTGGAGCAGAAGACCAAGCGTATGGAGATGGAGGAGAAGACGGCCAGCAAGCGCCGCAAGACCTTGGAACGCGAGCTGGAGTGGGTACGTATGGCTCCTAAAGCCCGTCAGGCCAAAGGAAAGGCTCGCTTGAACTCTTATGACAAGCTGCTGAGCGAGGACGTGAAGGAGAAAGAAGAGAAGTTGGAAATCTTCATACCGAACGGTCCTCGTCTGGGCAACAAGGTGATTGAGGCCAAGAACGTGGCAAAAGCATTCGGGGAGAAACTCTTGTTCGATAATCTCAACTTCATGCTTCCGCCTAATGGCATAGTAGGCATCATCGGCCCTAACGGTGCCGGAAAGACGACGCTCTTCCGCCTGATCATGGGCCTGGAGAAGGCAGACAAAGGCGAGTTTGAAGTGGGAGAGACCGTAAAAGTGGCTTATGTGGATCAGCAACACAAAGACATCGACCCCGGCAAGAGCGTGTATCAAGTGATTTCCGGCGGTAACGATTTGATCCGCATGGGCGGGCGCGACGTCAACGCACGTGCCTATCTGTCTCGTTTCAACTTCTCCGGAGCCGATCAGGAGAAACTCTGCGGAGTGCTTTCCGGAGGTGAGCGTAACCGCCTGCACTTGGCTCTTTGCCTGAAGGAAGAGGGCAATGTGCTGCTTCTCGACGAACCTACCAATGATATTGACGTGAATACGCTTCGTGCGCTCGAAGAGGGGTTGGAAGATTTTGCCGGTTGTGCCGTGGTTATCAGTCACGACCGTTGGTTCCTCGACCGTATTTGTACGCACATTCTGGCTTTTGAGGGAGATTCCAACGTGTTCTTCTTTGAAGGCTCTTATTCCGAATATGAGGAGAATAAACTGAAACGTTTAGGTAAGGAAGAACCTACACGCGTGCGTTACAGAAAACTTGCGACAGATTGATTTTGACCGCATAATGAAAGCGTATCGGCCGATTTAAAGAAAGACGGAAAGCTCTGCCCTCGAAGGCGGAGCTTTTTGTGTTTAATTGCTCTTCGAGCTATTTGGAAAAAAATCAAAGTTACTTTCTTGGTGTGAAAAAAAGGTGGCATAAACGCAATATATACTGACTTATTTTTTTTATATTTGCGACTTGAAACAGAATTTAATATTTAATTAATACTATCTATTAACAAAAAACAGAATTATGAGAAGACATCTAATTCATTTCCTGTTGGTGGCCGTATTGTCGGCATTTGGTGCCGTGGCATCTGCCCAGACCACAGTGAAAGGTCAACTTGTTGATGCGGAAACGGGTGAGCCGTTGGTAGGGGCTGCCGTAATGGTGGAGGGTACTACGCAAGGAACAGTGACTGACATCGACGGTTATTTCAAGCAAGAAGTAGCCCCAAACGGAACTTTATTATTCAAGTACGTAGGTTACAAGGACCTCAAGAGGAAAATTACCCAGAAAGGTGCATCGGTGGATTGGGGAACAATCCAGATGCATGCGGACGCCGTGGCCTTGAACGATGTGGTAATCACTTCTCAAGCCATTGCACGTAAAACGCCTGTGGCTATGTCCACCATTGCTCCCGCCTATATCGAGGAACGTATCGGAACAGCCGACTTTCCGCAGATATTGAAGTCTTCTCCGGGTGTATACGTCAGTCGTGCCGGTGGCGGTTATGGAGACTCCAAAGTGAACATCCGCGGTTTTAAGTCGGAGAACGTGGCTGTATTGGTGAATGGCGCTCCCATGAACGACATGGAGTGGGGCGGTGTTTATTGGAGTAATTGGGCCGGTTTGACCGATGTCTCGAGTAACGTGCAGTATCAGCGCGGGTTGGGTGCGTCCAAGGTTTCCGCCCCTTCGGTAGGTGGTTCTATCAATATCGTGACCAAAGCTACCGATGCCAAGAAAGGCGGATTTGCCAGCTATGCCGTAGGTAATGATGGGTATAACAAGGTGTTGTTCAGTGTCTCTTCCGGTTTGACGAAGGATGGTTGGGCATTTACCCTTTTGGGTGGTAAGTCTTGGGGAGACGGCTACGTGCAAGGTACCGAATTTGAAGGCTACACTTATTTTGCCAGTCTTGCCAAGCGTTTGGGAGATAATCATCAAGTGTCTTTGACGGCTTTTGGCGCTCCTCAGTGGCACAACCAACGTAGTAATTACGACGGACTGACCATTGAAGGGTGGCAACAAGTACAGAAATATATGTTGCCGGGCGAGCAATATCGTTATAACGCCACTTATGGCTTCGGCAAAAATGGCGAACGCAAGACTTCTGCCCGCAACAAATATCATAAGCCGCAGATACAGCTCAACCACTCTTGGCAGATTAATACAACTTCTTCTCTGAACAGTATGATCTATATGTCCATCGGCGATGGATATGGCTATAGCGGCCAGGGTACCAGCGCTTATTCCAGTGCATGGTACGGAACTTCGGACGGCATTCTGAACACCACATTCCGCAATGCGGACGGAACATTCGCTTATGATAAGATTCAGGAAATGAACGAACAAAGCACAAGCGGTTCGCAGATGGTGATGTCCGTATCGAAAAATCTGCATAAATGGTATGGCCTGCTTTCTACTTATACGAAAGAGTTGAATGACCGAATCAACTTCTACGTCGGTATTGACGCCCGTTACTACATCGGTACGCATACCAATGAAATCATCGACCTTTATAACGGCTCTTATTACATCGACCGTTATCGTAAGAATGTGAAGGCGGCCAATTTTGCCGGAGCCGGTACTGATGCTTTTAACTATAAAAAGCTTACTGTAGGCGACGTTGTATATCGCGATTACGATGGACACGTATTGCAGGGCGGCGTATTCGGTCAGGCTGAATATGACAACGACAAGCTGACTGCTTTTGTTTCCGGTTCTATCAGCGAAGTAAGCCAATGGCGTTACGACCGCTTCTATTATGATGAGGCTCACGCCAAATCAGATAAGGTAAATAAGTTGGGCTTCACTGTTAAGGGGGGTGCCAACTATAACTTGGACGAACACAACAATGTATTTGCCAATGTAGGTTACATCAGCCGTGCGCCTTACTTCTCGGGCGGCGCATTCCTTTCTTCTACAGTAAGCAATGCCGTGAACAAGGATGCCGTGAACGAAAAGGTGCTGAGCTTTGAAGTGGGCTACGGATATCGTTCTCGGGTATTTACGGCCAACTTGAATGCTTACCATACCGTATGGAAAGATAAGACAATGGCTCGTTCTTTTGACTATACGGATGCAAACGGCAACTTGGATCGTGCCATGGTGAATATGCAAGGTGTGAACTCCACTCACCAAGGAATTGAGTTGGAAATGAACTATAAACCTGTAAGATGGATGAATGTTACCGGTATGTTGTCTGTAGGCGACTGGCGCTGGACGAACAATCCGGTAGGTTACTTCTACAATTCGGGCGGACAGCCTATGACCAAGGACTATAAAGTGGCTTCTGCCATTGGTGCGGCAGATCACGCTACCATGTTGATAGGTCAAAAAGATGTTATGGAAGGTGGCTCTGCACAGACCACGGCTGCCATTGGCCTGAATGTATTCCCGATGAAGGGCTTGCGCTTGAGTATGGACTGGAACTTCTACGGTCGCAACTATGCCGACTATGCTGTTCAGAGCAATGACATTTCCCTCGGAGGACAGAAGATCTATGAGACCCCTTGGCGTATTCCTTCTTACTCTACTGTTGACTTCAGCGGAAGCTATGCTTTTGAAATTGCCGGATTGAAGACCACCCTTTCGGGTAACATAGAGAATCTGTTCAACCAAGAGTATATCAACTCTGCATTCGACGGCGGCGACCATACATGGAAATCTGCTTACCGTGTGTTCTACGGTTTCGGACGTAATATGTCTTTAAAACTTAAAGTTAATTTCTAAAAGAGGGAGATATGACAATTATGAAGAAATATTTTTGGGCGTCCATGTTCGCGGCAATAGCCGTACTGATGGGATGCGACTATAATAAAGACAACTTTGAAGGTTATGATGACATCAAGATAACCGATGTTGCCCAGTATGAAGGAGAGTTCACCGGAAATTATCCCGGTGAGGGGTATTTCACGGACAAAGCTGCTCTGCAGAAAGCCTTGAATGCGATGTTGAAAGCCAAGTTCCCTTATTGCGACAAAGGATCTTCGGCTAAGGTCAGCGTGAAATGTGGCGACATCACTAAAGACTTTGAAGAGCTGAAAGCTGATGTGGAATACACTCTGACCGATGCGGATTATATTGCGATGGGTACTGAAAAAGGGCAACCGGGCAAGTACAAGAACTTTGACGCCAGCATGGATGTGGATAAATACCTCAAGAATTTCTGTACGTCGAAGTATGCCGATTTGGCAACAGGAAAAATTGTAGCCATCTCTTATGTCTTCTATGCTGGTTCTAAATCTACCCAGGTGAAGGTGTATCAGAAGACTGCCACCGGTTGGACCGAATACAGCAGCTTCACTCCTGACAAGAAATATACCTTGACTGATGAGGATTATGTTTCCATGGGTACCGAAAAAGGTCAGCCGGGTAAGTATAAGAACTTCGATGCCAATATGGATATTGATTTCTACCTGCCCATCTTTTTGAAAAAGGCTTTCCCTTATACGAAATCGGGGGCTACTTGCGAGATTTCTTATAAGTTTTATGCCAACAAAACGACCACGGTGAAGACAGCTTTGTATAAGTTCGACGGCAATGCATGGACAGCCTATAACCCCTTTGCGGAAGTGCTGACCGTATCGACGAAAATTGCCGAGATGACCTATGATGGCGCTGCCTGGAGCATTGTCAGATTGTTGGGAGGAACAAAAGTGATTACCATGGTTGAGGCTGATTATAAAGCTTTGGTTACCTGGGTTACGGCTAATAAGCCGGCCTTCTTGAGCACTCAGAATGCAACGCAAGAGGAATACTATTTTGGATCTTCAAGCAAATACAGCAATATCAACAATAAATATAATACATGGAAAAACTATTATAATGTTGATGGTTATCTGACCGGTAAATCTGACGAAGAGATTCAGACTATCATGGATGAGCGTATTGCCCAGGGACTTGCTGATATTCTGCTTCCTTCTTGGATTGATACACCGGATCCGGGTATCAGTTATGTTGCCGTGTACAAGGTGTATGGCGGACGCGGTGATGGCCTTTATGGCATGTCATTCATGTACAACGAAGAAACCAAGAAGTTTGAAAAGACAGCAGGTCCTGTGAAACGCTGAATAACGGACTTATGAATCAATGAAAGGGAGTAGCGTTTACACTGCTCCCTTTTTTCACAGAAAAAGGATAGAATGGTTATGAAGAAGATGTTTAAGATTTTGCCTTGCTTGATTGCTGCCTTGCTTATAGGTTGCAGCTCGTCGGGCGACTCTCCGGAACCTACGATTCCAAAGGAAAAAGTGATTGAAAGTACGGAAACCGGCTCATCGAAGTTGATAATGTTGGGATATTCCGATGGGGTTACCGCCGGAGGAATCTTACAGCCCGAAGGCTTCGCCACGCCGGTATATATCAAGGATAAAAAGCTGTGCGGCACTGATTATATTTTTGCCGTTTGCAGCAAGGTGGAGCGTTTGGATGCGATGCCGGATTTCTCTACGGTGTCCGACTGGAGAGAGACATTGGAGCTTACGGCAGCAGCGACGGCCTGGGTGCGCTATGTCACAACCACGCATTACGGTTACATCAAGCTTCGCGTGGCGTATATCGACGGGAACAAGGTTGGCGTGGAGTATAAGGTAGCCTCCATGCAAAAACGTCCGGACATCAACTCCATAGAACTTACGGAGTCAGGCGCCAAGGCCTTTGTGCTGAAAGGCTATGCCGGCGGTGGTGCAACTGCTGAGGGATTATTGCCCGAAGGGCTTGCTTCAAGAATCCTTATCGGGAATAAAGAGCTTAAAGGGGTGAATTACGGCTTTGCAAAGTACGACGGAGTGTCTAAACTCTCCGCTCTCCCGGCTGTTTCTGCGGTGACGGAGTGGAAAACCACTGCGCCGATTGCAGGGAATTCCGCCTATTGGGTGCGTTACACCACTCCGCAGGAGTATGTATTCCTTAAACTTCGCGTTGCCTATATAGACGGTGATGATGTAGGGGTGGAATATCTCCTCTCTTCGCGCGAAAAGATTGTGAATACGAATGCCAATGTGGTGACGGAAGGCAGAGCCTATGTGACCGATTATTCCATTCCGCACCTCAATTCCGCCAATTACTATGTGGAGCATACCGTGTCGGTCAATAATCAGACCGTCTTCAATTATGCGCTGGAGTGGAATGATGCCATGAAGCATTCGGCATGGGTCGCTTTTGTTTTCGATACTGTTACGAAACAAGATAACGTGAAGCGTACTGACGCTTGGAATGTAGACCCGAAACTTCCGAAAGAGATGCAGGTGGACAATGAATGGCATAAAGGTGACGGATTTGACCGCGGGCACATTTGTGCTTCCGAAGATCGTGTGTATTTCAAGGAGGCTAATGAACAGACATTCTATTATAGTAACATGAGTCCGCAGATTAATGATTTCAACAGTGGCTTTTGGTTATCTGTTGAAAATCAGATACGAAAGTGGGGACGTGCAATCCCGAATGTTTATGATAAGGTATATATCACCAAGGGAGGTACGCTGAATCGTTTGCTTAAGAACTTTACCGGTACTATAGCAGATCCTAATGGCATAGTTCCTGCTACTAATGCGGGAGGTTTTACGGTGAAAGGATTGGCTTGTCCGCAATATTACTTTGCGGCTATACTTTCCGAGAAAAACGGAGTGTACCATGCCATTGCTTTCTTGGTTGAGCATAAGGAGGGATTGCCGAAGAAGCCTACAGCCACAGAGATGCAGCAGTATTTAGTCAGCATCGATGAACTGGAAGCTTTCTCCGGTATAGACTTCTTCTGTAACCTGCCGGATGACTTGGAAAACCAAGTGGAAAGCTCTTATGTTTTGACCGATTGGGCATGGTAGGATAGCCAGGACATCGTTGTCGGACTTTAGGTTTAGACGTTAGATTTTAAAAGAAAGAGCCGGGCATGAACTTCTGAACTTCAGATGGGTTCATGCCCGTTTTTTTTAGTATTCCACCTCCATGATCACCGGATTGTGGTCGCTGCACAAATCCAGATTGAGCGAGTAGTAGTCGATACCTTTCAGTGCAGGCGAATGGAAAATATAGTCGATGCGCAGCAGCCCCTTTCCATAGCGATAGGTGCGCATATAGCCCCATCCGGCACTGCGGAAACCGTCTTCCAGAAAACCGGTCAGATAGTGGTAGGTGTACGATGACGGAAGTGAATTGAAGTCACCGCATACCAATACGGGGTAAGGACTTTCTTTGGCATACTGACCGATGATTTGTGTTTGCTCGGCACGTTTCACGAAGTTGCCGTGCAGGGTGAGTGCTGCATCTTTGGCCACATGCACTTCGCGGCGAGCGTCAGTCACTCCTATCTCCTGTTGCCATTTGTGGCGTTTCCGGTTCACGTCGGTGGTTTGCAGATGGTTGTTGAGCAGGCGGATGGTATCTTCACCTGCCACGACGTCGCACATCATGCTGCCGTTGGAGCTCTCCCGATAGGTGATGAGTTGCCGGTCGATGAGCGGGTAGCGGCTGAAGACGGCCATGGGCAGCACGTTTTGCGCAGAGTCGTTGCTTGTCATGAGGATGTGCGGCCAGTGTGACAGTGTTTTGTAGATGCTGTCCATCGGGAAGTACTCGTTGTCGCCGAACTCCTGAAAGCAGAGCACATCTACGTCTTCTTGCTCCATGATGCGTGCTATCTCTTTGCAAGAGTAGCCCGTCACCTCGTAGCCGAAGCCATGTACGTTGTAGGTGGCAATCTTCAGGTATTTGCCGTCCGGCGTTTTCTCCTTGTCGGCATTGAACTGGATGACGGAGGTGAGGTAGGGCCAGTTGGATCCGACGGCTGCCAGTGGAACCAGCGCCCAGAATCGGTGTGCTATCGCCCAGCATATCGCCACTATCAGATTGATGATGAGCAGCACCGGTAAGGCCAGCCCCAGCAAGGGCATGATGACGGATTCTGTGGGATTGACGCTGCCGGACTGTCCCGCAGCTATGGTTAGGGCTGCCAGCACTAAAGTGGCAGCTACCAAACAAAAATAAAAAAGGCCTTTTACAGCAGATTTTCCCATATCGGATGTTTGTTGCAAACTTGTTTTATTTTACTATGTTCACGGGTTTTCCTTCTTGATAGGCCTTGATATTCTCCAGCATGATTTGCATGAGGCGTTCGCGTGCGGCGGTGCTGGCCCATGCTATGTGCGGAGTGATGTAGCAGTTCTTGGCAGTAAGCAGTGGATTGTCGGCACGGGGCGGCTCCTCGGACAGCACGTCCACACCGGCGGCATAGATGATGTCACTGTTCAAGGCATCGGCCAGGTCTTGCTCGTTGATGAGCGGCCCCCGTCCGGTGTTGATGAGGATGGCCGTGGGTTTCATCATGCGGAGCCGTTCGGCATTGACCATCTCGCGGGTAGAGTCGTTGAGGGGGCAATGGAGGCTGATGATGTCGCATTCGCGGAAAAGTTCGTGTAGTTCCATTTTACAAATCTCGGGAGGGAGCTGGAAGTTTGTCTTGGAGGTGTAGGCGCATACCTTCATGCCGAACCCGATGGCGATGCGGGCTGTGGTGTAGCCGGTATGTCCCAGGCCTACGATGCCGAGTTTTTTGCCGCGCAGTTCGATGAGTGGTGTGTCCCAGAAACAGAAGTCTTTACTCTGCGTCCAGCGGCCTTTGCGCACCTCTTCGGAGTGATGCTGCACCTGCTGGGCAATGTTCAGGATGTGGGCAAACACCATCTGTGCCACCGAGTCGGTGCTGTAGGCGGGGATGTTGGTGACGATGATGCCGCGTTCTTTGGCTGCGGTGATATCCACAATGTTATATCCGGTGGCAAGTACACCGATATATTTCAGTTCAGGCAGTTCGGCCATGTGCTTGGCTGTGAGTACGGTTTTATTTGTCAACAGAATTTCCGCGCCGGCAGCTCGTCCCACTACTTCAGCGGGAGCGGTGCGGTCGTAGATGGTGCAATCGCCCAAGGCGTACAATTCGTCCCAACAAAGATCTCCGGGATTGGCGGCATAGCCGTCCAGTACTACTATTTTCATTGTTTTTCCTTTCTTTTTATTTTGTGCAAAAATAAAGAAAAGATTTAGAAACTGATTTGATTTTCTTTTTAAAGTGTGTTATGGATTCTGTAGAATTTCAGTAGGGAAAATCTTGCCGTCATCGCTGTGGAATGTCCGTAGTTTGTGCATCTGCTCCGTCCCTGCATTTTATGCTCCGGCAGCTCGTTTACTTTTCTTTTCCCCACAACTGCTGCATCCGTTCTTTGTGTTTCTGTTCGGCGGCATTGTCTTGCGGTTGCCAGATGCGGCGGTCTTTCAGCTCGTCCGGCAGGAATTGTTGCCTCACGAAGTTACCGGGGTAGTCGTGGGCATATTTGTAATGGTCGCCATAGCCCAGTTGCTTCATCAGCTTGGTGGGAGCGTTACGCAAGTGCAGAGGAACGGGCAGGTTGCCCGTTTCGCGTACCAATTGCAGCGCATTGTCGATGGCCAAATAAGCCGAGTTGCTCTTGGGGCTGGTGGCAAGATATATGGTGGCCTCCGCCAGCGGGATGCGTCCTTCGGGCCATCCCAGCTTCATCACCGCGTCGAAACAAGCATTGGCAAGCAGCAACGCATTGGGGTTTGCCAACCCTATGTCTTCGGCGGCGGAGATGACGAGGCGGCGGGCTATGAAGGCGGGGTCTTCACCGCCTTCCACCATGCGTGCCAGCCAGTAGATGGCACCGTCGGGGTCGCTGCCTCGGATGGATTTAATGAAGGCGGAGATAATGTCGTAGTGCATTTCGCCGTCTTTGTCGTAGGCCAAGGGGTTCTGCTGCAAGCGCTCGGTCACCAACCGGTCGGTGATGACCACCGGGTCTTCTGCTTCGGCATCTACTACCAGTTCGAGGATGTTCAGCAGTTTGCGTGCGTCTCCTCCGCTGAAGCGGAACATGGCGGTGGTCTCTTGCAGTTCTATCTTCCGTTCCTTCAGCAGGATGTCGGTGGTGATGGCTCGTTGCAGCAGCTCCCTGAGGTCTTCTTTCTCGAGCGATTTCAGTACGTAGAGTTGGCAGCGCGACAATAGCGGGCGGATGACTTCGAACGACGGGTTCTCCGTGGTGGCACCTATCAGCGTCACGGTGCCTTGCTCCACCGCACCCAGAAGCGAGTCTTGCTGCGACTTGCTGAAACGGTGGATTTCGTCGATGAAAAGAATGGGGCTTGCCTGCGAGAAAAAACGGTTGTTCTTGGCACGATCTATCACTTCGCGCACATCTTTCACGCCGCTGGTCACGGCGCTGAGCGTATAGAAAGGCGTCTCCAGCTGGTTGGCGATGATTTGCGCCAGCGTGGTCTTTCCCACTCCCGGAGGGCCCCACAGGATGAACGAGGAGATGCGGCCTGCATCAATCATCTTGCGCAGCACGGCACCCGGCCCCACCAAGTGTTTCTGGCCGATGTATTCATCCAATGATTTTGGGCGTAGCCTTTCTGCTAAAGGTTGCATAGTTGTTTCAAAATATCATCATGATCATAAACCGTATCCCGTCTTTCTTCACGCCGGGCATGTCGGTATATGTCAGTCGGCGTACATATTCCACATGCAATAGTTTGAAGATGTTGTACACCCCCACACTGGCTTCTATGTAAGGCGTCTTGCCCATGACGTGGCTGGTGGGTATGCCGTTGCGCGTGGGGAAGAGAAACAAGTCGGCGTTATTGCTCTTGTACGGGTTGTTCTTGTCTGTCAACGTTCCCCACAGACCGCGTACACGGAACGTTTCGCGCCACTTCAGCTTCTTGATGAGCGGCAGGCGGTTGAACAGCTTTCCGTTCATGTCGTAGGTCAGGGCCAGTGAAGCGTAACGGTCGTTCAAGAATTCCATGTTGTTGATAAGGTTGAACGACTCGTTGTGCTGGGTGATGTACGAAAGGTTGGCCATCGGCAGGTTCAGCAAGGGGAAGGGGACGGTGTTCCACTGTGCGCCGGCGCGGGCGGTGACGTCTATTTTACCCCATGCGCCGAGCCAGAAACGTTTGCGGAATCCGGCCTCTGTCAGGTTGAAATTATATTCCCCCCCAAGCACGCCTTTGAAACCTGCGGTATGCGAGATGCTGAATATCGGCGCATCCAATGATATGGGCACACGGCGCTGTTTGGTGTTGACGAAAGTCTCTCCCGGAGCGTAGCGCAGCGTTACGCCGAGTTCGGTTGTGGTGATGTCGTGCACAAGCGTATTCTTTGTGTCCCTTATGCCGGGTGTCTCTCCATTGTTCTTCCAGTATTGCAGGATGCCGGCAGGCTGGTCGTTGCGGTGGCGTGCCATGGCTTGTACGGAGAAACCGGTGTTGGTCTCCAGTTCGTAGTTCAGGGTGGCGTCGCGCATGTACGACATCTGGTCCACCTTTGTCCACTTCCAGCCCACGAATACGTTGTCTTTGTCCGTGGCAAGGTACTTATCCATGGGCGACATTACGTCGTAGGTATATTTGAATGCAATGTGATGTTTCGGGAACTCCCACAACACATGTTCGCGCTTATTGAAAGAGTAGGCCGCCTCACCGGAATAAAACCATTTCTTGTCTTTCGTGCCGTAGGCTCCGTATCCGCTGAACATCCAGTGGGGATGGAGTTTCCCGGTGGTCATGCCACTCAGGCGGAAACGCGTGCCGTTCACGTAATTGCTTGTGACGATGGTATTGATGGGGCCGAGGTCGAACTTGCTGGGATGCTCTTTGGTGCCCGTCTCCACGAAGTTCTCAATCAAGGCTTTGGCTCCGAATATCACGTACTTGAATCCCGGTATCTGTTCGATGCGGTTCATGAATACGTCCATGGTGCTCTCTTTCTTGGTGAGCGGCACTTGGCGTACTTTCGCCCAATATTCGTCGCTTTTGGCCAGCATGTTGGCCTCTTTGATGACGCTTCCCTTCAGGTGGAAGAGGCGGGGCTCTATCTCTTGGAATGAGTAGTCGGAGTATTTGGTGGTGCGTTGCACCTCCAGTCCTTGTATGCCTTTCACGAACTTGAGTTCCACGGTCATGTCGTCGTCGGTCAGCGTCCAGTTATTGTCTGGCAGTTGCTCGAAAATCTGAACGATGTCGAGGTTCTCCACAAAGTTCACCCCTGTTTTCTTGGGCAGGTTCATTGTGCATTTCTTCACGGCATAGGTAGAGTCTTTCACTACGTACAGGTGTCCTGTAAATCCGAAATCCTGTGGGTTTTGCGGAACAAAGGTAAGGTGCACGCACTCTTGCTTGTCCACCGTCAGCGTGTCCATCAGGTAGTATTTGTAGAAACTGATGGCTCCTTTGCCGATGGGGCTGACAAAGCGTCTCCGCATCAGGCGTATGTCGTCATCGTAAATGTTGATGTCGCAGAATACTTCCGATAATATGGTTCCCAGCATATCTCCGGTACTGAAGAATTCCTCGATGCCGGTGGAGTTCATACCTTCGATGATGGTCTTTTCGCTTCTGGGGTTTTTGCGGTAAATGGTCTTGCCGGCTGTTTCCTTCACGGAGATGGGGAGAATCATCTTGTTGGTCTTGGGCGACAATTCCACCTGATCCTTGAAGAAGGAGAACTTCTTGTAGATACCTTTCTCCATTTTCTCCGGCGTGATGTCGTTGACGGACATCTTCATCTTTTCATATTTCCGGTATTGGTAATAGTCGTTTTCTTCCAGTTTCAGCGCCTTTTTGTTCCCGATGACCTTTTTCATGAACTCCACGGCCGGATTGTTCTTGCGCGAATACTTTTCTTTTTGGGGTTTCACCACTACCTCGGAAAGCATGATGTCGTCCGGCAGCATCTTTACGTTCAGCACTTTGGTGCCCGGTTCAAACTTCACCTTCTTGGTGATGTAGCCCACGGCGGAGAATGTAAGTTCATTCCATCCTCTGTGGGTTTCCACCTGATATTCACCATTGCCGTTGGAGATGCCTCCCACGCCTTTTCCCTCATATTGTATAGTGATATACATCAGCGGTTCGTTGGTGAGAGAGTCTGTAACTACGCCTTTTATCTGTGCCGATGCAGGTACGGATGCAAGCAGTGACAATAGAAAAAGGACGGAAATAATATATATATGTTTCATTTTTCTTACGCAATAATCAGGCTGCAAAGTTAGCAAATAACTGCCAATCAAGAAGCAAAAAGAAGTTATTAGTCACTAATGATATGATAATCTTTTCCTTATGGCTTCTTTGCTTTGCCTGATTTTAAGAAAATCAAAACCGTTTTCTTAAACAGACTCCTTGTTCAGTAAAGTCTGTACAATGCGTTCCGCTGTCCGTCCGTCCCATCGGTCGGGCAGGGTAGTGTGCTTCCAGCCTTCGTGCAGCAGCTTATGGAGCGAGGCGGAAAGGGCGAAGGAGTTTTCGCCTACCAGTTCGTTCGTCCCTATGCGCCAGGTCTCGGGATGCTCGGCATAGGTGTTGAGGGTGATGCAGGGTACGTCGAGAAAAGTGGCTTCTTCAGCTATATTGCCCGAATCGGTGACTATGCCTTTGGCCTGATTCACAAGGAAGCCGAAGTGCAGGTAGCTCTGCGGAGGAAGTATGTGCAGGTTGGGGGTGTTCAGTTCCAATGACTTCACGGCATTTTGCACGTATGGATGCAGCGGTGCCACGATGGGCATGCCGTTCGCTTTTTCAAGCAGCGTCTGCAACAAAGATTGCAGCACGGCTTTCTTGGCCAGTAGGTCGTGACGGTTGAGGGTGAGCAACAAGTACTCTCCTTTTTTCAGGCCGAGGGTAGAGAACCAGACCGGCTGTATCAGACGGTGGCGATTGAATCGGATGGTGTCAATCAGGATATTGCCCACGTAGTGGATGTAGTCCGGTATCATTCCCTCTTGGTTGAGGTTGCGGTTCGCCACCATGCCTGCTGTGAAGAGATAATCGGAGATGGCATCCACGATGGTGCGGTTCACTTCGCGGGGCATATTCATGTCGAAAGAACGTGTTCCGGCTATGACGTGTGCCACTTTCAGCCCGCGTTTCTTGGCAACGATGGAGCAGCTCATGGTGGCGGTCATGTCGTCTACCACCAGCACTATCTGTGCGGGATGATTGTCCAGTTCCTTTTCAAAAGCCAACATGATGGAGGCTGCCACTTGGGAGTGATCGTGTCCGGAGACGCCCAGGTAGGCATCCGGCTGCCTCATGGCAAGGTCGGCGAAAAGCGAGGCGTCCAGACTGACGTCATCTTGCGACCCGGTGTAGACTATGCGGTAATAGATGTTTTTTCCGGCTTCTTTGGCCGCATCGATGGCACGGCATATAGGAGCTATTTTCATGAAGTTGGGACGTGCTCCCGATACAATCGTTATCTTCATTGTTATTTATGGTGAAAAAAATGATGGAACAAAAATACGCTTTCTTAAGGAATTTATTTGTTTCTTTGCCCATAATTTTGAGTGCTTCTTGAAAATAGTTTCTAAATATTCATTCTTTAATAATTCTAAATCTCAAATACAGTATGACAATGCCTACATTTGTTCAGATACTCGATTTCATAGGTACATTCGCTTTTGCCATCAGTGGTATACGGCTGGCTTCGGCCAAGCGGTTCGATTGGTTTGGCGCCTATGTGGTAGGTTTTGTGACGGCCATTGGGGGCGGTACGATACGTGACCTGCTGCTCGATGTCACTCCGGGCTGGATGACCGACCCCATTTATTTAATTTGTACCGGTCTGGCGTTGTTGTGGGTCATTCTCTTCGGTAAGTACCTTATCCATCTGAACAATACGTTCTTCATCTTCGACAGCATCGGGCTGGCCCTGTTCACCGTGGTGGGCGTAGGCAAGAGTCTGGTCGTAGGCTATCCGTTCTGGGTGGCCATTATCATGGGCAGCATCACCGGAGCGGCGGGAGGTGTGATACGCGATGTCTTCATCAATGAGATTCCGCTGATATTCCGGAAAGAGATTTATGCGATGGCCTGCGTGGTGGGCGGTTCGTGCTATTGGCTTTGCGATTCGCTGGGAATGCAATCCTACGCCTGCCAGGTGATGGCGGGCACCACCGTGTTCATTGTTCGCATACTGGCGGTGAAATTCAAGATCTGCCTCCCCACACTGTCGGGGCATGGGTGAGGAAATGTGGTTATTGCCCCAGTTCCTGCCTGAACTCGCTGGGTGAAACGCCCAATACGCTGCGCACATACCTGCTGAAAAACGACTGGCTCGAAAAATGTAGAGCGTCGGCTATTTCTGTAAAGCTCAGGTTCGGGTTCCGAAGCAAGATGATGATGCGTTGCGTGGTGTAATTTTGTATCCACTCACCGGCGGTCTTTCCGCTGTTTTTCTTACAGAGTTCCGTAAGGTATTTCGTCGTGATGCAGAGTTTGTCGCTATAGAATCCAAGGTCTCTGTGTTCCATGCAATGAGTGTCGGCAAGGTTTAGGAAACGCTCGAAGAGAGAAATCCTCTGTCCGGTAAAACTCAACCGTTCCTCTATTTTCTGAGCAAAAATATTCCACATGTCCATAATGAAAACCTGAACGTATCGGTTAAGCATCTCTTTCCTGAAACGGTGTTTTGTGTCATCGCAAACGGACTTTAACACCTGAAAGTTCCATAGGCATTTCTGTTTGTCGGGCTTTGAGAGTGACACCACCGGATTTTCTTTTGAAAACAGATAGCCCTTGATGCCCCATGATATATCGGGATTGTTTTTCGTGGCAATATCATAAGACATAAAAAGAAAATCCGCTTGAAAATCAATACTGAAGAGTAAATCCTCCACCTCTGCCAATGGGAGTAAGATGACAATGTCGTCCGGCTTTATTGGATATGTCGCGCCATTCATCCGGAGTTGTCCGGTTCCGTTATGGCAAAGAATATGCGTAAAATAATGTGAGGTAAACTCCTGTGGAAGTTTATCCGCATCATAGCTATCAAGTATGATAATTTCTTCTTTTTCTGTCATTTGCCTGTCTTTTTTCGGCAAAGCTACAAAAGAACAGCCTTTCGTGAAAATATTGTGGTGAAAAATGGCACAATCGGGGTGCGGACTGCCTTTATCTTTGCATCATCAAAATCAACCTTAAAAAACAATAGAAATGAACAAAAAAAGAAACAGCATCAGCCGCCGCAACTTTATCAAAGGCTCGGCAATGGCAGTAGCCGGAATAGCACTGGATGGCTTAGGAATTACAAAAGCGTTCGCTTCTCCCACCTTTTCAACAGGCAAATCCACGGTTAGAGAAACATTAAGCATGGGTACACGTAAGTTAGGGAAAATGGAAGTCTCCGAACTTGGTTTCGGCTGCATGAACATTGCATGGGCGTATGGCAATCCGCCCACTCGCAAAGATTCCTTGAAACTAATTCGAAGTGCTTATGACGAAGGCATCCGCTTCTTCGATACAGCCGAAATCTACGGGCCACACATCAGCGAGCAAATCACCGGTGAAGCCCTCAAAGATGTCCGCAACAACGTTGTTATTGCTACCAAGTTCGGGTTTAACATTGACTTCCAAACGGGACAGTTCCGAGGCGGAAACAACAGTGACCCCAAGCACATCCGTCAGGCTGTAGAGCATATGCTCAAACGGCTTCAGACCGACCGCATCGACCTGCTTTACCAACACCGCATCGACCCTCATGTTCC
Source organism: Bacteroides zoogleoformans (assembly GCF_002998435.1). Classification (NCBI taxonomy): domain Bacteria; kingdom Pseudomonadati; phylum Bacteroidota; class Bacteroidia; order Bacteroidales; family Bacteroidaceae; genus Bacteroides; species Bacteroides zoogleoformans. The sequence goes on along the minus strand of NZ_CP027231.1, from coordinate 857,441 downwards.
TATTGAAGACGTGGCAGGCACAGTGGGTGATTTAGTGAGAGAAGGCAAAGTTTTGCATTTCGGGTTGTCGGAAGTGGGTGAAGCTACAATACGCCGCGCTCACAAAGAGTTTCCCGTTACGGCGGTACAGAACGAATATTCCTTTTGGACACGCGACCCTGAAGCGGAAGTGATTCCCGTTTGCGAGGAACTGGGTATAGGTTTTGTTCCTTGGAGCCCCCTTGGGATGGGCTATCTGACAGGCAAAGTAACACCTGACTATAAGTTTGCGGAGGGAGACATCCGCAGAAGTCTCAACTTCCCGCGCTTTACGGTGGAGGCATTAGAGAAAAACCGTCCCATTGTAGAACTCTTGGCCCGAATAGGCGAACGGCACGAGGCCACATCAGGACAGGTAGCGTTGGCATGGCTCTTGGCTCAAAAACCGTTCATCGTCCCCATCCCCGGCACACGATTTATTTCCAATATGAAGGAAAATACCGCTTCGGCACGCGTGAAACTAACCGCGTCAGATCTCGCCGAACTCAAAGAGGGATTCGATATAACGGGCGTCTTCGGCGACCGTGCTCCCGAAGGACTGAAAGCCGCGCATGACACAGGCACAAGCCTTGGCACTTCGTCCAAAGGCACGCATGGAAAAACTCCCTTAAGAAAATAAACTCATCAAAAAAAACAATCGATATGAAAACAAGAATCATCGTAGTTGCGGCCCTGCTGGGACTTGCATCTTGCCAGAACAATCATCAACAAAGCAGTAACATTCAAAATGCCATGGAAACGCAAGCAAAAGAAATCCGGGAGATAAAAGACCGTTTGGCTCTTAAAGAGCTGGTAGATGTCTTTTCTAATCTTTCGGACGAGAAGAAAGTAACCGAGCAGCTGGAACTGTTTACCGAAGACGCGGAAGTCACCTCCCTCACGGGCGGACAAGTGATTTCGAGCTTCAGGGGGAAGAAAGAAATCGGAGATGCGTTTAGCGGCTTTTTGGCCCATTTCCACTCCGTGTATCACATCAATGGACAGCACACGGTGGAGATTGACGGCGACAGTGCCAGGGGCATCCACTATTGTCAAGTGGTGCTTATCGGCAAGCAAGACGGTAAGGATATAGGCAGATTCAGCGGCATACGCTATAACGACGAATACGTGAAGATCAACGGGAAGTGGTTTATCAAAAAACGATCCTCCAACTTCATTTATAATGATATCCGCGAGGTGAAATAGCGGAAGAAACAATAACGCTTAAAAAGTTCCTATGTTTAAAATCGGAAGTGACGGATAACAGAAGATAGCCCTAAAAAAGCTATACCATTATAGTTAACTTTGTAAGTGAAAAAAACAATATTAACTCATAACGATATAGCTTATGAAACGTGTACAAAGTAACACATTAGATTTTAGTGGACAAAATATTTACGTAGGAATTGATGTCCACCTGAAGAGTTGGTCGGTAGCAATCTTATCGAAACATTCAGTACTGAGAAGATTCAGACAAGATCCGGAGCCGGAAGCGTTGCATAAATATTTGGTAAGCAATTATCCGGGTGCCAATTACTTCTCAGTTTATGAAGCCGGTTTCTGTGGCTTCTGGATACACGAGAAGTTGACGGATTTAGGTATCAACAATATAGTGGTCAATCCTGCGGATGTTCCGACGATGAGCAAGGAGAAATTACGTAAGACCGATGCGGTGGATTGCAACAAGCTCGCCCGTGAGTTACGTTCAGGTTCGTTAGAAGGGATATATGTTCCGGGAACTGACATCCTGGAAATGCGCTCTTTGATAAGGCTGAGAAACCTGATAGTAAAAGACAGCACACGTGCCAAGAACCGTATCAAATCATTGCTTCGTTTCCATGGAGTGGAAATACCGGAAGAATTTACCCGGAGTTCAATCGGGTGCTGGTCGAAGCGTTTTCTGAATTGGCTGCACTGCCTTGAACTCTCAACGGAGTATGGAAAGAAAACACTGGAGCTTCACCTTGAGCAGTTCATCCGCTTGAGGAAGATGCTGCTGCAGGAAACACGTGCCATCCGTGAAATATCCCGGAAAGCACCATTCGACAAACCGATACGCCTGCTGACATCCGTTCCGGGTATAGGTGTTACAACCGCCGCTACCCTGATGGTCGAGATTGACGATATTGTCCGTTTCAGCAATGCGGACCATTTAGCCTCTTTCATTGGATTGGTTCCCATGTGTCATTCCAGTGGTGATAATGATAATGTGGGTGACATTACACCCCGTCGGCATTTCATGCTCCGGTGTCTGTTGGTGGAAGCCGCATGGGTTGCCATCCGGAAAGACCCGGCCATGACAATGGCTTATACGGAATACCGGAAACGGATGAATCCGCAAAAGGCTATTGTGAAAATTGCCAGACGGTTAGTGAACAGAGTCTATTTTGTACTTAAACATGAAAAGGAATATGTGCCATGTGTTATCAAATGATATAGAATCCTATAAGGTAAAACAACTTTCTTTTGAGAGAAATACTACATATCTTTTGCGGCTTTGAAGTCCGCTCAAAAAAGTCTGTAACTCTCATTACATGGTTTGACTGATAAAGGAACTTGCGGCTCACTTCGTTGATGTCCGCTGTGGAAAGTTTGTTTTACCATAGGATTTTGGCTCAGGTTTTCTTAGCCATATCAGACAGTATCAGTAATACAAAAAGAGAGGCGTGTAACCGCCTCCACAAGTAGCATTACTGCGTGCCGTCAGGATGCTTATCGCTGGTAGGTTGCTCCTCAGCAGAGCCTACTTCCTCTTAACATCCTGATACAAAGATATAATACAAAAGTTAATTATTAATGAATTATCCAACTTTGTTTGGATTTTAAATGGAAAACAACGATATGATGGAAGTATTAAGAGTAGATCCAAGAACATTGACTCCGGAGGAGCATGCCGAAGGAGTGCGTCAGGCACAGGTGCTTTTCAGACTGAACCACACGATGCCCTACACCGAGGAATATGACACGTTGGTGCACGAGCTCTTTGGAAAGAATATTGGCCGGGGCGTCAGGCTGATGCCCGGACTTACGGGTGTCTGTTTCCATAAAGTCAACATAGCGGAGGGAGTAATCATCATGAACAACTGCCTGATGATGGGGCGAGGTGGCATCAGCATCGGCGAGGGAGCGATGATTGCCGCCAACGTGCAGCTCATCTCGAACAATCACGACTTGCATGACCGCCAGATATTGCTCTGCAAACCTGTCCGGATTTGCCGTAATGCCTGGGTGGGTGCCGGTGCCACTGTCTTGCCGGGCGTCACCATCGGCGAGAATGCGGTTGTAGCGGCCGGTGCGGTTGTGACCAGAGACGTAGCCCCCAACACTATTGTAGGAGGTAATCCCGCCAAGCTAATCAGGGAAATACAGTGAGTAGACGGTAGCACCCCGCATCGCCCAAGACGGAAGCATGGATGGTAAGTTAATCCGTGATGGCAATAATGATTGAAAACAGCAATGTGCTTTTGGGGCACATTGCTGTTTTCGTCAAGTTCGCCTTCGTCAAATACGGTTCTCGATTTCTTTTATCTTTATGACATGTGTGTCCCTTAGAACAAGGCATCCTTGGTGTTGAACAACTTGCGTTCGTTCAGTCTCACCACTTTCCCGTATTTTCCCAGGCGTTTCAGGTCGATATCTTTCGGGTTGCCCATGATGCCGATGGCATAAGGCTTGCCCTTGATATTCTCTTCGTAGAACTTCACGATGTTCTCGAATGTCAGGGCGTCTATCTTCGGCAGATTTTCTGCGGCGGGATCCCCTTGATACCCCATTTGCTGTAGTCTTTTGAGGTAGCTTGCCTTATAGCGGAAGTTGGGATGCGTACTCAAAGCCTCTTGGCGCATATAGCTTTTGATGTTGTCCATGCGTTCGGCGTTCTTCGGCATGTTGTTGATAAGCTCCATGAACACATCTATGGCATCATTGGCTTTGTCGTTTTGTGTGCCGATGCTTCCTGCCAGATACGTGGGGTTTCCTTTTACCTGCGGACTTACCACGTAGGCGCCTGCCGTATAGGCCATCGAGCGCTTTTCGCGGATTTCGTTGAGCACCAGTCCGTTGAAACCTCCGGAGAAGTACTGGTAGAAGGCGTCGCGCAGCACGTCGTCTTTTTTGTCGTAACCCTGCATGGGCAGGTAGAAAGAGATTTGTGCCTGCTCGGTGTCAGTGTTGGGCAGGAAATAGACGGTGTTTTCCGTCACCGGCGCCAGGGTCTTGTCCTGAGGCGATTGGCTGGGACGTTCGTTGGCCACCAGCGGCAGGTTTTTGCTCAGGATGTCGTATACGTTGTCGAAGGGCAGTGAGCCGCAATAGAAAATCTCCGCCTCGTAGTTGGCGGCACGGTTAATGTCTCCCGTCAGCTCGGCTATTTGCAATTCATAGAGTTCCTTGTCGGTCAGCTCGGTGATATAGTCCGACTTGTCTTGGTAGCGGACGTACTGGTTCAGTGCCTGATTCAGCAGAGAAACGTTCTCCTTGCGTTGCTGGCGCATACCCAGAAGGCTGCCCTTGATGCGGCTCAGCTGTTTGTCGTCCAGCTTGGGCATCAGAATCTGGCGGGCAAGGAGTTGACAGGCTTGCGGCAAGGTCTCTTCATATCCTCTCATCGTGATGTAGAGGTAGTTGTCGTCAGCGTTCACGGAGTAGGTGGCGTTGAGCTTGCTCAACTCTTCTTTCAGTTGCTGAGGTTCGTATGCCCCCATGATTCCGGCGTTGTTCATCAGGTTGGCGGCAATGCCCAGCTTGGGGAACTCGCGTTCGCCTACGCCGTATCTCAGGGTCAGACTGAAGATGTTGTTCTCGGGATTCTTCGTATAGAACATTTGCGAACGTTCGTTCAGCTTCTTGGTCTGCACATCGCTGAAGTCGATGAATTTTTCCTCCACCTGCCCGATGGGCATGTTCTTGAACTGTGTGGCATAGAGCGACTGCCGGCCCACCGGAGGCTCGATGGCTTTGTAACCGGGCTTCTTCAGCTTGTTCTCTTCTTTGGTATTACCTTTCTCTATGTACAGTGCCAGGTAATTGTCCGTCAGGTATTGTTTGGCCACACGCTTGATGTCTTCGCTGGTCACGGCCATCACTTCTTCCTTGTAGCCCAGCACTTTGCCCGGATCGACTTCGTTGATGAAAGTTTCTATCAGCATGTCGGCCTTGTTCTCGTTGGCCTCCATGCGTAGGTCGTAGTCGCGGCATATATTGTTTTTGATGGCCTCTACCAGCCAGTCGGCGAATTCGCCTTTGGCTATCTGCTCAATGGCTTTCAGCGCTTTCTTTTCGGCGCTCTTGTTCGATTCGAACCGGCGCTGGTTCTCGTCGTACAAGGGCATCACGCTTACTATGCAGCGCCCTTGTTCGCGCAGCGTGTTCAGAAAGGCGTAGCCGTTGGTCAGGTCACCGTTTATCACTAATTTGTCCAGCGTTCCGGTGTTGTTGCTGTTCGACAGTAATTCCATGGCTATGTCCAGCGCCTTCTCATCCGGATGTCCGGTGGGCACGCCCTTATATACCAGTGCAACGCTGGGGTAATAACCTATCTTGGCGGTGTGCTGCGTGCGTCCTTTTATCTCAATGTCCGGATAGCTTTTTCTTTCGGGCATCCCCCTCTTGGGCAGGCGGCCGAAGGAGGCGTTGATGCGTGCGCTCACTTGCCGGGCATCGATGTTTCCCACCAGCACCAGCACCATGTTCTCCGGTGTGTACCACGTGTTGTAGAACTCTATCAGTTTGCTCAGGCGCGGGTTCTTCAGGTGTTCCGGAAGTCCCAGTACGGGACGCGCATAAGGATGTCCCTCGAAAGCCTTGCCCATCAGGAACTGGTTCTGCACTCTGCCGGGATTGTCCTGCGCGCGGTTATACTCCTCATATACCGTCTCCAGCTCCGACTGGAACGTGCGGAACACCGGATTGATGAAGCGTTGTGACGAAATCTCCAGCCATTTGTTTATCTGGTAGGCGGGGAAAGAGTTGTGATACACCGTATAGTCATAGCTGGTTGCCGCATTCAGGTTCTTGCCTCCCATGCTCTCCATCAGGTTGGAGAACTCGTTGGAGATGCTCACCTTGCCTGCCCGGATGGTCAGTTCGTTTATCTCCTTGCCGATGGCTTCTTTCTTTGCCGGGTCGGCTTCTTCGGCCATCTTGTCATATTTGGCGATGATTTCCTTGTAGATGGGTTCTTCGGTGCTCCAGTCGAGCGTGCCGATTTTGTCCGTACCCTTGAACATGACGTGCTCCAGGTAGTGCGCAAGTCCGGTATATTCCGCCGGATCGTTCACCGAACCCGTACGTACGCCAACGGCTCCGTACACATCCGATTTCGTGTTGTCTTCCCATATATATACGGAAAGACCGTTTTTCAACTTGAAAGTCTTCAGTCCTTGTCCGAAAGAGGGCAGGGCAACCACAAGAGCCATCAATAAAAAGAGTGGCTTGAATCGATTTGGTTTCATGTAATGACGTTTTTTATATAATTTAAAGTGTTTTGGCCGGGATTCTGCTCTGCAATAAAATCCCGGACAGTTTCTACATAGGTAGGCAAATTTATGAAAAAATCACATAGCTTTTACGATTCTTTCGGAAAAAATAAATCCGGGCGCGAAATATCTGCCATACAGGCAATCGTACGTCCGACAATATGATATAAAACATATTGTTCGGACTGAAATTTTACGGATTTTCATTAACTATATGTCAGAAGAAAGTTTTATATTTGTATATGTTAAGTTAACCGAAGAAAAAACATTTATTACCAACCACGATGAAAAAGGAAATCAAATTCAGTCTTGTTTACCGGGACATGTGGCAGTCTTCTGGTAAATACCAGCCCCGGGTGGACCAATTGGAGCGCATCGCTCCGTTGATTGTCGAAATGGGCTGTTTCGCGAGAGTCGAGACAAACGGAGGAGCTTTCGAGCAGGTCAATCTTCTCTATGGTGAGAATCCCAACAAAGCCGTCCGCGCTTTTACCCGTCTTTTCAGGGAAGCGGGCATTCAGACGCACATGCTCGATCGGGGTCTGAACGCGCTGCGCATGTATCCGGTTCCAGCAGACGTGCGTCGCTTGATGTATAAGGTGAAGCATGCGCAAGGTGTTGACATTACCCGCATCTTCTGCGGGCTCAACGAAACCCGGAATATCATTCCTTCCATCAAGTATGCGCTCGAGGCGGGAATGATACCGCAGGCCACGCTTTGCATCACCTATTCTCCCGTACATACCGTAGACTATTACGCCCGGATTGCCGACCGGCTCATCGAGGCTGGAGCGCCCGAGATTTGCCTGAAAGACATGGCCGGCATCGGCCGTCCCGGCATGCTGGGTACGCTGGTCAAGACCATCAAGGAGAAACATCCCGACGTGCTGATACAATATCACGGGCACAGCGGGCCGGGACTCTCCATGGCCTCCATTCTTGAGGTCTGCGAGAACGGAGCCGACGTCATAGACGTGGCCATGGAACCGATGTCGTGGGGAAAAGTCCACCCGGACATCATCTCCGTGCAGGCCATGCTGAAGGATTTGGGCTTCCAAGTGCCCGATATCAACATGAAAGCCTATATGAAAGCTCGTGCCATGACACAGGAGTTCATAGACGACTTCCTGGGCTATTTCATGGATCCTACCAACAAATACATGTCCTCGCTCTTGCTCAAGTGCGGCCTGCCCGGCGGCATGATGGGCTCCATGATGGCCGACCTGAAAGGGGTGCATGCCGGTATCAACATGATATTGCGGGGCAAGAACGAGCCCGAACTCAGCATCGACGAACTGCTCGTGATGCTGTTCGACGAGGTGGAATACGTATGGCCTAAGCTGGGCTATCCTCCGCTGGTGACGCCTTTCAGCCAATACGTCAAGAACGTGGCGCTGATGAACCTGATGCAACTGATGAAAGGAGAAGAGCGCTGGACGATGCTCGACAACCATACATGGGACATGATTCTGGGCAAGAGCGGGCGCCTGCCCGGCGCATTGGCCCCCGAAATCGTAGAGCTTGCCAAGTCCAAAGGCTACGAGTTCGTCGATACCGACCCGCAGCTGAACTATCCCGACGCTCTGGACGAATACCGGAAAGAGATGGACGAGAACGGCTGGGAGTATGGCGATGACGACGAAGAACTCTTCGAACTGGCCATGCACGACCGCCAATATCGCGATTACAAGTCGGGTGTTGCCAAGAAGCGTTTCGAAGACGACTTGCAGCGTGCCAAAGATGCCGCCATGGCCAAGAACGGCTTTTCGGAAGAGGAAATCAGGAAGTTGAAGCGTGCCAAGGCCGACCCCATTATAGCCTCCTCCAAGGGACAGGTACTTTGGGAAGTTTCCGTCGAAGGCCCTTCGTCCGAGCCGTTCATCGGCCGCAAGTACCAGCACGACGAAGTGTTCTGCTACATCTCCACGCCGTGGGGAGAGTATGAGAAGGTATGGACCGGCTTCACGGGACGCGTGGTAGAGGTGTGCGCCAAGCAAGGCGGTGTGGTCAACAAAGGTGACGTGATTGCTTACATTCAGCGCAGCGACATCTTCGCTTGACGGCACGTGCGCACTGAATAAGCGTTGCACGTTTATCGGGCAAAAGATGTAGTGGTTCCTTAAAACAAGGAATATTTCAGGCGAGATGCCGGGGTAAAACCGGCGTCTCGCCGTTGTTTTATTATCAAGTGTAAGGAGGTTTCCCCCTGTCTCCCTTGATTCCGGGACATATCCTTAAATATTTTCAACCAAGATTTTCCGAACAAACTCCCAAGCCTCCTCTGTACGGTAGGATATTCCCGGACGGATGATGGCGTACATGTCGGTGATGAACTCATTGTCTTTCAACTTGGTTTCCATATTGGCAAGGAACTGTTTGCGTGTGGGAGGCTGCTCCACCACAAATGCCATATACTGGTGATAGCACTCCAATATTTTCGTCGCATTCGTATCATTATTCTTCATCGCCCAATAGAGCGAAGAGGTCGCTTCCCTTACGGCGTTGATATAATGCCTGAAGTTTTGTTCCGAGCAGTTCTTCCAACTCATAGCAAGTTAAATCACACTTTTCCGTAAGCCATGAATTGGTTACTTGAAAAGGAATCTGTTTCAGTCCCAATACACTGAAATCCTTACGAGTGTTGATTTCTTTTTTCAGCCGTAGGTCGATGACCGGAGGAAACTCCGATTCAAAGCGATAAATGACCGTATTGTTGTGGATATGCTGCTTGACCGTTCGTTTCGTTCCCAAGAATACGAGCCGCTCACGTATTTCCTTCAATATCGGGTTAATCGGAGCCGGGGTTATCTGTACCAAGTCAATGTCTTCCGAATAGCGCACCTGTGGTTGTATGTAGAGTTTGTGCAAAGCTGTGCCGCCACGAAACGCAAAAGTTTCCCTGATGTGAGGGGCGAGGAAAATATTTCCACCAGTGTACGACTGATAACCAAATCCTGCTTCACTTGTGCCTCGTTTGTCCAAGGGGCTACGGATTTCCATTCGAGGATATATCGTTGAGGTATCATGATATGTCTGTTTCTTTTCTTGTTCGAACGAATTGCCTTTAATCCGCTCTCCAAAGATTCATTGTATACGCCAGTTCGGGATAAGAAAAAGTCTTTAAAAAGTTGGTAATCTCGCTAATATTTTGTACCTTTATAGTTGAAAATCAATAAGTTAAAAAATAATTAAGCGATGATTACCAACGACAAAGTTACTGAAATTTTCTGTATAATCGACGAGTTTGACAAGAATTTGAGTGCTGAACTTGCGAAAAACCTGCGTTTGCCGTCCCATAACAGTGACGGCAAACGCTACCGGAACCGCAAGGGCAGGCTCTCCGAAAGTGAGATTGTGACCATTCTGGTATGCTATCATTTCGGCACATATCGCAATTTCAAGGAGTATTATTTGAATTGGGTCAAAGGGGCGATGCGGCAGGATTTTCCCGATGGGGTTTCCTATAACCGCTTCGTTGAGCTCATGCCAAGAGTATTCTTTAAGATAATGCTGTTCATGAAGCTCTATGCTTTTGGTGGAAAAGTCACTCAACTTTGTCCCTTTTGGCCAAATAATTTTGCTCCTACTGGCTCAAATATGATTGACCCCTTTGGCCAAAATAATATAAATCACTTGATGTAAGTGTTGTTAGAGTTTTTTGTGTTGAGGTAGTAATTCCTCCTGCACATTCGTCATACTGCCCCACAGGCTATAGCGCGCCTCCGGGTTCATCGCTTCCAATTGCTTCAGAATGCCTTTCATCGTACTACGACGGGACTGCGACTCGTAAGGACAACTCTTCACTTGTTTGCGATAGCCTCTGGCCTGGGCCAGTTCTATCAAATCTGCTTCATGAACCAGACACATCGGACGAATAATTGTCATATCAAATTTCTTCATGACAAGCCGGGGAGGCATTGTGCCGAACGCTCCTTGATAAGTGACATTCATCAACAACGTTTCCAGGATGTCATCCATGTGATGTCCTAACGCTATTTTATTGCATTCCTGTTCTTTGGCCACTGTGAACAGTGCTTTGCGCCGATTCCAAGAACAAAGGAAACAGGGGGACTTACGGGTATCGGTAGAAGCATCAAATCCCGTTTCATAAAGGACAAAGGGAATGCCCCATGCCTCGACATGTTTTTTCAGATAAGTCACATCACTCTGATATGGTATATTCTTCATCACCACATGAGCTGCAACGAGAGAGAATCTCGGCTTGAACACTCGAGCACGCTTGGCCAAAAGTTCGACCAATGCCAAAGAGTCTTTACCGCCGGAAAGTCCGATGAGTATCTTATCTTCCTCCTCAATCAAGCCATACTCCACCACGCCTTTGCTGAACCGCTTCTCAATGCGACGCAGCAGCTTTTCTTCTTCGGTAAATTGCGCCATAAATACAACGATAGCCTTTTGTTCGTTAAATAAACGGCTGCAAAAGTAAGCGAAAAGAACGATTTAAAGAAGAATTAACATAATAGAATTAAGGAATCAGGCTTTATTAATGATAAATTTGTATTTTTGAAATCCTGAAACGAACCTATAGACTACAAGATGAAAAAGATATATACATTATTCTTTCTATTCGGATTTTGGGGCATGACAGTTTCGGCACAAACTTTGGCCGAAGCAAAAGCTCTATATGAGGAGAATGAATACGAAAAAGCCAAACCGGCATTTAAGAAACTTGTCAGGACACAACCGGCAAACGGTAACTACAATTTGTGGTATGGTGTGTGCTGCCTGGAAACCGGTGAAGCTGCCGAAGCTCTGAACTATCTGGAAACAGCTGTGAAGAAACGCACTCCAAGCGGACAGCTGTATTTAGCACGGGCATACAATGATTTATATCGTTTTGAAGATGCCGTTGAAACCTACGAGACCTATATTTCAGACTTGATTAAAAGGAAACGTCCCACACAAGAAGCCGAAAAGTTACTGGAAAAGAGCAGAAGCAACTTACGCATGCTGAAAGGAGTGGAGGAAGTCTGCTTTGTAGACAGTTTTGTGATAGACAAAGAAAAATTTCTGGAGGCATACAAGCTAAGCCCTGAATCAGGCAAACTTTTCATGTACAACAGTTATTTCGAAGACTCCGACAAACAAGGAGGAACCGTATATGAGACGGAGTTGGGTAACAAACTTTATTACAGCGAGTTGCAGCCGGACAGCACATTCAGCATACTTTCGCGCAACAAATTGCTGGATGCGTGGAGTAATGGCAATCCCCTGCCTGAAAGCATCAATGAAGGTGTAAATGCGAGTTATCCATACGTACTCACGGACGGAATAACCATCTATTATGCATCGGACGGCTTCAATTCGATGGGAGGCTATGACATCTTTGTGACACGATACAATACAAATACGGATTCTTACCTGACACCTGAAAATGTGGGTATGCCTTTCAACTCTCCCTACAATGATTACATGTACGTAATAGATGAGTTCAACAACCTTGGCTGGTTTGCCTCCGACAGATATCAACCGACAAATAAAGTTTGCATTTATGTGTTTATCCCTAACATTTCTAAACAAGTATACAATTATGAGGCCATTGAACAGAATAAAATGATTGCATTGGCGCAAATACACTCCATAAAAGACACATGGAACAACGCCGATGCCGTAACAGCTGCCCGGGAAAGACTGCGGAAGTCTGTCGATGATAATGCCCGAACACTCCAACAGCACGAGTCTCGTTTTATCATTGACGATAACGACACGTATTATCGATCGGACGATTTTCGCTCTCCGCAGGCTAAAGCCTTATACAACCAATTCATCTTATTAGAGAAAAGCTACAAGCAGCAACAGGAAAAGTTGGAAAAGATGCGTTCGGAATATGCTAATGCCGGAAAAAAAGAGAAAGCCGATATGTCTGCCGCCATCCTTGATTTGGAGCAACGGGTACAGCAATTGTCAACAGAATTGGAGCAATCTATCATTAAAGTAAGAAATACAGAAAAACAATTCATTAAATAAAAAAAGCCATGGATATATTAATCATCGCAATATTGCTCATTGCAGCCATCATCTTTTTTTTAGCAGAGCTATTCATTGTTCCGGGCATCAGTATTGCCGGTTTTCTGGCGGGAGGATGCATTGTCGTTGCCAATTACTATGCCTTTGCACAATTGGGAACAACAGCAGGTTTCATAACATTGGGCATATCCGGCATGGCTTGCATCGGCTCATTAATGGGATTTATGCGTTCAAAAACATTGGAGAGACTTTCGCTAAAAAAAGACATCACATCCAAAGTAGACCGCAGTGCCGAAGAGCGGGTAAAGGTGGGCGATGTAGGCGTTACTACCACTCGTCTGGCCCTTATCGGTTATGCCGAAATTAACGGTGACATTGTAGAAGTTAAGTCCGTCGACGGTTTTCTGAACGAAAAGACTCCCATCGTTGTAAACCGTATTACAAACGGAATGCTTATGGTTGAAAAGTTGCCAAACTAATATTCACTTAATACTTTATAATTTATGGATCCAAACACGATGTATCTGACTGCCTTTCTTATCATAGGAGGCATCATCTTTCTGGTACTATTCTTCCATTACGTACCTTTCTTTTTATGGCTTTCCGCCAAGGTGTCGGGAGTCAACATTTCGTTAGTGCAGCTTTTTCTGATGCGTATTCGTAATGTTCCTCCTTATATCATTGTCCCGGGAATGATCGAAGCGCATAAAGCCGGTCTGAAAAACATCACTCGAGACGAACTGGAAGCGCATTACCTTGCCGGAGGACATGTAGAAAGAGTGGTACACGCATTGGTTTCCGCCTCGAAAGCCAACATCGAATTGCCGTTTCAAATGGCTACAGCCATTGACCTTGCGGGGCGCGACGTATTTGAAGCCGTACAGATGTCGGTGAACCCGAAAGTGATAGACACGCCTCCTGTAACCGCAGTGGCCAAAGACGGCATCCAGCTGATAGCCAAAGCACGTGTCACTGTACGCGCCAATATCCGCCAATTGGTAGGCGGAGCCGGAGAGGACACCATCTTGGCCCGTGTAGGCGAAGGTATCGTATCATCCATCGGCTCGTCCGAAAATCATAAAAGTGTATTAGAGAATCCCGATTCTATCTCCAAACTGGTATTACGCAAAGGGCTTGACGCCGGAACTGCTTTCGAGATTCTTTCTATTGATATAGCCGACATTGATATAGGCAAAAACATTGGTGCCACCCTGCAAATAGATCAAGCAAATGCAGATAAAAATATAGCCCAAGCCAAGGCAGAAGAACGCCGTGCCATGGCCGTGGCCAGCGAGCAAGAAATGAAAGCCAAAGCACAGGAAGCCCGTGCCAAAGTAATCGAAGCCGAAGCCGAAGTGCCTAAGGCCATGGCAGAAGCATTCCGCAGCGGCAATCTCGGCATCATGGATTATTATCGCATGAAGAACATTGAAGCCGACACTTCCATGCGTGAGAACATAGCCAAGCCCGCAAGTGGCAACAATAATCAACCGTTAAGTAAATAACCTCTCAAAGAGAAAAACTCAAGCATCTACGAAAATGAAAAAACATTTTGTTTCTTCCGAATTAATAATCAATGAAGAAGGTTCAATCTTCCATTTGCATGTCAGACCGGAATGGCTTGCAGACAAAGTTATATTAGTAGGAGACCCCGGGCGAGTGGCAGTAGTGGCTTCGCATTTCGACAACAAGGAATGCGAAGTAGAAAACCGCGAGTTTAGAACCGTGACCGGTACTTATGAAGGGAAACGAATCACTGTACTTTCCACCGGCATCGGTTGTGACAACATCGACATTGTCATAAACGAATTGGACGCCCTTGCCAACATCGATTTCCATACGCGCACAGAGAAGCCTCAACTGCGCCGGCTGGAAATAGTGCGCATCGGCACTTGTGGCGGTCTGCAACCTTACACACCGGTAGGCACATTCGTTTGTTCCGAAAAGTCAATCGGGTTTGATGGTTTGCTGAACTTCTATGCCGGACGCAACTCTATCTGCGACCTGCCGTTCGAACGTGCCTTTCTGAATCACATGGGATGGTCGGGCAATATGTGTGCACCTGCTCCTTATGTCATTGACGCAGACACCGAACTGACAGACCGCATTGCACAAGACGACATGGTGCGCGGTGTAACCATTGCCGCCGGAGGATTCTTCGGACCGCAAGGACGCGAACTTCGTATTCCATTGGCTGATCCGCACCAAAACGAGAAGATTGAAAAATTTGAATACGATGGATATCGCATTACCAATTTTGAGATGGAAAGTTCCGCATTGGCTGGATTAAGTCGCCTGATGGGACACAAGGCCGTGACAGTATGCATGGTCATTGCCAATCGGTTGATAAAGGAAGCCAATACCGGATACAAGAACACTATCGACACGCTCATCAAAACCGTACTCAATCGTATTTAACGTTAGTTCGACAATTGTATTTGTTTGTAAATGGGGTAACGCTCTATCCACGAGTGATATAAACATACCCCACGAGTGGGGTGAAAACGTATGCTACGAGTGAGGTATAAACGCATCCTGCTTATGGAGTATGAAAACGGTTTCGCACAAGACGAAACAACCGATAATTTCGTCGAACTCACGTTATGAATAATGTTGGTTAAAGGGGCAATCATATTATGCCCAAGGTGGGCAATCCTGTTTGGCCAAAAGGGTCAAAGTAGAGTGGCTTTTCCAGATGGGAGAGTACTGCTGTTGCCAGAGTTCTTGCCAGGCCTCTCGTACTTGGAAAGACGTCTTTTAAGGTCTCTGTTCTCTTTTCTCAGACAATCCAAATTACGGTTCAAGGCGTGTATCTCAGTATGCTGCGCATCAATGGTCTCCCGCATTGACCGCAGTTCTCTGGCCATGTTGTCAAGTGCCTCTGATATGTCCGTAACCTGCTCACTCATAGATGAAAAGGCACGAAAAAACATCGAGATTTCCAAATGATAATGATGTTATCTTGGGTTTATTTTACTGACATTCAAATAATCATAAATATGTGGGTGAGTTGTTTCTCTCATGGATCAAAAAATTGGTACCCATATACAGGTGCCTATTTTTTATTCCCCAAACATGCCCTAAAAAGAAATCAGCATATTATTGCTGAGTAGTTACGAATATCAAAAAGATTTAGTTATTTTTGCGCTCTAAAAAAGAAATATACATAAGATTATGATAAAGATAACATTTCCAGACGGTTCCGTTCGTGAATACAACGAAGGGGTAACGGGGTTGCAAATTGCAGAAAGCATCAGTTCACGATTGGCTCAAGATGTACTGGCCTGTGGCGTGAACGGTGAAACTTATGATTTAGGGCGTCCTATCATGCAAGACGCTGAAGTTGTACTTTACAAATGGGAGGATGATCAAGGCAAACATGCTTTTTGGCATACCAGTGCTCACTTGTTGGCCGAAGCTTTACAGGAATTGTATCCCGGCATTCAGTTCGGTATAGGCCCTGCCATTGAGAATGGTTTCTATTATGACGTAGATCCGGGTGAAGAAGGTATTAAAGAAGCTGATCTTCCGGTCATTGAGAAAAAAATGGCAGAGTTAGCTTCTAAAAAAGAGGCGGTTGTCAGGAAGAGCATTGCGAAGAACGATGCCTTGAAGATGTTTGGCGACCGTGGCGAGACCTATAAATGTGAGCTGATTTCCGAATTGGAAGACGGACATATCACGACTTATACACAAGGGGCATTCACCGACTTGTGCCGCGGCCCTCACTTGATGACTACTGCACCTATTAAAGCCGTTAAGTTGACTTCTGTAGCCGGTGCTTATTGGCGTGGTCAAGAAGACCGTAAGATGATGACCCGTATCTACGGTATCACTTTCCCCAAGAAAAAAATGCTGGATGAATATCTGGTGATGCTGGAGGAAGCTAAAAAACGTGACCACCGTAAAATAGGTAAGGAAATGGATCTATTCATGTTTTCTGACACGGTGGGTAAGGGCTTGCCAATGTGGTTGCCCAAAGGAACTGCATTGCGTATCCGTTTGCAAGACTTTCTGCGCCGCATTCAGGCTCGCTATGATTACCAAGAGGTGATGTGCCCGCCTATCGGAAACAAGTTGCTTTATATCACTTCCGGACATTATGCAAAATACGGCAAAGATTCATTTCAGCCCATCCATACACCGGAGGAAGGGGAAGAGTACTTCCTAAAGCCGATGAACTGTCCTCACCACTGTATGATTTATAAAAATTCACCCCGCTCCTATAAGGAGCTGCCTCTGCGTCTGGCAGAGTTCGGTACGGTTTGCCGTTATGAGCAAAGTGGTGAGTTGCACGGATTGACACGCGTCCGCAGTTTTACGCAGGATGATGCACATATCTTCTGTCGTCCCGACCAAGTGAAAGATGAGTTCCTTCGTGTGATGGACATCATTTCCATTGTATTCCAATCAATGAACTTCGAGAATTTTGAAGCGCAGATTTCCTTGCGTGACAAGGTGAATCGTGAAAAGTATATCGGTAGCGACGAGAATTGGGAAAAGGCAGAGCGGGCCATCATCGAAGCGTGCGAAGAGAAAGGGTTGAAAGCGAGAGTGGAATATGGCGAAGCGGCTTTCTATGGACCAAAGTTGGACTTCATGGTGAAAGATGCTATCGGACGTCGTTGGCAGTTGGGTACTATTCAGGTGGATTATAATTTGCCGGAACGCTTCCAGCTGGAATATACCGGTGCCGACAATCAAAAACACCGCCCGGTTATGGTGCATCGTGCTCCGTTCGGTTCGATGGAACGTTTTGTTGCTGTTCTTATCGAACATACGGCAGGCAAATTCCCGTTATGGCTGACTCCCGATCAGGTGGTTGTCTTGCCCATCAGTGAAAAGTTTAACGACTACGCTCATGAGGTAGAACAATATCTGAAAAAATATGACATTCGTGCTGTTGTAGACGAACGTAATGAGAAAATCGGCCGTAAGATTCGTGATAATGAGATGAAGCGTATTCCTTATATGCTGGTTGTAGGTGAAAAAGAGGCGGAGAATAGAGAAGTTGCTGTGCGTAAGCAGGGAGAAGGTGATCAAGGAACCCTGAAAATAGAGGATTTTGCAAAAAAAGTGAACGAAGAGATTCAGAATATGATAAATAAGTGGTAACTTTGCCGCCAATTGTAAAAGCGTAGTATGTAATAGATGTTTTAAAGGTGGCTTTTACTTAATAACAAAACATAAATTTGGGAATAATAAACAAGAAACAAACTGGAAGTAAACGTTATTTAATGAAAAATGACAGCTTAAAAGGGCAACATCGGATTAACGAGCAGATCCGTGCCAAAGAAGTCCGTATTGTGGGCGATGAAATAGAACCGAAGGTCTATCCGATAGCACAGGCTTTAAAACTTGCTGAAGAGCATGAAGCTGATCTTGTGGAGATATCTCCGACTGCAACCCCTCCTGTTTGTCGTATTATTGATTATTCTAAATTTCTGTATCAATTAAAGAAACGCCAAAAGGAACAAAAAGCCAAACAAGTCAAAGTAAATGTAAAGGAAATCCGATTTGGGCCTCAGACGGATGACCATGATTATAATTTTAAGTTGAAGCATGCCAAGGGCTTTTTGGAAGATGGGGATAAGGTGAAAGCTTATGTGTTTTTTAAAGGCCGTTCCATCTTATTCAAGGAGCAGGGAGAAGTATTGCTCCTGCGTTTTGCCAATGACTTGGAAGAGTATGCAAAGGTGGATCAGATGCCTGTTTTGGAGGGAAAACGTATGATCATTCAGCTTTCTCCCAAAAAGGTCACCGCACCCAAAAAAACAATGGCTCCGAAGGTTGCGGAACGTGCGCTACAGGTTGCTCCGGCTAAAACAGAAGAAGAATGAAGAAATGAGTAACGCCATAGGTATAGTGCGTTGCCATATAATTAATAATTTAAAAGTAAAAAAAGATGCCAAAGATCAAGACTAACTCCGGTGCTAAAAAGAGATTCACTCTTACCGGAACAGGTAAAATCAAGAGACAGCACGCTTTTCATAGTCATATTTTGACTAAGAAAACTAAGAAGCAGAAAAGAAACTTATGCCATTCTACACTTGTCAATCCGGCTGATGTGGCCCAAGTGAAGGAACTCTTAGCAATGAAGTAATCCGAGCGTACTTAAAAAATCGAAGTTATTAACCGAATGTATTAGCTTTAAGACTGTTGCGTGAAGTAACGGCGCTGACATTCAAAAACAAGTAAAAACTATGCCAAGATCAGTAAATCATGTTGCTTCCAGAGCAAGAAGAAAGAAAATTTTGAAATTAACCAGAGGTTACTTTGGTGCAAGAAAGAATGTTTGGACCGTAGCCAAGAATACCTGGGAAAAAGGTTTGACCTATGCGTTCCGTGACCGTAAAAACAAAAAAAGAAACTTCCGCGCTTTGTGGATTCAGCGTATTAATGCTGCCGCTCGTTTGGAAGGCATGTCTTATTCTAAGCTGATGGGGGCTTTACACAAAGCAGGAATCGAAATCAACCGCAAGGTGTTGGCAGATTTGGCGATGAACCACCCGGAAGCTTTCAAGGCTATTGTAGCCAAAGCAAAAGTTGCATAAGTCGATTATGTGATAAGTTCAAGGTGCTGATTACTTGTTCGGTAGTCAGCACTTTTTTTGTGCGGCAGATTTGAAAAAGGTGAAAGAGACCGGAACCCGAAACAAAATTTTGTTTTTGCTTGCTTCTTTGATAGAAACTTTCTACCTTTGTTATGAAAAAAATAGCCGCATTGATTGGATCGGGAAACTCATCAAGTTTTATGAAATACCGAGACAAGTTTCGTTTCTTGATGGCGGGCCACGCCCTTCGGGGTAACCTTTGAGTCGGTGGATTACAAAGAGGACGAGCACTCAAATCATGTCATACGGAGTTTCATCACATCATCGGTGCGGCTTTCTATAAAAAAGGAACGGTAATTTAACCAGTTGCCGTTCCTTTTCATATGTAAAATTTTTCTTTTGCCTTTCAAGGGCATATTCCGCTGAGCCCTAAAGATCAAAAAGTTTCGTACATGTGTCCTGGTTAATGGCACAATCTTCTTTGGAACCGCAAATAAATGTCCGGGCGAAATCACTTCGACCGGACATCATCAAATAAACTTGGCAGAGTTTATTTACTTTCTTTGAATCAAGTTTGGTGAATGAAATGATAGGAGGACGCCTTGTCCGCTTCATTAAACTCAACGCTTTTTCCTCGAAAGCAATGATAAAAGTGTGCATGGCAGGTCTTCTGACTTGTTTCAGCTTCAGGCGCCTTCCCGGAAAGGGGATTTCCAGTGGCATAGAGGTAATTGCCTGTAGCATTTTATGAAACTTACAGCAGCGGGACTGTTCAGGATTTGCACCTGATTCCCTTTTAATTACCATCCTTGGATAAGGATGGCAAACCAATGCACTGCAAAGATAAAGATTTTTTCTTTGAAAACAAACAGACGTTACATTAAAATTACAACGCATTCTTTAAGCTAAGAAATTAATCATTTCATACGTAAATTTCATTGTATATCTTTTAAGGTCGTTTCATATGAATCGGCTATCTTTGTATCACTAAAAAAGATGAAATGAGAAGTCTTGTACGTATAAGTAGAGATTATTGTAAGAAGCACTACTTGCTGTTGATTGTGGCGCTATTGGTTGTGGCGGGAGGTATTTGGGTGAATGCCTCTTCTTTCCGTTCCGGTTTTAAGATTGTCGATGATTTGGGAGGTAACATATTTCCTTCCAGCATTCTTTCGGTGGCAACCACTGATGCACAAGTCATTATCCCTACCGATTCCATATATGTGGGTAATCCTAAGTCGTGCATCGCTGTTCGTATGCGTTCGGGAAAGGCTTACAGCCGTGTCCGGATAGAAGTGGGCGAAACCCCTTTCTTCTCTCGTTCCGTATCTGAATTTGTGCTTGAAAAGTCGAGAACTGAATACACCATTTATCCCGATCTTATCTGGAACTATGAAGCTTTGAAGCATAACAATCAACCTGAACCAATCAGTGTGGTTGTAACGGTAGAGGTAAACGGTGAAAGTATGGGTCAGAGTGTGCGTACTTTTTCCGTTCGTAGCCTGAACGAATGCTTGTTGGGCTACGTCACCGGCGGTACCAAATTTCACGACACCGGTATCTTTTTTGCCGCTTATGTCAACGAAGAAAATCCGATGATAGACCAACTGTTGCGCGAAGCATTGAATACTCGTATCGTCAATCGTTTTCTGGGATATCAGGCCCGTAAGCCCGAAGCGGTGGACAAACAGGTTTATGCCTTATGGAATGTGTTGCAGAAACGTAGTTTCCGTTATAGCTCGGTGTCCAATACCAGCCTTTCCAGCAATGTGGTTTTCTCGCAGCGTGTCCGTACGTTTGATGATGCACTCCAATCTTCACAGATCAATTGCGTGGACGGCAGTGTACTGTTTGCCTCTTTGCTTCGAGCCATCAACATCGAGCCGATTCTGGTACGTATTCCCGGGCACATGTTTGTAGGTTACTACACGGATTCAAACCATAGCGGCATGAACTTTCTTGAGACAACCATGATTGGAGATGTCGATTTGGATGATTTCTTTCCTGACGAGCAATTGGACTCGACGATGTTAGGTAAGTCACAGAACCAGATGTCGCGCATCACATTCGATAAGTCCAAGGAATATGCCAACAAAAAGTATGAGCAGAATAAAGAGGAAATCCATTCCGGCAAGTTGAACTACATGTTCCTTGAGATTTCAAAAGAGGTGAGAAGAAAAATACAACCGATAGGGAAGTAGGAGAGGAATTCTGATGATTAAGAAATGGCCGATTCTCACGAACCGGCCATTCTTAATCATCATTTATGAATGAACTCCTTTTAACTTCATTATATTATAAGGCAATGAATTGGCTTACCGAGGCAATGGGTTTTGCCGAGCGCATACCTTTCAGGATATGGTGGTAACGCCTTCCTATATAGCCGTTCCAATAATCGGAATATGGTATGTATTTACTTTTCGAGTTCCACACTTGTAACTCTTCCGTATATTCGCCGTTGGCATCTTGTACCTTAATCTTATAGTCGATGCGGGTATATCCCTCCGAATTGAAGACGTTCTTCTTTATTTTTACGGGTTGCCATCCGGTCGTTTCGCCGAAGCCAATCGGTCCGCCAATATTTATCCAGTCGCTCTTCACATCTTTGGATATGGTGTATTGGTATTGATATTGCAGTTTCAACGGACAGTATTCCCCTTCTTTCTCATACATGAAGTGATAGAACTTTACCCAACAGGTACTGTCTGTATCCATTGTGGTATTGGTTTCGTAAGGATAGCCATTGTCAAAAACAATCGGTTCTTTGTCGAAGTCGTATACAAATACATTTTGTTTGCCCACGCCGAGCGTTATATTTTTATCATACACAAGCTGCTGTTTATTGCTTTGATATAGCTTGATGTTTACATCTCCTGCTTTCACGACATAAAATCGACCTACGTTTCCCGAAGGGGTTGCATTGTAGGTGCTGATTACCGCTGCACCGTTATTCACGTATTCTTGTCCTCCGATTTCCATTTTATAGATATTGTTGCCGGCTACAGCAGTGACAGGAACAAAATAATGCAACTGTATTTCAGCCATACCTTTTTCTACCGGCGTGCTCATGTATTCTATCTCATGCTTTTCACATGAAGCCATTCCCAGTGTTAAGACTGAAAATAGAAATATATATTTAAATCTTCTCATACTGATATTTTTATTTTATGGTTAATAATACTTGTATTTATAGATTTGTCGGCATTTCGCCCGGATATGCAAACCAAGGAATGGAACAATGGTAGTTGTCCGCTCTTCCACTGATGGGGCGTAGGGCATCGAGCGAAGGAGCATTCCACATATATTCCGAGTTATAGCGCGGGCGTACTCTGTAGCAAGGTGAACCTTGATTGCGGGTGTTATATTGTCCTTTACGATTCTGTACTTGTGCCGGAGCCAGATAGAATCCTTTATATACTTTCGATTCATCCGTATCCCATTTTTGGTCTATCATGGTTTCAGACCATCCGTTCCCCAATTGGGGATATTCACCCGTGTACTTTATGTCGTAATGGTACTTGCGCATATCCACCCATGCTTCGTGTGCCCCCCAAGGATAGAGTGCCACCCATTTTTGCATCATGATGTGCGATAAGGTCAGTTCATTGGTTGTCATACCTTCTACATAAGGACCGCTCGCATATTCCGTAGCCAGCTTCTTGAATACTTCTTTTGTGATTTTATCACCACCTGTTGCCTGTCCGGGAGTTCCGGGGTATATATATCGTTCGCAGAAGTACAAGTCGCCTTTTACCCCCTCTTTGAAAGCTTGCAATGCGGCATCTTTATTACCCATCTTGTAGTTGGCTTCAGCCACGCAGAATTTGATTTCGGCGTACGTCATTAATATGTATGGAGCATCGTCGCGATACAGCCAGCGGCCTTTCCCGTCATGCACGTCTCCTTTGTATTGTGAACTTCCATAACGTCCGTAGAAAGTGGATGCTGCTCCTATCGCTCCACTGTTTGTGGTAAAAGAACCGCCGTAATACCGATACGCTTTTACACTGTCTGCGTTGTCAATGTTCTTGTAGGTAGGGTCGTCGGCTGTACCTAACTTTACGGCCATACGCGGGTCATAGTGTCCGGTCACGTCCTTCAGTGTATCGCAGATTATCTGTTTATCGGCAAGCTCGTATGGATAGTAATCATTGTTCTCTACCCGATACTTCTCTCCGGTCTGTTCATCGTATTTAGGAATACTTCCGGTCATTACCTGAACAGCATATTCATGCTGGAAGTAAGACCTTGAGAGATTGCCTCTGTAAGTTCCCCAAAAGTTATTATATACACTTTCCGCAGAGCTTTCTCCTTTCCCGTCCAAGGCTACGGTTGCATCGTCATCAGGACTTTGAAAAGCTTTTTTTGAACATTCTATTAGTTCCGGCGCATATTTACTGACAAAATCTTTTTTGTTGGAGAGTGAAGCCAGGTTGTGTACTATAACGGAGTAAGCAAACTTTATCCATTTACTTTTGTCGCCTTTGTATATCCAATCGTTGTCAGTGATTTTGTTCCCATAATTATGGGTATCTTCTTTTTCCAAATATTCAATGGATTTATACGCCCATTCTTTTACTTGTGCATAAATATCTTCTTGACTATCATATTTATGCGATAGCAAGTTCGGAACAAAGGCTTCTTTCATAGGGAGTTCGCCGTGGTATTTTGTCAGTCTATCCCAACTGAAAGCCTTAATGGCCAGACCGATACCTGCCATTGTCCATTCTTCATTGGCTATCGATTGGTTGATAAGATTTTCCAAGTTCATGCCTTGCAGCCAATACACCATTCTCCAAACTTCAGCTCCTGCATCCGATCCCTGAACGTAATAATTACTTGCAAAACTGGTGTAACCACCGGTACCCATCATCTGTGTGAGTGGACCTACGGCGCGTATGTCGTAATAGAGGCTTTGGTAATTCTGAATGATTCCCGACAGATACAGGTATCCTTCTACATAGTCGGGGGCATCGATGTTTTTGTTCACATCCAGATAGTCGTCGCAACTGCTATTAAATGACAATATTGCCGCTAAGATTGTTATGATTGATAATCTTTTCATAATTCATGCTTTTTAGTTATTCCGATTCTAATTGAAAGTCAGGCTGATGCCGAATGAGATGCTGCGCGGGTTGGGGAGTGACCATACGTCATAACCCTCACCGCCGGTGCCGCCGGCAGCCGCAGATACGGTATTTCCTACGGCGTCGATGCCCGAATAGTTGGTCCAAGTGTAAAGATCATTACCACATAAGTAAATGTTGGCATTGCTGATTAGTCCGCTGAAGACTTTCTTCAGATATTTGCTGGGTACTGTATATGACAGTCTCAACTCCTGCAGACGCAGGTAGTTGACATCTTTTTCAAGCCAGTCTTCATCTCCTCCACCATAAATAGAGGCACCGTATATCTTGTAATCCACCGCAATATTATTGGGAGTCGGTTTGTCGGAGTTTTCTTTTCCATCTTTCAATACTCCTTTGAAGATGATCGGGCCGCTTTCGCGAAGTTTCACCGATTCCCAGCTTGTGCCGGTGGTCATCATGGTACGTTTGGTTCCATTTACGACGGTTGCTTTGTAACGGCCGGCAAACATGGCGGAAAAACGAAGACCATTCCATGATAATGAGGTTGTAAGGCCATAGCGCAACTTGGGCTCGCGATTACCAATGACAGACCATTTCTCGTCTACGAGGGGAAGTCCTGTAGTTGGGTTGATCAGAATATCTCCTTTTTCGTTGCGGCTGTATGCGCGTCCTGTCAGGGTAGTAACAGGATTCCCTACCATGATGCCGTTACGGATGTTGCCTGAATTCCATGTGTATGCGTTATAGTATTCGCTTACATTTTCAGGCAGATATACCACTTTCGAGTCGGTTTGTGATAAGTTCATGCCCACATTCCAGCGTAACCCGTTTTGATTGACGATATCTCCGTCGATATGAGCTTCCCAACCCCAGGTGTTGAATGTACCGACGTTCATGTTATTTAGAACGAAGCCGGTTGCATAACTCAGTCGGAAACCTTTTACAATCTGGTCGGAACAATGGGTGCGGAAATAAGTAAAGTCTGCAACAATACGGTCATTGAAGAAACGTCCTTCAAATCCGGCTTCCCACGAAGTGGTCATTTCCGGTCTTAAGTTCTTGTTCGGGCCGGTGTAACCATAGCTGTAACCTCCTCCCCAAAGCCCGGTAGGCTCCAGTTCCGGATCAATCTCCAGCGGGCCGGCGTCTTTTCCCACTTGGGCCACTGAACCGCGTAGTTTCAGGTAATTTATATACTTGTTTTTCTTTAAGAAAGGAAGTTCTGTAGCAACGAATGCAAATTCGGCTGCCGGATAAAAATAAGAATTGTTTTCTTTCGGCAATGTAGACGACCAGTCGTTACGGGCACGCAGAGTGAGAAACGCCATGTTGTTGTAGCCAAACTCGGCTTGTGCCGAAATAGCTTGCACGCGTCGTTTGGTGGTACGTTTCTTACTGGCAATGGTGGTGGGGTCGCAATTGTTGATTGATTGGAAATCCGGGACGGCGAACTTCGTTCCGTAAGTAGATAGACGTGTCACACCATTTTCTATCTGGTGATAACCTACTTGCGCATTAAATGTCAACTTCTTGTTGAAGAACTCATTGTTATATCCGGCCAGGATATTCAGAGTGGGGTCGGAGAAGTTGGACTTTGCCAAGTTATAATATCCTGAACCGGCGTTGTTGTTCGAGTAGTAAGGATGATTTGAGGTTTCGAAAGCCTGTGTGCCGACATCCCATCCTACTTGGGCACGGAGGAAAATTTCCTTTATCGGCCTGATGGTAATTGCTGCATTGGATAGAAAACGATCCGACTCATCATAATATTTGTTTTTATATAACCCGAACAGTGGGTTCAGCAGGTCTGTATCCGTGTAATAGTCGGGCATGCGCATGTGTGATCCGTCTTTGTTGAGATAATTTGCCATATTATCCACCATCGGCCAGCGCATGGCAAGATATAACGGGCCCGCTGTGCCGCGCAGTGTCTTTGAATTGGTGGTCGAGGTGTATTGCATGGACGCCTCGAACTTCATCCATTTGGTGATATCGGCTTTTCCGGAGAGTGTCAGGTTTGTACGGCCATAGTCTGTGGTCTTGACAACACCGGTTTGCTCAAGGAAGGAGGCTGCGGCGCGAAGAGTCGTTTTTTCGCTTCCGGCTTCGACTGCAATGTTGTGTCTGCCGGTGAATCCGGTTTGCATCACCGCATCAATATTGTCATATAATTTTGTTCCTTCCGGATAAAGTCCGCCGTAGCGGCTTGTGTAGTAATAGTTGGTCGTTCCGTAAGCACCTTGTGCATATTTGGTTTGCATTTCAGGGTATCCATAGGCTTTGTCCCAGCGGAAACTATTACTGTAGGTTACACGTCCTTTTCCCGCGTTGCCCTTTTTAGTGGTGATAATAATAGCTCCATTGGATGCGTCCGAACCATAAAGAGCCGCTGCCGCTGCGCCTTTCAGTATGGTCATAGCTTCAATGTCTTCGGGATTGAAGTCATTACCTCTTGATGCAAAATCCAGATTACGGCTCGAAAAATTTGCTCCGGCATCGGCAAACGAGCTCGGGTCGAAAGTAGAGTTGTTCATAGGAATTCCATCCACTACATATAGCGGCTGGTTATTACCGGAGATAGAAGTTATGCTGCGCAATATTACTGTTGTGGAAGATCCCGGAGCGCCTCCACTGGAGGATACATTCATTCCTGATACACGTCCTTGTAGGGCTGAAATAAAATTGTCTCGACCGGACTCGATGATATCCGCCGCTTTTACATTCTGTACGGACGAACCTACGGAACGTGCTACACGTTTCATACCGAATTCGGCGGTAATTTCTACTTCGCCCAGCATATTGGCGTCTTCTTCCAATACAATGGTCAGTTGGTTTTGATTTCCAATAGTTACAGTTTTGGTTTTATATCCTATAAAAGATACGTTCAAACTGCTTTTAGGTGGAACAGACAAAGTGAAATTGCCGTTTACATCTGTAATTGTTCCATTACTTGTCCCTTTCACTACAACATTGGCACCGACTACCGGTTCCCCGGCGTTGTCTACTACTTTACCTGTGATTTTCTTGGCTTGCTGAGTGCTGTAGGAACTCTCTACACCTTCTGTGGCTGCTGTAGCGGAAATAGGAGTAACTATCCCAAACAATGCAAGCATCATTAATGATAAGCAATAATTTCTTCTCATAAGCTCTATTTTTATTTGGATTTATTTGCAAACTTATAATTTATTTTAGAAAAAGAGAAATTATATGTATTAAAAAGAGTAAATAAACGCTAAAGTATGATTCGGGTTCTACCTGTTTCGCATCATCTCCGCATTGCCTCCGTATCACCTCCGTATCACCTCTGTATCATCTCCGTATCATCTCCGTATCACCTCCGTATCATCTCCGTATATCTTTCGTTTCTATAGATGTGGAGTTGATATGGGGAAGACACGGCTTTGATACGGTTGGGATATGAGATTCAAAAAACAGTTTCTAAGGGTCTTCATTTATGGATGATGATTGTCTATTGGTACTGCATCCAAGAACTATGGAATTGCAGAAGATGTAAATTAATTTTTATTTTATATTTTTTAATATTTTCGTTTGTGTAATTATTGAAAAAAATCATATATTTACAAATAAATCCAAATAAAAACAGAGCTTATGAAAAGAGATTATTGCTTATCATTAATGATGCTTGCATTGTTTGGGATAGCTTCGCCTATTTTCGCTACAGCAGCCGCAGAAGATGTGGAGAGTTCCTACAGCACTCAGCAAGCCAAGAAAATCACAGGTAAAGTTGTAGATGCGTCAGGTGAGCCAGTCATTGGTGCCAGTGTGCTGGTGAAAGGCTCCGGTACCGGTACCGTGACGGATATTGACGGAAATTTCACAGTGAATGCGTCGGTAGGTAGTACATTGGAGATTTCTTTTATCGGTTACAAAGCCGCAACGGTGAAAGTAACGAATGCTTCTTCTTATGCAATAACCTTGCAAGATGACTCGCAGGCGTTGGACGAAGTGGTGGTGACGGCTATGGGTATCAAGAAAGAAAAGAAGGCATTGGGATATGCCATGCAAGAAGTAAAGTCCGAGGAATTGATGAAGATTAAGACAGCTAATCCGATTTCATCACTATCCGGAAAAGTGGCAGGCGTTAACATCACCCAGTCTTCAGGTGCCGCCGGTGCCGGTGCACAGATTATTCTTCGCGGTGGTACATCCGGTTCGGAGGGCAAAGATAATCAACCCTTGTTTGTGGTTGACGGAGTGATTTATGACAACTCCTCTTCCGTAATCGGCAATTCGGCGTTTGACGGTTCTATGCGTTCTGCTTCTACTACCTCTAACCGCGTGATGGATATTAACCCGGAAGATATTGAAAACATGTCCGTTCTGAAAGGGCCTGCCGCCGCGGCACTTTACGGTTCGCGTGCCGCTAATGGTGTGATTCTGATTACAACTAAAAAAGGTAAAGAGGGAGTGGTGGAAGTAAATATCAATTCTAAATTTACGAGTTCTTGGGTGAAAAGTCTGCCTAAATACCAGACAGAGTATGCCAGAGGCTATATGGAGGATCAATATGATAAAGACAAAAAATATATAGGTACGGTATTCAACGACTTCGCATATAGTTCGTGGGGTGAAAAGTCAAAAGCTCAAACGTATGATAATATAGGAAACTTCTTCCAAGCCGGTAATATTTTCGATGAGAGTGCCAGTGTGTCGGGTGGTACACAAAAAAGTAAGTACTATCTGTCCGGTTCATTGTATGACCAAGCAGGCGTCGTGCCTGAAACAGGTTATCGCAAATATGCTTTCCGTTTTAATGGAGAGCAGAATGTCGGAATCTTTACCTTCAGCGCGAATGCGGCATATTCTGACGCCCATACCGACAGAACTTTGACGGGAGCAGGCCTGTATGGCTCGTCCGGTAACGGAGCTTTATATCGTGTCTACAATTGGTCTTCGTTTGATGATATGAGACATTATCTGAATGAAGATGGTTCGCGTTATCGTATGTTTGGCGATCGTCTTGACCCGTGGGACGAGGAAGATAATCCATATTGGATTGTCAATAAAAATCACATCTATGACAACACGTATCGTTTTACCGGGGCCATCAGTGTCAAAGCGGACATTGCCAAATGGTGGTTTTTATCTTATAAAGTAGGTTTGGACCAATATACTCAAACGGCTTCCAACAGATTGGCCGCCAATGGCGTGCTCAAGCAGGTGTGGCAAAAAGGCATGTTGAGTGACAACAGCAAGGAATTCCGTTATATGTCGCATGATTTCATGTCTAATATGTCGAAGACCTTCGGTGATTTTGATTTTAATCTGTTGTTAGGTTCGACTATTGACGAGGTAAAGACTCATAGCACATTCAAGTTAGGCTATAATTTTTCTGTGCCTGATTTCTTCTCGTATGCCAATACCACCAATTCAAATAAACAATTCTTGAACGAACCTACTAAAAAGAGGCTTGTAGGCTTGTTCGGCGAATTCCGTGCCTCTTGGAAGAACATGCTTTACTTGACTGTTTCCGGACGTAACGACTGGACTTCTACTTTGCCTATCGAGAACCGTTCCTATTTTTATCCTTCGGTAAGCGGCTCATTCGTATTCACGGAAATGCTTCAGAAGTTGGGATGGATGTCGGATGATGTACTGAATTTTGGTAAGATTCGCGCATCATGGGCAAAGGTAGGTAAAGACACGGGTGTGTATGAAACTGCGACATCCCTTTGGCCGGTAGGTACTTTCTTGAATAATATTGTCAGTGTAGGTAACAGTTGGACACGCGGTAATCCTTATTTGAAACCGGAAATGACCAAATCTACGGAAATAGGCATTGAACTGAGCTTCTTCAAGAACCGTTTGCACATTGACTATGCTTACTATACCAACGATTCTTACAATCAGATTCTTTCTCCGCGCGGTCCTCAGTCCACCGGTTATATTTTCTGTTCTATCAATGCCGGCAATGTCTACAATAAAGGTATGGAGTTGTCTATTTCAGGTACTCCCATTCAGACCAAAGATTTCACATGGGACATAGGGTTCAATATGGCAGGCAATCGAGGTACGTTGGATGGACTGCCTGAAGGCATGGATGTGATGTATGTGACAGATGTTCAATATGCCGGTGCGCAGGCTGCTTCATTCAACGGCGGTAACTTCATGGCGATTGCCGGAACCAAGTGGCAAAGAGACGAAGCGGGTAATGTAATATTAGACGCCAATGGCATGCCGACCTATACTTCCGGGCTTACCGAGGTGGGCAATCGTGAATCTAAGTTTACCGGTGGCTTGAACAATACGCTTACATGGAAGGGCTTGTCCTTCAATATGCTGTGGGAGTATCGTGTAGGCGGTGACGTTATCAATGGTACAAAATATTCGATGGATCTTTCGGGTGTGAGCCAGTTCTCGGCAGACATCCGTAACAAACCATTAACGGTGACCGGTGTAGATGCTGCCGGCAATGCTGTTAGTAATACATGGGAAGCAAACAAATCTTATGTATTCAATGGGGTAGAAAAAAGCGGTTATAACATTATCAAAGATTACTACCAGAACTTCTATTCCAAAGAAACGGGGAATTATATTACGAAAGTAAATTTGTTGAGACTTCGTTCGGTTTCTCTTTCTTATGAGATGCCTAAAAAGTGGCTTCAGAAAATAGGGTTCGTCAAGCGTGCTTCCGTATCCGCATCGGCCACGAACTTGCTGCTGTTTACCAACTATGATGGCGACCCCGAAGTGGCTGCGGCCGGTGCCGGTGTGGGTGGCTCATCTTCAGTAGGCTTTGACTATTGTGGAGTTCCTGCCACTTCGGGCATGTCCTTTGGCTTGAACTTGACATTCTGATTGTAGAACAATAAAAAGAAGAAAATATATGAAATCTATAAAGACATTATTATGTAGCGCGAGTCTGCTGATGCTTTCTCTGAGCTCTTGTAGTGATTGGTTGAATGTCAATATCGACCCTGAACATCCGTCTTCAGAGAGCACTAACTATCAGACACGTTTGGCCCATATCGAATTTTATACGAACAGTGCCAATCAGTTTGCCGCTTGGCGTTCCAGTATGTCTATGGGCGATTGGACGAGAAATTTCAATGGAGGTACTTATTGGCAAATGTCTTGTTGGAATCCCGTTTGGGCTACCAAATATGGGCCTTCTACCACTCCTTATCAGTGGTGGTTTGTCGGTGCGGGTTCAAACATCGAAGATATGTATAAAAAAGCCGTGTCGGCAGGTGCCTGGCACTATGCGGGAGTTGCAAAGGTGATTCGCGCCTATGGCTTTATGCTGATGACTGATTTATATGGAGAAATGCCTTATACTGAAGCATTGGGCCAAAGTGCTACTCCGGCGTACGATAACGGAAAGACCATTTATTTAGGGTGTCTGAACGAGCTGGATGAAGGTATTGAACATTTGCAGAAGCAACAGGATGTTGCGCTTCCCACTTTGGCTGAAGGGGACTTCTGGAATAGCGGGAATGTCAACAAATGGTTGAAATTGGCCTATTTATTGAAAGCTCGTTATTGCAACAAACTTTCTAAAAAGGCAACAGGTAGCTATAAGGAAGGTAAATATGATGCGGAAGAGATTTTGGCTTGTTTGGCCAAAGCTCAACAGAGTAATGCCGATAATACGATTATCAATCACACAGATGATAATGGCCCTACTCATGACGTACTGGGCTGGGATGAACCGGTTGATTACTCTCCGCTTTTCTCTGTATGTGGAATGAATGGCGGCTACATGGTGACAAAGATGCTTTATGATAACCTGACCAACTTTGCCGGATTAAGTGTAGAAGATCCGCGTGCGGATAAAGTCATACCATGGGCCTGGTCGCAAAAATCAGCCGCTTCACCTGCAAACATAAAATTCAAGAATGAATGGAGACGTTCTTTGGGGGTAGATATGGTATCCGATGCTGCGCCTAATTTGACAGGCGGCCCATTAAGAGCTGATTTTGATTTGAGTAAAGGTGGTTGGTATATCAATACCCAGGCCGATATCCGTAAGGGTGATACAATCTACGTAGAAGCTACGAGTAGCAGCAAAGGTTATAACTCGAACGTGGACTTATTGTATAGAAGACTCAAAGATACGGATGCGTCAAGAGAATCGGGCTCTTTCTATACGCGTGTATCTTCGCCGACGTATGTAGGAACTTATGCTGAAGCCTGCTTTATCAAAGCTGAAGTGCTATTCAAACGGAATGATAAAAACGGGGCATTTACAGCATACAGAGATGGCATTAAGGCAAGCATTGATTGTATGAATGAGAAATTGAATAAATGGTGTGCGGATGATGCGTCACTGAAATCGTGTCCGTCTTTCACTCCAATGGAACAGGCGGATATTGATAATTTCTTAGCTAACGGCATTGGTACGGCCAGTGACTTGACTTTGGGTAAGATTATGACTCAAAAGCGTATTGCCTTGCATTTCTCCGTGGAAATATGGAATGATATGCGTCGCTATGATTTTGACCCTGAAATTTTCTTAGGATGGGGTGTTCCTGCATATCACAAAATAAGTGCCGATGGTTTGAAGCGTATTCCTGAGGGGAAATACTATCGCCGTTGGATGCATTGTTCTCACGAGTTTAATTACAATTCTAAAAACTTACAGGCTATCGGTGCTCAAGTGCCGGGTGCAAACATGGCATCTACCATGTGGAATACGGAGGATGACGCTTTCACCATCAATGTCTGGTGGGATTCTGATCAAGAATAGATTTATAATATTTCTAAAATGTTTGTCTATTGTTTATCGCATTGATTATTTTTGTTTCCGAGTGTGAAATGTATAGTTTTTATTGAGTTAAATATAGGCATTGAAGGCTTTCAAGGTCTTCATTCATAGATGATGATTGCAACAGCCGGTTCGTGAGAATCGGCTGTTTTTGTTTCGTTTGTTTGCATATCAACCAAGGTAATGTTACTTTTGCGTGCAATAGTGAAAAGGCAGATTCTATTTGTTTTTGTAAGAAATCTGTAAATGCAAGGATTAGCATGATTATATATGGAACAAAACAAGAAATTTATCTCTCCGGGAGCATGGTTTTCTATGACATATCCGGCAGACTGGAACGAGTTTGAAGACGGGGAAGGTTCTTTCCTTTTCTATCATCCGTCGGAATGGACGGGTAATTTCCGTATTTCGGCTTATAAAGGAAATGCGACGTACGGTAAAGATGCTGTCCGGCAAGAACTGAAAGAAAATCCGTCGGCCACTCTTGTCAGAATAGGAAATCGGGAGTGTGCCTACAGTAAGGAGATGTTCGAGGAAGAGGGCAGTTATTATACCTCTCACCTTTGGATAACGGGGGAGGGAGATACGGCGTTTGAATGTTCGTTTACGGTGAAGAAAGGAGAGCCGATGGCAGAGGCTGAGAAGGTTATCGCGTCATTGGAAGTGCGTAAGGAAGGAGTTAAATACCCGGCAGAAATCATTCCGGTGCGTCTTTCGGAGATATATCAAATCAATGAAGCCTACGAATGGGTGGATGCCACTGTGAAGGAGTTGCTGAAGAAAGACTTTCAGGGAGTGGAGGAAGATATTGCCAATATGCAGCAGGTGATAGATAAAGGAGGCATCGCCCCGAAAAAGAAAGAAGCATGGCTGGCCTTGGGCATCGTGCTCTGCGTCATTTTGGCCAACGAGGTGGATGGTATGGAATGGCGCACCCTGATAGATGGGAACCGGGAAGTTCCGGTTATGCTGAATATCGCCACCGGAGAGTGGATAGACCCTATGAAGTTGGTTTGGAGTAAAGTGAAATCGGGGGATAAAGTCAATCTGGCAGAAAGCTATGGCACCTTGTTTTAAGAAACTATCAAAAGAGAATTGAAAATTGGCAGCGGTAAACTCAATACTTCAGGTGGAGAACCTGACCAAGTCGTTCGGCGATTTGGTATTATTCGAGAATATATCTTTCGGTTTGTCCGAGGGGCAGCGTGTGGGGTTGATAGCCAAGAACGGCAGCGGCAAAACAACGTTGCTCAATATACTTTACGGTAAAGAAGGCTATGATTCGGGCGCCGTTTCTTTCCGTAGGGATTTACGTGTGGGCTATCTGGAACAGGATCCGCAATACCCCGAAGAACTGACTGTGCTCGAAGCATGTTTTCAGCATGGCAACCCGACCGTTGAACTGATTAAAGAGTATGAACGCTGCATGGAAACAGAAGGTCATCCCGGGCTGGATGAAATTTTGGTGCGTATGGACCATGAAAAAGCATGGGAATATGAACAAAAAGCCAAGCAGATTCTTTCTCAACTTAAAATACGTGATTTCAACCGGCAGGTGAAGCATCTGTCCGGCGGACAGTTGAAGCGTGTGGCGCTTGCCAACACCCTTATCACCGAACCGGACTTGCTGATATTGGACGAGCCTACCAACCACCTCGACCTCGACATGACGGAGTGGCTGGAAGAATATCTCCGTCGCAACAATCTCACCCTGCTGATGGTGACGCACGACCGTTACTTCCTTGATCGCGTTTGCTCTGAAATAATCGAAATAGACAACCGACGGATTTATCAATACAAGGGTAATTACGGCTACTATCTGGAGAAGCGCGAAGAACGCATCGAAGCCAAGACGGTGGAAGTGGAACGTGCCAACAACCTCTATCGTACCGAACTGGAGTGGATGCGCCGGATGCCTCAAGCCCGCGGGCATAAGGCCCGTTATCGGGAAGAGGCTTTCTACGAGTTGGAGAAGGTGGCTAAGCAGCGTTTCAATAATGATAACGTCAAGCTGGATGTCAAAGCCTCTTACATCGGCAGTAAGATATTCGAGGCAGACCATCTGTTCAAGTCTTTCGGCAAATTGAAGATTCTGGATGATTTTTCCTATATCTTCTCACGTTACGAGAAGATGGGCATCGTAGGCAACAACGGTACGGGAAAGTCCACATTCATCAAAATACTGATGGGGTTGGAGCAAGCCGACAGTGGTACGCTGGATATCGGCGAGACGGTTCGTTTCGGTTACTACTCGCAGGAGGGCTTGCAGTTTGACGAGCAGATGAAAGTGATTGACGTGGTGAGGAACATTGCCGAGGTAATAGAGCTGGGCAACGGCAAGAAGCTGACGGCCTCGCAGTTTCTGCAACATTTCCTCTTTGCCCCCGAGGCGCAGCACAACTATGTATATAAGCTGAGTGGAGGTGAGCGTCGTCGTCTTTATCTCTGTACGGTGCTGATACGCAATCCGAACTTCCTCGTGTTGGATGAGCCTACCAACGACCTCGATATTGTGACGTTGAACGTGTTGGAGGAGTATTTGCAGAAGTTCAAAGGTTGCGTCATCGTGGTGAGCCACGACCGCTATTTTATGGATAAGGTAGTAGATCACTTGTTGGTGTTCAACGGTCAAGGTGATATCCGCGACTTCCCGGGCAACTATACGCAGTATCGCGACTGGAAGGAGGCAAGGGCACATCAGGAGAAGAAGAAAGAGAAAGAGGCCGTCAAGCCTCAGGAAGAGAAGACTGTAAAAGTTCGTTTGAATGAGAAGCGGCGCATGTCTTTTAAGGAGAAGCGTGAGTTTGAGCAGCTGGAACAGGAAATAGCCGACCTGGAGGCAGAAAAGAGTGCCATTGAGGCGGCGCTGTGCAGTGGCCTCTTGTCAGTGGATGAGTTGACGGAAAAATCGAAAAGATTGCCGATAATAACTGACTTGATTGATGAAAAGACATTGCGTTGGCTTGAACTAAGTGAAATAGAATCGAACTGAGGTTCGGAAAGAAAAAGAGAAGAACGAAAAACAGATGACGGATAAAGGGAATTTGACGAATTACCACAGTCATAGCCTGTATTGTGACGGGCGTGCCGGAATGGAAGACTTTGTGCGTTTTGCCATAAGCCAGGGGTTCACCTCTTATGGCTTTTCTTCACATGCTCCACTGCCTTTTCCCACATTCTGGACGATGGAGTGGGATTGCATGGACGATTATCTGTCTGAATTCCGGAGGTTGAAAGCCAAGTATGCCGGGCGTATAGAACTTTATGTCGGTCTGGAGATTGATTATCTGAATGAGGCGAGTAATCCCTCCATTGCCCGTTTCAGGGAATTGCCATTGGACTATCGCATCGGATCCGTGCATCTGCTATATGATGATAAAGGAGAGGTGGTGGATGTAGATGCCTCTGCCGGTGTCTTCAAACAAATTGTAAACGAACATTTCGGTGGCGATTTGGAGCATGTGGTGCGTCTTTATTACGAACGTTCGATGAGAATGTTGGAATTGGGCGGCTTTGATATTGTAGGGCATGCCGACAAGATACACTATAATGCCGCCTGCTATCGTCCGGGGGTGCCGGATGAGGCTTGGTATGATGAACTTGTCCGGAACTATTTGGCCGAGATTGCCCGCCGCGGATATCAGGTTGAAATCAATACCAAGGCGTATTACGACTTAGGAACTTTCTATCCCAACGAACGCTATTTTGCTATGCTTCATGCTTTGGGCATACGTGTGCAGGTAAACAGTGACTCGCACTATCCGGAGCGGATAAACCATGGTCGAATGGAAGCTTTGCAAGCTTTGAGGAAGGCCGGCTACAAGCATGTAATGGAGTTGCACGCAGGCCAATGGAAAGAAACACCTATCGTGTTTTAAGTTGATAGGGGAAAAAAGAAAACACAGCGTTTAGTGTAACCCAATGGATGTACTAAACGCTGTGTTTCCGTGTCATATATAACCTTATAACGGTTATTTCGTTTTCAGCAGAAAATCATCGATAACCTTCTTGTAGGTCGCTTTGTCGGCGGCCCCGCGAAAGAGTTGAGGTGTTCCGTTCATGGGAATGAATACAAAAAGAGGAATACTTGTAGCGTTGAATAAAGCTGCCAATTCTTTCTCTTTGTCAACATTGACCTTGTAGATGACTATTTTATCCGCGTATTCCTTGGCCAAATCTTTCATGATAGGAGTTGTCATCCTACATGGCCCGCACCAATCGGCATACAAGTCGATGATGGCAGGTTTGCTTCCTTTGTATTTCCAATCGGGAGACTTCTCGTAATCAAAGATATCCTTCACAAACATCTCCTTGTTCATTACGATGACCTTTCCTTCTGTCTGGCTGGCCACTTCGGCTTGTTTGGCCTGTTTAGGCCCGTCGGTACAAGCATAAGTCAATGCGCTTGAAAAGAACAAGGCAGCGATGACTATGGTCTTCTTCATGATTACCTCATTATGAATGTTGTTCAATAAGCGCTTTCAGCTCTTTTCCGCTTATCACGCCCGAGTGGCGCCATACGGCTTCCCCTTTTTTGAATAAGATAAGCGTGGGCACGGCCTGTATGCGGTAGTTGGCTGCAAGATCTTCTTGCTGGTCTACGTCTATCTTCACTATGCGGGCGGCTTCGCCTATCTCGTTTTTGAGTTCCTCCAATACCGGATGCATGGCTTTACAGGGTCCGCACCAGGTTGCGAAGAAGTCAACTAAAACCGGTTTCTCTGATTGTATTACTTCGTTAAACTTTTCCATAAATTATTCCTTTCTTGTTTATTAGTTATTATTTGGTGATATAACAAAGGGAAAGGATGTTTTGTTCAAAGGAGGGGCACTTGCACCTTCTTTCGCATGCCGCAAAGAGAAGGTACAAGCGTTCCTTTCACTTCACTGTCAGCTCTTTGATGAGATGCGAAGCCCCGGCAAATTTATCGATGATGAACAGCGTGTATCGGATATCCACGCATGCCGCACGCTGCGACGAGGGACGGAATGCGATGTCGCCCGTCAGCCCTTCGTAGTTGCGGTCGAATCCAGTACCTATCAGTTCGCCCTTGGCATTGAATACGGGGCTTCCGGAGTTTCCGCCGGTATTGTCCGTATTGACGATGAAGCAGACGGGCATCTCTCCATCGGGCAAGGCATAGCGGCCGAAGTCTTTGGTCAGATACAATTGTTTCAGCTTAGCGGGAACCACGAACTCCCGGTTATTCGGGTCTTCCTTCTCCATGACGCCTTTCAAGGTGGTGTAGTAGCCATATTCCACACCGTCGGCGGGCGAGTAGGGTAGTACCCGTCCGTAGGTCAGGCGCAAGGTGGAGTTTGCATCCGGATAGATGGGCTTTCCGTCGGCAAGTTTCATGTCCATCATTCCTTTTACCCACACTTTATGGGCGGCGTCGTAGTTCGTGTTGGCATCCTTCATGGCGACGGCTGTCTGCAACAGACCGTCGGTAATGGAGTATTTGAGCAGAATCATCCAGTCGTAACTGATTTTGTACAGACTGGGTTTCCGTATAAACTTGGCAAAGTTCTCTTTACCCCCGAAAATGGAGTGGTCGAAGCAAGCGTCGATGAATGCATCGCTGTTTCCTTTGAAGCGTTTATCTATTATCTTGAAGATGCCGATGCGTTGCTCTGCCGGGATATACTGCATGTACGTCTGCAGCATCTTTTTGCCTACCGCGCGTTCCACTTCGGGGAAGGGGACGGAGGCAAAATATTTGTCGGCTGCGGTTTGCAGGCTGTCTGCCTCCGACGTGATTCGTGCTTTGTCCTTACTCTTCAAAGCCGCAACCAGCGCCGTGGTGCTGGGGATGCGCATGAAGTCCAATCCTGTTATCAAGGCTTCCTGAATGGCTTGTTGATGATAGAGGGCCGCGCGGCGATGCTGCACAATGTCGCGTATTTGTTCAAAGGCTTTCCGGTAGGCGTCGTCGCCTTTTGAACGTCCGTAGGCAAGTAGTTGCTCTTGTTGCGCTCGTTTGGTGTCGAGAACTTTCAGCCGGACAAGTCCTTCGTTCATGCCGATGGCGTTTTTCCAATAGTTGGCCGAAGAGGCATACTTGCTGGCGTAGTGTATGCGTATGGCATCGTTCTGCGTCATTTGTTCCATAAGGGCCTGCTGGCGGACGTCGCGCACATGGTGACGCATGAAGTTGGTGGTTTGCATACGCTCTTCCACCTCGTCGGAAATCATATAGCGCCAGTTGCGGCCGGGGAAGCCCATGACGAACGTGAAATCTCCTTCACGATAACCTTCGAGGCTGATGGTGAGGTGCTTCTTCACTTTCAGCGGAACATTGTCCTTGCTGTATGCCGCCGGTTTCCCGTCTTTGTCGGCATAGATGCGGAAGATGGAGAAATCGCCGGTGTGGCGGGGCCACATCCAGTTGTCGGTATCGGCACCGAACTTGCCGATGGAGGAGGGAGGAGCGCCTACCATGCGGATGTCGCTGTAGACGGTCTTCACGAACAGGTAGTATCTGTTTCCGCCGTAAAACGCTTTCAGTTCCAGTTTTCGTCCGGGCGTCTGGGCGATGCCTTCGGCTTCGGCAAAGCGGTCGGCCACCATATTGAGGTATTTGGGCGATAGATAGTTGGTCCCGTTAGGGTCCGCATCTTTCTTCAACTGCTCGTTCACGTAGTCCGTCACGTCCAGAATCTCGTCGATGTATGTAATCGTGAGGTCCTTGCAGGGAAGCTCCTCTTCGCGCGACATGGCCCAGAAACCGTCCGTCAGGTAGTCGTGCTCCACACTGCTGTGTTGCTGAATGGCTCCGTATCCGCAATGGTGGTTGGTCAACACCAGCCCTTCGGCTGAAATGACTTCGCCGGTACATCCGCCTCCGAAGTGCACCACGGCGTCTTTCAGGGCAATGCCTGTGGGATTATAGATTTGGTCTGTCGGTATCAACAACCCTAATTCCGTCATGGCAACCTCGTTTTGTTTCTTGAGGTCGGTCAGCATCCACATGCCTTCATCGGCTTGGGCCGTGGATGCGACGGATAGTATATAGAAAAGCGATAATAATGTCTTTTTCATAATAATCTGTGTAATGAATGGGCTACTCCGTTATTTCCATTTCTTTGATCAAATGTTCACAGCCGCCCAACTTCTCAAGGATGAAGAGTACGTAGCGGATGTCCAGGTTGATGCAACGTTGCAGGTTGTTGTCGAAGTTGATGTCTCCGCTCAATGACTCCCAGTTGCCGTCGAAGGCGGTACCGATGAGATGGCCTTCGGCATTGATGACTGGACTTCCGGAGTTGCCGCCGGTGATGTCGTTCGTGGTGAGGAAGCAAACCGGCATGGTACCGTCTTTCATGGCATAGCGGCCGAAGTCTTTGTTCTGAATCAACTCTTTCAGCTTGGCAGGAACCGTGAACTCGCGGTTTTCAGGATTTTCTTTTTCAAGAATGCCGTCGGTGGTTGTGTAGTAATTGTAATATACGGCGTCTTTCGGGTTGTAAGCCTTCACGTTGCCATAGGTCAGGCGGATGGTGAAGTTGGCGTCCGGGTAGGAGGGTACAGGTTGCTTCATCTCTCCCAAGCCGCGGATGTAGGACTTGTGCAACAGTCCGAGCCCTTCTTCCTGCTTGGCGTGCGCTGAGCTCAATTCCTGCAGTTTGAGATTCTTGGAGCGTGAGTAGGCTGTTGCCGGGTCGCGTTCTATCGCTTTCACAGTAGGCTTCTTCAAGAACTTGTCGAGGTTGCTGCGGTTGGACAGGATGGAGTTGTCATACAGATTGTCCACATAAGCATCATAGTTGCCTTTGAACTCATTGAAGATTGTCTTGTAGAAATCGGGCAATTCATCCGCATTCAACGCTTTGGCCAAGGCGGGCAGGATGGCTTTTGCCACGGCACGGTCCACTTCGTGGTCGTAATCCTTGTTGTGTATGCCGTCGTAAGCCTCTTCCAGCTGTTTCTTGGATGCTTGGAGCAGCGAGTCGTTTTTCTCTTCGAGGGCTTTTTGGATGTTGTCCATGATCAGGTAAGTGCTTCCGAACTCAATGGCTCTGCGCAGTGCCTCACTGGTGTAGTACAGCTGTCGCAACGTAGGGCTGCTCTGCCCGACGATGGCGTCTATTTTCTCCACCACGCCCTCGTATTCGGGTTTACCTTTGGCAAA
This sequence comes from Bacteroides zoogleoformans, assembly GCF_002998435.1. NCBI lineage: Bacteria > Pseudomonadati > Bacteroidota > Bacteroidia > Bacteroidales > Bacteroidaceae > Bacteroides > Bacteroides zoogleoformans. The sequence goes on along the minus strand of NZ_CP027231.1, from coordinate 816,455 downwards.
CGCTGCGTATTGTTTCTCTATCTCGGCTTTGGTGTTTAGCACGTTGTTATCTATGATGGCTTTGTTCATGCCGATGGAGTTTTTCCAGTAGTTGCTGCTTCCCGCAAATTTGTTGGCGTACTGGATGCGTGTTTTGTCGCTGGCATCCATAAACCGACGCAAGACTTCCAGACGGACGCCGCGCATATCTATCATGGCTTGGTTGACGGCCTCCATGCGCTGCTTCACCTCACTTTGAGTCAAGTAGCGCTCGGTAGAACCGGGGAATCCCATAATCATGGCATAGTCTCCTTCTTGCAGTCCCTTGATGGAGATGGGCAGGAATTTGGGAGTCTTCAGAGGTACGTTGCTTGCGCTGTAGTCGGCAGGCTCGCCGTTGGCATCGGCATAGATGCGGAATATGGAGAAGTCTCCCGTATGGCGGGGCCACATCCAGTTGTCCGTTTCGCCGCCGAACTTTCCTACCGACGAGGGAGGAGCGGCAACCATGCGGACGTCGCTGTACACCTTGTAGTAAATCAGATAATACTTATTCCCCGCATAGAAAGGCAAGGCCTGCGCCACGATGCCGGGTTTGCCGTTGAGGTCGCTTTTCCGCAGTTCTTCCGTTGCCAGTTTGTGGAGGAAGGGGCGTGTCATGGCATTCACTTCGTCCACTTCGCCGGCTTTCACCTTTTCGTTCACCAAGTCGGTGATGTCGACAATGCGATGCACAAAACGGAACTTCAAGCCCGGAGTGGGCAACTCTTCGTTGCGGTTCTTGGCCCAGAAACCATCCGTCAGGTAATCGTGCTCCACGGAACTGTGCTGCTGAATGGAGGAGTAGCCGCAGTGGTGGTTGGTCAGAATCAACCCTTCGGGTGAGATGATTTCGCCGGTGCAGCCACCGCCGAAGATACCTACGGCATCTTTCAGCGACACGCCGTGCGGATTGTACAGATCGTCCGCTTCCAGTTTCAGGCCTTGTTTCTTCATCATTTCGATGGAGTTCTGCTGTTTGATCAGTTGCAGCAACCACATTCCTTCGTCTGCACGTGCCGAGCAGACCGTCCATGCAGCAGCGGCTGCAAGTAGACACTTCTTTACTGTTCGTTTCATATTGTTCTTTTCATTTTAATGGTTTATATATTCTTTATCAGTCTATCTCAGTATTCCTTCTTTTATCGCTTTCATAACATTTGCGGGCGGGCGTTGGTTCATCAGCTCGTTTTTCATGAAGTCCATGTAGGGAGCCACATGGCCGAAGAACTTATGATAGCCGGCGCAAAGATAATTGAGTCCCGCCTCGCCGTCGGGAGTCTGTGCGAAACGGTTCTTGGGACATTCGCCGTTGCAGGCAAACAGCCATTCGCACTCCCGGCATTGGGTAGGGAGCGACTGCTGTTTCATCAGGCCGAAGGCTTGCTGCTTTTCGCCGTACATCATTTCCACCAAAGTCTGCTGATGAATGTTACCCAGTTTGTATTCGGGAAACACGAAGTGGTCGCAGGCATATACATCTCCGTTGAACTCCATGACTCCTGCGTGGCCGCACGTCTTTGCCAGGGTGCAGACGCCCGGTTGCTCGCCTATCCAGTTGGCCAGCGTGGAGTCGAACAGCTGGATGTAGTATGTTCCCACATCCTGCCGTACCCATTCGTCGAACAGCGTGCAGAGAAAGTTGCCCCATTGTTCCGGACTGACGGAGAAGTCGGCCAACTCCGTACGATTCTCTTTGTCACTCAGAGAGGCGAGGTGTCGTCCGTCTTGATGGGGCGTGATGCGCTCCACGATGGGGGCAAACTGGAGGTATCGGCATCCTATTTCTTTGAAGAAATGGTAGAACTCCAGCGGATAGTCGGCGTTGAAGTCGTTCACCACCGCCATTCCGTTCCATTCCACACCGTGTTTCTTCAGCAGGTTGATACCCTGCATCACTTTGATGAACGACGGTTTGCCCTGCTTGTTCTTCCGGTATTCGTCGTGAAACTCTTGCGGTCCGTCGATGGAGACGCCTACCAACCAGTTGTTCTCCTTGAAGAACCTGCACCACTCATCGGTCAGCAGCGTGCCGTTGGTCTGTATGCAGTTGTCTATCGTGCGTCCTCCGGCGTATTTCTTCTGCAGCTCCATGGCTCGTTTATAGAACGAGAGGGGGCGCATCAACGTCTCTCCGCCGTGCCAGGTGAACAGCACCTGAGGCATGGTTTGCGAATGAATGTATTCTTCGATGAACTTTTCCAGCAGCTCCTCGCTCATCACGTGCTTGGGGTTCTCTTTGTAGAGTTTGGATTTTTCCAGATAATAGCAATAGTCGCAAGCCAGATTGCATACCGCTCCCACGGGTTTCAACATTACATAGAGCGGTTTGGCAAAGGGAGCGTAGGTGGACATTTATCTTTTTCTTGTTTTTATGATTTGTTATTATGCAAAAATACGTAAACCGAATGAAAAATCCTTTCTTTCTATCTGGTTTATAAGGAATATTAATACCTTTGTCAGGTATAATAAAAAAATCTCGTGCATGATTAGAATGAGTGTGAATCGCATTTTACCTTTATTGGCCTTGCTTTTTTTCTTAACGTCTTGCAGCCATAAATATAAGATTGAGGGCAATTCTTCGATAACCGGCCTTGACGGAAAAATGTTGTTTCTCAAAGTTTTTCAAGACGGAGAATGGGTACCAATAGACTCGGCGGAGGTTATTCATGGCTTTTTCAAGATGAATGGCCCGGTTGACTCTGCCATGATGGTGACACTTTATATGGGCCAGGAAGGCATTATGCCTTTGGTTTTGGAAAACGGGAAGATTGAAGTTACGATTTCCGTTTCTCAATTATCAGCCAAGGGAACCTCTTTGAATGACAAATTATACGAATTTATAAACAAACGCAATGCGCTGGAAGTGAAAATTGAAGAACTGGAGCGGAAAGAAGCGCGTATGGTGTTGGATGGAGCCGATCTGGAGGATGTGCATCAAGCACTTTCGAAAGAAAGTGCAACATTGGTAAAAGAGATGAATGACTACGTCAGACAGTTTATTACCGATAACTTTGAAAATGTATTAGGCCCGAGTGTGTTTATGATGATGTGCAGTACGTTGCCTTATCCGGTGATGACTCCGCAAATAGAAGAAATAATGAAAACCGCCCCCTTGTCTTTTAAAGAAAACAAGCAAGTAAAAGATTTCCTGACAAAGGCCAAAGAAAATATGAAGTTGCTCGAAGAGCAACGCCGCATGCGGCAGAATATGGTCTCGGGCGAAGAGACAAGATGACATGGGCAGAATAGGGGCGATGCAGACTATTTATGTGTGTTAGTCTTGATCTTCGTTTCTCACCATTCCCTTATACTTTTCAGGCAATGCGCTTTCCACGGCTGCATAGGCTTCGGCCATTGTTGTTTTAATATTTTCCATGCCTTGTCCCTTGGGGGGAATGGGAGGATGAATGGTCAGTATCATACGGTGTCGGTGTATCCATTTCCCAGTGCGGGGAAGGATTTCGAATGAACCGTCTATGGTTACGGGAACCACTTCCAGATGCAACTCATCTGCCAATTGGAAAGCCCCTCTTTTGAAATAGCCCATATGTCCGTTGAAAGTGCGTGCTCCTTCGGGAAAAACTACTAATGATACTCCATCTTTTAATGAAGATTTAGCTTGGTGCATGGTAGCCAATACTTTCTTCGGACTGGAGCGGTCTACGAAGATGTGTCCTGCGCTTTCACAAGCTTTTCCTACAAATGGAATCTTGCGTATCCCTTTTTTCATCATCCATTTGAAATTACGGCCGAGGAATCCGTAAACGAGGAATATATCGAAAGCTCCCTGATGGTTGGGAACAAAGACGTACGATGTATGTTTATGTAGCTTCTCTTTTCCACGTACCTGTACCGGAATGAGCAGTATATAGCAAATGAGTTGCGACCAGATTTTTCCGGGATAGTAGCCCCACGTGTGTGCTCCTCCAATGAGCGATCCAACGATGGTGACCAACGCCGTGAGGATAGTCAATATCAAAAGGATGGGGAGTGCAAAGCAAACTTGATAAATCGTGTAGAGTATCTTCATAAATGCAGGTTTTTTGTCGTTACAAAGATAATACTAATCATTTATTTTTTGCGCAATGTAAGTGCTGTGATTTCGGGCCATGCTCCGAAACGGAAGGGAAGACCTACATATCCGATGCCTATATTGACGTACAATGCGCGATTGCCTTCATAGTACATGCCGCCCCATTCGGGATAAATAAGCTCGGCGAGCGAGTGCCCGAAAAAAATACTTTGCATGGCATGGGTATGCCCGGCCAGCATCAATGGAATATCCGACTTCGGCAGTACTTCACGCCTCCAGTGGCTGGGGTTATGGCTGAGCAATATCCGGAACATTCCATCGGTTCCTTCTATGGCTTTCGACAGGTTGGCATGTTGCGAGAAAGGAGGTTCGCCGTCGTTCTCCACACCGATAAGCGCAATGCTGTCAGTCTTATGATGAAGTATGGCATGCTCATTGTTCAGCAGTTTCCACCCCATTGCCTTTTGCTGCTCTTTGAGGTAAGCAAGGTCTTGTTCTTTTGCTTGGGGGGAGGGCCAGTGGTAGTAGTCGCCGTAATCATGGTTTCCGAGGATGGAGAAAACGCCGTCCGGCGCATGCAGTTTTGATAGCGTCTCCTGAAAACCGTCTATCTCATGGCTTTGTTGGTTCACGAGGTCGCCGGTGAAGACGATGAGGTCGGGCTTCAAGGCATTGACTTTGTCCATCAGGCGTCCGATTGCTTCCGGATTGCCCTGCCAACTTCCGATGTGGATATCTGAAATCTGCACGATACGATAGCCATCGAAATCTTGGGGTAAGGTATCAGAACGATATTCGATTTCTTTGGTCTCGAAACGTGTGGTTCCTATAAGCGTTCCGTAAAGGATATTGAAAAATCCGATGATTGCCAATATCAGTCCGATGGCGGTAAACGGGCTGCGGGGGCAGCGACGGATAACGGCATGCACCAAGACACCTATCAAGGAACAGAGCATGAAAACCGTTTTAGGAAGGATAATCAGCAGGGTGATAATGGATAGTCTGCCTATGCCTTGTGTGTGGTTTGCCATTGCATTGTCGCCCGTCAGCATCATGAAGTAGACATAGCCTGCAACCAATAATGTGGTGGGAATCCAATAAGCAAGGCGCAGAAGCGCCTTGCGGGTTTTCTTTACAATATACATCCCGTATATATAGATATCGGGGATGAAGAGAAAAAAGGTCAAGATGAGAATTATTCGGTACATACGTCTTTCAGTTCTTCTATGTTCTTTCTAATATTATTCAGATGTTTGTAGATAAGTTTCTTGTAGAGGAAGTAGATGATTGCGGCATTGATTGCTGCAAGAAAAGCAATCAGCAGCATTTGCCGTCCGATAGGTTTCAAATGATACCCCATCATCCAATAACTCAGGGCATTAAACAGTACAATCCATACAGAAATGGCTACTACTTCATATTGGATCCATTGGCGGAAAACTGTAGTGCGGCGGCTGACTTCGGCAACGCTCATCTCATCAACGTGCGTGGCTTTGTTCCAACGATAAGTTTTCCGGTCCCACCACATGCCTGATAGGATACTGGCCGTAAGAAACAGAAGGAAAACGGTCATTTTGCTTTGAGTATGTTCGTTGACGCCGAGAGCCGGCAGTGACAACCACGCCAATAGAATAATGAACAATGCCAATGCTCCCATGCCGATGGAAAAGCGTTGTATGATGGCGAGGCGTCCCATACTTCTCAGGGTCTTTTCTTTGTATCCGGCAATTAACTTTTCTATCTGCTTTTCATCGGCAACCTTTTTTTTCTGTAGCTGCTCGTCCAGTGCATTCCATGATTTTTTCAATTCATCCAGTTCCATATATCAGTTCTCCTTGTTCATTTTTCTTAGTTTTTCTTTGATTCGACTGAGTTTTGTGGCAACGTTTGTCACGGTTAGTCCGGTGATTTCGGCAATCTCTTCATAGCTTTTATCTTCCAGATAAAGCAGAATAATGGATTTCTCCAATTGTCCCAGTCGGTTTATCATCCGATAGAGTTGTCTCAGCATTTCTTGTGTTTCGTCGCTTTCCTCTACTCGGTCAACCTCGTAGGTGAGAGAGACTATTTCGGGGATGTTCTTCTCTTTTCGGATAAAGCTGATGCACGTGTTCAGTGCGATGCGATAAATCCAAGTTGAGATTTTACACTCTTTTCGGAACTTAGGAAAGGCCTTCCACAAGTTGAGTACCACTTCCTGATACAAGTCGTTGAGGGTGGCATTGGGCGTAGTGTATATATAGCACACTTTGTATATGACACGCTCATACTCCTTTACCATGGAGACGAACTCTTGTTCTGTATTTTCCATTTTCGCAAACTTCTTTCGGATTTTTATACACTATGAGTCGTAAGGAAAGGAGATTAATCACAGTTTCCAAAACAGCTATAAACTGTTTGTCGGCTACTTTATACATTTTCTACTTGGAGAGATTGGCCGCAAGGAATTTCCGCATTTCTTTCACCGGCATTCCGCGTCGGCGGGCATAGTCTTCCAACTGGTCTTCTCCTATTTTGCCTACGGCGAAATAGCGGGAAGCGGGATGCGCCAGCATCAAGCCGCAGACAGAGGCATGAGGGTGCATGGCGCCGTTCTCGGTCAGGGTGATGCCGATTTGCTTCATGTCGAGCAGTGTGTCCAGCAGGAAGTTGACGGACTGGTCGGGCAGTGAGGGATAGCCCACAGCGGGACGGATGCCTTGATACTCCTCTTTCAATAGTTCGGGCATGGAGAGGGACTCATCGGGAGCGTATCCCCATGCCTGCTTGCGCACATACTCGTGCAACTTCTCCGTGCCGGCTTCGGCAAGCCGGTCCGACAATGTCTGTACGAGGAGATGTTTGTAGGGGTCGTCTTTGTAGTATTTCTCGGTATCCTCCGAGCTGATGGAAGAGGCAAAAAGCCCTATGGTGTCAGGGATGCCGGAGGAAAGCGGTCGTATGAAGTCGCTCAGGCAGAGAAACGGACTGTCGTCGGAATGTGGCGTCTGTTGCCGGAGCAAGGGGAACGTTGTTCCGTCTATCAGCAGGTTGTCGCCGTCGGCATTGGCCCGGCAGAGTCTGAAGACGCACCGGATGGTGATTGCTTCGTCCAATCGGTCGAGCATTCTGTTTGCTTCCTTGAACAACTGCATGGCTTCGGCAGCCTTGGCGCGCTCTTCTTCGGGAAAGGAGGCCAACCACATGGCGCGGCAGGAATCGCATCCGTGAATGTCGGCAATGGCAGCAAAGCGTGGCTGAAATCCCCATGCGTGAAAGAAGTAAATCCAGTTGATGTAAGAAGCCGTTTCGTGTACACGGTAGGAGAGGACACCGTGAGTCGGTGCGGGGATGGGTTCGTTCATGTGCAATCTTGGTCTTTTTTTAGTTGAATCTTAGTTCTTCGCCACGGTAGGTTTCATCCACGGTGTCGTCATTATAAATAAGGTGTCCGTTGGCGAAGGTCTTTTCCACTTTCCAGTGGAAGGTGCGACCCTCCATCGGACTCCAACCGCATCGGCTCAGAATCTTGTCGGTGGTTACTTCCCATGGGGTGTCGGGGCGTACCAACACAAGGTCGGCCCGATAACCTTGGCGGATATAGCCGCGTTCGGCGATGCGGTAGATTTCGGCGGGGGCATGGCACATCTTCTCCACGATGGTTTCGAGCGTGAAGACGCCTTCGTCAACCAATTGGAGCATGCTGACAAGAGAAAACTGTATCATGGGCATGCCCGATGCAGCCTTCAGTGCGCCGCCTTCTTTATCGGCAAGCAGGTGCGGGGCGTGGTCGGTGGCAATGACGTCTATCAAGCCGGAGTTGACGGCTGCACGCAGGGCATCTCGGTCGCTTTTCCTCTTGATGGCAGGGTTGCACTTGATGCGAGTGCCCAGCGTGCGATAGTCGCCGAGGGAGTAGAAGAGATGGGCGATACACGCTTCGGCCGTGATACGCTTTTCTGCCAGGGGGACGCTTTGGAACAGTCGGAGCTCCTTGGCAGTGGAGATGTGCAGGATGTGCAACCGTGCGCCTGCCTGTCGGGCCAGTTGCACGGCCAGAGCGGAAGAAGCGTAACATGCCGCCGTGGAGCGAATGCTCGGGTGTTTGCCGATGGGCACATCATCCTCTTCGGCGTACATGGCCTTGTATTTGGCTGTGTTCTCTTTGACGATGGCGGGGTCTTCGCAATGCGTGGCAATGAGCATGTCCGTCCCGTTGAAGATGTGTTGCAGGCTGTTTATTTTGTCCACCAGCATGTTCCCGGTGCTGGAACCCATGAACAACTTGACGCCGCAAACACGACGCTTGTCCAGCTTGTGGAAATCCTTGTAGTTGCTGTTTGTGGCGCCGAAGTAGCAGGAATGGTTTACGATGCACTTCTCGTTCAGCAAGTCGAGCTTGGCTTCCAATGCATCGAGGGTGACGGTCGGTGGATTGGTGTTGGGCATATCCATGATGGAGGTAACACCTCCTGCGGCGGCCGCGCGGCTCTCGGTCAGGATGTCGGCTTTGTGCGTCAGTCCCGGGTCGCGGAAGTGTACGTGGTCGTCGATGATGCCTGGCAGCAGATAGCATCCCGCGGCGTCTATAATCTCGTCACAAGGTGCATGGAGCGGCTTCATGTCAGTCAGCACTTCGGCGATGCGTCCGTTCTCCATGACTACGGAACCCCGGACGGATTGTCCTTCGTTGACGATGGTGGCGTTATGTATCAGTGTTCTTTTCATATTCTTTCTGTCTCTTTTCCCTTTTCCGATTCTTTATTCGCGGGATACTTGCGGAAGAAGCTGCTCCACTTCAGGCGGATGACGCCGAAGACGGCCTCGCCGAAGATGCTGCTGTTCATCTTAGAGGTGCCCAGCTCGCGATTGATGAAGATGACGGGCACTTCTTTTATCCGGAAGCCGCATTTGTAGGCGGTAAACTTCATTTCTATCTGGAAGGCGTATCCCTTGAAGCGGATACTGTCCAAGTCGATGGTTTTCAATACATGGCTGCGGTAGCATACAAAGCCCGCGGTAGTGTCATGGATAGGCAGGGCAGTGATGAGACGCACATATTTGGAGGCGAAATAAGACATCAGTACACGTCCCATAGGCCAGTTCACCACGTTGACTCCACTGACATAGCGCGAACCGATGGCTACATCGGCTCCCTCCTCGGAACAAGCCTGGTAGAGACGTGGCAGATCCTGCGGGTTGTGGCTGAAGTCCGCATCCATCTCGAACACATATTCGTAGCGATGCTGCAAAGCCCATTTGAATCCGGCTATATAGGCTGTGCCCAATCCTAATTTCCCCTTACGCTCTATCATGAAGAGACGTTCGGGAAATTCTTGTTGCAATGATTTGACAATGTTAGCCGTTCCGTCCGGCGAACCGTCTTCGATGACAAGAATGTGAAAACCATGTTCCAGCGCAAATACGGCACGTATGATGTTTTCTATATTTTCCCGTTCATTGTAGGTGGGGATAATAACAATGCTGTCTGATGTTTGCATATTCAACTGTGTGTGTGGGTTGTTACTGAAAACAAATGTAATGCTTTTTTGTCATTTATAAATAAGAATCTGTTGTGAATTTATTTTTTTAAGTTTTTATTAGACCCCGCTTCGCTGAATGGGACTAAGATGAACTAAAGGCCGGAATAATCCTAATCGGAACTTCAGTGGATAATTAAAAACAGAAATAGAACAACCTCTATGGATAATTTATGTAATTTTGCATCGGATTTATCACCGGATTATAATGACTATCACCGAACTGCAACAGCTTTATGCAGCCCATCCCAATGTAGAGGGGATGAGCAAACTACTCGAAAATATTTCTGTCCGACATTTGTATTGCGGAGGTTTATGTGCTTCTGCGGCTTCACTTTTTTCATCCGCATTGGTAGAACGGAGAGAGGCGCCGTTCGTTTTTATCCTGGGTGACTTGGAAGAGGCCGGATACTTTTACCATGACTTGACGCAGATATTGGGCACGGAACGGGTGATGTTCTTTCCATCGTCTTTTCGCCGTGCCATCAAGTATGGGCAGAAGGATGCGGCAAACGAGATTCTGCGCACGGAAGTTCTGGGTCGGTTGCAGAAGAAAGAAGAGAGGCTTTGCGTGGTCACTTATCCGGATGCTTTGGCCGAGAAGGTGGTTTCACACCAAGAATTGGACGAGAAGACCCTGAAACTGAATGTGGGCGAGCGGGTGGACATGGACTTTGTAACAGAGGTGTTGCGCAGCTATGGCTTCTCGTATGTGGATTATGTATATGAACCCGGACAATATGCCGTGCGCGGCAGCATCATCGATGTCTTTTCTTTTTCTTCAGAATATCCTTTCCGTATCGACTTCTTTGGAGACGAGGTGGAAAGCATCCGCACGTTCGAGGTGGAGACACAGCTTTCCAAAGCAAAGAAAGAGAACATACTGATTGTGCCGGACTTAAGTCGGAGCTTGGAACAAGGCGGTAACGGCGGCATGGTGTCGTTTCTTGATTTTCTCCAGCCTGATACCGTATTGGCGATGCGTGATTTCCTTTGGTTGCGCGAACGCATACAGACGGTGTATGAAGAAGCGCTCTCTCCACAAGCCATCGCTGCCCGCGAGACCGAAGAGAACAGAATCGTCATGCCGGAGGATAAGTTGATAGATGGCGGTGAGTTTACGTTGCGAGCACTTGATTTTCGTCGGATGGAGTTTGGCAATAAGCCTACCGGTATGCCGGACGCAACTATCACCTTCGATACCGTTGCACAACCCATCTTCCATAAAAACTTCGACTTGGTGGTCGATTCGTTTAAAGAGTACATGAAGAATGGCTACACCTTATATATATGTAGTGACAGTATTAAACAAACCGACCGTATTCGGGCTATCTTTGATGACCGGGGCGACAATGTTTCTTTTATTGCCGTGGAGCGTACTTTGCACGAAGGTTTTTCCGACCACACGCTGCGTCTCTGTATCTTCACTGACCACCAACTATTCGACCGCTTTCATAAGTACAATCTGAAGAGCGACAAGGCTCGTAGTGGAAAGGTAGCTCTCTCTCTGAAAGAGTTGAATCAGTTTGCTTCGGGAGATTACGTCGTACATACCGACCATGGCGTGGGACGTTTTGCCGGATTGGTGCGCATCCCCAATGGAGATACCACGCAAGAGGTGATGAAGCTGGTCTATCAGAATGAGGATGTGGTGTTTGTTTCCATCCATTCGTTGCATAAAGTCTCTAAGTATAAGGGGAAAGAGGGAGAGCCTCCCCGCCTGAATAAGCTTGGCACCGGCGCTTGGGAGAAACTAAAAGACCGCACCAAAACAAAGATTAAAGATATTGCCCGCGACCTGATTAAGCTCTATTCGCAACGTCGTGAGGAAAAAGGTTTCAGCTATAGTCCGGACAGCTTCCTGCAACGGGAGTTGGAAGCATCCTTTATCTACGAAGATACGCCCGACCAAAGCAAAGCCACCGCTGATGTAAAAGCGGATATGGAGAGCGCCCGTCCGATGGACAGGCTGGTTTGCGGTGATGTGGGCTTCGGCAAAACGGAGGTGGCGGTGCGTGCGGCCTTCAAAGCTGTGGCTGACAATAAGCAGGTGGCCGTGCTGGTTCCTACAACAGTACTGGCTTATCAGCATTTCCAGACCTTCAAGGAACGCCTGAACGGACTGCCTTGCAGGGTGGAATATTTGAGCCGTGCGCGCACTTCTGCACAGACTAAAGCTGTGGTGAAAGGGCTTTCCGAGGGAGAAGTGAACATCCTTATCGGCACTCACCGCATCTTGGGTAAAGACGTGAAATTCAAAGATCTTGGCTTGCTGATCATTGATGAGGAACAGAAGTTCGGTGTATCTGTCAAGGAAAAGCTGCGTCAGCTCAAGGTCAACGTTGATACGCTGACCATGACCGCTACACCTATTCCCCGTACTTTACAATTCTCATTGATGGGGGCACGAGATTTGAGTGTTATACAGACCCCGCCGCCCAACCGCTATCCCATTCAGACGGAAGTGCATACCTTTAACGAAGAGGTCATTGCCGATGCCATCAACTTCGAGATGAGCCGTAACGGGCAGGTGTTTTTCGTCAATAATCGCATCTCTAACCTGATGGAGCTGAAAATGATGATTGAGCGTCGTATACCCGACTGTCGTGTTTGTATCGGGCATGGACAGATGGAACCGGCAGAACTTGAGAAGGTGATATTCGACTTTGTAAACTACGATTACGATGTGCTGCTTGCCACCACCATCATAGAGAGTGGCATTGACATCCCCAACGCCAACACCATCATCATCAATCAGGCACAGAACTTCGGTTTGAGTGATTTGCATCAGATGCGGGGACGGGTGGGGCGCAGCAACAAAAAGGCTTTTTGTTACTTGCTGGCACCTCCTCTGTCTTCTCTAACGTCGGAAGCTAAACGCCGCTTGCAAGCCATTGAGAACTTTTCCGATTTGGGCAGCGGCATCCACATCGCCATGCAAGACCTCGACATCCGCGGAGCTGGCAATATGCTGGGTGCTGAGCAGAGTGGATTTATCGCCGATTTGGGCTACGAGACTTACCAGAAGATTCTTTCGGAAGCGGTACATGAACTGAAGATCGATGAGTTTGCCGACCTCTATGCCGAAGAATTGAAAACAGACGGAGGAATCATCAGTGGCGAACAGTTTGTAGATGAGTGTCAGGTGGAGAGTGATCTGGAACTGTTGTTGCCTGCCGACTATGTTACGGGCAGTAGCGATCGCATGTTGCTTTATCGCGAGTTGGACGGACTGACGCTTGATAAGGATGTGGAGGCCTTTCGTTATCGTCTCGAAGACCGCTTTGGTCCGGTTCCTCCCGAAACGGAAGAACTGTTGCGCATCGTATCGCTCCGTCGTCTTGCCGTACGTCTTGGCGTGGAGAAAGTGTTCCTGAAGGGGGGCAGGATGTCGATGTTCTTCGTATCCAATCCGGATAGCCCATACTTTCAAAGTCAGGCATTCGGCAAGATGATTGCCTATATGATGAAGTATACGCGTCGTTGCGACTTGCGCGAGCAGAACAACAGGCGTAGCATGTCGGTGAAGGACGTGAGTACCGTGGAAGAAGCTGTCCGGGTGCTTCAGGAGATTCTGACAATGCCGGTCGAAGAAGATAAAGCTTGAGCTTTAAGTGCGATTATGCAGATTGAGTTTTAGTTCCCCCTCACCGTTCACTTACCGAATTGCACTCCAAATCCCAGATTGATGAACGTGATGTGACTTTTGAACCACTGGTGGTTTATGCCGTCGTCATAGTTTTTGTCGGGATTGAACAGACGTGCTTCGGGATTGACAAACCAATCGGCTGTCAGTGCTTCGGCGCGTAGCACGCCCGATACTTTCCGGCTGATGCGGAACTCCCAGCCGAGGGCGAATGATATGCCGCAATATCCCTTATGATAAAGATGTCCGTAGCGTTGGCCTTGTGTATAGGTGCGCTCCTGATAATCCAGATAACCGATGCCCAGCGAAAAGAATGCGGCCTGATTACCTTGACTCCAGAGGTGGCGCAGTACAAGCTCGGGGCGGACAAAATGCACGTGCATCTTGTCCTGTCCGAAGGCTGTACGGAGGTAGTCATATTGTGTTCCTGCGGCAAAGTTGGGGCTGAAGTAGTAGCGTCCTTCCGTTATTAGGTTGTAGCCTGGACGATTGCCGTTCTTGCTGAAAAAGTCATTACGGTTGCCATTGACGGCAGGCAATGCCAAACCGCCCCCAAAGCTCAGGCTGTATTTCTGCGGAAGGCATTCGGATTGGGCATGTAAGTGAGAACCCTTCCAACTGAGTAAACAGAACAATAGAACGATGAGTTGTTTCATTTTCAACTTGGTCTTAAAGTGGTTAAATTGTATTCTATGGCGTTCACCGTTTCCCGTTTCCGTAAAGTTTGTCTATCAGATCTTGTCTGCCTATTCGTCTCAGCTCGTTGATGATATTTTTTCGTTCTTCCGGTTTGTACCAGAAGAAGAATTGGCGTTGTGCCAGCTTTTCACGTTGCGTTTTGGCACTGAATACGGGTTCCAGCGTGTAGGGATGGAAACCCGTATACCACGCTTCGGTGGCCACGGTCATCGGAGTGGGAGTGAAGTCCTGCACTTGTTCCAGATGGAACTCCATCCGTTTGGTGATGACGGCAAGCTCTGCCATGTCTTCTTCCTTACATCCGGGGTGGCTGCTGATGAAGTAGGGGATGAGTTGCTGGCGCAGTCCTTCTTCACGGTTTATCCTGTCGAATATCTTTTTGAATTCGCTGAATTGAGCGAATGAGGGTTTGCGCATGATGCCGAGCACACGGTCGGACGTATGTTCCGGGGCAACTTTCAGCCGGCCGCTGACATGTCGGGCTATGAGTTCGCGAGTATACTCTTCAGTGCTTCTGTTCACTTTGGCATCTTTGTTTTGGTGCAGAAGCAAATCATAGCGTACTCCGCTGCCTATGAACGATTTCTTGATGCCGGGCAATGCGTCTACTGCCCGGTAGATGTCGAGCAGTGGCTGATGGTCGGTGTTCAGGTTGGGGCATACTCGCGGGTGGATGCACGACGGACGTTTGCATTTCCTGCAAAGAGCTTCATCTCGTCCTTTCATCCGGTACATGTTGGCCGACGGGCCGCCGAGGTCGCTCAAGTACCCCTTGAAGTCCGGCAGTTCCGTCAGTGCTTTCACTTCTTTCAGTATACTTTCCTTGCTGCGGCTCACGATGAACTTGCCTTGGTGGGCTGAGATGGTGCAGAAGGCGCATCCTCCGAAACAACCTCGGTGCAGGTTGACGGAGAACTTTATCATGTCGTAGGCGGGGATGCGTTTGCCTTTGTACTTGGGGTGCGGCAGGCGGGTGTAGGGCAGGTCGAAAGAGTGGTCGAGTTCGGCCTCTGTCAGAGGAGGATATGGCGGGTTGACGACGACGGTCTGTTTACCTACTTTCTGAAGGATGCGTGAGGCCGCATATTTATTGCTCTCTTCCTCGATGTGGCGGAAGTTGGCGGCTTCTTTCCTTTTGTCTTTAAGACATTCTTCATGAGAAAAGAGGGTGATGTCTCCCTCTTGCGTGACAACATCTTTTCCCAGATAAACCATCTGTGGAATATCGGCAATAAGCTGTTTGAACTCATCTTTTGTCAGAGCGGTTTCGCTTTCTTCCATACCGGTTGCTTCCAACCGTTGCTTCAGCCGGCCGGCAAGTTCTACAATCGGCTTTTCTCCCATGCCGTAGATGATGGCGTCGGCGCCACTGTCTACGAGTATGCTGGGGCGGAGGCGGTCTTGCCAGTAGTCATAATGCGTCAGTCTGCGCATGCTTGCTTCGATGCCGCCCAATACGACGGGGACATTGGGATATAGCTTCTTCAGTATTTGGGTATATACGATGGAGGGGTATTCGGGGCGCATGTCGGGGCGTGCGTCCGGTGTATAGGCATCGTCACTACGCAGGCGTTTGTTGGCGGTGTATTTGTTCACCATGCTGTCCATGCATCCGGGGCTGACGCCGAAGAACAGTCTGGGGAGGCCCAGCTTCTTGAAGTCGCGCAGGTCGTCGCGCCAGTTTGGTTGGGGGATAATAGCTACACGCAATCCTTCAGCTTCGAGGATGCGCCCGATGACAGCGGCTCCGAATGAGGGATGGTCTACGTAGGCATCGCCGCTGAAGAGAATGACGTCAAGTTCATTCCATCCGCGCAGTTCTGTTTCTTTCTTGGTAGTAGGCAGCCAGTCGGTCAGTCGATACTCTTTCATGGCGCAAAGATAGGAAATATAGCGGTTTGCGGTAAGTGATTAGTGGTTAATTATTGCATATCGGCTGATAATCGCTCATCACTGACCGCTCATCACTAATCACCATGCTTCGTAAATTGCAATGTCATTTGTTCGCCGTCATAGATTTCGCGGAAACCTATTTGCTGCTCGGCAAGGTATTCTTTTAAATCGTTGAAGGCGGCGGCATTGTCCATGATGATTTCCAGCTTCTCACCTTTCGGAGCACGGCACATGGCTGTGATGGCCGGGATGAGGGGGCTGTATTGCTTTTGTCCGCAGGTATCTATGGTTTTCATTTATTCTTCCCTGGTGGTTTCTTGTTCGGAGAGCCGGTTCAGGTAGAGCTTGACGAGCTGTTGCAACCCGAAGGCTTTCATGTTGTTGTGATAGACGACGTCGATGCAGAGGTCGAGCAGATCCTTGCTGTCTTCCTCTTGTGCGGCAATGAGAGAGCGGATGTTCAGTTTCAACTTGTCGAGTACGGTTTCGTCAATGATTCCGTTGCTGTCTATGAGGTGGCGGAAGAGTCCGTATTTCTCGATGGTGGCAAGGTTTTCTTCCGAGACTTCCAGACTGCGGGTTCCGCTTGGGTTGGCTTGTATGGTGTACATAGGGCTAAAGTGTTAAGAGTGAAGTATTCTGTTTCCATATCTCTTGTCGCGACAAAGATATGCTTTTTTGCAGACATTCGGACGCCTTCCTGCGTATTATTTCTTTGCTTTGAATTGGGGGAGTTCTTTGCGGTTTTTGAAGTGAGGAGCATGGCTCTTGATTTCTTAATTTGTGCTTTTAGCTTTTGTATTTAGTAACCCATCATTGACGAAATCTTAAAAATAATAGAGTTTAAATGGCTTATAACTAATAAAATAAAGAATCCAAGAAAGTTACTGTTTCTGATTCAGAAGGTCTGGACATTTTTGCATCTACTATTTTCCCTTCCGGATCAATCAGGATAAAACGAGGTATTAGAGAGATTTGATAATCGTTGCGAAATGTGGAATTCTTGTCGGCATGCAACTGGATTCCTCTCAAATTATCAGTTTTTACCTTTCTCTTCCAAGCCCCCTCGTCATCATCAATGGAGATACCGACAAAATGAATTGGTTTTTCTCTATACCTTTCCTCCAATTGTTGCAGCAAAGGAAGTTCCCGGCGACAAGGAAAACACCATGTAGCCCATACGTCTATATAAACATATTTTCCGGATAAGCCGGAAAGGGAAACCGGCTTGCCATTAATATCG
The DNA here is from genome assembly GCF_002998435.1 of Bacteroides zoogleoformans. NCBI lineage: Bacteria > Pseudomonadati > Bacteroidota > Bacteroidia > Bacteroidales > Bacteroidaceae > Bacteroides > Bacteroides zoogleoformans. The sequence goes on along the minus strand of NZ_CP027231.1, from coordinate 799,401 downwards.
GGAAACAAAAAATCCGGTGCTTTCCTTCCTTTTGCCAGATTCGAATACTGCTGATAAATTTTATCAAACTCCGCTTTTCGGGCAAGATTGTTCACTTTCTTCTTATAGATAGGCAGAAATTCTTCAACATCCTTCGCACCGAAATTTCTGAGGTGTTCGTACATGAAAGTATGAACCAAATAATCGGTGAGTCGGGAATCCCTCACAGAGTCTTGTACGTAACGCAATGCGTAACGCAACTGCTCCAATGGTTTGTTTTCGGTAAATTTTTCTGCTAATATTCGAATACGATTCTTAAAAGCTTGCCGATATTCCCACAACTCATAGGCTTCCTCATCCTCTTTCATTGTCTTTCCCACTTGTCGGTAATAGCTTTCTTGGGGAGAATACCTATTTATTCTCAGTTTTCTTGCACGATAAAGCGGATAAGCTTGTAGCATATTGCAAGCCTGATAATACAGACGCTTTCGTTCCAACCGTTTAAAATTCTCAGGCAACAAAAGTGAGTCAAGATGAGATTGTAACCTTTCTGGCAATAGTTCCCATTCTTTCAAGAAGTCCTCTTCTGGCTGTTCATAGCTCAAATTCAGCGTGTTCAGGAATTTCCCGTTTAAGTATTCATTAATTGTTTTTCCTTCTCCATCAAATTCAAGGTGACCGTCAGAGTATTTATGTATGCTTTGCTTTTTGCCCGGAACAAGGTAGAAGTAATTAATACTGTGCGGTTCATATAAAACAGCATATCCGGGAGGCAGTGAAGTGGGTACTTGAATAATACCCACCCCCGATTTGTCCAACATTGTTTGGTATGATGAGTCTCTGAAAGTAACGTGTATTTTTACCTGCCTGAGTGACTCAAAAAAGAAAGCTACTTGGGCGGATACTTGTTCTCCCCATTGAAAGCATAGAAGAACAAGTCCTATTTTTAGAATCAAGAGTTTTTTCATCGGAAATTTTTTTTTTCAAGAACCATATTTCGGAAAATTATACTCCATGTCCAGAATTCTTCCGAATCCACTGAAGATCTTCTCCGAAGAAGCGTCAATAGCTCCATTGCTTACGTTAATATAATACATATATACTTTCCCTTCTTTTGAATTTTCATTATAAGTAGAAATTATTAAAATCTTATTATTGTAAGGATGTGAGCGAATGAAGCGATCGACACAAGGTTTGAAGATTTTCATGCCGGTAATTCTTTCCTCATTGTTAGTTAAAGTGTAAACCTTTTTGCCCGTATTGGTGCCCGCATAGTCATATTGATAAATATCCCTGTCTGTAGCGTAATAAAATACCGGCCCTAAGTTTCCTACGGCAAAATAGCCGGCCTTTTGTATATCAGGACAGTTTTCCGCACTATACATTGCCTTATCTACATTGGTTTTCGCATCAAAATTAAATGCATACAAAGTATTTGTATGAGTATTCCAATCTTCAAACAATCCATACTCGTAGTTATTAAAACCTGTATCCATATATCGTAGCTTCGCACGCATATTCTTTATGTTGAATACCGAGCCGGAAGCATTGTCAGGCATTTCTTGAAGTATCCATGTAGAACCTCCGTTCTTTTTGGGAAAGCACAGAAAACGCCCACCCAGTTCATCATAGATAATAGCCAGATAATAATCGAAATAACGGGGGGCATAAGAAGCCGATTTATAGGTCATTCCATCTTTTAGGATAGGTTCAATATAAGTTGTAAAACCCATTGAACCAATAGTACTATATTCATAAAAACGTCCGTTGGAGATAATGGCGTCATAACCGTATCGGCCGGGACTCCAATAATAATGGTAGAAAATATAATTCTCCGGTTTCCAATTCTTCATATCCGGCATCAAAGTAGAGATATCGAAGGTCTTTTGCATGGTGATGGCATCCAAGCGAACCCCACCTTTATCAGTCAGAATCATTACGTTCTGATAGCGTCCCAAACAGAAGAAACTACCCATCTTGACGCCCCTTCCTTCCAATTGCTCTCCATTGATTGACCGATAAACGTCATGTAATATCTGATCTTTATCTACTCGGTTGGAAAAATAAGGGCTCATAATAATATCGAAATCAGTCTTTCCGTCTTTCTCCTGTAGAACCATCCATCCTTCGGTAATAACTCCTTGCACAACCAGAAGAATCTTCTTGTAGGTATCTATTCCGGTATTCTTATTATGACAAGTAAGTACCAGCGAGTAAGATCCCGGTATTTCTGTCACAGAATAAGAAAGTTCCTTTGTATTGCTGATGGTTTTCTGTTTCCAGACGCCTCCGATTTCATTCGACCAAAGACGCCAGCTAAATTCATAATCACTTTCTTCGGCGCCATTCGCTTTGATGTTTACCGACAATTCCAATGGCTTGAATTGGGTGGCATATACCGTATCTTTTACTTCAAGAGTGATGTCGGGTAACTCGGAATAATTATAATTCCCGTGATCGTCATAACAAGCGGCCAGACCTATCATCAATCCCATGATAAGGTATAGCCTGATTTTTAGTCTGTTTTTCATCATTGCACGTGTCTTTACCGTTAATAATTAGAAGGTTACCACTAAACCGTTTTCATCAGTCAAGGGTTCTCCCGGATGTGCTTTATTATATTCATAAAGAGCATTAATCAATACGCCCTTCCAATAAATCTGTTCCGAAGTGCTCCATTGGTTATAATTCATGGCAACCCCTGTATGTAAAATAACGAATTGATGCTTTACGCGACTGTATTCGTTGAAAATCCATCCCGCAGGTTCTGCCAAATCATTGGTTATTACAACCTTGAATGTCGATTCGTTGACTGGACCCTCTGAGAAGTAATTGTTGGCGCATAAACGCAGAGCGACAACCTTACTTTCTCCATCTAAGCTCTTGTTTTTCCGTACTTTTATTTTTACACTACCGGCAATTGCATCTGTCGGCAATTTGCATGGCTCAATCACAAAGTCATTGTTCTCTATAGCCGTTGTTTTCTCCTTTACAACTTCCACGGCAACTTCTCTGGGTTCGGAAGAACTTACTCCTATTAGTTTGAACGCTATTTCTACTATATCCTCTTCTACTCCCGGATGTAGCCCAAAAGAGTAAACCGTGCTGTCTTTCCCTGCCGGAGAATAGACAAATCGTAAAGAAGCTACATTTGTGTCATATCGTAAGTAGTTGTCTTTGGTACAACTTATCATCAACAACAGAGATAACCCTATCGTATAACCGAATCGTTTCATATATCGTCTCCTTCCTTTTTATTTTCTATTACCATATTCTTTCTCCTGATCAGGCATTGGAAGTACATAAAATCCCTTGCTGAAAGGGACCGTTACATCAGGTATCTCCTCAATATCCAACCGCTTGCAATATAAAAACCATTGTCCCTCTCCGATAAACTCTTTTCGGTATTCTTTTCCGATAATAGTTTTCAACATCATATCAGTTGTCCCGCCTTCGGTCAACATACTTCCTTCGTCAAATCCTCTATGCTTACGCAATGTGTTGATACAGTTCACGGCATCTTTTTTCGAGACTGCGCATTCTGCTGCAATCAACCACATCTCACTGATCCTGAGCATTGGTTGGCGATTGTTATAGTTAGAAGAAAGCTGCCACAACTTAGTACTGCCAAGATAATAACTCGACAATGTCTCAAAGTAATAGTTGTATCGCCAATCAAAGCCATACTGGCCGGTTTCGAATATTTCTGCACATACCTCCGGAGACATGATAAGCAAATTTCCTACAGTGTTACTTTCCCCTTCCTTCAAATATCTTTCCGTCAGCGATTTCAATCTTGTATTATTGAGCATGAAAATACACTCCGTTTTAAAAATCCCGTCACGTGTTTCGCGTGTATTGGTGGTAACATTACTACTTACCACCCAAGGATATTTGTTCGATTCGATGACTTCACGGGCACATCGCAACGCGTTAGCTTTATCATCTTTATAAAGATAGGCACGAGCCATCAATGCACAAACTGCATAGTAATTGAGATGAAAATCACGTGTACCCAAAAAATTCATGACAGAGTCATTTGTTTTTATGGGGTCTGTCGCCAATAGCTCCAATGCGCGCTTCAAATCTTCAATCACCAGCTCAATAGTCTCGGAAACTGTAGATAATGGAGTGACCTCCTTTGATACTCCTTTCACATACGGAATAGCCTTCTCACCGGCACCGTTCGCATAACTCTTGCCAAACCACCGAAGCAGATCGAAATGCAGAAAGGCACGCAAAGCATAGGCTTCACCTTCATAAACTTTTTCTTCTGCTTCTGACAGAACTCCCCGGTGTTCATCAATGCCTTGCAACAGGATATTAATATTGGCAATCACATTATACATACTGCTCCACACATTGTCGATTACTCCACGGCTGGTGGTATTCTCGTACTCAAATCGATGCAGATGATAGTATGTACCTGCCTCTTGCTTCCATACATATTGTTGTCCCAAAGCATCTGCCATACCAAAAGAAAGGTTTGCCCCATATAGATTTTCAGAACAAAGCGCAGTATAGATTCCTGTCAACTGGTCTTTAAATCCATTTTTATAGCTGAACAAATCATCATATTTCACTTCAGACTTCGGACTGACGTCTAACCAGTCCTGACACGAAATGCTTAGCAAAGATAAGAGCAACATTCCAAGCGTTCTTCTTATTTTTTGTGTTTTTGTCATCATATTCTACTATATTAAAAAGTTGCCTGTAAAGAAATCGAGTAAGTGCGGGCAAACGGATAATCCAATCCTCTTTCCACTTTTACGGTAGATGCACGGAAAATATCGTTCATATAGAAACTGATTTTCAATTGTGCGAGTTTAAGCCGGTTCAGAAAAGCTGTATGACGAAAATCATAGCCGACATTCAATATAGAAAAACGCAGTTCATTCAAGTCCTGAATAAATCGGGAGCTTGGTTTGGTCGTCTTATAAGGGCTATAAGAAAAATCGACGATATCGCCCGGTTGCTTCCAAACGGCATCGTATATACGCTTATCTACGTTCAGACCTACATAGGCGTTTTCCACGCGGTTTACCAATGTCTGATTATACATTTGTCCACCCAGCTGATAAAAGAAAGACATATTCATGAAGATTCCTTTATAATCTAAGTTTAATCCGAAAGTTCCTGTACATTTCGGCATAGCGTCTCCACACACTATTTGGTTTTCCGCTCTCCATTCCGTTGTTGTTTTTCCATCCTTAGTCAGGTATAATTCATCTCCTGTGGCCGGATCGATGCCCAATGAACGTACAGCCCAAATGGCATTCATGGATTCTCCTTCGATAAAATGAAGCTGAGGCTTATTCGTTTTACCGGCTACAATTTTGCCATCTACTTCATCATTATAGTTTTTCAAGGCATTCGATATTTTTTTTAGTTTATTCGAATTTTTGGCAATAGAGAAAAATGCGCTTAAGTAACGATTTTCTGCCGGATTATATAGAAGGTGCGCATTCAGCTTCAATTCCATGCCTTTATTTTCAGTACTTCCCAAATTCTCCATATAGCTAAGAAATCCCATAGAAGGCGGAACTGTAAGTGACAAAAGCTGATCTTCGGTCTTCTGTATATAGTAATCGTAACGAATATTCAGACGGTTGAAGAGGTTGATATCAACTCCGACATTATAATCTTGGGTTTTCTGCCATTTCAAGTTGTCGTTGGGCAAAGTCATCAGGTAAGAACCTATCCAATTATCATAAGCTTGCGTTTGATAATATCCAAAAGTGGCCAACGCCTGATAAGAACTGAAGTTTTGTGCTCCCGTATAGCCTGTAGAAGCTCTTACTTTAAATTGCTTCAACCAAGTAGCCTCTTTCATGAAGGGTTCTTTATGTAAATTCCACCCTGCGCCTACAGCCCAAAAATGTCCCCACCGGTTTTCTTTTCCAAAAAGAGAAGAGGCGCTGGCACGATAAGAGAGATCTGCCAAATAACGATCATCATATGAATAGTTCATTGCCGATAGCAGACTAATTGATCGACCGATACTTTCGCTTCCGGAAAATGGTTGATTGGGATCCGGTTTCAGACCGGAAGCAATGAAATTGATACGGTCATTGGGAAAACCTATGATTTTAAATTTAGTGGTTTCTGACTGATTCTGCTGCATATTCCAGCCTGCATTGAAGAATAAGTGGTTTTTGTTCAAGAATAAAGAATAATTTGCCGTTAGGTCGGCTGATATGGAACTACTCTCTCCATCGGCTTTACTATAACTTCCCTTGTCAAAAGAACGTTCTTCCGAATAGCCTAAAAAAGATGTGTGGGAAGCTGGATAAAAATCCTCCCGTCTGTTGAATGTTTTCGACAACCCCAGACGTCCCGTCAATTTCAATGACTCGACCAACTGCCACTCGATATAAAAATTATTAGTCAGATTTGTGTATTTACCAAAGTTTCTTGTACCGATAGCCGCATTCCACAACGGATTTCCTTTAGTAACACCTACCAAACCTCCACCGCCTGTCGAACCGGCAATTTGCTTCAAATTGCCATTCTTATCATATGGTGTCCAGTATGGATTCAACTCTGCATATTCGGAAAAAGAACCATAAGGAGAGTCGTCTGCATGATTCAAAGTGGTATTGAATTGATTACGAAATAATAAATTTTTATAACGATAGGAGAGAATAAAACCTCCGGTAAACGTTTTACGACCGGAATCTTTCATAATCCCCTTGATGTCGTTGTAAAGTAAATTTACGCCATACCGAAGGCGTTCGTCGCCTCCTTCCAAGTAAACCGAGTGTCGATGTCCGACTCCCGTACGTAGGGGTTGTGCCAACCAATCGGTATCTACGCCACGTGCTATTTCCGATTGTATATTATTCAAATATTGTTCCCAAAACCACGGGTCGGAATACACACCGTGTGCTTTGTCTACTTCAAACTTCTCACGGGCATTGCAAAGGTTATATCCTGTCAAATCCGGGATTGTCAGGTTCAAATCTCCTTTATAAGTGATTCTCAATTTACCGGCTTCGGGCTTACGGGTTTCTATGACCACCACTCCATTGGCCGCTTTGGAGCCATAAATTGCTTTTGCGGCAGCGTCTTTCAACAAAACAATAGTTTCTACACGGTTCATGTCTAAGTCGTAAACAGCTGTAATATCCGATTCAAAGCCATCTAATATAAATAGCGGCAAGTTAGGATTCCCGTTATATGTCCCTTTCAAATCGGGCATTGACTGCTGCCCACGCATTCTGATTTCGGGCATGGCATTCGGATTGGAGCCTAAATCCATATTCTCTACAATCTTGAAGGCAGGATCTATATTCTTTAAATTTTGCAATAAGTTTTGACTGCCATTCCGCATCAATTCTTCTTTTCTAATAACAGTGGTAGCACCTGTGAAACTCTCTTTTTTACGTTCAAATATACCGTTGACAACTACCTCATCTACAAGTTGCGTATCATCTTTCATGGAAATAAAAAAAAGCTTTTCTGCGAAAGGTACAGATACGGTTTTCATTCCGATATAAGAAAATCTCACTTCCTTAATTTCTTTACTATCGGGAATTAAAATGTCAAAATTTCCATCTCCGTCACTGACCCCTGCCACAGAAATGTCATTGGTAAGAATATTGACACCGGGTAGAGGAATTCCGTCAATGTCCACGACACGCCCCTTTATGCGCCTCTGCTTCGTTTTCTGCAAAGCTGAAACTGTGACATATATTCCATTAATCTTATAAGTTAGCGGATAAGAGGCTAAAATAGCGTTCATCACCTCATCTATCGTTTTCGATTTAATCTCAACTGTAACCTTAAAATGTTGGAGTTCGTTATACGTAAACAGAAATTTGAATTTAGTTTCTTGCTCCAGCTTTTTTAGCACAGATGGCATAAGCTCATTGTGACATACCAAATCTATTTTCTGTGAAACACTTTGTGCTAACGCACTTCCACTCCCAATACTCCCACTGAAAAAGAAGAGCAAGAAGAATAAAAAACATTTGTGGAAGGCCTTCAAACAATAAAAATTTTTCATGAACTTGATTAAATTAAAGGTGACTTTTACTTAAATACGAAAAAATAAAGCGTTTAGTCCCACCAAACGCTCTTTATTTTTTTTACCCTTATCTTTTGAGGATTTTTTTAACAGAATCTTATCTCTGCTTATTCCAATATCATTTCAATTATCTTTTATTGGATTGCATTATAGTTCCATTTTACTATTAACCTGTTCTCTCTTTTTATAACAGAAAAATATTCATAAGTATTCAAGTTCTCAATCACTTGCTCTATATTATCACTCCGTTCGGCAATAAAGTGCAGTCGCAGATTTATAAGCGAAGGCTCCTGCTCTATCTCAATAGAAAGATTATACCAGCGCGCGAGATCGCGTAAAATATCGGTAAGGGATACATCATCATAATAAAAATAACCTTCCATCCACTGACTATAGTAACTTGTGTCGATTTTTCTCACTTGGTAACCATTCTCGGTGCAAACAATGTCATCACCGGGAGTTAGGATCACTTCCTCTTTTTTATGCGGCAATCGCACGCATACTGAACCACGTACCAACGTCACATGGGCTTCTGATTCTTTATAAGCTTTGATATTAAATTCTGTTCCTAATACTTGCGTTGTCATTTTATCAGTAGTAATAATAAAAGGCTTGTGCTCATCGGGCGCTACTTTGAAATAAGCCTCTCCGTCAAGTGTCACGACACGATTTTTCCCGGAAAAACGGGAGGGGAAAGAGAAGCGGCTGTCTGCATTAAGCCAAACTTCTGTACCGTCGTTTAAAAGTATCTTATAGACTTTGCCCCGAGGTATGGAAACTATGTTATGACGAATCTTCTTGACATTTACATGGGTGTAATCGGCTTCTCTTACCGACAAAACGGCACCTTGCCGTTCTATATGTGGAATCGTATTATTAATTACCACTGTCTGTTCTTCTGACGCAGCGTTCTCCGATTCCTCCAAAACAACTTGCTGATTTTCAGATGCTGAAGCTATCAATACTTTCATTTCTTGGCTACCTTTCACTCCTTGTGCATTATGATTAGGCAAAGCAAGGAAAACGGCCCCTAATATCATTGCGGCTACCGAAATGCCACTGATAATATAATGGGTAAGAAGCTTCTTTTTATGTACGACACTCAATAGATTCGATGGTATCGAATGTTGAAACTTCTTCCACTCATCATTGACAGAAGGCTCCTTGAAATGGTGGCGCAATAATGCCTGTTCACATTCGTAATGTAAAATCTCTTCCGGTGTCTGATATACTTCTTTACCATTCTTTTCTTCTTTATTATTTGAATCATTCATAAAGCTTATTCCCTCATAATATAAAATATTTATAACATTATTTATTACGAACTGATTAATGACTTAGTCACTGCCGTTTTTTATATTTAACGGAAAAATACTGTCTGATAATATTTAATCCTTTCATCACATGCTTGCGTACACCGCTTTCCGAAAGTCCTGTCATTTCGGCTACCTCTATGTATTTCTTCTTATATATATAACATTGTTCCATTATTGTCCGCGTAAGTGTGGGCATCTGCTCTATTAAACGCATAATATTCTGAATGCGCTCTTCGCTTTCCTTCCAATCATTCTCATTCCACTCCCGAAGCATTGCAAGATATGATTCTGTTTTACCGACTATCATACCTAAACGGCGAAGATAATCAATGCAAAGTCGTTGAAGATGAGTATACATATAAACTTTTGCAGTTTCCATACGTAAAGTTTTAATATTTTCCCACACAAAATAAAATGTATCACTTACTAAATCTTTACAAATTTCACTATCAGGAATAAAATGAAGGGCATAATAATAAAGACTGGAATAATTTTCTTTGAAAAGTTTCTCGAAATTATCTTTCAAAGTATCTGACCGACTGTTCTCTTTTTTTTTCTTCATATCGACTTTGTGGGAGTATCTGAATAAAGTAGGTAAATGATGGAATAGCAAATGTACGAAAAAAAATAACTATCCAATAAATCCTTGTCTTTTTTTGCACACACACTGGTTTGGTGTTCCGCATCATCTCCGTATCCGCTCCGCATCTCCTCCGCATCCGCTCCGTATCCGCTCCGTATCATCTCCGTATCACCTCCGTATCATCTCCGTATCACCTCCGTATTACCTCCGTATAATCTCCGCTTATATGGATACGGAGCGGAGGTGGCGCGGACACGGCGGAGACACGCCGCCGGCACGCCTCATATGTTTTTCTCTCCTTTCCCCTCCCTTACCCCCGTGTCCTTTCCCCCTTTTTTCTTCCTTTTCCATTATTATAATGTGTCCCTTCCGCTCCCCACCTTTCCTCCCTTCCTTTTCTTCTTCCTCCTACCTTGCTGTTTTTCAGTCGTTTGATTATTTTTTTTCATTTTTCTCGGAAAAAAGTTCCCCGTATATTTTGCCGTATTTCCCATAAGCTCTACTTTTGCATCCGCTTTCGGCAACGGGGGCATGTGCGCTTTGACATGATGGTTTGCGAGATGCTGCAAGCGGCTTTCGTTTCCCTTTATTCTCCTCCCCTTTCGCAGAGAGAGCGTGTGGCGGTAAATAAAAAAGGGAAAAAAACTTCTCCGATAATTTGGAGTATATTGCTAAAAGTGCTTACCTTTGCATCCGCTTTCCCTTAGAGGTCAGCGCCGTCGATCTTTGAACAGATTTACATAAACAATACAAGTAGTACAAGATCAAGATTCGTTTTCCGTTCATTCGGAAGGCGTTCTTGGGTAAAACAGAAGAACCGTCAATGCCCCCTTGCTTATTCGCTCGGGGGATTGAACATTGAGACTTCTTTAGAATTTCGGATGTCCTGAACAGAGCAACATGCCCTCCTTTTTCCCATTTTCTTCGGGATTTGGGTTTAAGTGAGAGCACACGATACTTTTACAATGAAGAGTTTGATCCTGGCTCAGGATGAACGCTAGCTACAGGCTTAACACATGCAAGTCGAGGGGCAGCATGGACTTAGCTTGCTAAGTCCGATGGCGACCGGCGCACGGGTGAGTAACACGTATCCAACCTTCCGGTTACTCCGGTATAGCCTTTCGAAAGAAAGATTAATCCCGGATAGTATGGTGATTCCGCATGGTTTCTCCATTAAAGGATTCCGGTAACCGATGGGGATGCGTTCCATTAGGCGGTTGGCGGGGTAACGGCCCACCAAACCTACGATGGATAGGGGTTCTGAGAGGAAGGTCCCCCACATTGGAACTGAGACACGGTCCAAACTCCTACGGGAGGCAGCAGTGAGGAATATTGGTCAATGGGCGTAAGCCTGAACCAGCCAAGTAGCGTGAAGGATGACTGCCCTATGGGTTGTAAACTTCTTTTATAAGGGAATAAATTGAGGCACGCGTGCCTTTTTGCATGTACCTTATGAATAAGGATCGGCTAACTCCGTGCCAGCAGCCGCGGTAATACGGAGGATCCGAGCGTTATCCGGATTTATTGGGTTTAAAGGGAGCGTAGGCGGGCGCTTAAGTCAGCTGTGAAAGTTTGGGGCTCAACCTTAAAATTGCAGTTGATACTGGGCGTCTTGAGTGCGGCACAGGCAGGCGGAATTCGTGGTGTAGCGGTGAAATGCTTAGATATCACGAGGAACTCCGTTCGCGAAGGCGGCTTGCCGGACCGTAACTGACGCTGATGCTCGAAAGTGTGGGTATCAAACAGGATTAGATACCCTGGTAGTCCACACGGTAAACGATGAATACTCGCTGTTTGCGATATACAGTAAGCGGCCAAGCGAAAGCGTTAAGTATTCCACCTGGGGAGTACGCCGGCAACGGTGAAACTCAAAGGAATTGACGGGGGCCCGCACAAGCGGAGGAACATGTGGTTTAATTCGATGATACGCGAGGAACCTTACCCGGGCTTGAATTGCAACCGAATTACCTTGAAAGGGGTAAGCCGCAAGGCGGTTGTGAAGGTGCTGCATGGTTGTCGTCAGCTCGTGCCGTGAGGTGTCGGCTTAAGTGCCATAACGAGCGCAACCCTTATCGACAGTTACCATCGGGTCATGCCGGGGACTCTGTCGAGACTGCCGTCGTAAGATGCGAGGAAGGGGGGGATGACGTCAAATCAGCACGGCCCTTACGTCCGGGGCTACACACGTGTTACAATGGGGGGTACAGCAAGCCGCCCGGCGGCGACGCCCGGCCAATCCTAAAAACCCCTCTCAGTTCGGACTGGAGTCTGCAACCCGACTCCACGAAGCTGGATTCGCTAGTAATCGCGCATCAGCCACGGCGCGGTGAATACGTTCCCGGGCCTTGTACACACCGCCCGTCAAGCCATGAAAGCCGGGGGTACCTGAAGTGCGTAACCGTAAAGGAGCGCCCTAGGGTAAAACCGGTGATTGGGGCTAAGTCGTAACAAGGTAGCCGTACCGGAAGGTGCGGCTGGAACACCTCCTTTCTGGAGTGACTTCGTATATTTTTAGGAAGTCCGGTTCTCCTGTCTTGTACCGCCTGTTTGTTTATCCGAATACGAGAAAAGTAGAAGCCGGGCCTTTTCCACGGCCGGGGTTTGACTGACAGTCCTATAGCTCAGTTGGTTAGAGCGCTACACTGATAATGTAGAGGTCGGCAGTTCAACTCTGCCTGGGACTACCCTTTTTTGGGGGGGATTAGCTCAGCTGGCTAGAGCACCTGCTTTGCAAGCAGGGGGTCAACGGTTCGAATCCGTTATTCTCCACATATTCCCGTGTTTTCGGGTATTACGATCTTTGACATGATGCGAACAATAAAAAAGTAAAGTTAAAGCTGAAAGTATATATCGACCCACACAATGTGAGCCGGTACGATAAAAAAGCAAGTAAGGGCGCACGGCGGATGCCTTGGCTCTCGGAGGCGATGAAGGACGCGATAAGCTGCGATAAGCCGCGGGTAGGTGCAAATAACCTTTGATCCGCGGATTTCCGAATGGGACAACCCGTCACTTTGAAGGAGTGACATCTGTCACAGACAGAGGCTAACGCGGGGAACTGAAACATCTTAGTACCCGCAGGAAAAGAAAATAAACAATGATTCCCCCAGTAGTGGCGAGCGAACGGGGATGAGCCCAAACCACCGGCGTTACGGCGCCGGCGGGGTTGTAGGACCACGTTCCGGCATGTGTTACGGTGAGTGGAACCGCCTGGAAAGGCGGGTCATAGAGGGTGATAACCCCGTACACGAAACCGTATCCAGCCCAGTGGTATCCTGAGTAGCGCGGAGCACGAGAAATTCTGCGTGAATCTGCCGGGACCATCCGGTAAGGCTAAATACTCCCGAGAGACCGATAGTGAACCAGTACCGTGAGGGAAAGGTGAAAAGCACTTCGAGCAGAAGAGTGAAACAGTTCCTGAAACCGTGCGCCTACAAGCGGTCGGAGCCGCCTATTGGCGGTGACGGCGTGCCTTTTGCATAATGAACCTACGAGTTACTTTTTCCGGCGAGGTTAAGGGTCTTGAGACCTGGAGCCGAAGCGAAAGCGAGTCTTAATAGGGCGTTTTAGTCGGAAGGAGTAGACGCGAAACCAAGTGATCTACCCTTGGGCAGGTTGAAGGATGGGTAACACCATCTGGAGGACCGAACCGATAAGCGTTGAAAAGCTTCCGGATGACCTGAGGGTGGGGGTGAAAGGCTAATCAAACTTGGAGATAGCTCGTACTCCCCGAAATGCATTTAGGTGCAGCCTTGACTTATACCGGCATGAGGTAGAGCGACTGATAAGATGCGAGGGCTTCGCCGCCTATCAAGTCTTGACAAACTCCGAATGCTTGCCGGTTCTATGTCAGGAGTGAGGGCACGGGTGCTAAGGTCCGTGTCCTAAAGGAGAACAATCCGGACCAGCGGCTAAGGCCCCCAAATGAATACTAAGTTGAACTAACGAAGTCAGATTGCTAAGACAGCTAGGATGTTGGCTTGGAAGCAGCCATTCATTTAAAGAGTGCGTAACAGCTCACTAGTCGAGGAGTTTGGCGTGGATAATAATCGGGCATAAGTATTCTGCCGAAGCCCTGGGATGATATCATCATCGGTAGGGGAGCATTCCACTCTGCGTCGAAGGCGAAGCGCGAGCTTCTCTGGAGCGTGTGGAAAAGCAAATGTAGGTATAAGTAACGATAAAGGGGGTGTGAACCCCCCTCGCCGTAAGACTAAGGTTTCCTGATCAACGCTAATCGGATCAGGGTAAGTCGGGTCCTAAGGCTCAGCCGAATGGCGATGCCGATGGCAGAACCGGTTAATATTCCGGTACTACCTTCAGGAGTGACGCGGTGACGGAGCAGTGACAGTGCCGCCGGCTGACGGAATAGCCGGTTGAATGGTGTAGGTGTCGAGGAGGGCAGGCAAATCCGTCCTCCGAGCCGAACCTGATAGTATGGGGCGTCCTTTGGACAACCCAATAGCGCATGTAATCATACTCCCCAGAAAATCC